>NZ_JANIFJ010000009.1 GCF_024519155.1 Mangrovibrevibacter kandeliae | reverse complement strand
CCACCGCAGGCCACGCGTCCCGCGCCGCCGCCGCCCGCGGCCGATCGTCCGGCGCCAGCCGCGCCTCCGGCCGCCGCCGCGCCTGCTGCCGCGCCACGCGCGCAGCCTGCCGCTGAACTCCCGCGTCCGGCTCCGCCGCGCCCGTCTCCGCCGCGCGCCACGCCGACCTTGCCGCCGGGAGGGGCGCCGCTGCAGCCGGCTTCCTCGCCGCTGCCGCCGCGGGCCGACGCGCCCCTGCGTCCGGCGCCGCCGCCTGCCGCCGCGGCACCGAGCCAGACCCATGCCCGACCGGCGCCGGTTGCAGCGCCGCAGCCCGCGGGACAGGCTCCTTCCGCCTCCACAGCCGCGCCGCCCGCTTCGCCGCGTCCCGGCCCGACGCCGCCCATGCCGCCGACCGTGTCGCCGGCTGCAGCCCCCCGCGCGCCTGCGGCGCGGCTCGCGCCGGGCACGGCTGCGGCGCCCGCGATGCCGCCGCCCGTCGGCCCGGTCTCCAAGCTCCCGCCGGCAAGCGTGCCGGATGCGCGACCTGCGCCGCCGGTCCGCCGCGAGCCGGTGTTCGAGCCGGTGGAGCTCGACGACGAGCGACCGGCCGAAGCCTATGGGGCGCAGGAGCACGGCTTCGTGCCCGAGGACGGCGGCGAAGACGACGAGGCGACCGGCTATGTCGATCCCTACGAGGCGGTGGGTCTGCCCGCTGCCGATGTCGAAGCGCCGCGCTATGCGCCAGCGCGCCGCGTCGGCCGCCGCTCGCGCGTGCCGCTCCTGGCGGCGAGCGCTCTCGTGCTGTTGCTGGGCGGCGGCGCCGCCGTCGGCTGGATCTATCGCGACGACCTGCAGGCGCTGCTGAACGGCACGGGGAGTGCGTCGCCGTCGCCGGCTCCGGTGGCAGATACTGCGCCGGCCACGCCGGCAGCGACGACGCCCGCGACCTCCACCGACACGCAGGTCGCTTCGGCACCGCCTGCCGCACAGCCGTCCGCGCCAGCCGATGGCGCGCATACCGGGACCGCGGCGCCGGCAAGCGCTGCGGCCGCACCCGAGCCACGCCGCCGCTTCACGCAGCGCTTGCTCGCGGACGGTTCGGAGGTCGATGCAGGGCCGGCGAAGCCCGTCACCAACGATTTCGACGAAGGCACGGAGGTCGCCGAGGCCTCTCCGGTGCCGGAGGACCAGCCGGCCGCGGCTGCCGCCCCAGACGCCGGCACGGTGACGCCCGATACCGCGGCGACGGGCGCGCCGGCCGAGGCACCCGCTGCACCAGCGGCAGGCAATGCCCAGCAGCAGACCGCCGCGCTGCAGCCGCAGCAGGGCCCGGCGTCGATCGCCGTCGGCCAGCGCGCGGTATTCTACGAGGAGCGCTCGAACAGCGAGCCGGCGACGCAGCAGACCGGCAACGTCGTCTGGACCCTCGTCAACGAGGCGCCAGCCGAGGGGCAGCCGCCCGAGCCGGCGATCCATGCCGTCGCCGACGTGCCGGACGAAAACCTGAAGATGACGATGACGATCCGGCGCAATTCGGATGTCACGCTGCCGGCGAGCCACGTCATCGAGCTCAGCTTCGAAGTGCCGCCGAACTTCCAGGGTGGCGAGATCGCCAACGTCCAGCGCCTGGCGCTGAAGCCGACCGAGCAGGCACGGGGCGAGCCGCTGATCGGGGTGGCGGGGAAGATTTCGGATGGCTTCTTCATCATCGCCCTCAACAACCTGCAGCAGGCGACCGACACCAACCTCGACCTCTTGATGAAGCAGGAGTGGATCGACATCCCCGTCGCCTACTCGAACGGACGCCGGGCGCTGCTGTCGATCGAGAAGGGCCTTCCCGGCGATCGGGTGTTCGAGCAGGCGATCAGCGCCTGGAAGGCGAAGACGTGACCGCAAGTGCCTGGAAATTCTAGAAGGCCGTCCAAAACGAAAGGCCCGGATCACCGATCCGGGCCTTTCTCGTTCAAGCTCTGCGTGAGGCGCGCGAGCGCTCAGGCCTCGGCGTGCGCCACCGGCCGAAGCGCGCGTCGCGCGGCCTCGGCGCTGTCCCGCACCGCCTTCTGAACCTTCTCGAACGCGCGCACCTCGATCTGGCGCACCCGCTCGCGGCTGATGTCGAACTCGCCGGACAGCTCCTCGAGCGTCAGCGGATCCTCGGCGAGGCGACGGGCCTGGAAGATCCGCCGCTCGCGGTCGTTCAGCACGTCCATGGCCTGCTGCAGCATGCCGCGACGCTGCTCCAGCTCGTCCTGCTGGACGAGTGTCTCTTCCTGGCTTTCCGATTGATCGACGAGCCAGTCCTGCCATTCGCCGGACTCGCCCTCGGTCGCGCGGATCGGCGCATTCAGAGAGGCATCGCCCGACAGGCGGCGGTTCATCGAGACCACTTCGTCCTCGGACACACCGAGCGTCGTCGCGATCTGCTCGACCTGGTCCGGCCGCAGATCGCCCTCGTCGAGCGCCTGGATGCGGCTCTTCATCTTGCGCAGGTTGAAGAACAGGCGCTTCTGATTGGCCGTGGTGCCCATCTTCACGAGGCTCCACGAGCGCAGGATATATTCCTGGATCGCGGCCTTGATCCACCACATCGCGTAGGTCGCCAGGCGGAAGCCCCGCTCCGGATCGAAGCGCTTTACGGCCTGCATCAGCCCGACGTTCCCCTCGGATATGACCTCGCCGATCGGCAGGCCGTAGCCGCGATAGCCCATCGCGATCTTCGCGACGAGACGCAGGTGGCTGGTCACCAGCCGGTGCGCCGCGGCACGATCCTCGTGCTCGGCATAGCGCTTGGCCAGCATGTACTCTTCTTGCGGCTCCAGCATCGGGAACCGGCGGATTTCGTCCAGATAGCGGCTGAGGCCGCCTTCACCCGAGGCAATGCTCGGAAGGTTGGCTTGGGCCATGACTTGCCCCTCCATTCACTCGATCTTCGACCGCTTCGAAAGCCGGCCTAGACGCGCAACGCTCAAAAAGCCGCAGCGCGCTACACCTCATATGGGGATGAGAACGTGGGATTACACGACGGAAAACGGGGCACACGCAAACGTGTGCAGCCGCCTCAGGACAGATCCTGCCGGCCGCGGACGATCATCGCCCATCAGGTCTTCAAACGCGCAGTGCGTCGAGAAGTTCCAGCATGTCGCCCGGCGGGTCGCGCTCGAACAGCAGAGCCTCACCGCTCACCGGGTGCTGGAAGCCGAGCCTGAAGGCGTGGAGGGCCTGCCGCTCGAAGCGGTCGATCACCGCCGCCGCCGGCTCGGGCAGCCGCCTGGTCTTGGTCCTGAACCCCGCGCCGTAAAGCGGGTCCCCGACCAGCGGATGGCCGAGATGGGCCATGTGCACCCGGATCTGATGCGTGCGGCCGGTTTCCAGTTCGCATTCGACGAGCGAGACCGGCACGTCGGCGGTTCCCAGCACCTCACGCACGGTGAAGTGGGTGATCGCCTCGCGCGCGTCCGGCCGGTCCGCCGAGACCACCGCGCGCTTCGTCCGGTCCTGCCCGGCGCGCCCGAGCGGCGCGTCGACGGTGCCGTTGCGGCGCGGGAGCTGGCCCCAAACCAGCGCGAGATAGCCACGCTCCAGCCGGCCGTCGCGGCCGTGCGCGGCGAACTGCTGCGACAGCGCCCGGTGGGCGGTCTCGGTCTTGGCGACGACCATCACGCCGCTGGTGTCCTTGTCGAGGCGGTGGACCAGCCCCGGCCGCCGCACGCCGCCGATTCCGGCCAGCGTCGCGCCGCAGTGGAAGAGGAGGGCGTTGACGAGCGTGCCGCGCGGATTGCCGGCGCCGGGATGGACCACGAGACCCGCCGGCTTGTGGAGCACGACCAGCGCGCCGTCTTCGTAGAGGACGTCGAGCGGGATGTCCTCCGGCTCGGGCTCGGCGAGCTCCGGCTCGGGCAGCGCGATCTCGATCGTCTCGCCGACGGCGACCTTGCGCTTGGGCGACAGGACCGGTGTGCCGCCGATCGTCACCGAGCCGCCCTCGATCAGCGCCTGGACGCGGCTGCGCGACAGTGCGCCGGTGAGCGCCGCGGTCAGGAACTGGTCGAGCCGCGTACCGGAGGCGGCCTCGTCGACGGTGAAGGCGCTTGCCTCGCTCTCGTCTTCGCTTGTAGGAGCCGTGTCGATGTGAAATCCCCTGAATGGCTGGATGATGACGATCGACGACGAGCCGGAAGCGCCGCTCGACCCCGCCGCCGAGCGCCTGCGGCGCAAGATGCTCCGGCTCCTGGCCGTGTCGGTCGGGACGCTGATCTTCGGCGTTATGGCCGTGCTCGGGGCGATTGTCTACAAGGTCAACCGGCCGGCGCCGGCCGATCGCACCGAGGCTGAGACGAAGGCGCTCCCGGCCGAAGCCGCGATCGATCTGCCGGTCGCAGGTGCGATCCGGCAGATCGCGCTCGATGGCGATCGTGCTCTGGCACTGGTGGGGGAGGGAGCGGACGAGCGGCTCCTGGTGATCGACCTTGCCACGGGGGCGGTCGCAGCCCGCTACACCCTCCGCCGCCCGTGACCTCGCGCGATCCCGGACGGCGGCAGAAAAGTCCTTGCCTTCGCCGGATGGCCCGATTATATCGGCCACCACTGGTCAGCGCCCATCGTCTAGCGGTCAGGACGGCGCCCTCTCACGGCGCAAACAGGGGTTCGATTCCCCTTGGGCGTACCAGTCATCCTCTTCTCTCGATCATCGTCACCGCTGCCCGGCGAGCCCTGCTCCTGCGTGGCGCGGGCCGCATCGTCGCTGCCGCATGTCCGAGGGAGGCCGGCCCGAGATGAGCGGGCTCATCCCCATCGAGGATCCGGGCGACCCGCGCATCGCCGTCTTCCGCGACGTGCGGGAGCGCGACATCGTCGGGCGCGAAGGCTTCATCGCCGAAGGCACCGTGGTGCTCGACCACTTTCTCGCCTCCGAGCGCTTCCGGCCGACCGCGCTGCTCGTCCTGCGCAACCGGCTCGACGGACTGCGTGACAGGCTGCTCCAGGTGCCCCGCGACGTGCCGGTCTACGTCGCGGAGCGTCCGGTGATCGACGCCATTGCCGGCTTTCCCATGCACCGGGGCGTGCTGGCGCATGGCGAGCGTCGGGCCCCTGTCGAGGACGCGGCGCTCCTGCCACGTCTTGCGGCAAGCGGGGGCCTCGTCCTCCTCGCGGTCGGGATCGCCAACCACGACAATGTCGGCGCGATCTTCCGCAACGCGGCCGCGTTCGGCGTCAGCGCCGTGCTGCTCGACGAGACCGCCTGCGACCCGCTCTACCGCAAGGCTCTGCGCGTCTCGGTCGGCACCGTCCTCAGCCTGCCCTGGTCGCGCGGCGGGACGGCCGAAGCGCATGCGGCGACGCTCGCGGGTCTCGGATTCCGGTGTCTTGCCCTGACGCCCCGCGGTGCGACGCCGCTCGGCTCGCTCGAGCGCGGCGACGGAGCGGTCGCGCTGTTTCTGGGCGCCGAGGGACCGGGACTGCCCGGCCCGGTGATGTCCGGCATGGAGACGCTGCGCATCGAGATGGCGCCCGGCCTCGACAGCCTGAACGTGGCGACGGCCGCAGCGGTCGCGCTGCATCATCTCTATTCGCGGGCGCCGCCTGCCTGACGGGTGACAGGTCCGGCACGTCCGTCCTCGCGCATCAACTGGCGGACCCGGTCGGCGAGGCTCGCGGAGGCTTCGTCCGCTCCCTTGGGCGAGACCGGCGCCGCCTCGATCAGCCGGAGCGCCTCGGAATCCGGGCCCTCGGCCTCTGCGGTGATGCGGATCACGCGGGCGGCGATGTCGCTGATCCGCTGGCGGATCTCGCCCTCGCTCATGTCCGGCAGGATCGGCTCGAACGCGAGGTCGGGTCTCGTCTGTGCCGGGGCCGCGGCCGTCGCGGCCTTCGGCTTGGCTTCACGGGCGGGAGCCTCGTGCGGAACGGCGCCGGGCGTCGAAGGCCGGCCGGGCTTGGCCGCCAAGGCTGCGGCCGTCGGTGCCGCCGCGGGCGGGGCGATCGGCGCATCGGCCAGCGACACGGCCTGGCGCCGCTTGAAGGCGGCGATCTCGTCCTCCCGGTCGGCGAGCCGCGCGGTGATCCGCGACAGGCGCTCGTTCAGCGCCGTCGTCTGGTCCTTTTCCCGCTGCAGCTGGCCGTCCATCGTCGCCGTTTCCGAGCGTGTCCGCTCGATCGTGTTCTGCAGGTCCCGCCCGCGCTTCTCGGTCGCGCGCAGCGTGTCCGACAGGCGCTCGATCTTGGCCTCTGCCGCCGCGAGCTGAACCTTGCGCTCTTCAGCGATGCCGCCGAGCTCGCGATAGCGCCCGGCGAGCGCGTCCATCTCTTCGACCCGCAGCGACAGGTCGTGACGGGTGCTCTCCAGCGCGGCGCGCAGACCGTCGTTCTCGTCCTCGATGCGCCGCAGACGTGTCTCGATCTCGCGCGCCTGCCGGTCCGCCTCGCTCGCCCGCTCGTCAGCCGTGCGCGAGCGGCTTCGAAGCTCGGCGTTCTCGATCGCGATCCGGCCGGCCTCGGCCCGCTCCCGCGCCGCCCGAGCCTCGCGTTCCCCGAGCAGCACCTCCTGTCGCCGGATCCACAGGGCGGCCTCCGCGCGCACCTGATCGGCCTCCGCCCGCAGCTCGTTCGCGGTGGTCGGAATGGTCGCCTCGAACTCGCGCCAGGCGAGCCGCTGGGCCTTGCGCCACAGGACGGGCGCGAGGAGCAGTGCCGCGAAGACCGCCAGCAGCACGCCGAAGGAGAAGGTGAGGGCGGTCGCGATCATGGCATCCTGGGCGGTCGGGGAAACAGGCGACCCTCATGTAGCGCGTCGGGGCGCCGAAGGCACGTGACCTCGGCGCCGCACGGCGCAAACCGCTGCCGGAGCGGCCCTTCTGCGACGCCTGACCGTCAGAACGGGTTCCAGGTCGGCATCGGGGTGATCTTCAGATACCCGAGATTGAAGCCGAGCCGGGCGCCGACACCGGTCTTCACCGGGACGATCGTGATGTCGTTGAGCTTCAGCATGGTCATGCCGACGCCGCCGACGAGATAGGCGCTGCCGGTCACGCCGCCGAAGCGGCCGTAGACGGCCTCGACGGACGGCAGGTTGTAGACCAGCATCATGGTGCGGGCGCCGTCGCCGCCGACGTCGAGGCCGAGCGAGGGACCCTGCCAGAACACCCGGTGCTCGCCCGCGTTCTTGGTGAACAGCGTGCCCTCGCCGAAGCGCAGGCCGCCGATGAAGGCGCCGGAGGCTTCCTCGCCGAGGATGTAGCCGTTCGGCAGGCCATACTGCTGGAACGCCTTCTCGATGACGCTCGCCAGTCCGCCCGACGTGGCGCCGAAGAAGCGGTGGCCCTCGTCGACGATCTCGTTCACCGTGTAGCCGTTCTCGACGGCGCGGGCCGGCGTCGCCACGGCATAGGCGAGGCTCAGCGCGGCGATGATGATACCGAGCGCGCGGCGCATCGGGAAAAGGTCGACGAGCATGCGGTGCTCCCATCCGGAATGACGCGACGGCGATCGGGGCAGCCGGATCTTACCCTTACCGTTGTTTCCCTCGCATTTGAGCAGATCGTGGTTGTCAAAAGCCTAACGCACGACCTCCATGGAGCCCGTGTTGACGGGGCCCGCCGCCAAACCCATTGTCGCCTCGACGGCGGCTCGATTGATTCGCCGCTGCAGTCCAGCCCGTCGAATCATGGAATTGCGGTCATGAACCTTCCCGAAGTCTCGGCATCGGATCTCGCAGCGCTGCTCGCGAGCCGTCTGTGCCATGACATCATCTCGCCGGTGGGCGCGGTGCAGAGCGGCCTCGAACTGCTCGACGAGATGCCGAACGATCCGGAGTCCATGGCGCTCGTGCGCAACTCGACGAAGAGCGCGGTCGCCAAGCTGCAATTCGCGCGGATTGCCTACGGGGCGTCCGGATCGACCACGGCGCAGATCGATCTTGGCGACGCGCAGAGCGCGGCCGAGGGCTTCATGAGCTTCGAGCGGGCCAATCTCACCTGGACGGGCGCGCGCGCCTATGTCGCCAAGAACGTCGCCAAGGTGCTGCTCAACCTGCTTGTGGTCGCCAACGCTTCGGTGCCGCGCGGCCGCGAGGTGGTGCTCGAGATCGACAGCGTCGAGCCCGTCGTCGCCGCGCGGCTCATCGCACGGGGCAAGCCGTTGCGCGTGCCCGCCAAGTTCAAGGCGCTGCTGGAGGGCGCGCCGCTGGAGGAGGGCATCGACGCTCACGCGATCCAGCCCTACTACACGCTCCTCCTGGCGCGCGAGACCGGGCTCTCGATCAGCCTCACCGTCGCCGAGGAGGAGGCGGTGTTCACCGTCGCATCGGTGCCGGCCCAGCCGGTCTGAGCCGGTCCGCCAAAATTCACTCGATGTTGGTGATGCTTCGTAACCGGTCGGAAAAGTCGACCGGCTAGTCTGCGACGCTGCACGGGCAGGTTCCGTGCGGCTCGAGGGGCTGGGAGAAGCGGATGCAGAGCTGCCTGATCGTCGATGGGTCCGAGGTGATCTGCAAGGTCGCCGGCCGCATCCTGTTCGAATCCGGCTACGGCGTGTCGACCGCCCATTCGGCGAAGGAGGCGGTCGCGGCCATCGAGTCCCAGGGCATGCCGGGAATTCTGATCGTATCGGCCATTCTCGAGGAACGGCCTTGCGAGGATCTGATCCGGGCCGTGCGCGCCATGCCGTCCGGCCAGTATCCGGCGATCCTCGGTGCGATCGTCGAGGCCAATCTCGGGGTCATGACGCGGCTGAAGCGGGCCGGCGCGACGGGCTTCATCTACAAGCCGTTCGATCGCCGCCTGCTGCTCGGCTGGCTGGCGCCCTACGCCTCCAAGGCGGCCTGACCGCGCGACCGGCGCCCGGCGACGGCCCGACGCGAAAAGGCGACCCGGCGTGCCGGCGGGCACGGCGGATCGCCTGTTGAACCTGGCGCAGACCCTCAGGCGGCGCGGGTATCCTCTTCCGGCTCGCGCAGCACGTAGCCGCGGCCCCAGACGGTTTCGATGTAGTTCTTGCCCTCGGTGGCGTTGGCGAGCTTCTTGCGCAGCTTGCAGATGAAGACGTCGATGATCTTCAGCTCCGGCTCGTCCATGCCGCCGTAGAGATGGTTCAGGAACATCTCCTTGGTCAGCGTGGTCCCCTTGCGCAGCGACAGGAGCTCCAGCATCGCGTACTCCTTGCCGGTCAGGTGGACGCGCTGGCCGTTGACCTCGACCGTCTTGGCATCGAGGTTCACCGTCAGGTCGCCGGTGTGGATGACCGACTGGGCATGGCCCTTGGAGCGACGGACGATGGCATGGATGCGGGCGACGAGCTCGTCCTTGTGGAACGGCTTCGTCATGTAGTCGTCGGCGCCGAAGCCGAGCCCGCGGACCTTGTCCTCGATGCCGGCCATGCCGGACAGGATGAGGATCGGAGTCTTCACCTTGGACAGACGCAGCGTCCGCAGAACCTCGTAACCGGACATGTCCGGAAGGTTCAAGTCCAGGAGAATGATATCGTAATCGTACAGCTTACCGAGATCGACGCCTTCCTCGCCCAGGTCGGTCGTGTAGACGTTGAAGCTTTCAGACTTCAACATCAGCTCGATGCTCTGAGCGACGGCGCTGTCATCTTCGATCAAGAGAACGCGCATCCACTTATCCTTCCGCCGGCTTGCCGGGAGTCACACTTCCGACAAGAAGTTCCTTTTTCCAAATCGTGACCAGAGAGTGGCACGGATTGGTTAACAAGATCTGTGGCCCTTCATAGGCTTCGGGACGCGAGCTCATTTCGCGATGGTCTCAACCTGGCTCCTCACATGACCCATCCGGCCGACGCAGTCGGCGGCTCCGCAATCATCGCGGCATTTGTGGTCGGTCGATTTACCCGGCCTTAAATCCTCATCTCTATGATTAACGGTGCGCGTAAACAGACAGTTAAGAGCATAGGCCGCGAGGCTTGCCCGAAACCGCCGCGCTTTTGAAATCGAGCTGCCGCGAAGGCGGCGCCGCAGATGGGAAGACCGACATGAAGCGGGACAATCTGGTGCGACTCACCCGGTTCAAGGTCAACGAGAAGCGGTTCCAGGCCGAGCAGCTGGAAATGATGATGGCCGACTTCGAGCGCATGGCGGACGAACTCGACGCGCAGATCGCCAGCGAGGAGAAGAAGGCCGGCATCACCGATACGGCGCATTTCGCCTACCCGACCTTTGCCAAGGCGGCGCGCGCCCGCCGCGACAACCTGATGAATTCGGTCAAGGATCTGCGGGTGCAGATCAATGCGGCGCGGATCGCGCTGGAGGAGGCCGAGGCCGAACTGCAGAACGCCGAGAAGCTGGAGCAGCGCGACGGTCTGCGCGACGAGGCCGAGGAGCGGCGCGCCAGCGCCTGACGCGAGAGGCAATAGGGCAGCGGCCGACCGCTTCGGTCGATCGAGGGTGAAGCGGCTCGAACGGGCCGCTTTTTTTATGGCTGGGGCAGGGCTGGCGCGTGCGGGCCTCTGCGCCGGGCGAGCTGACAAGAAAAAGCCGACCCGAAGGCCGGCTCTGAAGCTTTTCGATCGAGCGGCGCTCCACCTTAGTGGTGGAGGTCCTTCTTGCGATACTCCTGGATCTGCGTCGTTCGCAGGCCCGCGAGCCCGTGTTGGTCGATCGACGTCTGCCACGACAGGAACTCTTCGACCGTCAGCGTATAGCGCGAGCAGGCTTCGTCCAGGCTGAGCAGACCCCCGCGAACCGCGGCAACAACTTCGGCCTTACGACGAATAACCCACCGGCGAGTGTTGGAAGGAGGCAGATCCGCAATGGTAAGCGGGCTGCCATCCGGACCGATAACATACTTCACTCGTGGTCTAACCGGATCGGTCATTGCACTCTCTACATTCATCAAAGACCCAATCAAGGCGACCTTAGCTCCGCGTTTTTAAAAAACCGTCAAGCGTGCTGTAACAATTCGTCAAGAGCTTTATTAACGGAGCGTATCCGGCCTCAGTCATGGGCTGTGGCCTTTTGCGCCGGCGCGCATTAGATGGGGTCGACGCGGTCGCTTGGATCGACCGACACTGCCGCTGCCGTGCCCGATTGCGAGCCGTCCGAAGAGGGGCGGGAATGCCGATGTTGAACAGTCTCGACCTGCCGAAGTCTCCGGCCGACACCCGCGTCGTCGTCGCCATGTCCGGCGGCGTCGACTCCTCGGTGGTGGCGGGTCTGCTCGCGCAAGAAGGCTATGACGTCATCGGCATCACGCTGCAGCTCTACGATGCCGGAGAGGCAGCGACGCGCGCCGGCTCGTGCTGCGCCGGACAGGACATCTACGACGCGCGCCAGGCGGCCGAGACGATCGGGATCCCGCATTACGTCCTCGACTACGAGGCCCGCTTCCGCGAGGCGGTGATCGATCCCTTCGCCGAAAGCTATCTCGCCGGCGAGACGCCGATCCCCTGCGTCGCCTGCAACCAGACGGTCAAGTTCCGCGATCTTCTGGCGACAGCGCGCGAGCTCGGTGCCGATGCCCTGGCGACCGGTCACTACATCGACAGCCGGGCCGAGGGCGCACACCGACGGCTGCGGCGTCCGGTCGATCTCGACCGCGATCAGAGCTACTTCCTCTACGCCACGACGCAGGAGCAGGTCGATTTCCTGCGCTTTCCGCTCGGCCGGCTGACCAAGCCGCAGACACGGGCGATTGCCGAGCGTCTCGGCCTGTCGGTCGCGGCCAAGCCGGACAGCCAGGACATCTGCTTCGTCGCCAAGGGGCGCTACAGCGACATCATCGAGAAGCTGAAGCCGGGAGCCGGGGAGGCGGGCGACATCGTCCATCTGGACGGGCGACGCCTCGGCCGCCATGCCGGCATCCTCCACTACACCATCGGCCAGCGCCGCGGCATCGGCGTGGCTGCCGGCGAGCCGCTCTACGTGGTGGCGCTGGAGCCGGAGACCAACCGCGTCCTGGTCGGTCCGCGCGAGGCGCTGGAGACCCGCCGCGTCGCGTTGCGCGATCTCAACTGGATCGGCGGCGCTCCGGTCGAGGCGCTGCTGGGCGACGGGCGCGAAGTCTGGGTCAAGGTGCGGTCGGCCCGTCCGCCGGCCGCCGCGCGGCTGGTCGAGGACGGCGAGGGTGGCGTCGCGGTGGAACTCGCAGACAGCGAGATCGGCGTCGCACCGGGACAGGCCTGCGTGATCTACGACGGTGCGGGCGCCGGGGCGAGCGTGCTCGGCGGCGGCATCATCCGCCGACCGC
Source organism: Mangrovibrevibacter kandeliae (assembly GCF_024519155.1). Lineage (GTDB taxonomy): Bacteria > Pseudomonadota > Alphaproteobacteria > Rhizobiales > Rhizobiaceae > Mangrovibrevibacter > Mangrovibrevibacter kandeliae. Next base: position 118,689 of record NZ_JANIFJ010000009.1, on the reverse strand, counting down.
AAACCCCCGCCGTGTCCGTGCGGGACGCACCGCCGGCACGGGCGTCTTCGGCGGCCTGACCGCAGCCAATCCTGCGGGGCGCCGGCAATCCAAGAGCTTGGGTGCCGCAGATCTCGGCCAGCCGAGGCTCGGCTGAGCCCCAGTATGGCACCGCGGTTCCTCAGGCGCGCGGCGAAGCGAGCGCGAGGATCCGCACGTTCTCCACCGCGTCGGCCGCACCCGTGTCCGGCTCGCGGCGGCTCGCGATGCAGTCGATGAAGTGCCGAAGCTCACGCTCGAGCGGCATCGGACCGTTGACCGGGAGAAACTCGGGCTCGGCGTTGGTGAAGCCGAAGCCGCCGGCTTGCGGCCAGACGCGGTGGGCATAGAGGGCGAGCCTCTGCCCCTCGGGCGCGAGATCGTCGAAGGTGATCATCCCCTCGCTGCCGATCACCGAGAAGCGCCGATCGCGATAGGGCGAGACGCGCGAGACATGGATCTCGGCCGTCACGCCGTTGTCGAAGGTCAGATCGATATCGGCCGCGTCGGTCTGGTCGCTGAGCACGGTGCGGCGCACGGCCTCGACCCTGGCCACGGCCGAGCCGGCGATCTCGAGCACCAGGGAGATATCGTGGGGGGCGAGGTCCCAGACGACGTCCATGCCAAGAAAGCGCCCGAGCCCCAGCCGGCAGGCGGAGATGTGCCGGACCGCCCCGATGCGTTCCCCCTGAACCGCATCGGCGAGGGCGCGGAAAACCGGATGGAAGCGCAGGAGATGGCCGACCATCAGCAGCCGGCCGCTCGCTGCGGCCGTCGCGGCCGTCGCCTCCGCGTCCGCTGGATCGAGCGCGATCGGCTTCTCGATCAGGACGTCCTTGCCGGCGGCGAAGGCGCGCCGCGCGGTTGGCCCGTGCAGATGAGCGGGGAGCGCGAGCACCAGCGCGTCCAGATCCAGCGTCTCGATCGCCGCGTCGGGCGACAGTGCCGGCACGCCGAAGCGGCCGGCGAACTCGGCGGCGCGCTCCGGGTCGCGGTCGGCGACGGCGGCGAGCGCGCCGATCTCGCTGAGGGTGCGGATGTGGTTGCGGCCCCATTGGCCGCAGCCGATCACGCCGATCTTTGGCTGCATTAGGGAGTCCCGATGCTCGCGGCGGCGAGGCGAGAGCCCCGCGAATTGTCCGACGATGGATGGTAGCGGAGGAGGGACTTGAACCCCCGACACGCGGATTATGATTCCGCTGCTCTAACCAACTGAGCTACTCCGCCCCAAGGGGCTGCGGCAGACCGCTGAGGCGCGCCGCGAAAGCCGCGTCTCTATAGGGTTGGCCCGCTTGCGCTGTCAAGCGCGCGGGCGCCTCTGGAGCGTGCAAGGTGCGAGTGCGGCCAAGGCGTGAACCCCGCCGCCGTCGTGTTCCCGGTGCGTGCCGGCAGGCCCGCTTCTGAGCGGCCCGTCACCCCGCCTTGTGCACGCGCAGCGGCGCCCAGCTCTGGCTGACCGGCATCAGCTCGACCTGGTTGACGTTCACGTGCTTCGGCAGGGTCGCCACCCAGAAGATCGTCTCGGCGATGTCCTCCGGCTGCAGCGCGTCGGCGCCCTTGTAGAGCCGGTCGTAGGCCTCCTGATCGCCGCCGGTGCGCACCAGCGTGAACTCGCTCTCGCAGAGACCCGGCTCGATCGAGGTGACGCGCACGCCGGTGCCGTGCAGGTCGGCGCGCAGGCCGCGGGTGAACTGCTGCACGAAGGCCTTGCTGCCGCCATAGACGTTGCCGCCGGGGTAGGGCCAGTTGGCGGCGATCGAAGCGAGGTCGACGATCGCCCCGCGCCGTTCGATGAGCTTCGGCAGCAGGCGGTGGGTGATCGCGACGAGGCCGGTGACGTTGGTGGCGATCGTCGTCTTCCAGTCCGACAGGAGGCTCTCCTGCGCCGGCTTGGTGCCGAGCGCCAGGCCGGCATTGTTGACGAGGAGGTCGATCTCGGAGAAGGCCGCCGGCAACGTCGCGAGGGCAGCGTCCATCGCCGCCTCGTCGGTGATGTCGAAGGCGAGGGGGTGGAAGCTCTCGCCGAGTTCAGCCTGCAGCGCCTCGAGACGGTCGGCGCGGCGTCCGGTGCCGACGACGCGCCAGCCGGCCACGGCGAAGCGCCGGGCGGTGGCCTGGCCGAAGCCGGCGGTGGCGCCGGTGATGAAGAGGGTCGAGGTCACGGGAGAACTCCTTGCGGATGGGTCGGGGCGCAGAAGGGTGAGGGCCTCTTCAGGCGAGGCTGAGGGTGCGGGCGAGGCTGCCGACGGCGAGGAGGACGAGGACGAGCGCGACCGCCCGCTTCCAGGTTTCGGCGTCGAGCCGGCGGAAGCCGACATGACCTGCCAGGAGCCCCAGCGCAAGCGCCGGCAGCAGCGCCACCGCCGGGACGAGCGCCTCGGCCGGCAGGACGCCGAGCCCGACGCGCAGCAAAAGGCTGCCCGCATCGGTGAGCGCGAAGACGACCGTGAGCAGCGCCCGCGAGCGCGCCGGTGAGCGGCCGGCGAGGATCAGCCAGGCGACCACCAGCGTGCCGCCGACCGAAAAGGCGCCGATCATCGCGCCGGTGAAAAAACCTGCGGCCGCGGCCGCGGTCTCGCCCTCCAGGTGACGCGAGCGCACCCGCATCAGCGCCGCCAGCGCCGAGACGAGGACGGCGAGGTTGAGGCCGAGGAGCGCCGGCTCTTCCGGCAGCACCTTGAGGAGCAGGACGCCGGCGAGCGCGCCGACGAGGGCGGCAGCGCCGGTGATGGTGGCCTCGCGCCGGTCGAGCCCGGCGAGCGCGCCGCCGCGCATCAGGAGCGCCGTCGCGACGAGGTCGAGGAGGAGGACGATGCTCGTCGCGGTCGCCGTCGGCCAGACCAGCGACAGGATCGGCGCGGCGATCAGCGCGAAGCCGAAGCCGGTCGCCCCGCGCACCAGCGCGGCGAGGAAGACGGCGAGCGAAAGGAGGAGAAGCGTCACGACCACATCCGGGAGCACGCAGCGATCCATGCCGCGCCGGCCGCGCCGCCGACAGGGCCAGCCGCCGACTTCGGTGGAGCCAGGGCGGCCGAGCGGGCGGCGCTGGACCGGTCGAAACCATCCCCTGGCCCTAACGGCATGACGCCGGGCGGGCGCATCAGCGACGCACCACCAGACCCGCGTCGCGAGGCCGAGAATGTCCGCCGCCATCGACATGCAGCACCACTGGCTGCCCTTCACCAACAACCGGCTGTTCCGCGAGAGCCCGCAGATCTTCGCGCGGGCAGAGGGCGTGCGCTACGAGACACCGGACGGCGCCACCATCCTCGACGGCTCCTCGGGCCTGTTCTGCACGCCGGCCGGCCACGGCCGCCGCGAGATCGCCGACGCGGTCCACCGCCAGCTGCTGACGCTCGACTACACGCCGCACTTCCAGCGCGCGGCGCCGAACTCCTTCGAACTCGCGACCCGCCTTGCCGCGATCCTTCCGGCCGGCCTCGACAGGATCTTCTTCGCCTCCTCGGGCTCCGAGGCGGTCGACAGCGCCATGAAGATCTGCCTCACCTACCATCGGGCGAAGGGCGAGGGGCAGCGCAGCCGCTTCGTGTCGCGCAACTGGGGCTATCACGGCGTCAATCTCGGCGGCACCTCGCTCGCCGGCATGGTCAACAACCGCCGGGAGTTCTCGGGCGTCACGGCAGACGTCGTCCACATGCGCCAGACCTGGCGCGAGGACCAGCGGTACAGCCCCGGCCAGCCCGAGAGCGGCGCCGAGCTCGCCGACGACCTGGAGGAGATCTGCCGCACCTATGGCGCCGAGACGATCGCCGGCGTCTTCGTCGAGCCGATCGCCGGCTCGATCGGCACGGTGGTGCCGCCGAAGGGCTATCTCGAGCGACTTCGGGCGATCTGCGACCGCCACGGCCTGCTGCTCGTCTTCGACGAGGTCATCACCGGCTTCGGCCGCACCGGCGCGCCCTTCGCGGCGCAGGCCTTCGACGTGACGCCGGACCTGATGACGATGGCGAAGGCGCTGACCAACGGCGCGATCCCGATGAGCGCAGTGGCGGTCCGGCGCGAGATCCAGGACACGATCTTCGCGGCCGCGGGCGCGGTGGACCGACCGGAGCTGTTCCACGGCTACACCTACTCGGCCCATCCGGTCGCCTGCGCGGCGGCGCTCGCCACGCTCGACATCTACCGCGACGAGGCGCTGTTCGAGCGGGCCGCGGCGCTGTCGCCGGTCTTCCTCGACGCGATCTTCGGGTTGCGCAACCTCGCGCAGGTCACCGATCTGCGCGGCTACGGCATGATGGCCGGCATCCAGCTGAAGCCCGGCGCTGCGCCGGGGGCCAAGGGCTCGCTGGTACAGCGGCTGCTGTTCGACGCGGGCCTGCACGTCAAGGCGACCGGCGACGCGCTGATCGTCGCGCCGGCCTTCGTCGCCAGCGAGGACGAGATCGCGCAGATGGTCGCGGTTCTTCAGCAGGTGCTGGGGCGCAGCGACCTCGACTGAACCAGCGGTCGCTGGCGGCGCCGGCATCGGGCTGCGGTCAGGGGAGGGGGCGCGCCGGCTGTCGCTCGTGCGAGAGCAAGGCGGCGGCGTCCTGCGCCGCCGCGGTCCGCGCCGATGGAGCCATTGAGGTTTGCGTCTCCGCAGCAGCCGCAATCGCGTCGGCGAGCCGCGCGAGGCCGGGCGCGATGGCCTCCGTCGCGATCGCGCCGAAGCCGAGGCGAAGGTAATTGCGCTCGGGCGTCGGCGCGGCGAAATGCACGTCGCCGACCTCGACCACGACGCCGCGCCGCAGGGCTTCGGCCTGCACATGCTCGGGCCGGACGCCCGGCGGCAGCTTCAGCCAGATCGCCGAGCCGCCGGTGGTCATCACCGGGCGGCAGTCGGGCAGGCGGCGCTCGATCTCCCTCAGCATCGCCGCCCAGCGGACCGCAAAGGTCTCCTGCTGCCGGCGGATGTGCGCGTCGTAATGGCCGTCCGCGAGGAAGATCGCCATCGCCCGCTGGTCGAGCGCAGAGGGATGGCGGTAGACGAGGCGGCGCAGCGCCCTCAACTCCACCACCACCTCGGGCGGCGCCACCAGGAAGCCGAGCCTGAGGCCGGGAAACACCGGCTTCGACAGGCTGCCGACATGAATCACGCGCTCGCAGCGGTCATAGCCCTTCAGCGCGTGCTGGCGCGGCCCGACATGGTTCACCTCGTGCTCGTAGTCGTCCTCGATGATGAGGATGTCGTGCCGTTCGGCCGCCTCGAGCAGCGCCAGCCGGCGCTGCATGGTCATCGTCACGTTGGTCGGCGCCTGGTGGCTCGGGGTGACGTGGACGAGGCTGCAGCCGGCCAGCCGCTCGTCGACCTTGAGCCCGTTGCCGTCGACCGGGATCGGCCGGATCTCGGCGCCCGCCAGCGCGAAGATGTTGCGCGCATCGGCATAGCCGGGATCCTCCACGCCGACGGTGATGCCGAAGCCGCAGAACAGCCGGGCAAGGAGATAGAGCGCGCTCTGGGCGCCGTTGGTGACGAGGATCTCCTCCGGCCGGGCCCGGAAGCCGCGGCGTGGCAGGATGCGACGCTGGATCTGCTCGACGAGCTCGGGATCGTCGGCGTCGACGAGGTCGCTCATCCAGCTCTTCAGGTGCTCGTTGCGGCTGGCCTGGCGGATGCAGTCGCGCCAGCGGCTGACCGAGGTCGGGTCGGCCGCCACCTGGCCATAGACGAACGGGTAGGGATGGCGGTGCCAGTCCTTCGGCTTGGTGATGCTCGGCTGGGACGAGGGACGCTGGCGCATCTTGCCGGTCAGATCGGCGTGTCGGGCCGTGGCGATCGCCTCGACCGGCGGCGCGGTTCGCCCCTTGGGGATCGTCTGCTGGCGCAGGAAGGCCTCGTCGACGAAGTAGCCGCGCCGGTCGACCGGCACGAGATATCCGTCCTGTGCCATGCGCTCGTAGACCAGCGTCACCGTGTTGCGCGAGACGTCCAGCAGGCGCGACAGGACCCGCGTCGCCGGCAGCGGCTCGTGCGGCACGATCAGCCCGGCGAGAATCGCTTCGACGATGCGCTCCTGGATCTGCTTCTGCAGGGGCCGCGCGGGGTCGAGAGGGTCGGCGAAGATGCGGTCGAACATGGCCGGCGCCGTGATCCTCCTGGCTCCATCATTATCGGATGCTGGCTCTAAATCGCCCGCGGTGCAGCATCATACGCTTCGCCCATGCCGCCTTCCAAGCCGCCCTTACGGCTGGCCCGGGCCGGCGCCGGAACCATCGTCCCCAGTCGCTCGCGAGGCTTGCCATGACCCTGATCCTGAAGCCGGTGAACCGGCGCACGCTCATCAAGACCACCGCGCTCGGCGCCGGGGCTCTCGCCATGCCGGCGCTGATCTCGCGCCAGGCGCTCGCCTCCTCGGGCGAGATCAACATCATGATGTGGTCGGACTATCTGCCGGAAAGCTTCACCAAGGCCTTCACCGAGAAGACCGGCATCAAGATCAACTTCATCGGCATCGGCTCGAACGAGGAGATCCTGAACAAGCTGAAGGCGACCAACGGCGAGGGCTTCGACCTCGTCTCACCGACGCTGAACCGGAACCTGCAATGGCAGGACCTCGGCCTGCTGCAGCCCTACGACATGTCGAAGGTGGCGATCGACAAGGTGAACCCCTCGATGGCGCTCGGCGACAAGTTCTGGAACTTCGGCGGCAAGGGCCCCGTCTGGATCCCGCACATCTGGGGCACCGAGGGCGTCGCCTGGCGCATCGACCAGTTCACCCCCGCGGGCGAGTTCCCGAGCTATTACGACGTCTGGGACGACGCCAATGCCGGGAAGACCATGGGCCGCGGCCACTCGATGCTGCTCGGCCTCGGCCTCGGGATGGAGCGCCGCGGCGAGATGGAACCGGGGTCGATCTGGTCCGCCTACGAGAGTGAAGACAAGATGAAGGCGGTGTGGGGCAAGCTTCTCGAGACCGCGATCGCCAAGAAGAAGAACATCAAGCTGATCTGGAACGACGCCGACACGCAGAAGAACGGTCTCCTCAACGAGGGCGTCATCGTGGCTCAGACCTGGGACGGCCCGCCGCTGGCGCTGAAGACAGCCGGCGAGCCGGTGATGTACCGCGCGCCGGTCGAGGGTGCGCTCGCCTGGGTCGACGGCATGTCGATGCCGACGGGGGCGAAGAACGTCGACCAGGTCTATGCCTTCATCGCGGCCTGCTACGATCCGCAGCTGGCCGGCGAGGCGATCAAGACGCATGGCTACAACTCGCCGGTCGTCGGCGCCGACGAATTCGCCGGGGAGGTTTATGCCAGGAACTTCGCCGACGCCTATCCGGGTGACGCGCTCGCCAAGCTGAACCCGTGGCCGGCCGAGCCGACCTGGTACGCCGAGACCCGCACCGAGTTCACCAACCGCTTCATGAGCGCCTGAGGCTGCGGCCCTGCCGCATTCGGCGTGGCGGCTCGTCGCCATGCCGCGTTTTGCCTGGACCCGACACGGCGGCCGCCCGTCGTGTCGCCTCGACTGACGCAAGCCGCCGGAGCCCCATGACGCGCGACGTTCTCCTGGATCACGTGACGATCCGGTTCGGAAGCTTCACGGCGGTGGACAACGCCTATCTCAACATCTCCGGCGGCGAGTTCTTCTCCTTCCTCGGGCCCTCCGGCTGCGGCAAGACCACGCTTCTGCGCTGCATCTCGGGCTTCGTCGAGCCGACCGAGGGGCGGGTGATGATCGCCGGGCAGGACATGGCGCGGGTCGGCCCCAACAAGCGACCGACCGCGCTGATCTTCCAGAACCTCGCGCTCTTCCCGCTGATGAGCGTCGCCGAGAACATCGCGTTTCCGCTGGAGGTGCGCGGCGTGTCGCGCAAGGGGCGGCGCAAGCGCGCCGACGCGCTGCTCGACCTGATCGCGCTGCCGGGCGTCGGGGACAAGAAGGTCTACGAGCTCTCCGGAGGCCAGCGCCAGCGCGTCGCCATCGCCCGGGCGCTCGCGGTCGAGCCGGACATCCTGCTCCTCGACGAGCCGCTGTCGGCGCTCGACCTCAAGCTGCGCCAGCACATGCGCACCGAGCTGAGGGCGATCCAGCAGCGGGTGGGGCTGACCTTCATCTACATCACCCACGACCAGGGCGAGGCGCTGACGATGTCGGACCGCGTCGCGGTGATGAACCGCGGCGTGATCGAGCAGGTGGACGCGCCGACGGCGATCTACGAGACGCCGCGCACCGCCTTCGTCGCCGCCTTCGTCGGCGAGACCAACGTCATCCCCGGCACCGTCCTCGCCCAGTCCGGCGTGCAGGTGCGGCTCGGCACGCCGCTCGGCCCGCTCGTCGGCACCGCGGCGGGCGGCCGGCGCTACCAGGCGGGGGAGGCGGTGCAGCTCTTCGTGCGGCCGGAGCAGCTGGTGATGGATGCCGAGGGGCCGATCGCGGCCACGGTGGAGAAGGAGGAGTTCGAGGGCGCCACCCGCCACGTCTTCGCCCGCGCTGGTCTGCAAGCCCTGCGCCTGTCGCGGGTGAACGCCGGCGCGGCAGGCGCGCTCGGGCCGGGCGCGCCGCTGCGCCTCGGCTACGACGCGGCCCGCGCGAGCGTGCTGCCGGCCAGCGACGGCGGCGGGGCGATCGACGCGGGGCTGACGGCATGAGCGCGCTCGCCGCGGGCCTGAAGGGCTTTGCCGGGCGCTATGGCCCGGGCGTCGCGCTCTTCGTCGGGATCGCGGTCACGGTGTGGGTGGTGCTCCTCATCACCCTGCCGCAACTCGCGATGATCGACATCTCGCTGCGCGGCAGCGGCGCGCTGCACGGCGGCACCGGGGCCGGCCACACCCTGTCGAACTACGCCTATTTCCTCTTCGGGCCGAACGGCCAGGGCAATCTCTTCGACGTCGCGATCCTCTTGCGCACCATCGTCGCGGCGGTCGCGGTGACGCTGATCGACGTCGTGATCTGCTACCCCGTCGCCTACATCCTCGCGCATGTGGCGAGCGGCGTCGGCGCGCGTCTGATGGTGCTCGGGCTGATCGTGCCGTTCTGGATCAACGAGATCCTGCGCGCCTTCGCCTTCCGCATCATCTTCGGCTCGACCGGGCTGATCAACGGGCTCGGCACCAGCCTCGGCTTCCTGGCGCATCCGGTGGACTTCATCGGCGCCGACGTCGCCCTCTATTCGAGCCTCGCCTATTCCTACATCCTCCTGATGATCTTCCCGATCTACAACGCGGTGGAGGCGCTCGACCGCAACCAGATCGAGGCGGCGCGGGACATGGGCGCGAGCTGGCCGCGCATCCACTGGCGGATCGTTCTGCCGGTCGCCAAGCCGGGCATCGCGTCCGGCGCCACCATCGTCTTCATGCTGACCGCCGGCGCGCTCGCCGCGCCGCAGATCCTCGGCGGCCCGTCCAGCCTGTGGTTCACCCAGCTCGTCTATCAGTGGTTCAACGAGGCCGGGAACTGGCCGCGCGGCGCGGCCTACGCGACCGTCCTCCTCGTCACCTGCCTCGGCTTCGTGCTCCTGATGATGAAGGTCTTCCGGGTGCCGATCGGGGCGATCGGCCGATGAGCGCGGCGAGCGCTGGCGGCGGCGGGCGCTGGGCCTCGACCGGCTACGGCGCGCTGTTCTACCTCTTCCTGTTCGGCCCGCTCCTGATCATGACGGGCACGGCCTTCAACTCGTCGAGCTTCCCGCGCCTCAGCCCCTGGGAGTGCTTCACCACCGACTGGTTCGGCGTCCTCCTGAACGACCGCCGGCTGATGGACGGGCTGTGGACCAGCGCCGGCATCGGCCTCGGCGTCGTGCTCATCGCCGTGCCGATGGGACTCGCCGGCGCGCTGGCGCTGAGCGAGATCGCGCCACGGCTGCGGGCCGCGCTCTACACGGTGCTGATCACGCCGGTGCTGGTGCCGGGCGTCGTGCTCGGCATCTCGACCATCGTCTTCTGGGGCCAGGTCGGGCGCGCCCTCGGCATGCCCACCACCGGGCTCTTCTTCGACGGGGTGTTCCTGACCATCGCGGGGCAGGTGACCTTCGTCTCGGCCTATGCGATGCTGATCTTCTCGGCCCGGCTGCAGCGCTTCGACCCGACGCTGACCGAGGCGGCGCTCGACCTCGGCGCGAGCCCCGGCCAGGCCTTCCGCAAGATCCTGCTGCCGTTCCTGCGCCCGGCCATCGCCTCGGCCGCCTTCCTGACACTGCTCGCCTCCTTCGAGAACTACAACACCACCGTCTTCACCATCCTCGCCGACGCCACCTTCACGACCGCGCTCGCCTCCAAGGTGCGCTACGGCATCGACCCCTCGCTGTCGGCGCTGGCGGTGATCATCATCGCGCTGACGCTGATCGGCGCCATCACCCACGAGGCGGTGATGCGCCGGCGGGCCGCGATCCTCTCAGGCCGGGCGGCGCGCTCGCGCCTCTACGGCCATCCGGCCGGCCGGCTGGCCGTGCATCCGGCGACGATCCTCGCGCTCCTCGTCGCGCTGGCCGGCCTCGCGGTCTGGCAGGGCAGCCGCTACGACTCATCGGCCTGCCGGGCCGGCGTGCTGGAGGAGCGGCGGGCGCTGCAGGAGAAGCTGATGCAGGAGCAGCGCGCGCGCATGCGCCAGACCGCGCCGGCGCCGGCCGTCCCGACCGAACCCCCGGCGCCCGGTGGCAACGGCTCGGGGTTCGGCGGCGCCTTCGGCTCGGGCCTGAGGCCAGGCGGTTCGAGCGCTGCCCCGGCGCCGACACCGGCCGCGCCATCTCCTGCGGCTCCGGGGTCTCCGCCGCCGGCGCCCGGTTCGAATCCTGCGCCGGCCACGCCCTTCGGTGGCGCCTTCCAGGGCATCCGGCCGCCCGGCGGCTGAGCGGGCGACGCCCGAACGCGACGTCGATGCGACCGCCTTGATCCGGCCGGGCCGGCGGGGCAGGGTGCCGCTCCCATGGCGCCCGCTGCAGCCGTTGCAGCCGTGCCCCACCGCTCAGGACCTCCTGCCGATGAAATTCACCGCCGCCCTCACGCTCCTCGCCGTCCTTGCCGGCTGCGCCGAGATCAACAAGCCGATCCGCCCGAACGACCCGTGGGGTGCCCAGGCCGAGATGCAGAACAACCCGGCGCTGCCGCAATAGGCCCGGGCGGGACGAACCGCTCCTGCCGCCGTGGAGGCGAGCGGCCGGGCGCGTGCTGCAACCGCGGGAGCCGGCGGCCGTTCTCCTCGCAAGCCCTTCGAGGAGACCGCCATGTTCCGCCCCGCCACCCTCGCTCTCGTCGCGCTCGCCGCCGCCAGCCTCGCGCCCTCCGCGGCGCTTGCCGGACGTTGCGGCGGCCAGAACAGCTCGACGCGCGAGGGCCAGGTGATCCTGTCGCCGCGCGAGGCCGCCCGCGCCCGGCCGGTGCAGCTCGCCGACGGCACGGTGGTGCGCCGGCCCGACAACCAGGGCATCCCGTTCCTGTTCGGCCTCGGCGATGCCGACGGGGTGCCCTCCGGCGCGCCGCTGATGGCCGGCGCGACGCCGAGTGTCGAAGCCTCGACGCCCTCCTGCGGCCTCGTGCCGGGCCAGGCGCCGGAGTAGGGGGCGCTGCCCGGTCGCAGCCGTCATCCTCGCGCTTCCACGGGATGAGATCTCGACCGTCTCCAGACAGCGAGACAGAGTCGGTCGATGCAGACGCAAGCCCGGTTCGACGTCGAGAAGAACGAGGCCGTGATCCGCCGGGCGAACGTGCTTTCGATGCCCCGGATCATCGGCTTCACCGCGGCTCTGGCGGGCCTCGTCTGCGTCGCCGGGCTGGTCGATGGCGGCGAGATCGCCCGCTATGCGCGCGCGGCCTTCTGGGTTGGCGTCCTGGTTCCGCTCGTTCTGCTCCCGCTCCATCTGATGGAACGCGACCCGCGGATCAACGCGTCGATCGGCATCGGTCCGACGGGGATGGCGCAGTCCGACCTCTGGTCGGCGACCTTTGTCGAATGGACCGACGTGCGGGTGCTGATCCTCCAGCCGCCGATGCTATACGGCCGGTATGGCCCCGCCCTCAGCGCGCTCGTCGCCTTCACAAGGGACGGCCGCAGGCAGAAGATCGTCCTTCCGCCGCTGGACGGGCAGGGGCCGAGACAGCTCCTGACCATCCTTCAGGCCATCACCGCGCGTCACGGCATCGAATTCGTGATGGCGCACACCGACGAGGGCGACCGGCGCGCGCGTCAGCTGGGCCTGTGAGGGGCTCGAGGTCGGGCTGCCGAGGCGGGACGCGTCGCGTCCGTGCGGACATGCGTCGGCGCTCTCGCGCTCGTCGAGCCGGGTTGTGATGTTCTCCTGCCGTCCAGATCCGTCGTCATCCCGACCGTGAGCCGGGATCCACGCCTCAGCGGTTCGGACGGCCGCATCGGACGCACTCGTAGGGGTGACAGTCGACCGACTTCGGGCTCCGCCGGCTTGGCATGGATCCCGGCTCAAGGCCGGGATGACGAGTCGGGAGGTTTCCGCCGGTCAGACACAACGGGGCGATCTCGCGCTCGTCGAGCCGGGTTGTGATGTTCTCCTGCCGTCCAGATCCTTCGTCATCCCGGCCGTGAGCCGGGATCCCCGCCTCAGCGGTTCGGACGGCCGCATCGGTGGCGGACGCACTCGTAGGAGCAACAGTCGCCCGACTTCGGGCTCCGCCGGCTTGGCATGGATCCCGGCTCGAGGCCGGGATGACGAGACCGGAGGGTTTCCGCCGGTCGGACACAACGGGGCGCTCTCGCGCTCGATGAGCCGAGGTGTGGTTTTCTGCCCCGCCCTTAGGCTTCGCCTTGCGGCTCGCTGGCGGGGCGGTTCTCTGCCCCGCCCTTAAGCGTCGCCTGACGGCTCGCTGGCGGGGCCCCGGGGGGCCGCCCGAGTGACGGGCGGCGGAACGCCGGAGGCAGACCCTCCGATATTGTTTTATGTTCGGTCCGCCTCCGGCGTTCCGCGCGGCGTTTTCCAAGACGCGCGCGAGGTCTCGTGTCCCGCGCTTCACCCGGCCTTCGCCGCGGGCCTTGCGGCCCGGGCTTCGGATCGCCGCCGGGAGGAGAACGACCTCCGAAGCCGGCGTTGCAACGTTGTCCGCCCTCCCCGCAGAACGGAGGGCAGGCCTGGTCCGTCCCGACCGCGCGCCGCTCCTCCGGACGGAGCGCCACACGGCCACCGCCCGCCGACCCCCGAATGATCCCGGTGATCAATCGTGCCCTTCGCAGGCCGGCGGTGAGGGGAGTATGGGGCGGCCGGAGCGGGCGGGGATAAAGTCTTGCAGACAAAGCGTGGAGCGCCAGTTTCTCATCCTAGATTACGCAACAGCACGATATCCACCACGTCTATGACGATGTCTGTAGTTAGGGCTATAATACCGATTCGTGGCTTTCTGGCTCCGACCTCTCCTTTCTGAGTCCTCTATGTTCTGAAAATTCCTGCCAATCGAGAATTCGATAGTCCAGCGCCAGAGTTATATGGTCATGGAAAATCTAAGGGGGCGCGCCTTTGAGAATATCATCAATTTCAATCTCTAACTTCCGCGGAATCCATTTTCTTGAGACAGGCAATCTAGGCGACACAATCATTATCGCCGGACAGAACGGATCAGGAAAATCATGTATATTTGATGCTATAAGGCTACTTAAGAGCGTTTACGGCGGCTATCAACAAAATGAGTGGCAACATTTTTTCAATGAATTTCAGATCCAGCTACATGGTGGTTCGAAGTACCTCCGGGGGTTGTTTAATGACTCTCTCTACCCTGTTGTAATAAAAGCTGAATTTCAGCTTAGGGACAGAGAGAAGAAATTTATCAGTAATAATGCTCCTCTACTGTTAGAAGAGACGGTATGGCAGTCGGTTCTTCCGGAGGCCTTTCAATACGGCGGATACCATAAGGCGATGTTCGCATCGCAATTCAGAGATCGACAGCCGGAGGTAAACGAGAAAGTTGCTTATATGCTTCCGGAGCTATTTAGCGATCTTTCTACAGAGAAGATAGTTGCTAAAGTCACAATAAATCCGCACGGCGATGTCGAAATTTCCCGATCTCAGTTGATTTCAGTAGTCTTCACAAACTACCGCCCGCGAGAGCTGGGGGTCATAGATTTTCATGGTGCGCAGCGTCACTACGGCCGAGAAAATGTCCAAGGTACAAACTTAAGTCTCGATCAAATAGATCAGAATAGAAGTCAAAGTTCCTTGTATAATTATAAGGCGAAATACAATAATGTTAAGAGCGAGATGGCCGGTAATTATGTTAAGGAGATATTGGCTGAGAAAGCCGGACCAATATCGGATGATGATCAGTACTCGTTATCTAATACGCTGAAGGAGTTGTTCACAGCATTTTTCCCTGACAAGGAATTCCTTGGGCCAAGGCCGACGACAGACGGAAGCCTGGCTTTTCCCGTCCGTACTCAAAACGGAACCGAACACGATTTGGATGAGCTTAGCTCGGGCGAAAAAGAGATTCTTTATGGGTATCTAAGGATTAGAAGCTCGGCTCCGAAAGACTCCATAATACTTTTAGATGAGCCTGAGCTTCATCTTAATCCGCGCCTTATTCGTGGTTTGCCTGAGTTTTATCGTACTCATTTGGGCGAAGCGCTAGAGAATCAGTTATGGCTGGTAACCCATTCGGACGCGTTGATCAGAGAGGCCGTAGGTAAGCCTGGCTTCAACGTTTTCCACATGTTGCCCTGTGGTGCTGAAGCGAAAGGCACGTCGCAGCTACGTTCACTTGCCACTAAAGATTTGGATCTTGTTCTTGCAGACTTGGTAGGGGATCTTGCCGCGTATAGGCCTGGCGGTAAAGGCGTTATATTTGAAGGTGGCGGCGACTCGGATTTCGATAAAACGTTGGCTAGCATTCTCTTCTCTGAGGAGGTCAGAGGCATTAATCTTATTTCTGGTTCTAATAAATCTAAGGTCAGGGCGCTCCATGAAGTTCTAAGGCGGGCACATTCGAAGGGCGATCTTCCAACTAAGTTTTATGCTGTAGTTGACAGGGATAGCGATAAGGAAATTGCAAATGCGGATGGGGTGACAGAATTTCAGTGGGATGTCTATCATATTGAAAATTATCTCCTACATCCCGGCTTTGTAGCTGAAACAGTGAATTCATTCACGCTGGGAGAGGCTATAACGCCTGACCAAGCTCATGCGAAATTAGCGTCCGCAGCACGTAACGTTGTGCCAGCCATTATACGTAAGCAGTTGCAGGAGTACGCTAATGATAAACTTGTCGGATCAATAAATCTCAAGTTTGATCCTTCTTCCGATAACGTCCCGTTCGAATTGCGGCAGGCTCTGGAGCGATCTTTCGATAAGGTGAGCGCATCACTATCCGACAGCCTGACGGAGTCCAATCTGCGTCAGAAGGAGGAAGAGTTTAAGAAGGATATAGAGGCGAGTTTCGGGAATGGATCATGGCTTTCTAAGCTGCCGGGGCGTGAGATACTTAAGCAATTTGTTAGTGTGGAGGGGGTTCCAACGAACTATGAAGCGTTTCGGAATCAGATCGCATCTCGGATGGCTGCAGCCGGTCACAAACCGGCAGGAATGGCTGCCATTCTGGATAAGATAAAGGCTGACTAATCCGCGGATATGTTCGGATAGCCTCTGCTAGATGCGTTGGCGTTGCGTGCTTCGGCTTAGAGTCAGCGTCTCTTGCGGCGCTTCATGAAGGGCGTTTAGGAGGCTTTTTGGGAGGGGCGATCCCTCAACGCGTCGTGATCCTCGTGCGCAGCACCGGGATTCATGCCGCTGCGGTGGCGTGACAGAGGCGGTGGAGGTCTGCGGGCGGCACGATCCGACGCGGGCGGGACGCGCGTCCGGCACTGGAGCGGCGGTGGAACGGGAGAGGCATGGATCCTCGACCTTGAGAGCGGGCCGCATCGTCAACACCTCGTCGGTCTCCGGCTTCGGCGGCGACTGGAACCACAGCTTCTATTGCGCGGCCAAGGGCGCGGTGACCCACTTCACCCGCGCGCTGGCGCTGGACGAGGCGGAGGCGGGGGTGCGCGTGAACGCGGTGAACCCGACGCTGGTTTATACGCCCTTCACCGCCGGCATGCAGGACCAGCCGGAGCTGGTGAAGGCCTTCGAGGAGCGCGTCCCGATGGGGCGCGGCGCCCAGCCGGAGGACATCACCGGCGCGATCCTGTTTCTCGCCAGCGAGGATGCGCATTTCGTCACCGGCGTGAACCTGCCGGTGGATGGCGGCCTTTCCGCCTCCAACGGCCAGCCAAAGCTGAGCTGAGGGCGGGCGTGCCTAAGGCGCGGCGGACGTAGGGCGGCTTACCGCCCCGGCGGTGACGATGGCTCGATTTCCTGGGTCATTCGCCTCTTGCGTCGCTTCGCCCGCCGGATGAGACGACCGATGCTGGCCAGGAGCAGGGTAACAGGAAGAAAGCTTGCCGCCATGCCCAGAAGAAAGAACCAGGCGACGGAGAGGTAGAAGCGAGGCTTCAGCGTGCATGCGTCCGGCGGCGCGCTGTCTCCATAGGCGCAGAACTCGCCCTGCGGATTGTGCTGGAGCATCATGATGCCGAAGAAGCAGGCGGTGCCCACGCCGATGACGACGGCGACGCCGAAGGCGAAGAGCGCGACGCGCCGCACCTACCGCCCCGGCCGTCCCGTCTTGGTCGGCCGGCGCTTGCGCTTGGCGTCGGACGGATCCTCGTAGGAGCCGAGGCCGATGCGCTCGCGCCGCACCGGGCGGGCGTCGTCGCCGTCGTCCCCGGTCCCCCTCATCCCCCTTCCGGGACCTTCTCCCCGCGGGGGAGAAGACGCAGCGTCGGACGTCGTGCCCGTGCCGGTCCCGTGGGGTTCGACAGGCTCACCCTGAGGGGCCCGAGCCTCACCCTTGGGGGCTTGAGGTCCACCCTGCGGAGCTTGAGGCTCGCTGCGAGGAGGCGTGCTCGACGTGGCGGCCGCTCCCTTGGCCGAGGCGTGGTCCGGCTTCTGTGGCAGCGGGCCGGCATGGCGTGGCTTTTCCGTGCGCCCGACCGTCATCTCGTCCAGGCTGTTCTTGCGGAAATAACTCGGTCCTTCCTGCCCGGACCCGCTGATCTCGCTCGGCGGGTCACCGCCTTCGGCGTCCGGGGCGGCGGTCGTGCGGACGGGCAAGCGCTCCCCTCGTTCTGCGAGGCCCGGTCCGGGCACCTCAGGATGAGTGGACGGGGCCGCGCTCTTTCGCGCCGGTACGGCCGTGTCGGTGCCGGGGCCCATGTCGTCGAGCGAGGGCTTGGCGAAGTAGGAGCTGCCGGCGCGGTCGTCTCCGGCGCTCGCGGCATTGCCGTTGTCCGGCCGCCCGAGGCGCGGCGCGCCGCGCCCGGCATCGCCGCCATCGGCGCCGCGCGGCTTCAGCGGTTCGCCGAGGGCGGAGAAGCGGGCATTGCCGCCGTCGCTGGCGCCGCGCCCGGCCTTGCCGCGCGCGCCGGCCCGGCCCTGGTTCGACCCGCCGCGCGCACCCGCGCTGCGACCGGTCGCCGGCCCCTCGGCGTCGGCCTCGGCGGCCAGCGCGTCGGCGCCGTATTCGAGCTCCTTGGCCTGCAGCTTCTTGATCTCGTCGCGCAGCCGCGCGGCGGTCTCGAAGTCGAGATCGGCGGCGGCGTCGCGCATCTGCTTCTCCAGATGCTCGAGATGGGCCTTGAGGTTGTTGCCGACCAGCGCGCCGGAATCGCCGGCGATGCTCTTCACGTCGACCCGGACGTGGTCCTTCTCGTAGTAGCTGTCGAGGATGTCGGCGATCTTGGCCTTCACCGAAGCCGGCGTGATGCCGTGCTCGGCATTGTAGGCCTCCTGCTTCTCGCGGCGCCGGTTGGTCTCGGCGATCGCCCGCTCCATCGAGCCGGTGACCTGGTCGGCATAGAGGAGGACGCGGCCGTCGACGTTGCGCGCGGCGCGGCCGATGGTCTGGATCAGCGAGGTCTCCGAGCGCAGGAACCCCTCCTTGTCGGCGTCGAGGATGGCGACGAGCCCGCATTCGGGGATGTCGAGGCCCTCGCGCAACAGGTTGATGCCGACCAGGACATCGAAGGCGCCGAGCCGGAGGTCGCGGATGATCTCGATGCGCTCCAGGGTGTCGATGTCGGAGTGCATGTAGCGCACGCGGATGCCCTGCTCGTGCAGGTATTCGGTGAGGTCCTCGGCCATGCGCTTGGTGAGCACGGTGGCGAGCACGCGGTAGCCGGCCGCGGTGGTCTCGCGGATCTCGCCGAGGAGGTCGTCGACCTGGGTCTTGGCCGGCCGGATCTCGACCGGGGGATCGGTGAGGCCGGTCGGGCGGATCACCTGCTCGGCGAAGACGCCGTTCGCCTGCTCCATCTCCCACGGGCCGGGGGTGGCCGAGACCGCGACGGTCTGCGGACGCATGGCGTTCCACTCCTCGAAGCGCAGCGGCCGGTTGTCCATGCAGGAGGGCAGGCGGAAGCCGTATTCGGCGAGCGTCGCCTTGCGGCGGAAGTCGCCGCGATACATCGCGCCGATCTGCGGCACGGTGACGTGGCTCTCGTCGATGAAGACGAGCGCGTTGTCGGGCAGGTACTCGAACAGGGTCGGCGGCGGGTGGCCGGGCTGGCGGCCGGTGAGGTAGCGCGAATAGTTCTCGATGCCGTTGCAGGCGCCGGTCGCCTCGATCATCTCGATGTCGTAGCGGGTGCGCTGCTCCAGCCGCTGGGCTTCGAGAAGGCGGCCTGCCTTTTCAAGCTCCTGCAGGCGCCACTTCAGCTCCTCCTTGATCGACTTGACGGCCTGGTTGAGGGTCGGACGCGGCGTCACGTAGTGCGAGTTGGCGTAGATCTTCACCGACTTCAGGTCGTCGGTCTTCTTGCCGGTGAGCGGGTCGAACTCGGTGATCGACTCGATCTCGTCGCCGAACAGCGAGATGCGCCAGGCGCGGTCTTCGAGGTGGGCGGGGAACAGCTCGATGGTGTCGCCGCGCACCCGGAAGGAGCCACGGGTGAAGTCCATGTCGCGGCGCTTGTACTGCTGGGCGACGAGGTCGGCGAGGAGCTGGCGCTGGTCGAGCCGGTCGCCGACCGTCATCTGGAAGGTCATCGCCGTGTAGGTCTCGACCGAGCCGATACCGTAGATGCAGGAGACCGAGGCGACGATGATGACGTCGTCGCGCTCGAGCAGCGCGCGGGTGGCGGCGTGGCGCATCCGGTCGATCTGCTCGTTGATCGAGGATTCCTTCTCGATGTAGGTGTCCGAGCGCGGGACGTAGGCCTCCGGCTGGTAGTAGTCGTAGTAGGAGACGAAATACTCGACCGCGTTGTCCGGGAAGAAGTTCTTGAACTCGCCGTAGAGCTGGGCGGCGAGCGTCTTGTTCGGGGCGAGGATCAGCGCCGGGCGCTGGGTCTGCTCGATGACGTTGGCGACGGTGAAGGTCTTGCCCGAGCCGGTGACGCCGAGGAGCACCTGCGTCTGGTCGTCGTCGGAGATGCCGGAGACGAGGTCGGCGATGGCGGTCGGCTGGTCGCCCCTTGGCGTGTAGTCGGAGGCGATGCGGAACGGCACGCCGCCTTCGGACTTCTCCGGCCGGGCCGGGCGGTGGGGGATCCACAGCTCGCCGTTCTTGTGCAGCGGATTGCCGGAGGAGATGAGGTCGGCGAGCGCCTGCACGGTGGCGGTGACCGCGCCTTCCGGCAGCGACTGCGCGTCCTCCAGGCTGACATCGAGGCCGGCGACCGGGTTGAGGCCCGCCGCGGCGCGCTGCTTCGGCGAGGCGCTGCCGCCCATCGAGGTGCCGCGCGCGGTCTTGCCAGGCTTCTCCGCCTTGTCCTTTGCGGCCTTCGCCTTGCCGGCGGCCGGGCGGCGCGGCGCGGGATCGCTCTCGGTGTCGGCGCCGAGCCGGCCGTCGCGAGCCGAAACCCGCGAGGCGGGCGTCGACGGGCCATCGCCCGCGTCCGCGACGCGCTCGGCCTTCACCTCCGCCGCCTGCGCGATCTCGTCGGCCCAGCCGGCGATCGAGCCGGAATAGGGGGCGCCTTGGAAGGGTGCCTGTGGTGCCTCGCCGAAGCCGTCGGGCGGTGTTTCGGCCTCCGGCGCGACGCGGCGGCCGTCCAGCCGCTCCGAAGCGTCCTGATAGTCGGTGAGGGGGCTGCGGCGGGAGGGGGTGCGGGGAGCCATGCCGGAACATATAGAGACCATGGCCGCGGCTTGGAAGGTGCCGGCGCCGGCATTCCGCAGCGCCTGCAGCAGTCCGCACGGGTCGGCTGACACCGAGCCGTGTCCGCCTGGCAGCGCACGCTGGAAACGTCTGCGTTCGCCTCTGCCTCAGGCGGCGAGATCGCCGCCGTCCGTGCGCCCGTGCTCGCCCGCCGCCGGGCCCTTCGAATGGCTGACATGGCCGTCGGCGTAGCGGATCAGCCGGTCGCCGCGTGCCGGGATCGACCGCAGGAAGAATCCCTCCTGCACGCGCAGCGTGGCCGCTCGGCCGGCGCGGTCCAGCCAGCCGACCGTCCGGCCGACGATGTCGATCATCGTGATCCGGCCGAGCTCGACGATCCCGTGCCGGCGAAATCCGCTGCGCGGCTTCGTTCTGAAGGAGAGAATGGACATGCCGTACCTCCCATGGATGTCTCTAGGGGAACGACGCCGGGCCTGCTGGAGTTCGATGACCGGCCGAAGCGTCCTCGCCCCGACCGTCACGTAACTCGGAGCCGGGTCAGCGGGCGACGATCCGCTGCTTGCGCTCGGCCTCCTCCTTGGCCTTCGGGTCGCCCTCGATCTCGCGCGAGGCCTGCGCCCAGAATTCGTGCTCACGACCGGACGGACGTCCGGCCTGCTCCCACAGAAAGTAGGCGCGGTCGCGTACGGCTGCGTCATTGTCGACTGTCGGCATCCAAATCCTCCCTGAGTCGCGTCGCACCGCAGCATGCCACGCAAAGCAGGAGAAATAGCGCCGAACCGTTCGCCGTCTACCGTCACCCTCGCACAAGCTCGCCGTCGAAAGCTGAGGATTGCTGCGTGACGGGGATGCCACGCTTGCGAAAGAACCGGATCGGGCACGTTGCGCTCGATCGATGGGAAGACTTAAAAAAAGGCGGGGGAGACGAAAATGAAGAGGACTGCCATGCCGACGATTGGTTGGGTGGACGTGGACTGCACCGAGCGCGAGGGACAGGTGGCCTACCGCGACATGATGATCTCGATCCGTCGCAGCGAGATCGACACATGGCGGGACGATCCGGATGGTCGCTTCAAGCTCGCGGTGCGCGCGGACGGTGAGGGGCGCAAGATCGCCGAGCCGGTGAAGTTCTATCCGAGTCTCTGACGGCGCGACCGCGTCGTCGACGGGCCAGCTGCCGCTCGGAAGCGACAGCTGGGACAAGCATCCGGTGAGAAGCACGCAGCGCTCTCAGACGTGCTCGATGTTGGGAAGGTTGTTGCGTCCTTCCTCCGGGTCGGGCGTGACCGGCGGGACGTCGGCGCCCGGTTCGCGGATGTCGTCGGACCCCGTGCCGTCCGGTGACGGGTCTTCCAGCGGTGGAGCACCACCGGGTGGCGGGCGGTTGCCCGGCGGAATGATGGCATCGTCGATGTTCGACATGGCTGCGGCTCCCGTTGCTTGCCGATCTTCGTTCAAGCCATTGACGGCGCTAGGGTTCCACGCGTCGGCGCAGGTCGCCGCGCCCGCGGGTGGGATGCCGCGCATCCGCGACACTCGGTCCCGGCGCGTCGAGCGACCGTGAGACGACCGAAGGGAGCCGAGGCGGTACAACAGGGGGCCGCACCGAACCCGCGGCCTTGCTCGCCGGAGTGTCCCGATGCCGCCCTTTCCGCTCTGCCGCGCGCTCGCGGTCGTCGTCATGATGCTGTTCGCGGAGCACGGGACGCCGGCACGAGCGGTCGAGGCGGCGCCCGTTGCAGGCTACACCGTCTCGCAGCAGGACGTCCGCTCGCAGGTGATGGACCGCACCTACCGGATCTTCCTCGCGGTGCCCCAGGGGCCGGCGCCGGCGGGCGGCTGGCCTGCCGTCTATCTCCTCGACGGCAACATCGCCTTTCCGATGATGCTCGACGCGCTGCGGGCGCAGAGCGGCGCTCGCCGGCACCATCCGGTGGTGGTGATCGGCGTCGGCTACGTCACCGATGGTCCCTATGATCCGGCGCGCGAATACGACTACACCCCGCCGGTCTACAACGGTCCGAGCCAGGACAACGGCCTGCCGATCGGCGGCGCCGACCGCTTCATCCGCTACCTCACGCGCGAGTTGAAGCCGGCGATCGAGCGCGAGCAGCCGATCGACCGGCACCGCGAGGTGCTGTTCGGGCACTCCTATGGCGGGCTCCTCGCCCTGCATCTCCTGTTCACCCACCCGAGTGCCTTTCGCGCCTACGCCGCGGCCAGCCCGTCCTTCGGGTTCGGCAACCGCACGCTCTTCGCAGAGGCCAAGGGCTTCGAGAACGAGCGGCATGCCGGACCGATCGACGTGATGATCACCGCCGCGGAGTATGAGCAGACGCTCAGTCCGGACCAGGCGAGCGCGCCGGACGCAGCCGAACGGCGCACGCGCATGGCGCGCCGCCACCCGGTCGATACCGCCCGCAGCGTTGCCGGCGACCTCGACCGCCTGCCGAGCGTGCGTGCCCGGTTTCACGAGTTCATGGGTGCGACGCACAGTTCGGAGCTTCCCTTGGCCGTGGCGCGCACGCTGCGCTTCGTGCAGGCGCGGCTCGGCAAGGCCGGAGACGTCGTCGAGAGCCGCGAGCGGCACGTCGCGCGATAGCCTTCGCGTTGAGCGACGGCGGTCCGGCGCGGGCCCCGTGCCCCGGGCCGGCCATGGGGCAGGGGCCCGCGTGAAGCCCCTCGTTCACCAGTCCCTAACCACGTGCCTTTACCTTGTCCCCGTCCGCTCGAGTCACGCGGGGAACGAGAGGCCGTCCGATGGGTGTGCGTAATAACGGATGGCATGAAGTCGTGCTCGCCGCTGCGTGTGCCGCGGTGGCGGGCATGCCCGAGGGGGCCTGCGCGCAGTATCTGCGCCTTCCCGATGCCCCTGCGGTGACCACGGGTTCGGTTGCCGGAATGGCACCCTCGACTCCCGGTCGGCCGCGGCTCGTCTGGGGCGGGCCGGTGCCGGATCTTCCAGCACAGGCCTACGCGCCGGCGGACGCCCGGCCGCCGCAGCCGATGCCCCGGACGACGGCCTCCGGCGACGCCGCACCGCTGCCGGCGCAAGCCGCCTTTGCACCGACCCCAGCATCGTCCGGCCGGCTCGCACCTGCAGATGACGGTCTGCCGGACGAGGCCTCCGACACGGAAGAGCTGCCGGACGGGGCCGTGAACCTCGCCGACCTGCCGCCGCCGGTGAGCATCGAGGATCTGATGGTGAAGGAAGGGGCGGACGACGGTCGTCCCGCCGTCGATCCGTGGGACGGGATGAAGGCGGTGACGCCGGGTGCGCTGCCGCCGCGGCGCAGCTTCGCCTCGCTACTGCCGTCGTCGCGCCCGGAGCGCTTGGGTGACCCGGTGCGCCGCCAGCGCGACTTCGACGAAGACCTGCCCGGGGGCTATGCCGCGCTGCCGCGGGGCGAGGCGATGTGCCGTCGGGCCCTTGCAGATCTCGGCGTCGCCTATGTGGACACCGCTTCGATCTCGCGCAGCCGCAGCTGCGGCATCGACTATCCGGTCAAGGTGACGCAGATCGCACCGGGCGTCGCGATGCAGCCGGCCGCGACGCTGAACTGCGAGACGGCGCTTCGGGCCGCCCGCTGGATGCACGACGCGGTCAAGCCGGCCGCCCGGTCGAACCTGTGGTCCTCACCGGTGGCGGTGCTGAACGCCTCGTCCTACCGCTGCAGCCGGATCGCCGGCTCGCGGACGATCAGCGAGCATGCGAGCGGCAACGCGCTCGACGTGCGGGGTTTCAAGCTGTCCGACGGGTCGGTGATGGAGATCGAGAAGAAGGGCTTCTTCTCGGTCCGCGAGAAGGGCTTCCAGAAGTCGGTGCGCACGGCCGCCTGCCGCTATTTCGGCACGGTGCTCGGGCCGGGGTACAACCGCGATCACGCCGACCACCTGCATCTCGACGCCAAGCAGCGACGCCGCGGGGTCTGCAAATAGGTGAGGGAGGGGGGCCGCGCAGACGCCGTCAGGCGGCCGCGCTCTCTTCCTCCAGCGCGATCTCGCGCATGATGCGGAAGATCCGCTCGCTCTCGAGGCTGTCGGGCCGGAACCCGCTGTCGGCGGCGATGGAGCCGAACAAGTTCTCGGCTTCACGCGAACGGCCGAGATAGGCCATCGACCAGTTCGGAAAGCTCGGAGCAGAGGTCTGCTCGAACCCGAGGACGTGCACGTCACCGTGGCGCGGGTCGCGCTGGATCCGCTCGAAGGTCGCGCTGATCGAGTCCTGCCGACCTTCGAGAACCTGGGCGAAGATGCCGGCATTGAACAGGAGCGCTCCGGTGACGCCGACCTCGAAGTTGTTGCGCTGCGAGGCGCGCAGGATGCCCTGCACGGTCTGAGCCACATCGCCCGGCGCGCCGGCGATGCGGTTGCGGCTGTAATAGACCAGCCGGTACAACGGTCGGGTCACAGGCTGTCTCCTCCTTGCGTGTCGTTCGTCTTTCGCGGCGGCTCGCTCGGCTGCGCGCGATTGTTCAAGATGACATCGGCGATCTTCTCCGGCGGCAGCGGGCGCGAGAACAGGAAGCCCTGCACGTCGGTGCAGCCATAGGCGGCGACGCGCGACAGCTGCTGCTCGGTCTCGACGCCCTCGGCCGTGGTGGTCATGCCGAGACTGCGGCCGAGCGCGGCGATGGCCTGCACGATGGCGCTGCCGCCGGGTCCTTCCGCCTCATGGCCGCGGATGAAGGACTGGTCGATCTTGATCTTGTCGAAGGGGAAGCGCCGCAGATAGGACAGGGACGAATAGCCCGTGCCGAAATCGTCCATCGACACGCGCACGCCGAGCTGGCGCAGGCTGTGGAGAATGTCGATGACGCTCTGCGTGTCGTCCATCAGGACGCTCTCGGTGATCTCCAGCTCGAGCCGCTCCGGCGCGAGGCCGCTCTCGGCGAGCGCCGATACCACGGTCCCGATCAGGGTCGCGCTGGCGAACTGGCTGGCGGACACGTTCACCGCGATGGTGAGGGGCTCGCTCCAGCCGGCCGCCTCGCGGCAGGCGTTGCGGATCACCCATTCGCCGATCGGATTGATCAGGCCGATCTCCTCGGCGAGCGGGATGAAGTCGCTCGGCGCCACCGTGGCGCCGCCGGCCCGGTGCCAGCGCAGCAGGGCTTCGAAGCCGGTGATGCGGCTGGTGTCGAGATTGACCTGCGGCTGATAGACCAGCGAGAATTCACGCAGCGCCAGCGCCCGGCGGAGATCGATCTCCATCGTGTGGCGGGCCTGCATCTCCTCGTCCATCGCCATCTCGAAGAAGCGATAGGTGCCGCGGCCGGCGCTCTTGGCGCGATACAATGCGAGATCGGCGTATTTGAGGATCTGGTCGCCGTCGGCGCAATCGCCCGGCAGCAGGGCGACGCCGACGCTGGCGCCGATATTCAGGAGGTTGCCGTCGACGATGTAGGAGCGGCCGAGCAGGTCGACGAGGCGAGCGGCCAGCGACTCGGCGGCCTTCGGCTGCTGGGGATCGACCTGCAGGATCGCGAACTCGTCGCCGCCGAGCCGGGCGACGACGTCGCCGCGTCCGAGCTGCGAGCGGATGCGGTCGGCGACGACGCGCAGCAGGGCGTCTCCGACGGGGTGGCCGAGCGTGTCGTTGACGGCCTTGAAGCGGTCGAGATCGATCGTCAGGACGGCCGCCGCCGACGGATGCAGCGTGAGATCGCTCATCAGCTCCGCCAACTGCTCGCGCAGGAGCAGTCGGTTGCCGAGCCCGGTCAGCGGATCGGTGCGTGCTTCGTCGTTGACCCGCTTGCGCTCTGCCATCTCGGCCGAGACGTCGGACGCGGTGACGAGAACGCCATGCGACAGGGGCACGGTCTCGATCTGGTAGACGCGCCGCTCACCGAGGCTGAGAGGTGTGTCCTCGCTTCGCACGGAGTGCAGGGCGAGCGTGCGCTCGAACAGCGCGGCCAGTCCGCTCGCGAAGGCCGGCTGCCGCAAGAGGGCGTCGAAGGCGCCGTTGCTGAACTGGACGGCCCCGTCGCGCGAGTAGACGGCGACGGCGCGGTTCAGACGGCGCAGAGCTTCTTCGGCGAGTGAAGCCTGGCCGACTGGATCCGGGCCGGATGAAGCGGTGTTCATGGCAAGTTCGATCGGCACGGGCGATGTCTCGATGGCTGACACGAGCCGGTCCTCGGCACGATCGTTCGGTATCGGGCAAATCTAGCCAGAGAGCTCTTGCCATATTCTAAAGACGGGAAGGCCTTTCATCAGCCAGACATACATTTCCCGGTGGCGGGGTTAACGCAAGTTCATCGCAACGGCAGCCGGCAGCGCGCGTTCAGACCTCAGGCGCCTCGGCGCTCAACAGGAGAATCAAATGCTTATCCGCCTGACCCTTGCCGCCGGCGCGCTCGTCGCAGCGACCGGTATCACCGCCGCGCAGACGCCGACGCCACCGTCCGCCGATACCCCGTCCCAGACCATGCCGGCGCCCGGTGCCGCAGCCCCCGGCACGACGTCTCCCGATGCCTCTCGCCCCGCGCCCGGCGGTCACGTGCCGATGGCGCGGTCGCAGGAAAGCAACCAGGATGGCGGCCCCGAAGCCGACCGCACCGATCGGGGCGATGTATCCGCCGACGATGGCGATCGTGACGGTCGTCACTGGCGCGACGGCCGTCACCACGGCTGGCGCGACCGCGCCGGCCGGCACGGGCCGCGCGGCCGGTTCGCCGGCATGGGACGCGGGCCGCACATGGGCGGTGGCGCCAGCTTCCATGTCATCCTCGGGCCCGGGCGGATGGTGGTCGTCGACTGCGGCCGCGACGGCATCAAGGCCTGCGTCGATGCCAGCGGCCCGCTGCTGGATGCGATCGGCGGCGACGATGCGAGCGACGACGAGGGCTATGACGGCCAGGACTTCCTGCAGCCGTCGAGCGGCAGCCCGGCCAGCGACGAGCAGAACTGACCGCACGTCTCTGAAATCGAAGATCCCGGCCGCCGGCGCTTCAGCCGGCGGGCGGAGCCGGCGGAATCGGCGTCGGTGCGCCGGTGCCGTCGAGCGCCACCATCACGAACACCGCTTCGGTCACCTTGACCTCCTCGCGTGTCAGATACCGCTCGGCGAAGGCCTCCACGGTGAGCGTGATCGAACTGCGGCCGATGCGATCGATCTCGGTGTAGACGCAGAGCGTGTCGCCGACCTTCACCGGCTTGCGGAACACCAGCGAGTTGACCGCGACCGTCGCCACCCGGCCATGGGCGCGCTCGGCCGCGCGGATGCCGGCGGCGAGATCCATCTGCGACATCACCCAGCCGCCGAAGACGTCGCCGGCAGCGTTGGCATCCTTGGGCATGGCGGGCACGCGCATCGTCAGCTCGCCCTTCGGGCCGGTCGCCTCGCTCATACGGTCTCCCCGGCCAGTTCGGGTTGAGGTCCTGCCGGCGGCTCGCGGCGCCCGCGCCGGCGCATCGGGACGAGTTCGACCGCCAGCATCGCGACGAAGATCAGGGCGCAGCCGGCATAGCCGAGGACGCCGATTCGCTCCGTAAGGAACACTGCGCCGAAGACGGCGGCAAAGAGCGCCTCGGAGGACAGGAAGATCGCCGCCTGGGCGGCCGTCGTGTGGCGCTGTGCGACGGTCTGCAGCGTGAAGGCGAGGCCGGCGGCGATGATGCCGGCAAATAGGAGTTCCGGCGTCGCCCGCAGGATCGTGGCGCTCGAAAACGGCTCGGTCGCACTCCACCCGAGCCCGCCCAGCGCGGCCGCGACGAAGAACTGCACCGCCGAGAGGGTGAAGGGGCGGCCGCTGTTGCCGGCGAACCGGCCGGTGGCGAGGATCTGCAGCGACCAGAACACGGCGCAGAGAACCACCAGCCCGTCGCCCGAACCGAGCCGGGTGAGTGTCCCGCCGCCGACAAGCAGGATGCCGAGCGCGCAGGCCGAGGCCGCTGGCCAGACCACCCAGTGCGGCCACTCGCGCCAGAGGAGAAGACCGATCAGCGGCGTCAGCACGACGTAGAGGCCGGTGAGGAAGCCGGCATTGGTCACGCTCGTCGAGAGGAGACCGTATTGCTGCAGGATCGAGCCGCCGAACAAGCACAGCCCCACCGTCACGAAGCCGATCCGCTCGCGTCGCGTCAGAGCGCGCGGCGCACGCCGGCTCTCCCAAAGCGCCAGCGGCAGCAGCGTCAGTCCGGCGAGGAGGTACCTGAGGGTGACGAAGGCCCACGGTCCGATCGCCGCCATCGCGCTCGACTGGGCGACGAAGCCGAGCCCCCAGACGGCGCCGACGAAGAGCAGGAGGCTGTTGGCGAGAAGACGGGACACGGCAGCTCCAAGGGGTCGACACTCGGTAGCGTCCGGCGGAGAGAGGCGCAAGCCGCCTGACCAGGCAGCCACGTCCCGAGGCAGGCGCCGCTGCGGGCCGCCTAACCGCCAGCCGCCGGATTGCCGGCAGACCCTTCGAGGGCGAGGCGCCGCAGAAGCGGGCGGCAGGCGTCGACGTCGAGACTGTCGCTCCGCCAGGCGAGATAGCCGTCCGGTCGCACGAGGAGGAGCGCCTGCGCCTCCTCGTCCGGCAGGCCGTAGGCCGCGAAGACGGCCGCAGCGGTGGTCAACTCGACGCCCCCGACCCGCCCCGCCGTCAGCCGCGCCACCACGCGCGCGGCGATGGCCGGCCCCTCGAGCATCCGAAGCCGGGCCACGAGCGCTTCTGCCTCGTCACGCTCCAGCGGCCGGCGCGACAAGGCGAGGAGGGTGAAGCGAGCGCCCGACAGGAGGTCGAAGACGTCCCGATGCCGCGTGATCGGGGCATTGGGCGCTCGCTGGCCGGGTTGCGGTCCGTGAGCGCCGGCGGACGGAGCCGGGGGCTCGACGCACGGGCTCGGCCCGTAGGCGATGTCGATCTCGGCGAGCTTGCGGAAGGCCGCCGTCTGAACCGTCGGCAGATGCGACAGGGCTGCCGCGGCGGGCCGGGCGAACAGGTCGCGAGCCGCCGCCTCCCAGCCGGTGCGCCCGGCCACCACTTCGAACATCGCGTCGGTGGTGCGCACCACGTCCCGGCCCACGGGTCGTCGCTCGCTGTCATAGGAGGCGAGCAGATCCGGCGCCGCGCCGCGCAGCACCGCCGCAAGCTTCCACGCGAGGTTCGCCGCGTCCTGCAGCCCGGTGTTCATGCCCTGGCCGCCGGCCGGCGAGTGGATGTGTGCGGCGTCGCCGGCGAGGAAGACGCGGCCGACCTGGTAGCGATCGACGCCGCGGTGCGAGGTGTGGAAGCGGGTCACCCAGCGCGGGTCGGACAGCTTGACCGGCAGCTCGCTGACGGCAGCGAAGGCCCGCTCGAGCTCGCCCAGTTCGAGCGCGGTCGCGTGTGGCAGGTCGCTCGCATCGGCCGGCCGCGGTTCGGTGACCATGACGCGCGAGCATGCGGTGCCGTCGAGCGGCAGGAACAGGCCGACCCGCTCGCCGTTCAGGAACCCGCGGAAGCCGGCGTGGTCGAGCGGCCAGTCGACGCGGCAGTCGGCGAGCAGGAAGGTCTGCGGGTACTGGGCGCCTGCAAAGGCAAGGCCCAGCGCCTTGCGCACCACGCTGTGTGCGCCGTCCGCTCCCAGGAGGTAGCGGCTGCGGATCGCGCCGCCGGCCGCGGACGCTTCGAACTGTGCGGTGACGGCGGTCGCGTCCTGGACCACGCTGCGCACCGTCCGGCCGCGCTCGACCGCGAGGCCCAGGCGGGAAAGGTCCTCGATCAGCACGCGCTCGGTGTCGGACTGCGGATGCAGCGTGATGAACGGAAAGGGCGTGTCCGGAGCCTCGACGGTGTCGAAGTCGAGGCCGCCGACCAGCCGACCGCGAACATGCATCCTGGCACGGGAATTGAGCACCGCCCGCTGCAAGATCGCGTCGGCCAGGTCGATCGACAGGAACAGCTCCATCGAGCGCGCCGCGACCGCGAAGGCCCGCGACTCGCGCGAAGGCTCCAGCCGATCGTCGACGATCCGCACGTCGACGCCCCACCGCTTCAGAAGATCGGCGGCCATCAAGCCGGTCGGCCCGGCGCCCACCACCAGCACGTCGCAATCGAAACCATCGAAACGGGTCATGTTCGCCTCCTGTGGCGGTAGAATGACCCGCGGGTCATTCTTGTCAAGAAGCTCCTGACCCGCCGGTCATGTCGTGGTAGGACAGGCGATGGCAGAGGATGCGAGAGAACCGGCCGCTCCTGCGGCTGACGGGGGCACGGCGGCGCGGCCGGATCGCACGGCAGCGACGCGGCAGGCGCTGGTGCAGGCGGCTCTGGCGCTGTTCCTGGAGCGTGGCTTCAAGGCGACACGGATGAGCGACGTCGCTGCCGCGGCCGGGCTCGCGAAGGGGACCACCTACCTGCACTTCAAGGACAAGGAGTCCCTGTTCGCCGACGTGCTGCGTGGCGTCCTGACCGAAACCGGGGGGCGCCGCCGGATCGGCCGGCCGCGGCCGGACGAGCCGACCCGGGCTTTCCTCCTGCGCACGGTGCCGCCGATCCTGCGCGAGCTGCAGGCGAGCGGCCGCTTCGGCATCCTCTATCTGATGGCGCGTGAGGGGCCGCAGTTTCCCGCGGTGGCCGATACCTACCACGAGACCGTCATCGTGCCTGTCCTGCGCCTGGTGCGTATCTACGCGCGTCGCGCCGAGCGGCGCGGCGAGGTGCGGTCGGACGCGCTGTCGCGGCTGCCGATCATCTTCGTCGCTCCGGCAATCCTGTCAGCGCTCTGGAACAACCTCTTCGGTCGAGCCTCTCCGTTGGACGTCGCAGCCGTGTTCGAAGGCTATCTCGACCTCTTGTTCGGTCCTGCGCCTGCTGGATCGGACGGGCCGCAGCAGACGTGACGGCCGGCACAAGGTGGACCGGCGTCACGGCCTCGTGACGCAACGGCATCCGGTGAGGTGACGTTGGCGCGAGAGAACCCGCCTCACCGGGCGAGGCGGCAGTCCCAGCCGAACTGGAGGCCTTCATGAACCAATTCGCTCTCTCTGCCCTCGCTCTCCTGCTCGCGAGCCCCGCTCTCGCGCAGAACCCGGCAAGCGAAGGCGTCACCGTCGACATGAAGATGCAGGACGGCTCAAGCGCCGGTACGGCGACGCTGACGCAGACCCCGCACGGCGTCCTCGTGCGCAACGACCTGTCCGGGCTGCCAGACGGCGAACACGCCATCCACTTCCACCAGACGGGTCGCTGCGACGGCAACTTCGAGTCGGCAGGCGGTCACTACAACCCCACCGAACACGCACACGGCTACATGTCGGCGGACGGCATTCACGCTGGCGACATGCCGAACTTCGCGGCTGTCGACGGCCGGGCGAAGTTCGATCACGTGAACATGCAGATCGCCCTCACCGGCGGCGAGGCGCCCCTCGACGACGCCGACGGTACGGCGCTGGTCATCCATGCCGGAGCTGACGACTACGGCTCGCAGCCCTCCGGCGCGTCCGGCGACCGCATCGCCTGTGGCGTGGTCTACGCCGCGCCCTAAGTCACCCGACGTTGTTGCAGCAGCAGATCGACGGCCGCCGCGTTCCGGCGGCCGTTTTGCGTTCTCCGAGAGAAGCATTGAATGGCCACCGCCCTTGCACAGACCGCGACGTCCGCACCGGATGCCGTCACTCCGCCGCCGGGTGCCCCCGACACGGTCAGCGAAGCGGTGAAGATCGACCCGGCCTTCGCGCTGGGCAAGCTCGAGAGCTGGATCGTCGGCTTCCAGAAGCTTCTGCCGAACATCGTGGTCGCCCTCGTGGTGCTCGTCATCTTCTGCCTGATCGGCTGGCTGCTCGGACGCGGTTTCGAGCGCTGGGCCAAGCGGCGCGAGCGCGACAATCTCGGCGACGTGCTCGGCTCCTTCCTGACCTGGATCGTGATCCTGTTTGGAACCCTGCTGGCGCTGACGATCGTCATACCCTCGCTCAATCCGGGCGACCTGCTCGCCGGGCTCGGCGTCGGGTCGGTGGCGATCGGCTTCGCCTTCAAGGACATCCTGCAGAACTGGCTCGCCGGGCTGCTGCTCCTGATCCGCCAGCCCTTCAAGGTCGGCGACCAGATCGTGGTCAAAGGGTTCGAGGGCAAGGTCGAATGGATCGAGACGCGGGCGACGATCATCACCACCTATGACGGGCGGCAGGTGATCATCCCCAATGCCGACGTCTATTCGAACGCGGTCACCGTCAACACGGCGCACGAGAAGCGGCGGTCGCAGTACGATGTCGGGATCGGCTATGGCGACGACATCGAGACGGCGCGGCAGGTCATCCTCACGGCGATCGAAAACCTGCAGGGCGTCGAAGCCGAGCCGAAGCCGGAGGTGCTGGTCTGGGATCTCGCCACGTCGACCGTGAACCTGCGGGTGCGCTGGTGGACGCATTCGGTGCGCACCGACGTGGTGCACACCCAGGCGCGGGTGCTGGAGGCGATCAAGCACGCGCTCGATGCGGCCGGCATCGACATGCCCTTCGACACGCAGGTGCTGCTGTTCCACGACCAGACCGAGGAGACGGACGGCGTGCGCGGCCGCCAGCGCGAGGGCTGGCCGCGGCCGGCCGACCGGGAGCCGCCGCGCCCGGCGCGCCGCGGCATGGACGCACGGGAGCCGAGAGGCGAGACGAGCACTGACGGCTAGACGAGGGGCGGCGAGAGGCGCGCGAAGCCCTCCTGCTGGCGATAAGGAAAATGCGGATACGGCGCCGGCTTGGCACTGACCCGATCGAGGCGGGTCATCTGCTCGGGCGTCAGGCGCACATCGAGCGCGCCGAGATTGTCGCGCAGCTGCGTCTCGTTTCGAGCCCCCATCACCACCGTCGAGACGGTCGGGCGCGCGAGGAGCCAGGCGAGCGCGAGCTGCGGCACGCTGTGACCGGTCTCGTCGGCGATCGCCACCAGAACGTCGACGACGTCGAAGAGATGCTCCCGCTCGACCGGCGGCGCGAAGCCTTCGGTCGCATGCAGCCGGCTGCCTTCGGGAAGCGGCCGGTCGCGTCGGATCTTGCCGGTGAGGCGGCCCCATCCGAGCGGGCTCCAGACCATCGCGCCGAGGCCTTCGGCCGCGCCGAGCGGCATCAGCTCCCATTCGTAGTCGCGGCCGACGAGGGAGTAGTAGACCTGATCCACCACGTGACGCGCATAGCCGCGGCGGTCGGCCACCGCGAGCTGGCGCATGATCTGCCAGCCGGCGAAATTGGAGACGCCGGTGTAGCGGACCTTTCCCGAGCGCACGAGCGTGTCGAGCGTCTGCATGACCTCTTCGGCGGGCGTTGCGGCGTCGTGGGCATGCAGGATCAGGATGTCGAGGTGATCGGTGCCGAGCCGGCGCAGCTGCGCCTCGACCGCGCGGATCAGGCGATGCCGCGAAGCGCCGGCCTCGTTCGGCCCGGCCCCGGTGGGCAGCGAAGTCTTCGAGCACAGGAGCACGTCGTCGCGCCGGCCCTGGATCGCCGCGCCGAGAACCTCCTCCGAACGGCCGTCGGAATAGACGTCGGCGGTGTCGAAGAGGTTGACCCCCGCGTCGAGGCAGACGTCGACCAGCCGCCGCGCCTCGTCCGCCTCCGTGCGGCCCCAGGCGGAGAAGAGCGGACCGGTGCCGCCGAAGGTGCCGGCGCCGAAGCTGAGAGCGGGAACGCGAAGGCCGGAGGCGCCGAGAAGGCGGTACTGCATGATGGGACCTATGGAAGAGGCAGGGATCGTCATTGCAGGGTAGAGGCGATCGCGCCTGTGCCGTAGACTGCGAGCCGGAATAGGATCTGTGACGGCATGGCACAAGTGAGCCGCTCCGACCGGCTGCGCGAGCTCGAGGTCTTCGCGCGCGTGGTGGCGGAGGGCGGGTTTTCGCCGGCGGCGCGCACGCTCGGCCTCACCCCGTCCGCCGTCAGCAAGCTCGTCGCCCGCCTCGAGCAGCGGCTCGATTCCCGCCTCGTGATGCGCTCGACGCGACGGACGACGATCACCGCGGAGGGTGCGGCGCTGCACGAGCGCACGGTGCGGATCCTGCAGGACCTGCAGGAGGCCGAGGAGATCGCGTCCGGAGGTGGGACGCCGTCGGGCCGGGTGCGCATCAGCACGAGCGCCTCCTACATGACGCACGTGATGGCGCCGCTCCTCGCGGGTCTCCTGGCGGCCTACCCGCGCATCCAGATCGAGATCGACCAGACGGACCGGGTGGTGGATCTCGTCGCGGACCGGACCGACATCGCCATCCGGGCGGGCGGTCTCGACGATTCCAGCCTCTTCTCCCGTGCTCTCGGCAGCTCGCCGCTCTGCCTCGTCGCCTCACCCGGTTACCTGGCGCGGGCCGGAATGCCCGGCAGTCTCGCCGAGCTTGCCGGGCACGAACGGCTCGGCTTCGCCTATCGGCGGCGGGTGGAAGGCTGGAGCACGTCCTCGAAAGGCGACACGATCGCGGCCGGTGGCCGGCTGCGGATCAGCGACGGCGAAGGCTTGCGGCATTTGGCGCTGGCCGGGATCGGTGTCGCGCGTCTGGCGGCGTTCACCGTGCGCGCGGACATGGAGGCCGGCCGCCTCGTTCCCCTGTTCCCCGATCTGCGGACCAGCGAGCCCGAGGCTTTCTCGGCGGTCTATGTCGGGCGCGGTGGCATCCTGCCTATCCGTGTCCGTGCGGTCATCGACTATCTCGCCCGCCATGGCCGCGTGGACTGAGGCCTAGTCCTGCGGCCGCCAGCTCTTCGGCTGGTAGCCGGGCAGCGCCTCGATCCGTGCGAGCCAGCTGCGCACCGCCGGCAGCGGGCCGAGGTCGAAGCCGCCCTCATGCGCGCTGCTGGTGTAAGGATAGAGCGCGATGTCGGCGAGGCTCGGCCGCTCGCCGCCGAAGAAGGCCTGCGCGGCCAGATGGCGCTCCATCACCGCGAGTGCGGCGCGGCCGCCTTCCAGTGTCAGGCGCAGCCGCTCCTCGCTCGCCGCCGCCCGGCGGTGCGGGTAGACGTGGAGGGAGCGGCGCACGGCCACGGTCACCTCGTGCGCGTTCTGCTCGAAGAACATCCAGCGCAGCATCGTCGCCCGCTCGAACGGATCGCCGGGCACGAAGGCCGTGCCCTCGCCGAGGAAGCAGAGGATGGCGTTCGATTCCGGCAGCAGCCGGCCATCCTCCAGCTCGAGCAGCGGCGCCTGGCCGGCCGGGTTCTTGGCGAGCCACGCCTCGGTGCGGGTCGAGCCGTCGAGCGTCGAGATCCCGCGGTGCCGAAACGGGCGACCGGTCAGCGCCATCAGGAGGCGCGGCTTGTAGCAGTTGCCCGAGTCCTGCATGCCCCAGATGGTGATCATCGCCGCCTCCGTCATCTCGATCCCCCGATGGTGCCGGAGGCCCTGCGACGCCGTCCAATTCATTCGGCTGACCCCATCCATCAGGCTCGCTCATGCCAGTGCGCGCTCGCGGCTGACCGCCGTCTCGGATACGCGGTCCGGAACGTGCCCCCTGTCCTATCGTCACCCGCCGTGGCACTATGGAATGGTCGGGTGAGGGACGTGTGCATGCTTCTCGTTCTGGCATTTTTCATGGGCATCATTGCAGGCCTGCGGTCGATGACGGCGCCTGCCGCCGTCAGCTGGGGCGCCGCGCTGGGGCACATCGCCGTCGGCGACAGCTGGGCGTCCTTCCTGGGAGCGACGATCACCCCCTGGATCTTCACCGTCCTCGCGCTCGGCGAGTTCGTCACCGACCAGCTGCCGCAGACGCCGAGCCGAAAGGTGCCGGTGCAGTTCGGCGGTCGCATCGTCTCGGGTGCCTTCTGCGGCGCGGTTCTCGGCACGGCGGGCGGCAGCCTCGTCGGCGGTCTCGTGGCCGGGGCGCTGGGTGCGATCATCGGGACGCTCGGCGGGGCCGCGGCGCGCGGATGGCTCGCGGCGCGCTTCCACAACGACCGGCCGGCGGCCCTGATCGAGGATGCCGTCGCGATCGTCGGCGCCGCCTTGATCGTCTCTGCAGCCGGATGAGCGGCGACTTCGACGCGATCGTCATCGGCGCGGGGCAGGCGGGCATTCCGCTCGCCGGGCGCCTGTCGGCCGCCGGCGGGCGGGTGGCGCTGATCGAGCGCGCCGCGCTCGGCGGAACCTGCGTCAACACCGGCTGCACGCCGACCAAGGCGATGGTGGCGAGCGCCCATGCCGCGCATCTCGCCCGTCGTGGCGCCGACTTCGGCGTGGCGATCGACGGCCCTGTCGGCATCGACTTCGCGGCCGTGCAGGCCCGGCAGCGCCGGATCTCCGGCGATTCCCGCGCCGGCGTCGAGAGCTGGGTCGCCGGAATGGCGAACTGCACGCTGATCCGCGGCCACGCGCGGTTTCGCTCGGCGCACGAGGTGGAGGTCGACGGCGACGTCCTCGCCGCGCCGCAGATCTTCCTGAACGTCGGCACGCGGGCGGCGGTGCCCGAGCTTCCCGGCATCGGCGACGTGACGGTGCTGACGAACGTCGAGCTGCTGGCGCTAAACGTGCTGCCCGAGCACCTCATCGTCGTCGGCGGCAGCTATATCGGCCTGGAATTCGGCCAGATCTTCCGCCGCCTCGGCAGCGCCGTCACCATCGTCGAAAAGGCGCCGCGGCTGGTCGCCCGGGAGGACGAGGACGTGTCCGCAGCGATCGAGGGGGTCCTGGCGGCCGAGGGCGTCGCGATCCGCACCGGCGCCGAGTGCATCCGCTTCGCGCGCGGCGGTGGCGGGATCCGGGTCGGGGTCGACTGCACGCAGGGTGAGCCCGAAGTCGTCGGCTCGCACGTCCTCCTGGCGGTGGGGCGGCGGCCGAACACCGAAGATCTCGGTCTCGACCGGGCGGGGGTCGCGGTGGACGCGCGCGGCTACGTCACCGTCGACGACGGGCTGCGCACGAGTGTCGACGGCATCTTCGCCCTCGGCGACTGCAACGGGCGGGGCGCCTTCACGCACACCTCCTATAACGACTTCGAGATCGTCGCGGCCAACCTCCTGGACGGCGGCGATCGCCGCGTCACGGACCGGCTGCCGGCCTACGCCCTCTACACCGACCCGCCGCTCGGCCGCGTCGGGATGACCGAGCGCGAGGCGCGCGAGCAGGGGCGGTCCGTCCGCGTCGGGCAGCGGCCGATGACCCGAGTGGGGCGCGCCGTCGAGAAGGGCGAGACGCAAGGCTTGATGAAGGTCGTGGTCGACGCCGCGACGCAGGAAATCCTCGGCGCGGCGATCCTCGGGCCGGGCGGCGACGAGGCGGTGCACGGCGTTCTCGACATGATGAGCGTCGGCGGCTCGGCGGAGGCGATGCGGCTGGCGGTGCCGATCCATCCGACCGTCTCCGAGCTGATCCCGACGATCTTCGGCGAACTCGGACCACCCGGCTGAGGCGCGGCGAAGCGGAGGAGAGAGGCATGGTGCAGCACTGGCCCGAGCTCGACACGCCGAGCTGGCGCGACAGCTGCGCGGCGCTGCATCTCTATCTGCAGGTTGCCGGCAAGTACCGGCTGGCGCGGACCCCGTGGGTCAATCACTCCTGGCACGCGACGTTTCAGGTCGGCCCGCGCGGCTGGCGCACGCCCTTGATCCCGGACGGGCCGGGGATCGACATCGAGTTCGATCTCCTCGCGCACAGGGTGATCGGCCGCAGCGGCGACGGCGGCGAGGCCACGATCCCGCTGCGCCCGATGAGCGTCGCCGGCTTTTACGGCGAGTTCCGCGCGATGATCGCCCGGCTCGGGGGCAATGCCCGCTTCGACGGAATGCCGAACGAGCGGCCGGATCCGGTGCCCTTCGCCGACGATCATGCGCCCCGCCCGTATGATGCCGAGGCGGTGACGCGCTTTTTCCGCGCGACGGTCTGCGCCAGCCGCGTCTTCGAGACCTACCGCACCGGCTTTCTCGGCAAGTCGAGCCCGGTGCACCTGTTCTGGGGCAGCTTCGATCTCGCCGTCACGCGCTTTTCCGGTCGCGCCGCACCGCGCCATCCGGGCGGCGTGCCGGCGCTGCCGGATGCGGTGGCGGTGGAGGCCTATGATCGCGAGGTCGCTTCGGTCGGCTTCTGGCCGGGCGGCGGCGGCGTCGACGAGCCGGCGTTCTACGCCTATGCCTATCCGGCACCGGCGGGCTATGAGGCGGCTCGGCTGGCGCCGGAGGCCGCGTTCTTCCATGCGGAGCTGCGGGAATGGATCCTGCCCTATGGCGCCGTGCGGAACGCGCCGGATCCCGACGCCGCACTTCTCGCCTTCCTCAACAGCGCCTACCGTGCTGCGGCCGACCTCGGTGGCTGGGACAGGGCGCTGATCGAGTGCGAGCGTGGCCTCCCCGGGCGGCCGCGCCGGGCGACACCGCTGGCCTCGTCCTGACGCCTCTCCACCGGCCGTGCAGCCGTCCGGATTCACGCAGCCGCGGTCGAACCGGTCAGCGCGCTCACCAGCAACACAAGGGCCCGACGCTCCCGTTCATGGTCGACCGCGGCCAGGCGGCCGTCGAGCGACAGCGTCGCGAGGCCGTGCACCAGCGACCAGCAGGCGAGCGTCGCGGCCGGAATCCCGGCGGGCGCCAGCGAGGCGACCCGGTTCGCGAGGATGTCGAAGGCGCCGGGGTCGGCGACGGCCGTCTTGCCGGGGGGCCGGGCGTCGCCGGCAAACATCAGCCGGAACAGCGAGGGGTGCGCGCGGGCGAAGGCCACATAGGCAAGACCCTGCGCGACCAGCGCCTCCGCCGGAACGGGGGCGGCATCGGCCGCGAGGAGGCTTTTGCGCAGGAGCGCGAAGCCTCGCGCGGCGACAGCGTCGAGCAGGCTCGCCTTGTCCGGAAAGTGGCGATAGGGCGCCATCGCCGAGACACCTGCCGCGCGCGCGACCGCGCGCAGGGAGAGATCGGAGGTCCCGTCCTCGAGCAGTTCGAGGGCCGTCTCCAACAGCCGTTCGCGCAGATCGCTGGGGCTCGTCGCCATTCTGTTTACACCGTACACAAAACGAGCGATGTTTACGGCATAAACACGTCGCGAGGTGCGTCATGCAAGACCGCGTCAACCGTCAGTCCGTCGATCTCACCGCGTACCCCGATCTCGTCGTGGTCATCCTCGGCCTGAAGGTCCGCACGCTGCGCGGCCTCGTCTCGATGCTCGGCATCGGCAGGGGCCTCGCACAGATCCAGGGCGCGCCGCCCGACGGACTCCTCGGCCACGAGCAACTGCTGTTCGGCTGGAACCACCTCGGGATGCGGCAGTACTGGCGCGACCTCGACAGCCTCGAGCGCTTCACCCGCAGCGAACCTCATGCCGCCTGGTGGCGCGACTTCCTGCGCGACAGCGGCGGCGCCGGGTTCTGGCACGAGACCTATTCGGCCCGGCGCGGCATCGAGGCCGTGTATGTCGACATGCCGAGCCCCGTCGGGCTTGCCCGCTTCGCGCCGGAGCGCCGTCCGGTCGGCCCCTTCCTGTCGGCGCGTGGCCGACTGCGGGGCGGGATGGAGCGCGAGGTGGCCTGACGGCAGCCATGCCGCTTCGGCCTGGCCCGCGACCTTGCGCCCCGGCGGGGAGGGGACTACCGTCCCGCGCGCTTTGCGGCAGTGGGCCGCCAAGCGCCCACTACCACCGGAGTCTGATCCAATGGCATTCCTTGCCGCCGCCCTCGACCGCGTGAAGCCGTCCGCCACCATCGCCGTCTCCCAGAAGGCGCGCGATCTGAAGGCGAAGGGCCGCGACGTCATCGGGCTCGGCGCCGGCGAGCCGGATTTCGACACGCCGGAGAACATCAAGCAGGCGGCGATCGCCGCGATCAACCGCGGCGAGACCAAGTACACGCCAATCTCCGGCATTCCGCAGCTGCGCGAGGCGATCGCCCAGAAGTTCAAGCGCGAGAACGGCCTCGACTACACCGCAGCGCAGACGATCGTCGGCACCGGTGGCAAGCAGGTTCTGTTCAACGCCTTCATGGCGACCCTGAACCCCGGCGACGAGGTGATCATCCCCGCACCCTACTGGGTCAGCTACCCGGAGATGGTGGCGATCTGCAACGGCACCTCGGTGTTCATCGAGGCGCGGATCGAGGACGACTTCAAGGTGACGGCGGCGGCGCTGGAGGCGGCGATCACGCCGCGCACCAAGTGGTTCCTGTTCAACTCCCCGTCCAACCCGACCGGCGCGGCCTACACCTATGAGGAGTTGAAGGCGCTGACCGACGTGCTGGTGCGCCACCCGCACGTGTGGGTGCTGACCGACGACATGTACGAGCACCTCGTCTATGGCGACTTCACCTTCACCACGCCCGCCCAGGTCGAGCCGGCGCTCTACGACCGCACGCTGACGGTCAACGGCGTCTCCAAGGCCTACGCGATGACCGGCTGGCGCATCGGCTATGCCGCGGGCCCGCTGAACCTCATCAAGGCGATGGACATGATCCAGGGCCAGCAGACCTCCGGCGCCTGCTCGATCGCGCAGTGGGCGGCCGTCGAGGCCCTGACCGGCACGCAGGACTTCATCCCGAGGAACCGCGAGATCTTCCAGGGCCGCCGTGACCTCGTGGTCTCGATGCTGAACCAGGCGAGCGGCATCAAGTGCCCGACGCCGGAGGGCGCCTTCTACGTCTATCCGTCCTGCGAGGGGCTGATCGGCAAGCGCACCGAGGCCGGCAAGGTGATCGAGACCGACGAGGACTTCGTCACCGAACTGCTCGAAGCCGAGGGCGTGGCGGTGGTGCACGGCTCGGCCTTCGGCCTCGGCCCGAACTTCCGCATCTCCTACGCCACCTCGGACGCGCTTCTGGAGGAAGCCTGCACCCGCATCCAGCGGTTCTGCGGCAGCCTGAGGTAATCGCGTGACGGGGGCGGCGGCATCGCTGCCGTCCTCCGGCGCGCCTCGGCAACCGCTGCGAGGGGCGCGAAAAAAAAGCCGGGCACGTGGCCCGGCTCAGTGAAGAATTTGCATTAGCAAACCCTTGGGAGGAAACAGTCGGCCAGGACAGTGGGAGGAGGTACGTCCACGACCGACTAAGATCGATTTATAAGGCTGCCCTGCGAGGAGGACAGAGCATGGAGGTCATGCCAGCCATGCATGCCATGCATGCAACCTTCGCGGATCATCGCCATGCTCGTATACAGCCGCCGCTCGTCAGGCCGTCAGCGCCTGAAGCGTCCGCCACAGCGCGATCCGTTCCGCCTCACCGACCGCCGCACTGCGCGCGTCGATATTGCCCCGGTTGATTCCCCGGCCGATGCGGATGAAGGCGCCGGCATCGGCGAGGGCGTTGCAGCCGAGCCGCTGCCAGGCAGCGCAGGCGGCGGGGAGAGAGACGTACGGGTCCTCGATGGTGGCCGGATGCGCCTCGAGATCGACGCCGGCATCGCCCGAGGCCCTGCGATAACCGTCGCGGCCGGTGATCTGGAAGACGCCGCCGCCGCGGAAGTCGTACCCGTCGCTGGTGCCTTTGCGGTTGCCCATCCGCCCGCCATAGGCGAAGTCGCCGAGCGCCACCGGATTGCGCAGAAGCGTCCGGCGGATGGTCGTGTCGGAGAGGGCGCGCGTGCGGCTCGGCCAGACCGCGCGAAGGCGCGCGACGCTGGTGTAGGTCAGCGACTCCCGCAGGACGGTGAAGCCGCCCGTCTCGTGCGCCGCCTGCGCGACGAAGGCGACGAGGCGGGGCAGGGCGTCGGACAAGCCATAGCGAGCGAGGATCGCGCACCCGCGTTCGGAGGTGAACGCGTCGAGATAGGCGGCATGCACCGCCCGGCGCGCAGCGCCGGACGGACGTGGCGCGAGCTTGGCGAGGGTGTCGCGGGACAGCGTGGCGTGTGACGCGGGACGGGTCTGCATGGCGGGATCTCCGCTTCGGATCCGTCCATGAGAACAGAGCCGGGGCTGGCGGGGATAACCGTCACCCCCTATCCGCCGGCTGGGAGCCTCAGTCTCGATCCGGCGCGCCGAGCGGGAACAGCGAGCGGAACGGCCGGGCGTCCTCGACGCAGCGGGCGACCGAGGGCCGTGCGAGCAATCGCCGACGATAGTCCCGCAGCAGCGCCAGTTCCGGCGGGATCGCGCAGACCCAATCGGCGTAGAACAGGGCCGGTGCGGCGGCACAGTCGGCAAGCGTGAAGCTTTCGCCGCAAGCCCAGACGCCCGCCTGCAGCCGGCCCTCGATCCACGCATAGGCGGTTGCCAGCGTCGCCTTGGCCTGGGCGGTCCCAAGAGCGTCACGTGATCCCTCCGGGCGCAGTGCATCGGCGACGATCGCCTGCATCGGAGCGTGAATGTAAGTGTCGAAGATCCGGTCCATCAGGCGGATGTCGAGCGCAACAGCCGCAT
This sequence comes from Mangrovibrevibacter kandeliae, assembly GCF_024519155.1. Lineage (GTDB taxonomy): Bacteria > Pseudomonadota > Alphaproteobacteria > Rhizobiales > Rhizobiaceae > Mangrovibrevibacter > Mangrovibrevibacter kandeliae. Next base: position 76,414 of record NZ_JANIFJ010000009.1, on the reverse strand, counting down.
CGGCCGGCAGCAGCCGACGCTCGGCGGCGTGATGCAGTTCGAGGTGCTCGATGATGATGGTCGACTCGACCACCGTCCGCCCCGCATCGACGAGGATGGGCATCTTGCGCAGCGGCCAGCGCTCGGCGAATTCCTCTCCGGTCGGCGCATCGCTGCCGTCGAGCAGCCGGACCTCGAACTTCAGCCCCTGCTCGTTCAGCGCGATGAGCACCTTCCAGCAGTAGGAGGCGAAGGGGTGAATGAAGAGCTGCAGACTCAAGGGGACCTCCCTGCCACCAGATGGCCAGCCCGATCGGACGGCGCAGGTCACGCAGGGCCGGTGCCCCAGAAGTGGCGTGCAGCATCGGTTCGGTGCCGGTAATGGACCAGCGCCAAGCTAGAGGTCTTCACAAGGGGGCGAAAGCCGGCGCGCCACCTCGAATGCGTTCGATCCGGCGCTGCGACGCAGGCCTCAGAACGACCAGGTGCGGGCCTTGGAGATCAGGAAGTCGCGGAAGACCTTGAGCTTGGCCGCGTTGCGCAACTGCTCGGGGTAGACGAGGTAGGTGTCGAAGGTCGGCATGTCGATCTCCGGCAGCACCTTCACGAGCTTCGACTGGCTGTCGATCATGTAGTCCGGCAGCAGCGCGAGGCCGATGCCGCTCTCGATCGCCGACTTGATCGACATCAGGTTGTTGATCTGCAGGATCGGGCTGCGCGCCTGGCCCTCGGGCGAGCCGATCGTCTCGAGGACGTTGAGGTTGCGCAGATAGGGCGGGGCCGGCTCGCCGAAGGTGATGATCCGGTGCTGGGCGAGGTCGCCGATCGTCTCGGGCTGGCCGTAGCGCTGCAGGTAGGACGGCGCGGCGTAAACGTGCAGATGCACCGTGAACAGCCGGCGCTGGATGAGATCGGGCTGCTGCGGCTGGCGCAGGCGGATTGCCGCGTCCGCCTTGCGCATCGTCAGGTCGATCTCCTCGTTGTCGAAGACGAGCTGCAGTTCGACCTCGGGATAGAGCTCGAGAAACTCCTTGGCGCGCTCGGTCAGCCAGCCGGAGCCGAGGCCGACCGTGGTGGTGACGCGCAGCTTGCCGCTCGGCTTCTCACGGGTCTCCGAGAGCTGCAGCCGCACGGTCTCCAGCCGCTTCACCACATCGCTGGTCGTCTGGTAGAGAAGCTCCCCCTGCTCGGAGAGCACGAGGCCCCGGGCGTGGCGGTGGAAGAGCGGCGCTCCGATTTCCTGCTCCAGCGCCGCGACCTGACGGCTGATCGCCGACTGCGACAGGTTCAGTTCGTCCGCCGCATGGGTGAAGGAGCCGGCCTCGGCCGCCGCATGGAAGATTCGCAGCTTGTCCCAGTCGAGCGCCATACGTGCCTTAGGGTCCGCGCCGCCGCTGCCGGTCCGGACCCTACCTCCCTCGCTGCACAAGGCGCCACCCCCGGGGCGGCGCCGATCGGATCGCGCTTTGCCTATTCGGCGGCTTCGCGTTGCCCCTCGTCCTGTCGCGTCAGCACCAGCCAGCGCTCGGCCTCCAGCGCCGCCATGCAGCCCATGCCCGCGGCGGTGACGGCCTGGCGGTAGACGTCGTCGGCGACGTCGCCCGCCGCGAAGACGCCCGGCACCGAGGTGCGCGTCGAGCCCGGCTCGACCCAGAGGTAGCCGGACGGCTTCATGTCGAGCTGCCCATGGAAGAGCTCGACCGCCGGTGCGTGGCCGATCGCGACGAAGACGCCGTCGGCGCTGCGCTCGGAGACCTCGCCGGTGACGCGGTCGCGCAGCTTCACGCCCGTGACCGACTTCAGCGGCTTCTCCACGCCGACGACCTCGGCGACCTCCGCGTTCCAGATGACCTCGACGTTGTCCTTTTCCATCAGCCGGTTGCGCAGGATGCGCTCGGCCCGGAACTCCTCGCGCCGATGCACCACGGTCACCGTGCGGGCGATGTGGGAGAGGTAGAGCGCCTCTTCGACCGCGGTGTTGCCGCCGCCGACCACGACCACGTCCTTGCCGCGGTAGAAGAAGCCGTCGCAGGTGGCGCAGGCCGAGACGCCGAAGCCCTGGAAGGCGGCCTCGCTCTCGAGGCCGAGCCACTTCGCCTGCGCACCGGTCGCCACCACCAGCGCGTCGCAGGTGTAGAGGTCGCCGCCGTCGCCCTTCAGGCGGAACGGGCGCACCGACAGATCGGCCTCGACGATCAGGTCCGACACCATTTCGGTGCCGACATGGATCGCCTGCGCCTTCATCTGCTCCATCAGCCAGGGGCCCTGGATGGGATCGGCAAAGCCCGGATAGTTCTCGACGTCCGAGGTGATGGTGAGCTGGCCGCCCTCCTGCAGGCCGGCGACGAGCATCGGCTTCATCATCGCGCGGGCAGCGTAGATCGCGGCGGTATAGCCGGCCGGTCCGGAGCCCAGAATCAGGATTTCTGCGTGGCGATGGGTCATGTCGATACTCGTCTTCGCGCATTCGGACGGCAGATGGCGACCGGCCCGATCCTCTTCAATAGAGCATGGCCGTCGGCGACTGAACCCTTCCGGACCCTAATCCGGCTGGCGATCCACATCAAAGCGCGGGACGGCGAACCGGCGGGACGGGCCTTTGCGCGATGACGCGCGCGCACCGGCTGTTCACCACGCACCGACATTCGGCTAGAGAGGGTGTCCATGCGCCGCCGGTCTCGGGGCGTTCGCCGATGAGCGGCGAGCGCGTCGCACGCGCCTGCGGCTCGACAAGGGCGTTGACCGGCCGCTCCGGCCCGGGGGATCGGCATTCTTAGGACCGTCTTCAATATCTGCTCGCTGTTCGGCCTGGTGCTCGCGGGCGGCATGCTGATTCCCGCGCTGATCGACGCGGCGAGCGCCAATCCCGACTGGAGCGTGTTCGTCGGCTCGAGCGCGATCACCGCGGCGGTCTGCCTCCTGATCGCCGTCGGCACGCGCGGCGAGCGGCCGAAGTTCACCCCGCGGCTCGGCTTCCTGCTCGTCACCGGCGTCTGGATCACCGCCGCCGGTGTCGGCGGGCTGCCGCTCTATCTCTCCTCGGCCAACATCACCTATGCCGCCGCGTTCTTCGAGGCGATGTCGGGCCTCACCACCACGGGCTCGACCGTGCTCGTCGGTCTCGACACCATGCCGCGCGGCCTCCTGATGTGGCGCTCGATGCTGCAGGGCATCGGCGGCATCGGGATCGTCGGGATGGGCCTCCTGATCCTTCCGTCGCTGAAGGCGGGCGGCCTGTCCCTCTTCCAGATGGAAAGCTCCGACAAGTCGGACAAGCTCTTGCCGCGCGCCAGCCAGCTCGCGGCTGGGCTGAGCGCCGCCTACGTGGCGCTGACGGCCTCCTGCGCCGTCGCCTATTTCCTCTGCGGGATGACCCCGTTCGACGCGATCAACCACGCGCTCGCGACGATCTCGACCGGCGGCTTCTCCACCCGCGACGCCTCGATGGGCTACTTCAACAGCGACCGGATCCTCGTCGTCTCGACGGTCTTCATGATCCTCGGCTCGATGCCCTTCGTGGTCTATGTCCGCGCCTTCCTGCCGCGCCGCTTCCAGCGCTGGAGCGATCCGCAGATCGGCCTGTTCCTGCTGATCTGCCTGACGTTCAGCCTCGCCATCGCGGTGTCCCGGCGCCTGACCAACGACACCCCCTTTGGCGAGGCGCTCATCTCCTCGGCCTTCAATCTCGTCTCGGTGATCAGCACGACCGGCTTCGTCTCGGACGACTACTCGACCTGGTCGACCGGCGCCGTGGGGGTCTTCTTCGTGGCGATGTTCCTCGGCGGCTGCGCCGGCTCGACCACCGGCGGCATCAAGGCGAACCGGCTGGTGATGCTGTACCTCCTCGTCGAGTCGAACTTCCGCCGGCTGATCCGTCCGCATGCCGTGCGCCGCATCCGCTACGGCCGGCAGGAGGTCTCGGTCGAGGTCCTGCAGAACGTCACGATCTTCTTCTTCCTCTATTTCGGGACGCTGCTGCTCGGCACCATGGTGCTCGGCATGATCGGGCTCGACTTCGTCACCGCCTTCACCGGCACGCTGACGACCCTCTCCAATGTCGGCCCAGGTCTCGGCCAGGTGATCGGCCCGTCCGGCAATTTCGCGACCATGCCGAACTCGGCCCTCTGGGTGCTCTCGGCGGTCATGCTTATGGGGCGGCTGGAACTCGTGACGGTCGTGATCCTCCTGTTCCCGGCGGTCTGGCGCGACTGATGGTCGGCATCGTCTTCATCAATCTGGATCGCGCGGTGGAGCGGCGCCGCTTCATGGAGCGCCAGGGGGAGCGCCTCGGCCTGCGGCTGGAGCGGGCGCGGGCCCTGGAGCCGGGCGACATCGAGCCGGCGCTCATGCAACGGCTCTCCGGCCAGTGGGAGCGGCCGCTCGATCCGGCCGAGGTCGCGGCCTTCCTGTCGCATCGCGCCCAATGGGCGCGCGCGCTGGCGGATGACGAAGGCCTTCTCATCCTGGAGGACGACGCGGTGCTGTCGCCGCGCCTGCCGGAGGTCTTGGCCCGCCTGCCCCGGGACTATGATGCGATCACGCTCGAGCACTTCGAACGGCGCAAGTTCTTCCGGCGCAAGGGCGCAGCGGTCGCGGCGGGCCCGGCCGTCGTGCGGCCGCTGCTGCGCGACAAGGCGGGTGCGGCGGCCTACCTCCTGAGCCCGCACGGTGCGGCGCGGCTGCTGGCGATCGCCGACACGCATGCGGCGCCGGCCGACGCCTTTCTCTGGGGTGTGGCACAGCTCAAGGTCGGCCAGGCCGAGCCGGCGCTCGTCATGCAGGCCGACAAGCTGGCGGCGCGCGGCATCGATCCCGGCATCGTCGTGTCGACCCAGATCCAGGCGTTTCGCGGCAGCACGATGCGGGAAGCCGAAGGCGCTCGCTTCGCAGCGCGCCGCCTGGCGGCGCAGCTGCCGCTGGCCAGCCTGCATCTGCGCCGCCTCCTCGATGCCGAGTTCCGGATGCCGGCCTTTGACGAAGACGAGTTCAGGCGGGCCCTGCCGATCCGCGACGCAGCCGCCCCGGCGCCGCCTGCCGGTCAGCCGGCGCCCTCGGCCCAGACGCGTTCGTAGACCGCACGGATGCCCTCGGCCTCCCGTTGCAGCGGGAAGGTCGCACGGGCATGCGCGAGCGCCGCCTCGGCCGCCCGCTGGCGCAGGTCGTCGTCGGCAAGATAGGGCTCGATCGCTGCCGTCAGCGCGGCGACGTCGTCGACGGGAACCACGCGGCCGGTGACGCCCTCGACGATCAGCTCGGCAAAGGCGCCGGCATCGCTCGCCACCACCGGCGCGCCCGAGGCCATCGCCTCCAGCGGGGTGAGGCCGAAGCCCTCGTTGCGCGGCGGGGCGACGTAGAGATCGAAGCGGCGGAACCAGGCGGCGACGTCGTCGACCTCGCCGAGGAAGCGGATGCGCTCGGACAGGCCGGCCCGCTCGATCTCCGCGCGCAGTCCCGCTTCGAAGCCGGCATGCTCGGGCGTGGTCCGGCCGGTCAGCACCGCCGTCCAGCAGGGATGGTGCGGCAGGAGCGCGATCATGGCGCGGACAAAGAGGTCGGTGCCCTTCTGGTGCCGGATCCGTCCGGAGCAGCCGACCATATGCTCGCCGCCTGCTGTCGCAGCGCTGCGCTCACCGGGCGCCGCGGGACGAAAGCGGTCGAGGTCGATGCCGTGAAGGTTTACCGTGTGCGGCACCTTCAGGAACGCGCCGCTGCGGGCCGAGGTCGCGATCACAGCGTCCATGCGGCGGATCAGGAAGCGCGTCCAGGCCGTGTGCCGGCGTTGCGCCGCAGAGGTAAAGACAAGCCGCAGCGGCATGCGCAGGACGTCGCGCAAGACGATGCCGGCCAGCATCTCGGTGTTGCGTCGGGCATGCCAGATCCGGAAAGGCCGATGGCGCGGGCGGCGCCACAGGCCGGGAAGCTGGCGCCAGCGCAGCTTCGGCAGATCGGCGGGCAGGCCAGGTCCGAGCGTCGCGATGCCGAGGCTCTTGGCCTGCAGCGGCACGAGCTGGACGACGGTGGAGGTGACGCCCGAGAGCCGGCGCTTGAAGTTCGGCGCGATCACCTCGATGTCGCGAAGCTGCATCGCGTCGAAACCGGCTCAACAGTAGGGAGGCACGGGCCTCGCAGGTCCGCGCTCGGAAAGGCGAAGGTGAGCCGGGCTCAGCCCCAGCGCAGCTCGAGCACCTCGTAGGAGCGCGAGCCGCCGGGCGTCGTCACTTCGACCACGTCGCCCTCGGACTTGCCGATCAGTGCGCGGGCGATCGGCGAGCTGACGGAGATCCGGCCGGACTTCACGTCGGCTTCCTGCTCGCCGACGATCTGGTAGACCCGCTCCTCCTCGGTGTCCTCGTCGACGAGCTTCACCGTGGCACCGAACTTGATCTTCGAGCCCGAGAGCTTCGACACGTCGATCACCTCGGCACGGGCCGTCAGGTCCTCGAGCTCGGCGATGCGGCCCTCGTTGAGGCTCTGCGACTCCTTGGCAGCGTGATACTCCGCGTTCTCCGAGAGGTCGCCATGGGCACGGGCTTCGGAGATCGCCTGGATGATGCGCGGGCGCTCTTCCTGCTGACGACGGCGCAGCTCCTCGCGCAGGGTGTCGAACCCGTTGCTCGTCATCGGAACCTTTTCCATGCCTTCACCTCTAGCCGCCGGCCGATGCCGGCAGTCCTTTCGCGCGTTCCCGATGAGCTCGGGGTAAAAACAAACCGGCCCCGGACGCGGTGGCCCGGAACCAGTCGATCACGTCAGCGCCCGACCCGTCGACGAATCCAGGCCGTCGGCACCCGTTCAAGCGGCCGTGAAGTAGGACTGGAGCGATCGCACTTCAAGGCTGCCGTCCCGCAGCGCCGCGATGGCCTCCGCCGCGGCCACCATGCCCGCCAGTGTCGTGTAGTACGGCACCTTGTGGTTCAGCGCGGCGCGCCGGATCGAGCGAGAATCGGACAGGGCCTTGGCGCCCTCGGTGGTGTTGAGGACGAGCTGGACCTGCCGATTGCGGATAGCATCCTCGATATGTGGCCGGCCTTCAAGCACCTTGTTGATCTTGTCGGCGGCAATCCCCTGATCGACAAGGAAGCGCTGCGTGCCGCCGGTTGCGATCACCCGGAAGCCGAGCTCGGCCAGCCGGCGCACCGGCTCGAGCACCCGCCGCTTGTCGCTGTCCTTGACCGAGACGAAGACGGTGCCCTCGCGCGGCAACTCGACGCCGGCGCCCAGCTGCGACTTGGCAAAGGCGACGGCATAGCTCGTGTCGAGGCCGATGACCTCGCCGGTCGAGCGCATCTCGGGCCCGAGCAGCGTGTCGACGCCCGGAAAACGAGCGAAGGGGAAGACCGCCTCCTTCACCGCCACATGCTTGAGGTTGCGCGGCTCGGGCCGGCCGCCATAGGCCGCAAAGGCGTCGTCGAGCCGCTCGCCGGCCATCACGCGCGCCGCCACCTTGGCGATCGGCGAGCCGACCGTCTTGGCGACGAACGGCACCGTGCGCGAAGCGCGCGGGTTGACCTCGAGCACGTAGATGTCCGCGTCCTTGATGGCGAACTGGACGTTCATCAGGCCGCCGACCTTCAGTGCCAGCGCCATCTCGCGCGTCTGACGCTCGAGCTCGTCGACCACCGCTTCCGAAAGGGAGTGCACCGGCAGCGAGCAGGCCGAGTCGCCCGAATGGATGCCGGCCTCCTCGATGTGCTCCATGATGCCGGCGACGAAGCTGGTCTCGCCGTCGCTGAGGCAGTCCACGTCCACCTCGATCGCGTCCGACAGGTAGGAGTCGATCAGCACCGGCGACTTGCCGGAGACGACGACGGCCTCCTTGATGTAGCGCTCGAACTGGGTCTCGTTGCGCACGATCTCCATCGCCCGGCCGCCAAGCACGTAGGACGGGCGGATGACGACCGGGTAGCCGATCGAGGCGACGATGGCGCGGGCCTCGTCGACCGAGCGGGCGATGCCGTTGTTCGGCTGCTTCAGGGTCAGCTGGTTGAGGAGCTTCTGGAATCGGTCGCGGTCCTCGGCAAGGTCGATCGCGTCCGGCGACGTGCCGAGGATCGGAATGCCCGCCTCCTGCAGGCCCGCGGCGAGCTTCAGCGGCGTCTGCCCGCCGAACTGGACGATGACCCCGTGCAGCGTGCCGTTCGACTGCTCGGCGCGCAGGATCTCGAGCACGTCCTCGACCGTCAGCGGCTCGAAGTAGAGCCGGTCCGAGGTGTCGTAGTCGGTCGAGACGGTCTCCGGGTTGCAGTTGACCATCACCGCCTCGAACCCTGCGTCCTGCAGGGCAAAGGCGGCGTGGCAGCAGCAATAGTCGAACTCGATGCCCTGGCCGATCCGGTTCGGCCCGCCGCCGAGGATCACCACCTTGCGGCGGTCCGAGACCTCCGCCTCCGAGCGCAGCGCGCCGGCGAAGGGCGCTTCGTAGGTCGAGTACATGTAGGGCGTCGGCGAGGCGAATTCGGCCGCGCAGGTGTCGATGCGCTTGTAGACCGGGTGGATGTCGAGCCGGTCGCGCAGCGCCCGCACCTCGGCCTCCTCGCACCCGACCAGCCTGGCGAGCCGTGCGTCGGAGAAGCCGAGCGACTTCAGGAGGCGCAGGTTCTCGCCGTCCTGCGGCAGGCCGTGCTCGCGCACCCGTTCCTCCATCGCGATGATCGAGGCGATGCGCGAGATGAACCAAGGATCGATCTTGCAGGACTGATGCACCTGATCCTGCGGGAAGCCCATGCGCAGCGCCTGCGCCACCATGCGCAGCCGGTCCGGCGTCGGCGTGCCGAGCGCGGCGCGGATCGCGTTCTTGTCGTCGTCCTCGCCAAGGCCCGGAATCTCGATCTCGTCGAGTCCGTCGAGCCCGGTCTCGAGCCCGCGCAGCGCCTTCTGCAGCGACTCCTCGAAGGTGCGTCCGATCGCCATGACCTCGCCGACCGACTTCATCGCCGTGGTCAGCACCGGCTCGGCGCCGGGGAACTTCTCGAAGGCGAAGCGGGGGATCTTGGTGACGACGTAGTCGATCGTCGGCTCGAAGGAGGCCGGCGTCGCACCGCCGGTGATGTCGTTGTCGAGTTCGTCCAGCGTGTAACCGACCGCGAGCTTGGCGGCGATCTTGGCGATCGGAAAGCCGGTCGCCTTGGACGCGAGCGCCGAGGACCGCGACACGCGCGGGTTCATCTCGATGACGACGAGCCGCCCGTCCTCGGGATTGACCGCGAACTGCACGTTGGAGCCGCCCGTTTCGACGCCGATCTCGCGCAACACCGCGATCGAGGCGTTGCGCATCACCTGGTATTCCTTGTCGGTGAGCGTCAGGGCCGGGGCGACGGTGATCGAATCGCCGGTGTGGACGCCCATCGGGTCGATGTTCTCGATCGAGCAGACGATGATGCAGTTGTCCGCCTTGTCGCGGACGACCTCCATCTCGTACTCCTTCCAGCCCAGCACCGACTCCTCGATCAGCACCTCGGTGGTCGGCGAGGCATCGAGGCCCCGCTCGACGATCTCGAAAAACTCCGAGCGGTTGTAGGCGATGCCGCCGCCGGTGCCGCCGAGCGTGAAGGACGGGCGGATGATCGCCGGCAGGCCGACGCTTTCCAGTCCCTCCGCCGCCGCGGCCAGCGCGCGGGTCATGTAGCGCTGCTTGCGATCGACCTCGCCGAGGTTCCACTCCTGCTCCAGCGCAGCGAGCTTCGCCTCGCGCTCGCCGTCGTCCTGCAGCGTCCGGATCAGCTCGGCCCGCCGGTCTTCGTGGGCCCGCTTGTCGACGGCCTTGGCGTCGCTGGCATTGGCGAGCTGCGAGCGCGGCGTGGCGAGCCCGATCTTGGCCATGGCGGCACGGAACAGGGCCCGATCCTCGGCCTTGTCGATCGCCTCGGCGTCGGCACCGATCATCTCGACGCCGTAGCGGTCGAGGACGCCCATGCGCTTCAGCGACAGCGCGGTGTTGAGCGCCGTCTGGCCGCCCATCGTCGGCAGGATCGCGTCCGGCCGCTCCTTGGCGATGATCTTGGCGACGACCTCCGGCGTGATCGGCTCGACATAGGTTGCGTCGGCGAGATCGGGATCGGTCATGATCGTCGCCGGGTTGGAGTTGACGAGAACGATCCGGTAGCCCTCGGCCTTCAGCGCCTTGCAGGCCTGGGTGCCGGAATAGTCGAACTCGCAGGCCTGGCCGATGATGATCGGCCCCGCACCGATGATCAGGATCGTGTGCAGGTCGGTGCGTTTGGGCATGGCTCAGATTCCGCTCGGCGCTGCCCGCACGACAAACCGGCCGCATGTGCTGCGTCCGGCGGTTGGCAGGCTGTTTTCAGGCTGAGGCCGGCTTATAGGGAAAGACATCGCGTCCCGAAAGTCCCGCGGACGGGAATCTGCAGCCGCATCACATCGCGGCCGGGCCGGAGGGGGCGCACATGCCGGTCGACCCGCCCCGTCACCGGCCGCAGGGCCGGCTATTCGGCCGCCTCCGCATCCGACTTCGCGCCCGCTGATTCCGATGCGGCCGCCTCCGGCGCCGGTTCGCTCGAGGCGGCCAGCGCATTGCGCGGCACCGGCTGGCCGTCATAGCTGTCGAGGCCGAGCGCCAGCGCCAGGCACGCGAGTTCCACCGTTTTCGGGATCTCGACCGTCTTCCCGTCGCGGTTGCCCTTCTCGTAGTACTGGATCACACGCTTCTTCAGGCCCAGCTTCTCGGCCGCGTCTTTCTGCTTCCAGCCGAGCGACTTGCGCCAGGCGCGAAAACTTTCGGGCGTCATATCCACTCCCTGCACATGCATTTCGCGGCGGGCCGCCGCGCCGCGGTCCAACAGGCGGACCGCGCTTGCCGATGGCTTTTCCAGACCTTCGTTAGCCAGGCAAGAGTTGCACAGCCGTGCAGGTGAAATAGGCGTCGCCGGCGGCTCGCCGGGCCCGGAGCGCGTCGATCCGGCGGGCGGGCCCGTCCGCTGCCGTTGTGAGCAGGGGACAGTAGAACACGCTGAAGGCAGGCGTGCCCGTGGCGCGCCGGGCGCCGGACTCAGGCGGCCTTGCGCTTGCTCTCGTCGATCAGATCGAAAAAGCGCTGGAAGAGGTAGTGCGAGTCCTGCGGCCCGGGCGACGCTTCGGGGTGGTGCTGCACCGAGAAGACCGGCGCATCCTTCACCCGCAGCCCGCAGTTGGAGCCGTCGAACAGCGAGACGTGGGTCTCCTCCACGCCGTCCGGCAGCGAATTGGCCGCTACGGCGAAGCCATGGTTCATCGACACGATCTCGACCTTGCCGGTGGTGAAGTCCTTCACCGGGTGGTTCGCGCCATGATGGCCCTGGTGCATCTTCTGCGTCTCGCCGCCGAGCGCGAGGGCCAGCATCTGATGACCGAGGCAGATGCCGAACATCGGCACGCCGGTTTCGAGCAAGGCCCGGATCGTCGGCACGGCGTATTCGCCGGTCGCCGCCGGATCACCGGGGCCGTTCGACAGGAAGACCCCGTCCGGCTGGTGGGCAAGAATCTCCTCGGCGCTCGCCGTCGGCGGCACCACGACGACCCGCGCGCCGAGGCCGGCCATCAGCCGCAGGATGTTGCGCTTGGTGCCGTAGTCGACGGCGACCACGGTATAGCGCGGATTGCCGGCCTTGCCGTACCCGGCGTTCCACGCCCAGGGCCGCTCGTCCCACTCGGTCACGTCCTGACCCGCCGCGTCCTTGGCGAGATCGAGGCCGACGATGCCGGGCCAGGCCTTGGCGCGCGCCTTCAGGGCTTCCACGTCGAAGACGCCGTCCTCGGCATGGGCGATCACCGCATTCGGCATGCCGTTCTCGCGGATGTGCACGGTCAGCGCTCGCGTGTCGATGCCGCACAGCGCGATGACGCCGCGCGCCTTCAGCCAGTCGTTCAGTCCGCCGGCCGCGCGGTAGTTTGAGTGCTCCGAGATGTCGGCCTTGAAGATCGCGCCGACCGCGCCCGTGGACTTCTCCGGAAGGAGGTCTTCCAGGTCCTCGGCATTGGCGCCGACATTGCCGATATGAGGAAAGGTGAAGGTGACGATCTGCCGGGCGTAGGAGGGATCGGTGAGGATCTCCTGGTAGCCGGTGAGGGCGGTGTTGAAGCAGACCTCGCCCTCGATCGCGCCGGTGGCGCCGAGACCCTGGCCCTCGATCACCGTGCCGTCGGCCAGCACCAGGAGCGCCGTCGGTTTGCGGGTCGTCCAAGCTTGGGTCATCTCGTCACCTGTCGTCGTCGTGCGGGGCCGTGCGCGTGCCACCGGTCGCGTGATGGTGATATCGCGGCGCCGGCCGGCCGGCGCAAGTGGCTTGCGTGTGAATGAGCGAACCCTTACATGGCCGGCTCGTTGCGCTGCAAGAGGGCGCATCGCGGAGATCACCGTCGCCTCGTCCGGCAGCATCAGGGCTTGCTCCAGGGTGAAGGCGTGCAAGCCGGCCGATTTCCAGCGATCGAAATTACAGCTAGTCTGATGTGCGCAGTCGTCCGGTCGCCGCAGGGTGTCGGACGGCTCGGCATTGCGGGAAGCACGACATGCGCGAAGTACTCGCGGACGCATTGAGTGAGGCGAGCAAGGGCGAGGACAGGTGCCGGCTCTCGATGCTCCGCCTGATCCACGCCGCCATCAAGGACCGCGATCTCGCCAATCGCAGCGCCGGGCGCGATCCGCTCGGCGAGGACGAGATCCTGCAGGTCCTCTTCAAGATGATCGCACAGCGCAAGGAGTCCGCAGCCGCCTACGAGGCGGAGGGGCGCAGCGAACTTGCGGCCGAGGAGCGGGACGAGATCGAGGTGATCCGCAGCTTCCTGCCGCCGCAGCTCGATGCCGGCGAGGTGGAGGCGGCCTGTCGTCAGGTGGTCGAGGACACCGACGCCAAGGGCCTGCGCGACGTCGGCCGCTGCATCAACGCCCTGAAGGAGCGCTATCCCGGCCAGATGGACTTCGGCAAGGCCAGCACCGTGGTGAAGACGCTCCTGACGTGATCCTGCGCGGCCGCCAGCATTGAAGACGCCGATGGTGTTCGCATTGCAGGGGGTGAGGGGGCGAGCGCACGACGCGACGCCGGGCGAAGCTGCGCCTTCCGCCGCGTAACCCGTTTCTCAGAACAGGAACGCCCAGATCAGTGGCAGCAGAATCGCCGTCACGAGAGCGTTCAGCCCCATCGCCAGTCCCGCGAAGGCGCCGCCGGCCTCCGACTCGCCGAGCGCGCGCGCGGTGCCCAGACCGTGCGCGGCGGTGCCGAGGCCGAAGCCGCGCGCCCGCTCGTCGGTGACGCCGGCCAGCGTCAGCACGACCGGGCCGACGGTGGCGCCGAGAACGCCGGTGATGAGCACGAAGGCGGCGGCGAGCGAAGGCAGACCGCCGAGCTTCTCCACGATGCCCATCGCGACCGGCGTCGTCACCGACTTCGGCGCAAGGCTCGTCAGCACCTCGTGGTCGGCGCCGAGGAGCTCGGCGCAGGTGAGCGTCGTGGCGATGCCGGTCAGCGATCCGGCGACGACGCCGACGGCGATCGCCAGGGCCCGCCGGCGGATGCGATCCCACTGGCGATAGAGCGGCACCGCGAGCGCCACCGTCGCCGGGCCGAGCAGGAAGTGGATGAACTTCGCGCCCTCGAAGTAGGTGTCGTAGGTCGTGCCGGTCGCCACGAGAACGCCGACGACGATCGCGAGCGAGACGATCAGCGGATGCAGGACCGCGAGCTGCCCGCTGCGCCGGTAGACGGCGAGGGCGACGAGATAGGCCGCGAGGGTGAGCGTCAGCGCCAGCAGCGGACTGGCGGCGAGGTAGGCCCAGATGTCGCCGAGCCCGGCGAGAGGTTCGCTCACGGCTGCGCCTCCACCGCGGCATCGGCGGGTGGCTTGCGGCTGCCGCGGGTCAGCGCCTGCAGCGTCCAGCCGGCGGCGATCATGGTGGCGAAGGTGGAGACGACGATTGCGGCGAGGATGACCACGATGTCCTTCTCGATCCGGCCGACATGCACCATGACGCCGACGCTCGCCGGCACGAAGAGCAGCGTCAGATGCGAGAGAAGACTCGAGGAGGCTCGCTCCAGCGCCTCCGGCACCGCACTGCGCAGGACCAGGAAGGCAAAGAGGAACACCATGCCGAGCACCGGTCCCGGCAGCGGCAGGCCGAGCGCTGCGGCGATCGACTCGCCGGCGAGCTGGCAGGCGAAGATGGCGGTGACGGCGGCGAGCATGGCGTGTCATCCGGTCTGCAAGGGGGGAGAAGCGGGGGCCGAGCTTAAAGCGGATCGGCGGCCGGCTGGTATGCGCGCGGCGCAGGGCAGGGTCGCGGCGCTCCGGGCCGTGACGCGGTGGCTGTGCGGCACTGTGGAAAACCGCTTTTCGGATCGCCGGCTTGCGCGCCGTGCTAGAGAGGCCCGATGAAGTTCCCGCCGACCTTTCTCGACGACATCCGCCAGCGGGTTCCGATCTCCGAGGTGATCGGCCGGCGCGTGACCTTCGACCGGCGCAAGTCGCAGCCCGCGCGCGGCGACTTCTGGGCCTGCTGCCCCTTCCATTCGGAAAAGTCGCCCTCCTTCCACTGCGAGGACGCCAAGGGCCGCTACCACTGTTTCGGCTGCGGCGTCTCGGGCGACCACTTCCGTTTCCTCACCGAGGCGGAGGGCCTGTCCTTTCCCGAGGCGGTGGAACGGCTCGCAGCGGACGCGGGGCTGGCGATGCCGGCGCGCGACCCGGATGCGGAGCGGCGCGAGAAGCAGCGTGCCACGGTGATGGACGCGCTGCGGCTCGCCGCCGAGTTCTTCCAGGCGCAGCTGCAGGAAGCGGACGGCTCGAAGGCGCGCGCCTATCTGCGCGACCGTGGTCTCAACCCGGCGACCCAGAAGGCGTTCGGGATGGGATTTGCGCCCGACAGCCGCAACCGGCTGAAGGAGTTTCTCGCCGGAAGGGGCGTCGGCAAGGCCGAGATGGAGGCGGCCGGCCTCGTCGTGCACGGGCCGGACATTCCGGTGTCCTACGACCGCTTCCGCGACCGGGTGATGTTCCCGATCCGCGACCTTCACGACAAGGCGATCGCCTTCGGCGGCCGCGCGCTGCAGCCGGGCGTGCCGGCGAAATACCTGAACTCGCCGGAGACGGAGGTCTTCAGCAAGGGCTCCACCCTCTTCAACCTCGCCAACGCGCGCCGCGCCGCGAAGGCGGCCGGCACGCTGCTCGTCGTCGAGGGCTACATGGACGTCATCGCGCTGGCGCAGGCGGGCTTCGGCCATGCCGTCGCCCCGCTCGGCACCGCGCTGACGGAGCGCCAGCTCGAGCTTCTCTGGCGCAGCACCGGGGAGCCGGTGCTCTGCTTCGACGGCGATGCCGCCGGCACGAAGGCGGCCTATCGCGCCGCCGAGATCGCTCTGCGGAAGCTCGCCCCCGGCCGCTCGCTGCGCTTTGCGCTGCTGCCGGGCGGGCAGGATCCGGACGATCTCGTGCGCGCCGGAGGGCCCGACGCCTTCGCGGCGGTCCTGCAGGCGGCGCGACCGCTCGCCGACCTCCTGTGGATGCGCGAGACGGCGAGCGGCGTCTTCGACACGCCGGAGCGTCGCGCCGACCTCGAACGCCGCCTCAAGGATCTGGTGCGGCAGGTGGGCGACGAGAGCGTGCGCCGCCACTACCTGCAGGATGTCGAGGAGCGACTGCGCGGCTTCTTCGGCACCGGACCGTCCGAGCCGCGCCGGCGTGGCGATGGCGGAGAGCGCGGTGAGCGCGGCCGCTTCAACGGGGGAGGGCGGCCACGCGGCGGCGCAGCGGGACGGCGTGCGATGGCCTCCGACCGGCTTGTCCGCTCGCCGTTGATGCAGCGGGGCGGAGCGGGTGCGCCCTCGCTGCGCGAGACCGCCATCGTGATCGGCTTCATCAACCATCCGACGCTGTTCGACGAAGCCTTCGATTACTTCGCCGACGTCGAGCTCCCGCACGGCGAGCTCGACCAGCTGCGCTCGCTGGTGTTGGACATCTACGCCGACAGCCATCCGGCCGACCGCGACGAACTGCTCGAGACGCTTGAACGGCGCGGCGGCGGCACCATCTTCGAGAAAATGGAAGCCAAGGTCCGCCTGGTTCGGCTCTGGCCGTTCCTGCCGGAGGCCGCGCCCGAGGACGCCCGCGAGGCCGTGCGTCAGGCGCTTCACTTGCATCACCGCTTCCTCGCCCTACATAGGGAACTCCGAATGGCGGAAGAGGCGCTGGGACAGGATCCGACCGAAGCCGTCTATGCCCACATGATCGAGGTCAAACGCGAGATCGAAAGTCTGAGCGGCATGGAAGCTCTGGTGGACGGTTTCGGAGTTCTCTCGGGTCGGCCGGCAAAGTCGATTTGAGCGCCCGTGGCCGGCTCAACTGAGCACTGAGCAAGCCTCGGGTAGGCTTCCGGATGTATACTATTTCCGCCGATGAGGGCTTGACTCGCCGTTCGGATATACCAAACACCACAAACCGAGAGTCTCGCGGGTCCAGAATGGCGTTGCCTTCGATCCTCGACGAGCGCGGTCGCGATAAACCCGTTCGGCTGAACCGACCCTATTATGGTTAAGCGGACGTTTACAGGTCTCGGGGTATGTCCGGCAGGTGGCGATTCGCGCCGGACGATCGTCGGTCGCAACGACCGGCACCCGGCGTGAACTGGAGAAGACACAGTATGGCGACAAAGGCCAACGAAAGCGAAGCGGCTGTCGAGGAGCGTCCGGAGACGCCCGACAGCCCTCTGCTCGACCTGTCCGACGATGCCGTCAAGAAGATGATCAAGGCCGCCAAGAAGCGCGGCTTCGTGACGATGGACACGCTGAACTCGGTGCTGACGGCCGACGAGCTGACCTCCGAGCAGATCGAAGACACGATGGCCATGCTCAACGACATGGGCATCAACGTCGTCGAGGAGGGCGAAGAGGACGACTCCCAGTCGGACGACTCGGAGGAGTCGTCCTCGACCGACGTCGCGGAGATCGGCGGGACCGCGGTCCAGACGACGACCAAGAAGGAAGCGACCGACCGCACCGACGATCCGGTGCGCATGTATCTGCGCGAGATGGGCTCGGTCGAGCTTCTCTCCCGCGAGGGCGAGATCGCGATCGCCAAGCGGATCGAGGCTGGCCGCGAGACGATGATCGCGGGGCTGTGCGAGAGCCCGCTGACCTTCCAGGCGATCATCATCTGGCGCGACGAGCTCAACGAAGGCAACATCATGCTGCGCGAGGTCGTCGACCTCGAGGCGACCTATGCCGGTCCGGAGGCGAAGGCGCCGCCGGCCGCCGAGGGGGGTGAAGCCCAGCCGGAAGCGGCGGCCGCTCCGGCCAATGGTGCCGCGCCGGCGCGGGAGAACGGCGAACTTCCGGCCGAGGAAGAGGACGACGAGGACGATTTCGAGAACGCGCTGTCGCTGGCGGCGATGGAGGCCGAGATCCGTCCGCAGGTGATGGCCACCTTCGACCTCATCGCCGACGCCTACAAGCGGCTGCGCAAGCTGCAGGATCAGCAGGTGGAGAACCGCCTCGCGGCACAAGGCACCCTGTCGCCGAGCCAGGAGCGCTCCTACCGCAAGCTGAAGGACGACCTCATCACCGCGGTGAAGAGCCTGTCGCTCAACCAGAACCGCATCGACGCGCTGGTGGCCCAGCTCTACGACATCAACAAGCGGCTGGTGACCAACGAGGGCAAGCTCCTGCGTCTCGCCGAGAGCTATGGCGTCAAGCGCGAGGAGTTCCTCAAGAGCTACCAGGGCTCCGAGCTCGACCCGAACTGGACCCGGCACATCGCCAACCTTTCGGGCAAGGGCTGGCTGAAGTTCGTCCAGAGCGAGAAGGACGGCATCAAGAACCTGCGCGGCGAGATCCAGAGTCTCGCTACCGAGACGGGCCTGGAGATCACCGAATTCCGGCGCATCGTCTCGATGGTGCAGAAGGGCGAACGCGAGGCGCGGATCGCCAAGAAGGAGATGGTGGAGGCGAACCTGCGCCTCGTGATCTCCATCGCCAAGAAGTACACCAATCGCGGGCTGCAGTTCCTGGACCTCATCCAGGAGGGCAACATCGGCCTGATGAAGGCGGTGGACAAGTTCGAGTACCGCCGCGGCTACAAGTTCTCGACCTACGCCACCTGGTGGATCCGGCAGGCGATCACCCGCTCGATCGCCGACCAGGCCCGCACGATCCGCATCCCGGTGCACATGATCGAGACGATCAACAAGATCGTGCGGACCTCGCGCCAGATGCTGCACGAGATCGGCCGCGAGCCGACCCCCGAAGAGCTGGCCGAGAAGCTGGCGATGCCGCTTGAAAAGGTCCGCAAGGTCCTCAAGATCGCCAAGGAGCCGATCTCTCTCGAGACGCCGGTCGGCGACGAGGAGGACAGCCATCTCGGCGACTTCATCGAGGACAAGAACGCGGTCCTGCCGATCGATGCGGCGATCCAGGCGAACCTGCGCGAGACGACGACGCGGGTGCTGGCCTCGCTGACGCCGCGCGAGGAGCGCGTGCTGCGCATGCGCTTCGGCATCGGCATGAACACCGATCACACGCTCGAGGAGGTCGGCCAGCAGTTCTCGGTGACGCGCGAGCGTATCCGCCAGATCGAGGCGAAGGCGCTGAGGAAGCTCAAGCATCCGAGCCGCTCGCGCAAGCTGCGGAGCTTCCTCGACAGCTGACCCTCCGCACGACGATGCCGAAGCCGATGAGGCACGGCATCGTCCTGCAGCGGACTTCCGGAGCCGGAAGCCTGCGCGGTTCCGCATTGGGAGGGTCGAGAGGCGACGGGGTCACGGCATGGCCTGCGACTTGAACACCGGCGGGCTGGAGGGGAGCGGCATCCTGGTGCTAGGCTGAGCGCATGAACGCTCCGTTCCGCATGACCCTGGACAAGGCACCGCCGCAGCCGAAGACGACCCAGGCGGCCGAAGGCCTGCGCCGTCGGCCCTTCAGCGTTGCTGAAATTCGGGCGATGGTCGAAGCTGGGATCATGGACGAGGACGAGCGCGTCGAATTGATCGGCGGAGAGCTCGTACCGATGGCGTCCAAAGGCATCCGGCACGAGCGGATGAAGACCTGGGTTATGATGCAACTGGCGACCAAGCTGCCGGCGACCATCGCCTTCACACCGGAAACCACGTTCACCCTGTCGGTCGACACCTTTCTCGAGCCGGATTTCGTGCTTTACGAGAAAGCCCTCGGGCTCGAGCGACTCGACGGCGAAACCTGCCTCCTCGCGATCGAGATCTCCGACACCAGCCTTGCCTACGACCAAGGCCGCAAGGCGAGCCTCTTCTCCGTCTTTGGCGTGCGCGAGCTCTGGGTGATCGACGTCAACGCGATGTCCGTGCGCATCCACCGCGAACCGACGCCGACCGGTTATCGC
Source organism: Mangrovibrevibacter kandeliae (assembly GCF_024519155.1). Classification (GTDB taxonomy): domain Bacteria; phylum Pseudomonadota; class Alphaproteobacteria; order Rhizobiales; family Rhizobiaceae; genus Mangrovibrevibacter; species Mangrovibrevibacter kandeliae. The sequence continues at coordinate 57,106 of NZ_JANIFJ010000009.1, read as the reverse complement.
CTCGTTGCCGACCATGGCGCGGAGGTTCTGGTGCAGCCGATGGCGGCGCAGGACTTCGAACTGCGGCTCGCCGAGTTCGATTGACGCCCCATCTTCCGGCGTCCAACAACCTGACGAGCGCCCATGTCCTTCCTGAAAAAGCTCTTCGGCGGTGGTGATCGCGATCGCCAGACCGCTCCCGAAGCCCGCGCCGCGGCGGGCGAAGTCTACGAGGGCTTCACCATCACGCCGACGCCGATCAAGGACGGCAGCCAGTATCGGCTGGCGGCCGAGATCACCAAGGCGGTCGACGGTGAAGTGCGCAGTCACCGCCTGGTGCGGGCCGACATGTTTCCGACCGAGGACGAGGCCGTGCAGTACGCGCTGCGCAAGGCGCGGCAGGTGATCGACGAACAGGGCGACGCGCTGCTGGCATCCTGAGCCGCGGCTTCGGGTGACAGCGACGGGCAGGGAGAAACCGTTGAGTGATATCGAATTTGCCGTCCGACGCTTCGTCGAGGCCTTCAATGCGAGCGACTGGAGCGGTCTCGCCGGCTTGCTTGCCGAGGACGTCGCCTACGACCCGGCAGGCGGGGAGCGCCTGATCGGCCGGCAGGCGGTGCATGAGCATCTTGCGCTGCAGGCGCGCAAAGGGCGCCGCACCCTCGAGGATCTCGCCGTGTTCCGCACCGAGGATGCGCCGCGGGCCGCGCTTGAATGCACGCTGCGCCTCGATGCAGCGCCGGACGGTGCGCGCACCCGCCGTGCGGCGGCCTTGTTCTTCGACATCGACGACGGTTGGATCAGCCGCATCACCGCCTACGAGCGACCGGCGGGCTGATGAATTCACCATGAACGGCGCCTTCCGTTCCCGTTCAATCGCCTCGCGCTAGAACACGGCACATCACGTCGCCCGAGGGGCGCGGACAGGGGAGGAAGGCCATGATGCGCAGGACGATGACCAGGCTGACGACCGCGATGCTGCTTCTGATGGTCGGCTCGGCCCAGCTGGCGACCGACGCTCTTGCGGAAGGCTCGCCCAAGCCTCTCTCCAACAACGCCCCGGTGATCCGGCCGCCCGCTGCGGCGCCGGCGGACCAGCCGGACGACCGTCGCGACTCACGGGACAATCGGCACGACGACCGTTCGGGCCGCCACGACGATCGGAACGATCGTCGGGACGACCGTGCCGACCGGCACGATGACCGCGACGACCATCGCGACGACAGGGCCGACCGACGCGACGGCAGACGCGACGATCGTCACGAGCGACGCGACGATCGCTGGGATCGTCGCTACGATCGGTATCTCGACCGGATGAGCTGCTCGCCCCGCGAGGCGCTGCGCAAGGCCGACTACATGGGAATGCACCGCCAGCGCCTCGTCGATCAGGATCGGCGCAGCGTGACCGTCGGGGGCGTGCGCCGGGGCCGTTACGCCGAGATCCGCTTCGCCCAGCGCGGGGGCTGCCCGGTGATCAGCGTGCGCGAGCGTCGATAGCGGATCGAGCCGAAGCGGCGATGACCTCCGGGAGCGGGCGGGGTATCGACCGCTCCCGATCGCCTGCTCCGGGGCGACGGTCCACATCGTGTGGCGAGCCCCGGCGCCGCGCCCGCCGTCCGCCCTTGAGGCCCTGTCGCAATTCGGCTACGCGGGAAGAGTGGGGCCTGTAGCTCAATGGTTAGAGCCGGCGGCTCATAACCGCTTGGTTGCAGGTTCGAGTCCTGCCGGGCCCACCAGCTTTGCCCGCTCTTGCACGAGCGCGACCACCGCCGGGCGCGCCCAAGGCATCCCGCACTGCGCGCCGTTGTCGATGCCCCGGTGTCGCGCGCGATGTCGGCCGCAGGCGGGTCATCAGCCTCCCGAGGCGATCGACCGGGGCGGGTTCGATCACCGGGCTTGAGCCCCGCCGCCGCCCCACCCCCTGGAAGGGTCTGCGGACGCGTGAGATCGACAGGCGAAGGCGGCCCAGCGAGAGCGCTGTGCGCGCCAAAGTCTGGTTCATGCAGGCACGAGGGTGAACCGGAAGCAAACGCGCCGCGGTCGACGACAGACGACGCGGCAGCGGTCCGACCGTCGCTGCTCGCGATACGGTCGACAGTGTCGGCCGAATCGCCGCCTCAGGCCTCCGACGGCCGCGCCGCGGCGACGTCGTCCGCCTCCCGCGCGTAGCGGGCGGCGATGAACGAGACGATCAAGAGCTGGAAGAAGTGGAACAGCATGATCGGCAGGATGATCAGGCCGACATCCGGCCGGCCGGCGAAGATCACCGGCGCCAGCGGCACGCCCGTCGCCAGCGACTTCTTGGAGCCGCAGAACTGCACCGCGATCCGGTCTTCACGCGGCAGTCCGAACAGCCGCGTGCCGACCGTCACGAGGGCATAGACGACGAAGAAGAGCAGGATCACGCCGACCGCGATCTCGACCACCACGACGGGATCGTTCTGCGTCCACACGCCTTCAGCCACGGAATCGCAGAAGGCGCCGTAGACGATGGCGAGGATGATCGCCCGGTCGGCGAGCTTGATCCAGCGGCCGTTGCGCTGCGCCCAGCCGGCGAGCCAGCGCCGGCCGATCTGGCCGAGAAGGATCGGCACCAGCACCAGGAGGACGACCTTGGTGATGGTCGGCAGGAGCGGGAAGGGCGCTCCGCTCGACTGGAGATACCAGGCCATCAGCAGCGGGGTGAGGAAGACGCCGAGCAGGCTCGACAGCGTGGCGTTGAAGATCGCGACGGGAATGTTGCCGCGGGCGAGCGACACCATGGCGACGGAGGAGGAGACGGTCGACGGCAGGGCGGCGACGTAGAAGAAGCCGATGATGGCCGCATCCGGCAGCGCCTCCGGCAGGACCGCTTCGATCGCCAGCACCACCAGCGGAAAGACCGCGAAGGTCGTGACGACGATGGCCAGATGCGCCTTCCATCGCCACAGGCCGGCCCGCATGCGCTCGGGCGCCAGCGTCAGCCCGTAGAGGAAGAAGACGCCGCAGACCCCGTAGGTGGTGATCCACTCCCAGTGCAGCAGGCCGCCGGTCTCGCCCGGCGCGGGCCAGGCGAGGGCCAGCAGCACGGCCGCCGCGAGAGCGAGCACGAACGGGTCCAGCTTGGGCAGGCGCATCGGGGTCCTCATGTACACAAAAGCGATTGCGGCGCCGCGCCGGCGCCGGTTCGAGAAGAGCCGCGTCAGCCGGCGAGCAGGCGGGCGTAGCTCGCGACGTCGACGTTGCCGCCGCTGACGATGATGCCGACGCGCTTGCCGCGGCAGTCGACGGCGCCGGAGAGCGCAGCGCTCGCGGCGAGGCATCCGGTCGGCTCGACGACGAGCTTCATCCGCTCGGCAAAGACCCGCATGGTCTCGACGAGGGCGGAATCGGGCACGGCGACGATGTCGGAGACGAGCCGCTGGATCAGCGCGAAGGTGAGCTTGCCGAGATGGGTCGTCAGCGCCCCGTCCGCGATCGAGCGCGGGACGGGAATGGTGACGATCTCGCCCTTCTGGAAGGACTGGCGCCCGTCGTCGCCGGCTTCCGGCTCGACGCCGATGACCCGGCAGCCCGGCGAGAGTTCGGCTGCGCTGAGTGCGCTGCCGGCCAAAAGCCCGCCGCCGCCGACACAGACGAGCAGCAGATCCAGCGCGCCGACCTCCTCGAAGAGCTCGGCCGCGGCGGTGCCCTGGCCGGCGATCACGTCAGGATGGTCGAAGGGCGGGATCAGCGTCAGCCCGCGTTCGCTGGCGAGGCGCGCCGACAGCGCCTCGCGGTCCTCGCTGTAGCGGTCGAAGGTGACGACCTCGGCGCCGTAGTCGCGCGTGGCGGTGAGCTTCACGGCCGGAGCGTCCAGCGGCATCAGGATGGTCGCCGGCGTTTCCAGTATACGCGCAGCGAGCGCGATCGCCTGCGCATGGTTGCCGGACGAGAAGGCGAGGACGCCGCGCCTGCGCGTGGCAGGGTCGAGTGAGGCGATCGCATTGTATGCACCGCGAAACTTGAAGGCTCCGGCACGCTGCAGGTTCTCGCACTTGAAGAACAGCGTGCCGCCCACGCGCTCGTTCACGAGCCGCGAGGACAGGACGGGCGTTCGATGCGCTACGCCCTCGAGGCGCGCGCGAGCGGCCGCGACGTCTGCAAACTCGGGGAGCGAAACGGCTGGCGAAGGCTGGATCGATGTCATGGCAGCGTCCATCGGGTGCGGCGGGCCGCGAGGCGGCTGGACCGGCAGTGTATACCGTTCAGCCCTTACGCCGACTGGAAGCGCGCGACAACCGTGGCCGCTCCCCATTCTGTCATACGATCGTTGAACAGCGCCGCTAGAGAAGCACCGCCGCCCACAGGCACCGGAGCAAACTGCACAGCTGTGCAATCACCAGCATGAGCGACCCTGCCTTTCTTCAGATTCGCGACCTGACCGTCGGCTACGGCGGGAACCGGGTGCTCGACGCGCTGAGCCTCGAGGTGTGCGAGGGCGAGTTCGTCGCGCTGCTCGGCGCGTCGGGCTGCGGCAAGACCACCCTGCTGCGCACGATCGCCGGCTTCGCGGATCCCAGCGAGGGCGAGGTGGTGCTGGCCGGCTCGGACATCACGCGCCGCCCGCCCGACCGGCGCGGCATGGCCCTGGTGTTCCAGTCCTACGCGCTCTGGCCGCACATGACGGTGGCGCAGACCATCGGCTATGGATTGAAGCTGCGGCGCGTGGCGAAGCCGGAGATCGCGCGGAGAGTCGCCGAGATGCAGGCGCTGCTCGGGCTCGAAGGGCTGCAGGAGCGCAAGCCGGCGCAACTGTCCGGCGGCCAGCGCCAGCGCGTCGCGCTCGGCCGGGCGCTGGCGATCGAGCCGCAGGTCCTGCTTCTCGACGAGCCGCTGTCCAATCTCGACGCGCGCGTGCGGCTCACCTTGCGGCACGAGATCCGCGCGCTCCAGTCACGGCTCGGCATCACCGCCGTCCACGTCACCCATGACCGCGAGGAGGCGATGGTGATGGCCGACCGCATCGTCCTCATCGACCGGGGGCGGATCGCGCAGGCGGGCACGCCCGACCGTGTCTACAATCATCCGGCCTCGGCCTTCGTGGCGGCCTTCATGGGGGCCGAGAACGTCCTCGAGCTGCGCGGTACCGTGACCGGTCAGGACGTCCACCTCGCCGCCGGCGCGGCCAATGCCCCGGCCGCGGTGCCGGTTCACGGCCGCAACCTGACATCGGGGCGCTTCGAGGCTCGCTTCCGCAGCGAGGCGGCGGTGCTGCTGCCGGCCGATGCCGCGCCCGTCGATGGCGCGCTCGACCTCGTCGGGGTGGTGCGGACGGTGAGCTATCCCGGCGGCCTGTGGCGTCATCTGGTCGTCATCGGCGACCGCGACATTCACGTCGACGCTGCGGTCGCGCACCCGCCCGGAACCCCGGTCACCGTTCGCGTGCCGTCGAGCGCGCTCTTCCTGTTCGATGCGGCGCCGACCGCATCTCCTCCTCCCAGCTCGCCGTGACCAGCGGGATCAGCCGGGAACAAGCGTCCGCGTTCCAATCCAGACAATCCGGAGCATGTCGATGAAGATTGCACTGAAGGCCGTCCTGATGCTCGGAGCGATGTCGCTCCCGGCTCCCGCCGCCGAACTCACGGTCATCACCGCCGGCGACCAGAACATGGTGGACTACGTCAACCAGTATCTCGGGCCGATGTTCGAAAAGGAAAACCCGGGCGACACGGTGCGCGCCGTCGGCACCGGTCCCGGCGATGCGGGGTCGCAGAAGATCCTCGAGCGCTTCGAGGCGCAGAAGGGCAACGACAGCTTCGACACCGACGTCGCGGTCGTGCACGAGAAGTTCGTCGGTCCGATGCTGAAGGAGAGCCTCCTCAAGGACTACCGCAGGGACATTCCGACCGGCGACCTCGTCACCAGCGACAAGGCCAGGATGGCGCTCGGCACCGACGTCGACGGCTACGTCATGCCGATGTTCTCGAGCCAGACCGCGATCGCCTACAACCCCGACCTCGTGCCGAATCCGCCGAAGACCTATGCCGAGATCGCGGACTGGGCGAAGGAGCATCCGGGGCAGTTCGGCTACAACGGCATCAAGGGCGGCGCCTCGGGCGTCAGCTTCGTGATGGGCTGGATCTATGCCTTCGGCGAGGGCGACGCCAAGACGCTGATGAACGGCCCATTCGAGGAGAGCGAAACCAGGAAGTGGGACAAGGCGCTCGCCTCGCTCAAGGACTTCAACACCTCGGCCACCCTGACGCCGGGCAATGCCGGCACGCTCGACATGCTGTCGCGCGGCGAGATCGCGATGGGTCCCGTCTGGGTCGACATGTTCTATTCCTGGCAGGCCGACGGAAAGCTGCCGCCGGGCTTCAAGCTCGTGCTGCCCGCGCCGGGGATGCCGGGCCAGCCGATGCACTACGTGATCCCGGCCAAGGCCGCCCATCCGGACCTCGCGGAAAAGTTCGTGGCGCTCGCCACCAGCCCGAAGGTGCAGGCGGAGGGGATCGTCAAGCGCTTCAACTGGTACCCCGGCATCGACGCCGACAAGGTGAAGGCCGAGCTCGACGAGAAGACCTGGAACAAGCTGTTCATCGACGTCACGCCCGAGGATCTCGCCAGGAACGGCAAGCCGTTCCCGATCGCGCCCTACAACAACGCGATTCTGGAAGCCTATGAGCGACAGGTCGCCAACTGACCGAGCCGATCCCGCGCCTCCGGCCCCTGTGGCCGGAGGCGAGGGACCCGTGCGCCCGCCGATGTCCCAACGTCTCCTCGCCCTCGCGCTCGTCCTGCCGGCGCTCCTCACCATCCTCCTGTTCTTCGTCGCGCCGCTCGGCGCCTCGGTCACCGGCGCCTTTTCGCTCGACGGCGACTTCACTCTGTCCAATTTCGGCAAGTCGTTCGAGCTCTACAGCTCCGACATCCTGTTCACCCTGTGCATCGCCGGGCTGTCGACCGGGGTCATCGGAGCCCTGGCGGTGTCGATCGGCGGTTACCTCACCTTGGGCGAAAATCCGCTCGCCGTCGCCGTGCTGCGTTGGCTCTATCGCTGGCCTCTGTTCATCCCCTTCATCGTGGTCGGACAGATCCTGAGGACCTTCCTCGCCAGGAACGGGCTCATGAACAACATCCTGATCGCCGGCGGGCTCCTGACCCCGCTGCAGACGACGAGCTTCCTCGACTGGCGCGGCATCGTCATCGCCTTCGTGTGGAAGCAGACGCCCTTCGTCGCCCTCCTCGTCGCCGGAGCGATGGCCTCGGTGGACAGGGGCACGCTGGAGGCGGCGCGCAATCTCGGCGCCTCGCGGCTGCGCATCCTGCTCGAGATCCTGCTGCCTCAGGTCTATACGACGCTCGCAGTGGGGCTGATCCTGTCCTTCGTCACGATGATGTCGGTGCTGTCGGTGCCGCTGATGATCAACGCCCAATCCCCGACCATGCTGACGGCCGACATCGCCTTCCGCATCAATGCCTATGGCGACTACGGCGTCGCCAATGCCCTCGGGCTGATCAGCCTCCTGATGACCGCCGGAGCGGCGGCGATCTATCTGCGTCACGCGGCGCGGGAGCGGGCGCGGTGACCGGCCTTTCCGCCAGAGGCGCGCGTGGCGCAGGACAGGTCGCGGATGCACTGCGCTGGGTGCCGCGCACGTTCGGCCTCGCGCTGCTGGCCTTCGTCATCTTCGGGCCGCTCGCGAACCTCGTGCTCTGGGCCTTCGCCGAGAAGTGGTATGTCCCGCACGTCTTGCCGCTCCAGTACGGGTTCGAGTTCTGGGGCCGGGTCTTTGCGCCGCGCGGCGGGGCGCTCGTCTCGCTCGGCAACAGCGTGACGATCGCCGTCCTGACCGTGATCGCGGCGCTGGCGCTGGCGGTCCCGGCCGGCTACGCGCTCGCCCGGCTGCGCCTGCCGCTCCGCGGGCTGGTCCTCGTCGTGTTCCTGATCCCGCAGGCGTTTCCGAACCTGCCGGTCTACGTGAACATCGCCCGGGTGTTCTACGAGATCGGCCTGAACGGGACGATGACCGGCGTTGTGCTCGTCCACGTGACCCACAGCTCGGTCTATGCCGTCTGGATCGCCACGGCCGCCTTCGCGGCCGTCGATCCGGAACTCGAGCAGGCGGCGCGCACGGTCGGCGCCTCGGCGCTGCGGGCCTTCGTCGACGTGACGCTGCCGCTCGCGCTGCCGGGCCTGGCGGCGGCCGGCATCTTCGTCTTCCTGGAATCGCTGGACGAATTCACCGGCAGCTACTTCGTCGGCGCGCCCGATGTCATGACGCTGCCGCTGCTCCTCTACACGGCGGGTGCCGGCGGCAACTACCAGATCGCCTCGATCACGGCGCTGCTGCTGATGATCCCGTCGATCCTGTTCATGTTGTGTGTCGAGCGCTTCCTGCGCGCCGACGTCCTGGCGCGGGTGGGACGGTGATGAGCGACGACAGCGACAGGGCCCGGACCGGTGGCTACGTGAGTGCCCAGCAGGTGGCCAGGCGCGCCGGAGTCTCGCGCTCGGCCGTGTCGCGCGCCTTCACCCCCGGCGCCAGCATCGGCAAGGAGACCCGCGACCGGGTGCTGCAGGCGGCGCAGGAGCTCGGCTACCAGGTCAACGACCTCGCGCGCGGCCTGCTCGCCAAACGCTCGACCATCGTCGGCCTCGTCGGCACCAAGCCCGAGGCCGGCTTCCGGGCGCATCTCGTCGCCGCACTTGCCAAGGCGCTCATCGCACGCGGCTCGGTGCCGGTGCTGGTCAACACCGGCGACACGCCGCCCGAGGTCGAGGCAGCCCAGCGCATCCTGCTCGGCTACCGGGCGGAGGCGACGATCGTCATGTCCGGCTCGCCGCCGGCGCCGCTGATCGCCGATGCCCGGCGCAACGGCCAGCCGGTGGTCTTGATCGGCCGCTCCGATCCGGAGGTCGACGGCATCCTCGTCGACAACGCCGCCTGCGCCGCGCGCGCCGCCACCCATCTGGCGCAGCGCGGTGCAAAGCGCCTCGGCCTCCTCGGTTCGGCCTCCGGCACGCAGAGCATCGTCGAGCGGGAGACGGCGTTCCGCGAGGCGGCGGCCGGCCTCGGTCTCGAGGTCGTCACCGCGCGCGGCACCGACACCGACTATGCCGGCGGGCGCCAGGCGATGGCCGAGCTCCTCGCCGGGCCGCGGCCGGACGCGGTGTTCTGCGTCAACGATCTCCTGGCGCTCGGCGCGGTCGATGCCGTGCGCATCGGCGCCGGCCTGCGGGTGCCCGAGGACGTCGCGATCATCGGCTTCGACGATATACCGGAGGCGTCCTGGGACGCCTATCGCCTCACCACCTTCGCGCAGCCGCCGGAGTTCGTCGCCGCCGAGGCGGTCCGACTGCTCGACCGGCGTCGGGCCGACCCTCATGCCGCGCCGCTGACCCTGCGGATCGACGCGGACCTGAGACTGCGGGCGACCGCCTGATCTCTCGGCAGGAGGTCGGCTGAGCGCCGGGGTGCGGCGGATGCGTCTGCCGCCCGTCGCGGCGTGGCGCCCTTATCGACAGCCGCCGTGTTTCATGTACGGTTTTGCGGAAGACCCCACGTCGATCTGCCGGAGTGCCACTCGTGATCCTGAAGACGCCCTACCTCATGTTCCTCGGCGACGTGCCCGACGCGCTGGCCGCCAAGACGGCGCAGGGCGTCGTCGACTGGCGGCGCGAGCAGTGCCTGGCGCAGTTGCGCCTGCCCGGCTGCGGCGCCGATCTCGGCCTGCCGGAGATGGGTGTCGCCGAGGCAGTGGCGGCCGGCGCGAAGACGCTGGTCGTCGGCGTCGTCAATGCCGGCGGCGTCCTGCCGGACCACTGGATCGCCACCATCGTCGAGGCGCTGGAGGCGGGGATGGACGTCGCGAGCGGCCTGCACGTGCGGCTGCGCTCGCTACCGGCCGTCGCCGCGGCCGCCGACCGCACCGGCGGACAGCTCGTCGACATCCGCGAGCCGGGCCGCAGCTTTCCGACCGGCAAGGGCGTCAAGCGCACCGGCAAGCGGCTGCTTGCGGTCGGCACCGACTGCTCGGTCGGCAAGAAATATGCCGCCCTCTGCCTCGAGCGCGACATGCGCGCCGCCGGCTTCGACGCCGACTTCCGTGCGACGGGCCAGACCGGCATCCTGATCTCCGGCCGCGGCGTACCGCTCGACGCGGTCGTCGCCGACTTCATCGCGGGGGCCGCCGAGTGGCTGACGCCGGATGCGGCGGCCGATCACTGGGATGTCGTCGAGGGGCAGGGCTCGCTGTTCCACCCGTCCTTTGCGGGCGTCACCCTCGGTCTCCTGCACGGCACGCAGCCGGACGCCTTCGTCGTCTGCCACGAACCGACCCGCACGAAGATGCGCGGCGTCGAGACGCCGCTGCCGACGATCCGTCAGGTCATGGACGCGACGGTCCTGCTCGGCCGGCTGACCAATCCCGACATCCGCTGCGTCGGAATCTGCATCAACACCGCCAAGCTCGGCGAGGACGAGGCGCGCGCCTGCCTCGAGGCGGCTTCAGCCGAGCACGGCCTGCCGGCGAGCGACCCGATCCGCTACGGCACGCGGCCGATCGTCGAGGAGGTCGGGCGGGTCTTCGCCCGTCCCTGATCCGACCCGGCGAGGCCGGCAGGCTGGAACGCGGTTCGGCGTGACCCTGAACCGCTCCAGCGCCTGATCGCTCGAGGACCGCTATCCCGCCGGATCAATGGTGCTGCGAGTGCATCACCTGGATGACGGCCGGGGTGATGACGACCGCGAACAGGACCGGCAGGAAGAAGACGATCATCGGCACCGTCAGCTTCGGCGGCAGCGCCGCGGCCTTCTTCTCGGCCTCGGCCATGCGCTGGTCGCGATTCTCCTGGGCGAGAACGCGCAGCGCCTGGCCGATCGGCGTGCCGTAGCGCTCGGCTTGGATGAGGCTGGTGACGACGCCCTTCACCCCGTCGAGCCCGGTGCGGGTCGACAGGTTCTCGAAGGCCTTGCGGCGGTCCTGCAGGTAGGAGAGCTCGGCGGTGGTCAGCACCAGCTCCTCTGCGAGCTCGGGCGACTGGACGCCGATCTCCTCCGAGACGCGGCGGAAGGCGGCCTCGATGCTCATGCCGGACTCGACGCAGATCAGCATCAGGTCGAGCGCCTCCGGCCAGGCCCGGCGGATCGAGGTCTGGCGTTTCTTGGTGCGGTTGGCGAGCAGGATCACCGGCAGGTAGTAGCCGAAGGCGGTGGCGGCGAGGATGGCGACCAGCTTGGGCAGCAGCGAGATCTGGCCGCCGAGGATGCCGACCGTGTAGATCGTCGATGCGACGAGGAAGACGCCCGGCACGATGACGCGTGCCGCAAGATACCGCACCACCGGGCTGCGGCCGCGATAGCCGGCGCGGCGCAGCAGTTGCGCCGTCTCGGTGTCCTCCACCTGGCCGGCCATGTTGAAGCGCTCGACGATCACCTGATAGAGCTTCTTCGGGGGCTCGCGCAGCAGGAACTGCTCCTTGGCGCGATCGAGGCCGGCGCGCTCGCGCACGCGGATGCGCTCGCGCTCCGCGTCCAGCTGCCGCATGCGCTCGGTGAGGCGGTCGCGGCCGAGATAGGGCCAGGCGACGATCAGCGCGGCGCCGATGCAGGCGAGCGCGGCGAACAGCGAGACGAGTCGCTGCGGTTCGAGGGCGGCGAGAGCGGACGGGAGCATCGGTCGGCCTCAGAAGTCGAAATTGATCATCTTGCGCATCACCAGGATGCCGATCGTCATCCAGACCGCGCAGCAGCCGAGCACGATGTGGCCAAGCGTCTCGGTGCCGAGGAGCTCGATGTAGGCGGGGCTGGTCAGCCAGACGAGCGAGGCGACCACCACCGGCAGGGCGCCGATGATGCCGCCGGAGGTCTTCGCCTCGGTGCTCATCGCCTTGATCTTGGCCTCCATCTTCTTGCGCTCGCGCAGCACCTTGGAGAGGTTGCCGAGCGCTTCCGACAGCGAGCCGCCGGTGCGCGACTGGATGCCGACGACGATGGCGAAGAAGTTCGCTTCCGGCAGCGGTACCCGTTCGGCGAGACGCGCGACCGCCTCGTCCATCGGCATGCCGAGCGTCTGGTCTTCGACCATCGTCTTGAACTCGCCGCGCACCGGTTCGGCGGCCTCGTTGGCAACGATCTTGATGCAGTCGACCAGCGGCAGCCCGGACTTGATGCCGCGGGAGATGACGTCGATCGCCGTCGGGAACTCCTTTGTGAAGCGCTTGAAGCGGCGGCCGCGCCGCATGCCGACGAAGAGATGCGGCAGGAGCAGGCCGCCTGCGATGCCGAAGCCGAGACAGGCGAGCGCCTGCAGCCCGCCGACAGCCGCGATCGCGGCGCTGACCACGCCAGCCATCGCACTGATCCCCACATAGGTCTGCTTCGACCAGTCGAGCTGCGCCTGGCGCAGGCGGATCACCAGGCTCGGCTTGCCGCGCTGGCGCGCCTTCGACTTCTGCTTCTCGTCGAGCTCCTTCAGCGTCTCCTGGATGGTCCGCTTGCGGGTCTTCTCGCCGGCGCGGGCGGGTGCGGCAGCGGCGCCGCCGAGCGTGCCGGCCTGAGCGATCGCCGAGAACCGGCTGTCGAAGGCCTTCGGCCGCGCGAAGAGCGGGGGCGCCACGACACCGAAGGTGCAGAGCACGCCGATGCCGATCAGGACCGAGAGGAGGAGCGTTGGGTTCAGGGCCATGTCAGCGGCTCTCCCGCGTCCGGTGCCGGGCGTCGTCAGGCCGCATTGTCGACATCCTCGGCGGCATCGATGGCTGCGGCGAGGCGCTGCTCCTCGCCATAGTAGCGGGCGCGGTCCCAGAAGGCGGGACGGCCGATGCCGGTGGAGCGGTGGCGGCCGACGATCTTGCCGTTCGCGTCCTCGCCGAGGATGTCGTAGACGAAGAGGTCTTGGGTGGTGATGACGTCGCCTTCCATGCCGACCACCTCGGTGACGTGGGTGATGCGGCGCGAGCCGTCGCGCAGGCGCGCCGCCTGGATGATGACGTCGACCGAGCCGACGATGATCTCGCGCACCGTCTGGGCCGGCAGGGTGAAGCCGCCCATGGCGATCATCGATTCCATGCGCTTCAGGCACTCGCGCGGCGAGTTGGCGTGGATCGTGCCCATCGAGCCGTCGTGGCCGGTGTTCATCGCCTGCAGGAGGTCGAACACCTCGGGGCCGCGAACCTCGCCGACGATGATCCGCTCGGGCCGCATGCGCAGGCAGTTCTTGACGAGCGCCCGCATGGTGATCTCGCCTTCGCCCTCGATGTTCGGCGGGCGGGTCTCGAGGCGGACCACGTGCGGCTGCTGCAGCTGGAGTTCGGCCGAGTCCTCGCAGGTGATGATGCGTTCGTCGCGGTCGATGTAGCGCGTGAGGCAGTTGAGCAGCGTCGTCTTGCCCGAGCCGGTGCCGCCGGACACCACGACGTTGCAGCGCACCCGCCCGATGATGCGCAGGATCTCCGCGCCCTCCGGCGAGATCGAGCCGAACTTGACGAGCTGATCGAGGGTCAGCTTGTCCTTCTTGAACTTGCGGATGGTGAGCGTCGGCCCGTCGATGGCGAGCGGCGGGGCGATGACGTTGACGCGGCTGCCGTCGGCCAGGCGGGCGTCGCAGATCGGCGAGGATTCGTCGACGCGCCGGCCGACCTGGCTGACGATGCGCTGGCAGATGTTGAGGAGCTGTTGGTTGTCCTCGAAGTGGATGTCGGTCTCCTCGACCTTGCCGCCCACCTCGATGAAGACGTTGTCGCAGCCGTTGACCATGATGTCGGCGATGTCGTCACGGGCGAGCAGCGGCTCGAGCGGGCCGTAGCCGAGCACGTCGTTGCAGATGTCGTTGACGAGCGCTTCCTGCTCGGCGACCGAGATCTGCAGCTTCTTGGCGCCGATGATGTCGTTGGCGACCTGCACGATCTCCTCGCGCGCCCGCTCGATGGGCATCGTCGACAGGAGCGCGACGTCGATCGAATCGACCAGCGCGTCGAAGATCGAGCGCTTGATCTCGTAGTGCTTGTCGGTGCGACCGGAGCGTTCGCTGCGCGGCGCGCGCGAGACGGCGAGATCGGCAACGGCGGGTTCGACGGGCGGCGCATCGGCCAGCTGGCGCACCGGGCACGGGACGGTGTCATCGGGCTTCTTGCCGAACATGCAAAACTCCACATCACGTCGTCGGGGCGGCGGGGGCCGGCCCCGTCCGGGGGCGCAACATCGGTCGAACGCCGATCCGGCCGAGACGATCGCAATGTAACGAATCGGTCCCAATACCGGCTGAAGCCGAACGCTCGGATTTTATGGAGTTACAAGATGATAGCGCGGGATGCCGAAGCGCTGTCGCGCATCGGGCACGAAGCGGCCGACGGGTGCGGTTGATCCCTGCGCGCCGACCGGCGGTCGTATCGCGCCCTTGCCCGTCTCAGCGCTTGAGAAGGCGCTTCAGTCCACGCCGCTCCACCTTGGCCTCGCGCGCCACGACGAGGCCGAGGCCGAGCTCGGCGAAGGCGCGGGCGGGACTGGAGCGCGGTGCGACTTCGCCGATCATCTGGCCGTTGTTGGCGGCACCGCCGAACAGCTTCGCGTCGAAGGCGATCTCGGCCTGCAGCTGCAGTCCCACGGCTTCGGCGAAGGCGGCGGGCTTGATCTCGGCCCGCTTCGGCAGCCCGATCTGGTTCAGGACCAGCTTCGGCGGGGCGTCGTGCGGCCGGGCGTTCTTCAGGAACTCAAGGATGCCCTTGAGATTGCGCATGCTCGCAAGGTCGGGCGTCGCCGTGATCACCACCTCGTCGGCGTCGATCAGCCGCCGTCGCACCCAGGACGTCCACATGTGCGGAAGGTCCAGTACGGTCAGCCGCGCGCTGGACCGTGCCAGTTCGGCGAGTTCGTCGAACTCGGTCTCCCTGAGATCGTAGGCCCCGCCGAGCGCCAGAGGCGGTGTCAGGAGGTTGAGCCGCTCGGTGCGCATCGTCATCAGGCGGTCGAGCAGAACGTCGTCGAGGCGGCCGGCCTCGTGGATCGCGTCCAGGATGCCGTGCGGCGCCTCGATGTTGAAGTCGAGCCCGACAGTGCCGAAGGGCAGGTCGAGATCGGCGAGCAGGACGTCGCGGCCGACCTCGCCGGCGATCGCGAAGGCGGTGTTGTGGGCGACGGTCGAGGAACCGGCGCCGCCGCGCGTGCCGATGAAGGCGCAGAGCTTGCCGAGCCGCTGCGCGCCCGACTCGCGATAGAGACGGGCGATGGTCCCGACAAGGCCGACCACGTCGACGGGGGCGACGACGTAGTCGCTGACGCCGCGCTCCAGGAGATCGCGAAACAGGGTCACGTCGTTGCGGTGGCCGACGACGAGGACGCGCGTGCTGGTGAGGCAGTGCTCGGCGAGGGCCTCCAACTGCCCGAACAGCGTCGCCTCGTCGGCAGAGGACTCGGCGATGATGAGATTGGGAGTCGGCGAGGAGCGGTAGAGTTCGATCGCCGCCGGCAGGCCGCCCATCTGCACGCTCATGCGGGTGCGCTGCATCCGCCGGTCCGACGCGGCCGCACCGGCTGCGTTGGCGACGCCGGAGGTCTCGCAGAAGGCGCCGATGGTGATCTGCGGAATGACGATGGAGCCCGGTGCGGTCTCGCTCGGGCGGCTGGCGGGCGTGCTGTCCTCAGGCTTCGGCGACATCTCGTTCTCCGCCCTCACGGGGCCGCAGGCGCGCCGTGCCGGCCGACGGTCACGGTCTCGACGGCGCCGTTGCGGTGAACCCGCACCGTGCGGGGCGCTCCAGTCGGCCCGGAACCGTCGGCGAGCGAGCGCAGCGACAACGACAGATTTCCGGCCGCCTCGGCCGCGGTGACCACCTCGACCTGGCGCGGGTCGAGCTCGAGCGTCGCCGTCTTGCCGAGCACCACCTTCTCCGGATTGGCCGGATCGAAGTGCTGGGTCTGGTCGACGGCGAGCACCTTCACGTTGCTGAGCACGGTGCGGCTGACCGGCCCGCTGGTGGCGACGTCCCCGCGGGTCTCGGTCAGAACGACGTCCACCCGGTCGTTGGGCAGGACGAAGCCGCCGGCGGTGTTCTCGGCGGAGATGCGGACCGCCGTCGCGCGCATGCCGGCGGGCAGGATCGCCGACATGAAGCCGGAGCCGACGGGCGCGAGCTTGTCCTCCCGGATCGGCTCGCCGTCCTGGAACTGACTGCGCACGATCGATCCGGTCAGCTCGGCCATCGCTTCCGGCTTGTTGGTGCGCGTGATGAAGCCGGCCGGGACGGAGTCGGCCGGCCAGGCCTTCCACTGCAGGTTCGCCGTGCCGAGCGCGGTGCCGGCGGCCAGCGCGCCCGAGGCGACGAGGACGTCGGCCATCGGCGGCGGCGGCGCCGGTTCGGTCACCACCACGGTCTCCGGCTGCGGAGCGGGCGAGGGGCTCAGCGTGAACCAGATGGCGAGGCCCGCTGCGGAGAGGGCGACGATGAGGAAGACGAGGCGCATCATCGGCGTGTCACCCTCACTGGTCCGGCGCCGATGCAGCCGCCGCGGCGGCCGGGGCGGCGCTTCCGCTGCCGGCCGTGTAGCCGGAATAGACGCGGGCGGCGACCTTGCCATCGGTGCGGATCGTCGTGGCGTCGCGGTAGGGCGGGAAGGCGTTCGTCGTGTGGATCGCGAGGTTGGCCGCAGGGGCGTCGCCCGCCGACAGCGCGATGCTGTCGCGCTCGCTCATGTAGTCCGAACAACCCGTCAGCAGCCCGGACGCGAGGACGGCGAAGCTAAGGCTTGACCACCGCATAGGGGCCGGCTCCTTCCAGGTCGAGAATGTGGCCGAACGGGCCGGTGATGCCGGCGCCGGTGCGAATTTTCTTCGCCATGTCCTTGTCGACCTCGAGCAGGCCCAGCGCGAACAGCTCGACGTCGTTGGAGGGGCGCGTCGCGTCGAGCGGCGAGTGCAGCTCCTCGCCGGGCCGGGCCGGCCGCACGAGATGCGGCGTCACCACCACGACGAGGTCGCTCTCCTCCTTCTGGAAGCTCGTCGAGCGGAACAGCGCGCCGAGCACGGGCACGTTGCCGAGCCAGGGCATCTGCTCGATCGTCTTGGCGTTCACCGTCTGCAGCAGTCCCGCCATCGCGAAACTCTGCCCGTCGCGCAGCTCGATGACCGTCTGTGCCTTGCGCGAGGTGAAGCCGGGATTGCCGTTTACGGTCACGGCGGTGTCGATCTCGCTGACCTCCGTCATGACGCGGAGGTTGATCAGGTCGCCGTCGAGCACGGTCGGCTGGAAGTCGAGGCGCACGCCGTAGGGGCGATAGTCCGTCTGGGTGCCGGAGGAGCCGTTCGACGCGGTGACCACGGTCTGGATCGGCACCTCGCCGCCGGCGTGGAACTCGGCCTTCTCGCCGCTCACCGTCGTCAGGTTCGGCTGCGCCAGCCGGCGCACGAGACCCTTCTTCTCCAGCGCGTCGATGATGATGTCGAGCCGGTAGCCCGCGGTCTCCAGCACCTGGGCGACCAGCGTGCCGAAGGGCGTGCCCTGCGAGTTGCGGGGCGCGTTCTGGCCGTAGGTCGAGACCAGCTGGCCGGAGTCCTCGTCGACGTTCACCGACAGGCGCGAACCGATCGTGGAAGGGCCCGGCACGCCGCCGGAGACGCGGAAGTTGACCCCGAGATCGCGCCCGGCGGTCCGGCGGGCTTCCAGCACCCGCACTTCCAGCGACACCTGCTGCGAGCTGGAGACGGAGAGGGCGTTGATCACCGGATCGTTGGAGAACTGCTGGGCGATCTCGATCGCCCGTGCGACGTCCGGCGCATCGCGCACGAGGCCGCTGAGATGGATGCGGTTGTTCAGGTTGCGCACGGTGACCTGGGACCCGGGCACGGCGGCGCGGATGGCGGCCGCGACGTCGCTCATGTCGACGCTGACGCGGGTGTCCACCACCCCGAGCAGGGTGTCGCCCCCGTCGAAGATCGAGACGTTGGTGACGCCGTTCGCCTTGCCCTGGATGTAGAAGGCGCGGTCCGACAACGGCACCACGTCCGCGATGTTCATGTCGCCGACGACGAGGTT
Organism: Mangrovibrevibacter kandeliae; assembly: GCF_024519155.1. Classification (GTDB taxonomy): domain Bacteria; phylum Pseudomonadota; class Alphaproteobacteria; order Rhizobiales; family Rhizobiaceae; genus Mangrovibrevibacter; species Mangrovibrevibacter kandeliae. Next base: position 39,132 of record NZ_JANIFJ010000009.1, on the reverse strand, counting down.
GGCGAAGGGATGGTCGGTCTGGATGGTGATGGTGGTGCTCGGCCGCAGCACGACGTTCGACACCGCGGCATTGCCGAGGGCGATGACGCGTTCCTGCGCGAATGCGGGAGCGCAGAGGACCGGCAGGAGGGTGAGTGCGGCCGCGGCGAGGGCGCCGCGCAGGCGGCGCCTCGTCTGGTTTGCCTCGCGCTGCCCCATCGATCGCACGCTCGCATTCCTCGGCTGGCGGCCCGAATCCCGGCAGGGAGGCCGCGTCGAACCCTGAGACAGGTTCGACATCTTGCTCCCATACCTGCCGGAACTTGGTTAAGGTCCCGTCAATGCTCGGCTTTTACCCGCGGCTACCTGACCTTACGGTAGGCGACGGAGCCGTTCGGCAACTCCCGGCGCTCGAAGCGGGGGGCGGTGTCGGGTTCCGGCGCGGCGTCCGACGCTGCGGGCGCGGCGATCGAAGCGGTGTGCGTGGGGTCCGGCTGCCCGACCTCCGCCATGGTGACGATGGCCGCCGACAGCGACTCGTCCATCCGGGCGCTGGTGTCCTGGAGGATGCCGACGCTGTCGTCGACCGAGCTGCGCAGCGCCCCGAGGGTCTGCGACAGGCCGCCGATGTGGTCGTCCATCCGGTCGATGCGGATGCGCAGGCCCGTGTCGACGCGGTCGAGCTGGCCGGTGACGTGGTCGCCGAGCCGCTTCTCGATCCCGTCAAGGGTTGCCAGGCGCCCGTCGATCTCGCGCAGTTCGTGCAGCGGACGCCAGGCGAGGAAGAGCATGACGACGGCGGTGACGCTGGCGGCGAGGCACGCGCCGCTCGCCACCATCAGCATCTGCGGCCCCAACGATCCGGCGGGCGCCTTCGGCGTCTCGACCCGCGCCTCCACCGTCGGCGCCGAATAGACCGCGACGGCATCCATCCACATCGGCTTGGCGTTCATTCGGCTGTCTCCTCAGCTCCGCCCCGTGAAGGAGGCGGTGTTGCGCAAGAGCTGCATGTTGTTGGCGATGGTGACGTTGTCCGGCGCGAGGTCGAAGGCCCTCATGAAGTAGCCGCGTGCGCCGACGAGATCGCCGCGCAGCATGTGCGAATAGCCGAGATTGTTGTAGTATTCGGGCCGGTTGCCGATCATCGTGCCGAGCGCCTTGTAGGCGGTGTCGGCGGTGTCGAACCGGCCGAGCTGATCGGCGGAGGCGGCAAGGCCGAGCCAGGCCGTCGGCTCCTTCGGGTAGACCTCGGCTGCCTTCTTGAACAGGGCGTAGGACTTCCCGTAGTTGCCGGAGCGGTATTGCAGCTTGCCTTCGGAGACGAGGTCGCCGGTCCTGACCGAGCCGACGGTGGTGTCGGTGTCGATGGCGAGAGCACCGATCGTGTCGGACGACTGGCATCCCGACAGGGCGACGAGGCCGGCGAGCGCCAGCAGCATGCGTGACTTCGGCATAAGCGGTCCCCGGGTGAGAAGACGAACGCGAGACTGGGTCCCTCTCACGCGTGCCGCAGGTCCTGCCGGAGCAGGGCGCGCGGCTCACAGTCCAGCAGTTTCGCACCCAGCCGTTAAAGCCGCGTTGATGTTAACGGCGTCTTGAACGCACGATCGTAAGTCATTGCGACGAAAGGAAACGCCCGAAGTCGTCGCGCGTCGGATAGGCGCTCTGCGCGCCACGGCGCGTGACCGAACACGCCGCGTAGGCGCAGGCGCGGGCGAGCGCCTGCGTGTCATCGAGGCCGGCAATGCGGAAGTGGGCGAGGGCGCCGATGAAGGCGTCGCCGGCGCCGGTGGTGTCGACGGCGCGGACGGCGACGGGCGCGACCGGCCGGCTTCCGTTTCTGCCGACCTCCAGCGCGCCGCGCGCGCCGAGCGTGACGACGACGACCTTCGCGCCGCTCTCGACGAGGTGGCGGGCGGCGGCTTCGATCTCCGTGTCGGTCTGGGTCGGGAGGCCGGTGAGGAGCGCGAGCTCGCCTTCGTTCGGGGCGACGATGTCGGCGAGGGCGATCAGCGCCGGGTCGAGGCGATCCACGGCCGGTGCGGGGTTGAGGATGGTCGGGATCGCGTGCCTGCGGCCGAACGCCAGGGCGTGGCGCACGGTGTCCAGCGGGATCTCCAGCTGCAGCAGGATCAGGCGGCATCGGGCGAGTTCGTTCGCCGCGGCGTCGATGTCGGCCGGCGCCACGCGCCCGTTGGCACCCGCGACGATCGAAATCGCGTTCTCACCCTCTGCGTCGACGAAGATCGAGGCGACGCCGGACGAGCAGCCGGGGGTGACGGTGACGTGGCGGGTGTCGACGCCTGCTGCGTCGAGCGCCGTCCGGTTCGCCCTGCCGAAGGCGTCGTCGCCGACGCGGCCGAGCATCAGCACCTTCGAGCCGAGCCGCGCGGCCGCCACCGCCTGGTTGGCGCCCTTGCCGCCCTGGCCGATGGCGAAGTCGTCCGCGGCGAGCGTCTCGCCGGAGGCCGGACGCCGCCGGCCATAGGTGACGAGATCGGTGGTGATCGAGCCGATGACGGCGATGTCGGCGGTCATGGACAGTCCTCGTGGCGTGCCATCATGGGCTGCGGTGGACGATGGCGACAAGGCGGCCGACCGCCCACGCGCCACCGCGGGGCTCGACATGGCCACGCGGAGGGCGAGATAGACGCGCTCGGCGGCTGCCTCGGCGGCGCGAACGCAGGGTGGCGAGGACGGACATGACACAGAGGGCGGTGGTGGTCATCGGCGCCGGCGCGGCGGGCATCGCGGCGGGCCGCCGGCTGCAGGAGGCGGGGATCGAGCCGCTGGTGCTGGAGGCGCGCGACCGCCTCGGCGGGCGCGGCTGGACGGTCGATCTCGCCAGTTCGCCCTTCGACCTCGGCTGCGGCTGGCTGCATTCGGCCGAGGAGAATCCCTGGCGGGAGATCGCGATCGCGCAAGGGCGGCGCATCGATCGCAGCGTCGCACCCTGGGAGCGGCCGGCCGTGACGGTCGGCTTCCCGGCCGAACGGCAGACGGCGCTCGGCGCGGCGATGGGCGCGTTCTACGAGCGGCTGGAGACATTGGCCGAGGCGCCGGGGCCCGACCCTTCGGCCGAAGCGGCGCTCGTGCCGGACGGGCCGATGAACCCGCTGATCGATGCGATCCACACCTATATCAGCGGGGCCCGGCTCGCGGCGATCTCGCTGCGCGATCTCGACGCCTATCACGACACCCACACCAACTGGCGCGTTGCGGACGGCTACGGCACGACCATCGCCGCCCATGCCCAAGGGCTGGACGTCCGGCTCGGCTGCCCGGTGACGCGCATCGACCATTCGGGCCGGCGGCTGCGGCTGGAGACGCCGGCCGGCGTCGTCGAGGCGGAGCGCGTGATCGTCACGCTGCCGTCGACCGTCATCGCCGAGGAGCCCGATCTCTTTCATCCGGCTCTGCCGATGAAGGTGGAGGCGGCCGCCGGCCTGCCGCTCGGCGTCGCCGACAAGCTCTTCATCGCGCTGGAGGATGCGCAGGAGTTCGAGCCGGACACGCGGGCCTTCGGGCGCACCGACCGCGTCGAGACGGCCACCTATCACCTGCGTCCCTTCGGGCGGCCGCTCATCGAGGCGTATTTCGGCGGCGACTTTGCCCGGGCCCTGGAAGCCGAAGGTGAGGCGGGATTCTTCGCCGTCGCCCGCGAGGAGCTCGGCGACGTGTTCGGCAGCGCCTTCGCTCGCCGCATCCGGCCGCTCGCGGCCTCCGCCTGGGCGCGCGACCCGCATGCGCGCGGGTCCTACTCCTTCGCTCGACCCGGCCAGGCGGCGGGGCGGGCGGTGCTCGCCGCGCCTGTCGACGGGCGGATCTTCTTTGCCGGCGAAGCCTGCTCGACCCACGACTTCTCGACCGCCCACGGCGCCTACAGGACCGGCATCGCCGCCGCCGACGCTGCCGTGGAGGCCGCAAGAGCCGCCGTCTGACCGGAGGCGAGGCGGCATACGCACAGCCTCGTCATGATAATTTCACAGACGAGGCGATCGCTCTGAGCGTGCTTTGCGATCGTACCGGCCGCTGATCATCGCCATCTTGCCGAGCCGCCGCTCACGGCAATCTCACGCGCTCGGGAGGCTCAAGCGCCTCCTCGCCGGAGCGCGCGTTGGTGCTCGGAGTGCTCGTTCATGGCCGATACCATCGCCACCGGCGCGGACTTCGCGCCCGAAGCTGCGCCGAAGCCGCGCAACCTCGACCACGCGGTCCATCCCGGGCTGCGGATCCTGTTCTTCGTCGTGCTGGTCGGCGCCTTCGCCTTCGCCGGCTACAACATCTTCACCGAGACCCAGGACATCGGCGAGCCGCTCGCCTTCGGTCCGTTCCTGTTTCTCGGCATCGCGCTGATCATCGCGCTCGCCTTCGAGTTCGTGAACGGCTTCCACGACACGGCCAATGCGGTCGCAACGGTGATCTACACCAACTCGCTGAGCCCGCTGATCGCCGTCGTGTGGTCCGGCTTCTGGAACTTCGTCGGTGTGATCGTCTCGTCCGGCGCCGTCGCCTACGCCATCGTGACGCTGTTGCCCGTGGAGTTGATCCTGAACGTCGGATCGGTCGCCGGCTACGGCATGATCTTCGCGCTCCTGATCGCTGCGCTCCTGTGGAACCTCGCCACCTGGTATGTTGGCATCCCGAACTCCTCCTCGCACGCGCTGATCGGCTCGATCCTCGGCGTCGGCCTCGCCAACCAGCTCCTGTCGGGCGGCAGCGGCGGCACGTCGGGCGTCGACTGGGGGCAGGCGACGGACGTTCTCTCGGCGCTCCTGTTCAGTCCGCTCGTCGGCTTCGTCGGGGCGCTCGTGCTGTTCTTCGTGCTGCGCCACTTCGTGAAGAACGAGACGCTCTACAGGGAGCCGGAGGGCGACCAGCCGCCGCCACGCGGCATCCGCGCACTGCTGATCTTCACCTGCACCGCCGTCTCCTTCGCGCATGGCGGCAATGACGGGCAGAAGGGCATGGGCCTCATCATGCTCATCCTGATCGGCGTCGCGCCGACCGCCTACGCGCTCAACCGCTCCGTGTCGGACGCCGCAACACCCGCCTTCGTCGAGAGCGCGGACGGGGCGGTCGAGGTGATGCATGCCTATGCGCAGGGGCGGAACGCGATGGCGCCGGACGAAGCGCGCACCACGCTGAAGCAGGCGTTGCAGGCCCGCCAGGTGATCACCCCGGACGGCATGGGCGCGATGGCGCGCCTGACGCAAGACGTCGCCGGCCGCGTCCAGTCCTACGGCTCGGTCGCCAAGGTGCCCGCCGCCGAGACGCAGAACGTGCGCAACGACATGTACATGATCATGGACGGGCTCCACATCGCGACCGGCGACGAGGACGCGCTGCCCAAGGAGCAGATGGACGCGCTGAAGGCCTTCGACGACAAGCTCGGGGACGGCATCCGCTTCATCCCGCTCTGGGTGAAGATCGTCGTCGCCATCGCGCTGGGGCTCGGCACCATGGTCGGGTGGAAGCGCATCGTGGTCACCGTCGGCGAGCGGATCGGGCGCAAGCACCTGACCTATGGCATGGGCGCCTCGGCCGAGCTGGTCGCGGCGGCGACGATCCTGCTCGCCGAGTTCGGCGGCATGCCGGTGTCGACGACGCACATCCTGTCGTCCGGCGTTGCGGGAGCGGCCGTCGCCAACAAGCAGGGTCTGCAGCGCGACACGGTGTTGCGCATCGCCTCGGCCTGGGTGGTGACCCTGCCTGCCGCAATGGCGCTCTCGGGCCTGCTCTACTGGGCCTTCATCCTCGTCAGCGGCCAGTCGCTGTCGTAAGCGAAACACGCCTGTGCCACGCTAGGGAGGCGCGGCATCCAGAGCCTCAAATTCCACTCCAGAGAAAGTGGAGGCGTCCGTCGTCAGGCCCGCTCGGACGCCTTTTCCCGCGTGGTCCAGCCGTCCTCGCCGCGCCATTCCCGCACCGTGACGGTGATGACGCGATCGACGATGTCGATGAGATTGTAGGCGTTCGGCTCGCCGCGCAGCCGGGTGGAAATCGTCGAGGAGGCTTGCGCGACGAGGATCGGTGCGGCCGCCGCGTGGCGCGGACCCTTCGGCACCGCCTCGCCGATCTCGCCGGGATGATCGTGCCGGCGCACGTAGCTCATGTGGAAGTGGCCGCTGAGGACCAGCCGCACGCCGAGCCGGGCGAAGGTCTGGAGCGCGAGGTCGGCCCGCTTCACCGGCTGCATCGGATGCTCCATCGTCGTCTCGGGCTGCAGCAGCGGGTGGTGGGCGACGACCACACGCACCGAGTCCGGCGAGGCGGCGGCGAAGCGGTGCTTGAGGTCGGCGAGCTGCTCGCGGTTGATCGAGCCGAGGGCCCAGTTCAGCCCGAGCCGCAGACGGCGGGCGGTGTTGATGCCGGCGATGGCGACGCCGTCGATCTCGGTGAAGGGCTCGAGCTCCTCCGCGATGAAGCGGCGATAGTAGCCGTAGGGATCGAGGAAGCGCCGGAGGACGTTGCGTGCCGGGACGTCGTGATTGCCCGGCACGGCGAACACCGGCGTGGACAGCTGGTCGAGGAAGGCGCGCGCGTCGGCAAACTCCCGGCGACTGCCGATCTGCGCGAAGTCGCCGCTGACGACCACCAGATCCGGCGCCTGGCTGGCGATGTCCGCGGCCAGGCCCTCGGCGAGGACGGGATCGTGATGACCGAAATGCAGGTCGGACAGGTGGATGATGCGCATCAGGCTCGGGCCTCTTCCAGGCGCTCGTCGGGCTCGTTCACCGGATTCGGCACCTCGTCCGCCGCTGCCGGCGCGAGGACGGCGAGGGCCAGCGGCCGAATGGCGAAGCGCAGCGGCACGTCGAGCGTTTCAACCTCGCCGTCGATCATCACGTTCGTCTGCCGCTTGTGGCTGCGGATCGTCACGGCCGGCACCGCCTCGATCGCCAGCGCATCGTGCTCGCGCCAGTGGCCGAGCACCATGCCGGCGGTGAGTCGAAACAGGTCGCTGAGGTTCAGCCGCTTCAGGACATAGAGGTTGAGCGTCCCGGCATCGAGCCGCGAGCGCGAGAAGAACCGGGCGAAGCCCTCGTCATAGGCGTTGTTGGCGACGGCGACGGCCTGCGCCCGCACGACACGCGGCGCCTCGCCCTCGGCGTCGATCTCGACCGCGATCTTGCGGCTGCGCGACAGCCGCCTGAAGAAGTAGCGCACGAAGCCGAGCTTGGCCGAGACGTCGCTGCGCCCGCGCAGCGCCTCGCGTCCGGCGGCGACGCCGGGGACGAAGCCGATCACCACCTTGTGGAGGAAGACCCGGCCGTTGACCTCGCCGGCATCGATCCAGCGCCGCTCCATCGTCGCCAGCGCGCCGATCGCCTCGTCGAGGTCGAGCGGCATCTTCAGGTCGCGGGCGAGGAGGTTGGCGGTGCCGAGCGGCAGCACCGCCAGCGTCTTGTCGCTGCCGATGATGGCGCTTGCGAGCGCCGTCGCCGTGCCGTCGCCGCCGGCCGAGACCAGCACGCCGGCTGGGCTCTGCATCGCCTTTTCGATCCGCTCGGGGAAGGGGGTGTCGGCGTCGGCATCCACGTCGGCCTGCAGGCCCGCCGCCTCGAACTTTTCCCGCAGTCCATCCGGCGTCAAGTCCATCCCCTGAACGGTGCCGGAATTGGGGTTCATGACGATGTGAAAGCGTTGACCGGGCATGGGCGGGAGGCCTGAGAAGGATGGCGACCCCCGCACAACGAGTGAGACGGTCAGTTCGTTTCTGGCTTACCAAGCCGTCGATCGACCGGCTGGCGCGGATCTCAAGATCGATCCGACCAACTCATTAAGCTCGTTTGTTCAGTCTTGATTGAACGTTCTGGACATACTATCTGCCGATCATGCTGGACCGCAGTCACGACATCGAAGCCACCTTCGTCGAGGAGATGGGCATCCTCGCCCAGGCCGACGACCTGCCCCGCATCGCCGGGCGGATCATCGGACTGCTGACGCTGAGCGAGGCGCCTCTGAGCTTCGGCGCCATCGCCGAGCGGCTGCGCGTCAGCCGCGGCAGCGTCAGCACCAACACGCGGCTTCTCATCGAGGCGGGGATGATCGAGAAGGCCGCCATGCCGGGCGACCGGCAGGACTATTTCAGGCTTGCCGCGGACGCACACCAGATGCAGCTGCAGCGCATGGTCGCCCGGCTCGACCGCCTCCGCCATGCGGTGGCCACCGTGGCGGAACGCTCGGGCACCAGCGCCACGGCGCACGAGCGGCTGACGCGTGCCGCCGGGTTCTATGCCGACGTGTCGGCGACCATCCGCGCGCTTGCGGAGCGGGAGGCGGCGCGGCCGCAGGACGATCAGCGGCCTGAGATTTCGGGCCGAGCCGCCCGTAGTGACGCGGCGGAAGCGACGTAGAGACGAAGCATGAAGAGACGCTACAAACTCATCGCCGTTCTGGCGCTCGCCGCGCTTGGCTCGGGGGTCGTGCTCGAGACGCGCGAAAGCGAGCCGGTGGCGCAGGTCAACCCTGCCGCCTCGGCCGACGTCGCTTCGACCGAGCCGAAGACCGTCGAGCTCGCCGACGTCGAGCTGACGGAGCTGCAGCCGCAGACGCTGTCGGAGGAGATCCGCATCAGCGGCAGCCTCGAGCCGGTGCGCTCGACCTCGCTGAACTCGAAGATCGCCGGCACGCTCGAAGCGGTGAACGTCGATGTCGGCGACGCCGTGAAGGCGGGGCAGGTGCTGGCTCGCTTCGACACCTCGACCATCGAGATGACGCTCGAGGAGCGCTCCGCGTCGCTGCAGGCGCTGCAGGCGCAGCTCTCGCTCGCCCAGTCCACCCTGACGCGCACCAAGCAGCTGCAGGGCAGCGGGATCACCGGCAAGGCCAATCTCGACGAGGCGCAGAGCCAGGTGCAGCAGCTCGAGGCACAGCTGCGCGGCGCGCAGGCGCAGATCGACCAGGCCAAGCGCGATCTCGACGATGCGACCGTGACGGCGAAGTTCGACGGCGTGATCTCCGAACGCTCGGTCGACCCCGGCCAGACGGTCGGGCAGAACACGGCGCTCTTCGGACTCGTCGACATTTCCGAGCTCGACGTGGATGCCGGCGTGCCGACGACGCGGGTGTCCCAGGTGGAGGTCGGCCAGACCGCGCGGCTGACGGTCGACGGCGTGTCCGGCCGCGAGATCACCGCGACGGTCAAGCGCATCAGTCCGGTGGCCGAAGCCAACACCCGCACGGTCCATGTCTTCCTGTCGATCGACAATGCGGCCGGCGACCTGCGCGGCGGCATGTTCGCCATCGGCAGCATCACCGTGCGCCAGAGCAAGGACACCGTGGCGGTGCCGGTCGCGGCGCTGCGCCAGGACGGCACGACGCAGTATGTCCTGAAGACGCAGGGCGGGCGGCTGGTGCGCCAGGACGTGACGGTCGGCGCGCGCTGGGACGACGGCGCGCTCGTCGAGATCTCGGACGGGCTCGCGGGCGGCGACCGGATCGTTTCCGCGCCGCTGCCCGACCTGAAGCCTCAGACGCCCATCCGCATCACGCGGAGCTGACGCCATGTTCCTGACCCGCATCTCCGTCGGCCATCCGGTCTTCGCGACCATGATGATGGCGGCGATCGTCGTGATCGGCCTGTTCTCGTTCCGCCAGCTCGGGGTGGACCAGTTCCCCGACGTCGACCTTCCCGTCGTGGTCGTCTCGACCGCCTATACCGGCGCGGCGCCGGAGACGGTCGAAAACGAGGTGACGCGCAAGGTCGAGAGCGCCGTCAACACCATTGGCGGCATCGACGAGATCACTTCCGATTCCTACGAGGGCCGTTCGGTCGTCGTCATCCAGTTCACGCTCGACATCGACGCGCAGGATGCCGCGCAGGAAGTGCGCGACCGCGTCTCGCGCATCGAGGCGAGCCTGCCGGACGACGTCGACACGCCGCAGATCACCCGCTTCAATCCGGACGAGGCGCCGATCCTGTCGCTGGCGGTGTCTTCGAAGACCCGCAGCCTGCCGGACATCACCTCCGTCGCCGACCAGATCATCACCAAGCGGCTGAACATCGTGCCGGGCGTCGGCCAGACGACGATCGTCGGCGGCTCGGAGCGGCAGGTCGCGGTGCTGATCGATCCCCAGCGCATGGAGGCGCTCGGCATCGGCGTCGGCGACATCTCCGCGGCCATCCGGCGCGACAACCAGGACCTTTCGGCCGGCGACATCTCGCAGGGCATCCGCCAGCGGGTCGTCACGGTGAAGGGCCGGCTGGAGTCGCCCGAGGACTTTCGCCAGATCATCGTCGCCACCCGCGGCGGCCGGCCGATCTACCTGTCCGAGGTGGCCGAGGTGCTCGACGAGGGGGCCGAACAGACCAACCGGGCGCTCTACAACGGCCAGACCGCGCTCGGCATCGACGTCGTCAAGGTGCAGGGCTCGAACACCGTCGAGGTGGCGCGCGACCTGCGTGCGGAGGTCGCCAAGCTGCGCACGGAGCTGCAGCCGCAGGGCATCGACATCGAGATCTCGCGCGACAACTCGACGGCGATCACCGCGTCGGTCGACGACGTGCAGGCGACGCTGGTCGAAGGCGCGCTCCTGACCGTCGCGATCGTCTTCCTGTTCCTCAACTCCTGGCGCTCGACGGTGATCACGGGCCTGACGCTGCCGATCTCGGTGATCGGCACCTTCGCGGTGATCCACGCGCTCGGCTTCACGCTGAACACCATGACGCTGATGGCGCTGTCTTTGGCGATCGGCATCCTGATCGACGACGCGATCGTGGTTCGCGAGAACATCACGCGCCATCTCCACATGGGCAAGACGCACGTGCAGGCGGCACTCGACGGCACCAACGAGATCGGCCTCGCGGTGCTGGCGACGACGCTCTCGATCATCGCCGTGTTCCTGCCGGTCGCCTTCATGGGCGGCATCATCGGCCGCTTCTTCCTGCAGTTCGGCATCACCGTCTCGGTCGCGGTGCTGATCTCGCTCTTCGTGTCGTTCACGCTCGACCCGATGCTGTCGAGCGTCTGGTACGACCCGGCGGCGCAGCCGAACGCGAAGCGCGGCGTCGTCGGCCGGCTGGTCGCGCGCTTCGACCGCGGGTTCGAGCGCCTCGCCCACGGCTATCGGCACGTCATCCGCTGGAGCCTCAGGCACCGCATCGTCACCGTGATCGCCGCGATCCTGATCTTTGCCGGCAGCCTCAGCCTCGTGCCGCGCATCGGGACCGAGTTCGTGCCGCCCGCCGACAACGGCGAGTTCCTGGTGTCGCTTAAAGCGGCAGAGGGCTCCTCGCTCGATTACACCGAAGCGAAGGTGCGACAGGTCGAGGCGGCGCTGCACGAATTTCCCGAGGTGAGCGACCTCTACTCGACGATCAACACCGGCGGCGCGCGCGGCGCCAACCAGGCGACGATCCACGTCCAGATGGTGCCGCTGGATCGGCGCGAACGCTCCCCGACCGACCTCTCGGCGCCGCTGCGCCAGCGCCTCTCGCAGATCGCGGGTCTCGAAATCTCGATCAGCGAGCCCGGCATTGGCGGCGGCGGCGGCGGGTCCAACAAGCCGCTGCAGCTGTCGATCCTCGGCGACGGCCAGGACGAGCTCCAGGCTCTTTCGGACGAGGTGATGGCCAAGCTGAAGGCGATCCCCGGTGCGGTGGAGGTCACCTCGAGCCTCGAGGACGAGCAGCCGACGCTCGGCGTGAAGGTGCGGCGCGAGGCGGCGAACGATCTCGGCGTGACGCTGCAGCAGATCGGCGACACGCTCGACCCGCTGGTGTCGGGGGATGCGATCTCGACCTGGAACGCGCCGGACGGAGAGACCTACGACGTCACCGTGCGCCTGCCCAAGGACCTGCGCGAAAGCGCGGCCGACCTCGAGCGCCTGCCGATCGCCACCGGCCGCAACGACGCCAACGGGCGGCCGGTGACCGTCAGCCTCGATCAGGTGGCCGACATCGTGCAGTCGACGACGCCGAACTCGATCACCCGCAAGGACCTGTCGCGCCAGGTGCTGATCACCGCCAATGTCGACGGCCGTTCGCTCGGCGACGTCACCGCCGACCTCAATACGGTCCTGGCCGGGATCGACCTGCCGCCGGGCTACCGCTTCTCCTTCGGCGGCGACACGCAGAACATGCAGGAGTCGATGGGCTATGCGATCCAGGCGCTGTCGCTGGCCGTGATCTTCATCTACCTGATCCTCGCCTCGCAGTTCGGCTCGTTCCTGCAGCCGATCGCCATCATGATGACGCTGCCGCTGTCGCTGATCGGCGTGCTGCTGGGCCTGCTCGTCGCCGGCTCGACGCTGAACATCTTCTCGATCATCGGCTTCATCATGCTGATGGGCCTCGTCACCAAGAACGCGATCCTCCTCGTCGACTTCTCCAACCACGAGCGGGCCCGCGGCGCCACGCTTGCCGACAGCCTGGTCGAGGCCGGCGCGGTGCGCCTGCGGCCGATCGTGATGACGACGCTGGCGATGATCTTCGGCATGCTGCCGCTGGCGCTCGGTCTCGGCGAGGGCGGGGCGCAGCGCGCACCGATGGCGCACGCGGTCATTGGCGGCCTGATCTCGTCGACGCTGCTGACGCTGCTCTTCGTACCGGTCATCCTCAGCTTCCTCGACGGCTTCGGCCGCTTCGTGGGGCGGTTCATGCCGAAGGCGCCGGCCGAGCACGAGGCGGCCCCGCAGCCGGGCGAGTGAGGGGCGGGAATTTCGCGTCGGCTTCACTCGACATCAAGGCATAGGCGCTAAGGCTCGTCGACGATTGGCTCGAACGTCGAGGGGCGTCGATGCAGGATGAGAGACGGATCCTGACCGGCTGGGGCCGGACGTCGCATGCCCGCACCCGCGCGGTTTCGCCGGCGTCGGAGGCCGAGGTCGCCGGTGCCCTCGCGGCGCCCGCCGGTCGCCTGATCGCCTTTGGCGGCGGGCGCAGCTATGGCGACGCCGCGCTCAACGACGGCGGCGACACTCTCCTGACCGGCGCGCTGAACCGGATCCTGTCCGTCGACGAGGCGAGTGGCGTGCTCGTCTGCGAGCCGGGCGTTACCTTCCGCGAGTTGATCGACCGCTTCCTCGACCGCGGCTGGGTCGCGCCGGTCTCGCCGGGCACCGCCTTCGCCACGATCGGCGGCGCGGTCGCCAACGATGTGCACGGCAAGAACCACGACCGCGCGGGCAGCTTCGGCGATCACGTGCTCTGGCTCGATCTCCTGGCGCCGGACGGCCGCCTGCTGCGCCTGTCGTCACGCGAGAACGTCGAGCTCTTCCGGGCCACCATCGGCGGCATCGGCCTCACCGGCGTCATCCTGAAGATCGCCTTCGCGATGAAGCGGGTCAGTTCCTCGTTCGTGACGGTGCGCGAGGCGCGTGCGGGCAATCTCGATGCGCTGATGGCTGCGCTGCGCGCGGCGCGGGCGCAGAGCACCTACACCGTCGCCTGGATCGATGCCACGGCGACCGGCCGCAGCCTCGGGCGGGGCATTCTCGAAGCCGCCGAGCACGCCGAAGCCGGCTTTCCCGCGCGGCCGGCCAGACGCGCGCTGCGCCTTCCGGTCGACTTTCCGGACTTTGCCCTCAACCCGCTCAGCATCGGCCTGTTCAACCAGCTTTATTACCGCAGGGTGCCGGCGGCCGGCCGCGCGCGCACGCTGCCCTTCGACGCCTTCCTCTATCCGCTCGATGCGCTTCTCGACTGGAACCGGATGTATGGACGGCGCGGCTTCTACCAGTTCCAGTGCGTGATCCCGGAGGCAGAGGCCGACCGTGGCATCCGCGCGCTCCTCGAGACGATCGCGGCCAGCCGCTCGGCCTCCTTCCTCGCCGTCCTGAAGACCCTCGGCTCGGCCGGGCGCGGCTTCCTGTCCTTTCCGTTCCCCGGCTTCACCCTGGCGCTCGACTTCCCGGCGCGGGCGAAGACACCCGAGCTGATGGCGCGGCTGGAGCGCCTGACACTCGATCACGGCGGGCGGGTCTATCTCGCCAAGGACGCGTGCCTGTCGTCGGAAGGGTTTCGCCGGATGTATCCGCAGCTGCCGCACTACGAGGCCGTGCTGCATGAGATCGATCCCATGGGGCGGCTGCGGTCCGACATGGCGCGGCGGCTTCGCATCGGCGACGCCTGATTCTCGCCGCATTTGATTTCCGGCGTGGTTATCAAAGCCTTTCCGTAAGGGGCTTGGTTCTGGCTAAGCCTTCGGCAACGCTCTGCCTTCTTCCGTTGCAAAGCCTTCATGTGGCCGAGCCAATTCGGTCACGGTCGGAGGCTATTTCCACGGCGCTGCCGGCAGCGGCGGCTTGATCCGAAACCTACAACGAGGAGGAACGCTGTGGCGGACGTTCCGAACATCGCGGGCGAAATCCGGCGCAACGGGCTTGCGCCGCCAACGATCGGCGGCCCGGCGCCGCAGGAGCGGCTGCTGCCGCCGCGTGCCGGGCTGGAGGATGGCGCGCATGCCGCCTTTCGCGTCGCACGTGCCGGCTCTGGCTGGGTGGTGCACCCCCTGACGGTTGCGGCGCGATCGTTTGCGCAGACGCACGACGATCTGCGTCCATCCGCCAGCGAGAGGGACGAGTTCCTCACCAACCACAAGGGCATCAACGGCTTCGTTGCGGAGGCGCGGGCGGCGGGGTTCTTGACGGAATATCGCGGGCCCCTCGGCCCGATCTACCTCTGACAACGGGCAGGGCCGCCACGCTGTGACGACCCTGCGACCGTTCTCCAGCTCGACGGCCGGCCGCACGCCGACGTCGGCGCGGCGGCTCAGGTGCGGTAGCGCGTCGCCGGCTTCGAGGCCCGGAACTGCGAGAGCAGCGCCTTGCGCGCCGTCTCGTAGGTGTCGAAGAGCGCTGCGTCCTCGAAGGGCGGGATGGTGACGGCCTCGCGGCGGTCGAAGCCGACCAGCGCCGCATCGACGAGGTCGTCGACATCCATCATCCAGTCGTCCGTGGCTCGGCCCGAGCGCTCCCAGATCTCGGTCTTGGTGCCCGATGGCAGGACGGCCTGGACATAGATGTTCTTCCCGGCGAGTTCGGCGTTCATCGCCTGTGAGAGCGCAAGGACGTAGGCCTTGGTGGCGCCGTAGACGCCGGCGAAGAGCTCCGGCGCGAAGCCGACCACCGAGCCGAGATTGACGATCGCGCCCCCGCGGCCATGCGCGAGGAAGCCCTGGACAGCCGCGCCGGCAAGGCGGGTGAGCGCCGTCACGTTGAGATCGACGAGCGTGTAGAGCGGCTGCAGGTCCTCCGCCGCGAAGCCACCGGGCGAGACCGCGCCGGCATTGTTGACGAGCAGCCCGATCCGCCCGTCCTGCCGCAGCCGCTCCTCCAGGGCAGCGAGGTCAGCGGGCTTGGTCAGGTCGGCGGGCAGGATGTCGACGGCCGCGCCCGTCTCGCTGCGCAGCCGGGCAGCGAGCGTCTGCAGCCGGGCCGCATCCCGCGCGACGAGGACGAGGTCGTGGCCGCGACGTGCGAGACGGTCGGCATAGGCGGCGCCGATGCCGGAGGACGCGCCGGTGACGAGAGCGGTGGAACGGGACTGCGACATAGGTGGTCTCCATCGTGGAACGCCAGCCGACCGACTGCGGTTGAGCGATCGGCTGGTGAGGATTATGATCGAACTCTATATGGAGTATGATCGTAATCCATATTTGTCAACGGGAGGTCCGAATGGCACGCTCACAAGTGGAGAAGGCGGAGACGCATCGACGGATCGTCGAGGTCGCGTCGCGGCGGTTCCGCGAGCGCGGCCTTGATGGGATCGGCGTCGCGGACGTGATGAAGGAGGCGGGACTGACCGTCGGGGGGTTCTACAAGCACTTCGCCTCGCGCGACGAGCTGGTGCGCGAGGCCCTCGGCGAGGCCTATGGCGTCTGGTCGGCGCGTCTGGCGGAGGCTGAATCTGCCGGGCGGTGCGTGACCTTTACCGACATCGCGGGCGACTACCTGAGCGAGCGGCACCGGGAAGGGGTCGGCGGGGGCTGTCCGTTCGCCGCCCTCGCACCGGACATCGCGCGCTGCGATGAGAAGACGCGCGGCGAGGCGACCGCCGAGCTCGAGCGTTCGATCGAGGTGCTGACGGATGTGAGGGGCGGCGAGGGGGACGGAGCCTCGCGCCGCAAGGCTGCGATCGTCGCCTATGCGACGCTGGTCGGTGCCATGACGCTGGCGCGTATCCCGGAGGGCGGAACGCTCGGCGAAGAGATTCTGTCGGCGGCCCGCGAGACTCTGCTCGAGCCGGACGGGAAAGCGGAGGGGCGCGGCAGCCCCTCCGCCTGATCGATCAGAAGGGCGACTCGGGGAAGTAGAACTCCTTGGCGTTGTCCTTCGTCACCAGCGTCGCGTCGAGGATGTAGCTGCCGCTGACCGGCGTCTGGTCATAGAGATGGGCGACCGTCAGCTCCATTGCGGTGCCGACCATTGCCGGCGGATACAGGACGTCGACCGGGATCATCTTGTCGCCGTCCATGACGCGCTTGATCATGTCCTTCGAGCCGGCGCCGGCGACCACGTACTGGATGTCGCTGCGGTTCGCCTGTTCGATCGCCTCGAGGACGCCGACAGCCATGTCGTCGTCCTGGCACCACACGACGTCGATCTTCGGGTACTTGGTCAGGTAGTCCTGCATCACCCGGAAGGCATCGTCGCGGTTCCAGTTGCCGTACTGCCGGTCGAGCACCTTGACGTTCGAGCCCTTGATGCCCTCGTCGAAGCCGTCCTGGCGCTGCTGGTCGATCGGGATCGGCAGGCCTCTGACCACGACCACCTGTGCGTCCGGCGTCGTCTTGGCGATGTACTCGCCGGCGACCCGGCCGAGCGCCGGATTGTTGCCGGCGACGTAGAGGTCGCGCACCGAATCGTCGTTGTCGGACGGCGCCCGGTCGACGAGCGCGACGAAGGCGCCGCCGTCCTTGACCTGCTGGATCGCGTTGACCAGGGGATCGGGATCGGTCGGCAGGATCACCAGCGCGTCGAGGCCCTGCACGGCGAGATCCTGCACGGCATTCGCCTGGCTCGCCGGGTCCGGCGAGGTCTTGACCACGACGTTCAGCCCCGGGTGCTCCTCCATCAGGAGCTTGGCGACGCGCTGCGCGTGGAAGACGACGCCCGCCGTCCAGCCGTGATCGGCCGCCGGAATCGACACGCCGACGGTGTATTTCTTGCCCTCCTGCGCGCTGGCCGGCTGGGCCAGGGCGGCGAAGGCGGCGACGGCCGCGACCGCCAGCCCGAAGAACTGCTGTCTCATGATCCTCCTCCCAAATCGGGTCTCGTGGTCCTGCCGGGCGCGACCCGTCCGCCCGGCTCGGTTCAGCTTCGGCGCGCGAGCGAGCGCTGCACCAGCATGGCGACGATGATGATCGCCCCCTGGATCGCGGCGATCAGGTACTCGCTGACGAAGTTCGACAGCAGCATGATGTTGCCGACGATCTCGAGGATGAAGGCGCCGCAGACGGTGCCCCAGATGCGCCCGACGCCGCCGCGCAGCGCGGTGCCGCCGACGACGACGGCGGTGATTGCCTGCAGCTCCCACAGCGTGCCGGTGGTCGCGGTCGTCGATCCGAGCCGCGGCACGTAGAGGAGGACGGCGACGGCGACGCAGAGCCCCTGTACGACATAGGCAAGGGTCCGCACCCGCCCCACCGGCAGGCCGGAATAGCGCGCCACGTCCTCGTTCGAGCCGACCGCCAGCAGATGCCGGCCGTAGCGCGTGCGGTAGAGCACGAAGGCGGCGAGCGCGGCCGTCGCGGCGATGAACAGGATCGGGATCGGCACGCCCAGGATCTCGCCGAAATAGACAGGGCGGTAGAGCGACTGCACGTCGCGGTCGCGCAGCGTGATCGCGCCGCCCTGGCTGAGCCAGGTGGTGAGGCCGCGGAAGATCCCCATCGTGCCGAGCGTCACGATGAACGGCTCGATGCGGCCGAGCGTGACGATCAGGCCGTTGGCAAGGCCGCACAGCGCGCCGATGACGATCGCCAGCACGACGCCGGCGAGGAGATTGGTCGTCGGGTCGGCGATGGTGCCCGAATTGAGGAACAGGATCATCAGGCTGGCCACGAAGGCCACCATCGAGCCGACGGAAAGGTCGAGCCCGCCCGAGGAGATCACGTAGGTGGCGCCGACCGCGATGATCGCGATGAAGGCGCTGCGGGTGATGACGTTGGTCAGGTTGGCGATCGACAGGAAGTTGTCGTTCGCCAGCGTGCCCAGGACGAGAAGCAGCGCGAGCGCCAGAAACGGTGCGACGGCGCGCAGGTCGATCTCACGCGCCACGCGCGGGCGGGCAGGGGCTGTCGGGGCGGCGGTGCTCACGGTGTCAGGCGGCCTCTCTCGTTTCGACCCCGGTCGCGAGAACCACGATCTCGTCCTCGGTCATGCGTTCGCCCGCGACCTCGCCGACGATGCGGCCCGATCGCATGACGAGGATGCGATCGCAGATGCCGATCAGCTCGGGCATCTCGGAGGACACCACGATGATCGAGCGGCCCTCGGCGGCGAGCCCGGCGATGAAGCTGTAGATCTGCTGCTTGGTGCCGATGTCGATGCCGCGCGTCGGCTCGTCGATGATGACGATCCGCGGATCGAGCAGCATCATCTTGGCGATGAGCAGCTTCTGCTGGTTCCCGCCCGACAGCTGGCCGGCCAGGAGGTCAGTTCGCCCGGTGCGGATGTCGAAGTCGCGGATGGCGGTGTCGAGCGCGGCGCGCTCGCGCCTGCGGTCGATGCCGATGCCGCGCCGAAAGCGCTCCACCGCCGCAAGCGTCAGGTTGGTGGCGAGATCCTTGGCGAGCAGCAGGCCTTTGCCCTTCCGGTCCTCGCTCAGATAGGCGATGCCGGCCTTGAGGCTGGCATGGACGCTGGGAAAGCGCGCCGACGCGCCGTTCAGATGGATCGAGCCGTGGCCCGGCCGCAGCCCGACGATCCCTTCCATCAGCTCCGTCCGGCCGGCGCCGATCAACCCGGCGAAGCCGAGGATCTCGCCCTTGTTCAAGGTGAAGCTCGCGGCCTCGGCGTGGCCGGGCACGGTGAACTCCTCGACCCTCAGCACCGGCTCCGGGGCGCGCTCGGCATGGCGTTCCGGATAGAGCTTGGCGACGTCGCGCCCGACCATCAGCCGCGCCATGTCGGCCGGCTGCAACTCGGCGGACGCGTGCGTGGCGACGAGGCGGCCGTCGCGCAGCACCGTCACCCGGTCGGCGATCTCTTTGACCTCCGGCAGGCGGTGCGAGATGTAGAGGACGCCGACGCCCTTCGCCCGGATGTCCCCGATCACGCGCAGCAGCGCCTCGGTCTCGTGCGGCGTCAGTGACGCCGTCGGCTCGTCGAAGATCACGACGCGATGCGGCACGAGCAGGCTGCGGGCGATCTGGACGATCTGGCGCTGGGCGATCGACAGGCGCGCGACGGTGGCCCGGGGATCGAGCGCGGCGCCGAGGCTGCGCACGGCCTCCGCCGCGCCCTCGTTCATGGCCCGGTCGTTCATCGTGAGGCCGCGCGAGACCTCGCGGCCGAGATAGATGTTCTGCGCGACCGTCAGGTCCGGCGCGAGCAGGATCTCCTGGTGCACGAGCACGATGCCGCGCGCTTCCGCTTCCACGGGGCCGGAGAAGCGCACCGGCTCGCCGTCGAGCAGGATGTCGCCGCGCGTGGGCGCCAGATGACCCGACAGGATCTTCATCAGCGTCGATTTGCCGGCGCCGTTTTCCCCGATGATCGCGTGGATCTCGCCGGCCTTCAGGCCGAAGCCGATGTTGCCGAGCACCTCGACCGGGCCGAAGCTGCGCGACAGCCCACGCGCCTCGAGCACCGGGGCGCTGTCCGAACCGCTCCCCCGGCTCTGCACGTCAGACATCGATGTAGAACGGCACGGCCTTGGCCGTGCACCTGATCTTCGGCATCGAACGCGCCTCCCAACGCGACGAAATGGCCGAAGTCATCCTCCGCGTCGGCCGCTGGAAAGGCTAGCATCGGGTCCGGTAAGGCGCAATGAGCCATTGCGGTGCAAAAGAGGGTCAGCGCGCCGACCGTCTCACTTGCGCTTGCGCGCCTCGCGGTCCGACTGCCAGCTCGTGACAAGCAGGACGCTGACGCCGACGATGGTCAAGCTGACCGCTGGAAACAACATGAGCCACATCTTTGCGTCGCTCATTTGCGCAACTCCCTTCGAAGGCAGGCTCTTGCTCCCAAGTGTAGAGACAGGGCCGCTCCAATTCAAAGGCAGCTCGCCACGAGGAGCCAAACGAGATCCGTGGCCGTCGACGTGAGGTTCAGCGCGTTCCCGACCGGTCCTACTCCGCCGACGATCGCAAGACCGGCGGCTATGGAGTTGACGAACGTCGCGGTGAGCTTGGCAAGTTCCGTCGCGACGGGATCAATCAGGTTCACCGCACTCGCCTCGATGACGGCTCTCAGACCTGGCGCACGGCGCCCCGCGCGGCGCTGGTGGTGAGCTTGGCATAGGCCTTCAGCGCGGTCGACACCTGGCGCTTGCGCTCCTCGGCCGGGTGCCAGCCCTTCTGATCCTGCGCCTCGCGGCGGCGGGCGATCTCGGCGTCGTCGACGGCGAGGTGGATGCGCCGGTTCGGGATGTCGATCTCGATCCGGTCGCCCTCCTCGACGAGGCCGATCGCGCCGCCCTCGGCCGCTTCCGGCGAGACGTGGCCGATGGAGAGGCCCGACGAGCCGCCCGAGAAGCGTCCGTCGGTGACGAGGGCGCAGGCCTTCCCGAGGCCCTTCGACTTCAGGTAGCTCGTCGGATAAAGCATCTCCTGCATGCCGGGACCGCCGCGTGGTCCCTCGTAGCGGATCAGCACGATGTCGCCGGGGTTGATCTGGTTCGACAGGATCGCCTTCACCGAGGCGTCCTGGCTCTCAAAGATCCGGGCCGGCCCGGCGAAGGTGAGGATCGAGGCGTCGACGCCGGCGGTCTTCACGATGCAGCCGTCCTCGGCGAGGTTGCCGTAGAGGACGGCGAGCCCGCCGTCTCTGGAATAGGCGTGCTCGAGGTCACGGATGACGCCGGCCTCGCGGTCTGTGTCGAGCGCGTCGAAGCGGCGCTCCTGGCTGAAGGCGACCTGGGTCGGCACGCCGCCCGGCGCCGCGCGGTAGAAGTCGGCGACCGACTGGCTGCCGGTGCGCATCACGTCCCAGCGCTCCAGCGCGTCGCCGATGCTCTCGGCGTGGACGCAGCCGACGGAGGTGTCGAGGAGGCCGGCGCGGTCGAGCTCCCCGAGGATCGCCATGATGCCGCCGGCGCGGTGGACGTCCTCCATGTGCACGTTGGCGACGGCCGGAGCGACCTTGCACAGCACCGGCACGCGGCGGGACAGCCGGTCGATGTCGGCCATGGTGAAGTCGACCTCGCCCTCGTGCGCGGCAGCGAGGAGGTGCAGCACCGTGTTGGTCGAGCCGCCCATCGCGATGTCGAGCGTCATGGCGTTCTCGAAGGAGGCAAAGCTCGCGATCGAGCGCGGCAGCACGGACGCATCGTCCTGTTCGTAGTAGCGCCGGGCGAGGTCGACGATCAGGTGGCCGGCCTCGACGAACAGGCGCTTGCGATCGGCATGGGTGGCGAGTGTCGAGCCGTTGCCGGGCAGCGACAGACCGAGCGCCTCGGTCAGGCAGTTCATCGAGTTGGCGGTGAACATGCCCGAGCAGGAGCCGCAGGTCGGGCAGGCCGAGCGCTCGATCACCTGCACCTCTTCGTCCGACACGCGGTCGTCGGCGGCGGCGACCATCGCGTCGACGAGGTCGAGCTTCTTCTCCTGGTCGGCCCAGACGACCTTGCCGGCCTCCATCGGACCGCCCGAGACGAAGACGACGGGAATGTTGAGACGCAGCGACGCCATCAGCATGCCGGGCGTGATCTTGTCGCAGTTGGAGATGCAGACCATGGCGTCGGCACAGTGTGCATTGACCATGTACTCGACCGAGTCGGCGATGATCTCGCGCGACGGCAGCGAATAGAGCATGCCGTCGTGACCCATCGCGATGCCGTCGTCCACCGCGATGGTGTTGAACTCCTTGGCGACGCCGCCCGCCGCCTCGATCTCGCGCGCGACCAGCTGGCCGAGATCCTTCAGGTGGACGTGGCCCGGCACGAACTGGGTGAAGGAGTTGACCACCGCAATGATCGGCTTGCCGAAGTCGTCGTCCTTCATGCCGGTGGCGCGCCACAGGCCGCGGGCGCCGGCCATGTTGCGGCCGTGGGTGGTGGTGCGGGAGCGGTAGGCGGGCATGAGCAGTTTCCTGAACGCTGGCGGGCTCGCTCCGGCGGCTTGCAAGGGCGGTGCCGGGACGTCTCGCGCTTCTCCTTGACGTTAACCGAAGGGACATACGCCCATTTGTCCGGCCCGTCGACAGGGGCGCCTTGCAGGCGCGACCGCGTGCGTTACAAGCGCGTGCCATGAGCTACACGGTCGCCGCCCTCTATCGCTTCGTCCGCCTGTCCGATCTGGCCTCGCTGCGCCGGGACCTGCTCGAGCTGTGCGAGGCGCACGGGGTCTGCGGCACGCTCCTGATCGCCGAGGAGGGGATCAACGGCACGATCGCGGCGGCCGGAGCGGATCTCGACCCGGTGATCGAGACGCTCGACCGGCGGCTCGGCATTCGCCAGGGCGAGCTGAAGTTCTCGCGCGCCGACGATAGGCCGTTCGGCCGGCTGAAGGTGCGCATCCGGCCGGAGATCATCACCATGCGCGCGCCCGAGGCCGACCCGGCGGTGCGCGTCGGTACGCATGTCGCGCCGGCGGACTGGAACGCGCTGATCGCCGACCCGGAGGTGTTGGTTCTCGACACGCGCAACGCCTACGAGACGCTGGTCGGCTCCTTCCGCGGCGCGGTGGACCCGTGCATCGGCTCCTTCACCGAGTTCAAGGACTATGTCGACCGCGCGCTCGATCCGGCCAGACACCGCAAGGTCGCCATGTTCTGCACCGGCGGCATCCGCTGCGAGAAGGCCTCGGCCTTCATGCTCGCCAGAGGCTTCGAGAGCGTCTTTCACCTCAAGGGCGGCATCCTGCAGTATCTGGAGGACGTCCCGGCCGAGGAGAGTCTGTGGGAGGGCGACTGCTTCGTCTTCGACAACCGCGTCGCGGTCGGACACGGGCTGGAGGAGGGCGCCTGGGACCGCTGCTTCGGCTGCGGGTACCCGCTGACCGCCGAGGATCTGTCGCAGCCCTCCTTCGAGGCGGGGGTGTCCTGCCGCCACTGCATCGACCGGCTGACGCCGGACAAGGCCCGCAGCCTGCGCGCACGTCACCGGCAGATCGAGGCGCGGGAGGCCGGGGACGACGCGTCGGAGCTGGACGGAGAGGCAGCGGCATAGACCACCGACCGCGCTCGTTGCTCTGCTGAAGCGTGAAGGAAACAAGGGAGGATGCGATGACGATCACGCGCTGTGGAGAGACGCCGACGGTGCGTGCCTCGGCCGACTGGTTCACCGGCGAGGTGCTGCGCACGGCGATCAACGACGCGCCGGCGCCAGCCCGGGTCCAGTCGGCGCTGGTGCAATTCGCGCCGGGCGCGCGCACCAACTGGCACACCCACCCGCTCGGCCAGACGTTGTATGTGACGAGCGGCTGCGGCCGCGTGCAGTTCTGGGGCGGGCCGGTCGAAACCATCCGCGCAGGCGACACGGTCTGGATCCCGCCGGGCGAGAAACATTGGCATGGCGCCGGCCCGAAGACGGCGATGTCGCATGTCGCGATCCAGGAGAGCGACGGCGGCCGCGCGATCGACTGGCTGGAGCCGGTGACCGACGCACAGTACGCGGCGGGGTGAGGCGGCCGCCATGGCTCCTCGGCGGGTTCGGCCGGGATGGCCGCCCGGGGCGCCTGCACGCTTCAGAGCTGCTCGGCGCCACCGGTGTCCGTCTGGCGCGGGACGCCACCGTCCCGTTGCGGCTGCGGCCAGCGCTCCAGGGCGGCGCGCCCTGCCGGCGTCAGCCCGTACCAGCCGCGCTCGATCCGCTCGAACCAGCCATAGACGTCGCGTTGCAGGATCTTCGCGGCGTCCGGCGCTTGCGGCTTCAGATCGCGCGGCCGCAGCGGCGCCTCGGCGAGCATCGCCGCGCATGCGAGTGCCT
Organism: Mangrovibrevibacter kandeliae; assembly: GCF_024519155.1. GTDB lineage: Bacteria > Pseudomonadota > Alphaproteobacteria > Rhizobiales > Rhizobiaceae > Mangrovibrevibacter > Mangrovibrevibacter kandeliae. The sequence goes on along the minus strand of NZ_JANIFJ010000009.1, from coordinate 15,116 downwards.
GCTGGCGGTAGGCGGTCATCACCGGTGACCGGTTGCCACCGCCGGCGGTCGGATCGCCGCGACGCCGGCGATGCTCTGCGACGAGGCGTGACCGTCGCTTCGGATCGCGTCGGGGCATCGGGGCGTCCGGCGACAACAGCACCTCGACCGCATCGGCGGCGGTGACGCCGAGGAGGCCGAAGCCGAGACGACGGCACAAGTTGCGAAAGCGCGCGTCGCTCTCGCGGCCCTTGCCGCGCTTCGACAGGCGCGCCGCCAGCCAGATCTCGTCCGCGGCGCTGGCCCGGTCGACACCCTGCAGCAGGAGCTCGAGGCTGAAGCTCTGCTTCAACTCGCAGATCACCACGACCGGCGGCTCACCCTCCGCCAGCCCGAGGAGGTCGCAGCCGCCGACCTCGCCCTTCACCGTGTAGCCGCAGCCCTCGAGGAAGCGTTTGACCGGCTCGTAGAGTAGATATTCCAGCGCCGCCGCCCCGCTCGGTTGCCCATCGCTGCCGACTTAGACCGATTCCACACCCGTTCGGAATGCCCGTGGGGCGCGGCGCTGGCGCTGCGGGCTCCGCCGGCCCGACCGGGCCGGCGCATGAGACAGTCTGCGGGGTGCCCGTCGACAAGACTTTGTTGAGGCTAAAGAAGCGTCTGAGCATCTATCAATTCAATCTTCACTTGATGCGGCGATGGTCGTGGATGTGACGTGTAACGACAACTGCAGTCGTCAGTATCGCTGACCGTTTCCTTCGATGTCTGCCTCTTCGGGAGGCCGGCTGGACGGATACGCGCGGCGGCACGGCCGGCCGCTGCCGACGGTGCGCGTCCCGAGCCAGAAGTTTTGAACCGGTAGAGCAGCCGTCGAGGCTGGAGGAACTGGATGTCTGAAGCGATGTCTCCATCCGAGGGTGTGGCGGTCGAGCTGCCCGCCGTTCTGGATATCAAGGCGGCAACGCCTTTGGCCGAGCAACTGTCGTCGCTGCGCGGCGAGGCGGTGGCGCTCGACGCCTCCAAGGTCGAGCAGGTCGGCGGCCTCTGCCTGCAGGTGCTCCTGTCGGCGGTGGCGACGTGGAAGGCCGATGGCCAGCCGCTCGAGCTCGCCGCCCCCTCGGATGCCTTCGAGGATGGCCTGAAGCTTCTCGGTCTGTCGGTGGAGCAGCTGCTCGAGAAGGAAGTCCTGCAATGAGCAAGACCATTCTGACGGTGGACGACAGCCGGACGATGCGCGAGATGCTGAAGCGGGCGCTGCATGACGCCGGGTTCAACGTGATCCAGGCGGAAGACGGGGTGCACGGGATCGAAGTCCTGCAGGGCTGCGAGCCGGACGTGATCATCACGGACGTGAACATGCCGCGGATGGACGGTCTGACGTTCATCGAGGAGATCCGCAAGGACGGGACGAAGCGTGCGATCCCGATCCTGGTGCTGACGACCGAGAGCGACGCGGAGAAGAAGGCGCGGGCGCGCCGCGCCGGCGCCACCGGCTGGATCGTCAAGCCCTTCGATCCGACCAAGCTGGTCGCCGCGATCATGCGGGTCGCGGCCTGAGCCCTGGCGAACGAGGCCGGGCGGCACGCCCGGCCGCCCGTCAATCGAACCGACGCTGGCGCCGCGGCGATCGCGCGCCTCTCCTGAGCCATGACGGCGGAGGATATGCATGGACACGATGGCTGAAATCCGCGCGACCTTCTTCGAGGAGTGCGACGAGCAGCTGAAGGAACTCGGCGACGCCCTCGCGCTGATCGAGCGCGACGAAGGGGACGCCGAGACGGTCAACACCGCTTACCGCGCAGTGCATTCGATCAAGGGTGGCGCCGCCGCCTTCGATCTCCACGAACTCTCGGGATACGCCAAGACCTTCGAGGGCCTGCTCGGCGAGATCCGCGCCGAACGCCAGCAGATGACGGCGGACGCGGTGTCGCTGATCCGCCGATCCGCCGATGCGCTGGCACGGCTCTCGGCGGCCTCGCGCGAGACCAGCGGCCTCACCGACGAACTGAAGACGATGACCGCCCTGACCAAGCCGGAAGCGGCGGCCGAGCCGGTCCGACCCGCCGGCGCCGACGAGGGCGCCGACCTGATGGCCGAGTTCGGCTTCACGCCGGTCGCCATCGATCTCGACGATCTCGGCGGCGAGAAGCATTTTCGGGTGACCTTCCGTCCCCAGGCAGAGCTCTACCAGCGCGCCAATGAGAGCGCGCGGCTGTTGCGCGATCTCTGCGAACTCGGGCGCGCGGAGGTCCGCTGCGACGCTGCCGCCATCCCGCTGCTCGGCGAGCTGAAGCCGGAGGAGTCCTACCTCTCCTGGAGCATCGACCTGCACACCGAGGCTGGCGAGGCGGGGATCCGTCAGGTGTTCGAATTCGCCGAATGGGACTGCGACCTCGACGTCGAGGAGATCGTCGAGGCCGGGGACGCGGCCGACGCGCTCGGCGGCGTCGAGGATCCGGAGATGGCGGCGCTGCTCGCCCGGATGCAGGCGGAAGCGGTGAACTGAGGTGGCGGCTGGCGAGGGAGCGATGAGCGAGATCGATCCGGGCGACGTGCGCGAGGTGCGCGAACTGATCGCCTTCTGCATCGGCGATCAGGACTTCTGCGTCGACATCATCCAGGTGCGCGAGATCCGCGGCTTCGCTTTCGCGACGCCGCTGCCGCACACGCCGTCCTTCGTCTGCGGCGTGATCAATCTGCGCGGCACGGTGCTGCCGATCGTCGATCTGGCGTCCCGGCTCGGCTTCGGCCGGACCGAGCCGACGGCCCGCTCGGTGATCATCGTGGTGATGGTGCAGGGCCAGATGATGGGGCTGCTCGTCGACGCGGTATCGGATATTTTAACGGTCACGGATGATCTAGTGCAGCCGACGCCCGAGGTGTCCTCGGAGCTCGCCCGCAGCTTCGTCCGCGGTGTGATGGCGATCGACGGACGGATGATCTCGCAGCTTTCGCTCGACGACGTCCTGCCGCGAACCGAGATGGCAGCCTGAGTGGGTTGAGCTAAAACGGTACACGACGTTGCCCGGAGAGCAGGGACCGCATGCGGGCCTGTCTCTGCGGCAACCCCAGAAAAGGAAACCCGAGATGTCCTTCAAGCAGCATCTGAAGGTGTTGATCGTGGATGACCAGCGTACGAGCCGCATGCTGATCCGCGACGCGCTGCAGCAGATCGGTGTCGAGAACGTGGTGTTCGCCGTTGACGGCGAGGAGGCGCTGAAGTCGATGATGACGACGCCGTGCCACATCATCATCTCGGACTTCAACATGCCGAAGCTGGACGGGCTGCAGCTCCTGAAGGCGATCCGCAGCTATCCGCCGACGAAGAAGACGCCGTTCATCATCCTGACGGGCAAGGGCGACAAGGAGCTGGTCCAGAAGGCGGCGGCGCTCGGGGTCAACAACTTCCTCGTCAAGCCGGTCAACGTGCCGGTGCTGCAGAAGACCATCGAGGCCGTCGTCGGGAAGCTCGGCTGACGGCCGCGCGCCGGCCCGACGCGTGCGCGCCATGGGGCACCTGGTGCGGCGCACAAGGGGCAGGGCCAAGATAATCGCTTTCTTGGCCTTCACCACCATTGAGGAAAACCGTTATTGCGGGTAAAAGGAGACTTCTGTAGGCCTTCCAACTGAGACATGCATGGGTAAGTACAAAGACTTTCGCGAGCCACGCCGCCGTGGATTTGACGATGACGACCGGTCGGCTCCGCGTGACCGTGACCGTTCCTCCGAGCCGAGCTACTTCCAGCAGCGGCCGGCGGCCCCGATGGCTCCGGCCAGTGGCGGCGGCAACACGCTACCCATCGACGTCAAGGTGATGTGGTTCAACCCCGACAAGGGGTTCGGCTTCGTGCAGGCCGATGACGGATCGCAGGCCTTCCTTCACATCCGCGCGCTCGAGGCGGCCGGCAAGGCGACGGTGGGCGAGGGCGCCAAGATGTCGGTGCGGATCATCCAGGCGCAAAAGGGCCTGCAGGTGACCGAGATCCTCGACATCGACGAGACCGAAGCCGCGCCGACGCGGCCGGCCCGTGCCCCGATGGGCGCCGGCCCCCGCCAGGGTGGCGGCGGCGCAAGCGCAGCCGGCGGCCCGGAGGTCGAGGGCGAAGGCGCGGTGAAGTGGTACAACCCGGACAAGGGCTTCGGCTTCATCGGGCTCGACAGCGGCGAGAAGGACGTGTTCGTCCATGCCACGGCGCTGAACCGCTCGGGACTGACGTCTCTCGCCGAAGGCCAGCGTGTGTCGGTGCGCTACTTCGAGGGCGCCAAGGGCCGCGAAGCCCGCAGCCTGCGTCCGCTCTGAGAGCATAGCCCAGTGCCGTGAGTGGAGCCGGCTCGGCCGGCTCCGTGCGGCTCAGTCCGCCGAAGGCCCGGTCGCCGGGTCGGCCGAGATCGCAGGCTGGTCGTCCGAGAGGGCGGGCAGCCTTTTCTCGATGTCCGCCCGCCGGCCCTCCAGCGCGGCCGGCAGCTTCAGCGTCCGGCCGAGCGCGGCGGCTTCCTCGTCGACCGTGAAGCCCGGCGCGTCGGTGGCGATCTCGAACAGGATGTGACCGGGCTCGCGGAAATAGACCGACCGGAAGTAGCTGCGGTCCTTCTGCTCGGTCGTGACGATCCCGTGGTCGGTCTTCAGCCGCTGCACCATCTCCGCCTGAGCCGCGTCGTCGGCGGCGCGGAAGGCGAGGTGGTGCACCGTGCCGGCGCCCGGGCGCACCTTCAGGAAGTCGCCGGCGCCGCGCAGGTCGACGACGCTTCCCGGCCCGACACCCTCCACTCGATGGCGCGTGAGGCTTCCGTCCCTGTCTTCGGCACGGAACCCGAAGACGTTGGTCAGGATGGCGGCCGTGGGTGCCGCGTCGGCGACGAGCAGCGTGACGCCATGCAGGCCTTGTATCGCCTGGTCGGCCGCGATCGGGCGCCCCGTCCACGCGCCCTCGTCGCCGCGCCCGCCCGCCTCGGCGCTGGCGACCAGCGCCAGCCGCAGCCCGTCCGGATCATGGAAGGGCAGGACGGTGTCGCCGAAGCGCTTTTCGACGGGTTCGCAAACGACCCCGGTCTCGAGGAAGCGGTGCAGCCAGAAGCCGAGGGCGCCCGCGGCGACCCGAAAGGCCGTTTCATGCACCGCGCCGACGCCGGAGCGACCGGCATTCACGTGCTCCAGGGGGAAGTGCGTCAGAAGGCTGCCGGGGCTGCCTTCGGCGTCTCCGTAGTAGAAGTGATAGGCGCCGGGATCGTCGTAGTTGACCGTCTTCTTCACCAGCCGCAGCCCGAGCACGCGGGTGTAGAAGTCGAGATTGCGCCGCGCCTGGCCCGCGATCGCCGTCACGTGATGGATACCGCTGCCCTGCATGTCGCCGCTCCCGACCGCGCCGTGGATCTGCGGCGCCCTGCGCAAGAGATAGACGGGTTCGCGGCGATCTGGTCAATTGGGTGGACGCGGCCTGCATCCGGCTGCATCGACGGCGGCCGCCGTCGCACGCGGATGCAGGCCGGTGGCCGCTGAGGGAGACCCGCGATGATCGGCTGCGAGGATTTGCGCGCGCTTCTGGCCAAGGCGTCGCCGGCGCGCTCGGGCGACTTCCTCGCCGAACTCGCCGCGCAGACGCAGGAGGAGCGGGTGCGGGCGCAGCGCCGCCTGGCGGAGGTCACGCTCGACGAGATCCTCGCTGCGCCGATCGTGCCGCCCGAAGACGACGAGGTTTCGCGGCTGATCCTCGACCAGCACGATCGCGAGGCGTTCCGGCCGATCGCCGGCTGGAGCGTCGGCGAGCTGCGCGAATGGCTGCTGTCGGACGCGGCGACCGACGCGGGCATCGCAGCGCTGAAATGGGCGCTCACGCCCGAGATGGTGGCGGCCGTCTCGAAGCTGATGCGCAACCAGGATCTGATCGCGGTGGCGCGCAAGCGGCGGGTCGTCACCGGTTTCCGCACGACGATCGGGCTTGCGGGCCGGCTCTCGGTGCGGATCCAGCCGAACCACCCGACCGACGACCCGAAGGGTGTCGCCGCCTCGATCCTCGACGGGCTCCAGTTCGGCTGCGGCGACGCCGTCATCGGCATCAACCCCGCGACCGACAGCCCGGATGCGATGATTCGCCTGCTCGAGCTCATCGAGACGCTGCGGCTGAAGCTCGGCTGTCCCGTCCAGTCCTGCGTCCTCGCCCATGTCACGACGGCGCTGTCGGCGATCGAGCGCGGCGCACCGGTCGATCTCGTGTTCCAGTCGATCGCCGGGTCGGAGGCGGCGAACCGGTCCTTCGGCATCTCTCTCGCGATGCTGGCGGAGGCCCACCAGGCGGCACTCGGGCTGAACCGCGGCACGGTCGGACGCAACGTGATGTACTTCGAGACCGGACAGGGCTCCGCGCTCTCGGCGGACGCCCATCACGGCGTCGATCAGCAGACGATGGAAGCCCGCGCCTATGCCGTCGCCCGGGCCTTCGACCCGCTGCTCGTCAACACGGTGGTCGGCTTCATCGGCCCCGAATACCTCTATGACGGCAAGGAGATCACCCGCGCCGGGCTGGAGGACCACTTCTGCGGCAAGCTTCTCGGCCTGCCGATGGGCGTCGACGTCTGCTACACCAACCATGCCGAGGCCGACCAGGACGACATGGACAACCTGTTGACGCTGCTCGGCGTCGCCGGGGTCAACTTCGTGATGGGCGTGCCCGGCTCGGACGACATCATGCTGAACTATCAGTCCACCTCCTACCACGACGCGGCCTATGTCCGGGACGTGCTGTCCCTGCGTGCGGCACCGGAGTTCGAAGCCTGGCTCTCCGGGGAGGGGATCTTCGACGCCGCCGGACGCCTTGCCGCTCGGGACGACGCCGGCGCCCTGATCGCCCGTGCCGGCCTTCTGGCGGCGGCCTGAGCCATGGACGAGAAGCCGCCCGCTCCGGTTTCTCCGCTGCGCGCCCTGCGCCGCTTCACCGAGGCACGGATCGGGCTCGGCCGCTTCGGTGCGGGCCAGCCGACGGCGGTCCACCTCGACTTTGCCGAAGCTCATGCCAAGGCGCGCGATGCAGTGCACACCGGCTTCGATCTCGACGGGGTGGCCGGGGCGCTCACGGCAGCCGGACGGCGTAGCATCCGGATCGAAAGCCTGGCGGGCGACCGCGCGACCTATCTGCGGCGGCCCGACCTCGGCCGGCGGCTCAGCGCGGCGTCGCGCGACCGGCTCGCGCAAGAGCGCGCCGAGGGGGGATGCGACCTCGTGCTGATCGTCGCCGACGGCTTGTCGGCGACGGCCGTCAACCGCTGGGCGGTCGGCACCGCGCTCAGCGTCCTCGCGGCTGTCCCGCAGGACTGGCGCGTTGCGCCCGTGGTGCTTGCCGAGCAGGGGCGGGTGGCGCTGTCGGATCCCATCGGTGAGGCGCTCGGCGCCCGCCTGGCGCTGATGCTCGTCGGCGAGCGTCCGGGCCTCTCGGCGGCCGACAGCCTCGGCGCCTATCTCACCTTCGGGCCGCGACCGGGGCGGACCGACGCCGATCGCAACTGCGTCTCGAACATCCGGCCCGGCGGCATCGCGCCGGAGGCCGCCGGCCGCAAGCTCGGCCGGCTCGCCGGACGGGCCGCCAGCCTCGGCTTCGGCGGCACCCGGCTGAAGGATGACGAGACGCTGATCGAGGCAGCACAACCGGCGCCGCTTGTGGCGGGAGACGGCGGCTCGACGTGATGCGAGGAGCCTTGGGCCGGCTCCGTCGACCTCAGTCGCGCACGAGCGCCCCGTGGCGGCCGATCACCCGCGCTGCCAGCCGGTGTCCTGCGGCGGCGGCATCCACCGGAGCGGCCCCCTGCAGTCGCGCGGCGAGATAGGCCGCGTTGAAGGAGTCGCCGGCTCCTGTCGTGTCGACGACGGCCACGGCCCGTTCGGCCGGCACCGCGACGGTGCCTTCACCGGTATCGACGAGCGCGGCTTCAGCGCCGTCCTTGACGACGACCTCCGCGGCGCCGAGCGCCAGGTAGCGCCGGACGGTGGTGGCCGGATCGGGGTCGCCGAAAACGGTCGCCTCGTCCGAGAAGCTCGGCAGGCAGATCGTCGCGGCGCCGGCGCCGCGCTCGATCCAGCTGCGCATCTGTGCCGCGTCCGTCCAGAGGCGCGGCCGGATGTTCGGGTCGAAAGCGACCAGGCGTCCGTCGGCCTTGGCCGCCGCCATCCTGTCAACGATCGTCTGCCGCCCGGCATCGTCGAGAATGGCGAGGGTGATGCCTGAAAGGTAGAGCGCATCGGCCGCAGCCGTGATCCGTCCGAGGTGCGCCGCGTCGTCGGCGAGCCGTCGGGCGGCGCTGGCGCTGCGCCAGTAGGAGAAGCTGCGCTCGCCCCCCTCGAGATGGATCATGTAGAGGCCGGGCGCGAGGCCGGGCAGGCGCCGCACCAGCTCGGTGCCGATCCCTTCGTCCTGCATGAAGGCCAGCATCTCGTCCGACAGCGGATCGTCGCCGACCGCGCTCGCATAGCCGACGGTCCAGGCGGCCGGCAGCGACCGGCGCAGGTGCCAGGCGGTGTTGAAGGTGTCGCCGGCGAAGCCACGCCGGTACAGCCCGCCCTCGGCCGACGACAATTCGACCATGCACTCGCCGACAGCAACCACCGTTCCGCTCGTCATCGACCCCGCCCCGCCCGAGAAACTCCGTCGCCGCAGCCTCTATGCGCTTCGCTCGGGGTTGTCGCGGGGGCGGTCGCAAAAAGTGGCGACGGAGCGTCAAGCATTCTCGGCTTTCCATCCTGGGTGCGAACGGATCACTGTCAGCGGAAACCCTCATCCCGGAGGTCGTCCATGACACCGTCTCTGCGCATCGGCCGCGTCGTCCTCACCGTCCGCGATCTCGAGAAGGTCGCAGCCTTCTATCGCGACGTCGTGGGCCTGCAGAGGTTGGAAGGCGCGCCCGGACGCCAGGCCCTGGGGGCCGGCGGTGCGGTGCTGGTCGAGCTGCGGGAGGATCGATCCGCCGCGCCGGCGCGACCCGATGCGGCCGGCCTCTTCCACACGGCGTTTCTGCTGCCGCGCCGCGCCGACCTCGCCGCCTGGATGCTCCACGCCGTCGAAGGCGGCGTCGCGATCGAGGGCGCGTCGGACCACGCCGTCAGCGAGGCCGTCTACCTTTCGGATCCGGACGGCAACGGCGTCGAGATCTATGCCGATGCGCCGCGCGAGACGTGGCGATGGGAGGGCGGCAGTGTCCACATGACGACGCGGCCGCTCGACGTCCGCGCGCTCGTCGCGACCGCGACCGGTCCGTGGCGCGGGGCGCCGGATGGAACGAGCGTGGGCCACGCGCACCTCAAGGTCGGTGACACGGGCGAGGCCGAACGCTTTTACCGGGAGCGTCTGGGACTGGCGGTGACGCATCGCCGCTCCGGCGCCGTCTTCCTGTCGAGCGACGGCTATCACCATCATCTCGGCGCCAACAGCTGGGCGAGCCGCGGAGCCGGAAAGCGGACGGCTGGAGTGGCGGGGCTGGCCTGCGTCGAGGTCGTCGCATGCGACGCCGCATCCTGGGCGGCGCTGGCGGCGCGAAACAGCTTCGAAGAGGCCGCTGTCGAGGCGCGGATCGAGGATCCCTGGGGCACCGCGATCGTGCTGCGGTCGCACGCCTGACGGCGGAAGTGTCTCATCAGGTGAGGGCTTTGCTGCCGAAGCGCGAGGCCGAGGGCCGGTGCGGCGCGTCGGCGAGGCGGCTCGTCGTGCTGAACGCAATCTTAAGACGGAGAGCGCAATAAGGGGTGGTAACGCGTTGTTTCGGAAGCGGACATGGTCGCTCCACGGCATCTCTCGTTTTGCCTCCGCATGGCGGCCCTGGTGCTTCTCGCACTGCTCGGTGCCTGCGCCCACATGCCGGTGATGAGCGAGCGGGAGTGCATGGCGCGCGCCATGTATTTCGAATCGAACCGTTCGAGCGAAGACGGGATGCTGGCGGTCGGCACCGTGGTGATGAACCGGGTCAACTCGCCGAAATTTCCCAACGACGTCTGCTCCGTCGTCGGCCAGCCCAACCAGTTCGCTCCCGGAGTGATGACCCGCAGCATGGAGGCCGGCAAGGATCTGGCGTTCCGGATGGCGGCCGAGGTGCTGCGGGGCAAGCGGCATCCGGGAGTGCGCAAGGCCGCCTTCTTCCACACCGCCGGCTACAGCTATCCCTACACGAACATGCACTACGTGCTCGTCGCGGGCGGCAACGCGTTCTACGAGAAGCGCAAGGACGCGACGGCCAGCCAGGCCTCGGTGACGCCGGGAACGCGTGAATATGCGGCAGCGCACCGGCCGGCGCGGGAGTCGATCTTCGATGGCTGGTCGGATGCGGCCGTGCCCGTGGCCGTGGTGCCGGCTTCGGTGGCGCCGCAGTCCCGGGTGCTGGCGCGCCCGCCCGAGCCGCAGCTTCAGCCGGTTCTGGTCGCTGCGCCGCAGCCGGTGACGGTCTATCGCAGCGTGACGCCGGCACCGGCGACGCCCAGGGTGGCGCGCCTCGCGCCGCCGTCGGGCGCGCCCGCCGCGCGCCTGGCGCCGCTCAGCATCGAAGAGGTCATCGCCCGCAGCGGCGGGTACTGACCGCCTGGCACCGCGGCCGGCCGCGCGGTCGAACCCTCACCCGTCCGCTCGCTGGCGCTCGCGTCCACCCTCTCCCGCATGCGGGAGAGGAATGGCACCCGCCGGCAGGCGCCGCAGAGTCGGAGCGCTCTGGGAGGAGGGCACTGCGGCGACGCTTGGGTTTTGCCCCTTCCGGGGAGACGGTCGCGGCAGGCGGATGAGGGGCGTCGGCGTGGTCGCCGACGCCGCCCGTGTCAGCCTTCCGATGCGAGGCAGTCCCGCAGGTTGTCGGCAAGCCCCTGGATGAGCGTGGCGTAAAGGTCCGCACCCGGCTCGAGCGCCGTGCCTTCCGGATCGAGGATTCCGGTGCGGGCGGCGGTGCCGTCGACCACCGTGTCGATCAGCCGCGAGTGGAACTGCGGCTCGGCGAAGACGCAGGTGGCGCCGAGCTCCTGCACCTTCGCCCGGATCGCGGCCAGCCGCTGCGCTCCTGGCGTGACGTCCGGCTCGACGGTGATCGATCCGGCCGCGCGAACGCCGAACCGCTCCTCGAAGTAGTGATAGGCGTCGTGGAAGACGATGAAGGAGCGATCCGCCACCGGCGCCAACTCGGCGGCGACGCCGGCGATCAGCTGGTCGAGGCGGATCCGTAGCGCCGCAGCATTGGCGTGATACCGAGCCGCGTTCTCCGGGTCGGCGGCGGCGAGGCGCATCTCGATCGCGTCGACCATCGCCTTCGCGTTCTCCGGGTCGAGGAAGAGGTGGCCGTCCACCGGCCCCTCGTCGTCGTGGTCGCCATCCGCGTCCGGCTCGAAGGTGCCGCCCTTGCGCGGTGCCAGGAGATGGATCCCCGCCGCCCGTTCCAGCGCGACGGCGCCGGCGGTCGGCGCCAAAGTCTCCAGCGGCTTGACGAGGAAATGCTCGAAGTCCGGGCCGATCCAGAAGATGAGGTCCGCTTTCTGCAGCGTCGCCGCATCCGAGGGGCGCAGGCTGTATTCGTGCGGGGAGGCGGAGCCGGTGACGATGAGGCCGGGCTCGGCGATCCCCTGCATCACGGCGGCGACGAGCGAATGCAGCGGCTTGATCGACGCCACGACGTCGGGCGCGGCATGGGCGCTGCTTGCGACGAAGAGGGCGGCCGCACAGGCCGCCGACCGGAGGAAGTTCGACATTCGGATGCTCCAGATGTTTATGTTACAACGTAACGGCCGTTGTGTTACGCTATAACGTCTGGCATAAGCGGCGTGCAAGCCTGCCTTGGAGATTTTTTGGATGGAGCAGTTGATCACGCTGCAGGGCGTCGGCGTCCGGCGCGGCGGTCGGTGGCTGGTGCGCGACGTCGACCTGTCGGTCGCGCCCGGCGAGATCGTGACGCTGGTCGGGCCGAACGGAGCGGGCAAGACCACCACCGCCAAGGCCGCCATCGGCGTGCTGCGCGTTGATGCGGGGCGGGTGCTGCGGCGGCCAGACCTGACCGTCGGCTACGTGCCGCAGAAGCTCGCGATCGACTGGACGCTGCCGCTCACCGTTCGGCGGCTGATGACCCTGAGCGGGCGGCAGCCGGCCTCGGCCATCGCCACGGCCCTCGCCGAGGTCGGACTGTCCGGCCATCTCGAGGCGCAGGTCCAGCACCTGTCGGGCGGCGAGTTCCAGCGGGCGCTGCTCGCCCGCGCACTCGTGCGACGGCCGGACCTCCTCGTCCTCGACGAGCCGGCGCAGGGCGTCGACGTCGCCGGCGAGGCGGAATTCTACGCGCTGATCCGCGCGGCACGCGATCGCACCGGCTGCGGGGTGCTCCTGATTTCCCACGACCTCAACATGGTGATGGCCGCCACCGACACGGTGATCTGCCTCAACGGCCATGTCTGCTGCCGGGGCACGCCGGAGGCCGTGGCCGGCAGCGCGGACTATCTGCGCCTGTTCGGTCCGCGCGCCGCCGAGGGCCTCGCGCTCTACCGCCATCGCCACGACCACGAGCATCTGCCGGACGGTCGGGTGCGGCACGGCGACGGCAGCGTCACCGGCCATTGCCATGCCGGCGACGGGCATCACCATGAGCACGGCGCGGGGCAGGGCGGCCCGGGGGCCCCGCCGGCGCACCCAGAAGCGCGGGCGGGAGCCCGATCCGAAGACGCGCGTCAGGCGGAGGCGACCGATGCTTGACGACTTCTTCGTGCGCGCGCTCCTGGCCGGGATCGGCGTCGCAGCCACCGCCGGACCGCTCGGCTGTCTCGTGGTCTGGCGGCGGATGGCCTATCTCGGGGACACGATGTCCCATTCGGCGCTGCTCGGGATCGCGCTGGCGCTGTTCTTCGACACCGACACGATGTTCGGCGTCTTCTTCGTCGCGACGATGGTCTCGGTGCTGCTCCTGCTTCTGCAGCGGCGCCAGGCGCTTTCGACTGACGCGCTGCTCGGCATCCTGTCGCACGCGACGCTGGCGCTCGGCCTCGTCCTCGTCGGCTTCATGAGCTGGGTGCGCATCGACCTGATGGGCTTCCTGTTCGGCGACATCCTCGCGGTCTCGAAGGCTGATCTCGTCGCGATCTACGGCGGCGGTGCCGTGGTGCTCGCCGGTCTAGCGCTCCTGTGGCGACCGCTCCTCGCTTCGACGGTGAGCCCGGAGATCGCTGCCGCCGAGGGGCTTCGCCCGGAGCGGGCGCGCGTCCTCTTCATGCTGCTGATGGCGCTCGTCATCGCCATTGCCATGAAGATCGTGGGGATCCTCCTGATCACCTCGCTGCTCATCATCCCGGCTGCGGCGGCACGGCGGCTGGCGACGACGCCGGAGCAGATGGCCGTCGCCGCCGCGCTGATCGGGGCCGTCGCGGCGACCGGCGGCCTTTACGGCTCGCTGCACTACGACACGCCGTCGGGTCCCTCCATTGTGGTCGCTGCGCTCGGCCTGTTTCTCCTCAGCCTGCTGCCGCTCCCGGGCCTGCGCCGCGCGGAGGCGATGCGATGAGCGAGGTCAAGCTCACCCGCAACCAGGGCCTCGTCTTCGACGCGCTGCAGGCGGCCGAAGCGCCGCTCAGCGCCTACACCATCCTCGACCGCTTGCGCGGGGAGGGCTTCCGGGCGCCGCTGCAGGTCTATCGGGCGCTCGAGAAGCTTCTCGCCCTCGGCCTCGTGCATCGGCTGGAGAGCATCAACGCCTTCGTGGCCTGCTCTCACCCGCACCACGACCACGGCGAGAGCCTCGTGGCCTTCGCGATCTGTCAGACCTGCGGCGACGTGCGTGAATTCGCCGCGCCCGCGGCCGCTGCAGGCCTGCGGGATTGGGCCGCCGGTGCCGGGTTCAAGCCGGCGAAGACGACCATCGAGCTCAGCGGGCTCTGCCGGGCCTGCAGCGCGGCGGGCGCCTGACGCCGAGCCGCAGCCGGGCGCTCCGACCGTCTTGCCCCGCACGCGGCCCCCGCGGCGGGAGGCGAACGCACGTGCGCGTGCCTCGGCGCGGCGTTCACACGCGGAAGTCGCTAAAATGCGAGCAGTCGCGCTCTTAAGTAGAGTGATGGCTTGCTATGTAGATCTTACTTCCTCGGCGTCAAAAAAAGCTGCGATCACTGAGATCATGAGCGCACTGAATAAGAAGTGTTTAGAACTTCGGCCCTAAGGTCAGGGTGTGCCGGTCGGGATCGCAGCGCGATCGCGAGCGCCATCGTGTTCTCCCTCCTGTGCAGAGTAAGGGCCGCCAACATGAAATTCATGGATCTGCGGATCTCCAAGAAGATCGGCATTGCCTTCACGGCGCTCGTCGCGTTGTCCGGTGCCATGGGCGGCACGGTGTACTACTACAAGAAGAGCACGGAGGCCTACGAGGACATCAGCCGCAGGCACGCTGCGATGGCGACGGCCTCGATCGAGGCCCGTTTTGCGCTGGCCCGGCAGGAGAATTCGCTGCGCGGCTTCTTCATCACGCATGACGAGTACTTCTCGAGCCGCGTGAAGGGCAAGCATTACGATGCCATGCTGAAGAGCATGGACGAGATCGCCGCGACTTCGCAGAACGATCCGGCGATCGTCGCGCAGATGAAGGATCTGCGCACTGCCGTCGACGCATGGCAGAGCAACATCGCCGATCCGGTGATCCGCTACGCGTCGAGCGACGTGACGGTGCCGCAGGCGCTGGAAATCCTGACCTCGGGCGCCGCCGACAAGTTCATCGAGCCGGCCGAGAACATCCTCGACGGTCTTCTCGACAACGAGAAGAAGGCGGTGCAGGAGGCCTGGGACGCGCAGGAAAGCGCCAACCACATGGCCGACAGCATCCTCGTCATCGGCCTGTCGCTGATCCTTGCCATGGCCATCGGCTTCGGCTTCCTCCTCAGCCGCGGCATCGCTCGGCCGATCAACGGGCTCGCGGCCTCGATGCGGCGTCTCGCCGGCGGCGACAAGGCCGTCGCCATCGCCGGTGCCGACCGCAGGGACGAGATCGGCGCGATGGCCGGGGCGGTCGAGACCTTCAAGCAGGCGGCGATCGAGCGCGACCGCCTGGAGGCCGAAGCCAAGGCGGCGCGCGAGGCGCAGACGGCCGAGCGGGAGCGCCAGATGGCGGCCGAGCATGCCAAGGCGGAGGAGCTGTCGGCCTTCGTGCACGACATCGAGACGGGC
>NZ_JANIFJ010000008.1 GCF_024519155.1 Mangrovibrevibacter kandeliae | reverse complement strand
CGGCTCCAGTAACCCCCGCAGGCAACTCCAGAACGAGCTGATCAGCTCGCCGGCGACGCCTGCGCCGTCGATGGGCGGCTTATAGGGCCACCGCCGAAGCCCTGTCAACGCGGTTTTTCGAGCCGCGGGAAAAAACTTCGACGCCGCCCCGCCCCGGACCCCGCAGGCTGCCACCCCGTCATCCCACCGTCATGTAAGGGCCGGGGATCCCCTCCCCGCGCTTCGGACGTGCTGGTACGCGGCGGCGCGCGGCCCGCACTGCAGGCCAGGACCGCGGACCGCCCTCCCGCCGAACGACGCGCAAGGGCGTGCCAGCCGGGACACGCCCCGCCTCACGCCTCGCCGGGCGGTGTCTCGAGCCTGCCGGTCCGGCGGCCGCGATGGCGGCGATCCGCCCTCGCCCGTCGCAGCCGGATCGAGCGGAGGCTGCGCACGAGCTGGCGGCGCTCGAAGCCCACGACCACCACGAGCGCCAGCGCCAGCGGGATCAGCAGATAGAACAGGCGGAAGACGAGGAGGGCCGCGAGGACATCGGCGGGCCGCATGTCCGACAGGCCGGCGACGAAGACGAATTCGAGGACCCCGATCCCGCCCGGCGCGTGCGACAGGAGCGCCAGCGAGAACGACACGAGGAACACCCCGACGACGACGGCGAAACCGGGGTTCCCGGCATCCGGCAGCGCGAAGTAGATGATGCCGGCCGCGCCGAGGATCTCGACCGGGCCGATCAGCAGCTGCCGCAGCACGATCGGCAGCGAGGGATAGGCGAGCGTCAGCCGCCAGAGCCGGAGTGGCCGCAGCTGCAGCCAGCTGCCGAAGACGTAGAGCGCGATCAGCACCAGCACCAGGATGCCGGTGACGGTCGAGGCCTCGACCGGCAGATGCTCGCCGAAACGGCGCAGCGTCGCCGGCTCGATCACCAGCACGAGGCCCCAGAGGAGCGCGCTGCCGAGCACGAAGGTGAAGGAGGCGAAGGCGACGAGCACGCCGACCTCCGCGCCGCTGAGCCCCCGCGTGCTGTAGGCCCGGTAGCGCACGATCGCACCCGAGAGCACCGACGCGCCGAGATTGTGCGAGAGCGCATAGGCGGTGAAGGAGGTCAGGGTGATGAACCGCCAGGACACCTGCCGCCCGAGATGCTTCAACGCCAGTCGGTCATAGGCGGCGAGCGCGGCGTAGGCGGCAAGCGCGCAGAGCGCCGACAGGGCCCAAGCCGGCTCTCGGATCGCGGCGAGGCTGGCGCCGATGTCGTCGATGGACGTCGTCCGCAGCTCCTCGACGAGGAGCCACAGCGAAAAGGCGACGGCCGACAGACCGATGACCGGCCACATCAGGGTCTTCAGCTTCATCCTGTCCGCCGGCCCCCACTTCGCACTCTGCCGCCGTCGGCAACGCTCCGCACGAGCGGACCGTTCACCTGATCGCGCAAGAGCTTTGCGGTCGCTCGTCCCGGTCCGCAAGACCCTCCGTCACACAGGCGCAGGTGCGTCACGCATCAGCTGCGTGCCGGCCAAGGCGACGAACGCGACAGGAACAGTCGGAAGACGGCTTCGGTTCACACGCAAGTCCCAGCGTCGAAGCCGCCGCCGTCACGCGCGGCGCTCGTCGCAAAACCGCCGGCGGTCGGATCCCCGCCGCCGGGACGGCGGCCTGACAGCCGGCGACCGCCTTCTCAGGCGGCGGCCAGGTGCGGCAGCGCGACGGCGCCCTCCTCGACATGACGCAGGAGGGCCGCGAGTTCGGGTTCGTTCACCCGTTCGGCCGCATCGGCCGGAGCGAACCAGGCGCGCTGTCGCTGATCGGCCTCGGGCCAGTCTTCCAGGAGGTCGCTGACGGCCATCGGATAGACGACGACGCGGCAGGGCACGAGGCTGCCGTCGCGCCGGCGCTTGTCGTAGTCGAACGTGCCGATCGCGCGGTGCGAGATCCGGCCGCGCACGCCGGCCTCCTCGAACGCCTCCTGCGCCGCCGCGCGATGCGGCAGCTTGAGCTTCATCGGCCAGCCCTTCGGGATGACCCAGCGTCCGCTCTCGCGCGAGGTCACCAGCAGAACTTCGACCGTCCCGTCGCTCTCGCGGTAAACCAGCGCACCGAACTGTTTCTTCCGTTTTTCCGACACCCGCTTCCGTGACACCTCGTCTGTGGTCGCAATTGCACGTCCGGCTGAACAGAACGCGGCGCCTGCCGCAAATCGGCTCGCTGAGCCATAGATAGGCGATGCGGCCTGCCTTTGCACGCCTGTTCATCGACGCTTTTCGAGCTTTTCGTCGCGTCTTCCCCTGCTGGTCGCTCGCCCGAGGAGGCAGCGCGACGCTCCGGGCAAGGCACCGGCCTTTAGGCCAAGCGGTGTAACGAGGGTGCGACAAACGTGATCGCGGGCCATGCCCCACAGCGGCGGCGGCGCGCGCTAAGAACCGGGCGATGAGTGCTCTTCCTGCCCCGTTCCGATTCCGTCCGAAGCTCCGGCGCACGGCGCTGGCGGCCTGCCTGGTGCTCGGCGCGTGCCAGGCGCCGCCGATGCCCAGTCTCGAGCTGCCGACGGTGGCGATGCCCGACCTCGATCTCGCCGCGCTTCGCATCCCCGGCTATCCGCGCCCGCAGACGGCGCCCGATGTCACGCCCTACCGGCTGACGGGCGAACAGACGGCAGCGATCAAGCTCAAGGTTGCGGACGCGCTCTCGGGTCAGGGCACGCCGCAATTCTCGCGCATGTCCGCCGGACGGACTGCGGATGGGACGATCCTCGCCTGCGGCCTCGTCAACACCGTCGACGGCATGAACCAGGCGACGCGCTGGCGTCTGTTCAGCGGCTCGGGGCGCGTCGGCCCCGACGGAGCCTTCGAGTTCCAGGTCAAGGGCCTGGCGTTGAGCAAGCAGAATGCCCTTGCCGTCTTCTCCGCCTGTCAGGACAAGGGGCTCGTCTGACGCCGCCAGCGCCGGCAGAGCCGCCCGCGGCTCTCTGCGGATCGTGGCATCGCCTTGGGATCGCGGCGTTGGCCCGACGCGGCGGCTCGGCGCGAAGCCGGCTCACGCCGCGCGCCGGCCGCTCGTCTGATCGAAGACGTGCAGCAGCGCCCGGGGAGCAACGGCGCGCAGCCGCACCCCCGGCTCGACCCGACTGTAGCCCGGGATCCGTACGGCGATGGCCGGGCCGCTCTCGCCAAGGGCGCCGTGCAGGAAGCTCTCCGCGCCGACGGACTCCACCGAGGTCACCACCATGGCGAGCCCCACCTCCCCCTCGCCCGCCAAGCGGTCGGTCAACTCGAGATGCTCCGGCCGGACGCCGAGCACCCGGCCCTCCTCGGCGAGCGCTGCCGGGAGATTGTCGAAGGCCTGCGCGCTCCCGCCTGCGAGCGGCACGAGGTTCATCGCCGGGGAGCCGATGAAGCCCGCGACGAAGAGGCTGGCGGGCCGCTCGTAAAGCTCCATCGGCGTGCCGATCTGCTCGACCCGCCCGGCGTTGAGGACGACGATCCGATCGGCGAGCGTCATCGCTTCCAGCTGGTCGTGCGTGACGTAAAGGCTGGTGGTGCGCAGCGCACTCTGCAGCCGCCGGATCTCGGCCCGCATCTGGACGCGCAGCTTGGCATCGAGGTTGGAGAGCGGCTCGTCGAACAGGAAGGCGGCCGGCTCGCGCACGATCGCACGCCCCATCGCCACGCGCTGGCGCTGGCCGCCCGAGAGCTGGCGGGGCCGGCGGTCGAGGAGCTGGGCGATCTCGAGCGCCCGGGCCGCCTCGTCGATGCGGCGTCCCCGCTCGTCCTTCGCCATCCCGCGGTTCTTGAGGCCGTATTCGAGGTTCTGGCGCACCGTCATGTGCGGGTAGAGCGCGTAGTTCTGGAAGACCATGGCGATGTCGCGCTCGGCCGGCTCCAGCCGGTTGACCACCCGCTCGCCGATCGAGATCGTCCCGGAGGAGATGGTCTCCAGCCCCGCCACCATGCGCAGAAGCGTGGACTTGCCGCAGCCGGACGGACCGACGAGCACCAGGAACTCGCCATCGGCGATGTCGATCGACACACCTTTGACGGCCTCGACGCCGCCGGCATAGACCTTCCTGACGTCGCTGAGCGTGATCGCCGCCATCGTCTCACTTCTCCGTTTCGACCAGGCCGCGCACGAACAGGCGCTGCATCGCGACGACCACCACCACGGGCGGCAGCATCGCCAGCACCACGGCCGCCATCACGTAGTTCCATTGCGGGATCGCATCGGCGACCGCGACGAGGCGCTTGATGCCCATGACGACGGTGTAATAGCCGGTGTCCGTGGTGATCATCAGCGGCCAGAGATACTGGTTCCAGCCATAGATGAAGAGGATCACGAACAGCGCCGCGATGTTGGTGCGCGACAGCGGCAGGAGGATGTCGCGGAAGAACTTCATCGGCCCGGCGCCGTCGACGCGCGCCGCTTCCATCAGCTCGTCCGGGACTGTCAGGAAGAACTGGCGGAACAGGAAGGTCGCCGTCGCCGAGGCGATCAGAGGGATCGACAGGCCGGCATAGCTGTTCAGCATGCCGAGATCGGCCACCACCTTGAAGGTCGGCAGGATGCGCACCTCGACCGGCAGCATCAGGGTGATGAAGATGATCCAGAAGGCGACGAGCCGGAACCGGAAGCGGAAATAGACGATGGCGAAGGCCGAGAGGATGGAGATCGCGATCTTCCCGAGGGCGATCGACAGCGCCATGATCAGCGAGTTCGTCATCATCAGGCCGAGCGGCGGCGCACCCGAGGTCGACAGGCCGGCGCCGAACATCGCCGAGTAGTTCTCGAGCGCGTGCGGTCCCGGCAGCAACGGCACGAGACCCGAATAGAAGTCGTTCGGTCCACGGGTCGAGGCGATGACCGCGAGATAGACGGGGAACGCCACCACCACGACACCGGTGATCAGCACCAGATGCGACAGCGCGTTGAGCCAGGGACGGTTCTCGACCATTCGTGGACCTCAGTACTGGACGCGCCGCTCGACCCAGCGGAACTGGACGACGGTGAGGAGGACGACGATCAGCATCAGGATCACCGACTGCGCGGCGGAGGAGCCGAGGTCGAGCGCGATGAAGCCGTCCTGGTAGACCTTGTAGACCAGCGTCGTCGTCGACTGCTGCGGGTTGCCCTTGGTGGTGGCGTCGATCACCGGGAAGGTGTCGAACAGCGCGTAGACCGTGTTGACGACGAGGAGGAAGAAGCTCGTCGGCGAGAGCAGCGGGACGGTGATGGTGAAGAACCGTTTCACGGGCCCTGCCCCGTCGATCGCCGCGGCCTCGCGCAGCGAGCCGGGGATCGCCTGCAGCCCGGCGACGAAAAACAGGAAGTTGTAGGAGATCTGCTTCCAGCTCGACGCGACCACGACGAAGATCATCGCGTCCGTCGGCGACAGCGCATGGTTCCAGTCGTAGCCGACGAGACGCAGGAGATACGGCACGACGCCGATGGTGGGGTTCGCCATGAACCACCAGAGGACGCCGCCGACCGCCGGCGCCACGGCATAGGGCCAGACGATGAGCGCCGAGTAGAGCCGCGTCTTCACCAGCCGGTCGACGGCCACGGCGAGGATCAGGCCGAGGCCCAGCGACAGGACGGCGACCGAAATGGAGAAGACGACGGTGACGCCGAGCGCGTTCAGGTAGTTCGGGTCGTGGAACAGGCGTTCGTAGTTGCGGAACCAGACGAAGCTGGTGCGCAGGCCGAACGGGTCCTGCTGCAGGAACGACTGCCAGACCGCCTGACCCGCCGGCCAGATGAAGAACACCATCGTCACCGCCAGCTGCGGCAGCAGCAGGAGGTAGGGCAGGACGCAGTTGCCGAAGACCGTGCGCTTGGTCTGCATGAACTCACATGGACGAGGAGGATACGAATGCGGCCCGCGCCGGAGCGCGGGCCGCGATGCCTCTGGACCGGCGGCTGACTACTCGTTCGCCTGCTGGAACTGCTCGATCAGCGCATTGCCGCGCGAGACGACCGAGTCGAGCGCCTGCTGCGCCGTCTTCTGGCCGGAGAGCAGCGCCTGGAACTCCTGGTCGATGACGTCGCGCACCTGCACGTAGTTGCCGAAGCGCAGGCCCTTCGAGTTCTCGGTCGGCTCATGCAGGGTGATCTGCTTGATGCCGACGTCCGAGCCCGGGTTCTTCTCGTAGTAGCCCTGCGTCTGGCCGAGCTCGTAGGCGGCGCGGGTGATCGGCAGGTAACCGGAGAACTGGTGCCACTCAGCCTGGATTTCGGGCGAAGAGAGGAACGCGAAGAAGTCGGCGACGCCCTTGTAGTCGTCCTTCGGCTTGCCCTGCAGCACCCACAGGGTCGCGCCGCCGATGATCGAGTTCTGCGGCGCACCCTCGACGTCGTCGTAATAGGGCAGCATGCCGAAGCCGACTTTGAAGTCCTTGGCGTTGTTCATGACCGAAGCACGCGACGCCGACGAGTTCATGTACATCGCGCAGGTCTGCGAGTAGAACTTCGGCGGGGCGTCCGGGCCGCCCACCGGGCCGCCATACTGGAACAGGCCCGACTCCTGCCACTTCTTCAGGTTCTCCCAGTGCTTCACCTGCACCGGACCGTTCACCGTCAGGCGTGCATCCATGCCGCCGATGCCGTTCTGCTCGGTGCCGATCGGCTGGTTGTGCCAGGCCGAGAAGTTCTCCAGCTGCACCCAGGAGATCCAGCCGGTGGTGAAGCCGCACTTGGCCGCGCCGGAGTCCATGATCGTCTTGGAGAAGGCCTCGACGTCGCCCCAGGTCTTCGGCGGCTGCTCGGGGTCGAGCCCGGCCTTCTTGAAGACGTCCTTGTTGTAATAGAGGATCGGGGTCGAGGAGTTGAACGGCATCGAGAGCATGTTGCCGTCGGCGTCGGTGTAGTAGCCGACCACCGCCGACAGGAAGCCCTTCGGATCGAAGTTCGCGCCGGCATCCTGCATCAGCTGGTAGACCGGATAGATCGCGCCCTTGGCGGCCATCATCGTACCGGTGCCGACCTCGAAGACCTGGACGATGTCCGGCTGCTGGCCGGCGCGGAAGGCCGCGATCGCCGCCGTCATCGTCTCGGGATAGGTGCCCTTGTAGGTCGGGACGACCTCGTACTGATCCTGCGAGGCGTTGTACTTCTTGACGATCTCCTCGAGCTTGCCGCCGAGTTCGCCTTCCATCGCGTGCCACCAGGTGATCTGGGTCTTGGCCTCGGCGACGCCGACGCTTGCCGCCAGCGCGCCGGTCATGGCAGCGGCTCGCAGCCAGGTGTTCAGATGTGTCATGAGAAGTCCCCGCCTGTTGGAGGCGGACGCGCGGGATCGCGGCGCCCTCGCCGAGGTCGTTAATCCAGGCGCGTGACAGGACGGTCACAGCCTGATGACGCTGGTGTGACAGCTGTGCAAGCCGGAGGACGAGCCGTCCGACGGCGTTCCGAAACGAAACGACCGCGCCACCTCCAGAGGTCGCGCGGTCGTGTCGATCGGGTTGCGCAATCCGGTCGCCGCGGCCCCGGAGGGGTTGCCGCGGCCCTTGGCCTCAGCCGAAGCGGCCGGTGATGTAGTCCTGGGTGCGCTTCTCGCGCGGCGCCTGGAACAGGCTCGTCGTCTCGCCGAACTCGATCAGCTCGCCGAGATACATGAAGGCCGTCAGATCCGAGACACGCGCCGCCTGCTGCATGTTGTGGGTGACGATGGCGATCGTGTACTCGGTCTTCAGCTCGTCGATCAGCTCCTCGATCTTGGCGGTCGAGATCGGGTCGAGCGCCGAGGCCGGCTCGTCGAGCAGGATGACCTCGGGGCGCACCGCGACGGTGCGCGCGATGCACAGGCGCTGCTGCTGGCCGCCGGACAGGCTGAGGCCGCTGGCGTTGAGCTTGTCCTTCACCTCGTCCCACAGCGCCGCGCGGGTCAGCGCCCGCTGCACGCGCTCGTCCAGTTCGCTGCGGCTGAGCTTCTCGTAGAGGCGGATGCCGAAGGCGATGTTGTCGTAGATCGACATCGGGAACGGCGTCGGCTTCTGGAACACCATGCCGACCTTGGCGCGCAGCAGGTTGAGGTCCTGCGAACGGTCTAGGATGTTGTTGCCGTCGACGCGGATCTCGCCCTCGGCACGCTGGTTCGGATAGAGCTCATAGATGCGGTTGAAGGTGCGCAGCAGCGTGGACTTGCCGCAGCCCGACGGTCCGATGAAGGCCGTCACCGCCCGCTCCGGCAGCGTCAGGCTGATGTTCTTCAGCGCCTTCGACGAGCCGTAGAAGAAGGACAGGTCCTTCACCTCCACCTTCGGCTCGCGCGTGTTGAGGCGCGTGCCCGGGATCGCGATGCTGGTCGGCGCGGTCAGGATGGACGACTGGGCGGTCATGAGGACTCCTTCTGCGAGCCGAACACGCGGGCAATGATGCTGAGCGCGAGGACCGCAAGGGTGATGATCAGCGCGCCGGTCCAGGCAAGGTTCTGCCAGCTTTCATAGGGGCTCAGCGCGAACTGGAAGATGGTCACCGGCAGGCTGGCCATCGGCGCGTCGAGGTTGAGGCTCCAGAACTGGTTGTTGAGCGCGGTAAAGAGCAGCGGCGCCGTTTCGCCGGAGATGCGGGCGATGGCGAGCAGGACGCCGGTGATCATGCCGGCGCGGGCCGCCTTGTAGGCGACCGATCGGATCACCACCCAACGCGGCGCACCGATCGCCGTCCCGGCTTCGCGCAGCGCGTCCGGTACCAGGAGAAGCATATCCTCGGTGGTGCGCACCACCACCGGCAGCACGAGGATGGCGAGGGCCGCGGCACCAGCGATGCCGGAGAAGTGGCCGAGCGTGACGACCAGCATCTCATAGACGAAGAGGCCAACGATGATCGACGGCGCCGAGAGGAGGATGTCGTTGATGAAGCGCACCACCATCGAAAGACGGTGATGGCGACCGTATTCGGCCATGTAGGTGCCGGCGAGGATGCCGATCGGCGTGCCGACGGCGACCGCGATGACGGTCATCAGCAGGCTGCCGGCGATGGCGTTGAGAAGGCCGCCGTCGCTGCCCGGCGGCGGCGTCATCTTGGTGAACACGTCGACCGACAGGCCGGAGAAGCCCCGCCAGAACAGCTCGATCAGGATGATGGCGAGCCAGATCAGACCGAACACCGCGGCGGCGGTGCAGAGAGTCATCATCACGCCGTTGGTGCCCCGGCGGGCGGCATACGAGGCCATCGATCAGGCTCCGGCGCGGCGCTTCATGCGGGCCAGCATCAGCCGGGCGCAGGCAAGCACGATGAAGGTGATGACGAAGAGGACGAGGCCGAGAGCGAACAGCGACGAGGTGTAGAGGTCGCCGGTCGCCTCGGTGAACTCGTTGGCGATCGAGGCCGAGATCGTGGTTCCGGGCGCCAGCACCGAGGGCGTGATGCGGTGCGCGTTGCCGATGACGAAGGTCACGGCCATGGTCTCGCCGAGCGCGCGGCCGAGCGCCAGCATGACGCCGCCGACCACCGCGACGCGGGTGTAGGGCAGCGTGATCCGGCTGGTGACCTCCCAGGTCGTCATGCCGAGCCCGTAGGCCGATTCCTTGAGCATCGGCGGCACCGTCAGGAAGACGTCGCGGGTGATCGAGGAGATGAAGGGCAGCACCATGATCGCGAGGATCAGGCCCGCGGTCAGGACGCCGATGCCGTAAGGGGGACCGGCGAAGACGCTGCTGAGGCCCGGCACGTATTTGAAGGTGCCGATCAGGAAGGGCTGCAGCGTGTGCTGCAGGAACGGGGCGAAGACGAACAGGCCCCAGATGCCGTAGATGATCGACGGGATGCCGGCGAGAAGCTCGACCGCGATGCCGATCGGGCGGCGCAGCGGCCGCGGGCAGAGTTCGGTCAGGAACACCGCGATGCCGATCCCCACCGGGATGGCGATGATCATGGCGATGATCGAGGTGACGACCGTGCCGTAGATCGGAGCCAGCGCGCCGAACTGCTCGGTCACCGGGTTCCACTTCTCCGTCCACAGGAACGAGAACCCGAAGGTCTGCAGCGCAGGCAGCGAGCCGTTGATCAGCGAGATGGCGACGCCGACCAGGACGACCAGGACGAGGACCGCCGCAGCCCGCGTCAGATTGTAGAAGACGATGTCGGACGTTGCGAACTTCGACAGGGTCCGCTGCCGGACCGGATCGACGCTACGTGTATCGGCCGCGAGGGTCATGACCGTCCTTTAGCAGGGAAATCGGGAGGCGGCGAGGCCGCCTCCCGACAGGAGACCGTTACTTGGAGGCGGTGAAGACGGGCTTGCCGTCCTGGCCCTGGATCTTCGACCACTCCTCGTGGATGTCCTTCACGACGGCGTCGGGCATCGGGATGTAGTCGAGCTTGGCAGCCATGTCGTCGCCCTCGGCATAGGCCCAGTCGAAGAACTTGAGGGCTTCGGCCGCATCCTGCGCGTTGTCCGGCTTCTCGTGGATCAGGATGAAGGTCGCGGCCGTCATCGGCCAGGACTTCTCGCCCGCCTGGTTGGCGAGGATCACGCCGAAGCCCGGCTGGCTCGACCAGTCGGCGCCCTCGGCGGCGGCGGCGAAGGCCGCGGCTTCCGGAGCGACCTTCTTGCCGTCCTTGTTCATCATGTCGGCATAGGTCATCTTGTTCTGCAGGGCGTAGGCGTACTCGACGTAGCCGATCGAGTTGGCCGTCTGGCCGACATTGGCGGCGACGCCCTCGTTGCCCTTGGCACCGATGCCCACCGGCCACTCGACGCTGGAGTCGACGCCGACGTTGCTCTTCCAGTCAGCCGAGACCTGGCCGAGATAGTAGGTGAAGTTGAAGGTCGTGCCCGAGCCGTCCGAGCGGTGGACGACGGCGATGGCCGCGGACGGCAGCTTGGCGTCCGGGTTCAGCTTCTTGATCGCGGCGTCGTCCCACTCGGTGATCTCGCCCATGAAGATCTTGGCAAGGGTGTCGCCGTCGAGCACGAGCTCACCCGGCTTGACGCCCTCGACGTTCAGGACGGGAACGATGCCGCCCATCACGGTCGGGAACTGCACGAGGCCGTTCTTCTCGAGCTCTTCGCCGCCGAGCGGCTTGTCGGTCGCACCGAAGGTGACGGTCTTGGCTTCAATCTGCTTGATGCCGCCGCCCGAGCCGATCGACTGGTAGTTGAGGCCGGTGCCGGTCTTCTGCTTGTAGGCGTCGGCCCACTGCGCGTAGATCGGATAGGGGAAGGTCGCGCCGGCGCCGGAAATGTCAGCGGCCTGCGCAGCGTGGCCCAGCATCAGTGCCGTACCGGCGATCAGGGCCATCCGGCCGGTCTTCCAAATGAAGGTCATTGTCTGCCTCTCCGTTTTCAGGGAGCCGGTGCGGGGAGCGGCTGCCGCTCCGTCACGCTCGACTGCCGTGCGCTTACCCCGGCTGTACGACAGATCGATGACTATCCGCGGGGAATCTGGCTATCGGCGGATCTTAATGTCCCGAGCGCGCCTCATCGTGGTTAAGGCCACCGGCCGGAGACCGATGACCGCGAGAACATCGGCAGCGCTGGTTCACGAGACGGGGCCGCGCTATGCACCCCGCATCCAACGATCAAGGAGAACGTCATGACGCTGACCCTCGACCAGGCCCGCAAGGCCGTCGCGACCGCTCTCGCCAAGGGCGCCGAGCTCGGCCTCAAGCCGCTCACCGTGGCGGTGCTGGACGCCGGCGGCGCCCTCGTCGCGCTCGAGCGCTCGGACGGCGCCAGCCGGATGCGGCCGGACATCGCCATCGGTAAGGCCAACGGCGCGATCGCGCTCGGCATGGGCTCGCGCGCCATCTTCAAGCGCGCCGAGGAGCAGCCCTTCTTCGTCCAGGCGATGAATGCCCTCGCGGGCGGCGTCCTCGTTCCGGTTCCCGGCGGCGTCCTGATCCGCGACGCCGGTGGCGCGATCCTCGGCGCGGTCGGCATCACCGGCGACACCTCGGACAACGACGAGACCTGCGCGGTCGCGGGCATCGAGGCCTGCGGCTTCACCGCCGACTGCGGCTGAGCCGCGCCGCCGCGCAATGCCCTTCGGCCGGCTCAGTCCTCCATCACCGTTCCGTGCTGGAGGATGTTGATGAGCTGGCCGAATGGATCGCGGACGAACACCCGCCTCACGCCCCACGGCTCGTCGGCCGGTCCGTATTCGGGGCGGATGCCGGCGGCGGCGAGACGATCGAGCACCACCTTGAGATCGTCCACCTCGATCGAAAGCGCCGGCAGCGCCGTCCCTCCGCCGCCCTCGCTGGCGAGCGAGAGCTGCGACCTCTGCAGCGCCTCACCCGCGAAGGTGAGGATCCAGCCCTGGTCCATGACGATCTCGAGCCCGAGGATCTCGCCGTAGAAGCGGCGACCGGTCTGCGGGTCCGGCGCCAGGATGTTCGCAACGATCCGCTTGACCGCCATGGCAGCCTCTCCCCTGCACGTTCAGACCGAGCCGGCCTCGACGAAGAAGTTGTTGGCCGTGCACATCAGCGCGTCGTCGGAGGCGAGAAAGAGCACCATACGGGCGACGTGCACCGGCTCGATGAGGTCCGGCAGGCACTGGTTCTGCCGGTGCCGCTCGAGCGCCTCGGGCGTCGCCCAGAGCGCCTTCTGGCGCTCGGTCATGATCCAGCCGGGCACCACCGTGTTCACCCGGATCCGGTGCGGCCCGAGATCGCGGGCGAAGGAGCGGGTCATGCCGTGCACTGCGGCCTTGGCAGTGGTGTAGACCGGCATCCCGCCGGCCGATTCCCACCACGAGTTCGACCCCATGTTGACGATCGAGCCCTTGCCCGCAGCGATCATGCCGGGTGTCACGGCCTGGGTGGCGAAGAACATGTGCTTGAGATTGGTGGCGATCCGCTCGTCCCAGTAGTCCGGCGTCACGCTCTCCCAGCCATGCCGGTCGTCGCGCGCCGCGTTGTTGACGAGGACCGCGGCGGGCCCGAGCGCGGCCTCGAGCCGGGCAAACCCCTGCTTCAGCGCATCGATGTCGCGCAGGTCGCACGCCTCGAAGTGAACCTCGCCGTGCGTGGCGAGCTCCGCAGCGAGCGCGCGACCCCGCTCGGTGTCGATGTCGAGGAAGCCGACACGGCTTCCTTGGTCGGCGAAGGCGCGCACGATCACCTCGCCGATGCCGGAGGCACCGCCAGTCACGAAGACGGCGGCATTCTTGAGGCTGGGATAAACGGCAAATTCCACGGAGTTCGACCTTTCCTCGGTTTCGGCTGGACGAGCACCACTTGCGGCGCGCGGTCAAGTCGCTCGGCAAAGGGTCCAGACGCAGGCGGACCGGGCTTGATGGCGGCCAGCCCGGCGCCGGATTATGCTCGCCCTCGCCGTCTTTGGAGGATATCCATGCGCAGTCCAGCCGCCCTCGCCTCGCTCGCCGCCGGCTTCGTCCTTGTCGCCGATGCCTCATCCGCCACTGCGCAGACTGCGGCGGACCCCGCCGTGAGAGCCGACCGCAAGGCGATCGAAGCCTGCCTTGCCAAAGCCGGCGACGACCCTCGCAGCTGCATCGGCCAGCGCTCCGACGCCTGCCAGGACAAGACAAAGGCCGTGGCGACCGACGACATCGCAGCCTGCATCGACCGTGAACAGTCGGCTTGGGACGCCATCCTGAACGAGCGCTACCGGCGAGCGACGGCGGACGCCAAGGCGACGGACAAGGAGCTTGGTGACAGCGGCATCGACGCCGGCGCAGCCACCAGTCTCGTCGCGGCGCAGCGCGCCTGGATCGCGTTTCGCGACGCCGAGTGCGACCGCCTCTACGCCCTCGACGCCGGCGGGACGATCCGCACGCTGACCTATGCGAGCTGCGAACTCGACCTCACCGCGCAGCGCGCCATCGACCTCGCCCCGCGGGACGAGTGAGCACCGATCGCGATCATCGCATTCGCTCACGCTCTCGCCGCAGTGCGAACATAACGTGACGGCTACGATCCGTACCGCCGCTTGACGCAGGCCGCGAAACTTTAGACCCCTCGCTGCCCGAGTGACGGCACGACGCGTATCCCGAGGACCATCATGAACGACCCGATTCCCTTCATCGACCTCTCCGCACAGCGCGCTCGTATCCGCGACAAGATCGACGCGCGGCTGGCGAAGGTGATCGATGAGGGCGCCTATGTGCAGGGGCCGGAGATCTTCGAGCTCGAGCGGCAGCTTTCGGCATTCGGCGGCATGGACGACACCATCGTCTGCGGCTCGGGCACCGACGCTCTCGCCCTGCCGCTGATGGCCTGGGGCATCAAGCCGGGCGATGCGGTCTTCGTGCCGAGCTTCACCTTCGCCGCGACCGCGGAGGTCGTCGCCTGGCTCGGCGCGACGCCGATCTTCGTCGACGTGCTCGGAGACACCTTCAACCTCGATCCGGAGAACCTGCAACAGGCGATCGACGAGGTGGTTCGCGCCGGTCGACTGACGCCGCGCGTGGTCATCGCGGTCGACCTGTTCGGCCAGGCCGCAGACTATCCGGCGATCCGCGCGATCTGCGACGCGCATGGCTTGAAGCTCATCTCGGATGCGGCACAGGGCTTTGGCGCAACGCTCTCCGGCAAGATGGCGAGCGCCTGGGCGGACGTGGTTTCCACCAGCTTCTACCCGGCCAAGCCGCTCGCCTGCTACGGCGACGGCGGCGCACTCCAGACCAACGACGTCGAGCTTGCCGCGATCATCCGCTCGCTGCGCATCCACGGCTACGGCACCGACAAGTACGACAACGTGCGGATCGGGATGAACGGCCGCATGGACACGATCCAGGCGGCGATACTCCTGGAGAAGCTCGCGATCTTCCCCGAGGAGATCGAGGCGCGGATGGCGATCGCGGCGCGCTACGAAGCGGCACTGGCCGATCTCGTGACGCCGCAGCGCCTCCTCGACGGCGCGGTGTCGACCTGGGCGCAGTACACGGTGAAGCTCCCTGCCGCACGGCGCGACGCCTTCATGGCGGCAATGAAGAGCCGTGGCGTGCCGACGGTGATCTATTACGGCAAGCCGCTGCACCGCCAGACCGCCTACAAGCACTTCCCGACCGCCGGCAACGGCCTGCCGGTCTCCGACCGGTTGTCGGGCGAGGTCGTCAGCCTGCCGATGCACGCCTATCTCGATGCGGCGACGCAGGACAGGGTCATCGCCGCAGCGCGCGAATCGCTGGCCGAGGCGGCAGAGGCCGCCTGACGTTCAGCCGCGGCTCACGGCGCGGGCGAAGGCCGGCACCGCCTCCTGCGGGGTTTCCGGCGGGATCCACTCGAGCTCGTCCCTGGCGCGCTGCGTGTCGATGACGAAGGGAGCAAACAGGCGCTCCCAGTCGGCGCGGCGGCCTGCGGCGAGCGCCGCGCCGCGCAACAGCGTCGCCGGCACGGGAACGAGCGCGGGCGCGCGTCCGAGGCCGCTGCGCATCAGCGTGAGGAGTTCGGCCGTCGAGAGCGGTTGCGGATCGGCAAGGTTGTAGATCCCGCCGGCCGCTCCGGCGTACGTCACCGCGGTGACGACGCCGTGGACGGCGTTGCGCAGCGACAGGTAGCTGCGCGGCGCGCGTGCGCGGCCGAACGGCAGCGGCATCGGACGGGCGGCGAGGCGCGCCAGGGCCATCATGCCCGATCGTGCGCCGATCCCGTAGACCGGCGCCAGGCGCAGAATGGTGAGGCCCAGCCCGAGATCGCGCGCCAGCGCGCCCAGCGCCGCCTCGGCCTCGAGCTTGGAGCGGCCATACGCCGTCGTCGGCGCCGGCGGGTGCGCCTCATCGAACGGCAGCGAACCGCTCGGCGGGTACACCGCTGCGCTGCTGGCGAAGACGAAGCGCCTCACACCGGCTTCGGCCGCCGCACGTGCAAGGCCGAGCGCGTGATCGACGTTCGCACGCCGCAGGGCCGCCTCGTCCTGCCAGAGCGCGTCGCCGCGCACCGGGTTGGCGGCCGCGAGGTGTACGAGGACATCGGCCTTCGGGAGACCCTGCGCCGCAGGCTCGAGCCCCTCGGTCGCGACAGGGCGCAGGCCCGGCGGTGGGTCGCTCGCCTCGCGCAGGATCGGGCGCACGTCGAAGGACCGACCGGCGAGATCGGCGACGAGCGCCCGGCCGATGAAGCCGCTGGTACCAGTGACGAGAACCCGCACACACCCTC
Source organism: Mangrovibrevibacter kandeliae (assembly GCF_024519155.1). Classification (GTDB taxonomy): domain Bacteria; phylum Pseudomonadota; class Alphaproteobacteria; order Rhizobiales; family Rhizobiaceae; genus Mangrovibrevibacter; species Mangrovibrevibacter kandeliae. The sequence continues at coordinate 131,870 of NZ_JANIFJ010000008.1, read as the reverse complement.
CTCCGGCGCGATAACGCCGGATCGCTGCCTACCACCCCGCAGTGTATCGAACCAGCATGCCGCCCGCGCATCGAGCGCTGCACCGGCGACTGGCCGTGTTAGAAGCCTTGCCGATGAAACGCCTCTTCGACATGGCCGCATCGGCCGCCGGTCTCCTCGTCTTCGCCCTGCCGATCCTCGCGCTGGTGCTGATGATCCGCCGCGACACGCCCGGGCCCGGCCTCTTCGCCCAGGTCCGGATCGGACGGCATGGCCGGCCCTTCACGTGCTACAAGCTGCGCACGATGCGCGCCGACACGGCCTCGCTGCCCTCGCACGAGACGCCGCGCGCGGCCGTCACCACGCTCGGCAACCGGCTCCGGCGCACCAAGCTCGACGAACTGCCGCAGCTCTGGAACGTCCTGCGCGGCGACATGAGCCTGGTCGGCCCCCGCCCGTGCCTGCCGCAGCAGACCGTGCTCGTCGAAGCGCGCCGTGCCCGCGGCGTGCTCGCCGTCCGTCCGGGCATCACCGGCCTCGCGCAGGTCAGGGGCATCGACATGTCGGATCCGTTGCGGCTGGCTGCGGTGGATGCGGACTACGTCCGGCGGCGGTCGATGCGCCTCGACCTCGTCCTGCTGTTGCGCACGGTGATCGGTGGCGGTCGTGGGGATCGAACCCTGACCTGAAGAGTCCGGAGGCTCACAGGTCGAGCTCGATCCAGGCCGGCGCGTGATCGCTCGCGCCCTCCTCGCCGCGCACCGCCCGGTCGACGCCGCCCGCCGTCAGTCGCGCCGAGAGCGAGGGCGCGACCAGCAGGTGGTCAAGCCGCAGGCCGGCGTCGCGGCTCCAGCGTTCGCGCTTGTAGTCCCAGAAGGTGTAGAGCGGCCTGTCCGGATGAAGCTGCCGCAGCCCGTCCGTCCAGCCCTGATCGAGCAGGCGCCGAAAGGCGTCCCGGCTCTCCGGCTGCAGCAGCGCGTTGTCGGTCCAGGAGCGGCTGCGGTAGATGTCGAAGTCCGTCGGAACCACGTTGTAGTCGCCGGCGAGCACCACCGGCAGGCCGGTTTCGGCGAGCCCGGCAGCGTGCGCGATCAGCCGCTCGAACCAGGCGAGCTTGTAGGCGAACTTCGGCCCGGGCTGCGGATTGCCGTTCGGCAGATACAGGCAGCCGACGAGGATGCCCTTGACCGCCGCCTCGATGTAGCGGCTCTGCGTGTCGGCATCGTCGCCGGGCAGCGCGTCGTGTGTCAGCACCGGTTCGGCTTCGCGGGCGAGGATCGCGACCCCGTTCCAGCTGCGCTGGCCTTTCCAGACCGCGTCGTAGCCAAGCGCCGCGATCTCTTTCGCCGGGAACGCCGCCTGCTCGCATTTCAGCTCCTGCAGGCAGACGACGTCCGGCTCGGCCTCCTCGAGCCACGGGAGAAGATTGCCGAGACGCTTGTTGACGTTGTTGATGTTGAAGGTCGCGAGTTTCACGGATCGACAGATAGGCGCGCAGCGCTCGCGATCGAATCGACGCGTGTCCGGGATTCAGGTCTGCAGCAGTGGATGATCCTCCGGCAGGCGCTCGAGAAACTCGACGCCGCAGGAGAGTGTCCCCCGCCACCGCACCAGCGCTGCGACCTGAACCATGCTGTTCGGTGCCAGCACGATGGTGTCCGGAAGCGGCAGCGGCCGCTCGTAGCGCAAGCCGGCGCCGGAGCACGACACATCCCACATCGTGCACATGGACAGCAGCGAGCCGTCCGCCCGCAGCAGCAGCAGCTTGCGGTTCACTTCGAGACGCTGGTCCCGGCGCAGGTCGAGCCGTTGAGCCACTTTCAGCATCGCCGCCACTCCGTTTCTGATGTCTCAAGACGTTGCAGTCGCGCGCGAGCCTCCGTCGGCACGACCCTACGCTCATAACCAGTAGATCCTATAATTTTCCATCGCGTGACTTTATCGATGTGCCTGACCGTACCCCCTTTCTATATCCGATATGACTATAAAGTCAGTCATTCTTGGCAACTGTCCGTTCGAAATGCTCTCGCTCGGCGAGCAATTCCGGGTCACCGATCGGCCGCAACCAGCCCGAGGCAAGCGCGGGCGGTCTATATCGCGGCCCTCGCCTGCTAGGGATCGGACCGCATGACACACGCCACGAAGTTCGCCTCCAACGAGCGTCGCGCCGGCTACTGGGACGCGATGAGCCTGGTGTCGGACATCCTGGAGCGTCTGGAGTACCGGGAATCGGATCGTCCCGACGTGCTGGAGGCGATCTACGACGTCCGTGCCGCATTGGCGGAACATGCCTTCGAGGTGGAGGCGAGCGCCGCCGCCTGAGGGCGGCGCTGGCGAGGTGCGTCGCCGCGCTCAGAATCTTGCGCTCAGCCCGGACGCCCGCTCCCTGTTGCGATGGTGCCTCATGGCGCGTAGGGTCGCCGCGATGGTTCCGGATGCCCCCAGGGCGGTCCGGATGAAAAGGGAACACGGTGAGGCGTACCCATCAGGGGCCGAAACCGTGGCTGCCCCCGCAACTGTGAGCGGCGAGCGACGCCCGACATGCCACTGGCCCTCTTCGGCCGGGAAGGCGGGCGAAGCGACAGGACCCGCAAGCCAGGAGACCTGCCATCGCCAGCCGCGCCCTTCAGCGCAATTCTCAATCCTTTGCCGCACGGCGGGTGCGGAAGGAGACATCAAGATGCATATCGAACCCGGCGTCGTCACCGGCGCCAAGATCGTTCTCAGCTACGCCACGGCGGCGGCCTCCTTCGGGCTGGCCGCGAAGATGGCCGTCGACACGCTGCGCCGCGACGGTGCCGGCGCCCTCGCCGTCCGCTCGACGGCGACCACGGCGCTCGTCTTCTCGTTCTTCCAGCTGCTGCCGCATCACGCGGTCGGCGTCTCGGAGGTGCACCTCATCCTCGGCTCCACCTTGTTCCTGATCTTCGGGTCCGGGCCGGCGGCGATCGGCCTCGTGCTCGGCCTGTTGATCCAGGGGCTGTTCTTCGCCCCGTTCGACCTGCCGCAATACGGCATGAACGTCACCACGCTGCTGGTGCCGCTCTACGCCATGAGCCTGCTGGCCGCGCGCATCATCCCGGCCCGCACGGCCTACAAGGACGTCGGCTATGGCCAGGCGCTGGCCCTGTCGACGGCCTATCAGGGCGGCATCGTCGCCTGGGTGGCGTTCTGGGCGCTCTACGGCCAGGGCTTCGGCCTCGCCAATCTGACGGCGGTCGCGAGCTTCGGCGGCGCCTACATGACCGTCGTCCTGGTCGAGCCGCTGATTGATCTCGCCGTTCTCGCTGCGGCCAAGACGCTGCACCGGCTGCGCGATACCGCCCTGGTCCAACCGCGGCTCTTCGAAGCCGCCGCCTGACCTCTGGGCCTTGCGTGTCGGCGCACCGACACGCTCACGCCAAACGAAGGGCGCGCCAGGGGCGCGCCTTTTTCGTCAGTCGATCGGCACCACGACGAAGCGCAACTCGCCGCTGCCGGACGCGAGCAGCAGAAGGGCGTTCTTGCGCCCGGAGGACTTCAGCTCCGCGATCTTGTCGGTGACGTCCTTGGCGCTGGCGACGCTCTCTTGCGCCACCTCCTTGATCACCGTGCCGGCCTCGATCCCCTTCTCGGCGGCGCGCGAAGCCGGATCGACCGACGTCACCACCGCACCGGATGCATCCTTGGCCAGCTGATACTGGTCGCGCAGCGACTGGTCGATGTCGGCGAGCTTCATGCCGAGCGTCTCGTTGCCGAGCGCCGGAGCCGCGCCGTCCGGCTTTGCGCCACCCTTGGCGCCCGCGTCCGGCTCGGCCGAGGCCATCTGCTGCTCGCCGTCCTCGAGCCGCCCGAGCGTCACCTCGACGTGCAACGTGTCGGCCGGGGCGGTCTTCGCCGCCTTGCGCAGGATGTCCACGGTCACGCTCTTGCCGACTTCGGTCTCGGCCACGATGCGCGGCAGGTCGCGCGAAGAGTCGATCGGATGGCCGTCGAAGCCGGTGATGACGTCACCGACCTGCAGCTTGCCCTCCGACGGCCCGTCGCTCTGCACACCCATCACCAGCGCGCCTTTGGCGGCCTGCAGCCCGAGCCCGTCGGCGATGTCCTCGGTCACCTCCTGCAGGCGGATGCCGAGCCAGCCGCGCCGCGTCTCGCCGTACTGGCGCAGCTGCGCGATGACGTTCGAGGCGAGCTCGGACGGAATGGAGAAGCCGATGCCGATCGAGCCGCCGCTCGGCGAGATGATCGCCGTGTTGATGCCGACCACGTCGCCGTACATGTCGAACAGCGGCCCGCCCGAATTGCCGCGGTTGATCGCCGCGTCGGTCTGGATGAAGTTGTCGTAAGGGCCCGCATTGATGTTGCGCCCGCGCGCCGACACGATACCGACCGTGACCGAGCCGCCGAGGCCGAACGGATTGCCGATCGCCATCACCCAGTCACCAATCCGCATCCGATCCGAGTCGCCGAACTTCACCGCCTTCAACGGCTTGGCCGACTCCACCTTGAGCACTGCGATGTCGGTCTTGAGGTCCTTGCCGAGCAGCTTGGCCGGCAGCTGCGACCCGTCGGCGAAGTTGACCGTGATCTCGTCCGCGTCGGCGATGACGTGGTTGTTGGTGACGATGACGCCCGAGGGGTCGATGACGAACCCCGAGCCGAGCGACTGCACCCGGCGCGAATTGTCGCCGTCCTTCGACAGGTCGTCGAAGAAATCCTGCAGCGGCGAACCTTCCGGCGCATTCAGCCGCGGCACCCCGCCGCCGCGCACGGTCTGCGAGGTCGAGATGTTGACCACCGCGTCCAGCAACCCTTCCGCCAGATCGGCGACCGAGGCCGGCCCCTGCATCGTCCGATGCGATCCATCGGCCGCGGCGGCAGCGGGATCGGCCGCAGCGTCCGGCGCCGGCGTCTGCGCGGAAGCCGCGCCGAGCGGCAGCAGCATGAGCGCCAGCAGCGCCGGGGCGCTGACGGCGATCGGGCGGAAGCGGAGTGCGGACATCGGGACGATCCTGTGCGTCAGCGAGAGCGCCGACAAGCCGCGCGGGCGGCACGTCGCAGCGAGTGCTGACGCAAGCCCAAAAACGCGGTGGAATCAAGCGTGATACGGCAGATGACCCGAAGGTGATGCGCTGCCGCGCAACGGTTCGCGTGCCACCAGCGGCTGAACGCCGCCGTGCGCCGACAGCCTCGCCACCGCTGCCCCGGGTCTGGCTCGCGAGTGGCGCAGGAAGGCGGGCGCGCGCCGGACGAGCGGCGCGCGCATGTCGGTCTGCCTCAGCCGGCCGGCGTCGGCTGGGTCGCCTGCGTCGCGTCCGCCGGTGCCGCGGGCGGCGTTCCGGCCGGCGGAGACGCGGCAGCGGGCGCCGCGGAGGCCGGCGCCGGCGTCGGCTCCTGCGCCGCACCGACGGGCGCGGTGGACGCGGCCGCCGAGCCGGCGGAATCCTGCGGCACATCCGTCTTGAAGTAGCGGAAGAACTCGGTGTCCGGCGACAGCACCATGGTGGTGCCCGAGTTCTGCAGCGAGTCGCGGTACGCCTGCATCGAACGATAGAAGTCGAAGAAGCCCGGATCCTTGCCGAACGCGCTGGCGAAGATGCCGCTGCGCTCCGCCTCGCCCTCGCCGCGCAGGATCTCCGAATCGCGCTGCGCCTCGGCCTTGATCTCCACCGCCTGGCGGTCGGCGGCGGCGCGGATCTTCTGGCCCGCCTCGTTGCCTCGGGCACGCAGACGCTCGGCCTCCGCGAGGCGCTCGGCCTTCATCCGGTCGAAGGTCTGCTGCGACACCTCCTGCGTCAGGTCGGTGCGCCGGATCCGCACGTCGGTGAGCCCGATGCCGAGGGAGGCGGCGTCCGGCCGCATCTGATCGCGCACCTCGCGCATCATCTCGGCGCGCGAATCGGACAGCGCCGCCTCGAAGCCGCGCAGGCCGTAGGTGTCGCGCAGGGCGGCGTTGAGACGCGTGCGCAGCCGACCTTCCGCTTCTGGGATCGATCCGGACACGGTCTGGCGGAAGCGGGCCGGGTCGTCGATCTGATAGACCAGGAAGGCGTCGACCTCGTAGAACTTGCCGCCCGACACCTGCACGCGGATGTTGTCGAGGTCGAGCCGGAGCAGCTGCTTCGGCAGCTTCTGCACGTTGTCCGCGCCGGCGAACGAGAACGGCAGCTTGAAGTACAGGCCGGGCTCCTGCACCACCCGGCGAATCTCGCCGAAGCGCAGGACCAGCGCCTGCTCCTTGGCGTTGACGATGAACAGCGCGTTCCACAGCAGGAAGAGGCCCGCGGCGACGACGATCAGAAGGCCGTAGAGACGATGGGTCATCAGTTGCCTCCCTGCACGGCGGTCGTGCCGCCCGTGCCGCCCGTGCCGCGCGTTGGCGAAGACGCCGTCGAGGCACCGGAAGATTGCAGCTGTGGCAGCGGCAGGTACGGCACCACGCCCTGACCCGCGCTGTCCTTCTCCAGGATCACCTTCTGGCTGCCCTTCAGGACATCCTCCATCGTCTCGAGGAACAGACGCTTGCGCGTGACCTCCGGCGCCTTCTCGTATTCGGCGAGGATCGAGCTGAAGCGCTTGGCCTCGCCCTGCGCCTCCTGCACGACCTGCGCCTTGTACCCCGCCGCCTCCTCGCGGATCTGCGCCGCCTCGCCGCGCGCCTTGCCGAGGCGCTCGTTCTGGTAGCGGTTGGCCTCCTCGACGAAGCGGTCCTCGTCCTGCTCGGCGCGCTGCACCTCGTCGAAGGCGTCGGCGACCTCGCGCGGCGGCGCCGCGTCCTCGATCGAGATGGTGTTGATGCGGATGCCCGCGCCGTAGCCGTTCAGCGTGTCCTGGACGATCTGGCGCACCTTCTCGGCGATGTCGGCGCGGTTGTCGCGGAACACGTCCTGCACCGGCCGGCGGCCCACCACCTCGCGCATGGCGCTCTCGGCGACCTGCTGCAGCATCGACTGCGGATCGCGCACGTTGAAGATGAAGTTTCTCGGGTTATCCACCTGATAGAGAACGGCGAACTGGACGTCGACGATGTTCTGGTCGCCGGACAGCATCTGGCCCGAGCTGTCGCGCCCGGTGCCGAGCGTGATCTGGTTCTCGACCACCGGGACCGTGTCGACCGTCTCGATCGGCCACAAGATGAAGTGGAGGCCCGGCTCGGAGAGTTCGGCTTTGGGCTGGCCGAACAGGCTCTCGACGCCGACCTCGTCGGGCTGGACGGTGTAGACCGCCTTGAACAGCCAGAGCACGATCACGCCGATGAGGATCAGGCCGAACAGGGCGAGGCCACCGCCCTGCGCAGCGCCGCCACCCCCGCCGCCGCCGCCGCCCATGGCGCGGCGCAGACGGTCCTGGCCGCGGCGCAGGATGTCCTCGAGATCGGGTGACTGGTTCGAGCCACCGGGTCGGGGCGGCTGCGGTCCCTGCCCCCACGGGCCTCCCGAGCCGCCTCCCTTCCAACCGCCGTTACCCGTCTGATTGCTCCAGGGCATGGATGTCCTCTCGCTGGGCCGCGTGCCGGAACCTCCCCGTGCCGCTGGCGTTTTCTTCTGTCCGGCACCTTATAGGAATTGACCGCGCGGCTTTCAACGAAAGCGGCGTCAAATCGCGCATCGTATGGCGTGCGAACAATGCGTTTTGCCCGAAAGGCTTAGCGCGAAGTTGCGGCCTCGGCAGGCCGACGATCCCAGACCTGAAAGACGACGTTTGCGCTGTCCCGCTCGGACCTTGGCGGGCGTTCCTCGGCAACGAGCGCCCACTCACCTTGATCGATCGCCGGAAACGTCGCGTCGCCTGCCGGCTCCGCATCGACCAGCGACACGTAGAGCCGATCGAGCCGCGGCATGAACTGGGCGTAGATCTCGCCGCCGCCGGCGACGATCACCTCCTCGGCCCGGCGCGCCTCGGCAAGGTGCCGTGCCGCGACGATTGCCGCCTCCGCCTCGTGCGCGACATGGGCGCCCTCGAAGGCGAAGCTTCGGTCGCGCGTCAGCACCACGGTGTCGCGCCCGTCGAGGACACGCCCGATCGACTGGAGCGTCTTGCGGCCCATGATCATCGGCTTGCCCATGGTCAGGCTGCGATAGTGCCTGAGGTCCGTCGGCAGCCGCCAGGGCATCGCGCCGTCCTGCCCGATCACCCGGTTGCGGCCCATCGCGACGACCGCGACGAGGCGCGGCGCGAACGGCTCTGCCGGAACGCCTCCCTCTCCGCTCGCCGCGCTCACACCGCCACCGGCGCCTTGATGTGCGGGTCGGGGTGGTAATTCTCCAGCGTGAAATCCTCGAAGCGGAAGCCGAAGAGGTCGGTGACGTCGGGATTGAGGCGCATCGTCGGCAGCGGCTTCGGGGCGCGCGTCAGCTGCTCGCGGGCCTGCTCGAAGTGATTGCGGTAGAGATGCGCGTCGCCGAGCGTCAGGATGAAGTCGCCGGGCCGGTGGCCGGTGACCTGCGCCACCATCAGCGTCAGCAGCGCGTAGGAAGCGATGTTGAAGGGCACGCCGAGGAAGATGTCGCCCGAGCGCTGGTAGAGCTGGCAGGACAGCCGCCCGTCGGCGACGTAGAACTGGAACAGGCAGTGGCACGGCGGCAGCGCCATCTCGTCGACCAGCGCGGGGTTCCAGGCCGAGACGATCAGCCGGCGCGAGTTCGGATTGCGGCCGATCTCGGCGACGAGCTTGGCGATCTGGTCGATCGTGCCGCCGTCATAGTCCGGCCAGGAGCGCCACTGCACCCCGTAGACCGGTCCAAGCTCGCCCGCCGCGTCGGCCCACTCGTCCCAGATCGAGACGCCGTTCGCCTTGAGATAGGCGATGTTGCTGTCGCCGCGCAGGAACCACAGGAGTTCGTGGATGATCGAGCGCAGATGCAGCTTCTTGGTGGTCAGGAGCGGGAAGCCCGCATCGAGGTCGAACCGCATCTGGTGGCCGAACACCGACCGCGTGCCGGTGCCGGTGCGGTCGCCCCGATCCACGCCCTGGTTCAGCACGTGCGACAGGAGGTCGAGATAGGCGCGCATCGCAGCCCTTTGCTTGCCGGCCGTCCGCGTGCGGCCGATTCCGCCGGGACGGCACGGACTGATCGCCGAAAACGCATCGGATGTCGACTCGGCGGCGCGGCCTGGACCGGGATCCCGTTCGATCCGGCCCCGGGCTGCCGCCCCGCATTCGCAGTCTCAGGGACGTCCGCCGATTTCGGCCTTTTCAGGCAGGGCCCATATCCCTATATTCGCGACGCCGGCTTGTCCGGCTATGGCGATAAACGGCCGATGGAATAAGCCATTCGGACCCGGGGGCGGTACCCGGCGCCTCCACCTGAACCCAAGCTGCAGCGGAGTTGGGTTGAGGCGGGGGCGAAACAGGATCGACGAGGGTGTAAAGATCGGACTTTCGCTCGGCATGGTTCCGCCGTTATCGGGCCGAAAAAGTAGTTGCCAACGACAACTATGCGGAAGCTCGTCTCGCCGCTTAATGCGGTGCGATGACTTCAATCCAAGCCCTAGGGGTTCGCACTTCTAGGCGGGGCTCGGAGGTGCCTGGCAACAGAAACCTCCACTTTATCTTTCACCAGGTCTGCTGCCACGCACGGCGCACGCGACCGAGAAGGCGATACGAGCCCCGATGGCCCAGGATCTGATCCGCTACGACATACTCGCGCAGGATGCCTTGCGTGGCGTCATCCGGAAGGTTCTCGGCGAGGTGCAGAAGACCGGTCTGCCGGGCGAGCACCACTTCTTCATCACCTTCCTGACCTCGGCCTCCGGCGTGCGCCTGTCGACCCGGCTGCGCGAGAAGTATCCGGAGCTGATGACGATCGTCGTCCAGCACCAGTACTGGGACCTCATCGTCACCGACACCCATTTCGAGGTCGGCCTGTCGTTTTCGGACGTCCCGGAGCGCCTGCTGGTGCCGTTCGCCGCGATCCGCGGCTTTTACGATCCGGCGGTGAATTTCGAGCTCGAGTTCGACGTGCGCGAAACGGAAGCCGCCAACCAGACATCCGAAGAGGCGCCGTTGACGTTGGCGCCGCCCGCGTCGGCCCGGGCAAAGCCATTGGAGAAGGCTCCGAAGGCCGCCGCCAAGCAGGGTGCCACGCCCGAGGCGGCGGACGCCGACGCCGACAAGGGATCCGCCGAGGTCGTCTCGCTGGACTCCTTCCGCAAGAAGACCTGAGCCGGACGGCATGGGCGAGGTGGTCAACCTGCGCCAGGCGCGCAAGGCGGCAGGGCGTCGACTGAAGGACGAGCAGGCGGCGCAGAACCGCGCGAAGCACGGGCTGGGCAAGGCCGAGAAGCGCCAGCGCAAGGTCGAGGACGCGGCGCGCGAGCGCCAGCTGGATGGCCACCGGCTCGACCGGGACGGCCCATCAGAGCCGGAGTCGGGCAGCCAGTCCTGCGATCGATGATCGTCAAGCGGTCGATCACCATCCGCGGCCACCGCACCTCGATCAGCATCGAAGACGGCTTCTGGGAGGCGCTGAAGACGATTTCGGCGCGCGAGGCGGTCGCCCTCGCCGCCCTGGTGGCGGAGATCGACGGCGCCCGCGACCCGGCGACCAACCTCTCCTCGGCGATCCGGCTGCACGTCCTGCGCGACCTGCAGAAGACAATCCGTACGACAGCACCGCCCGGCTAGTTCGGAGCGCGGCGGTCTAGAACCGCAGCGGCGGCTCGACGCCTGGCAGCCCGAAATCCGGGCTCGGGGTCCTGTTGTTATCCTTCGGCACCGGCTGATCGAAGCTGAGCGAGCGCGGGCCGGACGCCGGGCTCTGCTGCGGTTGCCGGCTGCGGCGGTCCTGCGCGTCGCGCGGTTGCTGCCCTTGGTCCTGCGCCCGCGTCGGCGCCTCGGCCTCGCGGGCCGCCGCCTCGGCTTCGGCCTCGCCCTGCTTCTGCGCCGTATCCTCTTGCTGGCGCTGCAACCGCAGGCGCTCGGCCGCTTCGGCCGCCTCCTGCGCCGCCCGCGCCTTGACCTGCTCGGCCTCGCGCCAGCGGTAGAGCCGCGCCTCGCGCCGCAGTCTGAGCTTCTCCTGCAGCGCTTCCTGCATCGCCTCGACGCGCTGCTGCTCCTTGTCGAGCGCCCGCACCGCGAGATACCCCGAGAGTGGCCGCGTGTCCCTCGTCAGCACGGGCGCGCTGACAGGCCCGGCGAGGCTGTAGTTGATCACCGGCTCGCCGCCCTCCACCGCCTCGTCGCCGGGATCGAGCTTGAGTGCGACGTCCCCGGCAAGGCGCAGATCGGCAAGATCGAGCGAGAGAGCCGCCGTGAGGGTGTCGCCGCCCTGCTTCAGCGTCACCGGCGCGAACCGCGCGATACCGCCATTGACGGTGAAGTCGGTGCGCACGGTCCCCAGCGGAAACCGCGCCGCCCGATCGAGATCGGCGACCAGCGCGTCCGTGTTGTCCTGCGTGGCCTTGAACCCTTCGGCGTCCGCCGCATCGAGGATGCCTTGCAGCTTGCCCGCAGCGATGCCGGGCACGCTCGCCCCTGTCAGCGTGACGTCGCCCGCGCCGCTGACGGCCGTCGTCATCGCGGCGAAGGACTGGCCGGTGCCTTCGAGCGAGATGCGTCCGCTGAGCGAGCCGTCGATGCCCTGCGTGTCCGCGGGCGGCGGCAGCAACTGCGGCATGGCGATGCCGTTCGCGTCCAGCGTCAGCGAGAAGCCCCCGAGACCGGCGATGTTGCGCAGCGCCGCCGCCCCGCTGAGCGTGCCCCCGGCGTAGGCCGCCGTCAGATCCGTGACCTGGAGATCGGTGGCGGATCCGGCGATGCGCCCGGTCACCCCCGTCAGCCGCGTCCCGTCGTCGAGGTCGAGCACGTCCGCCGTCACGTCCACGAGGAAGGGCGTCTGCGGCAGCAGAGGCGCAGCGAACGCGGCCTTCGACCACGCGCTCGAGCCGCTGGCGTCGAGCGGCGAGGCGCCATAGACCAGTGCGGCGAGCCAGGGCAGCGACAGCGAGCCGACGCTGGCACTGCCTGTCACCGGCGCGTCGCCGCTCCTCTGCAACTCGGCACCGATCCGCACCCCGTCGATCGTGCCCGCCAGACCGCGCAGCGCAGCGCCCTGCGGCGTCCACTGGAGCCGGCCCGCGACGTCGAGCGGCAGCGCGTCCAACCCGTTGCCGCCATAGGCGACACCGGTCGCGAGCAACCAGGGTGCGGCGTCCTCGCTCCGCGCCGAGATCGCGAGGTCGGCACCGTCGAGACCGCCGGCCTCGAGATCGAGGCCGCCATCGACCTCGATCCGGCTGCCGGGCGCTTCGGCCACCAGCTTGCCCCGCGCCGTCCCCGACCGGGGCCCGGACAGTGCCAGGCTGACCGCCAGGGGCGAGGCCGTCTCGATCGGCAGCGTCGGCAGGCCGAGCTGCTGCAGGAGGACGTGCGACTCGGGGTTCTTCAGGGTCGCCGACAGATCGAAGGCGCCCTCCGCGCCGCTCGAAGCCAGGAGCCGCCCGTGCGCGTCGATGTCGAGGCTGAGCTGCGTGCCGGCCGCGGTGCCGGACAGGCGCGCGGTCGCACCCTTCGCCTGTTCGGTGTCCGCGTTGACCGTCTCGATGTCGCCGCTCAGCTTCAGAGGCGACAGGCTGTCGGCGCGGTCCCTCAGCGCCGCGAGCATGCGCGATCCGGGAAAGCGCTGCTGCAGGAACGACACCAGCCGGGCCGGCTCGTCGGCGTCGAGATCGATGGTGAGATGGCCGCTCGGAGCCTCCGGCAGGCCCTCCAGGCGGCCGCTCATGTCAAGATCGGCCCCGGCGAGCTTGTCCACCCTCAGATGCCCGACGTCGAGCGTATCGCCGGCATAGGTGAGACTTGCGTCGATCGCGTCGGCCGTCGCGCCACGATACAGCACCGGGCCGGCCTTCAGCTTCAGATCGAGATGATCGGCGCGCGTCAGCGGCTGCGCGTCGCCGGTGAAGATCCCGGCGAGCGCAAGAAAGCTGTCGAGGTCGATGCGCTTCCCGGACAGGTCGGCGGTGATCGCACCCGCCTCGCCGGTCCGCCGGCGCTCCAGGCGCCCGGTGAGGACGTCGCCGCCGACGTCCACCTCCAGCCGGTCGAGCACCTGGCGCTCGGCGTCGAGATCGACGTCGGCCGAGAAGCCGGCGCCGTTGAGCGTGCGGATCGAGGGATCCACCGCGCCGGTGAGCCAGTCGGAGAAGCCCGACGGCTGGCGCGAGGCGAGCAGGAGGTTGCCCTTGAAGCCGAAGGTCTGGTCGAGTGCGAGGACGCCCGACGCCTCCAGGCGCGTGCGCCCCGGAAGCTCGGCACTGAAGGAATCGATCGACCACCCTGCGTCCATGGGTGACGCGGCGAACGCGACGTCGCGGATGGTGGTGTCGCCGGCGACGATGACCGGCAGGGTCAGGAGCGCCACGCCAGGCAGCGGCGGCCGCGGCACCGCCGCGAAGATCTCCCGCACGGCGCGCATCCGCTCGGCAAAGGTCACCGGCTGATGCGGCTCGGCACTGCCCGTTGCGATGCTGTCGACGTCCACCTGCTCGCCCTGCAGCTGCAGGGTGAAATGCGCGGTCGTGCCGAGGTCGATGGTGCCGATGCCGTTGAGGGTGTATGGGACGTCGGCCTTCCCGACGACGACCCGCATGTCGGTCACGTCGATCGCCTTGGCGGTCGCGATGAGCGATCCCGTCATCTTCACCGGCGGCAGCACCGAGGCCGGCGGCGGCGTGACCGTCTCGCCGCTCGACGCGGCCGGCTGCTCGGCCGGACTGATGAAGGAGACGCTGCCACTGATCTGTGGCAGGCGATCGACGACCGTGGCCCCGCCGTCGAAGACGAGGCTGGCATTCAGTGCCTTCGAATCCAGCGTCAGCTTCAGGGGGAATTTGCCGTCGGGCTCGCGCGCGCCGCTGCCGAGGGTGAAGCCGAGCGGGCGCCCGTCGGCGACCAGCGTCCCGCTGCCGTTGAACGGCCCCTGCAGCGAGCGGGCCGAGAAGGTCGCCTCGATGCCGGTGAGCTGATGCGTCTGGCCGGAGACGCCGCTCTCGATCAGGATCGAGCCGTCGGTGATCGCGATGTTCTCGAGCACCACCGTGCCGGCAACCGGTATGTTCGGCCGCTGCACGGCCCAGGCGATCGCCCCGTCCCGCGACACCGGCACACGCAGCGCGGGCTTGCGCAGCTGCATCGAGAAGATGCGGATCTCGCCGGAGAGATACGGCGCGAGTTCGGCGTCCATCCGGAACTGCTGGACCGTCATCAGCGGCCGTCCGTCGTCGCTTTCCACCGTCACGTCGTCGAAGGTGACGGACGGAAACGGCAGGAGCCGCGCATTGGCGGCCCCGTGCACCACGACATTGCGGCCCAGAATGGCGCTCGCCTCCCGCTCGAAGTCCGAGCGATAGGCGGTCCAGTCGATGAAGAACGGCGCAATCAGCGCCGCGAGCAGCGCGACGACGAGCAGGCCGCCTAGGGCGATGAAGGCTCGGACCAGGGCTCCTCTCCTCGAACGGCGTCGACGGCCGGCCGGCAATGCGGCGGGTCGACTAGCTGTGGCGCCGGACGCGGCGAAGGCGGTGTCGGCGAGGCCCCTCGATAGCGCGCGCCTGACACGAAGGTTAGGCCAGATGCCGCAAGATTTGTCGATACACGATGGACTTAACAATTAATGTGGCGCTGTCGGGCGGATCGTCGCATCGGCGCCGATCAGGCCTGCCGCCGCTTTGATCGACGCCCGGCGCCCGCGTGGACATTTGGCCCCGCGCGAAGGCCGCCCGCTCCCGTCGCAGCTCCGTCGGCGCCCGCAGAGCCGTCCGCTGGACGGCAAGCACCGGCACATGCAGGACCCGGTGGACGACGACAGCCCGGATCAGCGATGACACGGCATCGACGTAGACCGCGATCGTCGCGGTGTCACCGAGGCGACGATCGTCTTCTGCGGTCGTGCCACCTCCCGAAGAGGTGCCGCCGACGGCCCTCCTCTCGACGCCGACAGCCGCGGCGCGCCGTTCGATGCCGTCGGTGCGCGCGCCGCGTCCCTCGCGCGGCTCGCGCTTCATCCGGCCGCTGTCCGACGCTCGGCTGCGCTTCCATTCTGGACAAGTTCCTCAGCGGCAGCGAAGCTGCATCGTGCGGGACGTCCGCCCTCATGCAGCACGCGCTGCGTGCGGGCCCCCGCGGATCCGCTGCGCCCGATCGGAGTTCGAGCATGTCCCTCCCCCGCGTCCTTGCCGCCGCCTGCCTCCTCCCGCTCGCGCTCGCGCCTGTGGCCGATGCCGCCGAGTCGCCGGGCCTCTGGTCGGTCTACGAAACGGCGCTCAAGGGGGCGAAATACGTCGACCTGACCCACACGATCACCCCGGACATTCCGGTCTGGTCGGGCTTTGCCAGCGCCACCTTCTCCCCGGCCACGGCGGGCAGCGACATCGAAGGCTACGCCAGGAAGGGTGACACCTACACCTACGCGACCCACGGCTTCGAGGCGACGGAATACACCCTCAGGACCGACCAGCTCGGCACCCAGCTCGATCCGCCCGCCCATTGGGCGCCGGAATATCCGGGTATCGACGAGTTGCCGCCGACCTATGCCGTCCGACCGCTCGTCGTGATCTCCATCGTCGAGCAGCTCAAAGCCGACGACAACTATGCCCTGCAGGTCTCCGACATCGAGGCGTGGGAGCGCGCCCACGGGACAATCCGCGAAGGCTCGGTGGTCTTCGTCCGTTCGGACTGGTCGAAGCGGTGGCCGGACCCCGCCCTCGCCAAGCTCACCCGTTTTCCCGGCGTCAGCCTCGACGCGCTGAAGTTCCTGCACGAGCAGCGGCACATCCTCTTCCACGGCCACGAGCCGCTCGACACCGATTCGACGCCGACGCTGGAGGGCGAGGACTGGCTGATGCATCACGGGTATGCGCAGGCCGAGGGCGTCGCCAATCTCGACCAGGTCCCAGAGGTCGGCGCGCTGGTCGCCATCGGCTATCCGAAATTCGGCGGCGGCCTCGGCGGGTATGCGCGCTACGTCGCGATCTGCCCGCCGGACTGGCCGCACGGCGTTTCGATCGGGCCGGACGACGCGCCGCTGCCGAAGTCCGACAAGCCGCTGCACTACGACAGCAAGGCCGGCATGCGCGTGCGCTGACGGACTGGCGGCGCACGCGCATGCGGAGCGCCGCCCTTGGTCCGGCGTTCTCTCGGCGCGATCCGGTCAGAGGGTCTTCAGCATTCCCCCGTCGACGAAATAGGTCGAGCCGACGCTGTAGCTTGCCTTGTCCGAGCAGAGGAAGACGAAGAAGTGCGCCAGCTCCTGCGGCGTCCCGAAGCGTTTGATCGTCGAATGCTCCTCAGCGACGCCCTGCAGATAGCTCTCCCAGTCCCCGTCGCCGGTGAGCTTGCGCGCCGTGTTGATCCAGTCCGGTGTGAGGATGAGTCCGGGGTTGACGCAGTTGACCCGGATGTTGTCGCCGACGACCTCGCTCGCGAGGCACTTGGAAAACATCATCAGAGCTGACTTGGTGACGTTGTAGATCGGCTCGTACCAGAGCGGCTGCGCCGCACAGATCGAGGCGTTGTGCAGGATCACCCCACCGCCACGCCGGCGCATCTGCGGTACGATTCCCCTCGCGAGACGCACCGCCGCCATGACGTGCAGATCCCAGTAGGCCTGCCATTTCTCATCCGGCGCCTCGACGATCGTCTCGTTCGATCCGGTGCCCGCGTTGTTGATCAGGATATCTGAGCCGCCGAAGCGGTCTTCGGCCGCCGCGATCACTGCATCCACCCCGGCCGGCGTGGCGACGTCCGCGGCGACCCCGAACGCCCGCACGCCGCAGGCCGCCGCGATGCGGTCCGCCTCCGCCGCCACACGTCCTGCGTTGCGCGCTGCAAGCAGGAGGTCAGCGCCTTCAGCCGCCAGCGCCTCGGCGATTGCCAGCCCGATGCCGACCGAGCCGCCGGTGATCACCGCGACCTTCCCCTTCAAACCCATGTCCATGCGATCCTCCTCCCGTTGGCTGCGCCGGGTGGGACGCTACCACGCCTCGCACCCCTGCAACCGATCGTGTCCCGCGACGGCGCAACGCCGCTTCGGGGTCTTGGCCGCCATCGGCGAGCGCGAGGCGTCGGCGCGCCGGTGCGTCCGCTCGCGCGCCTCAGGTCCGCAGGCGGTCGAGCGGTGCGTTGCCAGCCGGAGGAGCCGATGATCTAAGAGCGGCGGAGGCTTAGGGAGGACGGAGACATGCCCGAGGATGGGGCGCACGCGCTGCAGGCACGGCTGGGCGAGGATCTCGTCGCCCTCGGCGACGCCATCCCGGCACGCAATCGGCAGGACTGGAGCGGCCTGCCACCGGTCCGGCCGCTGGCGCTGGTGCGGCCGCGGTCGACAGCGGACGTCGCAGCGGCGCTTGCAGCGTGCAGCGCTCTCGATCTTCCCGTCGTGCCGCAGGGCGGCCTCACCGGGCTCGCCGGCGCGGCCCATCCCTCCGACGGTACGGTCGCGCTGTCGCTCGAGCGGATGACCGCGGTCGGCCCGGTCGACGCGACGCTCGCCTGCGTCACGGTCGAGGCCGGCGCAACACTGCAGGCGGTCCAGGCTGCGGCCGAGGCCGGCGGGATGATCTTCCCCGTCGATCTCGGGGCGCGCGGCTCGTGCACGGTCGGCGGCAACCTGTCCACCAATGCCGGAGGCATCCGCGTCATCCGGTACGGCATGGCCCGCGCGCACGTCCTCGGACTGGAGGCGGTGCTCGCCGACGGCACCGTTCTCAAGTCGATGAACCGCATGCTGAAGAACAATGCCGGCTACGATCTCAAGCAGCTCTTCCTCGGCTCGGAAGGGACGCTCGGCATCATCACGCGCGCCGTGCTGCGCCTGCAACCGCGGCCGCGCTTCTCGACGGCGGCACTTTGCGGCTGCCGGGACGTCGACGCCGCCCTCGATCTCCTGCGCCGCATGCGCGACGGACTCGGGCCGACGCTATCCGCCTTCGAAGCGATGTGGCCGAGCTTCTACGAGACGATGTCGGCCGGGCTGCCGACCCTGCCGCGTCCACTGCGCGGGCGCCACGGCCTCTACGTCGTGATCGAGGCGAGCGGCTTCGACCCCGAGAACGAGCCGGCACGGCTGGAGGCGGTGCTCGGCGCGGCGATCGACGCCGGCGTCGTGGAGGATGCGGTGCTCGCGCAGTCGGAGCGCGAGGTGGCCGACCTCTGGGCACTGCGCGAGAGCGTGTCCGACTTCCAGGCCGTGATGGGACCGGTGGCGAACTATGACGTCGGCGTGCCAGCCGGCGAGACGGGCGCGCTCGTCGAGGCGCTGGAGGCTGGCATCGCGCGGCAATGGCCGGGCCTCGCCGGGGTCTCCTTCGGCCATCTCGGCGACGGCAACCTCCACTTCACCGCCCAGATTCCCGGCGGCGACGCCGGCGACCACGACGCCCACGTCGCGCTGTCGGACTTCGTCTACCGGACCACCACCGCCCATGGCGGCACGATCAGCGCCGAGCACGGGATCGGCACCTTGAAGAAGCCGTGGCTGGACCTCGCCCGCTCCCCGGCCGAGATCGCCCTGATGCGCTCGCTGAAGGTGGCGCTCGATCCGAAGGGCATCCTCAATCCGGGCAAGGTGCTGTAGTCCGGCCTGAAGGGACCACCAGCACCCGAGCCCAGGGGCGCGTCATCGGGCGGGCTCTGTCACGCGCTCGATCCTCGGCGCCCTCCTCGATCCCGCACCGCCTCACCCGATCCGGCCGCCGGCGACACGGCCGGAGCCATAAGGCCAGGGTTGGCGCGGAGTGCCTATCCGATCGTCCTCGCAAGCATCTTCGACATGTGGACGGTCGTGCCGCCGAGGAACGGCTCTTCCAGGACGACGCCGTAGCCGCAGCGCCGGTAGAGCGCGACATTCGTCGCGAAGGCCGCGTTGGTGTAGAGGCGGAGCTCCGCATGACCCTGCCGCAACGCCAGATCCTCGGCGTGCGCAAGCAGGCGTCGGCCATGGCCGCGCCCCTGCATGCCGGGCGCGACCGCGACGCTCTCGATCAGGAGATGGTCGGGCTTCTCGATGGTCTCGATCAGGCCGGCGAGCGCATCGTCCACCAGAAGCAGATCGACGCGATGGTCCCGGATCGCGGCGGCAGGATCGGCGAGCATCGGCCTCGGCTCGCGTCCGATGACCGCGATCCATTTCGCATAGGCGTCACGCGTCAGCGCCCGGACCGCCGGCGCATCGTCCGGCTCCGCCCGGCGCAAGACGGCGGCCGCAGCGTCGCCCGTCACAGGAAGGGCTTGAAGGCGACGAGCGTGAAGGTGTCGGCGACGCCGTCCATCACCTGCAGCCGCTCGGTGACGAAATGGCCGATGTCCCTGTTGTCGTCGAGGTAGAACTTGGCGATGAGGTCGTATTGGCCGGACGTCGAGTAGACCTCCGAGATCTGCTCGACCGTCTGCACCAGCTCGTCGGCGACCTGATAGGCCTTTCCGGGCTTGCACTTGAACTGCACGAAGATGGTCTTCATCGAAGCTTCCCACTGTCGAGCCACGGTCGGACCCATGAAGGTGCCGATGCGGCACCCGAGAGCACGAAGGGTGCATAGCGCACCGCCGGCGCTCTCGCCTACTCCTCGGGCTCGGTCGTGAACAGGAGCGGGAAGCCGAGTTCCTTGGCCATGTCGGTCGCGCTCGCCGCCTTGGTCTCCGCGACGTCCCGCGTGAAGACGGCGACCACGCAGGCGCCCTTCTGGTGCGCGGTGACCATCACCCGCTGCGCCTGGTCCTCGCTCATCCGGAACTCGGCCTTCAGCACCATCACCACGAACTCGCGCGGGGTGTAGTCGTCGTTGACGAGAATGACCTTGTAGAGCTTCGGCCGCTCGACCTTCTGGACAGGCTGGACGCGCGGCTTGGTTTCGGTTGTCTGCATGGCGACCACTCGCTGGGCGGCGTCGGCCGATCGTCCGCAGGACACGGCCGGTGCCGAAAGGCGGGACTTCGGGTCCCTCTGCGCCTCCATATAGGATCGGCCGGCACGGGACAAAGCCATGCCGGCCGACGATCAGTCTGGCTGATGACGATGGGTCAGATCGGCTTCACCTTCGGTTCGCGCTCCCAGAACCGCAGCTTGCCGCAGAGGGTCACGAAGCCCGCCACGTCGCCGGCGGCCTTCATCTCCACGCAGCCCTTGTCCATGTCGGACGCAATGCCGGTCTTCTCGAACAGCGCCATCGCCGCTGCGGTGTAGGCAATGAACTTGCAGTGGACGAAGGCGTCTGAAACGAAGTCCTTTGCCGTCGGCTCCTTGGCGAGCAGCGCCGCACCGTCCTTCGAGGCGAGAATCGCAACCGCGTCGTAGAGGACCGACGGTCCGCCGTCGATCTTCTGCTTCGCCTCGATCCAGGTGCCGTCGCTGGCCTCGACGCCCCCAACCATCGGCGCGACGAATTCGATCAGCGCGCCCTCCTTCTCCAGTGCCGATTTCAACGCCTTCACGAGGTCGATGTCGACCCCATCGGTGACGAGGGCGCCGAGCTTGCGGCCCTTGAAGCTCTCCGGACCGTTCAGGATGATCGACAGCTTCGGCGAAGCCTCGAGGTCGGTGCGCGGCTTGACTGCGGCATCGGCCGGCTTCGGCATCTCCTTCAGCCGCAGCCCCTTTGCGACCGTGTTGGCCAGATCCTGGTCGATGTTGAGCAGATGCGACACCATCCGCGAGCGGATCGCCAGCGTCTCGACCTTCGACAGCTCGAAGATCAGCGCCATGGCGATGTGGTTCTGCTCCGTCTCTGTCTGCGACACGTAGAACTGCCGGGCCTGGCTGTAGTGATCGGCGAAGCTCTCCGCACGGATGCGGCGCTTCTCACCCTCGACCGCCGTCGGATGCGTCTGGAACCCGTCCTTCGGCGCCTCGCGCGGACCACCGGCGACGCCCCACGAGTTGGGTTCGTAGTTCGCCCGTCCGACGGGGTTGCGCATGGCCATGTGGCCGTCCTGCTGGAAGTTGCGGACGGTCGTGCCCTTCGGCGTGTTCACTGGAATGTGGGTGAAGTTCGGGCCGCCGAGGCGCTTCAGCTGCGTGTCGAGATAGGAGAAGTTGCGACCCTGCAGCAGGGGGTCGTTGGTGAAGTCGATGCCCGGAACGACGTTGCCGGTCTGGAAGGCGACCTGCTCGGTCTCCTGGAAGAAGTTGTCGACGAGGCGGTCGAGCGTCAGCTTGCCGACGATCTTCACCGGCAGGATCTCTTCCGGGATGATCTTCGTCGCATCGAGGATGTCGAAGTCGAACTTGTCGGCAAAGTCGTCGTCGAAGAGCTGCAGACCAAGCTCCCACTCGGGATAGTCGCCGATCTGGATGGCGTCCCACATGTCGCGGCGGTGGAAGTCCGGGTCGGCACCGTTGATCTTGACCGCTTCGTTCCACACGACCGACTGCAAGCCCTGCTTCGGCTTCCAGTGGAACTTCACGTAGGTCGACTTCCCTTCGGCGTTGAGGAAGCGGAAGGTGTGGATGCCGAAGCCCTCCATCGTGCGGAAGGAGCGCGGAATGGTGCGGTCCGACATGATCCACATGATCATCGCCATCGATTCCGGGCTGAGCGAGGCGAAGTCCCAGAAGTTGTCGTGCGCGGTCTGGGCCTGCGGAAAGCCCCGGTCGGGTTCCTGCTTGGCCGCGTGGATCAGGTCGGGAAACTTGATCGCGTCCTGGATGAAGAAGATCGGGATGTTGTTGCCGACCAGATCCCAGTTCCCCTCCCTGGTGTAGAATCGCACCGCGAAGCCGCGCACGTCGCGAGCAAGATCAGGCGATCCCTTGTTGCCGGCGACGGTCGAGAAGCGCACGAAGACATCGGTCTTTTCGCCCTTGCGCTGGAACAGGTCGGCCGTGGTGATGTCCGACAGCGACTCGTAGGCCTCGAAGCTGCCATGCACGCCGAAGCCGCGGGCGTGGACGACACGCTCGGGAATGCGCTCATGGTCGAAGTGGAAGATCTTGTCGCGGAAGTGCTGGTCCTCCAGCAGCGACGGGCCGCGGCGTCCCGCCTTCAGCGTGTTCTGGTCGTCCGCGACGGGAACGCCCTGCGACGTCGTCAGCACCGGCACGTCGCCGCCCGCGACCTGGTGCGTCTCGCCGCCGGTGCCGCGCATCACCGCCTGGTCGCCCATCGTCGCCTTCGTCATCTTGGCATTGCTGGTCTCGGCCGCCATTGCACCGTTCCTTTACTCGCAGTCGGGAAGGCCGCGCGGAAGCGCGGCACCACGCGTCAATGGCCCGCCGGGGTGGATGTTCCGTCCTGCGACGTTCGGCGACCGGGCAGCGGCCCGTGCTGGCGCGAATACTTCCTCTATGTACCTGATCGTACAGCGCTCATTCGGCGGATCGACCGTCGGACAATTTTGTAACGGCACCGCACGATCGACGGTCCGGTCGATCCCGCTCAGGCCGGCAGCGACGACTTGCGCACGTCCTGCAGCAGTCGCACGAAGCCGGATGCGGCGTGCTCCGCGATCCGCCGGCCCTTCTCGGCCGTGCCTTTCGAGGCGTCGCCGACGGTGCCCTTGGGGTTGAGGTCGCTGGCGATCCAGGCATAGGCATGGATGCCGGTCGGGCGCAGGAGGTCGAACTCGGTCTCGTCGCGCACCGCGCTGGAGACGAAGGTCTCGGCCTTCTCCATCGCGACCGTGTCCGGACGGAAGTGCAGCATCAACGACGTCTCGACCTCCCCGCCGTGGATGCCGTAGCGCGTCTCGGCCGGATCGATCATCCCGGCCGGGTGGCCGAAGCGCGACCACGCGGTCTTCACCACCAGCATCTTCGCCCGCACCCGCAGCTCACGCGCGACGATGCCCATGATCTCCTCGTTGCCGCCGTGCGAGTTGACGATCACCAGCTTGCGCACCCCGGCGCGCGCCACCGAGAGGCCGAGCTCGGTCCAGGCCTCGATCAGCACGTTCGGCGGCAGAGTGAGCGTCCCCGGGGCGTGCAGGTGCTCGTTCGACTTGCCCACCGCCTGAACCGGCAGGATGCGCAGGTCGAGATCCTCCGGCGCCAGGCCGGCCATCGTCTCGAGCATGCCCTCGTTGATCATCTGGTCGGTGCCGGTCGGCAGATGCGGCCCGTGCTGCTCGACGGCCGCGATCGGCAGGACTGCGATGACCCGCATCGGGTCGAGCCGCTCGAACTCGGTCGTCTTGTACTGCGACCACCAGACCCGCCGCGCACCGTTCGCCATCATGCCTCCCTCACCGGCTGGACCCCGGCTTCCACCGGCCCCGCCGCCACCGCCTCGATCTCGACCACGAACTCCGGCCGCGCGAAGCCGGCCACGATCATCAGCGTCGAGGCGGGGAACGGCGCGGGGAACAGCCGGTCGCGCACCGCCATGTAGGGCGCCAGATGCTCCCGGCTGGTGACATAGGCGTTGATCCGCACGATGTCGGCCAGCGTCAGGCCCGCTTCGGCGAGGATCGCTGCGATGTTGGCGAAGCATTGCTCGGCCTGACCCTCGCAATCGGCGGCGACGCGTCCCTCGCGATCGATGCCGAGCTGCCCGGAGCAGAAGACGAGCCGGCGGCCCGGCGGCACCTCGACTCCGTGCGAATAGGCGGCGAAGGGCGGTTGGATGAAGGGCGGATTGAGACGGCGCATCGCGGATTCTCCCGATCGCAACGCTAGCTTCGCACATGCGGAAAATAAACGGCGGCTTGCGGAAAAACGCCTTGCAAATGGGCACGGCTCAAAAATAGTCTCCTCCTACCGTTCCCGCGGATCTGCAGGGTTCGGCCAGCCCGACGCCAGCCGCCGGAGCGCACGAGGAGCGACACGCATGATCTGCAGGACCGCCTTCTTCACCGCCCTCGCGCTACTGGCCGGCATCGGCGGCCCAGCGCTGGCGCAGGATCTCGACAAGGTCACCTTCGGCACCAACTGGCTCGCCCAGGCCGAGCATGGCGGCTTCTATCAGGCGGTCGCCGACGGGACCTACAAGAAGTACGGCCTCGACGTGACGATCCGTCAGGGCGGGCCGCAGGCAGCCAACCGCAACCTCCTGATCGCGGGCCAGATCGACTTCTACATGGGCGGTACGCTCGGCGCCTTCGACGCGGTCAAGCAGGGCGTTCCGCTCGTCACCGTCGCGGCGATCTTCCAGAAGGACCCGCAGGTGCTGATGGCGCACCCGGACCAGGGCGTCGACAGCTTTGCCGACCTCGCCAAGCTGCCGACGATCTTCATGGGCAAGGAGGGGTTCATCACCTACTTCTCGTGGATGAAGGCGAACTATGACGGCTTCTCCGACGAGCAGTTCAAGCCCTACCAGTTCAACCCGGCGCCCTTCATCGCCGACCCGAAGTCGGCGCAGCAGGGCTTTGTCACGTCGGAGCCCTTCGAGGTCGAGCGGCAGGCCGGCTGGGCACCGAAGGTCTTCCTCCTCGCCGACCAGGGCTATGCACCCTACGCCACCACCATCGAGACCCAGACCAAGATGGTCGCGGAGCATCCGGACGTGGTGCAGCGCTTCGTCGATGCCTCGATCGAGGGCTGGTACAACTACCTCTATGGCGACCACGCGGCTGCCGACGCACTGATCAAGCAGGACAATCCCGAGATGAGCGACGACCAGATGGCGTTCTCGCTCGCCAAGATGAAGGAGTACGGGATCGTCGTCTCGGGCGCTGCCGAGGACAAGGGCATCGGCTGCATGACGGACCAGCGCTACAAGGACTTCTTCGACACCATGACCAAGATCGGCGTCGTCGATCCGTCGCTGGACTACAAGACCGCCTATACCCTCCAGTTCGTCTGCAAGGGCGTCGGCAAGGACCTCGCCAAGTCCTGACGCGCACCGTGACGGTCGCATGATGAGCGATACCGAGACCCGCCCTTCCGGCGAAACGCGCCGCCGGCCGATCGTGGCGGTGCGCGACGTCTCCAAGCGCTTCTCCAACGGGACGCTGGCGCTGTCTCGGATGACGCTCGACGTGATGCCGGGCGAGTTCATCAGCCTGCTCGGCCCGTCCGGCTGCGGCAAGTCGACGGCGCTCCGCATCATCGCCGGGCTCGGCGACGCCTCGAGCGGGGCGATCGACTATCCGGGATCGCGCGTCGACGTTCGCGGCAAGCCGGAGGCCGAGATCGGCTTCGTCTTCCAGGAGCCGACGCTGATGCCCTGGCAGACCGTGTTCGGCAATGTCCACCTGCCGCTGCGCCTGAAGCGGATCGGCAAGTCCGAGGCGCGCGAGCGGATCATGCACGTGCTGGAGACCGTCGGCCTGGAGGACTTCGCCCGCGCCTACCCGCGCGAACTGTCGGGCGGCATGAAGATGCGCGTCTCCATCGCGCGTGCCCTCGTCACCCGGCCGAAGCTGCTTCTGATGGACGAGCCCTTCGGCGCCCTCGACGAGATCACCCGCCAGAAGCTGAACGACGACGTCCTCCGCCTCTGGCACGAGCAGGACCTGACCGTCGTCTTCGTCACCCACTCGGTCTACGAGGCCGCCTACCTGTCGAGCCGCATCGTGGTGATGGGCGCCCGTCCCGGCCGCGTCGTCTCCGACCTGCCGCTCGACGCGCCCTGGCCGCGCGTGGAGAGCTTCCGCACCACCGACGCCTATGCCGCGCTCTGCCGGCGCGTGTCGGATGCGCTGCAACTGGCGATCCACGCGCCGAGCGCTGCGGCATGAGCGACTATCCGGCCCTCAGCGGCGTCGCGGCCCCGGCCGAGGACGACGCCGGCAAGTTCGCCGCGGGGCAGGCCGGCGAGCGGGACGCGGCGGCGGCGCAGGCTGCCCGGATCGAGCGCAGCCTGAAGCTGACGATCCCGGTCGCGATGCTCGCGCTGACCATCCTCGTCTGGCAGCTCTACGTCGAGATCAACAAGGTGCCGCCCTACATCCTGCCGAGCCCGGTTGCGGTCGCGACGGCCCTGTGGACCGACTGGGGCACGCTCTACCCCGCCCTGCTCGTCACCCTGAAGATCACCGTCTCGGCGCTTGTGCTGGCGCTGATCGGCGGCGTCGGGCTCGCGATCCTCCTCGTCCAGTCGCGCTGGATCGAGCTCGCGCTCTATCCCTATGCGGTGATCCTGCAGGTGACGCCGATCGTGGCGATCGCGCCGCTGATCCTCGTCTACGCCTCCTCGACGCAGGTCGCGCTCCTGATCTGCGCCTTCCTCGTCGCCTTCTTCCCCATCCTGTCCAACATGGTGCAGGGGCTGAAGAGCGTCGATCACAACCTCCTCAACCTCTTCGAGCTCTACGGCGCCTCGCGCTTCCAGACGCTGTGGCTGCTGAAACTGCCGGCGGCGCAGCCTTACTTCATGGCGGGTCTCAAGATCGGCGGCGGGCTGGCGCTCATTGCCGCCGTCGTCGCGGAGTTCGCGGCCGGATCGGCCGGCGCCGGATCCGGCCTCGCCTTCCGTCTCCTGGAAGCGCAGTACCGGCTCAACATCCCCCGCCTGTTCGCCGCGCTGCTGCTCCTGTCGGCGACCGGCGTCGCGATCTTCGGCCTGACTTCGCTGATCTCCTGGCTGGCGCTGCGACGCTGGCACGAGAGCGCGATCAAGCGCGAGAACTGAGACGACCATGCGAGACCGACCCCCCATCGACGGCAGCGTGCTGCTCCGGAACGCCAGCCTGCCCGACGCGGCCACCGGCGAGCGCAGCGGCGCCGTCTCGCGCGTCGACATCACGATCCGGAGCGGCCGGATCGAGAGCGTGGCGCCCGCCGGAAGCGGGCTTGGCGACGACGACCTGCCCCTGCACGATTGCGACGGCGGCCTCGTCCTTCCGGCCTTCGTCGACATGCACACCCATCTCGACAAGGGTCACGTCTGGCCGCGCCAGGCCAATCCGGACGGCACCTGGCTCGGCGCGCTGCTGGCGGTGAAGGCGGACCGCGAGGCGAACTGGTCGTCGGTCGACGCCCAGCGGCGGATGGACTTCTCGCTGCGCTGCGCCTTCGCGCACGGCACCGCGGCGATCCGCACCCATCTCGACTCCGCGCCGCCGCAGCACGACATCTCCTGGCCGCTCTTCGCCGCCATGCGCGAGCGTTGGGCCGGCCGCATCGAGCTCCAGGCCGTCGCGCTGGTCGGTCCCGACCACCTGCTCGATCCCGCCGTGCTCGACGAGGTCGCCCGTATGGCGGCGGCCCATGGCGGCCTCCTCGGCGGCTCCGTTGCCGTCCACGACCGCGCGCCCGAGGCCGTCCGCGCCGCCGTCGAGACAGCCGGCCGGCATGGCCTCGACCTCGATCTCCACATCGACGAGAGCGGCGACCCCAAGGCGCGATCGCTGCGGGCGCTCGCCGAGGCCGTCATCGAGACCGGCTATGCAGGCCGCGTCACCGCCGGCCACTGCTGCTCGCTGGCGATCCAGGACGAGGGGTTCGTGCGGGATACCATCGCCCGGGTCGCAGAGGCCGGCATCACCATCGTGTCGCTGCCGATGTGCAACATGTACCTGCAGGATCGAGCGCCGGCGGACGGCCCGGCCCGCACCCCGCGCTGGCGCGGCGTCACGCTGGTCAACGAACTGCAGGCGGCCGGCGTCGCCGTGGCACTCGCCTCCGACAACACGCGCGACCCGTTCTACGCCTATGGCGATCTCGACATGCTCGAGGTCTTTCGCGAGAGCGCACGGATCGCCCAGTTCGACCATCCGGTGGCGGACGCGTGGGACTGGCTGCGTGCCGTCACCGCCCTGCCCGCCGCCACCTGCGGCTTCGACTATCAGGCGCGCATCACGCCGGGCGCGTCGGCCGACCTCGTCCTCTTCGGTGCCCGCACCTGGCACGAGCTGATGGCCCGCCCGCAGGGCGAGCGAACCGTGCTGCGCGCCGGCCGGGCGATCGACACCACGCTTCCCGACTATCGCGAACTCGACGACCTCATGCAGGACCGGTGATGGACAGAGCCTCGATGGACCTCGGCGGTTTCCGCCATGCGCTCGGCGACATTCCCGTCGAGGACAACCCGAAGCTCGTCCTGCAGAAGAGCCGGGACTTCTACTGGTACTCGCCCGTCCTCAAGCGCCAGCTCGACCACGTCACCGCAGATCTCGTCGTCTCGCCGCGCAGCGTCGAGGAGGTGGTGGCGACGCTCGCCGCGGCGCATCGCTTCGGTGTCGCGATCACCCCGCGCGGCGCCGGCACCGGCAACTACGGACAGGCGATGCCGCTCGCCGGCGGCGCCATCCTCAACCTTGCCGGCCTCGACCGGGTGATCGAGAGCGACACGATGCGGGTGCGGGCCGAGGCCGGCACGGTCCTCGCCAAACTCGATGAGGCGACGAAGGCCGGGGCCGGCACCGAGCTGCGCTTCCATCCCTCGACCTATCGCACCGCGACCATCGGCGGTTTCATCGCCGGCGGCTCGGGCGGCGTCGGCTCGATCCGCTGGGGCGGCCTGCGCAACTTCGGCAACATCCTCGGCCTGAAGGTCGTGACCTGCGAGGCGAACCCGCGCATCCTCGACCTCAAGGGCACCGACATCCTGAAGGTCGCCCACGCCTACGGCACCAACGGCATCGTCGTCGAAGCCGAGATGCCGCTGACGGCTGCCTATGACTGGGTCGACGTCCTCGCCGGCTTCGACACGATCGAGGAGGCCGTGCGCTTCGGGCGGGACGTGGCGCTGCAGGACGGCATCCTCCTCAAGGAGATCGCGCCGATCGCGGCGCCCGTGCCGCACGACTGGTTCACCCGGCACCAGAAGTTCATCCGGCGCGACCAGTCGGTCGTCGTGATGATGGCGGCGCCGCAGGCGATGGAGACGCTCGCTCTCTTCCTCGCCCACCAGAAGGGTGAGATGCTCTACCGCTCGGACCTGGCGAGCGAGGACGACAGGAAGCGTCTGCCGCCGGCCTACGAGCTCGCCTGGAACCACACGACCCTGCGGGGGCTGAAGATCGATCCGACCATCACCTACCTGCAGACGCAGTATCCTGACCTCGAAACGCTAAAGCGCATCATCGCGATCTTCGGCGACGAGCTGCCGATGCACAACGAGCTCATCCGCTTCGACGGCCGCGTCGTCTTTTCCGGGCTGCCGATCGTGCGTTTCACCTCTGAGGAGCGGCTGGAGGAGATCATCCGGATCCACGAGGACAATGGCTGCCTCGTCTTCAACCCGCACCGCTACACGCTGGAGGAAGGCGGCATGAAGCGCTCCGATCCCGGGCAGGTCGCCTTCAAGCGCGAAGCCGATCCCGCCGGCATTCTGAACCCCGGCAAGATGATCGCCTGGGAGAACCCGGACTTCGACTTTAGCGCCGGCAAGGCCTGGCTGTTCTCCGGCCTGCAGCCGGTCTCCGGCGCGGCCTGAGGGCGGTGCGCGTCCTCGTCGTCCACGCCCACCCGGTCGAAACGAGCTACAATGCGGCGCTGAACGCCATCGTGCTGGAGGAGCTGGAAGCGGCCGGCCACGCGGTCGATCACCTCAGCCTATATGGCGAAGGCTTCGACGCCGTGTTGTCGCGCGAGGAGCGGCTGCTCTACCACGACGTGCCGGACAACCTGACACCCGCGATCCGCTCCTATGTCGAGCGGGTGAAGGCGGCCGAGGCGATCGTCTTCGTCTATCCGGTCTGGAACTTCGGGCTGCCGGCGATCCTCAAGGGATTCTTCGACCGCGTCTTCGTGCCGGGCGTCGCCTTCGAGATGCGCGGCGGCACGCTGGTGCGCGTGCTGCCGCCCAAGAGGAAGATCGCGGTCGTCACGACCTATGGCGGCAAGCGCTCGCGCGCCTGGCTTGTCGGCGACCCGCCCCGCAAGGTCGCGACCCGCGTGTTCTGGACGGTCTTCCGTCCCGCGGGACCGGTTCGGTATCTCGCGCTCTACGACATGAACAACAACACCGAGCCGCAGCTCGAGGCGTTCAAGGACAAAGTTCGGCGGGCGATGGCGCGGTTCTGAGACCGCGCTCGGTAGGGCCGCGACGCGTGGAGCGGCCACACCCGATGGAGTGTGGCATAGCCCGACCGGTGCCGGGCGCGGGACGGCTGCATGGCCGTCCCAACGCGGCGAGTTTAGAAGACGCGCACGCCCGCGAAGGCGGTCGGATCGATGCCGAGCCGCTTGAGATCGGCGCCGCTCGGACGACGGCCCGATTCGATGGCGGCGGCGACGGACGCGGCGCTGCCGAAGGTCTCGGCGAAGCTGCGGATGCTGCGGCTGAGGCCCTGCGGGCTGATGGAACGGTTCGGCTGGCGGCTCATAACGATATCCCTCGTGCTGTTGCTATGGAATATGCGTTGTGCAGCGCAGCATGAGTAGACGGTGGTGGCGGGCAGCGGCCATGCGCTGAGCGCAGGCGTCCGGGCCCCCGCTGTTAAGGGTTCGGCAAGCCTGATCTGCATGCGGCATTTGCCTCAAAAGCGAAGCGACCGCGATCACACCGCCAGGTACTGGAGCCGCAGCTCCTTGTTGTCGATCACCTCGCGGGCCGCGCCGTCGAAGACGACCTCGCCCATGTCGAGGATCAGCGCCCGATCGGCGAGATGCAGCGCCGCGATGGCGTTCTGCTCGACGAGGATGGTGGTGATTCCGAGCGTCTTGATCTCCTCGAGAATGCGCTCGATCTCCTGCACGATCACCGGCGCGAGGCCTTCGTAGGGCTCGTCGAGGAGGAGCAGCTTGACCTCCCGGGCGAGCGCCCGGGCGACGGCCAGCATCTGCTGCTCGCCGCCGGACATCGTCACGCCCTCCTGCGTGCGGCGCTCGGCCAGACGCGGGAAATGCTGGTAGATCCGCTCGATCGACCAGCCGATCGGCGGGTTGATCTGGGCGAGCTTGAGGTTCTCCTCCACCGTCAGCCCGGGGATGATGCGACGATCCTCCGGCACCAGCTGCACGCCGCGCTGCGCCGCCTCGTGGCTCTTCATCTGGTGCAGCGGCGCCCCGTCGAGCCAGATCTCGCCGGCCTTCAGGTCGGGTGAGCCGGCGCGGGCAATGGTACGCAGCGTCGAGGTCTTGCCGGCCCCGTTGCGCCCGAGCAGCGCCAGGATCTCGCCTTCGCGGACGTCGAAGGAGACGCCCTGCACGATGTAGCTCTCGCCGTAATAGGCATGCAGGCCGCGCGCCGAGAAGAAGGCCGGCGCGTCCTCCTTCGCCGCCGGGCGGGCGGCGCCGGCTGCACGCGCGGGAGGATGCTTTGCCGTCGTCGTCGCCTGGCTCATAGGTGGGCACCTCCGAGATAGGCTTCCTGGACGCGCGGATCGTTCTTGATCTCGGCCGGCGTGCCCTCGGCGATCACGGTGCCCTGCGCCATCACCGACACCCGGTCGGCGAGCGAGAAGACCACGTGCATGTCGTGCTCGATGATCACCTTGGTGATGCCGCGGGCGGCAATCTTCTTCAGAAGGTCGATGGTGTTGTTGGTGTCGGCGCGCGACATTCCGGCCGTCGGCTCGTCGAGGAGCAGGAGCCGCGGATGCTGCACCAGGCACATCGCGAGCTCCAGCCGGCGCTTGTCGCCTCTAGACATCGAGCCGGCGTGATGGTCGCGCTGGTCCCAGAGGTTCAGGTCGTGGAGGATCTCCTCCGCCTCCGCCTCGACGTCGCGCCGGTCAGCAACCCGCCTCCACAAGCCGATGCGGAACGCGCCGTCCTTGCTGGCGAAGGCCGGCATCATGACGTTTTCCATCACCGACAGGTCCGGGAAGATCTCGGGCGTCTGGAAGACGCGCGCGACACCCGCTTGGTTGATCGCCTGCGGCTCGAGACCGAGCAGCGAGCGCCCGTCGAAATCGACCCGCCCCTCGTCCGGCTTGATCCGCCCGACAAGGCAGTTGAGCAGCGTCGACTTGCCGGCCCCGTTCGGCCCGATGATGGCGTGCACGCTGCCCTGCTTGATCGACAGGTTGACGTCGTTCAGCGCGCGCAGGCCGCCGAAGCGCTTGTTGACGCCGTGGATGGCGAGAAGACTCATGCTGCGAACCTCATTCGGCGGGAATGCGGCGGCCGACCTCGCGCGCCGCAGCCGAGCTGCCGGTGCGCTGGCGGCGGCTGGCGCCGGCGATGCGTCGTACGCCCTCCATGATGCCGCCCGGCAGGAAGATCACGATCGCCATGAACATCAGGCCGAGCGTCAGCTGCCAGCCCTCACCGACGAAGGGCGCGAAGATAGCCGTCACCACGTCGTCGGCCGCCCCCGGCAGGAAGTCGAAGGTGCGGTGCAGCAGCGCCTCGTTGAACGAGGAGAAGATCTGCTCGAGATACTTGATCAGCGCCGCTCCGATGACCGGGCCGAGCAGCGTGCCGACGCCGCCGAGGATCGTCATCAGCACCACCTCGCCCGACGCCGTCCACTGCATGCGGTCGGCGCCTGCGAGCGGATCGGTCGTCGCCAGCAGCGCCCCGGCAAGGCCGGCATACATGCCCGAGATGACGAAGGCGGTGAGCAGGTAGGGCTTGGCCGAGAAGCCGGTGAAGCCCATGCGCCGCTGGTTCGACTTGATCGCGAGCAGCGTCAGCCCGAACGCCGAATGACGGATGCGCATCGACACGTAGAAGGCGATCACCAGGAGCACGGCACAGAAATAGAAGCCCGACCAGCCCTGCAGCGCGATCCCGAAGAGGTCCGGTGGCTGCAGCCGCGAGGTGGTGACGAACAGCGCCCGGTCCAGGACGCGCGGGTCGCCGCCGGAGAGCTGCAGCCCCGTCTCGCCGTTGGTGATCGGAGTCAGCACCGAGTAGGCCAGATTGTAGGACATCTGAGCGAAGGCGAGCGTCAGGATCGAGAAGTAGATGCCGGAGCGCCTGAGACTCACGTAGCCGATGACGAGCGAGAAGATGCCGGCGACCGCGATGGCGAAGACGATCGCGAAGACCGCGTTGAGGCTGAACAGCTTGAAGGCCCAGACCGCGGCGTAGGACCCGGCGCCGAGGAAGGCGGCGTGGCCGAAGGACAGGTAGCCGGCGAAGCCGAACAGGATGTTGAAGCCGATCGCGAAGATCCCGAAGATGGCGAACTTCTGCAGGATGTCCGGATAGCCGGCGCCGATCGGGGCGAGCCAGATCGGCATCGTGAGGATGGCGAGCGCGAAGATCGCGAGCGTCAGGAGCTCGCGCTTCGGGCCCGGACGGGCGGTGACGGTGCTCATCGGCTCAGGCCTCCATCACGCCGCGCCGGCCCATCAGGCCACGCGGCAGCGCCAGGAGGATCACCACGGCGACGAGGTAGATGATGATCTGGTCGATCCCGGGGATGATCGCCTTCACCTGCGTCATCGAGGCGAAGGACTGCAGGATGCCGAGCAGGAATCCGGCGACCACCGCGCCGCCGAGCGAGCCCATGCCGCCGACCACCACCACCACGAAGGAGAGCACCAGGAAATCCATGCCGAGATGGTAGTTGGGCGACAGGATCGGGGTGTACATCGATCCCGCGAGCCCGGCGACGACGGCCGCGATGCCGAACACCACGGTGAAGCGCCGGCCGATGTTGATGCCGAGAAGGCCGACGGTCTCGCGGTCCGCCATGCCGGCCCGCACGACCATGCCGAAGGTCGTGAGCTGCAGGAACGCGAAGACCGCGCCGATCACGCCCAGCGAGAAGACGAAGTAGATCATGCGCCACAAGGGGTAGGAGATGCCGTGCAGGCCGACGAGGCTGCCGATGTCGGCGCTGCCGGACAGGGCTGCGGGGGCGGCGAGCGGGATCGGGTTGGCGCCGAAGAAGCTCTTGACGATCTCCTGCAGGACGATCGCCAGGCCGAAGGTGACGAGGATCTGCTCGGCGTGGCTGCGCTTGTAGAAGAAGCGGATCAGGCCGCGCTCCATCGCGACTCCGACGAGCAGCATCACGGGCACGGTCAGGAGCAGCGACAGCGGCACCGCCCAGTCGACGATCGACTTGCCGGTCTCGCCCCACCAGATCTCGAGGTACGGGACCTCCTTGTAGGCCTCGAAGAAGGTGACGCTCTCGTCGCGCACCCGCTCGGAGATGGTCAGGAGCTTGGCGAAGCTGACCGAGCAGAAGGCCCCGAGCATGAACAGCGCGCCGTGCGCGAAGTTGACGACACCGAGGGTGCCGAAGATGAGCGTCAGGCCGAGCGCGATCAGCGCATAGGCCCCGCCTTTGTCCAGCCCGTTCAAGACCTGCAGTATCAACGCGTCCATTCAAACTCCGCCGCAATATGGAAACTGCGGAAAAACCTGCCGCTCCGCCGGCCTCGTCCGACGGAGCGGCTGTGTGTGGCGATCAGGCCGCGCAGCCCTTGACCTCGGCGGGGCCGAGCTCGCCGCCGAAGATCGACGCGTCGTAGGTGACGGTGTCGCGCGGGACGATCTTGACCACTTCCATGAGGTCGAACTGGTTGGCCGGCTCCTCCTTGCCGCGCACGACCAGCACGTCCTTGAAGCACTGGTGGTCGGCGCCGCGATAGAGCGTCGGCCCGTTGCCGAGACCGTCGAACTCGAAGTCCTCCAGCGCCTTGATCACCTCCGGCGGATAGAAGGTGCCGGCCATCTCCACCGCGTTGGCGTAGAGCAGCGTCTGCGCGTAGCAGGTGTGGGCGGCCTGCGACGGCGGCCGGCCATACTCGGTGCCGAACGACTTGGCGAAGGCCTTGGTCGCGGCGTTGTCGAGCTTCCAGTCCCAGTTGGCGGTGCCGAGGATGCCCTTGGCCGCCGCACCGGCGCCTTCGGCCATCAGCTCGGAGAACAGCGGCACCACGATCTCGAAGTTCTTGCCGTTCACCTGCTTGGACTTCATGTCGAACTGGGTGACCGCCTGGCGCAGCGAGTTCACCATGTCGCCGCCGTAGTGGTTGAGGATCAGGACGTCGGCGCCCGAGTTCAGGACCGGCGTCAGATACTGGGAGAAGTCGCCGGCGCCGAGCGGGGTGCGCACGGTCTGCACCGTCTGCCAGCCCTGCGCCTCGGTGGCGTTCTTCATCGACTCCTCCTGGGTCCAGCCCCAGGTGTAGTCGGCGGTGAGGTGATAGGCCTTGCGGTCCTTGCCGTACTCCTCGGCGAGCACCGGGCCGAGCGCGACGCCCGACATGTAGGCGTTGAAGAAGTGGCGGAAGCCGTAGCGCCGCTTGTCCTTGCCGGTCGTGTCGTTCGAGTGGGTCAGGCCGGTCATGAAGATCACGCCCATGTCCTGGCACAGCGACTGCACCGCGACGGCGACACCGGACGACGAACCGCCCGAGATCATGATCGCCTTGTCGGCCTCGACCATGCGCTTGGCCGAGGCGCGCGCGGCGTCGGACTTGGTCTGCGTGTCGCCGGTGACGAAGGCGACCTTCTTGCCGAGGATGCCGTTGCCCTTCAGGCTCGACGGCTTGAAGGTCGGGATCATGCCGCCGTCGCCCTCGCCGTTGAGGTGCTTCACGGCCAGCTGGAAGGCGCGCAACTCGTCGGCGCCCTCGTCAGCGTACGGCCCCGATTGCGGCACGTTGAAGCCGAGCGTGACGGTGCCGCCGGTTGGGTTGTTGCAGAAGACCTTGTCCTGCGACCACGCGTTGCGAACGAAGACGTGGGGCGCGGCGAGCCCGGCGCCGAGCGCCGCGCTGGTGGTCAAGAAGCGTCGGCGGCTCCACTCGAGTTTGATCGACATGCTGTTCCTCCCAGACCGTTGCGATCAGTTTTTCAGCGACCGACCAGGTGCTCTTGCTCTGACACCCGTGACTCGTCGCCTCCTCCGTCTGTCATTCCTCCACGTCAAACCCCCGATTATCCAGTACGACTTTGGGATAATGCTGAAAATCGCCGCTCTATGTTGCGCAGCAACATGATTCTGCACGGTCTGTACTGCACCGCAGCGCCTGCCCGTTGAACGGGCCATCACATCTTCAGGAGCATGCAAACTCCCGCTGGGTATTCGGGGAACCATGACTCGGCCTGTGGCGCTGTCGCCGCGAGCGTGCCGCGTCGCGCGGGCGCCTGACCCAGGAGAGACTCATGCAGCGTCGTCACATTCTCGCCAGCCTCGCGGCAGCCACCACCGCCCTCGTCGTCGCGCCTGCCCTTGCCCAGTCGGGCTCGGGCGACGCGATGGCGATGAACGACACCGCCACCAAGTGGATGAACGACACCGCGATGGTCGGATCGCTGTCGCTCGCCATGAGCCGCATCGCGCTCGAGAAGGCGAGCGACGGCATGGTCAAGCAGTTCGCCACCTTCGAGACGAGCGAGCAGGAGACGATCGCCGACGTCCTGATGTCGATGCAGATGGATCCTTCGAAGGCGCAAGGCGCCCTGAAGAAGCCGACCGACGCAGAAGTCGAGCCCAAGATCGACCAAACCGGAAAGGACATGCTGGACAAGCTGCGCGGCATGTCCGGCGCCGACTTCGACAAGCAGTACGTCATGGGTCAGCTCGACGGCCACAAGAAGCTGCTGACCATCCAGGAGGACTACCTCAAGGTCGGCCAGAACCGCGAGCCGCTGGATGTCGCCAAGCTGGCGCGAGCCACTGTGCGCGAGCACATCACCCTGCTCGAGGGTCTGCAGTCGAAGATGGGCTGACCGGCGGCCTCGCCCGCCAACGTCAGACGTTCGACCCGCATCGTCCGTCCCTGCCGCCGCTGCCCGACGCAGCGGCGGTCGCGAAGCCTTCGGAAGCGTCTTCTCGTACGATCAAGGGGAACGGCGGCTTCTTTCGCGTTCCATGACATCCTCCCTTCGATGACCCCCAGCTGTTGTCGCACTGCTCGACGGCGACCTGACACACGGCTGTCATCGTCCCCGTCGTAGCGAACGGTCCTACCGAAGCATCAGCGCCGCCTCGCATCCGCACAGGATTTCGGGCGTGCGCCGGCTATCACCACGGGGGCGACCAGGATGACCGCAGGCAGGACCGGACCCCTTCTTTCGCAGCTGTCCCGTCGCTCGATCCTGAAAGGCGGCGCCGGCCTTGCGGCGAGTGCTGCCGCCGGATCGCTCTGGATGCCGCGCCCGGCGCGGGCCGCCCCGAAGAAGGGCGGCGACTTCAAGCTCGGGATCGCCTCGGGATCGACCACCGACTCGCTCGACCCCGGCACCTATGCCGACAACTACATGCAGTCGGTCGGCCACGCGCTGCACAACTTCCTGACCGAGGTCACCAACACGGGCGAGCTCCAGGGCGAGCTCGCCGAGAGCTGGGAGGCCTCCCCGGACGCCAGGACCTGGACCTTCAAGATCCGCAAGGGCGTCGAATTCCACGACGGCAAGAGCCTGACACCGGCCGACGTCGTCGCCTCGATGGAGCATCATCGGGGCGAGGGCTCGACCTCGGCCGCCACGTCGCTCCTCGACCCGGTGACCGAGGTCAAGGCCGATGGCGACGTCGTCGTCTTCACCCTCGCCGCCGGCAATGCCGACTTCCCCTACCTCGTCTCGGACTACCACCTCGCGATCCTGCCGGCGAGCGACGGCAAGGTCGACCCGACGAGCGGCGTCGGCTGCGGCGCCTACAAACTGAAGAGCTTCGAGCCCGGCGTTCGCACGCTGGTGGAGAAGAACGGCAGCTACTGGAAGAGCGACCGGGGCTGGTTCGACACGGTCGAGTTCCTGGTCATCGCCGACGTCGTGGCGCGCACCAATGCGATGGCCACCGGCGAGATCCACGCCATGAACCGCATCGACCTGAAGACGGTCAGCCTCCTCGAGCGCAACAAGGCGCTCGAGATCTACAGCGTCAACGGCGGCCAGCACTACACCTTGCCGATGAACACGCAGGCGGCGCCCTTCGACGACAAGAATGTCCGCATGGCGCTCAAATATGCCATCGATCGGCAGGTGATGCTGGACACGCTGCTGCGCGGCTACGGCGAGATCGGCAACGACCAGCCGGTCACCGCCGGCTACAAGTTCTTCAATGCCGAGCTGCCGCAGCGCGGCTACGATCCGGACAAGGCGAAGTTCCACCTCAGGCAGGCGGGCCTGGACTCGCTGAAGGTCGATCTGTCGGCCTCAGACGCGGCCTTCGCCGGCGCGGTCGACGCCGCTGTCCTCTTCAAGGAGCAGGCGGCCAAGGCCGGCATCGAGGTCAACGTCGTGCGCGAGCCGGCCGACGGCTACTGGGACTCTGTCTGGCTGAAGAAGCCCTTCTGCATGTCCTACTGGGGCGGCAAGCCGACCGCCGACTGGGCACTGACCATCGGCTACGCCAAGGACGCAGCCTGGAACGACACCCACTGGGACAACGAGCGGTTCAACACGCTGCTCGTCGCCGCCCGGGCCGAGCTTGATGAGGCCAGGCGCACGGAAATGTACGCCGAGATGCAGACCCTCCTCAACGAGGACGGCGGCGTCATCCTGCCGGTCTTTGCCAACTACAACGGCGCGATCTCGACCAGGATCGGCCACGACACGCTCGCCTCGAACTGGGATCTCGACGGCCTGCGCGCGGCCGAGCGCTGGTGGTTCGCGAGCTGATCCGGCGGCCGGCGCGCCCGATGGGCCCGCTCGCGGGACTGGTGGCCCGGCGCCTCGCGCTCGGCCTCCTCACCCTCTTCGTCGTCTCGGTGATCATCTTCCTCGGCGTGTCGCTGCTGCCGGGAGACGTCGCGACCGAGCTCCTCGGCCAGTCCGCGACCCCGGCGACGGTGGCGGCGCTGCGCCACTCCCTCGGCCTCGACCAGCCGCTGGTCGCACGCTACGGCCTGTGGCTCGGCGGCATCCTGCAGGGCGACTTCGGCACCTCGCTCGCCAACGGGCGGCCGATCGGGCACCTCGTGGCGGCCCGCTTCGGCAACACGATCTTCCTCGCCAGCGTCGCCGCGCTGATCTCGGTGCCGCTGTCGGTCGGGCTCGGGCTTCTGGCCGCGCTCTACCGCGGCAGCCTCTTGGACCGGACGATCAACGCGCTCACCCTCGTCTCGATCTCCTTTCCGGAGTTCTTCCTCGCCTACATCCTGATCGTCATCCTTTCGATGCAGGCGGGTCTCCTGCCGAGCCTCGCGACGCTGAACGAGGGGATGGGGCTCGCCGAGCAGCTCCACCGGATCGCCCTGCCCGCGCTGACGCTGACCCTCGTCGTGATCGCGCACATGATGCGGATGACGCGCGCCTCCATCCTCGGCGTCCTCGCCAGCCCCTTCATCGAGATGGCGCGGCTGAAGGGCGCCTCGCCGGCGCGGGTGATCGTCCGGCATGCGCTGCCGAACGCCTGGTCGCCGATCATCAACGTGATCGTGCTCAACCTCGCCTATCTCGTCGTAGGGGTCGTGGTGGTCGAGGTCGTCTTCGTCTATCCCGGTCTCGGGCAGCTGATGGTCGACAGCGTGCAGAAGCGCGACATCCCGGTCGTTCAAGCGTGCAGCCTGCTCTTCGCCGCGACCTTCGTCGGGCTCAATCTCACCGCCGACCTCTTGTCGATGCTCGCCAATCCGCGGCTGAGGCACGCCCGGTGAGTCCCGGCGCCGACACTCGCACCGAAAAGCTGGTCGCCGCTCCCCGCGATGGTGCGGCGGCCGGCGACGCCCTTCGGGGGCGCGGCCTCGCCCTGGTGCGCGAGGCGCCGCTGAGCGCCAAGGCGGGACTGGCGTTCATCGTCCTTTACGGCCTTGTCGCCCTCACCGCCCCGCTGATCGCGCCCTTCGGCGAGTCGCAGATCGTCGCCGCACAATTCGAGCCCTGGGGTTATCCCTATCTCCTCGGCACCGACAATCTCGGCCGCGACATGCTCACCCGGCTGATCTATGGCGCCCGCAACACCATCGGCATCGCCGCCGCGACGACCGCCATCGCCTTCCTCGTCGGCGGCACGGCAGGCCTGCTCGCCGCAGCGGTCGGCGGCTTCCTCGACCAGGCGATGTCGCGCGTCGTCGACGTCCTGATGGCGATCCCGCAGCTCGTCTTCGCGCTGCTGCTCCTCGCCATCTTCGGCACCTCGATCCCCGTCCTGATCGCCGTCATCGCCCTGCTCGACTGCACCCGCGTCTTCCGCATCGCGCGGTCGGTCGCGATGAACGTCGCGGCGATGGATTTCGTCGAGGTGGCGCGGCTGCGCGGCGAAGGGCTCCTGTGGATCCTGCGTCGGGAGATCCTGCCCGCCGTCGCGCCGACGCTGCTTGCCGAATTCGGCCTGCGCTTCTGCTTCGTCTTCCTGTTCATCTCCTCGCTCAGCTTCCTCGGCCTCGGCCTGCAGCCGCCGACCGCCGACTGGGGCTCGATGGTGCGCGACAACGCCACGTTGATCACCTACGGCGACCTCACGCCCCTGCTGCCGGCGGCCGCGATCGCGATCCTGACGGTGGCGATCAACTTCGTGGTCGATCACATCCTGCACGTCGCCGGCAGCCGCCATGCCCGCTAAGAGCGCCACACCGCCGCTCCTGAGGATGCGGGGCCTGCAGATCGAGGCCGGCGGCGCGGCGATCCTGCATCGGCTCGACCTGACGCTCGCGCGCGGGGAGATCCTCGGCCTCATCGGCGAGTCCGGCGCCGGCAAGTCCACCGCCGGCCTCGCGGCCCTCGGCTATGCCCGGCCGGGAACCCGCATCGCCGCAGGGCGGGTCGAGCTCGACGGCGAGGACATCCTGGCGCTCCCCGAGGCGGCGCGGCGCCGATTGCGCGGTGCGCGGCTCGCCTATGTGGCGCAGAGCGCCGCCGCCGCCTTCAACCCGGCGCACCGTCTGATCGACCAGCATGCGGAGCTCGCGGTGATCCACGGCCGCGATCCCCAATCCGCCCGCCAGGATGCCGTTGCCCTCTACGCCCGGCTTGGCCTGCCCGACCCCGGGCGGTTCGGCGAGCGCTCTCCGCACCAGGTGTCCGGCGGCCAGCTGCAGCGTGCGATGCTGGCGATGGCGATGGCCTGCCGCCCGGACGTCGTCGTCTTCGACGAGCCGACGACCGCGCTCGACGTGACGACGCAGCTCGAGGTCCTGATAGCCATCCGCGACGTGGTCAAGGCGGCCGGAAACGCCGCGATCTACATCTCCCACGATCTCGCGGTGGTCGCCCAGCTCGCCGACCGGATCATGGTGCTACGGCACGGGCGGCTGGTCGAGGAAGGGCCGACGGCC
Organism: Mangrovibrevibacter kandeliae; assembly: GCF_024519155.1. Lineage (GTDB taxonomy): Bacteria > Pseudomonadota > Alphaproteobacteria > Rhizobiales > Rhizobiaceae > Mangrovibrevibacter > Mangrovibrevibacter kandeliae. The sequence continues at coordinate 91,015 of NZ_JANIFJ010000008.1, read as the reverse complement.
GCGCTGCTGTCGCGGCCGCGCGAGGACTACACGCGCCAGCTCATCGCCCCTCGCCGCCTGCAGAAGCCCGCTGCGGCAGGCGGCGGCGCGGTTCTTGCCGTTTCGGGGGTCTCGGTCAGCTACGGGACGACACGCGCGCTCGACAACGTGTCGCTGTCGTTGCCGCGCGGCACGACACTGGCGGTCGTCGGGGAATCCGGCTCCGGCAAGAGCACCCTCGCCCGCGTCGTCACGGGCCTTCGCGCGCCCGACGCCGGGACGGTCGAATTCGACGGCCGCGCCCTTCCTCCGACGCTGCGCCGACGGAGCGTCGACACGCTGCGCCGCCTGCAGATGATCTACCAGAGCCCGGACAGCGCCCTGAACCCGCACCAGACCGTCGCCGAAGCGATCGGGCGGCCGCTGCAGGTCTATGTCGGTCTGAAGGGCAAGGCGCAGCGGGCGCGTGCCGTCGAGCTGATGCGGCGGATCGAGCTCGACGAAGGCCTGCTCGACCGCTTGCCCGGCCAACTCTCGGGCGGGCAGAAGCAGCGGGTCTGCATCGCCCGCGCCCTCGCCGCCGAACCCGACTTTCTCGTATGCGACGAGATCACGTCGGCGCTCGACCCGCTGGTCGCTGGAAGCGTCCTCGAGCTCCTGCTGCGCCTGCAGCGCGAGCTTGGCCTGTCACTGCTCTTCATCACACACGACATCGCCACCGTCGGAGCGATCGCCGACGCCGTCGTCGTGATGCATCGCGGGCGCATCGTGGAGCGCGGCACCCGGGACGACGTCCTGTCGCGGCCGCAGGAGGCTTATACGAAAGCGCTCCTCGCGGCAGTGCCGCAGATGGCGCCCACCTGGCTCGACAGCGTCCTCGCCGGGCGCAACGGGGGCCCCGCCCCTCCCGTCTGATCGTCGGATATGCAAGGCGGCTGCATCGGGCAGGCGCGCGCGCGGCGGCGTTCAGGCCCGCAGCGGCACCGGATGGGACTGGCGCGGCAGGTGGTCGACCGGCTGGCGCTGGGCGAACGCGGCAAGCAGCCGCGTCGTCGTCGTCGCGTCGGCCGGGCGGGCGTAGTGGTACCCCTGCCCGAGCTGGCAACCGAGATCGCGCAGCCGCTGTGCCTGCGCCTCGCACTCGATCCCCTCCGCGACGATGCGCATGTCGAGCTTGCGGCCGATGTCGATCATGCTCTCCACGATTGCGGCGGACGGACGATCGGTGAGCAGCCTGTCGACGAAGCTGCGGTCGATCTTCAGGACGTCGACCGGAAAGGTCAGGAGGTGGGTGAGCGAGGCGAAGCCGGTGCCGAAATCGTCGAGCGCGATCAGCATCCCCTGCTCGCGCAGCTCCTTGATGGCACGCAGCACGTCCGCGCTCGTCCCGTCCATGAAAACGGCCTCGGTGACCTCGAGCACGATGTGGCGGAGCGGAACGTCGAGGGCGCCGAAGGCGCTGCGGATCGAGCTCCCGAGATCGCCGCGCATGAAGTCCACCGGCGAGACGTTGATTCCGACGCGCTGCATGGGAATGCCGGCATCCAGCCAGCGCCGCACGTCTTGCGCCACCTGCGTCAGCATCCGGCGGGTCAGGCGGTGGGCGATGTTGGGATCGGTGAAGGCCGCCTGAAACTCGCCTGCCGCCAGTATCGCGCCTTCGGCGTCGCGCAGGCGGACGAGCGCTTCGGTGCCGATGATCTCGCCGCTGTCGAGCCGCACCAAGGGCTGGTAGTGCATGACCGTGCGGCCCTCGCGCAGCGCCGAATCAACGCTGCGGATCGAGGTGATGCGGTGCGTGAGCGCGGTGCGCAGGTCATGGCGGAACGGCACGTAGCCGCCCCTGCGGGTCGCCTTGGCGTGATACAGCGCGAAGTCGGCGTTCTGCCGCAGAACTCCCGCATCGTCGCCGTCCTCGCCGGACACGACGCCGCCGATCGTCACCTGCGGAACGATCATCGAGCCATCGCACTCGAAGGGTGCCTTCATCCGGCTGAGGATGGCCGCCGCGGCCACCTGCAGCCACTGATGGTCGGGACAGGGATCGATGAACACGGCGAACTCGTCGCCGCTGAGCCTGAACGCGGCCTGCGCGAGCTCGACCTGGGCGAGCCGGTTCGCCACCTCGTTGATGAAGCGGTCGCCGACGACGTGGCCCATCGTGTCGTTGATCGCCTTGAGATGGTCGATGTCGACCAGCAGCAGTCCGAAAGACGGATCGGCCAGAGACAGCCGCTCGGCAATCGTCCGGTCGAAGGACCGGCGGTTCGGCAGATCGGTCAGCTGGTCGAAGAAGGCCAGGCGGTGATGGCGTGCCTGGACCCGCTCATGCTCGATGCCGATGCCGCACAGCTGCGCGCAGGTGCGCACGATGCTGCGCTCGAATGCAGTGGGGCTTCGCCGGGCCCGGTAATAGAAGGCGAAGGTCGCGATGACGCCGCCGTCCTTGCCGAAGATCGGCGTGGACCAGCAGGCGAAAATGCCGACGGGGAGCGCCAGCTGCTTGTAGTCCGCCCAGAGCGGATCCGCTTCGATGTCGACGACGGCAACCTCGGCGCGCCGGAACGCAGCGGTGCCACAGGAGCCGGCCGTCGGTCCGATCGGGCTGCCCTGGATCGCCGCCGTCATGTGCTTGGGCAGGCTCGGCCCGGCCAGCGGCTGCAGGCGTCCGTTCTCGACGAGGAGGATGCTGCAGAGGGCGTCGGGGACCATCTCCTCGACGCGCCGGCACAAGATGTCGGCGGCTCGGGCAAAGGGCACGCCGGTGGCGATCGCCTCCAGAATCTCGTTCTGAAGGCTCAGCAAGGTGGTCTTCGGCTCCGTCTCCACGCGATCCCCCGCCCTTTCACTCACTGATTACATGATAGGCGTTAGAAAAGCCTTGACGGGCGAGTGGCGGGACGTCGCCGAGCCAAGGGAGCGCACTTGGGAACGGACGGCGCCGCCGCGGATTGGCCAAGCGACCTCCTTTTCCCGCGATCTTTGCTCATGATCCCCACCTGGCTCCATCTTGTCTCGATCGTCGCCGTCGCCGCCGGTCTCCTCTGCGCTGTCCTGATCGCCGCCGACGAGTGGCGCGACCCGCAGCACATGTGGATCATGAACGTCGTGTGGCCGGCATCCGCGCTCTATGCCGGGCCGCTGGCGCTCTGGGGCTATCGTCGGTGGGGCAAGCTGGCTTCGCACCGCGCGATGCAGGAAGCCGAACGGCGGAACGAGCCGATGCCGAGCATGGCATCGCCTTTCGCCGTGAAAGTCGGCAAGGGGGCGACCCATTGCGGCAGCGGCTGCGCCCTCGGCGACCTCTGCGCCGAATGGATCGCCTTCGCTATCCCGACGGTCGCCGTGTGGTTCGGCTGGCACAGCCTGTTTGCCGAGAAGATGTTCGCCGTCTGGATCCTCGACTACATCCTCGCCTTCGGCTTCGGCATCGCCTTCCAGTACTTCACCATCAAGCCCATGCGGGGTCTGAGCCCTGCCGAGGGCCTATGGCAGGCGGTGAAGGCCGACACCCTGTCGCTGACCGCGTGGCAGATCGGGATGTACGGCTTCATGGCCATCGCCCACTTCTGGATCTTCGCCGGACTCTTCGGAGCCGAGGTGGAGGTGGCGAGCTTCGAGTTCTGGTTCGCCATGCAGATCGCGATGCTGTGCGGCTTCATGACCGCCTACCCGGTGAACTGGTGGCTGGTGAAGCGCGGCATCAAGGAAGCGATGTAGGCAGCCGCGATACTGCTTCCGAGTTCGGCGTTAACCACCTAGCTCGAGCCGGAAGCCGGGCAACCCTCTGCTGCAATGACGATTGATTGACGCGTCTTCCCGGGATCTTGCCGTAATCTAGAGGCATTCCAAACCTGCTCCTCCAGACGCAAGGATAGTCCCATGGCAGATCACCCCGGGACGGGAAAGAGCCGCCTTTCGCTGCATCGACGCGGCTTCCTCACCGCTGCGGCAACCGGTGCGACGGCTGCGGTCGTCGCACGTGGCGCAGAGGCACAGACTTCTGAGGCGACGCCTGCAGCCGGCGTCAATCCAAGGACCCCGCGGCCGGTGACCCTCAGCGTCAACGGCCAGACCCACGAAATCGGGCTCGACGCGCGCACGAGCCTTCTCGATGCGCTTCGCGATCACCTGCGGCTGACCGGGACTAAAAAGGGCTGCGACCACGGCCAGTGCGGCGCGTGCACGGTCCACATCGACGGCAAGCGGGCCCTCTCCTGCATGAGCTTCGCCGTGATGGCCGAGGGTCACGAGATCACCACCATCGAAGGTCTCGCAGCGCCTGCCGGCGACCTCCACCCGATGCAGCAGGCCTTCGTCGACCAGGACGCCTTCCAGTGCGGCTACTGCACCCCCGGCCAGATCATGTCAGCCGTCGCCTGCGTGAAGGAAGGTCACGCCGAGAATGACGACGACATCCGCGAGTTCATGAGCGGCAATCTCTGCCGGTGCGCCGCCTACCCCAACATCGTCGCCGCCGTGAAGCAGGCGAGAGACGCCATCAGGGAGGGCTGACGATGCATCCTTTCGCCTACCAGCGCGCGTCGAGCGAGCAGGCCGCGGTCGAAGCCGGCAATCCGGGTCCCGGCGTCAGGAGACCGCCGACGGAGGCTGCCGCGCAGTTCGTCGCCGGCGGGACCAACATGTCCGACTACATGCGCCTCAACGTCACGCGCCCGGACGTCCTGATCGACATCAATGAGCTCTCGCCCTCCGCGTACGGCCACATCGAGGCCGATTCTGCTGGTCTGAGGATCGGCGCCCTCGTCCGGATGGCCGAGGCCGAGGACCATCCGGTGATCCGCAGCGACTACCCGGTGATCCACGACACCTTGAAGCTCGCCGCGACCCGTCAGATCCGCAACATGGCGTCGCTCGGGGGCAACGTCCTGCAGCGCACGCGCTGTGAGTATTTCCGAGAAGCCTCGTTCCCGTGCAACAAGCGCCAGCCCGGTTCCGGCTGCTCCGCGCTCGACGGGTTCAATCGTCGCCACGCCGTGCTGGGCGTCAGCGACGCCTGCATCGCCACCTATCCCGGCGATTTCGCCCAGGCGCTGATCGCGCTCGATGCCAGGGTGGAGATCATGGGCCCGCAGCGCCGCCGGACGATCGCCTTCTCCGAGTTGCACCGCCAGCCGGGCGGCACGCCGAACGTGGAGACGGGACTCGCCCCGGGAGAGCTGATCACCGGCTATGTCGTTCCGGCCGGCCCACACACCCGGCGTTCGCGCTACGTGAAAACCCGCGACCGCGAGTCTTACCAGTTCGCCCTCGCCTCCGCGGCGATCGCCCTCGACCTCGACGGTGCCACGGTGAAGGACGTGCGCATCGCGCTCGGCGGCGTCGCCACGGTGCCGTGGCGCGCGCATGAGGCCGAGCAGCTTCTGGTTGGCCAGCCGCTTGACGAGACGCTCGCCCGCAGGGCCGCCGACGCTGCCTTCGCGCAGGCCCGCACGCGCGAGCACAACGGCTACAAAGTGCCCATCGGCAAGGAGACCCTCGTGCGTGCCCTCCTCGAAACCCAAGCCATGGACGTTTGACATGAGCGCCGCAGCACCTGAGCCCCAGACCAATCAGGGCAAGCCCGTTCCGCGCGTCGACGCGCGGCTGAAAGTCACCGGCGCAGCGCGCTATGCCGCCGACGAACCGGTCAACAATCTCGCCTACGGCCTGCTCGTCACCAGCGACATCGCCCGCGGCGAGGTCAACACTGTCGATCTCGAACAGGCGCGTGGCGTGCCGGGCGTGATCGGCATCCTCAGCTACGGCGACGTCGCGGAGATCGCGCCGCCCGAATTCGGCAATGCCAGTTACACCTCGCTTGGCCCTCTGCACGAGAAGAAGATCTGGCACGACGGCCAGATCATGGCGCTCGTCGTCGCCAACACGCTGGAGGCGGCGCAGGAGGCGGCCTTTAAGGTCACCGCCGAATACGATGTGCAGACACCGACCGCCTCGCTCGACTCCGACGGCGCCGAGGTGATCGAGGCCAAAGGCAACACCGAGCGCATCAAGGAGTATCCAGCCGTCGGCGACTTCGCCGCCGCCTTTGCGGCTGCGCCTGTGACCTTCGAGGCTGAATTCCGCACGCCGACGCAGCACCACAACCCGATCGAGCTGTTCTCGACCACGGCGGTCTGGAGCGGCGAGGAGCTGACCATCTACGAGCCGTCACAGAACGTCTACGGCTTCCGGTCGGCCGTCGCCAAGCAGCTGAAGATGGATGCCTCGAAGGTGCGCGTCCTCAGCCACTATGTCGGCGGCGGCTTCGGCTCGAAGGGTCCGATGACGCCACGCACGGCGATCGTGGCACTTGCGGCGAGGAAGTTCGGCCGGCCGATCCGCTGCGTCGTCACCCGCCAGCAGGGCTTCACCACGGCCAGCTATCGGGCCGCGACGCGCCAGCAGGTGAAGATGGGAGCGAACCGGGACGGCAAGATCACGGCCTTCAGCCACGAAGGGTGGGAGCTGTGCTCGCGCGTCGATAACTATGTCGTCGGCGGCATCGAGACGACCACCAAGATGTACGGCTACGGCGCCGTTGCCAGCAAGGTGAGCATCGTCAAGCTCGATCGGCAGACGCCCGGCTACATGCGCTCGCCGCCGGAGTTGCCCTACGTCTTCGCGCTCGAGACGGCGATGGACGAGATGGCCGAGAAGCTCGGCATGGACCCCGTGGAGTTCCGGCGGGTCAACGACACGATGAAGGAGCCGATCAAGGGCAAGCCCTTCTCGTCCCGCGCCGTCATGCCCTGCTACGACGCGGCGGCAAAAGCCTTCGGCTGGTCGTCCCGCAATCCCGCGCCGAAGTCGATGCGCGACGGCGACTGGCTGATCGGCATGGGCTGCGCGACGGCGATCTACCCGACCAACGTCGCCGCCTCCACGGCACGCGTGACGCTCCACGCGGATGGCCGCGTCCGGGTGCAGACGGCCACACACGAGATCGGCACTGGAGTTCGCACCGTCGCCTCCCAGATGGCGGCCGAGGAGCTCGGCACGGAGGTCGAGAAGGTCGAGATCGAGGTGGGCGACACGATGCTCCCGCCGGCGCCGGTGTCGGGAGGCTCGAACTCGACGGCCAGCGTCTGTTCGACGGTTCTGATGGCCTGCAACCAGATCAAGGCGAAGCTCTTCGAGGCCGTCGTCAAGGCCGAAGGCAACCCTCTGCAGGGCAAGGACCCCGACGAGCTGACGCTGGAAAACGGTGTGGTGCTGGCAGGCGACGGCGCTTCGCTCCCACTCGGGGACGCCTTTGCCGCGGCCGGCAAGGCGAGCATCGAGGAATACGCCGAATTCACGCCGAATGCGGTTCCCAAGGACGCGGTCAAGAAGCTCTATGACGGCAAGACCTCCATGGCCGAGGAGGACAAGCGCGAGAAGGCGATGTTCGCGTTCGGGGCGGAGTTCGTCGAGGTGCGCATCAACGCCCGCACCCATGAAATCCGCGTGCCGCGGATCGTCGGTGCTTTCGCCGCCGGACGGATCATGAACACCCGCACGGCCCACAGCCAGCTCATGGGCGGGCTGATCTGGGGCATCAGCTCGGCGCTGCACGAGGAAACCGAGGTGGACGAACGCAACGCCCGCTACGTCAATCGCGACCTCGCCGAGTACCTGATGCCGGTGAACGCCGACATCAAGTCGGTGGAGGTGATCATGCTGCCGGAGGTGGACACCGACGTGAATCCAGCGGGCGTGAAGGGTCTCGGCGAGCTCGGCAATGTCGGCACGAATGCCGCCATCGCGAACGCCGTCTACCACGCCACCGGCATCCGCGTGCGCGAGCTGCCGATCCGGCTGGAGAAGCTGCTCGCAATGAGCTGATCGGCAGACCGCGAAGCACTCGAAGCGGCGGCGGGCCTACGCCGCCGCTGTCGTACGATGCCGCACTCGGTGCGCCCGCGCGGCGATGTCTGCGACCTTGCGACGCGACGCGGGATGGGGATCACGCCGAACTGCGGGTTGGCGGGGGCACCGGTTGTTCCATATGCTGGCTCGGAGGGGTCGTAATACCGGCATGCTGTATGGCAGGCCCGGGTCTGCCGCATCGGCCGCCGATCGAGGGAGACCATGCCCGTGCTGCGCCTTGGCCTGAAAGACCTGCGTCCCAGTCTCTCCTGCAGCGCGATCGAAGCTCCCCCGCCGAGCCGGTCGGCGCTTTGCGGCACGCATGACCTGCGGCGCTGAGGCCACGTCGAGGTGGCCCAGATCTTCCGACCCGGCGCCGACACCTATGCGCGGATGGTGCTGCTTTCCATCGTGCTGCTGCCGACCCTCGCGATCTTCCTGACCTATCTCGTGATGCGCTCATCGACCGTCACCGGCCAGGACTTCGTGCTGCATCAGTGGCCGCCCTTCAGCCACGCCCACCATGCCGGCGAACTCGGCATCGGCTGCCGCATGTGTCACAACAGCGTGGAGAAGGCGGCCTCGGCCGGAATGCCCTCCACCCATGTCTGCATGACCTGCCACTCTCAGATCTGGACGAACGCGCCGATGCTGGCGCCGGTGCGCGAGAGCCTCGCCGACGACAAGCCGCTGCACTGGACGCGCGTCAACGATCTGCCCGACTACGTCTATTTCGACCACAGCGTCCACGTGAACAACGGCGTCGGCTGCTCCACCTGTCACGGGCCGGTCGACACCATGCCGCTGATGCGCCAGGCAGCGCCGCTGACCATGGGCTGGTGCCTCGACTGCCACCGCTCACCGGAGAAGTTCGTGCGCCCCACCGACAAGATCTATGACTTCGACTGGCAGCCGCCGGCCGATCAGGAGGAGAAGGGCAAGCGGCTCCTGGTGCAGTACCATATCGAGACCTCGCACCTCACCGACTGCTCGGTCTGCCACCGATGATCGTCGACCACCGCGCCACACGCCTCGCCCGATCGACCCGTCCGCCGGCCGCGCCCGGCCTCCTGTCGGAGCCGCGTCTGAACCGGCGTGACGCGCTGCGCCTTCTCGGCCTGGCATTGACCGCAGGCGTCGCCGGCTGCCGCGCACCGGAGGATATCGTTCCGGCGATCGCCAATCTCGACGGCAATGCCGCAGGCGTGCCGCTGCACGCCGCGACCACCCTCCCCCTCGGCGGCTATGGGCGCGGCGTTCTGGCAAAGTCGGTGGACGGGCGGCCGATCAAGGTCTCGGGCAATCCGGATCATCCGGCGAGCTTCGGCGCGACCGACATCTTCGCCGAAGCCGACATCCTCGGCCTCTACGACCCGGAGCGGGCCCGCTCGGCGATGAGGGGCAATCTGCCGCTCGGCTGGGAGGGCTTCCTCGCCGACCTCGCGCCACGGCTGGAGGTGCTCCGCCAGGCGGGAGGGGCCGGCCTCAGCGTCCTCACCGGCCGCGTCACCTCGCCGACGCTCATCGGCCAGCTCGCGGCGCTGAAGGGCATCTTCCCGCAGATGCAGTGGCGCCGCTTCGAGCCGCTCGGCGACGACAACGCCCGTGCCGGCAGCATCGCCGCCTTCGGCCGGCCGCTCGACCTCGTGCCGCACCTCGACCGGGCCGACGTCGTCTTCTGCCTCGGCGCAGATCCGCTCGGACCGGGTCCCGGCCAGATCCGCAACGCGCAGGGCTTTCGGCAACGCCGGACCGTGCGCCGGGGCACGACGGCGATGCAGCGGCTCTATGCCGTGGAGTCGGCCACCAGCCTGACCGGCGCGATGGCCGATCACAGGCTGGCGCTGTCGCCCGAAGCCCTCGCCGATCTCGCCCATGCGCTGGCCGCCCGTCTCGGGAGCGAGGGCGCTGTGCCGGCGGGCGCGCATGCAGGCTTCGTCGATGCGCTCGCGGCGGATCTGACTGCGGCGCAGGGGCGCGCACTCGTCCTCGTCGGCGAGGAGCAGCCGCCGGCGCTGCATGCGCTTGGCCACTGGCTGAACCAGCGGCTCGGCGCCTTCGGCGCGACCGTCGAGCTGATCGAGCCGGTCGATCCTGTGCTCGACGGCCATGGGGACAGCCTCGCTGCGCTGGTGGACGACCTCGAGGCCGGACGGGTCGACACGCTGGTGATGCTGGGGACGAACCCGGTCTACACGGCGCCGGCGGACCTCGACGTCGCCGCCGCGCTCGCCAAGGCCCCCTTCACCGTCCAGCTCGGCCTCGCGCCGGACGAGACGACGGCGCATTGCGACTGGCATCTCGCCGAAACCCATCCGCTGGAGGCCTGGTCCGACCTGCGGGCCGTCGACGGCACGGCGAGCCTCGTGCAGCCGCTGATCGCCCCGCTCTACGCAACGAAGACGTCGCACGAGGTGGTCGCGGCGCTCGCCGGCGAGACGAGCGTAGCCGCCCAGGATCTGCTACGCCGCACCTGGCAGAGCGCCGCCCCCGTCGGCGGTTTCGACGGCTGGTGGCGCAGAGCGCTGGAGACGGGCGTCGTCCCCGGGAGCGCCGCGCAGCCGGTTGCGCCACCGCGTGCCGTGCAGCTAGCGCCGCACGCAGCGGCTCCGGCTCAGCCGGCAGCCGCAGGCATCACCCTCATGCTTCGCCCCGACGCCACGATCTGGGACGGCGCCTACAGCAACAACGCTTGGCTGCAGGAGTGTCCGAAGCCGGTCAGCCATCTCACCTGGGGCAACGCGCTGGCGCTGACGCCCGAAGACGCGAACCGGCTCGGCCTCGCAGAGGGCGACGCGGCCCGGATCGGCACGAGCGGTCGCTGGGTCGAGGCGCCGGTGCGGCTCGATCGCGGCCTTGCGCCGGGCACCGCGAGCCTCTCGTTCGGCTATGGCCGCACCGGCATCGGCGCCATCGGCCTCGGGCTCGGCGCCAACGCCTATGCGCTGAGGACGCGCGGCCAGCCTTGGCAGGTGGAGGAGCTGACGGTCGAGCGCGTCGGGCGCGCGGACGAGATGCCGGTCACCCAGTTCACGCTCGACGATCAGGGCCGCGATCTCGCGCCGGTGCATCCCCTGTCGGACCTCCTCGCGGGCAAGCTGGACAGGACGAAGGACGCGCCGGCGAGCTTCTACGGCGAGCACCCCTACGAGGCGCCGTACAAGGGTCCGGAACAGGATTATGCCTGGGCGATGGTGATCGACACCACGCTCTGCATCGGCTGCAATGCCTGCGTCGTCGCCTGCCAGTCGGAAAACAACGTGCCGGTCGTCGGGCCCGACGAGATCCGCCGCGGACGCGACATGCACTGGCTGCGCATCGATGCCTACGAGACCGAGTTCGACGGGCAGATGCAGTCGGTGTTCCAGCCGGTGCCCTGCATGCACTGCGAGGAAGCACCCTGCGAACCCGTCTGTCCGGTCGGCGCCTCGGTGCACGACCACGAGGGCCTGAACGTCCAGGTTTACAACCGCTGCGTCGGCACCCGGTTCTGCCAGGCCAACTGCCCCTACAAGGTGCGCCGCTTCAACTTCTTCGGCTATGCCGACGGCCACGTATACGCCAACCTCGGCGAGGATCCGCTGCCGGCGCGCTACAATCCGGACGTCACCGTGCGGGCGCGCGGCGTCATGGAGAAGTGCACCTACTGCGTCCAGCGGATCAGCGGCGCGCGGCGCGATGCCGAGAAGGACGACCGGCGGATCCGGGAGGGTGAGGTGGTGACGGCCTGCCAGAGCGCCTGCCCGACGCAAGCGATCCAGTTCGGCGATCTTGGTGCGCCCGACAGCCGGGTGCGGCCGCTGCGCGACGAGCCCCAGCATCACGTGCTCCTCGAGGAAGTCGGGACAAAGCCGCGCACGACTTATCTTTCCCGCCTTCGCAACCCCAATCCCGCCCTCGCCGGAGACGGCGCGTGACCGCGCCTTCCGCTCTCGGTCTGCTGCCGCCGGGCGCGACCTACGCGTCGGTGACCGCTTCGGTCGCCGACCCGGTGCTGCGCGAGCAGGCCGGCCGCCGTTGGTGGCTGGTGTTCGTCGTCGGGCTCGTGCTGACCGTCGTGATGCTCGGCTCGATGTTCTGGCTGTTCTATGAAGGCATCGGCATCTTCGGCAACAACACCAGCGTCGTCTGGGGCTACCCGATCGCCAACTATGTCTGGTGGATCGGCATCGGCAATGCCGGCACGCTCATCTCCTGCATGCTGCTTCTGACGCGGCAGAAGTGGCGCTCGTCGATCAACCGTTTCGCCGAAGCGATGACGCTGTTCGCCGCTGCGATCGCAGGCCTCTTCCCCATCCTGCATCTCGGCCGGCCGATGTATTTCTACTGGCTCGTCCCCTACCCCAACACCATGGGAACGTGGCCGCAGTGGCGCAGCCCGCTCGTCTGGGACTTCTTCGCCATCGCCAGCTACATCATCTTCTCGATCGTCTTCTGGTATGTCGGCGCGATCCCCGACTTTGCGACCTTCCGCGACCGCGCCAAGAGCCGTGCGGGACAGTTGATCTACGGCGCGCTGGCGCTTGGCTGGCGCGGCTCGGCCCGCCACTGGGTGCGTTACGAGGCGTTCTACCATACGATGGCGGCGCTCGGCGTGCCGCTGGTGGTCTCGGTGCACAGCGTCGTCGGCCTCGACTTCGCGGCCGGCAACATGCCCGGCTGGCAGGAGACGATCTTCCCACCCTACTTCGTCGTCGGGGCGATGTTCTCGGGCTTTGCGATGGTGGTGGTGCTCGCCGCCGTCACCCGCAGCTTTCTCAAGGTGGAGGCGCTGGTCTCGCTCCACCACTTCGAGGCGATGGCCAAGATCCTCCTCGCCGGCTCGATCGTCATGGGCCTGTCCTACGCGACGGAGGCCTATCAGGGCTGGTACGCCGGCGACGACGTCGACCGCACCTTCCTCGCCTTCCAGTTCCACGGCGCCTATGCCTGGCTCTACTGGTGCCAGATCGCGTTCAACGTCTTCGTGCCGCAGCTGTTCTGGGCGCCGGCGATCCGCCGGAGCATCCCGGCGCTCCTCGTCATCGCCGTCCTGATCAATGTCGGCATGTATCTCGAGCGCATCCTCCTGATCATCAACACGCTGTCGCGGGGCCATCTGCCAGCGGAGTGGAGCCTGTTCGCGCCGACGCTCTGGGACTGGCTGCTGCTCGGCGGCTCGCTCGGCTTCTTCATGCTGCTCTTTGCCTGCTTCCTGCGGCTGGTGCCGGCGGTCTCGATGCACGAGGTCAAGCAGCTGGTGCCGGCGGAGGCTGCCGCGTGAGCATCCTCCTCCTCGCCGAGTTCCGCGATCCGCAGACGCTGCTCGCCGCCGCCCGGCAGACCCGGGAGGCGACGAGCTTCCGGGTGGTCGACGCCTTCACGCCGTTCTCGGTCGAGGGCATGGGCGCGCTGATCGACGAACTCCCGCCGAACCACGTCCGTCTGGCGATCCTTCTCGGCGGGATCGGCGGGGCGCTCTCCGGCCTCGGGCTGCAGCTCTACTCTGCCGTCTGGGCGCTGCCGATCGTCACCGGCGGCCGACCGCTCGCGAGCTGGCCGGACTTCTTCTTCGCGACCTTCGAGATGGGCATCCTCGGCGCGGCGCTCTGCGGCTTCGTCGCGCTCCTGTGGGGCTGCGGCCTGCCGCGCCTGCACCACCCGCTGTTCGACCTGCCGCAGTTCGAGCGGGCGACGCAGGACCGGTTCTTCCTGGCGATCGAGGCCGGCGGCGCTGATGCCGACGACGCGGACGACGGCGGCGCCCGTCTGCACCTCGCCGGTCTCGGCGCGCTCTCGGTGGCACGGGTGCCGGCATGAGGCGTCGCGCCCCCCTTCTCCCGCTGATCGCGCTGCTCGCGCTCGCCGGCTGCGACCAGAGCATGCAGGACCAGCCTTCGATCAAGCCCTATGAGGCGACGGCGATGTGGCCGGACGGCACGCCCGAGCGCGGCCTGCCGGACGGGGTGGTGACGCGCGGCGCGAGCGCGGCGCTGGCGGCTCTGTCCGAGCCGCCGCCGGTGAGCGAGGCGCTCCTCGCCCGCGGACGCCGCGACTTCGACGACTTCTGCGCGCCCTGCCACGGCTATGCCGGCGACGGCGACGGGATCGTGGTGCAGCGCGGCTTCCCGCCGCCCCCCTCCTACCATTCCGACCGCCTGCGCGCGGCGCCTGCCTCGCACTTCGTCGACGTCATCACCAACGGCTACGGCGCGATGTACGCCTACTCCGATCGGGTGGCGCCCGAGGACCGTTGGGCGATCACCGCCTATATCCGGGCCCTGCAGACCTCGCGCGATACGGCGCTCGCCGCCGTGCCCGATGCCGCGGAGGCGCTGCAATGACCCGCGCCGACCTCGAACGGTTCGCGCCCCGCGCGCTGATCGTCGCCGGCGGCGCGGCGGCGCTCTTCGTCGTGCTGGCGCTGTTCGATGCGGCCGACGCGCTGCGCGGGCTCCTCGCCGCCTTCCTCGCCTGCCTGTCGGTACCGCTCGGCGCGACCGTGCTGCTCCTGATCCACCGGCTGACCGGCGGCCGCTGGGGCGAGCTCGCGCATGGCGAGCTCGCGACGACGGCGAGCGGGCTCTTCGTCACGACGCTGCTCTTCGTGCCGATCCTCTTCGCGCTGCCGCTGGTCTATCCCTGGGCCGGCAACCCGGCCGCCGTCGCCCATCCGGACGTCGCACGCTACTATCTCAACAGCGCCGGGTTCATCCTGCGAAGCGTCGCCGCACTTGGCCTCTTTGCCCTCTTCGCCTGGGCCTTCACGCGGTTTCGCCGGCCGCCGCTGGCGGTCGCCGGCATCGGGCTGTTCGTCTACGGCCTCGCCATCAGCCATGGCGCGGTCGACTGGGTGCTCTCGCTCGACCCGCACTTCAAGAACACCGCCTTCGCCATGAGCCTCGCCACCTCGCAGCTGTTGTCGGCCAGCGCCTTCATGCTCCTCATCCGGCGGGAGGACGATCAGGCCACGGCCGACCTCGTACGGCTCAGCATCGCCTTCGCCCTCGGGCTCTTCTACCTCGACATGATGCAGCTCCTCGTCGCCTATGATGGCAACCTGCCGAGCAAGGCCGTCTGGTACCTGCGCCGGGCGACGCCGTTCTGGAGCGGCGCGATCGCCCTCGCCTTTGTCGGCGCGGTGCTGGTACCGTTCCTCGCCGGTCTTAACCCCGCCTGGCGGATCGGCCGGCTGCGCCGGGCGATCGGAGCCGCCGTGCTGATCGGGCTCCTCCTGCGCAGCCTCTGGCTGGTGCTGCCGGAATGGGACGGCGGCATCGGCCTGTGGCTCGGCACGCTGCTCGCCCTCGTCGCCGGTGTGGGTCTCGCCATCGGCGTCGCCTTCGACCCGACGCGCTGGTCCATTCTTCCCGGGCGGAGGCTTGCGCATGGCGCCTAGGCCGAACGGCAGCAGTCGCTCCGAGACGAAGCGCCCGGCACTCTGGGCGGCGGTCGGACTCGCCCTCGGCGGCCTCGTCGGGGCCGCCGCCGAAGCCGTACAGCACCGCCGGCGCCGGCCGGGCGAGCACCACGAGCCGCCGGACGTCGCGACGGGCAAGATTCTGGCGGTGGTGTTCGGGTGGGTACTGTTCGCGGCGGCGGGCATCTACGCCATCTGGGCCTTCACCAACACGCAGATCAGCACCGTCTCCGGCTATGAGAGCGTCACCGCCTTCCCCGAGCCGCAGATCCAGATCAACCCGGAGGGCGAGTTCGAGCAGCTCCGCGCGGCCCAGCAACGGCGCCTCGAAGGCTATGCCTGGGTCGACCGGCCGGCAGGCCGCATCCATGTGCCGATCGAGCGCGCGATGCAGGCGGTGATCGCGCGGGGCAGCGACGCCTATGCACCGCCCGAAGGCGCAACGCCTGCAGCGGAGGATGCACGCGCGAGAGCGGTCGGAGCGGCGAGCGATGCCCGGCTGGAGGCGCGGCCGTGATGCGCCGGCTCGCCCTTGCCGCCGCGTTCCTGACGCTCGCATCGGGAGCTGCCCGCGCGACACTGGCGCCGGCCGACCTCGCGGCTGTCGCGCTCTCGCCGCCGCCGGCCGCGGCGCTGCCGCCGGCGACGATCGTGCGGACCACCGCCGGGCAGGACCTGCCGCTCGCCGATGTCCTGCGCCGCCACCCGGCCAACCTCGTGCTGTTCGTCGACTACACCTGCAACAGCGTCTGCGGCGCGGCGCTGTCAATCGCGGCGAGTTCGCTGCGGACGCCGGAGGTCGCCGACCTCGACGCCGGCCTCGTCGTCATCGGCCTCGACCCGAAGGACGGGCCCGAGGCCGCCCGCGCGATGGCGGACGCCGCGCTGCCGCCCGACCCCGGGCTGCGCCGCAGCATCGCGTTCCTGAGTGCCGATCCGGCGGCCGTCGCGACGCTGACCGATGCGGTCGGCTACCGCTACGCCTATGATCCGCAGACCGATCAGTTCGCCCATCCGAGCGGCGTCCTCGCCACGGACGGCGGGGGCCGGGTCGCGCGTGTCCTGTCCAGCCTCTCGCTCGCGCCGGAGCCGCTGCGTCTGGCGCTCGTCGATGCCGGCAAAGGCAAGGTCGGAACGCTGCTCGATCAGATCGTCCTGCGCTGCTACGCTTTCGACCCGGCGGCCGGGGTCTACACCTCGCGCATCTGGACGATCATGCAGGTCCTCGGGACCGGCTTCACCCTCGCAGCCGGCGCCCTGATCCTGCTCCTTCTGCGGCGATCGCCGCGGCGCGCGGGAGGACCGGCATGAGCGGGAGTCCGATCTTCTGGCTGCCGGCCGCGTCCACGGAAGGCGCGCGAACCGACCACCTGTTCTTCCTCCTGTGCGGCATCTCAACGCTCATCGTGCTGCTGGTGCTGACGCTGATCGTCACCTTCGCGATCCGCTACCGGCACGGCTCGGCCGCTCCGCGCGGCCGGCTGCCGGAGTTCTTCCGCAGCGAGTTCGAGATCGGCTGGACGGCCGCCACCGCGTTCCTCTTCCTGTTCATCTTCTGGTGGGCGAGCGCGGCGCAACTCGCCGGCTACGCGCCGCCGCCGGACGCGATCGAGATGCACGTGACGGCCAAGCAGTGGATGTTCAAGACGCAGCAGCCGAACGGAGCGCGCGAGATCAACCAGCTGCACATGCCAGTCGACACCCCGGTGCGCCTCGTCATGACCTCGCAGGACGTGATCCACTCCTTCTGGGTGCCGGCCTTCCGCTTCAAGCGCGACATCCTGCCGGGCCGCGTGACGCAGGGCTGGTTCCAGGCGACTCGCACCGGCACCTTCCACCTGTTCTGCGCGGAATACTGCGGGACCGACCACTCCGAGATGGGCGGCGAGGTCATCGTCATGCCGAAAGCCGACTACGCCGCCTGGACCGCCGCGCAGCCGGAGGGCGACGATCTCGGCAAGGCGGGCGGCAAGCTCTTCGTCAAGATGGGCTGTGCCGGCTGCCATGCCGGGTCGAACGCGGTGCACGCGCCGAACCTTGCCGGCCTCTGGGGCCGCACGATCCCGCTCGCCGACGGCTCCTCGGTCGAGGTCGACGAGCGCTACGTGCGCGACTCGATCCTCCAGCCGCGGCGCGAGATCGCCGCCGGCTACGAGCCGATCATGCCGAGCTTCCAAGGGGTGGCGAGCGAGGCGGATCTCACGCGTCTCGTTGCCTACATCCGCTCGCTCGCCACCGGGGAGGACGCCGGGCAATGACCGACATGACGGCCGAGTCCGGGCTCACCGCGCCCCGGTCCGACACCTATCTCAACCACGGCAGCACGCTGTGGTCCTGGCTGACCACGACCGACCACAAGCGCATCGCGCTGCTCTATTTCGGCTCGATCACCCTGTTCTTCTTCATCGGCGGCGCGGCCGCCACGATGATCCGGCTCGAGCTGATCTCGCCGAACGGCGCGCTCTTCACCAATGACGGCTACAACCGGCTGTTCACGCTGCACGGCGTGATCATGGTCTGGTTCTTCCTTGTGCCGTCGATACCGACCACCTTCGGCAACTTCCTCCTGCCGCTGATGATCGGGGCGAGCGACGTCGCCTTTCCGCGCCTGAACCTCTTCAGCTGGTACCTCAACACCGTCGGCGGGTTGCTCGTGGTGGCCTGCCTCGTCCTCGGCGGTGTCGACACCGGCTGGACCTTCTACACGCCGTTCTCGTCGATGTTCTCCAACAGCTACGTCTTCCTGGCGGTGGCGGCGGTCTTCGTGGTCGGCTTCTCGACCATCGCGACGGGGGTGAACTTCATCGTCACGGTGCACGCGCTGCGCGCGCCCGGCATGACCTGGTTCCGCCTGCCGCTCTTCGTCTGGACACAGTACGCGACCGCAATCGTCATCATCCTGGCGACGCCGGTGCTGGCGATCTCGCTGGCGCTGATCGCCGCCGAGCGGCTGTTCGGCCTGCCGATCTTCGATCCGCAGCATGGCGGC
Source organism: Mangrovibrevibacter kandeliae (assembly GCF_024519155.1). Classification (GTDB taxonomy): domain Bacteria; phylum Pseudomonadota; class Alphaproteobacteria; order Rhizobiales; family Rhizobiaceae; genus Mangrovibrevibacter; species Mangrovibrevibacter kandeliae. Next base: position 72,797 of record NZ_JANIFJ010000008.1, on the reverse strand, counting down.
GACCCGGTGCTGTTCCAGCACCTCTTCTGGTTCTACAGCCACCCGGCCGTCTACATCATGATCCTGCCGGCCTTCGGCGTCGTCTCGGAGCTGATCGCCTGCTTCTCGCGCCGCCAGGTGTTCGGCTACACCGCCATGGTCTGGGCGATCCTTGGCATTTCGGTGATCGGCTTCTTCGTCTGGGGCCACCACATGTTCGTCGCGGGCATGTCGCCCTTCGCCGCGCTGGTCTTCTCGTTCCTGTCCTTCATCGTGGCCGTGCCGTCGGCGATCAAGGTCTTCAACTGGACCTTCACGCTCTATCGCGGGCAGATCTATTTCGAGGCGCCGATGCTCTACGCGCTCGGCTTCATCGGCCTCTTCACCATCGGCGGCCTCACCGGGCTCTTCACCGCCTCGCTGCCGATCGACGTCCACGTCACCGACAGCTACTTCGTGGTCGCCCACTTCCACTACGTAATGGTCGGCGGTTCGGTGTCGGCCTTCTTTGGCGCCCTGCACTTCTGGTGGCCGAAGATCTCCGGCCGCATGGCGCCCGACGGCTGGGCGCGCTTCGCCGCGATCCTGATGTTCTTCGGCTTCAACTTCACCTTCTTCCCGCAGTTCGTGATGGGCTACCTCGGGATGAACCGGCGCTATCACCACTACGCGCCGGAGTTCCAGATCTACCACGTCGCCTCGTCGATGGGCGCGGTGATCCTGGCGGCGGCCTACCTCCTGCCGATGGGCTATCTCACCTGGTCGCTGTTCCGGGGGCAGAAGGCGCGCGCCAACCCCTGGGGTGCCACCGGCCTCGAGTGGCAGACGAGCTCGCCGCCGCCCAAGCACAACTTCGACCAGCGGCCGGTGGTGACCGAGCGCGCCTATGTCTATCACCCGGACCAGGAGTCGCCTCGGCACGAGGAGCCGAACGCCCGCGAGCCGCACAACCCGCAGGGGCAGCGCGGATGAGCAGCCCGGCCCTCCACGAACCGTTCGAGGCGATCGACCGCCAGCGCCTGTCGGCGGCGCTCGGCATGTGGGTCTTCCTCGCCAGCGAGATCCTCTTCTTCGGCAGCCTCTTCCTCGGCTTCACCGTCTATCGCTCGCTGCACCCCCAGGCGATCTTGGAAGCCGGCCGGGAGACCAACGTCGTCTTCGGCAGCGTCAACACCGCGATCCTCCTGATCTCGAGCGTCACGATGGCGGTCGCCGACAAGGCTGCGGAACGGGGCCTGCGGCGGATGGTCGTCGGCTGCCTCGCGGCCACCGCCGCGCTGGGGCTCGCGTTTCTGGTGCTGAAGGGGTTAGAGTATCGCGAGGACATCCACGAGCACCTCGTCCCCGGACCCGACTTCAAGCTGAAGACCCCGGCCGCGCAGCTCTTCTTCGGCTTCTACTGGTCGATGACGGCGATCCATGCCGTCCACCTGACGATCGGCATCGCCGCCGTCTGCCTCTTCGCCTGGCGGGTGTCGCGCCGCGCCTTCGATTTCACGGCGAGCGCGGCGCTGCCGAGCCTGGGGCTCTACTGGCACCTCGTCGACATCATCTGGATCTTCCTCTACCCGCTTCTCTATCTCGGCGGTCGCGCACCATGAGCCGGAACGCCCGCGACGGATCGATCACCGCCTGGCACCTCTGGGGCTCCAGCGCGCTCGTCGGCGTCGCGCTGATGCTGCTGCTCGGGCTGACGCTGTGGCTCGCCTACGAGCCGCTCGCCGGCTGGAACGCGGTCGCCAGCTACACGATCGCCCTCGCCAAGGCGCTGCTGGTCGTCCTGATCTTCATGAAGCTCGCCCGCTCGCCCTGGCTCCTGTCGCTGGCCGCCCTCGCCGGCCTCGTCTGGCTGGGCACGCTCTTTGCGATCACCTTCACCGACTACCCGTTCCGGCAGGTCGGCGAGCGCATCCAGACGATCCCCTCCGAACGCAGCCAAGGCGCCGACGCCAGGCCGCCGGGCTGGACGTTTCCGTAGCCGACCGAGCCGGGAGCGCGGCGGAGTCCGCGCGGCGGGCTCAGCCTTCTCAGCCCTCCTTAGGCGCCGGGATCGCCGGCTCCGAGGGGCTGCGGAAGGCCTTGGCGAGGCCGTGATAGAGCCGCTCCTTGCAGACGAGCGCCGAGATGCCGTCGGCGATCAGGGCAGTGGCCACCAGCGGGAGGATCATCGCCCGGCTGTCGGTCATCTCCGAGACGATCAGGACGGCCGTCAGCGGCGCCCGCACCACGCCGACGAAGTAGGCGAGCATGCCGAGGATGACCACGGCGCCGGCCGGCTCGGTCGGAACCAGCCAGGCGAGGATGTTGCCGAAGCCGGCGCCGGTCGCGAGCGAGGGGGCGAAGATGCCGCCGGGAATGCCGCTGAGCGTCGTCAGGATCGTCGCCATGAACTTCGCCGGGCCGAACCACAGCGACTGCGGGTCCCCCTCGACGAGCGCGCGCGCCGCCTCGTAGCCGGTGCCCCAGGTCGTGCCGCCGCTGGCAAGCCCGATGACGGCGACGAGGAGGCCGCAGCCGACCGCCCACAGCACCGGGCGTCGGCGCAGCATGGCGAGCGGTCCTCGCTCGAGCGTGCCGAAGCCGAGGACGCCGCGCGAGAACAGGCCACCGAACAGGCCCCCGAGCACGCCGGCCAGCGGGCAGAGGAGAAGGTCGGCGCCGAACGACAGGGTGTCGTGCATGGCGCCGAAGTAGAGGTAGTCGCCGGCGATGCCGAGGCTGACGAGGCCGGAGATCATCACCGCGCCCATCACCAGCACCGCGAGCCGCTGCTCGTAGGCCGACGCGAGCTCCTCGATGGCGAAGGCGACACCGGCGAGCGGCGTGTTGAAGGCGGCCGAAACGCCGGCCGCGCCGCCGGCGATGATGATCGCGGAGTTCACGGGAATGCGGAACAGGCGGTAGATCGACTGCATGATCGCAGCGGCGATCTGCACGGTCGGGCCCTCGCGGCCGACCGAGGCGCCCGCGCCGAGCGCGGCGAGCGTCGCCAGGAACTTGAAGCCGGCGGTGCGCAGCGAACTGAGGCCGCTGTTCTCCGTGGCGTCCGGCTTGCGGGCGGCGACGATCACCTGGGGGATGCCGGATCCCGCTGCCGCCGGCGCCCAGTGCCGGGTGGACCAGACGACGAGGCCGTAGACCAGCGGTGTCAGGACCAGCGGCACGAGGGGAGCCGCGGCGACGATCGCCTCGAACAGGCCCTGCGCGCGGTCGGCGAGCCAGGCGAAACCGAGGGCGACGAGGCCGAGGAGCACCGCGCCGCTGGTCGTCGCCACCCGGCGCCGCACCACGATCCCGGCCTCCCTGGCATGCTTCGACAGCGGCTTGCCGCCCCAGCGGGCCAGTCCCGGGCTGAAGGTCGCCTCGTCGTGGTCTTCGGGCACGCGCGGATCGTCTCCGCCAGCCGCGGCGTCCTGCCGTTCAATCTCCTGCATGCGCTCTGGAATGGCCGGAAGTGGCCGGCTTGACAAGCCTTTTCCGGCACATTTGCAGGCGTCGTCCCCGCATTGCAGCATCTTTGGCGTCAGCGTTACGTCGTCCCTCGACGGCCGCATGCGCCGGGCCGCGCAGCGGCCGGCACAGGACGCTCTCAATCGCCGCCGGTGCGGCCGAACCAGATGCCGAGCATCGCGGCGAGAGCGACGAGGCAGAGGAAGCCGTTGACGAGGATCAGCAGCCAGCGGTTGATCCGGCGCGTGTCGGGATGCGGCGGCGGCGGCCCGGGATTGATCTCTCGCCACACCGCAGCGCCGAAGCAGAAGCCGCTGAACAGGACGAGGATCGTACCGGTGGCGACGATCAGGAGGTCCGGCACGACCCCTTCGAGGAGCTTCTTGGCGCCGACGCCGCTTGCCAGTGCCGCCAGCCCGGTGCGGACCCAGGCGGCGTAGGTCCGCTCCGCGGCGAAGACCGTCCGGTCCGCCGCCAGTTCATTGCGCCTGTCCGTATCGGTCATCACCTGCCTCGCCCGGCCCTGCCGCCCGAGCGGAAGCTTCACCTCACCGGCAGCGCCTGGCAAGCGCTTCGGCCCGAGGTCATGCGCCGCGCCGTCAGCCGCCGGTCAGGGCGAGCGGCAGCGCCGCGGCGGGCAGCGACTTGCCGCAGGCATAGGACTTCAGGTCGACCGCCGGGCTCAGGCCGCTGCTGTCGTAGCGCGACAGCGGTCCGACGGGCTTCAGCCGCCCGGCGAAGCCGGCGTCGAACAGGGCGCTGACGTCGGCCGCGCGCGCCTTCGTCGACGGCTCGCCCATGGCGATCGCCAGCAACCGCCGCCCGCCGCGATAGGCCGTCGCGACGAGGTTGAAGCCGGACGGACAGGTGTAGCCGGTCTTCATGCCGTCGACGCCGGGATAGTCGCGCAGGAGACCGTTGGTGTTCTTGATCGTGCGCCCGTCGAATTGCGTCTCGGCGTTGCCGAACATGGCGAAGTTCTGCGGGTGCTCGCGCATGATCGCCAGGGCAAGCAGCGCCATGTCGTGCGCCGTCGTCACCTGCCCCGGGTCGTGCAGCCCGTTGGCATTGACGAAGTGCGTGCCGCGCATGCCGAGTCGGGCACATTCGCGGTTCATTGCTTCGACGAAGGCAGCCTCCGAGCCGGCCACGCTTTCCGCCACGGCGACGGCGAGGTCGTTGTAGCTGCGCACCAGCATGATCCGCAGCGCGTCGCGCAGCTCGATCTCGCTCCCCGGCTTCAGGCCGAAGCGCGAGGGCGGCTGCGAGGCCGCGTGGGTCGACATCGTCACGATGGTGCGCGGATCGAGTTCGCCGGCCTCGACCTCGCGCATCACCAGATGCGCGACCATCAGTTTGGTGAGCGAGGCCGGATACCACGAGGTCGCCGCATCGTCGGCGTAGAGCACCTGGCCCGTGCGGACGTCCACGAGCAGCCGTGGCGCAGCCGCCGCAGAATCGAGCCACAGGGCCGGCAGGACGGCGACCGCGATCAGGCAGCCTCCGATGAAGCGTCGCATCGACAAGACGATCCCCTCGATCTGGTGCGGGCAGGCCGCCGATTCCGCTCGCGCAACCCGGCCGATACTGCGGGAGCTAAAGCGAAAAATGCGGATTGGCTCAAGCCGCGCGGGCAGCGGCACATGCACCCACATCCTGCTGCCGCGCGTTGGCCGAAGGAACGGCATACAACGGAGACCGCACGATGTCAGACGAAAAGCGCGACGGCGACAGCGCCAAGATCTCGACCGGCCCGAACGACCGGCCGCGCGATGAGAGCATCGCCCAGACCGCAGGAGGCCTGCCGGACGACAGCTCCCGGACGGTGGAGGTGGAGACCGACGAGGCGGAGCGGATCGAGGAGCGGCTGCGGGCAGGCGGCGGCGAGCGGCAATAGCCGCGCGCCGCGCGCTCGATCAGACGGGCTCGAAGGTCAGCGCGACGCCGTTGATGCAGTAGCGCAGGCCCGTGGGCGGTGGCCCATCGGGAAAGACGTGACCGAGATGGCTGCCGCACCGGCTGCAGTGCACCTCCGTGCGGACCATCCCGTGGCTGCGGTCGACGGTGGTCTCGATCGACCCCTCGACCGGCACGTCAAAGCTCGGCCAGCCGGTTCCGCTCTCGAACTTCTGGCCGGCCTCGAACAACGGCTGATCGCAACCGGCGCAGGAGAAGGTGCCGGCGCGCTTCTCGTGCAGGAGCGCGCAGCTGCCCGGCCGCTCCGTGCCATGGCCGCGCATCACATTATATTGTTCCGGGGTCAGCAGTGTGCGCCACTCGGCGTCGCTGCGGGTCACGGGGTAGGTTCGGGCGTCCATGGCATGCTCCTCGCGTGGCGGATCGTGCGCCTGATATAGGTGGCGCGGCCGGGAGATCCGAGGCCCGCCTCTCTTCGCCGGCCGTGGTAGCGCGGTGTTTCCCGTCGACAAGTCCCTGCCCTGTCGGGACAAATTCGCGCGTCACTTCGCTCGTGCCAGCCGATTCGCCGGGGCATATAGTGATTCGGGTAGCCCTGTCCTTATGGAGGCTCCCATGAAGCACCAGAACCCGAGTGAGTTGGAGTTGGCCGCCGAGGCAGTTCCCTTCGGTGGCGGAAATGGGACCATGTCGCACAGCGAACGGTTGGATCGCTGGGTGACGCTGCTCGACCGGCATCGTGGCCCGGTCAACGCCCTGCGGGAGATCGAGTATCTTCCGCTGGCCGAACGTCGCCTTCTGCGCGGCGAAAACACGCCGCTGACCATCGCCTTCCAGGATCCGATCCTGCGCGGCGCGGGACTGTCCGGCGATCGTCTCGGTGATGCGATGGACTTCTTCGACATCTCCGAAGACGACGCCCATCACCTCTTCTGCGACTGTCACTATCACGGGACGATGACCGGAGCCGGCCTGGCGTCGCGCATGCGCCACCACCTCGACCGGGCCAACCGGCCGAGCCTGTGGAGCCGCGTTCGCGACTTCGTTCTCGGCCATCGGCTCTAGCCGGACAGCGCCGTACTGGCCGGCGCGCCGCGTCGGCCGGTCGTGCGTCGAGGCGGAGCGCCATCTCGTGACGCCGGAAGGTCAGGACGAGCCGATACGCGGTCGAAGCCTTGGCGCGCCCGCCTCCACCCCAATCCTCCGCCGCCCGCCTTGATCCGGTGTGAGGGATGCTGTTCCCAGTCGGCCGCGCGGGCGATAGAACGAAGCGCCAGCGACGTTCGGACACTGTGATGCAGATCTTTCAGGTCGATGCCTTCACCTCCACTCTCTTTTCCGGCAACCCGGCCGCGGTGGTGCCGCTGGAGAGCTGGCTGCCGGATGCGACGCTGCAGGCGATCGCGGCCGAGAACAACCTGTCGGAGACCGCCTATCTCGTGCCGGCCGGCTCTGCGGCATGGGAGTTGCGCTGGTTCACGCCGGCGGCCGAGGTGCCGCTCTGCGGCCACGCGACACTTGCCAGCGCCCATGTTCTCTTCGAGATCCTGGGCGCGCAGGCTCCGGCATTGACCTTCCACACCCGCTGGTCGGGCGACCTCGTGGTGGAGCGGGACGGCGCGCGCCTCGCCATGCGCCTGCCGCGCCGACGCACGATGCCGGTCGACCAGGCGGACGTCGCGGCCGGCGTGCTCGGCCTCCGCCCGCGCGAAACCTTCGTCGTGCCGGTGCAGGACGATGAGACGCTGCTGGCGGTGTTTGCGAGCGAGGCGGAAGTCCGCGATCTGACGCCGGATCTCGCCGCGATGCGAAGGATCGATGCGCGCGGCGTCCTCGTGACGGCGCCGGGCACACAGGCCGACTTCGTCTCCCGCTACTTCGCACCGAAATACGGCATCGACGAAGATCCCGTCACCGGCTCCGCCCACTGCGCGCTCGTGCCCTTCTGGGCCGAGCGACTGAACAAGACGGACTTCATCGCCCGGCAGCTGTCGAAGCGGGGCGGCGAGCTGCACTGCCGTCTGGAGGAGGACCGTGTCGTCGTCGCCGGCCGTGCGGTTCTCTACCTCAGCGGCGAGATCCACCTTCCCTCCTGACGGCTTCTACTCCGCCGCCTGCTGGAGCCGCACGTCGTAACGAGCGCGCGCGTCCCGTATCGCCTGATGGTTCGCTATCGCCCAGCGTCCGAGATTGCGCAGCGGCTCGAGCAGGCCGCGACCGAGATCGGTCAGCTCGTATTCGACCTTGGGCGGAATCGTCGGATGCACCGTGCGCAACACGTAGCCGTCCCGCTCGAGCCCCCGCAGCGTCACCGTCAGCATCTTCTGGCTGATCCCCTCGACGCTGCGCTTGACCTCGGTGAAGCGCTGGCGGCCCTCCCCGAGCTGGATGACGATCAAGACGCTCCACTTGTCGCCGGCGAGCGACACCACGTCGTTGACGATGCGGCATTGCAGCGGAATGGAACCGGAGGTTGGTGTCATGCAGGTGACCGAGTTTCGCGAAGGTGCCGTCTTGCGCTGTTCTACGGCGGTCGCCGATATAGCGCCAGTCACTTTTGGAGTGTGAGGCTCATATGAAAACCGTTGCCGTTCTCGTCGGGTCGCTGCGCCGCGACTCGATCAATCGCAAGTTCGCCGAGGCCGTCGGAAAGCTGGCGTCGGATCGTCTCGAGTTCAAGTTCTCCGAGATCGGCGACCTGCCGCTCTACAACGACGACCTCTGGGCCAACCCGCCCGAGAGCGTGCTGCGGCTGAAGCGCGAGATCGAGAGTGCCGACGGCGTGCTCTTCGTGACGCCGGAGTACAACCGGTCCTACACGCCGGCCCTGATGAACGCGATCAACTGGGCGAACCGGCCCTGGGGCAAGAACTCCTGGGAGGCCAAGCCCGCCGCGATGATGGGCGCGACGCCCGGTGCGACCGGTACGGCCGCTGGTCAGAACGCCCTACGGGGCCTGCTCAACGTCATCGACATGGTGCTGATGGGCCAGCCGGAGGTCTACTTCACCTACAAGCCGGAGCTGTTCGACGCGGACAACAACGTCGCTGACGAGTCCACCAAGGTGTTCCTGAACCGCTGGATCGACCGGTTCACGGCCTGGATCGAGCGGACGTCCGAGCCGCGCACCAAGGCGCAGGCCGACGCCGCCTGACCTTTCCGCTGCGACGGCGCTTCATTCGGCGCCGTCGCCAGCCTCGCCCGGCTTGGAAGACGAGGTCCAGCGCGTCTCCCAAGCCAGGCCCCGCGTCATGCTGACGCCATCGACGGCAGCGAGGATCTTTGACAGGACCGGAGCGGATCGCAGGCAGTCCGCCTGGACCGTCAGGCTCACTGATCTTGTTGTTGCCGTTAGAGCTAGCTCCGGGCTACAAAGGCGGCGCTGCGGATGGCGCAGGAGGCACGGAATGGAACGCGTATCGCCCCGACGGACCGGCTGGAGCCGCCTGAACATCTGGATGCACTGGCTCATCGTCGCGCTGATCCTCGTCCAGTACATCGACCACGAGTCGATGGTGGCGATGTGGCGCTCCTTCAGGCGCGGGACCGAGCTCAGCTCGACCGACCAGACTCTCGGCTGGGTCCACATCATCGCGGGCACGCTGGTCCTCGTCTTCGCCGCAATCCGGCTCTGGGATCGCTTCGCCCGCGGCCGTCCGCCCTATCCTGAGAACGAGCCGAGCTGGGCCTACTGGCTCGCCAAGGTCACGCACGGCCTCATCTACGCCCTGCTCTTCGTCATCCCCGTCACCGGGCTCGTCGCCTGGTTCGGCAACGTCCCCCCGGCGGGCGAGGTGCACGAGTTCCTCTGGAACCCGCTGCTGGTCCTGATCGCGCTGCACATCCTCGGCGCCCTGGCGCAGCAGTTCTGGTTCAAGACCGACGTCCTGCGGCGCATCGTCAGGCCGGGCTGACCTCGAACGCCGACCCCGATCCGCGTGGCTCCGCCGCTGGCCTAGAGCCCGGCGGCCCGCGCCAGCGCGACCATCGCCGTGCCGAGCGCGACGGTGGCGATCAGCGGCAGCCGCAGGGCGAGGAACAGCGACAGGACGATCGCCACCCGCTCCGGCCAGTCGCCGGTCAGGAGCACCGGCGCGACGAGCGTCGTCAGCACCGCTGCGGGCACGGCGTTCAGCGCTGCGGCAAGACGCGGCGGCACGCGTTCGAAGCGCGACAGGACGAGATGGCCGCCGGACCGCGTCAGGTAGGTCAGGCCGCCGCCGAGAAGCACGATCCACCAGATCTCGCTCATGCCGCGCCTCCATCCTGGGACCGGCCCTTCGGCGGAAACAGCGCCGCATAGCCGAGCCCAGCGAGCGCGCCGAGCGTGACGTGCCAGGGCGGTCCAATCAGCGCATAGACCGCGATCGATGCGACGGCGCTGATCGCGGCGACCGGATAGAAGCCGGCGCGGTGGCGGAACTCCATCACCATGGTCAGGAAGTAGACCGGCAGGATGAAGTCGAGGCCGAGCGCCGCCGGATCGCCGATGAAGCCGCCAAGGGTCGCACCGATCAGCGTCGCCACCTGCCAGCCGCCATACAGCGCCATGGCGAAGGCGAAGTAGTAGGTGGGGCTCAGGCGATGGGTCAGGACTCGCGTCTCAGCGGCGCCGAACACCGGATCGACGAGGAAGCAGAAGGCGAGCGCCTTCTGCCACCAGCTGAACGCGCCGAGATGCCGCCCGACCGACGCCGAGTAGAGGAGATGGCGCAGGTTCACCATCGTCAGCGCGAAGAGGACGACCCACAGCGGGGCACCCAGCCCGACCATCTGCAGCGCGACCAGCTGGCTGGCGCCGGCGTAGATCGTCAGCGACAGGCCGCAGGCTTCGAGCACCGACAGGCCGGCGTCGACGGCCAGAGCGCCGTAGACGATGCCGAAGGGCATGATTGCGAGGAGCACGGGCAGGACGTCGCGCAGGCCCGCGCGGAAGTCGGATCGAGATGACACGGGGCGGACTCGGGGGACGCTCTGCGGAAGGAAGGTCGTTCTAGCGGCTCACCCGCCCGAGGTCGAGCCTGCCTCCCCCCCTGCGCGCCCGATCCGCGCGAACCAGGCGTCCTCGTCGATCACCTCGATCCCGAACTCGCTCGCCTTGGCGAGCTTGGAGCCCGCGCCCGGCCCGGCGACGACGAGGTCGGTCTTCTTCGACACCGAGCCCGCGACCTTGGCACCGAGCTTCTCGGCCATCTCCTTCGCCTCGTCGCGCGTCATCTTCTCCAGTGACCCGGTGAAGACGATGGTCATGCCGGCGACGGGCGAGGACACCGGCGGCGGCGCGGCGCGCTCGTTGGTGGTCGACACCCCTGCATCGAGCAGCGCCTCCACCGCCTCGCGATTGTGCGCCTCCTCGAAGAAGTGGATCAGCGAAAGCGTCGCGACGGTGCCGATCTCGCCGTCGCTGGTGAGCTTGAGAAAGCCCTTGCCGGGCGCCTGGGCGGCCGCCTGAGCGATCGCCGCGCGCAGGCCAGCTCCATCCTCGCCGTAGCGCTCCCGCAGCGCCACGCGCTGGTTCGACTTCAGCGCGATCTCGGCGTCGCGCAGCGGGTTCCAGTCCGCCTCTGCGGCCTTTGCCGCGCCGATGGCGAGCATCCGCTCGAAGGTGCTGTCGCCGATGCCGCGCAGCGCGCTCAGCTCGGCCCAGTCCTCCCCCGGCTGGCCGTCGCGTGCCGCCGCGACGCCGTCCATCAGCGCCCGCACGTCCTCGAAGTGGCGGGCGAGCGCCTTCGCCGACGTCTCGCCGATCTCCGGAATGCCGAGCGCGAAGACGAAGCGTTCGAGCGAGACCGTCCGACGCGCGTCGATCGCGGCGAGGAGGTTCTGCGTCACGGTCGAATAGTCGTAGTCCTTGCGCTTGCCACGCGGCTTGGGCGCCAGCCCCTGCGCCGCACGCAGCGTGTCCTCGGTCTCCTCGCGCTGATCGCGCAAGGCGCGGTGATGCTCGGCGATGGCCGCCTGCAGCGGCTCGGTCCCCAGGCGGAAGATGTCGGCCGGCTGGCGCACGAGCCCGGCTTCGAACAGCGCCTCGACATAGGTCTCGCCGAAGCCTTCGATGTCGAAGGCGTGGCGCGAGACGAAGTGCTTCAGTCCCTCCTTGCCTTGTGCCGGACACGTCAGCCCCGCCGTACACCGCCGCACCGAATCCGGCCGTCCGGTGCGCGGATTGATCTCGCGCACCGCCAGCGACTGGCAGATCGGGCAGTGGTCGGGGTAGCGGAACGGCTCGGCCGTCGGCGGACGCTTGTCGAGGACGACGTCCACCACCTGCGGAATGACGTCGCCGGCCCGCTGGATCTCGATCGTGTCGCCGATGCGGATGTCGCGCCCTCCCCGGATCGGCTCCCCGTCGGCGTCCCGCCCGGCGATGTAGTCCTCGTTGTGCAGCGTGACGTTGGAGACGACGACGCCGCCGACGGTCACCGGCTCGAGCTTGGCGAGCGGCGCGAGCTTGCCCGTGCGCCCGACATTGATGACGATCTCGCGCACCACCGTCGTCGCGCGCTCGGCCGGAAACTTGTGCGCGATCGCCCAGCGCGGCGCGCGCGAGACGAAGCCGAGCTCGCGCTGCAGCGCGAGGTCGTCGACCTTGTAGACGACGCCGTCGATGTCGTAGCCGAGATGGGCCCGCTCCGCCTCGATGAGGCGGTAGTGCTCGATCAGCCCGTCCACCGTCTCCAGGCGCCGCATCAGCGGCGCGCTGCGCCCGTTCTGCGGGACGGCGTTGGTGCTGAAGCCCATGCGGCCCAGCGCCTCGACGACCTCGGTCTGCGTCTCTCCGGGCAGCTCGCTCGTCTCGCCCCAGGCATAGGCGAAGAAGCGCAGGGGCCGGGAGCGGGTGACGGCCGGATCCTTCTGGCGCAGCGAGCCGGCGGCGGCATTGCGGGGATTGGCGAACTGGCGGATCTTCAGCGACGAGGCGGCTGACGTCTCCTCGCCGATCGCCCCGTCCGGCGCGGCCTCGTCAGGCGCCTGCGCGCCCTCGTCGTCTTCGCCCGCCGTCTCCGTCGCGTCGGCCGGTGCCAGCGCGCCCGCGGTCGCAAGCCGCGCGTTCAGCGCGGCGAAATCGGCATGGGTCATGTAGACCTCGCCGCGCACCTCGAAGACCGACGGCCGGATGCCCGCGAGCCGGTGCGGGATGTCGGCGATGGTCAGCGCGTTGGCGGTCACGTCTTCCCCGACCGCGCCGTCGCCGCGGGTGGCCGCCGAGACGAGGCGTCCGTCCTCGTAGCGCAGCGACAGCGACAGGCCGTCGATCTTCGGCTCGGCGGTGATCGCCAGGAGGTCGTCCTCGCCAAGCCCGAGGAAGCGGCGCACGCGCTTCGCGAAGTCGGCGACATCCTCGTCCGAAAAGGCGTTGTCGAGCGAAAGCATCGGCAGCGCGTGCCGGATCTTGGCGAACTTCGAGGAGGCGGCGGCGCCGACCCTGAGGCTCGGCGAGTCGTCCCGCACGAGCTCCGGGAAGCGCTGCTCGATGGCGAGATTGCGCCGGCGCAGCGCGTCGTAGTCGGCATCCGAGATCGTCGGGTCGTCCTCGCCGTGGTAGCGCCGGTCGTGCTCGGCGATCTCGCAGGCCAGCGCCGCGAGTTCGGCCGACGCACCCGTCGCGTCGAGGGCCTCGACCGCTGTGTCCCGCAGACCGCTCATGCCGCGCGCCCCGCCGCGAGCAAGCGGCCGGCGGCCGCCCGCGCTTCTTCGGTCACCGTCTCGCCGGCCAGCATCCGCGCGATCTCCTCCCTGCGCCCGTCCTCCATGATCGCCACCACCTCGGTCGCCAGCCGCTCGTCTTCCGCCCGCGCCTGCCGCTTGGAGATCAGGAGGTGCGTCGAGGCGCGCGCAGCGACCTGCGGCGCGTGGGTGACCGACAACACCTGCACGCGATCGGCGAGGCGCGCGAGGCGGCGACCGATGGCGTCCGCGACCGCGCCGCCGACGCCGGTGTCGATCTCGTCGAAGACGAGGGTCGGCGCCGAGCCCTTGTCGGCGAGCGCCACCTTCAGCGCCAGGAGGAATCGCGACAGCTCGCCGCCGGAGGCGACCTTCATCATCGGGCCCGCGCGCGTGCCGGGATTGGTGCGCACCCAGAACTCGGCGGTGTCGATGCCGGCGGCGCTCGGCGAGGACGGGTCGCTGGCCATCTCGACGAGGAACTCCGCCCGTTCGAGCTTGAGGTCCGGCAGCTCGATCATGACGGCGCCCTCGAGCAGCTTCGCCGCCGTGTGCCGCCGCGCCGAGAGCTCCGCCGCCAGCCGGTCGAACAGCCGCCGGCGCTCGGCGACGTCCGCCTCCAGCTGGCCGAGGCGCTCCTCGCCGGCATCGAGATCGGCCAGGTCGCCGATCATTCGCGCCACCAGGTCCGGCAGGTCGTCGACCGGCAGGTTGAACTTGCGCCCGGCGGCGCGCAGCGCGAAGAGCCGCTCCTCGGTCCGCTCCAGTGCCTGCGGATCGAACTCGAGGCTGCGCAGCGCGCCCTCGAGGCCCATCTGCGCGTCGGACAAGGCGTCGAGCGCCGCGTCGAGCCGGGCGATCGGTTCGTCGAGGAGGCCGGGCAACTCGTCCTTCTTGCGGTCGAGGCGGCGCAGGAGGCCGGCGAGCGCCGGGATCGGCGAGGCCGGACCCGACAACTCCTCATGGGCGTCGTTGACGTCGGTTGCGATCTTCTCGGAGCGCATCATGATCTGGCGGCGCTCCGCCAGCTCCTCCTCCTCGCCGACGAGCGGCGCGAGGTCGGACAGCTCCTCGACGGACGAGCGCAGGAAGTCGGCCTCGCGCGCGGCCGCCTCGACCCGGGCGCGGTGGCGCACGAGTTCCGCCTCGCTCTCGCGCCAGCGGCGATGAGCGGCGGCGACCTCGGCCACCTCCGGCCCGAGGCCGCCATAGGCGTCGAGTAGCCGGCGATGCGCTTCCGGATCGACCAGCGCCCGGTCGTCGTGCTGGCCATGGATCTCGACGAGGCCGGCACCCAATTCGCGCATCAGCGCCACGCTGGATGGACGATCGTTGACGAACACGCGGGTCCGCCCGTCGGCACTCTGGACCCGGCGCAGGATCAGGTCGCCGTCGGCCTCCAGCCCGTTCTCCTCCAGCAGCCGGCGGGCGGGATGGCCGGCATCGATGTCGAAGACGGCAATCACCTCGCCCTGCTTGACCCCGTGCCGCACCAGGCCGCCGTCGCCGCGCCCGCCGAGGGCGAGCGCCAGGGCGTCGAGCAGGATCGACTTGCCGGCGCCGGTCTCGCCGGTCAGCACCGACAAGCCTTCGCCGAGCTGCAGGTCGAGGCGCTCGATGAGCACGATATCGCGGATCGAGAGATGAACCAGCATGGAAGATGACGTCGCTCTGCCGAGCCTCCGCGCGAGAACCGTGCGCAGCCAGACTTAGCCTTCGAACGGTCCGGCGTTAAGTGCAAAGCGAAGCGGAGACGGCAAGCGGCACCGCCGAATGACGAGGCCCCTCCCCGCGATCGGGCGCGGCCTCCAGGCCTGCGGAGCCGCGCGTCGGAAGGGTTCGGACCGGACCGCGATCAGGCGCCGGTGATCTTGCTCGCGATCTGGCCGAACCAGGACGTGCTGCTGCCCGCCTGCGGCTTCAGGCCCTTCGACTCGAGCAGCGCGTAGGAGTCCTTGTACCACTGCGAGTCGGGGAAGTTCTGGCCCAGCACGGAGGCAGCGGCCTGCGCTTCCTGAGTCAGTCCCATCGCGTAGTAGGCCTCAGTCAGGCGTGCGAGCGCCTCTTCCACCTGGCGCGTCTGCGGGTAGGTGTCGATGACGTTCTTGAATCGGTTGATGGCCGCGACGTATTCGCGCCGCTCGAGGTAGTAGCGCCCGATCTGCATCTCCTTGCCGGCGAGCTGGTCGTCGGCGATGCGGATCTTCGACTTCGCATCCTCGGCGTAGGGCGAGTCGGGGTACCGGTCGACCACCTCCTGCATCGCCGCAGCGGCCCGCGACGAGGCCTTCTGGTCGCGCGTCACGTCCGGGATCTGGCGATAGTAGCTGAGGCCGATGATGTACTGGGCGTAGGCCGCATCCTCGCTGCCGGGATAGAGCGAGAGGTAGCGCTTGGAGGCGGTGACCGCCTCCTCGTACTCGCCGCGCCGGTAGTTGGTGAAGGCGCTCATCACCAAGGCCTTGCGGGCCCACTCGGAATAGGGATGCTGACGGTCGACCGCCTCGAACTTCTTGGAGGCTTCGGTGAGCCGGCCGCCTTCGAGATTGGCGAGGCCCTGGTTGTAGAGCGAGTCCGCCGGTTCGGTCTGGGCCGCGAGCGCCAGCACGTCGACGTCCTTGTCGTCCGACATGCAGCCCGACAGCCCGGCGATCGAAGCCGCGACGGCGACGCCGACGGCCAGCCGAGCCGCGGCACGCGACGGCATTACCCGCGCAAACGGCGAATGGCGCATGCTCATGAAGTCCCGCTTTGTTCAACCCCCGCCCCTCTCTAGGCCAAGCCGAGAGGGCCGACAACGCTTCAACGCCGAGGACGCGCCTTTTTTGTGGCAGCCGCCCCTGGGGAAACGCTTCTGTTCCGGGTGTTGCGTCCTAGATGGTTTGCGGCCCGAAGGCCGGCGCGGCAGCGGCCACGACAGGCGCATGACGGGACGAAGCCCGGTTGCGCGCCGGCAGCTCCACGAACTCGAAGGCCCGCCGGTCGGCAAGCAGCGTCTGCAGCGCGATCGCGTTCAGCTTGTGGCCGCCGCGGTAGGAGCGATAGCAGCCGATCACCCGCGCCCCGGCGAGTGCCTGATCACCGACCGCATCCAGGGTCTTGTGGCGGACGAACTCGTCCGTGAAGCGCAGGCCGTCGGAGTTGATGATGCCGTCATCGTCGCCGATCACCACCGAATTGGCGAGCGAGGAGCCGAGCGCGTGACCCGACGCCCAGAGCCGCTCGACATCCTTCATGAAGCCGAACGTGCGGGCCGAAGCGATCTCGTTGCGGAAGAGGCCTTCGGTGAGGTCGCCGGCAAAGCGCTGGCGGCCGATCGCGGAGCTGGGAAAGTCGATCTCGACCTCGAAGCGCGTCGTGCCCGCCGGAACGTACTCGGCGAAGGCGCCATTCAGCTCGACACGCACCGGCTTCAGCACGCGGATGTAGCGGCGCTTCGCGCTCTGCGCCACGACGCCGGCCTCGGCGATGGCATCCACGAACGCGGCCGAGCAGCCGTCCATGATCGGCGTCTCGCGGCCGTCGATCCGCACCACGACGTTGTCGATCCCCATGGCGTACAGGGCCGCCATCAGATGCTCGACGGTGGCGACGTGCGGGCCGGCGGGATCGCCCAAGACCGTCGACAGGTCCGTCGGAACGACGTTCGACGACAGCGCCTTGATCTCGTGCAGGAGGCCGCTCTTGTCCGACAGATGGAAGACGACGCCGGTGTCGGTCTCGGCCGGCAGAAGCGACAGGCGAACCGACTGACCGCTATGGACGCCGACGCCGGTGATGTCGATCTGAGCGCCGATCGTCTGCTGGAAGGTCATCAACACTCGCACTGTCCTTTCGTCCCCGCCGCGGCCATCAATGCCTGCCGCGACGAAGAAGCCCCTGCCGCTTGCTTGCCTTTCCCCCGAAAGACGATCCGCAGCACTCTTGAACGTCTGTGCAACCTAGTTCGCAGGCGCGTTGCAGCCAAATCACGCTTGATTACCCCTTGTTACCGCTCCGCCAGGCGGCCCGAGAAGAATGCGTTATTTTTCAGCTACTTACGAGAAGGCCTGCCGCTCTTGGGAGCGGCAGGCCGATGTGACAGATGTGCAACGCGGATCGGTCAGTTGGACTGGCGGCGCAGGAACGCCGGGATCTCCAGCTGCTCGTCATCCGAGATCGGCCGGGCCTGCGGCGCCGGGCGGGCAGCCGAGTCGGCGGCCGAGCGGCGCGGCGCGTAGGCGCTGGTGTCCGGCGTCGCCGGCCGGCGAAGCTCGCCGGCCTTGGGCGCCCGGGCGGCCTCGGCCTGCGCTTCCTCTTCCTCGCGGCGCGACAGCCCGGTGGTCAGGCGGCGCAGGAGGCCCATCGGGCCCTTCTCCTCGCCGGCCGCGACCTCGGCCTTGGCCTGCATCTCGGCCTGGACCATCGGCGGGAAGTCCTCGACACGCGGCATGCGCACCGGAGCGGCGTGCGGCGCGGCCATCTGCGGCTGGTGCGTGGCGTGGGCGATCTCGGCCTCGAGCGCGACGGTGAAGTCGTCCTCGACTGCCGGAGCCTCGTCGGCCGCAGCGGTCTCCTCGTAGGTCTGGAAGTCCTGGGACAGCGGCGCGGACTGCGCGGCAGCAGCGACCGCCGGGACCGCGACCGGTGCCGGCGCAGCGGCAACCGGAGCGGACGGCGCGGTCTGCCGCGGCGCGGCGACGGTGCGGATCTCCACCGGGCGCTCGACCACCTCGGTCATCACCTTGTCGATGCCGGTGGCGACCACCGAGACGCGGATCACGCCCTCGAGCGACTCGTCGAAGGTCGCGCCGAGGATGATGTTGGCGTCGGAATCGACCTCCTCGCGGATCCGGGTCGCCGCCTCGTCCACCTCGAACAGGGTGAGGTCACGGCCGCCGGTGATCGAGATCAGGAGGCCCTTGGCGCCTTTCATCGAGGTTTCGTCGAGCAGCGGGTTGGCGATCGCGGCCTCGGCGGCGGCCATCGCACGGCCCTCGCCCGACGCCTCGCCGGTGCCCATCATCGCCTTGCCCATCTCGCGCATCACCGAGCGGACGTCGGCGAAGTCGAGGTTGATCAGGCCTTCCTTGACCATCAGGTCGGTGATGCAGGCGACACCCGAGTAGAGCACCTGGTCGGCCATGCCGAAGGCGTCGGCGAAGGTGGTCTTGTCGTTGGCGATGCGGAAGAGGTTCTGGTTCGGAATGACGATCAGCGTGTCGACGTTCTTCTGCAGATCCTCGATGCCCTGCTCGGCGATGCGCAGCCGGCGCTGGCCCTCGAAGTGGAACGGCTTGGTCACGACGCCGACGGTGAGGATGCCCTTCTCGCGCGCGGCGCGGGCAACGACCGGCGCGGCGCCCGTGCCGGTGCCGCCGCCCATGCCGGCGGTCACGAAGCACATGTGCGAGCCCATCAGGTGATCGCAGATCTCGTCGAGCGACTCCTCGGCGGCGGCACGGCCCACCTCGGGCTGCGAGCCGGCGCCCAGTCCCTCGGTGACGGCGACGCCCATCTGGATCACCCGCTCGGCGCGCGAGGAGCGCAGCGCCTGAGCATCGGTGTTCGCGATGACGAACTCGACGCCTTCCAGGCCCGCATTGATCATGTTGTTGACCGCGTTGCAGCCACCGCCGCCGACACCGAACACGGTGATCCGCGGCTTCAGCTCCGTGATGTCCGGCTTCTGCAGGGTGATGCTCATGTTTCCCGTTCCTCTCGCACAATCGTCCGGCCGGCTCGCCGCCTCGGCCATGTCCTGTTGCCGTGTCCGCCGACCTTGGCGGTGACTGTTTCAGACGACGCTGGCCCGAAGCCGACCTCGTCAGATTCCTAAAAGCTGTGCCGCAACCAGGCGCCGAAGCGACCGAGCTGCGAGGTCTCGTCGAAGCCGAAGCCAGCGCCCGCCGTCTCGGCGAAATGCTCGCTCGTCGCCACCTGGGGGTAGATCAGCAGTCCGACCGAGGTGGCGAAGGCCGGGCTCTTGTTCGCGGCCGAGAGGCCGGACACGCCGACCGGACGGCCGAGCCGCACGTTGCGCTGCATGATCGCGCGCGCCGTCTCGGGCAGGCCGGCGAGCTGGCTCGCGCCGCCCGTCAGCACCACCCGCTTGCCGATGACGTGGCCGAGGCCCGAGGCGACCAGCCGGTCGCGGATCAGCTCCAGCGTCTCCTCGACGCGCGGCTTGATGATGCGCGAGATCAGCGAGCGGGCGACCGTGATCGGCACCTCGCCCCCGTCGTCGCCGAGCGGTTCCACCTGGATCGTCTCGGCGTCGTCCATCAGCTCGCTCATGGTGGTGCCGTGCATCACCTTGAGCCGCTCGGCGTGCTCCGGCCGGATCGAAAGACCGCGCGCGAGATCCATGGTGATGTGGTTGCCGCCGAGCGCGACCGAATCGGCGTAGACGAAGCGGCCGTTTTGGAAGATCGCGATGGTGGTCGAGCCCGATCCCATGTCGATGCAGGCCGAGCCCATCGCCGCTTCGTCGTCGACGAGACAGGAAAGGCCGCTGGCGAAGGGCGTCGCGACGAAGGCCTCGACCACGAGGCGCGAGCGGTTCACCGCGGCTTCGAGGTTGCGCAGCGGCGTTTCCTCGGCAGTGAGGAGATGGAGATCCGCACCGAGCGCGCGCCCGACCATGCCTTCCGGGTTTTCGAGGCCCGTCTCGCCGTCGAGCGACAGGTCGAACGGGATCGAGTGGAGCACGAGCCGGCCGTCCTCGATCGGCGCGCGCGCCGACATGCCGAGCACGCGCTTGAGATCCTCGGAGGAGACCTGCGGACCCGCCAGCTGCGTTTCGGCCCGGCCGCGCAAGCTCTTCAGGCGCCCGGCGGTGACCGAGACGATGAGCGACTCGATGGTGACGCCGGCCATGCGCTCGGCGGCATCGACGCAGAAGCGGATCGACTGCTCGGCCGCCTCGAGGTCGACGACGACGCCCGACTTGATGCCGCGTGACCGCTGATGCCCGACCCCAATGACGTCGATGCGATGCGTGCGGTTCGGCAGCGTCTCGGTCTCGTCGCACGGGCGCAGCCGCGCGATCAGGCAGGTGATCTTGGAGCTGCCGACGTCGAGGACGGAGATGATGCGCGACCGGCGCAGCGACAGCTTGCGCATCCGGGGCAGCTTGCCGGACCGGCGGGACAGAAGGCTCATACCGGCTTGTCCTTCTCGCTGCGGGCGATCAACTTCTGCCGGGCCTTCAGCGCCGCATTGCGCCGCACCACCGCATCCGGTGTGAGCTTGATGACCATCCGGTCCTCGATCCGCATGTCGACAGCGGCGATGTCGCGCGACAGGAGGCCCTCCTCCCGGTCCATGCGCGCCACCTCGGCCGCGGCCTCGACGGGCTGCTCTTCAGGCAGACGAACGGTCACGCCGTTGTCGAGCCGCAAATCCCAGCGCCGACCACCGACGCGGATATAGGCCCGCACCCTTGCGCGAAGCTCGGGAAGCACCTCGAGCTGGTCGAGGAATTCGGCCGCATGCGTCTCGGCGCCCGTCCCCACCACCAGCGGCAGGTTGGAGAAGCGGTCGGCGCCGAACGGCACGATCGGACGCCCGTCGCGGTCAACGATGAACAGCTCCTGGCCGTTCTGCCACAGCGCGAAGGGCTTGCGCTCGGCGAGGTCGATGGCGACCCGGTCCGGATAGACCTTCGCCACCGACGCCTTCTCGATCCAGGGCATCGCCTCCAGCGCCTGGCGCGCGGCACTCGGATCCAGCGACAGGAGGCTCTGAGCACCGGTTCCCCAGAGCGTCTGGAGGATGTCGATCTCCGAGGTCTCGTGATTGCCCTTCACGTCGATGCTGTCGATGGCAAAGCCGAGCGGCTGGCCGACGCCGTCGACGACCGTCATCGTATGACCGCCGAGCGCCATCCCGTAGAGGCCCGTGACGCCCAGGAACACGGCAGCGACGGCACCGAAGCCCGGCGCACGGACGGCGCCGAGATCCTCCGAGAAGATCGCGAGGCGGCGCCCCATGATCGAAGCGCGCAACGCGAGCCGGCGCAGCGCGCCGTCCTTCACCTGCACGGGCGCGCCGGGTTTCATCGACGGCATGATGCGTCCTCCACCATCCAGCGCACGAGGTCGCCGAAGGAATGACCGGCGTCGGCCGCGATGTCGGGCACGAGCGAGGTCGGCGTCATCCCGGGCTGGGTGTTGATCTCCAGCCAGATCAGCTCGCCCTTCTTGCCGAAGCGGTCGTCGTAGCGGAAATCCGAGCGCGAGATGCCCCGGCAGCCGACGGCACGATGGGCCTTCAGCGCCCATTCCTGCACCTGACGATAGATGTCCTTGGGCAGGTCCGCCGGCACCACGTGGCGCGAGCCGCCCGGCGCGTACTTGGCGTCGTAGTCGTAGAAGGCATGGCCTTCCGAGATGATGTCGCAGACGCCGAGCGCGACGTCGCCCATGACGGCGCAGGTGAGATCGCGCCCATGCACGAAGCGCTCCACCATCACCGTGTCGCCGAAGCTCCACTCGGTGGAGAACAGCTGCTGCGGCGGCGTCGACTGGTCCTCGCGCACGATGAGGACTCCGAAGCTCGACCCCTCGCCGATCGGCTTGACGACGTAAGGCGGCGGCATGACGTGCTTGGGCGCGGCGTCCAGACGCGGCATGATCTTGGCTTCGGCGACGGCGATTCCCACCGACTTCGCGATGATCTTCGCGCGCCCCTTGTCGAGCGCCAGCGCCGAGGCCGCGACGCCCGAATGGGTGTAGGGGATCTCGAGGAATTCGAGCACGCCCTGGATCGTGCCGTCCTCGCCGAACCGTCCGTGCAGGGCGTTGAAGACGACGTCCGGACCGAGGTCCTTCAGGACGCTTGCGATGTCCCTGTCGACGTCGACGCGGGTGACGGCGTAGCCCTCGCCCTCGAGCGCGTCGGCGCAGGCCGCGCCCGAGGCGAGGCTCACCGGCCGCTCGGACGAGAAGCCGCCCATCAGTACCGCTACATGCTTGGCCATCGACCGCTGATCCCAAATCCCCGCAGAGGCTTGGATCAATTCATGCCGTGCTGATGGTTAAACGATGGTTAAACCTTATGGCGATCTGAAATAAAATCGTAAGGGCTGGCGCGGGCTTAGCCGCCCCGCCGGTCGAGGAACGGCGTGATCGTGCGATCGTCGGCGAAGCGGCCGAGCCGCTTGATCTCCCAGTCGAGCGCGATCCCCGAGGTGTCGAGGACACGGGCGCGGACCGTCTCGCCGAGCAGTTCCAGGTCGTGGCCGCTCGCGCCGTCGACGTTGAGCATGAAGTTGCAGTGCAGCTCCGACATCTGCGCGCCGCCGACCCTCAGGCCCCGGCAACCGGCCCTGTCGATCTCCTTCCAGGCCGAGGTGCCCTCGGGGTTCTTGAAGGTCGAGCCGCCGGTCTTCTCGCGCACCGGCTGCACCGTCTCGCGGTGGTGCTGCACGGCGTCCATGGCAGCACGGATCGCCTCGCGCTCGCCCGGCTCGCCCTCGAGAAGAACGGAGGTGAAGATCAGGTCCTCCGACGCCTCCGAGTGGCGGTAGCTGTAGCCCATGTCGGCATTCGACAGGACATGCAGCTCGCCGCGACGGTCGAGCGCCCGCACCTCGACCACGCGCTCGCGGGTCTCGACGCCGTTGGCGCCGGCGTTCATGCGCAGCGCGCCGCCGATCGAGCCGGGAATGCCGTGGTAGAAGTGGAAGCCGGAGAGGCCCGCGTCGAGCGCGGCCGCCGCGACGCGCTTGTCCGGTGTGGCCGCACCGGCGCGCAGCCGCGTCTCGCCCGCCGGCTCGACCTCGCCAAAGCCTTTGGCCGACAGCCGAACGACGACGCCGGCAATGCCGCCGTCGCGCACGAGGAGATTCGAGCCGATGCCGACGACGAGGAGCGGAATCTCCTCCGGCAGCGCTCGCAGGAAGGCGGCGAGATCCTCCTCGTCGGCCGGCTGGAAGAGCAGCTCGGCGGGTCCGCCGGCGCGGAACCAGGTGATCTTCTCCATGCCCGCATCCGGCGTCAGCCGGCCGCGGATCGAAGCGAGCCGATCGCCGAGGCTCGCCAGCAGCCGGGCACCGTCCATCAGGCGGTTCCGTCGAGCGCCGCGAGGTCCTTCGGCAGGGCGTAGGCCCACTGGGTGATGGACCCGGCGCCGAGGCAGATCACCATGTCGCCTGGCTCCGCGATGCCATGGATCAGCGGCGCCAGTTCCTCCGGCCCGTCGATCAGCCGCGCGTCGCGATGGCCGCCGAGCTTGAGGCGCTCGACCAGCATCTCGGAGTTGACGAACTCGATCGGGTCTTCGCCGGCGGCATAGACCGGGGCGAGGATCACCGTATCGGCGTCGTTGAAGCACGCCGCGAACTCGGAGAACAGGCTCTGCAGGCGGGTGTAGCGGTGCGGCTGGACGACGGCGACGACCCGCCCCCTGGCCGAGGCGCGCGCCGCCGTCAGGACCGCGCGGATTTCGACCGGGTGATGGCCGTAATCGTCATACACATCAACGCCGTTGGCGCTGCCGGTGAAGGTGAAGCGTCGCTTCACCCCGCCGAAGGATCCAAGGCCCTTGCGGATGTCGTCCGGCGAGATGCCGAGGCGGTGCGCGACGGCGATGGCGGCCGTCGCGTTGGAGACGTTGTGACGACCGGGCATCGGCAGCGTCAGGTCGGTGATCTCGACAGAGGCACCGGTGACGCGGTCGCGCAGCACGACGTCGAAGGTCGACTTCGGTCCGTCCGGGCGCACGTTGCAGAAGCGGGCGTCGGCCTGCAGGTTCTCGCCATAGGTGATGACCCGGCGATCCTCGATCTCGGCGACGACCGTCTGCACGACGGGATGGTCGAGGCACATCACGGCGAAGCCATAGAACGGAACGTTCTCGACGAAGGTCTTGAAGGCCTCCTTGACCTTGTCGAAGCTGCCGTAGTGGTCGAGGTGCTCGGGATCGATGTTGGTGACGATCGCGACATCCGCCGGCAGCTTCAGGAAGGTGCCGTCCGATTCGTCGGCCTCCACCACCATCCAGTTGCCCTCGCCCATCCGGGCGTTGGTCCCGTAGGCGTTGATGATGCCGCCGTTGATCACCGTCGGATCGAGGCCGCCGGCATCGAGCAGCGCCGCGACCATCGATGTCGTCGTGGTCTTGCCGTGGGTGCCGCCGATGGCGACCGCCTGGCGGAAGCGCATCAGCTCGGCCAGCATCTCGGCCCGGCGCACGATCGGGAGAAGGCGCTCGCGCGCGGCGGCGAGCTCCGGATTGGAGCGGCGGATCGCGGTGGAGACGACGACAACCTCGGCCGCGCCGAGATTTTCGGCCCGGTGGCCGATGGCGATCGCGATTCCCTTCTCGCGCAGGCGCTGTACGTTGGCGCTCTCGTTCTGGTCCGAGCCCTGAACGGTGTAGCCAAGATTGTGCAGCACTTCGGCAATGCCGCTCATGCCGATGCCGCCGATGCCGATGAAGTGCACCGCGCCGATGTTGGGCGGCATCTTCATGCCGCTGATTCGCTGGGGAGCGTCAGGATTTTGCATGGCCGGACCGCATAGACGCAACGAGATCGGCAAGCAACTCGGTCGCGTTGGTGCGCCCGAGGGTCCGCGCCGCCGCCGCCATCCCGGCGAGCCGCTCGGGTGCCTCCAGAAGCGCGCCGAGCTCGCCGGCGAACGCTTCGGCCTCGATCGTCGGCTGGCGCCGCATCAGAGCCGCGCCGGCATCGACGAGAAGTTGGGCGTTGTGGCCCTGGTCGTCGTCGAGCGCGTGGGGCAGCGGCACGAGGATCGACGGGCGGCCGATCACCGACAGCTCCAGGACGGTGGAGGCGCCGGAGCGCGACAGGACGAGGTGAGCCGCCGCCATGCGGTCCGGCAGGTCGCGGAAGAAGGGCTCGACCTCGGCCGCCACGTTGAGCGCGTCGTAGCGCGCCTTGACGCGGGCCTGATCCTCCGGCCGGGCCTGCTGCGTGATCGACAGGCGCGCGCGCAGCGGCACGGGAAGCCGAGCGATCACCTCAGGGATCATGTCGGAGAAGAAGCGCGCACCCTGGCTGCCGCCGAAGACGAGCAGACGGATCGGCGCGTCGGCCTGCGGCGGCGTGTAGGGGGTATCGGCCGCGGCGAGAACGGTGGGCCGCACCGGGTTGCCGACCTCGACGATCTTGGCCGCGTGCGGCCCGGCCTTGCGCAGGAAGCCGCCGGCGATCGCCTGCACGCGGCCGGCGAGCGTCCGGTTGGCGCGGCCCATGACGGCATTCTGCTCGTGCACCAGCGACGGCACGCCGAGGCTCGTCGCCGCCATCAGCGGCGGCAGCGTCGGGTAGCCGCCGAAGCCGACGACGACCGCGGGTCGGATGCGCTTCACCAGCCGGCGCGCGGCCCTGTAGCCGGACAGGAGCGTCCAGGCCGTCGACGCGAGCCTCACCGGATTCTTCGAGCCGAAGGTGGCCGAAGGAACGGTATGGACCGCCTCGGCCGGAAAGCTGCCGGCGAAGCGCTCGGCGCGCGCGTCCGTCACGAGGTGGACGACAAACCCGCGCCCCTTGAGCTCATGGGCCAGCGCCTCGGCCGGGAACAGATGGCCGCCGGTGCCGCCGGCGGACAGAAGAATGGTGTCGGGCATAGACTCTCCGGACGGCGGCCGACCGAGCCGCGTCAGCTTCGGGCGCGGCGCCGCCCGTTGCGGGCAGGACGCCGGCCGATCCGGTCATACACCGTGCAGCGCAGCGGTGCGATAGATCAGGTGGTCGGTCTGGGAGCGGTTCTCCGGCCGCTTGCGGGTCAGCGCCAGGATGAAGCCGGCGGCGACGGCAACCGCCATCATCGAGGAGCCGCCATAGGAGATGAAGGGCAGCGTCATCCCCTTGGCCGGCATCAGCTGGAGGTTCACCGCCATGTTGATGATCGACTGCAGGCCGAACAGGAAGACGAGGCCCGAAATCGCCAGCCGCGCGAAGGGGTCGCGCTGGCCGAGCGCGATCGAAAGGCCGCGCACCACGATGAAGCAGAAGATCGAGGCGAGCAGCATGCAGGCGACAATGCCGTACTCCTCGGCAATCACCGAGAAGGCGAAGTCGGTGTGGCTGTCCGGCAGGAGGCGCTTGACGGTGCCCTCGCCCGGCCCCTGGCCGAGCCAGCCGCCGCGCATGATCGCCTCGCGCGCCGTGTCGGTCTGGAAGGTGTCGCCCTCGCCGGTCCAGAAGCGGTCGATGCGGCTCGCGACGTGCGGGAAGACCGTATAGGCCCCGACGAGGCCCGCCGCGGCGCAGCCGCCGAGAAACGCGATCCAGAGCCAGGGCATGCCGGCCATGAAGAACAGGCCGCCCCAGGTGGCGGTGGTCAGGATGGTCTGGCCGAGATCGGGCTGCGCCACCAGGAGCGCCGCGACGATGAACAGGAGGATCAGCGCGAAGAGATTGCCCGGAATGTCGCTCCGGCGCGCCTTCTCGGCGAAAAGCCACGCGCAGATCACGATGAAGGAGGGCTTCATGAACTCCGACGGCTGGATCGAGAGCGGCCCGATGTCGACCCAGCGTCGCGCGCCCTTCACCTCGGTGCCGAAGAACAGCGCCAGCACCATCAGCACGAGCGAGACGCCGAGCATGATCAGCGCGGTGCGCCGGATGCCGCGCGGCGTCAGCATCGAGGTCGCGATCATCACCGCGATCGAGGGCAGCAGGAACAGCGCGTGGCGCTTGACGAAGTGGAAGGGCTCGAGCCCGATCTTCTCGGCGACCGACGGGCTCGCCGCGAAGGAGAGGACGAGGCCGCCGATCATCAGCGTCAGGAAGGCCGCCAGGAACCAGCGGTCGACGCTCCACCACCAGTCGGTCAGCCTCGAGTTCTTCACACGGCTCGTCATGGCTCAGCCCTTCCGGAGAAGTTGGATTTCGGGGATACGCTCGACGGCCTCGCGGAATGCGGCGCCACGCACTTCGAAATTGCGGAACTGGTCGAAACTCGCGCAGGCCGGCGACAGGAGCACGACCTCGGGCGCCCCGCTCGCGGCAGCGTCCCGCGCCGCGCGGGACACCGCCACGTCGAGCGTGCCGGCGATCTCGTAGGGCACGCGGTCGCCGAGCGTCGCGGCGAAGAGCGGCGCCGCCTCGCCGATCAGGTAGGCCTTGGCGACATGCGCAAAGAGCGGCGCCAGCGGCTCGATGCCGCCCGCCTTGGGCAGCCCGCCGGCAATCCAGTGGATGCGGTCGAACGCTGCCAGCGCGGGCGCGGCAGCGTCGGCGTTGGTGGCCTTGGAGTCGTTGACGAAAAGCACGGAGCCGAGTCGAGCCACCTCTTCCATCCGGTGCGCGAGCCCCGGGAAGGTTCTGAGCCCCATGGCGATTTCGGCGTCGGACAGGCCGCAGGCGGACAGCGCGGCAACGGCCGCAGCAGCGTTCTGGCCATTGTGGCGACCGCGCAGCGAACCGATGCCCTGCAGGGCGTAGCGGGCACGCGTTTCGCCGCCGGCGCTGCGGATCACCGCCGAGCCGTCATACCAGACCCCGTCGGCGAGCGGCGTCTCCTTGGAGATCCGCACCAGCGCACGACCCTCCGCCTCCAGCGTGTCGGCGATCGCCCGGCAGTGCGGGTCGTCGACGCCGACGACGGCCGTGTCAGACTGGCCGACGAGACGCGCCTTGATCGCCGCGTAGTTCTCCATCGTGCCGTGCCGATCGAGGTGGTCCG
Source organism: Mangrovibrevibacter kandeliae (assembly GCF_024519155.1). GTDB lineage: Bacteria > Pseudomonadota > Alphaproteobacteria > Rhizobiales > Rhizobiaceae > Mangrovibrevibacter > Mangrovibrevibacter kandeliae. The sequence goes on along the minus strand of NZ_JANIFJ010000008.1, from coordinate 45,144 downwards.
GCGACAGGTTGAGGAGCAGACCGACGGACGGACGCAGTCCCGGCGCGAGGTCGATCTGGTAGGAGGAGCACTCGACCACGTAGAAGCGGTCGGCCCGCGGCGGCTCGAGCGTCAGGATCGCGACGCCGATATTGCCGCCGAGCTGGGTGTCGCGGCCGGCATGCGTCAGGCAATGGGCGATGAGTGCGGTCGTCGTCGACTTGCCGTTGGTGCCGGTGATGGCGACGAACGGCGCCGCCGGCGCGCGCGAAGCCCGCTCGCGGGCGAAGAGCTCGATGTCACCGATGATCTCCACGCCCGCGGCCCTGGCGAGGTCGACGCTCCAGTGCGGCTTCGGATGGGTCAGCGGCACGCCCGGCGCCAGCACCAGCGCGTCGACCCGCGTCCAGTCCAGCCGATGCAGGTCGCCGGTCGGGATCGCCGCCCGCGCCGCCGCCTCGACCGTGGACGGATTGTCGTCGAAGGCGGTCAGCACTGCCCCGCCGGCGATCAGCGCCTCGGCGGTCGCCCGCCCCGAGCCACCCAGTCCGAAGAGGGCGACGGTCTTCCCGGCAAAGGCGGAGACGGGGATCATCCAGCCTACCTCAGCTTCAGCGTGGTGAGGCCGACGAAGGCGAGCATCAGCGCGATGATCCAGAAGCGCACCACGACCTGGCTCTCGGTCCAGCCGAGCTTCTCGAAGTGATGGTGGATCGGCGCCATCAGGAAGACGCGCTTGCCGGTCAGCTTGAACGAGGCGACCTGGATGATCACCGACATCGCCTCGATCACGAACAGCCCGCCGATGATGGCGAGGACGATCTCGTGCTTGGTGGCGACGGCGATGGTGCCGGTCAGACCGCCGAGCGCCAGCGAGCCGGTGTCGCCCATGAAGATCGCGGCAGGCGGTGCATTGAACCAGAGAAAGCCGAGGCCGGCACCGATCACCGCGCCGCACAACACCGCGAGTTCCCCGGTGCCGATGACGTAGTGGATCTGCAGGTAGTTGGCGAAGTTCACGTTGCCCGCCAGATACGCGATCAGCCCGAGTGCCGCCGAGGCGATCATGATCGGCACGATGGCGAGGCCGTCGAGGCCGTCGGTGAGGTTCACCGCATTGGCCGAGGCCACCACCACGAAGGCGGCGAAGACGACGTAGAACCAGCCGAGATCGATCAAGAGCTCCTTGACGAAGGGAAAGGCCAGCGACGAGGCGAAGCTGCCGGTGCCGGCCCAGACGATCAGCGCACTGGCAACGCCCGCGATCAGAAACTCGAGGCCGAGACGGGCCCGGCCCGAGAAGCCCTTGTGGCTCTGCTTGGTGACCTTGAGGTAGTCGTCGTAGAAGCCGATCGCGCCGAACCCGACCGTGACCAGGACGACGGCCCACACGTAGAGATTGAGGAGATCGGCCCAGATCAGGGTGGAGACCAGCAGACCGGTCAGGATCATCAGGCCGCCCATGGTCGGCGTGCCGGCCTTCTTGAAGTGGGTCTGGGGCCCGTCGGCGCGGATCGGCTGACCCTTGCCCTGGCGCACCCGCAGGCTCGCGATGACCGCGGGCCCGAACAGGAAGACGGTGATGAACGAGGTGATCATCGCCCCGCCGGTCCGGAAGGTGATGTACCGGAAGACGTTGAACATCTGAACTTCGCCGGCGAACTGTCCGAGATAGGCGAGCACGACGGTCAGACTCCTTGACGCATGGAGGACGCAGCGTCGGTCGCGGCCGTCGCCGGCGCGAAGCTCTCCGCCAGCCGCTCGACGACCCTGGCAAAGCCGATACTGTTCGAGGCCTTGATCATGACGGCGTCCCCGCCTCGCATATGCGACGCGAGGCTTGCGCCAAGCTCGTCTGTGCTGGCGTGCCAGGTGCAGCCGAGTTCTCCCGCGAGGGCGGTGTCCAGCGCCTTCATCTCCTCGCCCGCCAGATGGACCCGGTCGATGCCCGCCTCCCGCAGCGCCCCGGCGAGTTCGGCATGCAGCGCGGCCGAGCGATCGCCGAGCTCCAGCATGTCGCCGAGGACGGCGATGCGCCGCCCGCCCTCGCCCGGCTCGGTCGCGGCGAGCAGGGCGATCGCCGCGCGCATGGAGGCCGGATTGGCATTGTAGCTCTCGTCGATCAGCACGATCTCGCCATCCGGCGCTGCCAGGCGCAGGCGTGCCCCGCGTCCCTTGCCGGCGCGCCAGGTCGACAGCGCCGCGGCGCCGGCCTCGACATCGGCGCCGACGAGATCGGCGGCGCCGAGGACGGCGAGGACGTTCTGCGCGATGTGCCGGCCGGCGGCGGCGAGGCGCAGCTCGAGGACACGTCCGCCGACCTCGACGATGGCCTCCGAGCCCTCGGCGTCCGGAAGAAATGCCGTCAGCCGCACGTCGGCGCCCTGGCTCTCGCCGAAGGTGCGCACGTTGGTCACGCCCGCGGCCTGCGCCAGTGCGGTCAGGCGCGGCAACTGCGGATCGTCGGCATTGAGGAGTGCCGTGCCGCCCGGCACGACGCCCTCGAAGATCTCGGCCTTGGCGACTGCGATCGCGTCGAGGCTGGCGAAGTGTCCGAGATGGGCCGGTGCGATCAGGGTGACGATGGCGACGTGCGGGCGCACGCGCTTGACCAGCGGGCGGATCTCGTCCGGATGGTTCATGCCGATCTCGAAGACGCCGTAGCGCGTCTCGGCCGGCATGCGGGCGAGGCTCAGCGGCACGCCCCAGTGATTGTTGAACGACGCCGCGGAGGCGTGCACCGGTCCCGAGGCCGCGAGCGCATGGCGCAGAGCCTCCTTCGTCGTGGTCTTGCCGACGCTGCCGGTGACGGCCACGATCTGCGCCTTGGAGCGGGCGCGCGAGGCGTCGCCGAGCCGGACGAGCGCCTGCAGCACGTCCTCGACGACGATCATCGGCGCCTGCACGCGGCCGAGGGCCGGCAGCTTGCGCTCGGCCACCACCATCAGGCCCGCGCCCGCGGCACTGGCTGCGGTCAGGAAGTTGTGGCCGTCGAAGCGGTCGCCCTTGATGGCGAAGAAGGCCTCCCCCTCCGACAGGCTGCGGCTGTCGATCGAAATGCCGGTGATGCCCGCCGGCAGGCTGCCGATCGGCCGCCCGCCGAGCGCCGCGACCAGAGCGTCGGTTTCCCAGAGCCAGGCGGTCATCGGACGGTTTCCTCGATCGCGCGCCGCACCTCGGCGTGGTCGCTGAAGGGGTGGTTGATCGTGCCGATCAGCTGGCCGTTCTCGTGGCCCTTGCCGGCGACGATGACGGTGTCGCCGCCCGCCGCCGCCGCCACCGCGTGGCGGATCGCCTCGCGCCGGTCGCCGATCTCGACGAGGTTGGCCGCGCCCTCCTTCACCTCGGCCCGGATGGCGGCGGGGTCCTCGGTGCGCGGGTTGTCGTCGGTGAGGATCGCGATGTCGGCGAGGCGGCCGGCGATCTCGCCCATGATCGGGCGCTTGCCGCGGTCGCGGTCGCCGCCGCAGCCGAAGACGACGATCACCCGGCCGGTGGTGAAGGGACGCACGGACGTCAGGACGTTTTCGAGCGCCTCCGGCTTGTGCGCGTAATCGACATAGACGGGCGCGCCGGACGGCGTCGTCCCCGCGAGATCGAGGCGCCCGCTCGCACCCTTGATCTCTTCGAGCGCGCCGAGCGCGGTTTCGACCGGCGTGCCGGTCGCGATCGCGAGCCCGGCGGCCACCAGCGCGTTGTACATCTGGAACTCGCCGGCGAGCGGCAGCACGACGCGGTGGATCCGACCAGCGGCCTCGATCTCGGCGATCTGGCGGGTGCGCTCGTGCTCGAGCCGCTTCAGGATCAGGCCCGACCCGCGGCGGCCGACCGTCATCACCGAAAGACCGGCATTCGTCGCAACGTCGATCGCGCCTTCGGACCATGGGTCGTCGGCGAAGATGACCGCCGGCGCGCCCTTCGGCAGCAGCGTGTCGAACAGGCGCATCTTGGCGGCGAAGTACTCCCCCGCGGTCGGATGGTAGTCCATGTGGTCGCGGCCGAGATTGCTGAAGGCGCCGGCGGCGAGCCGCACGCCATCGAGGCGTCGCTGGTCGAGGCCGTGGCTCGACGCCTCCATCGCGGCGTGCGTGACGCCCTCCTCGGCGAGGTCGCGCATCAGGGCGGCGAGTTCCACCGGGTCGGGCGTCGTCAGCGTGCCGTAGTCGTCGCGCGTCGGCGACACGACGCCGGTGGTGCCGATCGAGGCGGCCGGCAGGCCGGCGGCGGTCCAGATCTGCCGAGTGAAGGCCGCGATCGAGGTCTTGCCGCTGGTGCCGGTGACCGCCACCACCGTCTCCGGCTGCTTGCCGTAGAAGCGCGCGGCCATCAGCGCGAGCGCCTTGCGCGGGTTGTCGGCGCGCAGCACCGGCAGGGGCGCATCGACGTCGGCATCGCGCGCGACGAGGATGGCCGCGGCGCCGCGGGCCAGCGCGTCTGCGACGAAGCCGGTGCCGTCCGCCTTCGTGCCGGACAGCGCCGCGAACAGGAACCCGGGTCCGACCTTGCGCGAGTCGGCCGTCAGGCCGGCGATCTCCGGATGCGATCCTTCGGCACCGTCAGCAATGCCTTCGGCGAGACGGTCCAGCTTCATGAAAATCGTTCCGCTTTGGATCCAGAGGACGTCCGCTGATCGAACGGGCGCCGGGCCGGTGCCGTTCTAAACCCTAATAGGAGACGAGCAAGGACTTTCCGCTGTCGCCGAAGTCCGGCTTGACCTTGAGGAGCGGCGCGGCGCGCCGGATGATCTTGCCGACCGTGGGAGCCGCATTCCAGCCGGCGGTGTTGAAGTGCTTGCCGACCTCGGGCTGCGGATCGTCGACGACGACGAGCACGACGTATTGCGGGTTGTCGATCGGGAAAGACGCCAGGAAGGCGTTGAAGCTCTTGGTGTGCGAGTAGCGCCCGTTGATCACCTTGTTCGCCGTGCCGGTCTTGCCGCCGACCTTGTAGCCGGGGACGTCGGCAAAGCCGCCCGAGCCGCGGGAGTCGGCGACATTGAGGCGGAAGAGGTAGCGCATTTCGTCCGACGTCTTCTTGGAGACGACCTGCTCGGCGAGCTTGTCGGCCTCCTCGCGGGTGCGCGGCAGGAAGGTCGGCGGGATCAGCTCGCCACCGTTCATCAGCGCCGCCGCGGCGACCGCCGTCTGCAGCGGCGTCGTCGCGACGCCATGACCGAAGGCGATGGTCACCTGGTTCAGCGGCTTCCAGACGGCCGGCTGGCTCGGCGTGGCGACCTCCGGCAGTTCGGTGTGCATCCGGGTGAGCAGGCCGAGCTTGGTCAGGAACGCCTGGTGATAGGCGATGCCGACCGCCTCGGCTTCCTTCGCCGAGCCGATGTTGGACGAGTAGATGAAGACCTCCGGCACGGAGAGCACCCGGTGCTTGCCGTGGAAGTCGCTGACGGTGAAGCCGCCCATGCGGATCGGGCGGGACGCGTCGAAGCTGTCGGTGATCTTCACCTTCCCGGAATCGAGGCCCATCGCCGTGGTGAACGTCTTGAAGGTCGACCCCATCTCGTAGGTGCCGGCCGACATCCGGTTCATGTTCTCCTTCTTGAGAGCAGACGCGGGATCGTTCGGATCGAAATCGGGCAGCGAGGACATCGCCAGCACCTCGCCGGTGTGGACGTCGAGGATGACGCCGCCGACGGCCTCCGGGCGATAGCGCTGCATGGCGGCAGCGAGCTCGTCGCGCACGATGTGCTGGACGCGCAGGTCGATCGACAGCTTGACCGGCTCGAGGTCCGTGCCGACGGCAAGGCCGGCGCTCTGCAGCGCGGCGAAGCCGTGGTCGTCGACATACTTCTCCATGCCCGCGATGCCCTGGTTGTCGACGTTGACGACGCCGACGATGTGGGACGCGGTGGGGCCGCCCGGATAGAAGCGGCGCTTCTCGGTGCGGAAACCGATGCCGGGGATGCCGAGCGACAGGATCTCCTGCTGCTGCTTGGGCGTCAACTCGCGCTTGAGCCAGGCAAAGCCGGCGCCGCTGGCGAGCTTGGTGTGCAGCGACTTGGCGTCGAGCTCCGGCAGCACGGTGAGGAGCAGCTCGGTCGCCTCGTCGGCGTCGACGATGCGGCGCGGCTCGGCGTAGAGCGAGGCGGTCTTGATGTCGGTGGCGAGCACCTCGCCGTTGCGGTCGACGAGGTCGGGACGGGCGGCCATGATCGGGTCGTGGCCGTTGCGGTAGCCCGGCGCATCGTCGGGGACCATGCCCCACATCGCGAGCCGGCCGCCGATCACGCCGTAGACGGCGAAGAACAGGCCGATGGCGATGACGAAGCGGCCGTTGTTTCGCGGCCCGGCCGCAGCCTTGCGGCCGCGCAGGCGGACCGGAGGAGCGGACGGCTCGGCATCGGCCGGCGTCGCGGTGTCGTCGCGCGAGATGAACTTCGCCAGCTTGATCACCTTACGACGCTCCCGGTGGTGGCGGCATAGCCGCCGAGATTGGTGTTGGGGTTGGGCACGAGATGGACCGGCTCGGCCGGCAGTTCGTCCGGCTCGACGATCTGGTCGGGCTGGATCGGCATCAGGTGCAGCTGATCCTGGAAGGCCTCGGCAAGCCGCTGCAGCCGGTTCGGCTGGTTGAGGAGGCTCCAGTCGGCCTGCAGCAGCGCGATCGTCTCGTGCTCGAGGTCGATCTTGTGCTGGACGGCCGCGACCTGATCCTCGATCAGCTCGGCCTCGTGCTTGATCTTGTAGGTCCAGGCGGCGGCGGACACCATCACCGCGATCAGGACGATATCGATGGTCTTCAGCATCGGTCAGGCTCCCGTCTGCGGCAGGTCGGCGAGGTTGGGCAGGTCGGCGAAATCGAAAGCGTCGGCCCGCGCCGGCACGCCCGTGCGGATGCCGGAGCGCAGCTTGGCGGAACGGGAGCGCGGGTTGGCGGCGATCTCCGCCTCCGTGGCCGCGACCGCCTTGCCCGGCGCCGTGAAGGTCGGCTCGGCGGACGTGACAGCCGGCAGATGGCGCGAGCCGGACGCGGCCTCGGCGCGGTCGCGGAAGAAGCGCTTCACCAGCCGGTCCTCCAGCGAATGGAAGGTGACGACGACCAGGCGGCCGCCCGGCTTCAGGGCGCGCTCGGCGCCGGCAAGGCCGCGCACCAGCTCGCCGAGCTCGTCGTTCACATAGGCTCGGAGCGCCTGGAAGGTGCGCGTCGCCGGGTCGATGCGGTCCTTGGGCGCGCGCCCCACCACCTTGCCGACGAGCTGCGCGAGATCCAGGGTGCGCTCGAACGGGCGCTCGGCTCGGCGGGCCTCGATGGCACGGGCGATCCGGCCGGCCTGGCGCTCCTCGCCAAGGAAGGAGAGAACGCGCGCGAGGTCGCCGGCCTTCAGGCGGTTGACGACGTCGGCCGCACTCGGACCCGTGGCACCCATGCGCATGTCGAGCGGCCCGTCCTTCTGGAAGGAGAAGCCGCGCTCGGCCGTGTCGATCTGCATGGAGGAGACGCCGATGTCGAGCACGACGCCGTCGAGCCCCGCCGGTGCGTGCTCGGCCGCGATCTCGGCGAGCTCGCCGAAGCATCCCTCGACCAGCCGCAGGCGCTCCGCGAAGCGCTCCTGCAGCGGCCGCGCACCGGCGATGGCGGTCGGATCCCGGTCGACCGCGACGACCGCGGCGCCCGCCGACAGGATCGCGGCAGAATAGCCGCCCGCGCCAAGCGTGCCGTCGAGAACGACCGCACCCGGCGCAGGCGCCAGCGCCCGCAGGACGGCATCGAGGAGCACCGGAATGTGGCGGACCGGTCCGCCACCGGAGGGTTTGATCCCGCCGTGATCCGCCATCATTCCGGTGCACTCTCCGACCCGCCCCGAGCCGAAGGCCGCCCGCTCAAGCGCGCGCGCACCTCGGCTCTGTGGGCCTCGAACTTCGCAGGCTCCCAAAGCTGGAAAAAATGATTCCGGCCCACGAACGCTACCCGATCCGCGATCCCCGTGTGGGTGCGGATGAAGTCGTTCACAGAAATCCGTCCCTCCCCGTCGGTCTTCAGAAAGGCGCCGTCGCCATAGGTGAAGAGGGACATGTCCGAATAGGTCTGAGAGAACGGATCCTCCGCCTCGAGCCGCTTCTCGTAGCGCTCCAGAAGGTCGATGCCCCCGACGTCGATCGCCGGCTCGTTGATCGCCTGCAGGGCATACAGCTCGCGAAACCCCTTCGCCGCGAGCACCTGACGGAATGCGGCAGGTATCGACACCCGCCCCTTCGCGTCGACGTTGTTCACCGCGCTGGAGAGGAAGCGATCCATCGACCCTTACACACGCTCCATCCCGCGCCGCCAGCATGAGGACCCCCGTCCGGCAGACGGATCGACGGGACGCACGACCACGCTCACGCCACGCGTCATCGCGTGTCGATGCTGCCCCAGCCGCGCCGGAAGCCCGTCTGCTTGCTCGTGATTGCGACCTGTCGAGGCCGTCTGATGATGACCAAAGGGATAACATGGGGCACTTTGGGCGTCAATGGGAACAGCCGCCACTAGCCGGCTGTCATGGCTTCTGCCCGGTTATGAATTATCAACCTTAAGACCCGGTTAAAGAAGAAGAATCCCTGCGCAAGATCGTTTCGCTCACTGCGCTTCCCGGCCGGTGGAGAGTGCTCCGTTTTACCGTTGAAAACCGTCGACCCGGAGCGCGCAAGTGATTGGCGAATGGAGGGTTTGGACGTGTGCCGGGGAGCACGTCCCATGCGCTCGTTCGGCGTCCCAGGATTATTTATCGGACCTGCGGATCCGGCCGCCGGATGCCGCTCCGCGCCACGGCGCGTCGCGGAGCCTTGGCTGAGGTCGAGGTGCCAGCCGGCCTGTAAGCCGGGTTCTGTGCGACGGCTTTCACCGTGCGGCGGCCATTCATCTGGGACGCCGCTTGCGCGGCGCCTCGAGCAACCTACCCGGACGACCGGCCCGGAGACCGGCTGGCGGCGAACCGCCGCGTCGTCCCTATTCGGTCTTGCTCCCGGTGGGGTTTGCCCTGCCGCTCCTGTTGCCAGTCGCGCGGTGGGCTCTTACCCCACCGTTTCACCCTTACCCCGCCAATAGTGCGGCTCGACCGTGGCGCTGCCCATGGCGGGAGCCGCACTACAGGCGGGGCGGTCTGTTCTCTGTGGCACTGTCCCTGGGGTCGCCCCCGCCGGGCGTTACCCGGCACCGTGTCTCCATGGAGCCCGGACTTTCCTCCCCCGTCGCCTTTCGGCATTGACGGGAGCGGCCGCCCGGCCGGCTGGCGCGCGCTACATGCGGGTGGCCGGGGCGGGTGTCAAGCGCGGGCGGTGGACGTGAGCTGTTCCCGGGCATGCCAGCCGCTTGTCCCATAGCGGCCCATGCCGCCGCCTGGAGGCGCAGGAGGCGGGGCCCTAAGCGTCCGCGAAGGGCGAGCGCGGCAGACTGCTCAGCAGGCGATGCAACGTCGTGACCGTCGACATGTCGGCGACGCCATCCACCTTCGCCGGCCGGAAATGCCGCTGGAAGGCGCGCGTGGCGGACTCCGTCGCCGCGTCGAAGCGGCCGCTGACCTCGACACCATAGCCGTAGGCGGCGAGCATCGACTGCAGCGCCTCCACCGGCTCGCCCTGATCGCCAAGGCCGAAGAAGCGACTGCCGGAGAGCGGCGCCGGCGGGACGAGGTGCCCGATCCCTGCCGCGTGCAGCCGGTCCCACGGGAAGCGCTCGCCGGGATCGGTCTTGCGGTCCGGCGCGGTGTCGGAATGGGCGAGCACCCGCTCGGCGAGGATCTCAGGCCGGCGCCGGAGGATGTCCTGGCAGAGGGCGATCACCGCCTCGATCTGCGCGTCCGCAAACGGGGGAAGACCGCCCGCATGACCCGCATTGACGATCTCGATGCCGATCGAGCGGGAGTTGATGTCGGTCTGGCCGCGCCAGCTGCCGGCTCCGGCGTGCCAAGCCCGGCGCGTCTCGGCGACGAGCTGGAGGATCGTGCCGTCCTCCTCGACCACGTAGTGGCTCGACACCTCGCTCGCGGGGTCGCAGAGCCAGTCCACTGCCTCCGCAGCGGTCGGCATGCCCGTGTAGTGCAGGATCAGGACGTCGGGCGGATCGGGCAGCCGCCGCTCGTTGTGGTTCGGCGAGAGCCTGACCCTCGCGACGAGCGGCGTATCGGCCTCGAACGCCGCAAGCCCTCCCTCCGGTGTCAAGCCGCGCGGGCTTTCGTCACCGCCTCGTAGGCGGTGTTGATCGCCTTCATCCGCTCGGTCGCGATCGCCTGGAACTCGTCCGGAACGCCGCGTGCGACGAGCCGGTCCGGATGGTTCTCGCGCACCAGCTCGATGTAGCGCGCCCGCACCTCGGCCAGCGAGGCCTGCGGATCGATGCCGAGGACGGCGTAGGGCGCGCCGGCCGGCCCGGCGACGTGGCGCAGCTTCACCCGCTCGAACTCGGCCTCCGAGAAGCCGAAGGTCGCCGCGATGTCGGCGAGGAAGGCGAGCTCGCGCTCGTGCACCCAGCCGTCCGCCTTGGCGATGTGGAAGAGGCCGTCGAGCACGTCGGCCAACAGCGTGCAGTCCTCCTCCGACTCGCGGCAGAAGGCGGCGAGCCGGGCGGCGTAGGCCTCGAAGCCGGCCGTGTCCTGCTTGGCGAGGTTGTAGAGGCGAAAGACGTTCGCCATCTCCGCCTCGGGCACGGAGAAGATCTGCTGGAACGCGGCCACCTCTTCCGGCCGGACGATCCCGTCGGCCTTCGCCATCTTGGCCGAAAGCGCGATCATTGCCACGGAGAAGGCGACGCTGCGCCGGGTCGCGCGGTCGCCGGCAAAGACGGTCTTGATCTGCTCGACCAGCCCGTCAAGTGTCGCGCGGCCCTTCTCGGGCAACGCGCGAAGAAGATGGCCGAGGCCGAGAAAGCTGCGCATCCAGCACCGTAGGATCGAGGGGCGTGCGAGCGGGCGGTCGCAGGCCGGGCGGTCGAGGCAGTAGCAGGTCATTCGATATGCCCCTCTTTGAACGGTCGCGCATCACAGGACGGTCCTGCGGTCATCCGCGCACGACCCCCGGGCCGCTGCGACCCGTGCGACCACCATGCGCATCGAGGGAGTGTCCTCCCGCAACGCGCCATGATCAAGGCAGGCGCTCTAACACGGCGTTCAAGAGCTCGGGCAAATTATTTGCGTCGCGCCCGGCATCGTGAACACAGCGTTCCTGGCCACCGCCATTTCGTGTCTGCTGCGCCGCCGCGACCGAGGCGCATCCGCGTCGGCGGGATTGCACGCGGCCCGACGCGCCATAGATCGCCGACATGCCGCAGCGGCAGGAGGGCACCGGCCCTCAGCCCCCGGCGCGTTCGAAGGCGTCATCATGTCCGAGATCCTCAGGCCCGCGGCGGAGCTCGCCGCTGAAGCGAGCCGTCCCTACCCCAACGACGACCCGCACTACCGTGCCGCACGCACCGCGCTCCTCGCCGAGGAGATCGAACTGCGCCGCCACATCGCCCGCGTCGCGGCGCAACGGCGCGCCCTGCCGCTCGGCGGCGAGCCGGCACCCTACGCCTTTCTCGACGCCGACGGCCGGACGGTGGCGCTCGCCGACATGTTCGGGACGCACGACACGCTCGTCACCTATTTCTGGATGTACGGGCCGCAGCGCGAACGCCCCTGCCCGATGTGCACCGGCTTCCTCGGCTCGCTCGACATCCCCTCGCGCGACCTGACGCAGCGCGTCGCCTTCGCCGTCATCGGACGTTCGCCCGTCGCACGGCAGCTGGAATTTGCCCGCGAACGCGGCTGGCGCAACCTCACGTTCTATCAGTGCGTCGGCGACGACTTCCCGCGCGACTACCGCGGGCTCGCGCCCGACGGCAGCGAATGGCCGGCGCTCGACGTCTGGGTCCGCAGGGACGGTCGGGTGCGCCACGTCTGGGCGCCGGAGGCGGCGGGCACGCAGGATCCTGGCCAGGATCCGCACCTCGCGCCCGATCCGATGCCCCTGTGGACGATCCTCGATCTGACGCCCGGCGGGCGCGGGACCGACTGGTATCCCAAGCTCGAATACTGACGCCGGCTCCGGGCATCCGCCGCTCCTCAATGTCGCCGAAGGGGCGTGCTCACTGCGCAGCAGCGTGCGAGGACTGCCCGGATACCGTTGAAGGCGGTGCGCAAGCTTCCGTTAACCCTGTTCGGGCAGGTCTTGGCGACGATGCGTCGATACGGAGGCCCAAGCCGATGCCGCAGCTGAAACGGCGCCCTGCCCCTGCGCCCGTGGCCCCTCGAGCCGGCGGCCTCGTCGCGGCGGCCGCCAGCCTCCTCGCCCTTGCGCTCCTGCCCGCGTGCACGAGCACCACCCTCGACACCGCCGAGCTCGGCATCGCCAAGACCTACGCCTATCAGCCGGAGCGCTATCCGGTGCACGGCATCGACGTGTCGAAGTTCCAGGGCGACGTGAACTGGGCGGCCGCCAGGCACGCCGGCGTCGCCTTTGCCTGGCTGAAGGCGACCGAGGGCGGCGACCGGGTCGACGACAACTTCGCCAGCAACTGGCGGGGGGCCGCAGCGGCGGGCATCCCGCGTGGCGCCTACCACTTCTTCTACCACTGCCGCTCCGGCAAGGAGCAGGCCGAGTGGTTCATCCGCAACGTCCCGAAGGATCCGACTGCGCTGCCTCCGGTGCTCGACGTCGAATGGACGCCGGATTCGCCGACCTGCACGCGGCGGATGCCCCGCAAGGAGCTGATCGCCGAGATGAAGGCCTTCCTCGACACCGTCGAGGCTTACTACGGCGTCCGTCCGATCATCTACGCGCCGATCGACATGCACCGCGACCGGCTGGTCGGGGCCTTTCCGAAGCACGAGTTCTGGCTGCGGGCGGTCAAGGACCATCCGAACAACGTCTACGAGGACCGCGACTTCCGCTTCTGGCAGTGGACGGCGACGGGCGCCGTGCCGGGCGTCGCCGGCGACGTCGACCGCAACGCCTTCGCCGGGTCGACCGCCGACTGGCAGCGCTGGCTGAAGGCGCACCGGTCGGGTTGAGGCGCGGCGCTCCATCCGCTTCTTGCTGTCGCCATCATCTTCGCTAGGGTGTCGCGCGCAACGCAAAGCCGTCACCGGAGGCCTCCGCCAACATGCCCGCAGCCCGCATCCTCGCCGCCACCGTCGCCCTGCTCGCGGGGAGCGCCTCGCTGGCGGTCGCCGCGCCGCAATGCGGCGGCAGCTTCGACGCCTTTCTCGACGGCGTGCGGGCCGAGGCCAGGGCCGACGGCATCACCGAGCCAGCGATCGACGAGGCGACGGCTGCGATGCATCTCGACCAGAAGGTGCTGTCGCGCGATCGCGGCCAGGGCGTCTTCACCCAGACCTGGGGCGAGTTCTCCAAGCGGATGATCAGCAACAACCGGCTGGAGCGCGGCCAGGCGAACCTGAAGAAGTACGCGAGCCTGTTTCGCACGATCGAGGCGCAGACCGGCGTGCCTGGCGCGGTGATCACCGCCTTCTGGGGCCTCGAGACCGATTTCGGCGCCGTGCTCGGCGACTTCGACACCCTGCCGGCGCTCGCCACGCTCGCCCATGACTGCCGCCGGCCGGAGATGTTCCGGCCGCATCTGATCGCCGCGATCCGACTGGTCGAGGCCGGCTACACCCGCCCGAGCGAGATGAAGGGCGCGTGGGCCGGCGAGATCGGCCAGACCCAGCTTCTGCCGGAAGAGTACCTCCAGTTCGGCACCGATGCCGACGGCGACGGCAAGATCGACCTGCGCAACTCCTCGCCCGACGCGCTGATGACCACGGGCAAGTACATCGCCTCGCTGGGCTGGCGGAAGGGCGAGCCTTGGCTGGAGGAGGTGCGCGTGCCGGCGAACTTCCCCTTCGATCGCGCCGCGCTCGTCTCCAAGGAGCCGCGCTCGGAGTTTGCCAGCCTCGGCGTCACCAAGGCGAACGGCGCCCCGCTGGAGAGCGACGCCGTGCCGGCATCTCTGGTGCTGCCGATGGGCCGGGGCGGCCCCGCCTTCCTCGCGTTCCCGAATTTCGACGTCTACCTCACCTGGAACAAGTCCCTGGTCTACACGCTGACGGCCGCCTACTTCGCGACGCGCCTCGACGGTGCGCCGCCGGTCGATATGGGCTCGCCCGAGCCGGGGCTCGGCGGCGACGACATGAAGCGGCTGCAGCAGAAGCTCGCCGCCAAGGGCTATGACGTCGGCGAGATCGACGGCATCCTCGGCGAAGGCACGCGCGGTGCGGTGCGCAAGGAGCAGATCCGCCTCGGCCTGCCGGCCGACGGCTGGCCGACGCAGAAGCTGCTGGGCGCGTTGGACTGAGGCGCCAGGTCGGAGTTCGATCCGAGCGCGACTTCGCCGCTCATCGCCTGCCGGCACTTCTCCCCGATGGGAGACGACGGCGGTGACGGCGCAGCCGCCCTGCCGTCCGAAGATCGGGGAGCGCGCGGCTTTGCCAGTCTTGCCGCCAACTCCGCCGGTCATTCCGTCATCTGACCCGTCTTGCTGCGATTCCCACTGCGAGCCTGGTCGTGGCTGAGCCAGCCGATCAACGGGCGCTGTTCCTCTCTCCGCTTTGGACAGGGTGGCTGCGCAGCAGCCGGGTGAGGGTCTTCCTCCCCGACCGTGACGACCTGCGCGCCTGTCAGACCCCCGCCCGTGCCCCCTCGCCTTCGACCGGCGCGCCCGCCTCTCCGTGCCGGTCCTCACCGTCGATCGGACCGATCGCCGCGACGGCTTCGGTGGCGTCGTGCGACTCGACCACCGTCTCGCTCTCGCCGCGCCGCCAGCGCACCACCCGCCGGCGGCTGACCCAGACGTGATGCACGGCCCGCAGCGGCACCACCACCCAGAGCCCCATGTCGCTCGCCCGCACCACCCGCAGCCGGCCGCCGCGCTCGGCCAGCATCTGCTGCAGCGCCGAGCGGAAGGCCCGCACGCCGAAGCGCGCCTCGCCCTCGAGCCGGCGCGTCACCGCCATCCAGGCCGGCGAGGCGAGCAACGTCACCGCCGTCACCGCAATGGCGAGACGGTAGACGTCGCCGCCGATCGCGCCGGAGGAATAGGCGGCCGCGGCGAGCACGAAGGAGAACTCGCCGATCTGCGCCATCGACAGCCCCGCCTCGACCGCCACGCGATGCGGCAGTCCGGCCATGCGGATCAAAAGGACGTTGAAGACCGTCTTCGCGGTGATGACGAAGAGCGAGGCGGTGAGCACCAGCACCCAGTTCTGCAGGATGAAGTCGAGGTCGATCAGGAGGCCGATCGACAGGAAGAAGACCACCAGAAGCACGCTCTGGATCGGCTCGACCACCGGGATGACGCGCCCGCGCAGCGTCGAGGAGCCGACGACGAGACCAGCGACGAAGGCGCCGTAGACCGGAGAGAGGCCGATCACGCCGGACAGCGAGGCAGCCGCGAAGCAGAACGCCAGCGAGCCGAGCGCCAGGATCTCGACATTGTTCTCCACCGCCGCCGCGAAGGCCGGGCGCAGCTTCGGCCGGCTGCCGAGGAACCAGAGCAGGCCGGCGAGGAAGCCGACGGCGACCGTCATCTTCGCCACGATGGTCAGCCAGTCGACCGGGCCCTGGCCACCGAGCGATTCGGCGAGGATCAGCATCGGCACGACGGCGAGGTCCTGCGCGATGAGCACGCTGACCGCAATCCGTCCCGGCTCGCTGCGCAGCTCGCCGATGTCGTCCAGCATCTTCATCGCGACGACGGTGGAGGACAGCGCGATGATGAAGCCGAGGATGATCGCCTCGGCGAACGTGGCGCGCGACACCGCCATCAGGCCGAGCGTGATCACCATCGAGGCGAGGAGCTGGCCGCCGGCGATCTTCACCGCCGGCTTCAGCGAGCCGATGAACGCCTTCAGCGACAGCTCCATGCCGATGAAGAAGAGCAGCATGAGAACGCCCATCTCGGCGAGCGACGTGACGTTTTCGGAGTTCTCGATGATGCCGAAGCCGGTCGGCCCGAGCAGCACGCCTGCCAGGATGAAGCCGACCATCGGCGGCTGGCGCAGGCGCATAAGGCCGAGGCCCGCCGTCACCGCGACGACGATGACGAAGGCGATCTCGACCAGCCCCGCGGCGTGCGCGCCCGTGTCCTCCACCTGCCCCTCCGTCGCCCGCCCCGATTCCGCGCTGCAATAGTCGCAGACTGAGGCTCCATCATGGAGCCGTGGTCTGGCAAGGCCGGCGGCACGCCAACCTCCGGAGACGGCGTGCCTCGGCAACGCGCCGGGGTGCGGCGGTTCAATCCTCCGAGCGGCCCGCCGGGTCGCGGTCGCGCTCGTAGTGATGGGCGAGCGGGAACGCCGGCAGCCAGCTTTCGCGGCGGATCGTCCAGAGCTCGTAGGTCGGCACCAGCTGATCGGGTGCGTCCAGCGAGCCGAGGTTGACCTCGATCTCGTCGCCGCTGCGTCCGAAGACAGGCGAGCCGCAGCGCGGGCAGAAGTACCGCTCGCCGAACGCGCCGGTCTTGCCCGTCACCGTCACGGCGTCCGCGGGGAAGATGCCGGACGCGTGGAACGGCGCGCCGTGATGCTTGCGACAGTCGAGGCAGTGACAGAGACCGACCCGGTACGGTCGCCCCCGCGCCACGAGACGCACGTCGCCGCACAGGCAGCCGCCGGTGAACTCGTCCATCCTGCTCCTCCCGATTTGTCCGCTCCGCCGCCGAACTGCCGACGCTGTGACAGCCTAGCGCCAAACCGGATGCGTGCCGAGCACCGGGCGCACGGGGCGGTCTCGGCCGCCGTGCCGCCGTGCCGCCGTGCCCCCTGCCGACCCGGTGGGGAACCCGCGTCGCCACTTGCGGTTCTGCCTTCGGCCGACGACATGCGAGAGGGCGATCGTCTGGCATTGGATTTCGACGAGGAGGAGAGGCATGAGCGCGACGACGGCAGGCGGGTTCGGCGGCATGCCGCGGGCGGAACGCCTGCGGCGGCTGGCGCGGCTGCAGCGGCTCAGCCGGATGATGGACAGCGCGGTCCGCATCCCCATCCTCGGCATCCGCTTCGGAGCGGATTCCGTCGCCGGCCTCGTCCCCGGCATCGGCGACGGCTTCGGCTTCCTGGTTGGCCTCTACATGGTCAACGAGGCCCGCAAGATCGGTCTGCCCGGCCACAAGCTGGCGCAGATGGTGGTCAACCTCGGCCTCGACGCGGCGCTTGGCTCGGTGCCGATCGCGGGCGATGTCTTCGACGTCTTCTTCAAGGCCAACCAGCGCAACATGGCGCTGCTGCTGGACCACTTCGAGGAAGACCGTGCCGATCTCGCCAAGGACATCACGCCACCGCGGCGGTGAGGTGACGGACGGCGATCAGCCCTTCCAGTCGGCCATCGTCTCGAGGCTCGCGTAGCTGTCGGCGCCGCTTTCGTCGAACGGGGTCGTCACCTCGACGAAGGTGTCGGGATAGAAGCCGTTGAACCGGCTGCGCAGCGCCAGCGAATAGGCGCCGATATGGCCGATCTCGATCCAGTCCCCCGTGTCGACCGTTTCCGGCAGCCAGAAGGGCCGCGACAGGATGTCGACCGAATCGCAGGTGGCGCCGCAGACGCGAAAGGCGGAGACGGTGTTGGGATCGCCGTTGCGGCTCTTGCGCGCCGGGTCCGGGATGAAGCGGGCCGGCAGGGTGATCTTACCGGTCCAGGAGTCGGACAGCGACGACCAGATGCCGTCGTTGATGTAGAGACGCCGGCCCTTGCGCAGGAGGACGCGCACGATCAGCGAGAAGGCCCGGGCGACGACGACGCGGCCGGGTTCGGCCACGAGCGGCAGGTCGGAAAAGCCCCACTCGTCGAGGTCGCTGCGCAGCCGCGACATGATCTCGCCGATCCCCGGCATCTCTGGCTTCTTGCGGCGCGGGTCGTGGCCGTACTCGGCCGGAAAGCCGCCGCCGACATCCAGCCCGGCGAGCGGAACGCCGGCGCGGCTGCGCACCCAGTCCGACGAGGCGATGGCGCGCCGATAGGTCTCGGGGTCCTCGATCTGCGAGCCGACATGGAAGCAGAGGCCGACCTTGAAACCGATCCGGTCGCAGCGCTGCAAGAGCTCGACCGCGTGCGCGGGCGCCGCGCCGAACTTCTTCGACAGCTCGTAGGCGGCCGCGCCCTTGGTCTGCAGGCGCACGAAGATGGTGATCGTCGACGGATCGATGTCGAGCGCGCGCACCACGCGCAGGATCTTGGCGACCTCGTCCTCGTGATCGAGCGCCAGCACCCGGATCCCGTAGGTCTCAAGCGCGAGCCGGATGTCCGACTGCGCCTTGACCGGGTGCATGTAGAGCATCTCGGCCTTCGGCGCGACGGCGCGCACCGCCTCGAACTCGCCGGGCGAGGCGACGTCGAAGGCCGTGACGCCGGCTGCGGCCAGCGTTTCCAGCACCATCCGCTCGCCGTTGGTCTTCACCGCATAGGCCGTCTGGCCGGGGAAGGCCTGCATGAAGCGGCGCGCGTCCTCGCGCAGCACCTCCGGCCGGAAGCAGTAGACCGACACGTCCGGCCTCATCGCGAGGGCGGCATCGGTGGCGGTCGCAAATGTCTGCATCGGTCTCCCCTTCGCATCCGAATCGCGACCGCTCCGGCCACGGCCCCGCCTTTCACGAAAACGGGTCGCAAGGCTATGGCAGACCTGCGACAGGGTCGGCTACAATCAAGCGAATCCTCTGTGATGACAGATCCCGTCCCTCCTCCGGCCTCCTCGGCTGCCATCGCCCGGCCTCCCGCCGGTCCGTCCGCTCCCGGCGTCCCGGTCGATGCGGCGCCCACCGCGGCGGCTGCGCTGACGCCACGGCTGTGGGGCGTGCTGATGCTGCTCGGCCTCCTGTGGGGCGGCAGCTTCTTCTTCAACCGGATTGCTTTGGCGGAGTTGGCGCCGCTGCCGCTGGTCGCGTGCCGGATCGGCCTTGCCGCGCTCCTGCTCGTCGGCTGGCTGAGCCTGCGCGGCGTGTCGCTGCGCCCGATCGCCGAGCGTGCGCCGGCCTTCGTGCTTCTCGGGCTCCTCAACAACGCCCTGCCCTTCACGCTGATCGGCATCGGTCAGACGGAGGTCGGCAGCGGTCTCGCCTCCGTCATCAACGCCACGACCCCGCTCTGGACGATCCTCGTCGCGACCGCCTTCACGAGCGACGACCGCATCACGCCGAACCGTCTCATCGGCATCCTGTTCGGCATCGCCGGCGTCGCCGTGCTGATCGGCCCGAACGCTGTCGGCCTCGGTGTCACCGTGCCGGTCTGGGCGATGGGCTGCATCCTCGGCGCCACCCTATCCTATGCCTTTGCCGGCGTCTTCGCGCGTCGACTGCGGG
This sequence comes from Mangrovibrevibacter kandeliae, assembly GCF_024519155.1. Lineage (GTDB taxonomy): Bacteria > Pseudomonadota > Alphaproteobacteria > Rhizobiales > Rhizobiaceae > Mangrovibrevibacter > Mangrovibrevibacter kandeliae. Next base: position 25,910 of record NZ_JANIFJ010000008.1, on the reverse strand, counting down.
GTATCGCGGCGCCGGTGGTCGCGGCGGGCCAGCTCTGTGGCGGCTGCGTCGTGCTCGGGCCGGCGACGCTCGCGCTGTACGCGCCGGCGACCGGCCTGGCGCTTCCCTCGGCGCCTGTCGTCGCCGCAGTGTGCGGCCTCGCCGTGCTCTCGACCTGCCTTGCCTACATCCTGTACTTCCTGCTGATCGCACGCGCGGGAGCGACCAACGCCTCGCTCGTCACCTTCATCATCCCCGCCAGCGCCATCCTGCTCGGCGTCCTGTTCCTCGACGAGAGCCTGACGCTGCCCGAGATCGCCGGGCTCGGTCTCATCCTTCTCGGCCTCCTCGCCGTGGACGGCCGCGTCCTGCGCCTGAAAGGCTCGCCATTTGCCCGAACGTCCTGACCGCCCTTTGAGTCTGATCGCCCTCCGCCGGGCCATCGAGAACGGCCACTCGAGCGTCGCGGAGAGCGTCCGCGACGCACGGACGCGCGTCGACGCGCTCGAAGCGACCATCGGCGCCTTCGCTCATCGCGCCCCGCCTGAAACCATCGAGGCTGCCGAGCGCGCCGAAGGCCCACTCGCCGGCATCCCGATCGGCGTGAAGGACATCTACGACAGCTTCGACATGCCGACCGAACACGGCAGCCCGATCCATCGGGGCCGGCGGCCGCTCGTCGACGCCCCGCTGGTCGCCGAGACCCGTCGGCTCGGCGGCGCAATCCTCGGCAAGACGGTGACGACGCCCTTCGCCTTCCTCGATCCAACCGCAACCCGGAATCCGCACGATTACGAGCGCACGCCCGGCGGCTCCTCCTCGGGCTCCGCTGCCGCGGTCGCGAGCGGCATGGTCGCCGCCGCCTTCGGTTCGCAGACCGTCGGCTCGACGATCCGGCCGGCGAGCTTCTGCGGCATTGCCGGCTACAAGCCGAGCTTCCGCCTGCTGACGACTGTCGGCATGAAGACGCTCGCCTGGTCGCTCGACACGGTCGGCCTGCTGGCGGCTGGCGTCGCCGACGTCGCGCTCTTCGCCGCGCTTCTGAGCGGCCGTGACCTTGCCGTATCCGAGGGCGCGCCACAGCCGGGCGGGGGCGATGCCAGCGCCATGCCGCGCCGGATCGGCGTCTACCGCTCCACGATCGACGCCCGGCTGTCGCCGGACATGCGCGAGGCGTGGACCGAGGCATCCCATCGTCTCGCCGGCGACGGCTGCGACCTCGTCGAGGTCGCCGAGACCGCCATCCTCTCCGAAGCGCGCGAGATCCAGCCGGTCATCCTCGGCTACGAGGCCGCCCGCGCGCTCACCGACGAGCGGCTTCGGCACCACGAGGCGCTCAGCCCGAAGCTGCGCGCCCGGCTCGACGACGGCGCGGCGGTCGATCCGGACGCCTACGACGAGGCCCGCCGGATCGCCCGGCATGCCCGCAAGGCGGCGACGGCGCTGTTCGACGGAGTGGACGCCCTCCTCCTCCCCTCGGCGCTCGGCGTCGCGCCATTGGCCACGGAGGGCACCGGCGACCCGATCATGAACGCGCTGTGGACACTCACCGGGAACCCGTGCGTGTCCGTGCCCGGCGCACGCGATCCGCAGGGCCTGCCCCTTGGCCTCTCCATCGTCACCCGCTTCGGGCGCGACCGCGAGGCGCTGGCGCTGGGCCATCGGCTGGAGGCTCTGCTGGCTGCGCCATGAGGCTCTGTTTCGGCCGCCGAACGAGCCACGGAGACGATGAGGGAAACGTTTTGCGGCCTCGGTGCGCGGTATCCGCCCGCAGCAGAAAATCCTTCTACGCGAGCGCTGCAACGCAGCGACGAATCCCTCTTTACACTTCTTGCCGAGTCCTTAATTTTGACTCACTCCAACGAGGAGCTGACAAGATGGAAGTCACGCGACCGCTCAATCTTCTGATGATCTGCGCCGCGTTTGCGTTCGTCGGTGCATTGGTGGTGGGCTATATGCCCTGACGCCGCCGGCGCTCAGCGCCCTCGCCTGCCGCTTCTCGACGAGAACGAGGCGACCGAACACAGGAAAGCCGGGGTCTCGCGCCCCGGCTTTTTTGTTGTCCGTCTCCGGTGAACCGCCGCGACGCCGCCCCGCTCAGCCCGCTGCCGCCGCCGCCACCTCGGCCGCCGCCTGCGGCCGCGTCTCCCGCAGCCCGAGGATGTGGCAGATGGAGTAGACGAGGTCGGCGCGGTTCATGGTGTAGAAGTGGAAGTCGGTGACCCCGCGTTCGACGAGGTCGAGGACCTGCTCGCTGCACACCGCCGCCGCGACATGTGCCCGCGTCTGCGGGTCCGCCTCCAGCCCCTCGAAGCGCTCGGCGAGCCATCCGGGGATGGAGGCGCCGCAGGCGCCGGCGAAACGCGCGATCTTGGTGAAGTCGTGGATCGGCGCGATGCCGGGCACGATCGGCACGTAGATCCCGGCGCGGCGCACCTTCTCGACGAAGCTCTCGTACTGATCGTTGTCGAAGAAGAACTGGGTGATCGCCCGCGTCGCGCCGCTGTCGATCTTGCGCTTCAGGAGGTCGATGTCGGTGGCGAAATCCGGGCTTTCCGGATGCTTCTCCGGATAGGCGGAGACCGAAATCTCGAAGTCGGCGATCTCCTTCAGCCCGGCCACCAGTTCGGCGGCGTTGCGGTAGCCGTCCGGATGCTGGACGAACGGGCCGCCGGCGCCGTTGGTCTGCGAATCCCCGCGCAGCGCCACGAGATGCCGCACGCCCGTGTCCCAGTACTGGCGCACCACCTCGGCGACCTCGTCGCGGGAGGCGTCGACGCAGGTCAGGTGCGCCGCCGGCAGGAGGTCGGTCTCGTTCAGAAGCCGCGCCACCGTCTGGTGCGTGCGCTCCCGGGTCGAGCCGCCGGCCCCGTAGGTGACCGAGACGAAGCTCGGCTGCAGCGGCGCGAGGCGCTGGATCGACGCCCAGAGATTCTCCTCCATCTTGTCGGTCTTCGGCGGGAAGAACTCGAACGAGACCTTGATGCCCGCCTTCGAGCGCAGCGGATAGCGTGCCATGTGTCCTCCTGGTGATGGTCGGGCGCCGCGGCGCCGCACCCGTGTTTGTGTCAGGCGCTGATCGCGCTCATAGGTTCCGCGGCGGAGGCCAGCAACCTCCGCCCGTCTCTGGCCAGCCAGATGGTCACCGTCAGCTGATCGGCGCGACGCCCCTCCGGGCGAAGCGAGCGGATCGCCGTCACATCGAGCCCGGCGTCGCGCAGATGGCCCGCGAGCGCCTCGTCACCGAAGCCGAGCCGAAGGTGGGCGTGCTCCACCCGCAGGAACTCCAGCGCGTGCGGCGCGAAGTCGATGACCGCCAGCCGCCCGCCCGGCGCCAACGCGGCGGCGGCTTCGGCAATCGCTGCGGCCGGGTCGTCGAGATAGTGCAGCACCTGATGGATCAGCACGAGGTCGAAGCCGCCACGCTCCACCGGCAGGTGGAAGGCGTCGCCCTGGCGCACCACCGCATTGGAGATGTCGGCGGCGTCGAGCTTGGCGCGGGCGATCGCCAGCATCTCGCGCGAGGCGTCGATGCCGACCGCCCGGCCGCAGCGCGGCGCCAGCAGCTCGAGCATCCGCCCGGTGCCGGTGCCGATGTCGAGCAGCGCCCGGATCGGCCGGTCGCCCAGTTCCGACAGCAGCGCCGCCTCGACCACCGTGTCCGGCGCATGCAGCGAGCGGATCCGGTCCCAGCTGCCCGCGTTCTTGGCAAAGTAGCTCGCCGCATTCGCCGAGCGCTGCCGGCGCACGCCCTCCAGTCGTTCGGCGTCCCGCCGCAGCACCGGATCGGCGCGATCGAGGCGGCTGAGGACGGCGTCGGTGAACCCCATCGCCGACGGCTGGTCGGACAGTCTGAAGTAGGCCCAGGCGCCCTCCTGATACCGCGACAGGATCCCGCACTCGGTGAGAAGCTTCAGATGCCGGGAGATGCGCGGCTGCGACTGGCCGAGGATCGACATCAGGTCGGTCACCGTGAGATCGTGCCGGGACAGGAGGACCAGCAGGCGCAAGCGCGTCGGCTCTGCGATCGCCTTCAGCATGTCGACCGCATCGTCGAACGGGAACAGGGTGTCGATACGCACGCCGAACTGCCTCCACATATAAAGATATCTTTATGTCAGTCGACGTCGCGTGGCAAGCGCCGGATCGAGAGGCTGGCGGCGGTGCGTCGGGCCCGATATGCGTTGCGCATGATAGATGAAGCTCTCTTCGAGATGCGTCCCGGCGAGGCGGCGTTCGCAGTGGATCCGGCTCTGACCCGCGACGCTTCGCTCGCCTTCATCGGCCGGGTGGCATCGCCCTGGCAGGGGCGCGGCGACTGCCCAAAGAACCTGCGCGAGGCGCGCGACCGGAGTGTCCCCGCCGCGCTCCAGGTGGACGCGCCCTACCGGGCGGCCCTGCAAGGGCTGGAGCCCGGGCGCTGGATCTTCGCCCTCACCTGGCTCGATCGGGCGCGCCGCGATCTCGCGCTGCAGACGCCGCGCCACGCGCCGGAGCCACGCGGCACCTTCACGCTGCGCTCGCCGGTCCGCCCGAACCCCATCGGGCTGCATCTGGTCAGGATCGTCGAGCTCGACATCGAAACCGGGCGTGTCGGCATCGATGCCATCGAAGTCCTCGACGGCACGCCGCTGCTCGACATCAAGCCGTTCTTCGAGACCGTCGACGTCCCGCCGGCCACCGAGCCTCACCGCTGATGCCCACCGAGCGGCAGAAGGCGATCGCGCGGGCGCTGACGCTCACGATTCCGCGCGCGCCGTTCGCCGACGCCGAACCGATCCGGCAGGCGGCCGGCGCGCGGCACCTGCGGCACCTGCCGCCGCCGACCGCCCTGTGGCTCGCCGCAGTGGCGCACATCCGCCATGTCCACACCGACTACGACACGCTGATGGACGACGGCTACGGCCGCGACGCCGCCCGCTTCTTCGTGCTCGACGCGATCAACGCGGTCCTCGATGCCTGGGGCGCCACGCGCCACGTCGACGGCAGCGAGCCGCTGGACGGGACCGAGGCAGACGAAGGCGGTTCGCAGGACGAGCCGGACTGACCGCCCTTCACCGCGGCGCCAGAGCATCCCGCTCGACGCGGCGCAGGATCACGGCGCCTGCGGTCGCCAGCACCAGGACCAGCGCCGCCGCGCCGAAGATCGCGCCGACCCGCTCCAGAGCCAGATCCGGCACGTCGTAGAGAAGCCCGAGGACGGCGAGGATCGCCACCGTCAGGCAGGTGATGAAGCCGAAAGAGCTGACCGGGATCAGGCGATAGGCGAAGGGCAGCGCGACGATGCCGAAGGGCAGCGCCCAGTCGGGGCTGCCGCCGAGCCAGGCGGGGAGAAAGGCGACCGCCTTGCCCCGATGCTGCGCTCGACGAGCCTCGTCACACCAGGGCGCCGGCCGGCGCCGGGCTGTAGATCCACTGTTCGGGCAACATCGCCGTCAGCGTCTCGCCGACCGCAACGCTGCCGGGCTTCTCCACCCAGCCGACGAGTCCGCGCCGGTGCTTTGCCGCCTGCACGAAGCCGAACTCGATATCGTCTCGCCCTTCGAAGTTGCGGGCGACAGCCCTTCCGGCCGAGCGGCAAGGCCCGTTGTCTCCATCGATGCGGAGTGTCACGCCACCCGCGAAGAACAGGAGCGTGCGCGGCGGCAGCCAGGACAGCGCCTCGATCCCCTCGATCAACATGTTGCCGCCGATCCATTCCGGCTCGACCGCAGGGACGCCCAGCGCCGATGCGACCGCGGCAAGTTCGTCCGGCGCGAGGATCGAGAGCTGGCGCTCGTTGCGCATCAGGGTGCCGCGCGGATACCAGGGTTCGCGCCCGCCGCTCCGCCGGGTCGAGCCGGCATGGAGATCGCCGGCGATCCCCTCGAAGCCGAGCTCCAGCCGTTCGACCGCGGCGCTGACGAAGTCCTCGCCGGTCGCGGCGTAGAGGCCGGCGACGCGAGCCTTCAACTTCCGGCCGGGGATGCGCGTCATGCCCGTCAACTCAGTTCTCCTCGTGGATCGGGTTGTGCGCCGTCTCGCCGCTGGCGCTGCGTCGGCGCTTCGGATCGAAGGTCACCACTCGATACAGATAGACCAGCACCGCCAGCACGACGACGGCATCGGACACGGGTCCGACATAGCCTTCCACGGCGGCATAGTTCTGGCCGAGGCCGTAGCCGGCATAGGCGAGCGCTGCGGTCCAGAGGGCCGAGCCGACCGCCGAGTAGACGAGGAAGCGCGGCAGGCCCATCCGCGCGACGCCGGCCGGCACCGAGATCAGGGTTCGCACGGTGGGGATCAGGCGACCGAACAGGACCGCGGCGGTGCCGCGCCGCTCGAACCAGCGGGCCGCCGCCTCGACGTCGCCCGGCGTCAGCGTCAGCCATCGCCCGTAGCGGGCCGAGAGCTTCAGCATGCGGTTGTAGCCGACGAGCTTGCCGAGATAGTACCAGGGCGTGACGCCGGCCAGCGAACCGGCCGTGCCGGCGACGATGACGGTGCCGATCGACATCTCGCCTTTTGCCGCCTGGTAGCCCGCGAGGGGCATGATCAGCTCGGACGGTATGGGTGGGAAGATGTTCTCCAGGAACATCAGAAGCGCGATGCCGAAGGCGCCGAGGCTCGCCATCAGCTCTTGAACGAAGACATCCATTGCGGCTCCAGCGGTCGCGATTCGGTGGGCGCGCCAAGGCGCCTGCAATCGGCCGCAAGATGCACGCCTGCCCGCCATCTGTCGACCGCGACGGCGACGCCTCGACGGCCGGTTTCGGCCATGGAGCGATCGAGCGACTGCCGCGTCGGCCTCAGGCCGGCGTGCGCGGCGTCATGGCGAGACCCATCATCTCGGCAAGCTGGTTCTCGGTATAGGGCTTCTGCAGAATCGGGCAGTCGTGCCACACGGCATCGACGCCCGCGCGCCCGTACCCCGTGGCAAACACGATCGGGATCTTTCTGTCGCGGATCATCTGGGCGACCGGATAGACGCGCTCGCCGCCGAGATTGACGTCGAGGATGGCGATGTCGATGCCGGCTTCGGCTGCCATCTCGAGCGCGCGGGACAGCCGCATCGCCGGGCCGACGACGGCACAGCCGAGATCGAGCAGCATGTCCTCGAGCTGCATCGCGACGAGGCTCTCGTCCTCGACCACGAGCACCCGCAGGCCTTCGAGCGCGGACGTCTCAGTGACCGCCGCCAGCTGCTGCATCTTCCTCGACCTCCCGCATCGGTATGCAGATTTCGCACGTGAACCCGTCGCCGCCCTCGTCGCAATCCATTCGGCCGTCGAGTTCGCCCTCGACAAGACGCTTGAGCATGCGTGTCTGAAGCTTGCGCTCGCTTTGCCACACGGGCGGCAGGTTACGGGCCACCCAGATGATCTTCAGACGGGCGCCGTTGTGCCGCGACCAGTTGATCTCGACGTCGCCGAGCAGCTGTCCGTCCATGTCGGCGGGAATGGTCGCCCGCAGCTCGTGGAACAGCATCGCCAGCGCGATCGCCGCCTTCGGATTGAGCTGGACGGGCGGGTTGCCGTTGGCCGCGATCGTCGCCTCGGCGGGGCGCAGGAGCGCGGCGAGGTCGACGGCGGCCCAGTGGCTCTCGCTGAGAAGATCGTGCGCCTTCGACAGCGCGATGATCCGCCCTTCGAAGGTGCTCTTGACCTGCGGCGGCGCCCCGGCCTCGGTGAAGCTCTGGCGCGCCAGCGACTGGACGGTGGCGAGCGTGTTCTTCACGCGATGGTTGAGCTCGTCCGCCCAAAGCCGTTCTCGACGCTGCGCCATCACCGCCTCGGTCCGGTCGCTGCCCTGGACGAGAATGCCGGACACCTCGCCGCGCCCGTCGCGGATCGGGCTGAAGGTGACGTCGACATAAACGGTCGCAGGCACCTCGCCGCCGGCGCGCGTCATCGCGATCGGCAAGGCCTCGTGCCGCTCGGGGCGTCCGCTCGACCGCACCCGCTCCAGGCTCTCGAACAAGCCGGCGTCCGCCGCGCCCGGCAAGGCGGTGCGAACCGGCAGGCCGAGCACGGGACGGTCGCCGACGAAGCGGGCGAAGTCGTCATTGGCAAAGGTGAAGACGTGGTCAGCGCCCTGCAGCACGGCCATCAGGCCCGGCGCGCCTTGGAACAGTCGGCGGAAGTTCTCGCTTTCCGACCGGTTCGTCTCCGAGGCGGCCTCGGCCTCGAGCGCGCGCTGCACCAGCGCGACCTCGCTCGGCACGTCGGTGAACGGCACGGACGCCGCTTCGCGCAGCAGCACCAGTTCGGTGATGTCGACCGTGTTTTGCAGGACGAAGAGGACCCGACCTTCTGCATCCCGCAAGGGATTGTGGACCGCCGTCCAGAAGCGGCGCTCCATCGAGCCGTCCCGCCGCGCGATCTCGTACTCGATATAGGCGATCGTGTCCGGCTCGCCGGAGCTGAGAACGCCGAGCAGCGACTCACGCAGGCGACGGCCGCCGTCGCCCTCGTTGGGGAAGCACTCGAACATGTTGCGGCCGATCAGCTGATCGGCGCTTCGCATCGTGACGGCCTCGTAGGCCGGGTTGACGGCGACGAAATTCAGATCGTGATCGAGAATGTTGTGCGGGCTCGGCAGGGCTGCAAACAAGGTCTCGAAAGCAATCCGGTTCATTGTCACCGCTCGGTCAGCCGCCATCGGTGCGGCTGCAATCTAGGATCCCTGCCGGCTCCGACGACCTTTGCGCGCAAAAATGGCAGCGCCGATCTCACGGACGGTCAAGACGCCTTCGATGCGTAGGCGCCTAAGCCGGTGAGTATAGGCGAGGTGGCGGCGATGTCCCGCCCCGTCCACAATTAAATCAAGCCACATGACCAAGTCGGTGAAGGACGCCGAAGAGGACGTCGGGGCGGCAGCCGCCCGACGCCTCCTCCGGGTGTCGCAGCCCGTCGGCGGATCAGCGCGTCAGCGGCTTGTAGGTGACGCGCTTGGGGTTGACCGATTCCGGTCCGAGACGACGGATCTTGTCCTGCTCGTAGTCCTCGAAGTTGCCCTCGAACCACTCGACATGGCTGTCGCCCTCGAAGGCGAGGATGTGCGTGGCGAGCCGGTCGAGGAACATGCGATCGTGGCTGATGACCACGGCGCAGCCGGCGAAATCCTCCAGCGCGTCCTCCAGTGCGGTCAACGTCTCGGTGTCGAGATCGTTGGTCGGCTCGTCGAGCAGGAGGACGTTGGCACCGGACTTCAGCATCTTGGCGATGTGCACGCGGTTGCGCTGGCCGCCGGAGAGCGTGCCGACCTTCTGCTGCTGGTCGGTGCCCTTGAAGTTGAAGTTGCCGACATAGGCGCGCGAATTCATTTCGTATTTGCCGAGACGAATGACGTCGACGCCGCCGGAGATCTCCTCCCAGACGTTCTTGGAGCCCTCGAGCGCGTCGCGGCTCTGGTCCACATAGCCGAGATCGACCGTGTCGCCGACGCGGATCGAGCCCGCGTCCGGCTGCTCCTGGCCGGTGATCATCTTGAACAGCGTCGACTTGCCGGCGCCGTTCGGCCCGATGATGCCGACGATGCCGCCGGCCGGCAGCTTGAAGGACAGGTTGTCGATCAGCACCCGGTCGCCGTAGCTCTTGGTGAGCCCCTCGACCTCGATCACCACGTTGCCGAGGCGCTCGCCGATCGGGATGACGATCCGGCCCTCGGCGGGCTTTCTCTGCTCGGAGCGCTCCAGCAGCTCGTTGTAGGCCTTGATGCGCGCCTTCGACTTGGTCTGACGCGCCTTGGCACCCTGGCTGATCCACTCGCGCTCGCGCTGCAGGGCGCGGGTGCGCGCGTCGTCCTCGCGGCCCTCCTGCAGCATGCGCTTCTGCTTCTTCTCGAGATAGACCGAGTAGTTGCCCTCGTACGGCACGCCGCGGCCGCGATCGAGCTCGAGGATCCAGCCGGTGACGTTGTCGAGGAAGTAGCGGTCGTGGGTGACCATCAGCACGGAGCCGGTGTACTCGCGCAGGTGCTTCTCGAGCCAGGAGATCGTCTCGGCGTCGAGATGGTTGGTCGGCTCGTCGAGGAGCAGGATGTCCGGCTGCGACAGGAGCAGCTGGCAGAGCGCGACGCGGCGGCGCTCGCCGCCGGACAGATTGACGACGTTCGCCTCGCCCGGCGGGCAGCGCAGCGCCTCCATCGCCATCTCGACCTGGCTCTCGAGGTCCCACAGGTTCTGCGAGTCGATGACGTCCTGGAGCTTGGCGCCCTCGTCCGCCGTCTCGTCGGAGTAGTTCATCATCAGTTCGTTGTAACGGTCGAGGATCGCCTTCTTGTCGGCAACGCCTTCCATCACGTTCTCGAACACGGTCTTGTCCGGGTCGAGCTGCGGCTCCTGCGGCAGGTAGCCGACGGTGGCGCCCTCGGCGGCCCAGGCCTCGCCGGTGAACTCCTTGTCCTGACCGGCCATGATCTTCAGGAGCGTCGACTTGCCCGAGCCGTTCGGGCCGAGAATGCCGATCTTGGCATCGGGGTAGAAGGAGAGATGGATGTTCTCCAGCACCTTCTTGTTGCCGTAGGCCTTGGTCAGGCCGGACATGTGGTAGATGAATTGGCGGGCCATGGCGCGCGCTCGCTCCGTCTCTAAGGCAAGGCGTGGGATGAATTGGCGCCGTGTCTACGCCATTGCCTACGCGCCCGCAACGCCGCGAGGCGTCACCGCCCCGGCGCCGACGGCGATGGCGGGCCATCGGCGGAGCCGTTCGTTTCACCCGGCCGCGGCAGGGACGGCGGTTCTCCACGCGGCGGCGAGACGCGCCAGCTGGGCGTCGGATGCCCCGTCCCAGCGCGCTATTGCAGCCCGACCGCGTCGACGAAGCCGTCGCAGTCGCGCGACGGCCGAGCCTCCGGCGCTGCAGCGAGAAGCGCGGCGAGGTCGGGATTCGCCGTCACCTCGCCCTGCAGGTTGATCAGCAGCTCGCCCACGAGCCGGCGGTTGCCATCGCGCACGCAGGAAATCTGAACGCGCGCACCTGCCCCTGCCCCGAACGCCTGGTCGAAGGCGGCGCGGATGTCGCTGTCGCTGAGCGGCCGGCCGATCGCGCCGGCGAACAGCGCCTGCACCGGCGAGGCGTTGAGCTTGGTCATCAGAGCCAGCGCGTCGTCGAAGTACTCGTCGGCCGAGGTGCCGTAGCAGCTGCCATGCTTGGTCCATTCGTGACGATCGAGGTCGGACTGGCTGCCGGGCATCACCTCGTCGAGGGCCTGGCGTGTCTCGGCATCGACGGCCGTCGCCGGCAGGCTTTCCCAGTCGCTGCGATCGTCCGCGCTCCGGTCGGCGTCCGACACGCCGCAGTAGAAGGTCCCGTTCGGCTGCGGCCAGAGCCCGTGGAGGGTGAAGTGGGTGGCGTCGAAGCGGGTATCGGTCTGGCTCCTGCACTCGGCCTTCGAAGCGTGCGTCTCGCAGAAGGCCGGCTGCCAACTGACCGCCAGCAGCAGGTCCCGGTGCTGCCCGCCGGAGGCACCGGTGCCGGCGCCCGGCGTGCCGGAGGGGTCGGCCGCAGCGTCTTGGTCCACGGCGCCGCCGGCATCGCCAGCATCAGTCCCGCCGCCGCCGGCCGGCCGGTCGAAGGCCTCGGCGGCAGCCACCAGCCGCACCCAGTCGCCACAGCTCTTCTCGATCCAGCGGCGGCTCGGCTGCGCGTCCGGCAGCTCGACATAGTAGTGCGTGCCGTTCGCCCGATTCTCGCCGAGCAGCCGGTAGGCCTGGCCCACGGCGAGCACCGTCCCGCCCTCGTTCGCCGCGTTGCGGATCGACGGCGTCGCGTCGCAGGCCTTGCGGGCGATGACGAAGCCGTCGAGGGGCACCTGCGCGATGGCGGGCGCGACGCCGGCGATGACGACGGCAGCGAAAGCGAAAGCAAGGCGGCGCACGGTGGACCTCCCCAAGGGCCGATGACCGATCCAGCATAGCCCGAGCCGATGGCGATTGCATCACAGAGGATCTTCGCCCTCGACGTGCAGGGCGGCCGGCCGTCGCTGCCGCTCTGCGTGTCCGTCGCAAATACCCTATAAGGAGGCGACGTTCTGGAGTGGAGAGGTCCGTGCCCTTCGACAAGCGCCTGACGCTGGACAGCCCGACCGGGGCGGCCTTGAACCTCTACGTCAAGCACCCCGCCGGGCAGCCGCGCGCGATCCTCGTCGTCCATCACGGGCTCGCGGAGCACGCCGGCCGCTACCACCGCTTCGCCGAAGCGATGGCCGCCGCGGGCCTTGCGGTCTACGCCCACGACCACCGGGGCCACGGCTCCACCACGGCGCCCGGCGCGCCGCTGCGCAGCTTCGGGCGGCAGGACAGCCTGAAGCGGCTCCTGGCCGACGCCGCCTTCGTGCTGACGTTCGCCCGGAGTGAGTGGACCCGCCGGCCCACGATCCTGTTCGGTCATTCGATGGGTGCGGCGACGGCGCTCGCCCTCGCCTGCGATCGTCCGGAGGCGATCGCCGGCGCGGCGCTCTGGAACTACGCTGCGCCCACGTCCACCCAACGCCGTGCAGCCCTCGCCGCCTTGTCCGTCGAGCAGGCGCTGAAGGGCTCGGACGTCGCCTCGGCGGTGATGGCGCGGGCCACCTTCGACGCCTGGGCGAAAGCGGTCGAGCCCCGCGAGACCGCGTTCGACTGGCTGAGTCACGACCCGTCCGCGGTCGCCGCCTATCGGAACGACCCCTTGTGCGGCTGGAGTCCGACCGTCGGTCTCTGGCGCGACCTGATGCGTCTCTACGAGCAGCTGAGCGCAGCACCGACGCTCGACCGCCTGCCGCACGACCTGCCGCTGCACCTGCTCGCCGGCGGCGGCGATCCGGTCACCGAGCGCGGCGAGAGCGTACACCGCCTCGCCGGTGCGCTTCGCCACGCCGGCCTGCGGGACGTGGCGCTCGAGCCCCTCGCCGATGCGCGCCACGAGACGCTGAACGAAGTCGAGGCCTACCGCGCGCCGGCGCTGCGCGGTCTCACCGCCTGGATCGATCGCGTGCTCGCCGCGCAGCCCGTCGCGCCCGCCGGCTAGCGACGCGGGCCGTTGCGCACCGACCCTGAAACGCTGCGCGTGCAACGGCCATGGTGCCAGCCTCCGGAGTTCCCTCGATGCTCGACCACCTCGGACTCGACGCCAGCCTGCTCCTCGCGACGCTCGACCTCGTCTGTGCCGTCATCCTCAGCGGCGCCATCGGGTTCGAGCGCGAGATGAAGGGTCATGCGGCCGGCCTGCGGACCCACATGATGGTCGGCGCCGGCGCATGCCTGTTCACGCTGCTGCTCGGCGAGGTCGTCGCCACCTATTCGACGGGTGCGGTCCGCGCCGATCCCGCGCGCATCATCTCCGCGGTGACGTCGGGGGTGGCCTTTCTCGCGGCCGGCGCGATCATCAAGTCCGGCGACGACGTTCGCGGCCTGACCACCGGAGCCTCGCTCTGGATGGCCGGCGCGATCGGCCTCGGCTGCGGGCTCGGCAAGGTCGCGCTCGCCAGCGTCGCGCTGATCGTGACGCTCGCCGTGCTGCGCTGCGTGAACTGGTTCGAGCGCTGGCTCGAAAATCGCAAGTGACGGAAGCTGCGGCTCAGCGCATCGCCACCGCTGCACGGCCGCCGCCGGCCGCCTGCCGCTCGGCGCCCGGCGCGTCCGCCGGCGTGACGACCGCGTACTCCTGCAGCTCCGGCCCGGTCAGAACGTAGAGCTCGTCCGGCGGCGTCTGCATCGCCTTGATCCACAGCGCCGGAAGGACGCCCATGTCGAGCAGGAGCTGCTGGCACTCGGCGAGAGTCGACTGGATGTCCGAGATCGAGCGCGACGGATCGACGGTGCGTGCCACCTCCTGGCCGTCCGGCGCATAGACCTGATGCACGCCCACCCAGGCGTGATCGCCCACCCGGCGCTCCACCCCGCCGGCGAGGAGAAGCGGGCAGGCCGAGGCGCAGTAGCCGTCGGCGGGCACGGCGGTGTTGAGTTTGCGCTCGCGGATCAGGCGCGCCATCTCGATCGCGTCGCTCACCGAGCCACCGGGCGAGTGGAGCACCACGGTGCGCACCCGATCGCCGGCCTCGTCAAGCACGGCGCGGAACTGCGCGGCAGTGCCGACCGCGATCTGGCCGATCGCGCTCAACTGGCCGTCCGGTCCGTCGACGAAGCGCATCCGCCGGGCGATCGCCGGGCTGTCCACCGGCCCGTCATAGCCCGGTAGCTTCGGCTCGCCGCGGTTCGGACCGACGGGAATGGTGCGCGGGTAGTACGGCCGGATCTGGTCGCCGGGCTCCGGCAGGTCGAGGCGCACCGGTTCGGACTGCGTAAGCCGGGCGGCCGTCTGGTGGGCGGTCAGCATCGCCGATACGTCGTTGCCGACGAGCACGCCCATCACGCTGAACAACGCGACGAAGACACAGCGCAGAATCGTCCCGTCCGGGATTCGCTTGATCAGCCGCTCGAAGGCGCCGGGCGAGGCTTCGACGTCGAACATTCTAACGCACCACGTGGGGGGAATAGGGCTTGGCGTGTGGGTCGCCGACCTGGACGACGGGCTCGGCAGCGGTCGTCACCTCGACCGCCTGCGCGTCCTGCAGCCGGCGCTGGATGCGAAGGGCCTGAAGGAGCTCGGCGCTGCTCATCTCGCCGATTTCGCCCTCCTCCGCCTCCTCGCGGCGGACCACGTCCTGGACGATGCACAGGATGAAGATCAGCACCGCGGGCAGGAGGTCGATGGAGATCGCCCCGGCCCAGGAGGGCAGGAAGTCGCCGGCATAGCGGATCACCGCCTCGGGCGCCGACAGCGGCGTAAAGCGCAGCGGCTCCACCGCGGGCCGCGCCAGGATCTCGTCCGCCGCGCTCGCCAGAGCCTGGCTCTGCGCCTTCACCGCCGCCTCGACACGGGTGACGACCTGGGTCTGCCGGTCCTGGAGGTTTGCGTCGGAGCCGTCGGCCACCGGCGCGATGAAGCCGCGTCCGAGATCCTCGGCGGCACGCTTCACCGCCGGCGCGACGGAGGTCTGCTGCAGGTCGGTGATGAGACCCGACAGCTGCACGGCCTCCTCGGCATAGGCATTCGCCCGCTCTTCGATGGGACCGGAGGCCGAGACCAGCTGGCGCATCGCCGCGAGCCGCTGGCCGCCTTCGTCGAACAGCTGCTTGGCTGCGGTCGCCGAGGCCTGGATCTCGCCCTGCAGGCCGGTGAGCTGGCTCGACATCTGCGACAGGAGCTGCACGACGGTGCCGGAGCCGGAGGTGCCGGTCAGGGCGCCCGAGCGCCGCTCCTCGTCGGCAAGCGCCGAGAAGCGCTGCGCGGCGAGCTGGATGTCCGGCAGGAGACTCTGCGACGCGACCGCGTTCTCGTGCGCGGCGTTGAACTTCTGCTGGTACTCCTCGGTGGCGTTGGCGAGATGCTGTTCACGTGCGGCCGCGCCCGCCAGGGCCGACGCGTTGAGCCAGGACGACATCGCCATGATCATCGCGGCGCCGAGCGCCATGGCCAGATAGAGCAGCGCCCGGCTGCCGGCCCGGCGCACGTGCGGCATGACCCGCATCAGGTAGGTCCAGAAGGCGTAGATCGCCACGGACACCGCCGCCGAATAGATGATCGCTCCGAGGATGACGGTCGAGGGCGAGCCGTTCAGCAGTTCCTTGACACCGAGATAGGTGAACACCCCGCTCGCCATCGACAGGATCGACAGCGTCACGGTCGTCACCACCTCCAGCCGGTTCAGCTGGCCGCGCAGCATGTAGGACTGGGATGCGCTCATGCGCCGTTGCATCTCCGTCGCCCGTCCCTCGCGGCGAGCGTTAAGAGATTATTAAGGGCTTGGCGCCGTCACGGTAAGATGCGAGCGCCCGCGGATCGCTCCGCGGGCGCGTAAACTGTTCGTTAGGGTTAAGCGCGCGCGTCGGAGGCCGCCCTGCCCGAGCCGACGACCCCTCGTCAGACGGCGACGGCGAGCTCGGCCGGATCGGCGAGACCGAGCCTGCGCCGCATGAAGCTCTTGTCGTGGACGAGGCTCTCGATCGTATGGGCGCCGAGGACGCCGAGGAAAGCGTCGAGCGCGGCGCGCAGCGCCGCGTTGAGCGAGCAGCTGTCGACCAGCGGGCAGTCCTGCGCCCCGGTCTCGAAGCATTCGGCGAGCGCGAAGTTCTCCTCGGTCACCGTCACGACCTCGCGCAGCGTTATCGTCGAGGCATCGCGCTTCAGGCGGATGCCGCCATTGCGCCCGCGCACGGTTTCGACGAAGCCGGCCTCGACCAGCGGCTGCAGGATCTTGAACAGGAAGAGATCGGACACCTGATAGGCAGCCGCGATCTCGCCCACCCGGCTCAGCCGCCCGCCATTGGTGGCGCAGTACATCAGCATCCGGATGGCGTAGTTCGTCTGGCGCGTCAGCCGCATCGTCTCTCCCAACCGCCGGATTCGGCTATGAGCTCGCTGTCGCTTTTTGAATTAGAACAATTCCAAGCAAGGGGAAAGGAGATTCTGCCCGGCGGGGTCCGTGTCTACCCCTGTCATCGGGCCTCCGGCTCGCTCCGGTCGCCGCCCAGCCGTCGCGGCGGCGCGGCTACAGGCCCTTGGCCCCACCTCATCAGCGTCCGAAGTCGAGCGGTATGGCGAAGGTGAGAGAGGAGCGGCCGATAGCTTCGGGGATGGCGGGGAACGGTCCTGCCGCCCTGACCAGCGCCAGCGCGTCCCGGTCGAGCCCGGCATCGCCCGAGCTGCCCACAAGCCTTATGCCGCCGATGGCCCCGGAGCCGGTGATCGTGAAGTTCACCGTGGCGGTGCCTCGGCCGGAGCCGCGACGCGACGCGGCGGCGCGTCGGATGCGCCGTTGCACGACGCCCCGATAGGTGGAGAGCGCAGCCTCCCCCTCGCCCGACCGGCCACGGCCGGACTCGCGGGAAGCCGTGGTGCCGCCGCCGTCGCGCGAGCCGCGGCGCGAGTCGGCATCGTCCTTCCCCTCGCGTCCCGAGGCCGGCCGCGAGGCGGCGCGGCGGGTCGGCGTCTCTTCTGCAGTGCGGCGTGGCTGCGGGCGCGGCTCGGCCGCTTTGGCAGGCTCGGGCCGCTCGGGCGGCGGCGGGCGGCGCGTGGGAACCGGTCCCTCGTCGGGCAGGGTCGCCACCTCTTCGGCCGTCAACGTCTCCACCGGCGCAAGCGCCTCCAGCGGCTCGGCCGCTTCCACCGGCTGCACGGCATCGGCCCGCACGACGTCGGCAGGCTGCACAGGCTCGGCATCGAGCGGTACACTCGCGTCGTCCTCGAATGCGTCGGAGACCGCCTGCACCGGGGTCGCCTCCGATGCCGGCGCAACGGGCGCCGCCGCTGCGGTCGCCGGCAGGGCCGCGGTCGTCTCTGCAACGGCCACAGGGGATTCTGCGGGCAGAACCGCAGCTTCGGCCGGCGCCTGCGCCGTCACGCTCAGGACCTCGTCGAGTGGTTCGACCGGCGCCGCCTCGACGGCCTCCACCGGCTCGCTCGTGGGCGCATCGGCAGCGGCAACCTCGACCGGACGGGCGGGTTCGACGGCGGGAGCCACCGCCGCCGGCACGGCGGGCTCGACGTCCGACACCGCCGGCTGCGGCCTCGCAGCGCTCTCCGGGGGGACGGGATCCACGGCTGGGACGGTCTCGCTCGACATCGACTTGACGGGTTCCGGCGTCGCGGCGTCCACCGACTGAGGCCGCTCGGCTTCGGCCGGGACCGGAGCCTCGGCCGTAACGCGTCCGGCAGAGACGGCCTCGAAGGGGTCCCCGATGATCGAGACGGTGATGCTGGTCTCGCCCTCGACCTCGGGGGGCGCCGCGCTCTCGCGCGTGGCATAGGCCGCAAGCGCCGCGTGCAGGGCGACGGAGATGGCGATCGCAGCGTGGCGCATGCGCCGCGCCGGCCGGATCACGGCCATCGGAGCGGACGGCGTGGCATCGAGCACGGCCGGGACAGCCGAGCGCGCCGGCGAAGCAATGTCGAGGACGACCGCAGGCGCGGCGCCGCGATCGGTCAGCGCGTGGTCGACGGCGACGAGGCGCAGCGAGGCGAAGGCCGACATCGCCGAGACGTCAGAGATCGAACTCGACGCTGCTCCTGGTGCTCAGCGCCAGCCCGGCGGCGCAGGCTTCCTTGACCCCTGGTGCGCCCTCGCAGGCGGCGACGTCGTTGACGAGCACGCGGCTGATCTCGCCGCAGCCGAAGTCTTTCAGATCGAACTCGCGCACCTTCGTCTTGTCGGCGACGAGCTTTCCGAAATCGAGGAGGAGCAGGCGCTCGACCATGCCGGTCTTGCCGAACAGCACGATCTCGAACGCGGCCTTCTCGAGGTCGCCGCCGAGGCCGTTGCGCACGACGAAGCTCGCACGGCAGCCGTTGCCGCTCGGCTTGAGCGCGTTCAGTTCGAGCGAAAGCGCCCTCCCTGCGTCTGGTCCCGTCGACGGGTCGTTCTGCTGCGCGAGCGCCACGTTCGGCAGGAGCGCTGCCATCAGCGCCCCGATCCTCAAGCCTGTTCCCGCCATGATGGTCCCTCGCCTGCACCCTGTGGATGCTGCGTAGAAAACATGAGCGTGCGAGTCAAGTATTGCCGAGGGCGGTGCGGCACGACCCGCCCCGCGCCGTTTCAGAAGAGGTCGAGGTCGCCGCTGCTGTCCGTCTGCGGCTGGACGAAGCCCCGGCCGACGCCGCCCTCGAGGCGCAGGCGCAGAGCCGAAAGGCGCAGCGAAGTCAGCGCGCGCTCGGTCAGGAGGTGCATCTCCTCCGGGCTATCCTCGGCAAGCAGCGCGAAGAACTGCGACAGGTTCTCGAGCGTCTGGTGCGTGTGGTCGATGCTCTGGACGGCCGCGACGTAGTCGGAATTGCCGAGGTCCTGCTCGATGCTCTCGCCGAACACGGCCGAATGCATGTTCGCGGTCGCCTGCGCGAGCAGCTGCATCTCGGTCGCGAGGCTGCTCAGCAGCGCCGCCAGAGGGGTGGTGGTCACTGCCGCGCGGGCGGCGCCGGCTTCCTGCGGCGGGGCCGGTTCGGGGTCGGCCGGGGCGCGCTTGACGGTCGAGGCGGACATGAGGGCGGTTCCCTAGAAGAGTTCGAGGTCGCCGGCCGGCTCCTGCTTGACCGGCTGCAGCACCGGCATGACGCGCGGCATCGAGGTCCGGTCCATCAGGATCTGGCGGGCGCGGCCGGAGTTCGGCCAGTATTCGATGCGCCGGCCCCGGTCGCCGCCGAGGTCGCCGCCGACATAGTTGATGCCCTCGTTGAGGAGGAAGGACTTCGCCCAGGCCGCGTTCTTGGCGCCGACGTCGGAAAGACCGTCGACGGTGCGCGCGCCGCCGAAGAGCTTGGCCTCGAGGTGATTGCGCCGGGCGCCCTTCTTCAGGAGGCCGTTGATCAGCACCTCCATGAGATAGAGGCCGTAGCTTTCCGACCGCGAGCCGCCGCCGCCCTCACCGGGCAGCAGGAAGTGGTTCATGCCGCCGACGCCGACTTCCGGATCACGGATGCAGGCTGCCACGCAGGAGCCGAGCAGCGTGGTCAGGCACACGTCAGGCGCCGATTCCACCTTCCACTCGCCTTGAATGATGTTGATGCGCCGCCGCGCGACCTGAGTGTCCATTATGCGAGCTTCCCGACGACGGCCTCGATGGTCTTCTGCAGCACCGGCACGTTGACCGGCTTGACGAGGAAGTTGTTGACCCCGAGCGCCGCCGCCTTCTGGACCAGCTCCTTGTCGCCCTTGCCCGTCAGGATGATGAACGGCGTCTTCTTCGTCGGCGGATAGCTGCGGATCGCCTTCAGGAGCTGCAGCCCGTCCAGCTTCGGCATGTTGAAGTCCGAGATGATGATGTGGCACGGCGTCGTCATCATCGACTTCAGCGCCTCCTCGCCGTCAACGGCGAACACCACGTTCTCGACACCGATCTGCTGCAGCGCGTCGCGGATCAGCATGCGGCTCGTACGCTGGTCATCCACGATCAACACCTTCAGATGCTGCTTGAAGGACATGCCTTGATCCTCTTCCCACTCCGCCCGACCGCCCCGGCTGAGCGGAGGTCCTCTCGCTTCTTCTTGTTCCGCAGCGTCCGCCGTCTCGCGACGGAGCCCGGGTTCTTATGTGAATGTCGCACTCCGCGACACGCTCACTGTAGCCTTCACAGGTTAACGAACGACACCCGCCACCCCTCGAAGATGCGCTCATCGCGCAAATCCCGTCTACACTTCCCGATAGCAAGAAGATCATGCATGATCGTCCTGCGTTCATAGCCGGCTGTAGATGGCACCACTTGCCCCACCGCGCTCATGCAAAGGTTTCCTTGGCAATCTTGCCGAGCGGCAGCCGGACCTGCGCCGCCCCGATTTCCCAGGCGACGCGCGGCATTCCGTAGACGAGCGAGGTCGCCTCGTCCTGCGCCATCGTCCGCGCCCCCTGCTTGCGCATCTGC
The DNA here is from genome assembly GCF_024519155.1 of Mangrovibrevibacter kandeliae. Classification (GTDB taxonomy): domain Bacteria; phylum Pseudomonadota; class Alphaproteobacteria; order Rhizobiales; family Rhizobiaceae; genus Mangrovibrevibacter; species Mangrovibrevibacter kandeliae. Next base: position 5,560 of record NZ_JANIFJ010000008.1, on the reverse strand, counting down.
AGGAGGCCCTCGGCGCCGTCCCGCCCCATGCCGGTCAGGATGATGCCCGTCGCCTGCCCTTCGAAGCTCTGGGCGATCGACGAGAACAGGACGTCGACCGACGGGCGGTGACCTTGCACGAGGCCGTCCTCGGTGAGGTGGCAGCGCAAGCCGCCGGTGGTCTTGATCGACAGGTGGCGGCCGCCCGGCGCCAGGTAGACGTGCCCGGGCAGAATCGCCCCGCCATGCTGCGCTTCGGCGACGTGGGCCCGGCAGACCCGGTCGAGGCGCGCCGCGAAGGAGGTCGTGAACGAGGCCGGCAGGTGCTGCACGATGAGCGTCGGCGGACAGTCGGCGGGGAAGTCCGCGAGCAGGCTGATCAGCGCCTCGACGCCGCCGGTGGACGAGCCGATGCCGATCAGGTCCGGCCAGTTCGCGTGGCGGTCGTGCGTGGCGGCGGGCGCGGACCGCATGACTGCGGAGGCGTCGCGGCTCGCCGCGATCTGCGGCCGGGACGCGGCGGCCTCGCGGATCAGCTCCGGCAGCGCCTCAAAGGTGTTGCCGTGAACGCCGCTCGGCTTGGCGATGCACTCGAAGGCACCGATCTCCAGCGCTTCGATCGTCGCGCTCGCCCCGGGCGCGGTATGGTTCGACACCATGATCACCGGAGTCGGACGAAGCCGCATGATCTTGTCGAGGAAGGCAAGGCCGTTCATGCCCGGCATCTCGACGTCGAGGGTGACGACATCGGGGTCGAGCAGCTTGATCTTCTCGCGCGCTTCCTGGGTGTGCGAGGCTTCGCCCACCACCTCGATATCGGAATGCGCCGACAGCGCATGCTTCAGCAGCGCGCGCATGGTCGGCGAATCGTCGACGACGAGAACGCGTGCCGCCATTATCTAACGGCTCCGGGCATCCGGCGGTAGGCGGTCGTGCCGGCATAGGTCAGGTACTGCGCGGCCGACCCGGTCATGCGCTCGGAGTGACCGATGTAGAGCCAGGCGTCCGGCTCCATGTAGCGGCAGAATCGATACCAGATCTTCTCGCGCGTCGGCTGGTCGAAGTAGATCGTGACGTTGCGGCAGAAGATGGCGTCGAAGCTGCCCTTCATCGGCCACTCGCCGATCAGGTTGAGCTCGCGGAAGGCGATCAGCTCGCGCATCGCGTCGTCGACCTCGTAGCCGGTGCCGGAGACCGGCTTGAACCAGCGCCGGCGCAGATCCTTCGGCACCGCTTCGAGCGTGGTCTCGTCGTAGACGCCCGCCCGCGCGAAGGCGACGACGTTCGGATCGATGTCCGAAGCGAGGATCTTGACGTCGTGTTCTGCGGCATCGGGCATCAGCGACAGGATCGTCAGCGCGATCGAATACGGCTCGTGGCCGTTGGAGCAGCCGGCCGACCAGATCCGCACCCGCCCGCCCCGCTTGGCCTCGGCCAGCAGCGGCGGCAGCAGATGGGTCTTCAGGTGCTCGAAGTGATGGTTCTCGCGGAAGAAGTGCGTGACGTTGGTGGTCAGCGCCGCGAGCATCGTCATCCGCTCGCTGGCCCCCTCGGCCCCGGCGATGTACGAGCAGTACTCCTTGAAGCTGGCCAGCCCCAGGGCGCGCAGCCGCTTGGCGAGACGCGAGTAGACCAGCGTCGACTTCGACGTCGACAACAGGATCCCCGAGTCCTCGTGGAGGATCCGCGCGATCGTGGTGAAGTCGGCGTCGGTGAGCGGAAACTCCCCGCTGGCGCCGCCCTGCATCTCAGCCTGAACTCGTGACATGGTCATGCCTTCTCATCGCGCCGCGCGCAGCAGGCGCTACGGCGCAATCGGCGCCGCTTCACCGAACAGGGACCGCCCGCTCACCGGTCGCGTCCGTCGCCGCTTCAGGCGGCGACGTCCATCTGCGGCAGGATGTTGTCGACGGCGATCAGCGAGATCATGCGGCCTTCGACAGCCATCACGCCGCGCACGAAGGTGCGGGCGAGTTCGGAGGCGAGGTCGGGGGTCGGCTGCAGGAGATCGTCGGTGACCGTGAGGATGTCCGACACCGCGTCGACGAGCAGGCCGACCAGCTGCTGGCCGACACGCACCACGATGATCACCGAGCGCGCCGTCGGCTCGGTGGCGCCGAAGCCGAGCCGCGCCGCCAGGTCGACGATCGGCAGCACCGTACCGCGCAGGTTGATCACGCCGGTGACGTAGTGCGGCGCGTGCGGCAGCGGCGTCGCCGAGGCGAAGCCGCGGATCTCGCGCACCGAGATGATGTCGACGCAGAATTCCTGCTCGCCGATCCGGAAGGCGATGAGCTCGCGCGCGCCGGCACTTTCGTTGTCGCGTTCTTCAGCCATGGTCATTCCGCTGCCTGGAGGTTGTTACCGAAGTAGTTCTGTTCGAACCGCGAGGTCGCGGTCACCGCGTCGACGTCCAGGATCAGCGCCACGCGGCCGTCGCCGAGGATGGTCGCCGCCGCGATGCCGGGAACGCGGCCATAGTTCGCCTCGAGACTCTTGATCACCACCTGGCGCTGCCCCTGGATCGCATCCACAAGGAGCGCCGAGCGGGTGCCGTTCTCCGTCTCGACCAGGATCGCCACGCTGGAGGTGGCCGGCGTGGGCTTGGAGCGGTAGCCGAGCTGGCGGGCGACGTCGACGAGCGGCATGAAGTTGTCGCGCACCTCGATCAGGCGCTGGTCGTTGCCGAAGCCGCGGACCTCGCTGCCCTTCGGCTGCAGGGTCTCGATGATCGCCGTCAGCGGCACCACCAGCGTATGCTCGCCGGCCGAGACGATCATGCCGTCGAGAACGGCGAGCGTCAGCGGCAGGCTCATGGTGAACACCGAGCCCTCCCCCGGCTTGGAGGCGATCGACACGCGACCGCCGAGAGCCTGGATCGACCGCTTCACGACGTCCATGCCGACGCCGCGGCCGGAGAGCTCGGACACCTCGACCTTGGTCGAGAAGCCCGGCAGGAAGATCAGGTTGTCGGTCTCGTCGTCCGTGAGGTTCGCGTCCGGCGGGATCAGGCCCTTGGAGATCGCGATGTCGCGCACGATCGGCCGGTTGATGCCGGCGCCATCGTCGGAGATCTCGATGACGATGCGGCCGGAGCGGTGCATCGCCGCGACGTGCACGGTGCCCTCTTCGCTCTTGCCCGCCTTGAGGCGCTTGTCGGGCGTCTCGATGCCATGATCGATGGCATTGCGGATCATGTGCGTCAGCGGGTCCGACAGGCGTTCGATGACGGTCTTGTCGACCTCGGTCCACTCGCCTTCCGTCACCAGCTTGACCTGCTTGCCGGTGATGTCGGCCACCTCGCGCACCAGGCGCGGCAGCTTCTGGAACACCGACTTCACAGGCTGCGCGCGGATCGCCATGACGCTGTCCTGGATCTCGCGCGTCAGCTGCTCCAGCTCGTCGAGGCCCATCGCGACGTCCGAGGCACGGGCGATGCCGGCCTGGGTGACGCGCTGCGACAGCATCACCTGATGGATCACCAGCTCGCCGACGAGGTCGATCAGACGATCGACGCGCTCGAGATCGACGCGGATCGTCGCCGGCGGGCCGCCGGCACCGGCAGCCTTGGCGTCGGCGTCGTTGGCCGCAGCAGCGACAGCCTTGGCGGGCTTGGGCGGCGCAGCCGGGCGCGGCGCCGGAGCCGGCGCGGCAGCGGCCGGCGCGGCAGCCGCCTGCATCTCGTCATCGGCCGAATCGGGTTCGACGTGCTTGACGGTGGGATCGTCCGCCAGACCGGCGAGCAGCGCCGCCATGTCGGCATCGACGTCGCCGCCGTCCTCGCCAACGAGCGCCTCGATGGTCAGTTCGCAGTCCATCTCGGCGAATTCGAAGATCTCGCGGATCTGGTCCTCGCCGACCTCGGTCTGAAGATCGATCGTCCAGACGAGATAGGCGCCTTCCGGATCGAGCTCGCCGAGCAGCGGGATCTCGCTGGTGTCGCAGGTCACCTGGCCATCGCCGAGCGCCAGCACCTCCCGGATCAGGCGGCCGGCTTCGTTGGCCTTGGCGTACATGTCCGGGCGGGGCTTGAAGGTGACGCGCCAGCCGCTGCCGGACGGCACCATCAGGTCGTCGAGATCGATCGCGACCGGGGTGAAGTCGAGATCGTCCATCCCGTCGCTGGCGACGGCCGCCATCTTCGCCGCGGCGGCCGAAGGGGCACCGCCGGCGGCGCCGCCGCCCGATCCGGGCGAGACCAGCTCCTTCAGCTCCTCGATGAGCGCGCCGGTGCGGGACTCGTCGACCGTGCCGCCATCGCGGGCTACCGCGACGAGATCGGCCAGGACGTCGGCGGCCCGCAGCATGACGCGCACGACGTCGGGCGTCGCGTCGAGCCGGTTCGAGCGCATCTCGTCGAGCGTCGTCTCGAAGATGTGGGCGAAGTGGACGAGGTCATCGAGCGAGAAGGCGCCGGCGCCGCCCTTGATCGAATGCACCGCGCGGAAGACCGCGTTCACGGTGTCGCTGTCGGCCTCGCCGTTCTCGATCGCGAGCAGACCCGCCTCGAGTTCGCCGAGACCATCGGCGCACTCTTCGAAGAAGGTCGCCCTGATTTCCGCCATCGCGTCCATGATGAAACTTCCTCAACCCCTCGGCGTGCGCGCCGACATCGTGTGCGAGATAGGAACCGCCCGTTTATCCGGCGCAAGGCTTGCTCCAGCCCGTCCTTGTGCCGTCCCGAAGCCCCTCGTTGGCGGGCCGTCGGCCGTTTCGGCGCGCGACCCGGACCGGTGGCGTTCGCTCAGGCGGCGACGCGGCGGATGGCCTCGACCAGCTTGGTCGGATCGAAGGGCTTGACGATCCAGCCGGTGGCGCCGGCGCGGCGCGCCCGCGCCTTCTTCTCCGCGTCGCTCTCGGTCGTCAGCACCAGGATCGGGATCGCACGCTTCGTCCCGTCCTTGCGGATCTCCTCGATGAACGTCAGACCGTCCATCCGCGGCATGTTCACGTCCGTGATGATCACGTCCGGCTCGCAGCCCTGCAGGACCTCGATCCCGTGCACCCCGTCTTCCGCCTGGATCACGTTGAACCCGGCGTCATGCAGCGCCCGCTTCAGCATCTCGCGCATCGTCCGGCTGTCGTCCACCGTCAGAATGGTCTGCGTCATTGTACGATTTCCTTGTCCATCAGATCCCCCGCAGCCAGCCCGAGCAGCTGCAGACCCCTCTCGAACCCCTCGGACGGGGAGATGATCTCGATCGAGGTCATGTCCGCCTTCCAGGTCGCCACCGCCGACAGGAGAATCTGCAGGCACTGACCGCCGATCTGTTCCACCGACGAAGCGTCCAGGGTGAGGCGCTGCCCCCGCAGCGCCAGCAACTGCTCCGTCAGCGGCCCTGCCGCCGTGATATCGAGGATCGCGGGCAGCATCAGAGCACCGCTCTCCGTTGCATCCTGCACGTCAGTCATTAAAATTCCTCCCAGCCATCCTCGGAGGCAGCGACCTTCGGCGCGGCGCCGCCGGTGCCGACCGTCTTCAGCTGCGCCACCGGGCGCGGCGCGGCGGCACGAGCCGCCGGACGCGCGGCGCTCGGCCGGCTCGCGGCGCGGCGCGCCTGCTGCTGGTGGCCGCTCGAGG
>NZ_JANIFJ010000007.1 GCF_024519155.1 Mangrovibrevibacter kandeliae | reverse complement strand
AGAATAGGGTAGATTCCCACGCGTTACTCACCCGTCTGCCGCTCCCCTTGCGGGGCGCTCGACTTGCATGTGTTAAGCCTGCCGCCAGCGTTCGTTCTGAGCCAGGATCAAACTCTCAGGTTTGAAAGAGTTGAACCCCAGCCGTCACACTGTCTCAAAGCAATAGACGAGAACTTGCCGATCCGACCTCACAGCCGAAACGACCAAACCGCCACCAGCCATTCCCCATCGCCCCGAAGGACGACGGACAACACCGGCAGCGGCGTTCTCATGCCGAAACGTGTCACGACAAGGATCGTGCCTCTTAAGTCTCCCGCGTCCCCTCCAAACCCACAGCCGCGCCGCCGTCTCCGACACCCGCAAACCAGAGCCCGAAAGGCCCGCAGAAGGAGGCCAATCCGCCGCCCACGCTTCTCTTTCTTCTCTCATAACCAACTTGTCAAAAAACCCGAGAACCAGTCAAAACCGTCCTCGTCAGGCTCATGGCATCTCTGCTGCGAGCCCTCGACAAAGCCACCGCAATGGCGAACCCTTATCGAAAACCAGACGACGAGCGAACCCCACAAGGCCATCCGGCCGTGCCGTTGGGCGCCCCGTCGTTGGTGGAGCGTGATATAGGGGACGGGGCTCGAGCCTGTCAACGCCCGTTTCGCAAAAACTTCAAAAACTGGCGTTCACCCGCCGCACGCCGGGCACGGAGTCGATCGGCGCGGCGGATCGGCCTCGTCGCCGGGCACCGTGACGCGGTGGGGGCGGCTCGCTCCGGCGAAGCCTGTGCGTCGGCTGGCGACGCAGCCGCGATCCATTGACAGGCAGGCATAGCGCCTCCTTAAGTCGCGGCAGGGCGGCCTCGGCTCCGACCCTTCGGCCGGCGGCCGGTCGCGATTTCGCCACCTTGATCTTCGATGGCGGTCGCAGCGCGCAAGGATGACGATGACCGACGAGCCCACCGCGAGACCTGACCTCGGGAACGAGCCGCCGCTGATCGCCGATCAGCGCCGCCGCCCCGACCGTCGCCAGGTGTCCGCGCGCTGGCTCGCCGGCACGCTCCTCACCGGCCTCACCTCGACCGCGCTGATGGGGATCGCCCTGTCGGCCGCGCTCGACGGTCGCCAGGTGATGGCGCGCCCGGCGGCGACCGCGCCCGGCGCCGCGCTCGCCACCGAGAGCCTGGAAAAGGGCGAGCGGGTCTTTGCCGCCGCGGTGCCGGTGACCCGCAGCCGCCGCACCCTCGAGGTCTCGACCATGATCCGGGACGGCGACCGAGAGCTGATCCGCACCGTGCCGCTCGCCCTCGTCAACATGTCGCTCGCGTCCCGCCACCCGAGCGCGGCCGACTACCCGGCCTTCGACGCCCTGAAGATCTTCGCCGAGCCGGACGACGAGGAAGCGGGCGACGCACCCGAAACCGGCCAGATCTACGGTGCGAAGGTGGAGACGGACGTCAGCCTCAAGGTCGAGCCCTTCGACTTCTCCGCTCCCGCCTTCGACGCGGGCACCGATCTCAGCGCCGCGGACGCCGAGAGCCTGGTGCGCTCGGTGTCCTCCAGCCTTCCCGAGGAGAAGCCGGTCCGCCTCGCGGCCCTGCGCCCGCTCGACACCTATCGCTTCAGCTTCGGCGGCGACGCCGCCGACTACGAACCGGGCTCGGCCTTCCGCGTGGTCGAGGAGAACGTTTCGGTCGCGATCCCCGATCCGGTCGGCGCCGAGGACAGCGCCCGCTATTTCGAGCTGATCATTCCCTTCCGCGAGACCGAGGAGATCGCCGAGGCACTGGCCGAGAGCGGACACGACGACCTGTCGGCGGCGCGCGCGGCGGCCCGGCTGTCCGACCTTCTGTCGACGAAGGTGCTGAGCGCGGGCAACGTGCTGCGGGTCGGGATCGAGACGCGCAGCGACGGCGAACACATCGTGCGCATCTCGGTCTACCGCGGCGAGACGCATCTCCTGACGGTCGCCGAGAGCGAGGCCGGCAGCTTCGAGCCCGCCGCGGCGCCCCCGCCGAGCCAGGCGGTCGCCGAAGCCTTCGACGAAGACGCGACCGAGGGGCCGCAGCGCACCGAAATGCCGACGGTCTACGACGCGATCTATCAGGCCGCGCTCGCCTACGGGCTGAACGACCGTCTCTGCCAGCAGCTGCTGCGCATCCTCGCCTCGGACGTCGACTACCAGGCGCGCCTCAACCCGAACGACCGGCTCACCGTGCTGTACTCGCTGGACGAAGGCGAGGACGCGGCGAGCGACAGCTCCGAAATTCTGTATGTCGAGGCGAGGTTCGCCGATCAGCCGAAGCGCTTCTACCGCTTCCGCACCCCCGACGACGATCACGTGGACTACTACGACACCGACGGTCGCAGCGCCCGCCAGTTCCTGATCCGCAATCCCGTCCCGAACGCGAGGCTGAGCTCGCCCTTCTCGACGGGCCGCAAGCACCCGGTCCTCGGCTACGTGCGGCCGCACTGGGGGGTCGACTGGGCCGCGCCCTCCGGCACGCCCATCCTCGCCGCCGGTTCCGGCGTCGTGGAGCAGGCCGGCTGGACCAGCGGCTACGGCCGCCAGACCGTGATCCAGCACGCCAACGGCTACGAGACCTCCTACTCGCACCAGAGCGGCATCGCCAAGGGGATCAAGCCGGGGGCGCATGTCCGCCAGGGCCAGATCATCGGGTATGTCGGCTCGACGGGCCTCTCGACCGGCAACCACCTGCACTACGAGGTGCACGTCAACGGCACGCATGTCGATCCGATGCGCATCCGTCTGCCGTCCGGACGCACCCTGCAGGGCGACGTCCTGGAGGCCTTTAAGCGCGAGCGCGATCGCATCGACAAGCTGCTCGAGCAGCAGGACGTGCCGGCCCGCGTCGCCGATCGGCAGTAGGGGGCAGGGAGCCGGAGCGCAGGGTGCGAAGCCCGCCTGCGACGGTCGCTTGTCCACAGCTCGTCCACAGCCGATGCACAGGCTGTATGCCACCTGAGACCTCGTGCCGACCCTACTTGCAGTAGGTCGCGCCGTTGCGGCGCGCCGCCATGTCGAGATGGAGATGGGTGGTGTGGTCGGAGTCGGTTCCGGGCCCGAGCACGGTCTTGAACGGTCCGCAGGCGGCATCGCGGACCCGCCGCTGAAAGGTCTGCTCCGGCGAGCCTTCGGCCTGGAACTGAACGGAGACGCGGTGGCCGTCGGACAGCGTGAAATCGCCGATGTCGAGCGCGCTGCCCCGAGCGTGCTCCGAGATCTTGGTCTCGGACGAGCGAGCGCGGCAGACATAGGAGGAGCCGACGTCGACCGTCTTCACGCCAGCCCCGTTGAAGCCCTCCCGCGCCGCGGGGATCACCGCCTCTGTCACCCAGTGGTCGAGCGCCAGCGCCGTCTGGCAGAGGATCTGGGTCTTCGAGCCGACGGTCACGCCGCTCGACAGGGTCTCGACCGTGATCGGACGCAGGACGCCGCACCGGCCCTCGCTGACGCTCTCGCCCACGGTGAAGCGGACCCCGCGGGACGTGAGCTCCGCCTCGCACGCCTTGGCGGCCTCGACCGCCGCCGCTGCGAGCGTCGCCGTCTCCGGATCGATCTCTGGCACCGCCGCGCGCAGATCCTGAGGGGTCGGCTTGACGGTAGAGGCGTCCTTCGATCCTGCGGGCGGAGCGGTCGCCGGCTGAACCGGATCCGGCTGCGGCGAGGCCTTCGCGCGGGTATCAGGCGCGGGTGCGGGCACCGGCACCGGCACGTCGGCGGGCGCTACCGGATCGTGCTCCGGCTGGCTGGCCGGCGTCGCCCCGCCGGCTTCCAACGCGCCGCTCCCCGATCCCGCGGCTTCGGATCGGGGTCCCGGCTTCTTCGGCTGCCCGGAGGCTCTCGACGGCGGCGCCTCTCTCTCCAACGGAGCGGCATGCGCTGGCTCCGGACGCTGCGTCGGGACCGGCTGCGCGAGCGCCCCGGCGCAGCCCGCGGCGCAGACCGCGCCGCAGACCAGTGTGCCACGCAGCGCCCCGGCGATGGTCATTCCTTGAACTCCACCACCGTCTTCTTCGGCTCGACCAGGCCGGCGAGGATCTGGGCGTCCCAGTTGGTGAGGCGCACACAGCCGTGGCTTCCGGACTTGTCGATCAGATCCGGCTCCGGGGTCCCGTGGATCCCATAGGTCGGCTTCGACAGGTCGATCCACATCGCTCCGACCGGGCCGTTCGGCCCCGGAGGCAGGCGCAGCGGCTTGTCGTTCTTGCCCTGCTTGAAGTTCTTGCCGGGGTCGTAGGCGTAATCCGGATCTGGCGCGATCGCCTCGACGGTCACCGTGCCGGAGGGCGAGGGATTTTCGGGCGAGCCGATCGTGGCGGGATAGACCAGCGCCAGATGCCCGTCGGCGGTGTAGCCGGAAAGCTCGCCGGCCGACTTGTCGACTTCGATGCGCTTGATCTTGACGGCAGGCGCGCCGCCCGGCGCCGCGACGAGGATCTGCGTCCCCGCCTTCTTGAAGTCGGCCCCCGCATTCAGGCGCTCGAGCAACTGCTCATCCATGTGAAACCGCTCGGCGAGCATCTCGGAGGGGCCGCGGTAGCCGAGCCAATCGAGCTTGGCGAGTTCGGCGTAATCGGACGGCAGGTGCTCGACGTAGCGGCCGTCCACATCCTTCTGCGTGATCGTGTAGGTCGTCACGGCCGGCTCGGCATCGACCGACAGGACGTCCCAGGTCTCTTCGCCGACCTTTCCGTCGGCCGGCAGGTCGTGCATCGCCTGAAAGGCGCGGATCGCCTTCTGCGTGTTGTTGCCCATCAGCCCGTCGATGGAGCCCGGCGAGGCGTTCTGCCGATCGAGCAGCACCTGCAGCCGGATCAGAAACGGGTCCGGCTGGTCCGCCGGCTTCTCGGCCTGCACGTCGCCGGCACCGGCCGGCTGCCCCTCCCCGGACGCGCCCGTGTCGCCCGCCGGCTCGGCCGACGGGTTCTGCAGCGCGGCCTCGTCGGGCAGATCGGTGCTCTCGTCAGGCACCTGAGGCACCTCGGTCAGCTGGGCCGGCGTCTCGCCGGGTGCGGTCCCGACCGACGGATTGGCGGGGAAGGCTTCGGGCGCCGCTTCCGCCGGGACGGGCTCGGGCGGCACCGGCGGCGGCGGGCTGTCCGCCTCCGGCTCGACCGCGTCGGGAGCCGAAGCCGTCGCTTCCGCGCTGCTGCCGGCCGGCTGGGCCGCCTCCTGCGCCTGCGTCTCGGCAGCCGCCTTCTTGCGGGCCTGCCAATCGACGAGCGTGGCGCCGTTGATGGCGTCGGCATCGAGCGCCGGAGGCGCAGCGAGCGCCGTAGAAGCGAGGAACACTCCGGTCAGGACCGGCAACACGGCGAACAGACGCATCGGCGAGCAATCTCCCATCAGACGCCGCCTCAATGCGTCAGACCGGTGAAAGGCTCCGCAGCGGCGCGCTCCACCGATGCCGCAGCGTCCGTCGCATCCCCTGTCGCCGTGGCAGGACGGGTCAGTCGATGAACTCGACCGTCACCCCCGGCTTCACCAGCTTGGCGAGTTCCTGCGCATCGAAATTGGTGAGCCGCACGCAGCCATGGCTGTTGGTCTTGCCGATCTTGGAGGGTTCCGGCGTGCCGTGAATGCCGTAGGTCGGCTTCGACAGCGCGATCCAGACCGATCCGACCGGTCCATTCGGGCCGGGCGGAATCGTCAGGACGCCGTCGTTGGAGCCCTGCTTGAAGTTGATCTTCGGATTGTAGGTGTAGTTGGGGTTCAGGGCGACGCGGCTCACCTCGACGGTGCCGGACGGCGATGGCGTGTCCGACGAGCCGATGGTCGAGGGATAGGCGGCGACGAGCGTCCCGGCCGCATCATAGGCGCGGACCTGTTCGCGGCCTTTGTCGGCGATGATCCGGGTCACCGGTTCGGTGACGTTCGCGCCGACGTTCATCACCTTGATGATCGTGCCCGGCCGGTTGAAGTCGGCGCCGGGATTGATCTCCTTCAGATAGTCCTCGTCCATGTGGAAGCGCTCGGCCAGCATCTCGCTCGGCCGAGTGTAGGACATGGCCGGGAGCTTGGCCTTCTGCCCGTAGTCTTCCGGAATCGACGCGAGATACGGTCCGGCGACATCCTCGGCGGTGAGGGTGTAGGAGCTGACGGCCGGACCGCCGGTCTGATCGAGTTCCTCGGCGAGCGCCTTCGGATCCCGCGGATCGATGGTGCGGCCGAACTTCTCCTGGAAGGCCGCCATCGCCTTGTTGACGTTCCCGCCCATGCGCCCGTCGATGACGCCCGGCGACATGCCCTCGCGATCCAGGATCACCTGCAACGCCGCCACCTGCGCCTTGGCCCCCTTGCCCTTGGGGCCTTCCACAGTCGGCGCCGGATTGGGTTCGGCGGCATTGCGCTCCGGTTGCGATCCGGCGCGCGGCTCCACGATCGACTCGCCCGGCGGCGGCAGATTCCAGTCGTCCTGCGGCAGTGCCGCCTCGCGCTCGCTCTGGCCCGTCGGCGATCCGCTGCGATAGGGATCGGCCGACATCGGCCGGCCGTCCGGGCCGATCGGCAGGTAGCGGTCATTCGCCGGAACGTTCTGCACCCGCCCCTCGAGGACCGCGCCGGGCGGCGGCGTTCCGCGAACGATGGCCCGCTCGTCGAAGCGCTGACGTCGCTCGCGCCGCGTGGCAGGTTCCACCGCAATGACCCGCCCGCGGCCGTCCACCGTGATGCGCCGACCGAGATCGTCGACGAAGGTGCGGTAGCTGCGCGGCGAATAGTTGTCGTAGTCGTCGTCGTCGCCGAAGAGCTGCGCCAGGCGCACATCGCCCGCCGATGCGCGCGAGCCCGTCTCGGCCGCCCGAACCGGAGTGACGGCCCAAACGGCTGCCGCGACGGCGGCGAAGAACAGGATCTCTCTGGGCTTCATGCGATGTCTCCACGCGAGGCGCGACCCTGCGACTGGCGGCGAGCCCGAATCGCGGATCGAATGTCGGCTGGTCCGGATCTTAGGAAGTGACGACTGAACCGGACATGAAGATGACGAACGGAGCGGCAGCACGAGCAATCCGCCGCGACGGATCCCCTATGTAGCCAGGCAAGCAAGCGCTTCAAGCGACGACGCATCCTGTAGCACGCTGCAAGCGGCGGATGCCGTCCGCCTTGAAGAAGGGCAGCGCGGTCGACAGGGTCGGCCCGCCACGGTTCAGTGAGTATATCGGATGCTTCGTGCAGGACGAGCAGGCCGCTCACTGTGGAACGGGCCCTCGGACTCCACGTTCCGCTATAGAACCAACGAAACGGAGGCACGTCATGTCCGACGTTACAGTGACATCCGACAGCATCGAGGCCAGCCGGGTCAACGGCACGGCCGTCTATAACACCGAGGGCGAGCATCTCGGCCAGATCGACGACGTCGTGATCGGCAAGCGCGACGGCCGCGTCCGCTATGCGATCATGTCCTTCGGCGGCTTTCTCGGCATCGGCGAGGACTACCACCCGCTGCCCTGGGAGGTCCTGAAGTATGACGAGCGTCAGGGCGGATACGTCGTCGGCATCACCCGGGAGTCGCTGGAAGGGGCACCGCGCTACGCCCGCTCGACCACTCCGTGGGGTGATCCGGCCTACGGCCGCAGCGTCGACGACTACTACGGCGTGCCCGGCACCTACGTCTGAACGACGTCGAGCAGTCGAAGCGAATGAAGCGGCGGCCGGCGTTCCGGCCGCCTTTCTTGCGTCAAGTCACGGCGTCGGCGCATGCTCAGGCAGCACCCCTTGCGCTCTCAGCGCCTGCCAGAAGGCCTCCGGCACGGGCGTGCGGACCAGTTCCATGTTGTCTCGGGCCCGTTCTGCGCTCTTGGTGCCGGGGATCACCGCGCTGACGGCGGGGTGGGCGGCGCAGAACTGCAGCGCGGCGGCGCGCAAATCGACCCCGTGCTCCACGGCGATCGCCTGCAGCCGTCGGCGAGCCTCGACCTTTTCGTCCGGCGCCTCGGCGTAGTCGAAGGTGGTGCCGCCGGCGAGGAGGCCGGAATTGAACGGCCCGCCGACGACCACGGAGACGCCCCGGTCGAGACACGCCGGGAACAGGTCGTCGAGCCCGCCGAGATCGAGCAGCGAGTAGCGACCGGCCAGGAGGAAAACGTCCGGATCCGCCTGCTCCAAGGCCCTGAGGCAGGGCTCGACCAAGTTGACGCCGAGGCCCCAGGCCTTGATCACGCCCTCCTCCCGCAGCCGGGTCAACGCCTTCGCACCCTCCATCGCGATCGCGAACTGATCCGTCCAGGCATCGCCATGGTGGTCGGCCGCGATGTCGTGGATATAGACGATGTCGATCTGCGAGAGGCCAAGCCGCTGGTAGCTGTCCTCGATCGAACGCAGCACGCCGTCCCCAGAATAGTCGTAACAGCCCTCGAAGGGCAGCGGGTTCTTGAAGATGCTCTCCGGCGGCGTCCTCACCGGTTCGAGCAGCCGTCCGACCTTGGTCGAGAGCACGAAGTCGTCCCGCGGCTTGGTACGCAGCATCTCGCCGAAGCGGTGCTCCGACAGCCCGCTGCCGTAGTGCGGCGCGGTGTCGAAGTAGCGGTAGCCCGCATCCCACGCCGCCTCCAGTGTTGCATGCGCCTGATCGTCACTGATCGCCTGGAACATGTTGCCGAGCGGTGCGCCGCCGAAGCCGAGCGGGCCGGGCGGACGAAAATGCTGGCCGGATGCCATGGCTGTCTCCTGATCGATGGTCGCTATCGAGCGCGCACCCCATGCCGGCATGCGCTGTCTGTCCCGGCACATGTCGCACAAGGCCAAAACGAAAAGGGCGAGCCGACAGCCCGCCCCTCGCCCACCATGGATCGACGGGGTTAAGCCGCGACGCGATCCCCCTCGGCGCCGGCCTTGGAGCCGACGACGTAGAAGATCAGCCGGTCGCTGCCGCCGGAGATCTTCACCGTCGATTCGTCCCTGACCTCGCCCATCAGGATCTTCTCGGCGAGCGGGTCCTGCACCTCGCGCTGAATGACGCGCTTCAGGGGCCGCGCGCCATAGGCGGGGTCGTAGCCCTTTTCGGCCAGCCATTCCCGGCCGGAGCCGTCCAGCTCCAGATGGATCTTGCGATCGGCGAGCAGCTTTTCGAGCCGCTGCATCTGGATGTCGACGATCGCGCCCATCTCGGAGCGGTGCAGCCGGTGGAACAGGATCACCTCGTCGACGCGGTTGAGGAACTCCGGCCGGAACGAGGCCCGCACCACGTCCATCACCTGGGACCGCGCGACCTCGGCGTCCTCGTCGTCCCGAAGCGCCGTCAGGAACTCCGAGCCGAGGTTCGAGGTCATGATGATCAGCGTGTTGCGGAAATCGACCGTGCGCCCCTGCCCGTCCGTCAGCCGCCCGTCGTCGAGCACCTGCAGGAGGACGTTGAAGACGTCCGGATGCGCCTTCTCGATCTCGTCGAACAGGATCACCTGGTAGGGCCGGCGACGGACCGCTTCGGTCAGCGCGCCGCCCTCCTCGTAGCCGACATAGCCCGGAGGCGCCCCGATCAGCCGCGCGACGGAGTGCTTCTCCATGTATTCCGACATGTCGAGCCGCACCATCGCCGCCTCGTCGTCGAAGAGGAAGCTCGCAAGCGCCTTGGTCAGCTCGGTCTTGCCGACGCCCGTCGGCCCGAGGAAGATGAACGAGCCGATCGGCCGGTTCGGATCCTGCAGGCCGGCGCGGGCGCGCCTGACCGCCTTCGACACCGCCTGCACCGCTTCGCCCTGGCCGACGACGCGCCTGGCGAGCGAGTCCTCCATCCGGAGCAGCTTGTCACGCTCGCCTTCGAGCATCCGGTCGACGGGGATCCCGGTCCAGCGTGAGACCACCTGCGCGACGTGGTCGGCCGTAACAGTCTCCTCGACCATCGCCGAGGATTTCGCGCCGTCGTTCGCCTCGGCCTCCTTCAGCTCGCGCTCGAGCTGCGGGATGACGCCATAGGCGAGCTCGCCCGCCTTCTGGAACTCGCCCTTGCGCTGCGCGATGGCGAGATCGTTACGGGCCTCGTCGAGCCGGCGCTTCAGGTCGGCGGCAAGGCCGAGCTTGGACTTCTCGGCCTGCCAGGCGGCGGTCAGCAGGTCGGACTCCTCCTCGAGGTCGGCGAGATCGGCCTCGAGCCGCTCCAGCCGGTCGCGCGAGGCGTCGTCGTTCTCCCGCTTCAGCGCCTCGCGCTCGATCTTCAGCTGCATCACGCGCCGGTCGATCTCGTCCAGCGCCTCAGGCTTGGAGTCCACCTGCATGCGCAGGCGCGAGGCGCCCTCGTCGACGAGGTCGATCGCCTTGTCCGGCAGGAAGCGATCGGTGATGTAGCGGTTCGACAGCTGCGCCGCGGCAACGAGGGCGGAGTCCGAGATCCGCACCTGATGGTGCTGCTCGTACTTCTCCTTGAGGCCGCGCAGGATGGAGATCGTGTCCTCCACCGTCGGCTCGTCGACGAAGACGGGCTGGAAGCGCCGGGCGAGCGCGGCGTCCTTCTCGACATGCTTGCGATACTCCTCGAGGGTCGTCGCACCGACGCAGTGAAGCTCGCCGCGCGCCAAGGCCGGCTTCAGGAGGTTGGAGGCGTCCATCGCGCCGTCCGCACGGCCCGCGCCGACCAGGGTGTGCATCTCGTCGATGAAGAGGATGATGCCGCCGGCCGCCGCTGTCACCTCGGCGAGCACCGCCTTCAGACGCTCCTCGAACTCGCCGCGATACTTCGCGCCGGCGATCAGCGCGCCCATGTCGAGCGCCATCAGCTGCTTGTCGCGCAGGGATTCCGGCACGTCGCCGTTGACGATGCGCAGCGCCAGCCCTTCCGCGATGGCGGTCTTGCCGACGCCGGGCTCGCCGATCAGCACCGGGTTGTTCTTGGTCCGGCGCGACAGCACCTGGATCGTGCGGCGGATCTCGTCGTCGCGGCCGATCACCGGGTCGAGCTTGCCTTCGCGCGCGTCCTTGGTCAGGTCGCGGGCATACTTCTTCAGCGCGTCATAGGCCTGCTCGGCAGAGGCGCTGTCGGCCGTACGGCCCTTGCGGATGTCGTTGATCGCCTGGTTCAGGCCGTTCGCGGTCACGCCGGCCTTGGCGAGGATGTCGGCCGTCTTCGCCGACTTCTCGATGGCGAGCGCGAGCAGCAGCCGCTCGACGGAGACGAAGCTGTCGCCGGCCTTCCTGGAGAGATCCTCGGCGGTGGCGAACACTTTCGCCAGTGGCTGCGTCAGATAGAGCTGGCCTTCGCCGCCCGACACCTTGGGCAGCGCACCGAGAGCGGCGTCGACGGCGGTGCGCACGTCCTGCGCGCGGCCGCCGGCCCGCTCGATCAAGCCGGCCGCCAGACCCTCCGGGTCGTCGACCAGAACCTTCAGGAGATGCTCGGGCGTGAACTGCTGGTGGCCGCGCGACAGCGCCCCGGTCTGGGCCGCCTGGATGAAGCCGCGAACCCGCTCGGTGTACTTCTCGATATCCATTGTCTACCTCCTGGCTGCGGCCACCCTCGCACGAGGCGTGAACCGCGGGGTTGGAGATCGGCTCCCGTCCGGCGAGCCGCTCAGACGTCGATATGGATATCGTCGGCCGCGGGATGAAGAGGCGGCGACACGCGCCCCACGCATTTCTCGTCCACGCTTGAGGACCGACAAACGAAAAGGGCCCCGGCTCGCGCCGAGGCCCTGATGCTTGTCGTCGGTCGGGGATCAGCCGTTGGAGGCCATCAGGAAGGCTGGCAGGTGCTCCTCCCCGCCCTCGCCCGCGGCAGCCTCGTCTTCCGGCTTCTTCTTGCGCGGCCGGCCGCGGCGCTTGGGCTGCGCCTCGCCGTCGGCGGACGTCTCGGGCGCCGCCTCGGCAGGCTCGGCAGGCTCGGCAGGCTTGGCGACGCGCCGGCGCGGCGCGGGCGCCTCGCGCTCTTCGTCGCGCACCGGGGCCGTCACCTCGGGTTGCTCGGCACTTGCGGCGTCGACGGCCTGAGCCTCCGAGGTCTCCGCCGGTTCGAACCGGTCCGGACGCTCGCGGCGCCGACGGCTCCGACGGCCTTCGCCCTCGCCGCGGCTCTCCACGGCGCCCGTCTCCGGCTGCTCGCCATCGGTCTCGCCGCGATCGTCGCTGCGCGGGCGGTCCTGCCGCATCTCGCGCGGCTGGCGGTCGTCATAGCGCGGCCGGTCCTGCCGGTCGCCCCGATCGAAGCGCTCGCGCCGGCCGCCTTCGCGGCCTTCGCCCCCGTCACGGCCGTCACCATTCGATGGTTGCGGGCCCGAGCCGTTCGCATAGCGGTCGCGGCCGTCCCGGTTATCCCGGTTGTCGCGGCCGTCCCGGTTGTCGCGATACTCGCGACCGTTCCGGTTCTCGCGGTCGTCCCGCCCGTCGCGATAGCCGTCGCGGTTGTCGCGCCCGTTCGGCTGACGCTGCTGGTCGCCGTAGAAGGGCTGGCCGTCGCCGGCCTGCATCTCGTCGTCCTCGTCGCCGTCCATGTCACGCTCGTCGCGCTGCTGCTGCGGGAACTGGCCCTGGGCAGCGGCGATCACGCGATTGTAGTGCTCGGCATGCTGGAGATAGTTCTCCGCCATCACCCGGTCGCCCGAAGCCGACGCGTCCCGCGCCAGCTGCGCGTACTTGTCGGCGATGTGCTGGGCGGTGCCCCGGATCTTCACGTCCGGCCCGTTCGACTCGTAGCTCCGCGTCAGCGGATTCGGCCCTTTGCGCCCACGACCCCGCATGCGCTGCTTCTGCTGTCCTGGCCTCATAGTCATCCTGTCTTCGAAATCCCGGCGCGCGGCCGGTCGGACACCTCAAAGCGGAGCGCGGACGCTTCGCATGGATTCGGCCGCGCTGGTCGCGCCGCCGCATGGCTGGTTTTCGGTCGATTGTTCCGGCAACGTCTCATCGCCGGTGATGGGCGGCTCTTCGAGCCGACCCGCGCATCCCATGCCGCGCTCGCCTGCAGCGCTCCGCGGTCAGAGGGACGTCCCTCTCGATTCTTCCGCAACGTGGCCAGACCCTAGTGAGATACGCGCTCTGGAACAAGTCCTTTCTCGGCTGAAGGTCGTGAAAAGCCGAGGCACCGCACGCCTCAAGCAAGCTTGCCCGACCGCAACCAGAGGGCGCGCACATGCCCTGCAAGGTCGAAGGCGCGGTCTATGATCGCAAATCCCCGTCGATGAAAGATCGCCTCGACGTCCGCGGCCTGTCCCGCACCGATCTCCAGGAGGACGCTGCCCGCCGGGTTCAAGACCCTCGGCGCATCGGCAGCGATGGCACGGTAGGCATCGAGGCCGTCCGCGCCGCCATCCAGCGCGAGCCGAGGGTCGTGAGCCCGAACCTCCGGCGCGAGGCGCTCGATCGCCTCTGTCTCGATATATGGGGGGTTCGACACCACCAGATCAAGGCGCGCGCCGATCATCGACGCGTAATCGCCGACGACGGCATGGAAGCGCGCGGCAACGCCTGCCGCCTCCGCATTCTGCCGTGCCGTGACGACGGCCCCGATGGCGAGATCGACCGCCACCGCCTCGGCCTCGGGGAACAGCGCCAGCAGCGACACCGCGATGGCGCCGGTGCCTGTGCCGAGATCGACGAAGCGGCAGCGGCCGGTGGCGGCGAGGGTCTCCGCCATGGGGCGGCGCGCCAGCTCGACCAGCGCCTCGGTGTCCGGCCGCGGCTCCAGCGTCTCCGGCGACAGCTGGAAATCGTGGTCGTAGAAGGCGCGCCGGCCGAGGATCCTGTGCACCGGCTCGCCGCCGGCCCGCCGCGCCACCAGGGCGTCGGCGCGGGCGGCGTGCGCGGTCGATACGCCGTCCTGCGCCTTCAGGATGAAGTCGCTGCGTTGGAGCCCCAGCGCCGCGGCGAGAAGCAGCCGCGCGTCGAGGTCGGCCGTGGGCGAGCCCGCCGCCTCCAGCCGCCGCCGTGCGGCGGCCAGCAGGGCCGCCAGCGTCACGGGCTCGGACGCCGTCACGCTTCAGGCGTCCGAGCCGACCGCCGCCAGCTGCGCGGCCTGATGGTCGGACACGAGGGCGTCGACCAGCTCGTCGAGCTCACCCTCGATCACCCGGTCGAGCTTGTAGAGCGTCAGGTTGATGCGGTGATCGGTCACGCGCCCCTGCGGGAAGTTGTAGGTCCGGATGCGCTCCGAGCGGTCGCCGGACCCGACCTGCACCCGCCGCGCCTCGGACCGCTCGCTGTCGGCGCGCGAGCGCTCGGCGTCGAGGAGCCGCGCACGCAGCACCTGCATGGCGCGGGCGCGGTTCTGGTGCTGCGACTTTTCCGACGAGGTCACGACGATGCCGGTCGGCAAATGCGTGATCCGGACTGCGGAGTCGGTGGTGTTGACGTGCTGGCCACCGGCACCGGAGGAGCGCATGGTGTCGATGCGGATGTCCTCGGAGCGGATCTCGATGTCGATTTCCTCGGCCTCGGGCAGCACCGCCACCGTTGCGGCCGAGGTGTGGATGCGCCCGCCGGCCTCGGTCTCCGGCACGCGCTGCACCCGGTGCACGCCGCTCTCGAACTTCAGCCGCGAGAACACGCCCTTGCCGCGCACGTTCGCGATCACCTCCTTGTAGCCGCCGGCGTCGCCCTCGCTCGCCGAGAGGACCTCGACCTTCCAGCCCCGCAGCTCGGCGTAGCGCGAATACATGCGAAAGAGATCGCCGGCAAAGAGCGCTGCTTCCGAGCCGCCGGTGCCGGCGCGGATCTCCAGGATCGCGTCCTTCTCGTCGGCGGCATCCTTGGGCAGAAGCAGAAGCTGGATCTCGCCGCCCAGCGCCTCGAGCCGACCCTCCGCCTCGGCGAGCTCGGCATGGGCGAGTTCGCGCATCTCCTTCTCGGACTTCGGGTCGGCGGCGAGCGCCTTCAGCTCGCGAACCTCGCGCTCGCCGTCGCGATAGGCGTGGATCGCACGCACCACGTCCTCGAGCTCGGAATACTCGCTGGCGAGCTTGGCGAAGCTGTCGCGATCGCCGCCCCTCGCCATCTCGTTCTCGAGATAGGCGAAGCGCTTGACGATGTCGTCCATGGTGGCGAGAGGCAGAACTGCCATGGCTCTTCCGGCTGCAGTCTCGGGGGCGCCGCCGGCCCGACCGGGAATCGGCGCGCTGATGTCGACCCTCGATAGGGCCAACCGTCCTAATAGGGAATGGCGTGCGCCTCGGCAAAGCCCTGCAGCAGCTCGCGCATCGTCTGGCTGCGATGACGGCTGGCGATGTGCTGATCCATCGCCTGGGCGAGCTTGCCGGCATCGAGCGCCACCAGCATCGCCTTCACCGGGCCGATGGCCGAGGGCGTCATCGAGATCGAGCGGAAGCCGAGGCCGAGCAGCGCCATCGCAGTGAGCGGCTTGCCCGCCATCTCGCCGCACAGGGTGACCGGCACCGAGTGCCGCTCGCCCGCCTGCACGATCGATTTCAGCGCCCGCAGGAAGGGCGGCGACAGGTCGTCGAAGCGCGTCGCGATCTGCGTGTTGCCGCGATCCACCGCCGAGAAGAACTGGAAGAGGTCGTTCGAGCCGACCGAGACGAAGTCGACGAGCTCCATCAGCTCGTCGAGCTGGAACAGGAGAGAGGGCACCTCGATCATCACGCCGAGCTTCAGCCGGCGCGGCATGATGTGGCCGAACTTCGTCAGGTGACGGAGCTCCCGTGCGATCAGCTCGCGCGCCCGATGGATCTCCGACAGCTCCGTCACCATCGGGAACATGATCTTCAGCTCGCGCCCGCCCGCCGCCTTCAGAAGCGCCCGCAGCTGGGTGCGCATCAGCGCCGGCCGGTCGAGCGCGATCCGGATCGCCCGGTAGCCGAGCGCCGGGTTCTCCTCCGGCGACTGGTGCAGGTAGGGCAGGAGCTTGTCGCCGCCGACGTCGAGCGTGCGGAAGGTGACGGGCTTGGTCCCGGCCGCATCGAGCACGGCCGAGTACAGATGCTCCTGCTCGCTCACCTTGGGCATCGCCGAAGCGATCATGAACTGCAGTTCGGTGCGGAACAGGCCGATGCCGGCCGCTCCCGCCGCATCGAGCTGCGGAAGGTCGACCATCAGCCCCGCATTCATCAGGAGGTCGACGGCGACCCCGTCCTGCGTCACCGCCGGCGCGTCGCGCAGGAGCCGGTACTGCTCCTGCCGCTTGGCGCGGAAGCGCACCTTCTCGGCGAACACCGTCTGCACGTCGGCGGGCGGGCGCAGGTGCACGCCACCGTCGTCACCGTCGATGATCACCTCGTCGCGGTTCTCCGACATGGAGACCGCGCCCTTCACCTGGCCGACCACCGGCACGCCGAGCGCGCGCGCCACGATGACGACGTGGCTGGTCGGGGCGCCCTCCTCCAGCACCAGGCCGCGGATGCGGTCGCGCCGATAGTCGAGAAGCTCCGCGGCGCCCATCGAGCGGGCGACGATGATGCCGTCCTGCGGCCCATCCTCCATCACCCCGCCTTCGCCGCGGCCCATCAGCTGGCGCAAGAGACGGTGCGCGAGGTCGTCGAAGTCGTGCAGGCGCTCGCGGATGTAGGGGTCGGTCATGTGCATCATGCGCGCGCGCATGTCGCTCTGCACCTTCTCCACCGCTGCCTCGGCCGTCAGGCCGTTGCGGATCGCCTCCTCCAGGCGCCGCACCCAGCCGCGGTCGTGCGCGAACATGCGGTAGGCCTCGAGCACCGCCCGGTGCTCGCCCTCACCGGCGATGTCGCGCCGGGCCAGCATGTCCTCGATGGAAATCCGCAGATAGCCGAGCGAGCGCTCCAGCCGCTCGATCTCCGAGTCGACGTCCTCGTTGAAGAGGTTGGTGACCACGACGCGCGGCTCGTGGAGGATCACGTGGCCGAGGCCGATGCCCTCCGACAGCGCGGTGCCGCGGAACGACACCGGCCGCGTCAGGTCGAGCTGCACGCCCGGCCGCGACAGGCCCTCGAGGCTGCCGGCGGCGATCATCTCGGCGACCACCATCGCGACCGTTTCCAGCGCTTCCAGCTCCTCGTCCCGATAGACGCGCTTGGCCTTGTTCTGGACGTCGAGCACGCCGAGCGTGCGGCCGGCCCGCAGGATCGGCACGCCGAGGAAGGAGTTGAACATCTCCTCCCCGGTCTCCGGCAGGTAGGTGAAGGCCGGGTGCTTCTGCGCCTCGGGCAGGTTCAGCGGGCGCGCGGTCGCCGCGATGGTGCCGACGAGGCCTTCGCCGAGCCGCAGCTGCGCCAGGTGGACGGCACCCGGATTGAGACCTTCGGTCGCATAGAGCTCGAGCACGCCGTCCGAGCGCAGCACGTAGAGCGAGCAGACTTCGGCCACCATGTTCGCGGCGATCTGGCGCACGATCTCGTCCAGCCGCGCCTGCGGCTGGAGCGGTTCGGCCATCAACTCTCGTATCCGCCGCAAGAGAAGGCGCGGGCCGGACGAATCGCTTCTCACCAACGCTCTGATCCACATCGGGCGAACGGCCCGGGGACCGAGGGCCGTTTTAGAAATCGGCAGCGGTCAGATGAACAACCGCCGGTTCAAGCTTTGTCCAGACCATAGACCGAATGCAAGGTCCGAACCGCGAGCTCGGAGAACTCGCCGTCGATCAGGATGGAGATCTTGATCTCGGACGTCGTGATCGCCCGGATGTTGATGCCGCGCCCGGCGAGCGCCTTGAAGGCCGTGGCGGCGACGCCGGTGTGCGAGCGCATGCCGATGCCGATCACCGAGACCTTGGTGAGGCCCGGCTCGCTCTGGATGGCGTCGTAGCGCATCTCGGCCTTGGCCTTCTCCATCACCGCCATCGCCTTCGGCAGGTCGCCGGAGGGCACGGTGAAGGTCATGTCTGTGCGCGTGCCGTCCTCGGAGATGTTCTGGACGATCATGTCGACGTTGACGCCGGCTTCGGCGAGCGGGCCGAAGATGGCCGCCGCGACGCCCGGCTGGTCCTGAACGCGCCGCAGCGAGATCTGCGCCTCGTCCTTGGCATAGGCGATGCCGGTGACGACCTGCTGTTCCACGATGTCCTCCTCGTCGCAAATGAGCGTGCCCGGCGGATTGTCGAAATCGCCCATGCCCGGCGCGTCCGGGTCCTCGAAGGAGGAGCGCACGAAGGTCCGCACCTTGTGCACCATGGCGAGCTCGACCGAGCGGACCTGCAGCACCTTGGCGCCGAGCGAGGCCATCTCGAGCATCTCCTCGAAGGAGATGCGGCTCATCCGGCGCGCCTTCGGCTCGACGCGCGGGTCGGTCGTGTAGACCCCGTCGACGTCGGTGTAGATGTCGCAGCGGTCGGCCTTCAGCGCCGCGGCGATGGCGACGGCGCTGGTGTCCGAGCCGCCGCGGCCGAGCGTGGCGATGCGGCTGTCCGGCGCGATGCCCTGGAAGCCGGCGATCACCGCCACCTGCCCGTCGGCGAAGCGGCGCACCAGTTCGGAGCCGTCGATGTCCTCGATGCGCGCCGCGCCATGCGCGCCGTCGGTCTTGATCGGGATCTGCCAGCCCTGCCAGGAGCGGGCGTTGACGCCCATCGACTGCAGCGTGATCGCCAGAAGCCCGGCCGTCACCTGCTCGCCCGAGGCGACGACGGCGTCGTATTCGCGCGCGTCGTGGATCGGCGAGGCCTCGCGGCACCAGGCGACCAGTTCGTTGGTCTTGCCGGCCATTGCCGAGACGACCACCGCCACCTGGTGGCCCGCGTCGACCTCGCGCTTGACGTGGCGCGCGACGTTCCGGATGCGGGCGATGTCGCCGACGGAGGTGCCGCCGAATTTGAGGACGAGACGCGCCATGGGAAGAGCCGCTTAGAGCCGGGACAAGGGGGAGCGTCCCGGCGGCACGCGGTGCGGGCTGCCGGACGATGAGCGCCGGCTCTAGCGGAATAGCCTCGCGCACGCAAGAATGTGGCGGGCGCCGGACCACGGACGTCCCGCCCCACACCCGAGGGCGGCTCGACGAGATCCGATCACCCCTGCCCCGCGGGCTTCCATGCCGCGAGGATGGCCTCGCGCAGGTGCGGGAACGTGGTGAAGCCCGTCTCATCGCTGAGATGCGCGCCGCCGGTCACGACCTCCAGCGGCGTCTGCAGCCGGTCGGCGATCTCCCGCGAACGCGCCAGGGGAACATAGGGGTCATCGTCGGCCGCCCAGCAGCGGCTCGCGGCCCCCTTGCGCGCGCGGACGCCAACCCAGTCGAAGGGCGTCTCGAAGAAGGAGCGGTTGATCCCGTCATAGTCGGGCAGGCCGAGCGCGCCGTCGAAGGCTGCGGCGAGAAAGAGCCCTTGGAACGGCTCGCTCGCCCGCTCGACCAGTCGCAGGGCGAAGGCCGCTCCGAGGCTGTGCCCGACCAGGATGGTCGGCGCAGGCGGCAGCGAGGCGACCGCGGCGTCGTATGCGGCGAGCCACGCGTCGAGCGACTGCCCCTGCGGCGTCGGGAAGCGAGGGCGCAGGACGTCCAGGCCCTGCACCTCGAGCTCGGCCTGAAGCCATGGAAACCAGTTCGTCTCCGGCCCGCCATGCGCGCCGTGCAGCACGATGACCCTTGGCTTCGTCGCCATCCCCCCTCCGTCCCCACCGCTGTGGGCGCGCCGCCGATTCCGCGCGCGCCGTACGAGCGTGATGCGGCCCGGCGGGCGCGCCGGTCAAGACCGAAGCCTCGTCCTCGATCACCGTCCACAGGGGCGCGCTTGCCTCCCGTCGAAAAGCCTCGCTAGAGCACTAGCTGGCATACGAGCACCGAGGAGCCCCGCATGAGCCAGACGCAGTCCACGATCGACACGGCCGAGGTCGAGCGCTTCTCGCGTCTGGCGCAGGAGTGGTGGAACCCCACCGGCAAGTTCAAGCCGCTGCACAAGTTCAACCCGGTGCGCCTCGCCTATATCCGCGATCAGGTGGCGAAGACCTTCGGCCGCGACGCCGCCGGCCTGCGGCCCTTCGAGGGGCTGCGGATGGTCGACATCGGCTGCGGCGGCGGGCTGATCGCGGAGCCCCTCGCCCGGCTCGGGGCCGAGGTCGTCGGCGTCGACGCCAGCGCCACCAACATCGAGGTCGCGCGCCTGCACGCGGCCGAGAGCGGCCTTGCCATCGACTACCGGGCCGAGACGGCCGAGGCTCTGGCGGCCGCCGAGGAACGCTTCGACGTCGTGCTGGCGCTCGAGATCGTGGAGCACGTCGCCGACGTCGACTTCTTCCTGCGCACCACCGCGAGCCTGGTGAAGCCCGGCGGCCTCCTCGTCGTCGCCACCATCAACCGCACCCTGAAGGCCTTCGGCCTTGCGATCGTCGGCGCCGAGTACGTCCTCGGATGGCTGCCGAAGGGCACGCACCAGTTCTCCAAGCTGGTGCGGCCCGGCGAGGTCCGCCTGCCGCTGACCGCCGAGGGCCTCGATGTCGTCGAGGAGACCGGCGTCGTCTATCACCCGCTCGCCGACGAGTGGCGCCGGTCGGAGGACATCGACGTCAACTACATGGTGCTGGCCCGGCGGCCGGCCTGACAGCCTGATCGAAGACGCTCGCGCCGTCGTGATGACTGCCTCCGCCTCGATGCGGGGCATCGGCTTGCCACGCCGCCCGAGCGGGCCTATGGGCAGGATCGTTAGGCTTCCTTATCGACACGCTCTCCAGGCGTCGGCCGGCTCAACCGTTCGACACCCCCTGGAGCCGGGGCGTGGGCGCAAGTCGAGCCCCCTGCCGGTCGGATCCATGTCTGATACCCCCACGCTTCGCCGCCCCCTCATCATCGCCGCGATCATGGCCGCCATGGCGATGATCGCCATCGAGGCGACCATCGTCTCGACTGCGATGCCGCAGATCGCGGCGCAGCTCGGCGACCTGCACCTCTACTCCTGGGTGTTCTCGTCCTTCCTCCTGACGCAGACGGCGATGACCGTCGCCTTCGGCAAGCTCGCCGACCTCTACGGCCGCCGGCCGATCCTGCTGCTCGGCATCGCGATCTTCCTCGTCGGCTCGGTGCTGTGCGGCCTCGCCTGGTCGATGCCCTCGCTGATCGCCTTCCGGCTCATCCAGGGCGTTGGCGCCGGCGCCATCCAGCCGGTCGCCATCACCGTTGTTGGCGACCTCTACTCGGTCGAGGAGCGCGGCAAGGTGCAGGGCTGGCTCGCCAGCATCTGGGGCATCTCCTCGGTCATCGGACCGCTCGCCGGTGGCCTGATCATCCAGCACGCCAGCTGGGCCTGGGTGTTCTGGATCAACGTGCCGATCGGTCTCGCCGCCGGCCTCGGCTTCGTCGCCTTCCTGCACGAGGACGTGGCGCATCGCACCCGCAAGGTGGACGCGCTCGGCGCGACGCTCTTCGCCATCGCGGTCGCGGCCCTGATGGTCGCCCTCACCGAGGTCGGCAACTCGACCTTCGCCGCCGTCGCCGCGCTGGTCGTCGCGCTCGTCGCCGGCACCGGCTTCTTCGTCCAGGAGCGCATCGCCGACGACCCGATGATGGACCTGAAGCTCTGGGCGCGCCGCTCGATCGCCACGGCCAATGCCGCGACACTGCTGAGCGGCATGACGATCATCGGGCTGACCACCTTCCTGCCGATGTACGTGCAGGGCGTCCTCGGCCAGAGCCCGCTCGTCGCCGGCTTCACCCTGACCGCAATGGTGTTCGGCTGGCCGATCGGCGCCACCATCGCCGCGCGCAACTTCAAGCGCTTCGGCCTGCGCCCGATCCTCCTCTTCGGCGCGACCCTCCTGCCCTTCGGCGCAGCGGTCTTCCTGTTCCTGCGCGCCGGCTATCCGCCGCAGGTCGCCGCGGCCGGCTCGGTCGTCATCGGCTTCGGCATGGGCTTCCTCAGCAACGCCGCCATCGTCATCGTCCAGAGCGCAGTCGGCTGGAACGAACGCGGCGCGGCCACCTCCTCCAATATCTTCGCCCGCAATCTCGGCTCGACGCTCGGCGCGGTGTTCAACCTCAGCCTCGCAAGCGGCGGCGCGGGCGGGCGGGCGGTCGACTTCGACAGCATCCAGAAGCTGCTGGAGGGAACCGGCGGCACCATCACCGACGCGGGGACACAGGCCGCCCTCGCCCACTCGCTGCACCTCACCTTCTGGGCGATGTTCATCGTCTCGGCTCTGACACTCGTCGCGGCGCTCTTCGTCCCCGTAGCGACACCCGCCGCGAAGTCGGCGCCGGAGGACGCGCCGGCCGAAGCCCTGCCGATCGTCGAGGCCTGATTTCGGCGGACTCCCGCGGGCCGTAGCCTCACCGGCAGGCGCTCAGCGCCCGCAGCGCCCGTAGGCGTCCATGATCGCGGCCAGCAGGCCGGGGAAGCGCGCGTTCACCTCGTCGCAGCGCACCGTGTTGCGCATCTCGACGCCGTGCCGCTCCGAGTGGATCAGGCCCGCCTCACGCAGCACCTTGAAGTGGCTGGACAGCGACGACTTCGGGATCACCCGATCGCCCACCGTACCGACAGCCGAGCAGGCCTCCACCATGCCGGCACCCGCGACCTTGAGAAAGATCGCCGCGCGGTCCGGATCGGACAGCGCGTGCAGGATGGCTTCGGGCCGGATGTCCTCGACGGCGGGGTGAAACAGCGGTCGCATCTTTCTCCATATGGGGTCTTGAACCGCGGATCGTTAGTTCCGAGATTCCGAACTATGGGACCAATGACGTCACCCGGCGTCGCCCATAGCGAAGGTCTAGCACACATGTCGAAGCTTGAAGGCAAGGTCGCCGTGGTCACGGGCGCATCCAAGGGTATCGGCGCGGCGGTCGCCAAGGCGCTGGCCAAGGACGGCGCGTCGGTGGTCGTCAACTACGCGTCGAGCCAGGCGGGCGCCGACGCTGTCGTGGCGGCGATCACGGCCGCCGGCGGCAAGGCCGTCGCGGTGAAGGGCGACGTCTCGAAGGCCGCGGAGGCGCAGGCGCTGGTCGAGGCCGCCGTCGAGCGCTTCGGCCGGCTCGACGTCCTCGTCAACAACTCGGGAATCTATGAGTTCGCGCCGATCGAGGACATCACCGAGGAGCACTACACCCGCCAGTTCAACGTCAACGTGCTCGGCCTTCTGCTGACGACGAAGGCCGCATCCAGACATCTCGGCGAGGGCGGCAGTGTCGTCAACATCTCCTCGGCGGTCACCAACCTTCATCCCCCGATGTCGGCCGTCTATACCGGCACCAAGGGCGCAGTCGAGGCGATCAGCGGTGTTCTCGCCAAGGAGTTGGCGCCGCGCCAGATCCGCGTCAACGTGGTGAGCCCTGGCTACGTCGAGACCGAAGGGACGCATACGGCCGGCATCGCCGGCTCGGAGATGGAGACAGGCATCGTCGCCCAGACGCCGCTGGGACGTGCTGGGCGGCCGGACGACATCGCCGACGTCGTCGCCTTCCTCGCCTCCGACGCTGCCCGCTGGGTCTCCGGCGAGATCATTTCTGCCAGCGGCGGCCTGCGCTGAAGGCTTGAGGCGGCCGGGCGTCGCTTCGCCGCGCGGCCGCCCGCCTGCTGGCGCGGTCCTCACGTGGCGATCAGGCGCCCCTTGTCGCCCGGACCGGACACGTCGCCCTCAGGTCCGTGTCTGGTCGAAGGGCGCGAGCGCCGCCCTGAGGAAGTCGATCACGCGCTGGGCCGCAAGCGACTGCGGCGAGGTCGCCGGCGTCAGCAGCCACACGTCCATCGTCGTTTCCGGCACGAGCCTGCGGCGGACGAGCCGATCCTCGGCGTAGTCGAGCCCCACGAACGGCGGCAGGATCGAAACGCCGGCGCCATCGGCGACGAAGGCGCAGGCGGTCTCGGACATCGGCACTTCGATATGGCTGCGCTTCTGCACCCCCTGAAGCTGAAAAGCCCGGTCCACCGTCATCAGCGAGCAGTCGTCCCGGGGGAGCGCGATGAAGGGCTCGCCGCTGAGGTCCTCGACATGCACGACGTCCTTCTCGGCCAGGCGATGGCCTGCGGGCACCGCGCAGATCATGGCAAAACGCATGACGATCTCCGCCCGGACATGGGGATGCTCGAACGGCAGGACGCTGAGGCCGAGATCGATCTGCTGGGCGGCCACCAGATCGCCGATCTGCGGGGAAGTCCGGCTCATCAAGGTGAGATGCAGATCGTTCTGGCGACGCATCAGCGGCGCCAGCGCCGATCCGAGATAGCGCGCCGCGAGGGCGGCCGGCGCGGCGATCGTCACCTGGCCGGCCTCGCGATTGCGGACCGCCTCGACGAGCCGGGCGATCCGCTGGGTGCCGCTGAACATGCGCTCGACCTCCGCCGCGATCAGCCGTCCCTCCAGTGTCGGCACCAGCCGGCCGCCATTGCGCACGAAGAGTTCGAAGCCGCACGCGTCGGCAAAGCTGCGGAGAAGTTTGCTGACGGCCGGCTGCGAGATGCCGAGCCTCTCTCCCGCGCGGGTGACGGAGCCGGTCAAAACCGTTGCGTGAAACGCCTCCAGATGCCGCGTGTTCATCACGCTCTCCCTCCGCCCATCCATAACCTCAGGCTATTTCGGTAGGCCTACAAGCAATTTGACAATCATGCCTACGCCCTCTCTAGTCCACCCCCGATGCTTTTGTAAGCAGGCTTGAATTTCCAGCAGCCGCACGATCCGGAGACTCGATCGTGCTGCCGAAACAGCCGGGGCCGTGAATGAAGACACTTCTCCTGACCGCCAGCCTGCTCGCCGTGCTCGCGTGCTCCGCCGAGGCCAAGGTTCTTTCGGTGTGCATCGAGGGCTCGCCGGATATTTTCAATCCCGAGCTGACCAGCAGCGGGACGACCTCCTATGTCCTCAACCAGATCTATGACGGCCTGGTCTCGGTCAAAGCCGGGTCATCGGAGATCGAGCCGGCGCTCGCGGAGAGCTGGAGCGTCTCGGACGACGGCAAGACCTACACCTTCAAGCTGCGCCAGGGAGTGAAGTGGCAGAGCGTGGGGGACTTCCACCCGACGCGCGACTTCAACGCCGACGACGTCCTCTTCACCTTCGACCGGATGATGAAGAAGGACCATCCATACGCAAAGGTCGGTGGTGGCAACTTCATCACCTTCAACACCAAGCTCGCGGATGAACTGCAATCGGTCGAGAAGGTCGACGACCACACCGTCGCCTTCAAGCTGAAGCGGCCGCTCGCGCCGTTCATCGGCATCATGGCGCACCAGTCGCTCGCCATCACCTCGGCCGAATATGCCGACGTCCTGATGCAGGCGGGGACGCCGGAGCGCCTGGACATGGACCCGGTCGGCACCGGTCCGTTCATGCTCCAGGCCTACCAGCAGGACGCGGCCGTGCGCCTCGTGCCCTTTGCCGAGACCTGGGGCGCTGCGATCAAGGACGCCGCGCGGACCCCGATGGTCGACGGCGTGGTGATGGCGATCAGCACGGACGCCTCCGTCCGTCTGCAGCGCGCCATGGCGGGAGAGTGCCAGATCGCGCTCTACCCGAATCTCGCGGACGCCGACCTTATCGAGCAGAGCGACACGCTGGACCTCGTCCGCACGCCGGTGGCCTCCACCGGCTTCATCACCTTCAACTTCAAGGACGACAGGTTCAAGGACAAGCGGGTGCGCGAGGCTCTGGCCGAGGCGATCGACCTGCCGAACCTCGTCAAGGTGGTCTACAGCGGGATGGGTCACGTCACCGGGGCCATCGTGCCGCCCGCGCTGTGGGGCTTCGATCCCGATCTCGAAGCCCATCCCTACGACCCGGCCAGAGCCAAGGCGCTCCTTGCCGAGGCCGGCTATCCGGATGGGTTCTCGACCGAACTCTGGGCCGTGCCCGTCTCGCGCCCCTACATGCCGAACGGTCGACGGGCAGCGGAGATGATCCAGGCGGACTGGGCCGCCATCGGCGTCACCGCCGAGATCAAGAGCTACGAGTGGGGCGAATACATCCAGCGGGCACGCAACGGCGAGGCCAAGGTCGGCATGTTCGGCGGCATCTACGACTTCCCGGACCCGAGCCAGATCCTGAACAACTACTTCAGCTGCGATTCGGCCGGAAAGCCGAGCCCGTCCAACATCGGCGGCTGGTGCGACGACACGTTCATCGGCCTGCTCAACGAGGCCGGCGGCATCACCGATCAGGCGAAGCGCACCGCGCTCTACAAGCAGGCGCAGGCGGAGTTCAGCCAGGAGGTGCCGGCCGTGATCCTCGGCAGCGCCGATACGCTCACGGCGGTGGCCAAGAGCGTGAAGAACTACCGGCCGGCGATCTTCGGCACGAGCCGCCTCTCCGGCGTGAGCGTGGACTAACAGGCAGAGCAGGGCGAAGCCGGGTGGCTTCGTCCGACAGTGGCGGACCATCATGCAGGCATTGATCATCGGCGCCGGAATCCTCGGCGCCAGCGCAGCTTACCATCTCGCGCGCAAGGGCGTGGCGGTCGAGATCGTCGACGAGTCCCATCAGGGCAAGGCGACGCTGGCGGGGGCAGGCATCGTCTGCCCCTGGGCGACCAAGGCGGACGAGCCCGAGTGGTATCGGATGTACGAGGCGGGTGCGCGGTACTACGACGAGCTCGTGGCCGGCCTGCGTGACCGCGGTGAAACGCAGCTCGGCTACGGCAAGGTCGGCGCGCTGGTCGTGGCGGAGGAGCCGGCGGAGCTCGACGCCGCCGAGCAGCGCATCCTGAGCCGGACCCGGGGAGAGCACACCGCAGGCGCGGTCCGCCGGGTGACGGCCGCCGAGGCCCATGACTTGTTCCCGCCGCTGCGCGACGATCTCGACGGCATCTACATCCCCGGTGGCGCACGTGTCGACGCCCGGCTTCTCGCCGCCGCGATGGTGCGGGCGGCCGTGGCGCTCGGCGCACGCTTCCGCAGCGATCACGTGACGCTCGAGGTCGTCGACGGCCGCGTGCGATGCCGCGACAGCAACAACCAGATCCTGACCGCCGACGAGATCGTGGTGACCGCCGGCGCCTGGGCGAGGCAGATCCTGCGCCCTCTCGGGCTCGAGCACCCGGTCCAGCCGCAGAAGGGCCAGATCGTCCATCTCGGCCTGCCCGGCGTCGACACGTCGCGCTGGCCGGTGCTCCTGCCGATGACCAGCCATTACATGCTCGCCTTCGACGACTCCCGCGTGGTGATCGGCGCGACGCGCGAGACTAATTCCGGCTTTGACTACCGCGTCACCGCAGGCGGCCAGTTCGAAGTCCTGCAGGCGGGCCTGTCGATCGCGCCCGGCCTGGCGAACGCCACCCACGTCGAGACCCGCATCGGCTTCCGGCCGGCCGCCGGCAGCATCCGCCCGATCCTCGGCCGCGTCCCGGGGTTCGACGGCCTGGTGATCGGCAACGGTCTCGGCGCGTCGGGCCTCACCGTCGGCCCCTATGCCGGCATGCTGCTGGCGCAGGTCGCCCTTGGCGAGACGCCCGCGCTTTCGATGGAGCGCTACGCGCCCGGCGCCGCCTGAGCGCGTCCCTCCCCTACCCTTCCGGCAAAAGAAGAAGCAGATCATGATCCAGCGTCATCGCAAGCACCGCATCATGCACGGTGTCGTCGAGCACAACGGCGTCCTTTATGTCGGCGGCCATGCGGCAAGCGACATCGACCTCGACATGAAGGGCCAGACCCGGCAGACCTGCGAAAAGCTCGACGCCGTTCTCGCCGAGTGCGGCTCCGACAGGAGCCATATCCTGTCGGCCCGCATCTACCTGACGGACATGTCGGCCAAGGAGGCCATGAACGAGGCCTGGCTGGAGTGGATCGGCGAGGACGACCTGCCGTCGCGCGCCACCATCGGAGTCGCCGATCTCGGCGACCCGCGCCGGCTGATCGAGATCGTCATCATCGCCGCCAAGGCCTGACGAGGTCGGAGGCCGTGCCGGCGGCGTGAGCTGTCGGCAAGGCCAGGTCAAAGGCAACCTGCGCCCACCGCTCGGCGTCACGTCGCGCTCGCACGGTCCGAGCCGCCTGCCCCTCAGTTCCCGTCCTCGGGCAGCGGCGGCAGCGGCAGGGCGGCGATGCCCTCCTCCGCGAGACCCTCGACCTCCTGCGGCGAGGCTTCGCCGTAGATCTGGCGCGCCTCGCTCTCGCCGTAGTGGATCCTGCGCGCCTCTTCGGCAAAGCGACCGCCGACGTTCTCGGCGTTTGCCCGCACATGCCGCGCGAGCGCCTGCAGCTGGGCGAAGACCTTGGCCACTTCACCGTTGGCGACCGGCAGCGGCACGGGCGCCGGCGGCGCCGTCGGCGACGCGGCGGCGTTCGAAGCCGGCGGCGCGGGGTTCCCGAGCGCACCGACGCTTGGGCCGGCTGCATGGCCCGCGCCGGCGCCACTCGGTGCCGCGGTCCGTCTGGTGGCAACCGCCGGGCGCATCAGCGCCTTGCCCACGCGCGCAGAGCCGCAGACGGTGCAGGCGACGAGGCCGCGCTGGACTTGCGTCTCGAAGTCGGAACTCGACCGGAACCAGCCGTCGAACGCGTGACCGGCCGGCTCGCACCGCAGGGCGTAGTGGATCACTCGGCGGCCTCGGCCGCACGGCCGAAGAGCCGCATCTCGAAGGGGCGCGTGTTCATCAGGTTCGGGATCTTGCGGCGCGTCTCGGCGACGAGGGTGGTGTCGATCTCGGCAAGGGCGAGGCCCGGCTCGTTTCCGTCGATCTCGGCGAGCACGCGGCCCCAGGGATCGATGATGATCGAGTGGCCGTAGGTCTCGCGCCCGTCCTCGTGCACGCCGCCCTGCGCGGCGGCGACGACGAAGGCGCCGTTCTCGATCGCGCGCGCGCGCAGGAGCACGTGCCAGTGCGCCTCTCCGGTCTGGCGGGTGAAGGCGGCGGGCACGGTCAGGACCTCGGCCCCGGCCAATGCCTCCTCCCGGAACAGCATCGGAAAGCGCATGTCGTAGCAGACGGCAAAGCCGAGCCGCACCGGGCCGCTGGCCATCGCGAGGTCGGCGAGCGCGGCAGAGGCGCCCGGCCGATAGGTCGCCGACTCCCGCCAGCTCTCGCCATTGTCGAGATCGACGTCGAACATGTGGATCTTGTCGTAGGCGGCGAGCCGCGCGCCGTCCGGCCCGAACAGCGCCGCGCGGTTGGCGACTTGTCCGTCATCGAGAGCGATGGCCGTCGAGCCGACATGCAGGAAAACGCCGTGGCGGCGGGCGAGGCCGGAGGCCGCGGCCAGCACGGGATCGCTGGCCTCCGGCCGCAGCCGCTCGCGCAGCGTGGCCCGGTCGCGGCAGAGCATGCCGGTCATCTCCGGCGACTGGATGTAGGTGGCGCCCTTCGCGACGGCCGCCTCGACCAGCGCGGTCAATGCGGCGACGTTCGTCTCCGGTTCGGTGCCGGAGCGCATCTGCAGGACGGCGGCGGTGAAGGTGGTCATGGCGCGCTCCCCGGGGTCAGGCGGGCTGGAGCAGCGGGTCGAGCTTGCCGGCCCGCTCGAGCGCGTAGAGGTCGTCGCAGCCGCCGACATGCGTCTCGCCGACGAAGATCTGCGGGAAGGTCGAGCCGCCCTTGGAGCGCTCGATCATCTCCTTGCGCAGCTCCGGCGAAAAGCTCGCGTCCTTCTCCTCGTAGGCGACGCCCTTCTTGTCGAGGAGCTGCTTGGCCCGGGCACAGTAGCCGCAGAGCTGGCGCGTGTAGATCGTGACGTCTGGCATGAACCCGAACTCCCTGTCGTGCCGCAGGATATGGAATCACTCGGTGCCGGCCGCAACCCTCGCGAAGGCGAGGACGTCGACCCGGCTCGCGCCCGCACGCTTCAGCGCCCGCGTCGCGCTCGATACGGTGGCGCCGGTGGTGAAGACGTCGTCGACGAGAAGGACGCGCCGGCCCTCGATGTCGCCGCGCCGTGCCTCCTTGACGCGGAAGGCGCCGCGCACGTTCTCGCGCCGCTCCTCGGCGCGCAGGCCGACCTGGCTGCGCGTCGGCTTGACGCGGGCGAGCGCCAGCGGCGCGTAGGCGAGACGGCGCGTGCCGGCGATGACGCGGGCGAGCTCGGCCGACTGGTTGAAGCGGCGGCGCAGCAGCCGGCGATGGTGGAGCGGCACGGGCACGAGGACGTCGGCCTCGGCGATCAGCTCCTCGCCGGCGCGGCTCATCCAGCCGGCCATCAGCGGCACCAGGCTGGTGCGGTCGCCGTATTTCAGCGCGCTGACCAGCCGCGCCGCGAGGTCCTCGTACAGCACGGCGGCCCGCAGCCGGCCGAAGGGCGGCGGGTTGGCGATGGCCTCGGCCGACAGGAAGCCGCGCCCAAGATCGTAGGCGAAGGGCGAACCGAGCACCTCGCAGTAGGGCCGCTCGATGAAGCGAAGCCCGCTCCAGCAGGCCGGGCAGAGCGCGTCCGCCTGCCCCACCGCCGTCTGGCAGCCGGGGCAGACCGGCGGAAACAGGAGCCGCGCGATCGAGCCGCCGATGCGGCCCGCACCCTCTCTGAGCATCGTGTTCCGGTCCTCCCGCCGCCGGTGCGCGGGAGCTTCCTGTTCCGCTCGCGCAGCATCCGGAAGGGAGGCTTGCGCGCCACGCGGAGGCGGGCCAGGAGAGGATGCGGCACGGCGGCGCTTGACGATACCCGCTCCGCCGTCAGCTACAAGGCCTCGCGGCGGCCGCGCCCCGGTCACGACTGCGGGAGCGTGGCGCCGAACCTGCCAACCCGGATCGCCTCGACGCCATGCCCCTCGCTTCGCCCCCGATCGACCGCCCGCTCCTCGACCGCCGCCGCCGGCGAGCGGCGGCACGTCCGGACTTTGCCGGCGTGCAGTTCCTTCTCGAGGCGGCGGCGCAGGATCTCGCCGAGCGGCTTTCGGCGGTCGAGCGACGCTTCGAGGTCGCGGTCGATCTCGCCAGCGGCGGGGATGCCGTGGCAAAGGCGCTCGCCGGTTCTCCGCAGATCGGTCGGCTCGTACGCATCGAGCGCGACGCAGCGTTCCTCAAAGGTGCCGGCGGACAGTCGGTGGTGGCCGACGAGGAGGCGCTGCCGCTCGCCGCCAATTCGGTGGATCTCGTCCTGTCGGCGCTGTCGCTGCAGCTGACCAACGACACGCCGGGCGTCCTCATCCAGATCCAGCGCGCCCTGAAGCCGGACGGGCTGTTGCTGGCGGCGATGCTCGGCGGCGAGACGCTGAACGAGCTGCGCGCCGCGCTGCTCTCGGCCGAAGCCGAGCTCACCGGGGGTGCGTCGCCGCGAGTGATCCCCTTCGTCGAGGTCCGCGATGCCGGCGCGCTGCTGCAGCGGGCCGGCTTCGCCCTGCCGGTCGCCGATCAGGACCGGCTGACGGTGCGCTACGACACGATGTTCGGGCTGATGGCCGATCTCAGGGCGATGGGCATGGCCAACATGCTCGGCGAGCGCTCCCGCCGGCCGGGCAGCCGGCGCTTCTTCCTGCGCGCCGCCGAGATCTACCGGGAACGCTTCGCCGATCCGGACGGGCGGGTGCGGGCGACGTTCGACATCGTCTCGCTCTCCGGCTGGAAGCCGCACGCGAGTCAGCAGCAGCCGCTGCAACCCGGCAGCGCCAAGGCGAGCCTTGCGGCCGCGCTGAACGACCGCTCCGGCAACTGAAAGCCCCGATCAGCAGCTGCCGAACTGGCGCCCGTTCGGCAGCATGATGCAGGCCTGTCCGCTCGGCTGCAGCACGCTGCGGCGCACGACGTAGTGCTGCGCGCCGCCGGCCGGATGCGAGACCGAGCCCGTCATGATCGGATCGACGTCGACGATGCTGCGCTCGGCGAAGAGGCGCGACTGGCGGTCGGCCACCGGCGCGAGGACCAGCGCGAGGGCCGCGGCGATCGAGCCGAACAGGAGCGTCGCGCGCAAGAGGCCGGTGCGGGCCTCCGCCAGGAGTTCTAGGGTGCGATCGGTGCTGTCGAGATCGATGCGGCTCACGGCGCTCTCCAAGATCGTCGCGCCGGGCTCATGGGCCCTCGGCACGAGGTTTTGCTTGGCTAGCAGTCTCGCCCGGACCGGTTGATTTTGACTTAAATCCCAGGAAACCCGTTCAGGGTTGGTTAGGGCTTGGTTGATCCGGCCGGAGGCGCGTTAACGTCGCCCTCCTTACAGGAGGTCCTCCAGAAACGGGATCAGCGGCGCGTCGGCGGGCGGCATGGGATAGTCGCGCAGGGCGTTCGGTCGCACCCATTTCAGAACCTGACCCTCGCGCGGGCTTGGGATGCCTTGGAAGCGCCGGCAAACATAGAGCGGCATCAGGAGGTTGAAGCGCTCGTAGGGGTGGCTGGCGAAGGTCAGCGGCGCCAGACAGGCCGTCTGCGTGACGATGCCGAGTTCTTCCTCGAGCTCGCGCACCAGCGTCTCCTCCGGCGTCTCGCCGGGCTCGATCTTGCCGCCCGGAAACTCCCACAGACCGGCGAGCGACTTGCCCTCCGGCCGCTGCGCGATCAGGACGCGCCGGTCGGCATCGACCAGCGCGCAGGCCGCGACGAGGAGCAGCGGCTTCGGCGCGGCGCTCACCGCAGCATCGCCGGGGGCTGCGCCGCCTCGGGCGGAGCGCGATAGACGTAGCGGTAGGCCTCGACGAAGCCGAGACGGTCGTAGAGGGCGATGCCGGCCGTGTTGGCGGCTTCGACCTGCAACCAACCTGTGCGGGCGCCGCGGTGCATGGCGAAGCGCAGGGCGGTCGCGACGAGGTCGCGGCCGAGGCCCTGGCGACGCAGGTCCGGCGCCACCGCCAGGTCGAGGATGCCGGCGAGGTCGTTGTCCTGAATCGCCATCGCCACCGCAACCGGGACGCCCTCGGGATTTTCGCGCACGAAGAAGCCGGCCGGCGGGCGGATGGCGCCGAGAATGTCGAGGAGGCCCTGTCGCATCGCCTCGTCCCGCCCGTGCACGGCAAGGCTGGCGTCGACGTAGCGGCCGAGGTCGCGGATCGGGATGCGGTCGAGCGTGCCGGACAGGTCGATCCGCGTCAGGTCCGCGGTCAGCACCAGCGACTCGCCGAAGCGCGACCAACCTTCGGCGTCGAGATGATCGACGAGCTCCGGTGGAGCCAACGGCGATTGGCGGAACAGGATCGGGCGCCCGACGGCCTCGAAGCGCTCCCGCGCCCGCTCCACGCGCGCGGCGATGTCGCGCCGGTCGCCCTGGTCGAGCGGATTGACCGAGTTCAGGCGCTTGGCGTCGAACCCCGGCGTCAGCCGTATGGCCCAGGTGCCGTCATAGGCGGTCTCGGAGGCCGGCCAGGCCCGGAAGCCGGCGGCCTCCAGGCGGCGGACCGTCGCGAGACTGTGCGGCGCGTCAGCTTCTGTAGTCGCCATTGATCGCGACATACTCCTTGGTCAGATCGCAGGTGTAGACGCTCCAGCGTCCGGTCCCGAGGCCGAGATCGACCCGGATCGCGATCTCGTCCTCACGCATCACGGCACTCGCCGCCTCTTCCGAATAGGCTGGATCCCGCTCGCCCTCGTGCGCCACGCGCACGTCGCCGAACCAGATCGCGAGGCGGTCGCGGTCGGCCGGCTCGCCGGCCTTGCCGACGGCCATGACGACCCGGCCCCAGTTGGCGTCTTCGCCGGCGACCGCGGTCTTGACCAGCGGCGAATTGGCGATCGACAGTGCGATGCGCTTGGCGGAGGCGTCGCTCTCGGCGCCCTCGACGGTCACCTTGATCTCCTTGCGGGCGCCTTCGCCGTCACGCGCCACCTGGCGGGCGAGATCGAGAAGCAGCTCGCCCAGCGCCGCCCGGAACGCGGCAAGGCGTGGATCGGCGGCGTCTTCGATGGCGGGCGCGCCGCGGTCGGTCGCCGCGCCGGTCGCGAACAGGATCAGCGTGTCGGAGGTCGAGGTGTCGCTATCGACCGTCACCGAATTGAAGCTCGGCTCGACCGCCTCGGACAGGAGCGCCTGCAGCGCCGGAGCGGCGATCGCCGCGTCGGTCGCCAGGAAGGACAGCATCGTCGCCATGTCCGGCGCGATCATGCCGGCGCCCTTGGCGATGCCGTTGAGCGTGACCGACGTGCCGCCGAGGTCGATCGTACGGGTCGCCACCTTCGCATAGGTGTCGGTGGTCATGATCGCCTCGGCCGCCTCCTGCCAGCGGCCGGCCTCTGCACCACTCACCATGTCGGCGAGGAGGCCGGTGAAACGCTCGGCCGGCAGCGGCTCGCCGATGACGCCGGTGGAGGCGAGGAACACCTCGTCCGGCTTGCACCCGGCCGCGGCGGCGGCGGCCTCGGCGGTCATCGTCGTCGCCTCCCGCCCCTTCCGCCCGGTGAAGGCGTTGGCATTGCCCGAGTTGACGACGAGCGCGCGCGCCACGCCGCCCTTCAGGCTGTCGCGGCAGAAGTCGACCGGCGCCGACGGACACTTCGAGCGGGTGAAGACGCCGGCGACGCTTGCCGGCCGGTCCATCACCATCAGCAGCACGTCGGTGCGGTTCCTGTACTTGATGCCGGCCGCCGCGGTCGCGATGCGCAGGCCGTCGACCGGCGGCATGTCCACGACGCGCGTCGGCGCCAGAGGCGAAATCGTCCCGCTCATGCTCCCCCTATCCTCGCTCGCCCGACGGCGCTGGGCCATCCTGGCCCCGCGCCGGCCGGTATGATGTCACTGCGCCGCCGGAGCCTCGGCCGCACCGGCCGCGCTCTTCTGGATCTCCTCGATCTGCGTCTTGATCTTCGGATCGACGAACTCGACCTTGAGGTCGCTGCGGGCCTTCTGCACCAGCTGCATGTACTTCTCGCGCATCACCACCTGGCGCACCTGGTCCTTGACCTGGTCGAAGGCCGGCGGCTGCTGCGGACGCTTCTCCTCGACCTTGATCACGTGCCAGCCGAACTGGGTCTGCACGGGCTGCTCGGTGTACTTGCCGGGCTCCAGGGCGAAAGCCGCCTTATCGAAAGCCGGGACCATCTGGCCGGGACCGAAGAACCCGAGATCGCCGCCCTGCGGGCCCGACGGGCCGGTCGACTTCTCGCTGGCGAGCTTCTCGAA
Organism: Mangrovibrevibacter kandeliae; assembly: GCF_024519155.1. Lineage (GTDB taxonomy): Bacteria > Pseudomonadota > Alphaproteobacteria > Rhizobiales > Rhizobiaceae > Mangrovibrevibacter > Mangrovibrevibacter kandeliae. The sequence continues at coordinate 117,194 of NZ_JANIFJ010000007.1, read as the reverse complement.
GTCGGCGCCGGCGTCGAGCTGCTTGATGATGTCCTCGGCCTCTTCCTTGGTCTTCACCAGGATGTGGCGGGCATGCACCTCGTCGCTCTTGGGCATCGCCGCGATCTCCTTGTCGTAGCGCTGCTTCAGCTCGTCGTCGGTGATGGTGTCGATGCCCTTCTGCTTGAAATAGGCATTGTGGAGCGCGCGCTCGCGCAGGAAGGCGAGCTGGCTCTTAACTTCCGCCGTCTTGTCGAGCCCTGCATCGGCCGCTTCCTTGGCGAGCGACTTGATGTCGATCAGCGCGGACAGGACGGCGAGCCGGCGCTGCTCGTCCGGCATCTGGCCGAACTGGTCGCCGAGATCCTCGACGGCGAGGTCGAGATCCTTCTCGGTGATCGTCTCGTTGCCGACCTTGGCCACCGTGTCGCCGTCGGCCGCCAATGCCGGCAGGGCGGCGGCAGCGAGTGCGAAGACGGACGCGGCCAGCGTCAGGCGCAGGGAATTCGTCATTGTGCGGGAGCTCCTCGAAGGCGTTTGAACGATCGGCTCCGGATCGAGCCTCGCGTGCGGTGAAGTGCCTTGCAATGCGGTCTTTTCAGGGCCGCGCGCCGGGGTGGGTGGCGACGTTGACATCGCTCCGGGCCCCTCTTATCTCTCGCCCGTCTCGAAAGTCCAGCCGCTTTCCCCAGCGTATCGGGACGATCGCCATCCCGGCGGCGACAGGCGGCGGGCCGCGCAGGTGGCGTGCGCCGCCCACACTCAAAGGGGCCATTCATGGTCAGTTTCGGCGGCATTGCCCGCAAGTTGCTCGGTTCGGCGAACGACCGCCGCGTGAAGCGGTTCGAATCCCTCGTGCGCGAGGTCAACGCGCTGGAGGGCGAGCTCTCGCAGCTGAGCGACGAGGCCCTGCGCCAGCGCACCGAGACCTTCCGGCAGGAGGTCGCGAACGGCAAGTCGGTCGACGATCTCATCGTTCCGGCTTTCGCCACCGTGCGCGAGGCAGCCAAACGCGCGCTCGGGATGCGACACTTCGACGTCCAGCTGATCGGCGGCGCGGTCCTCAACTCCGGCGCCATCGCCGAGATGCGAACAGGCGAGGGCAAGACCCTCGTCGCCACCCTGCCCGTCTATCTCAATGCGCTCGCCGGCAAGGGCGTCCACGTCGTCACCGTCAACGACTACCTCGCCAAGCGCGACGCCGAATGGATGGGCCGGGTCTACCGCTTCCTCGGCCTCACGGTCGGCATCATCGTGCACGGCATGAACGACATGCAGCGGCGTGAGGCCTATGCCTGCGACGTGACCTACGCCACCAACAACGAACTCGGCTTCGACTACCTGCGCGACAACATGAAGTACGAGCGCGGCGAGATGGTCCAGCGCGGCCATCACTACGCGCTCATCGACGAGGTGGACTCGATCCTCATCGATGAAGCGCGCACGCCGCTGATCATCTCCGGCCCGCTCGACGACCGCTCCGAGCTCTACCAGATCATCGACACCTTCATCCCGCAGCTTGCCGACGAGGACTTCGAGCTCGACGAGAAGCAGCGCACCGTCACCTTCACCGAAGGCGGCACGGAGAAGCTCGAGCGCCTGCTCGAGGCCGCCGGGCTCCTGCAGGGTGTCTCGCTCTACGACATCGAGAACGTCGCCGTCGTCCACCACGTCAACAACGCGCTGAAGGCCCACAAGCTGTTCCAGCGCGACAAGGACTACATCGTCCGCAACGACGAGGTCGTGATCATCGACGAGTTCACCGGCCGCATGATGCCCGGCCGGCGCTACTCGGAAGGCCTGCACCAGGCGCTGGAGGCGAAGGAGCACGCCAAGATCCAGCCCGAGAACCAGACGCTGGCCTCGATCACCTTCCAGAACTACTTCCGCATGTACAAGAAGCTCGGCGGCATGACCGGCACGGCCAACACCGAGGCGGCGGAATTCGGCGACATCTACGGGCTCGACGTCATCGAGATCCCGACCAACCTGCCCGTCCAGCGCAAGGACGAGGATGACGAAGTCTACCGCACGGTCGAGGAGAAGTACCGGGCGATCGCCCGCGAGATCAAGGACGCGGCCGAGCGCGGCCAGCCGATCCTCGTCGGCACCACCTCGATCGAGAAGTCGGAGCTCCTCGCCGACCGGCTGAAGAAGGAAGGCCTGAAGGACTTCCAGGTGCTCAACGCCCGCTATCACGAGCAGGAAGCCTATATCGTCGCCCAGGCCGGCGTACCCGGCGCGGTGACGATCGCCACCAACATGGCCGGCCGCGGCACCGACATCCAGCTCGGCGGCAACGCCGAGATGCGCATCGAGGCCGAGCTCGCCGAGGTGCCGGAGGGGCCGGAGCGCACCGCGCGGGAAGACGCGATCAAGGCCGACATCAAGCGGCTGAAGGAAGAGGCGCTCGCCGCCGGTGGCCTCTACGTGCTCGCCACCGAGCGCCACGAGAGCCGCCGCATCGACAACCAGCTGCGCGGTCGCTCCGGCCGCCAGGGCGACCCGGGCCGCTCCAAGTTCTACCTGTCGCTGCAGGACGACCTGATGCGGATCTTCGGGTCGGAGCGCATGGACTCGATGCTGACCCGGCTGGGCCTCAAGGAGGACGAGGCGATCGTCCATCCCTGGATCAACAAGGCGCTGGAGAAGGCACAGAAGCGGGTCGAAGCGCGCAACTTCGACATCCGCAAGAACCTCCTGAAGTACGACGATGTCATGAACGACCAGCGGCGCGTCATCTTCGAGCAGCGGCTCGAGCTGATGGACGCCGAGACGCTGTCGGAAACCGTCGCCGACATGCGCAACGAGACGATCGAGGCGATCGTCGCCCGGCACATTCCCGAGCGCGCCTATCCCGATCAGTGGAAGACCGAGGAGTTGAAGGCCGAGGCGCTCGACGTCCTCAACCTCGACCTGCCGATCGTCGAATGGGCGGCCGAGGAAGGCATCGACGAGAGCGACATCCGCGAGCGGATGAAGCAGGCGGCGGATGCGATGACCGCCGAGAAGGCCGAACGCTTCGGTCCCGAGGTGATGACCTATGTCGAGCGCTCGGTGGTCATGCAGACGCTCGACGCCCTGTGGCGCGAGCACCTGGTCAATCTCGACCACCTGCGCTCGGTGATCGGCTTTCGTGGCTACGCCCAGCGCGATCCGCTGAACGAGTACAAGTCGGAGGCCTTCGAGCTCTTCCAGACGCTGCTCGAGCATCTGCGCGAGCGCACCACGCAGCAGTTGATGCGGGTCGAGATCGTCCAGCCGGAGCAGCAGCAGCCGGCGCCGCTGCCGCAGATGGCGGCGCATCACCTCGACCTTGCCACCGGCGCGGACGATGCCGGCACGGTCCCGGCCTTCACGGGACCCGCAAACACCGTCGCAGCCGAGGCTGCCGACCGAAACCCCGACGATCCGTCGAGCTGGGGACCGGTCGGACGCAACGAGGCATGCCCCTGCGGATCGGGCAAGAAGTTCAAGCACTGCCACGGCGCCTTCGTGCAGGCCTGAGCGATCGCGGATTCCGCGGCGTGCGCCGCGGAGATCTGGTGCCGGCAGTCGTCGATCGCGTGGTGTCGGCGTCTGCCGAGCGCAGAGACCGCCACCGCGGCGCTAGAGTTCGTCGGCTGTCTCGCTGAGGAGATCCGGCAGCGCCGTCTGCAACTCGCACAAGGCCGCCCTCACGCGCTCATGCAAGACGGCGCGATCGGAGCGGCGCTCCATCTCGGCGGCGGCCGGAAGCGGCTGGATCTCGGGCCTGCCGCGACCGAGCAGCAGCCAATCGAGCGAGATGTCGAGCAGTTGACAGAAGGCGATGGCGTGGTCGAGCGAAAACTCGCCGCCGATGCGCCACCGGTAGACCGTGCTGACGTTCACCCCGAGCGCCTGTGCCAGCGCCACGTCCTTGCGCCAGCCGCGCCGTGCCATGGCTTCTGCCACCCGATCGCCGCGGGTCGATCCACTCATCCGAAGGCTCTGAGAACGGAGGGTGCGCGGAAGAACCCGTCTCCCGCGCCTGCGGCCTGTCGCCGGTCCTGTCCCTTCGATCGGCGGGCGTCGTCGGGACGGTGTCCCGTGTTCAGGCGGGCTTCACCTTCACGTCCATCTCGCCGAAGGTCGCGCCCGGCGTTGCCGAGCACGCGTCCAGCACGAACTCGATGAGCGTGTCGACCGTGGACTGCGCGTCCTCGAGGGCCGATGCGAACAGGAGGTTGGCCTTCTGGTCGTTCGGCTTCTCCGAGTAGGTGAACTGAATGCCGTTCGACTGCGGCGCATAGCTGAAGCTGAAGCTCTGATAGGTGCCGGTCAGCTTCGTGGCGACCTTCTGGGCGATCAGCGCGGCCGCGGTGGCGGCGAGGCCCTTCAGGAACAGCGTCATGTACACCGCGGGATTGCCGAGCGACATCATCATCTTCCCGCTCGGGGTGCTCCACACGCCGCCGCTGTAGAGCCGCGTGGCGGTGTCGGTTTCGGTGAGGTCGATCTCGACCGAGTTGGAAACGGCTTCGCTGATCATGGTGCTCGTCGTGATGTTTTGTTGAAACCAGACCTGGACGACTTCGACAGGGGTCAGGGTGTCGATGCCGAGGACCATCTCCTGCGGCGAGACATAGATCGGCGTCGTGACCTGCTTGCCGTCGATGGTGGTCGAGACGCTCTGGAGGCCCGGGTGGATCGGCTTGTACTTGTTGTTCAGCGTCAGCGAGTTCGGCGTCCCGCCGTCCACCGCCGATCCGAGATTGCCGTCGGCATCGAGCGTGGCCTGCTGGCCCAGCCCGATCGGCACGATCTGCGTCTGGACGCTGACCTTCACGCCGGCCTGGAAGTTGTTCGTCGCGAACATCTTGTAGGCCGGCACCCAGGAGAAGGTGTTGCTGACGAGGTAGTCGCTCGCCGACTGCCACACGACGCTATAGGTGTCGTTGACCTTTTTGGCGAAGCAGAGCTGGTACTTAGCCTGCTTGAGAGTTGCGAGGTCGCTGGAAGAGATCTGGATCACTACGGACTTGCCCATGGCGCACTCCTATGACGCTAGGGTCGTCCTCCTTGCCGTCGGCGACGGCTGTGCAGAGACGACATCCGGGAGATAGCATCTACAGAGAATCGCATCCATGGGTTGTGGTTGCGTGTGACGCGAGGGGCAGTGCATCCCGCGCAAACCCTTGCACGCTGGTCAGAAACGGCAAGAGGCCGGACGTTCGGTCCGACCTCTTGCATTCAGGTTCAGGTTGTATCGACGCGGGCGCGACGTCATGCCCTACCGAAGAGCCACGGTCGGGCCCTCGCGATCAGCGGCGGCACACCTTCTCGGTCTTCACGACCCAGCGGCCGTGGATCCGCGTCTTCGTCTTCTTGGTCACGCAGTTCGGGCGCATCGGACCGTGGCGAACGACGGTCTCGCGAACAACCTCGCGGTGACGCGGCACGACATGATGCGAGTCGCTGGTGGTGATCGTCACGCTCGCCGCGGACGCAGTGCCGGCGACGGCGACGGGGGACAGCAGGGCGGCAGCGACGGCAACGGCGGTCAGGACCTTCATCTTCAACATCCTCTCGGGAATTGATGTCGGTCTAGAACCGCCTGCACCAGCGTTTGGTTGCGCGGCTAAAAGATTACTTTGCAGACAGGTTGAGCGGCGGAAGCATGCAGCGACGCAGTCGTCAGCCTCCCCGAACCACGCAGGATCGAGAAGGCGCGAGCGGGACTGCAATGCTACTTCAGCAGGCTCTCGAAGGTGGTGGGTCGGCGGGTGCCGGAGATCCGCTTGCCGAGCCGGTCGTACCCCTCGCGGCGATGCTGCTCCGCCGCATAGGCCTCGGCGGAGATCGGCGTACCGGTCTTGTAGGTGTAGCTCGCCTGGGTGACGAACTCGGTCGGCTCCATCGCCGCCACGAGGCGCTCCTCCTCGGCCTCGTCGGCGATGCGCTTGGCCGCGACCTCGACCGGCTCCTCTGCCGTCGGGCAGGGACCCAAGGGCGACAGACGCTGACCGTCCTCAAGCTGCGGATCGAAGACGTAACGCCGCTCGCAGACACCGGTCTCGACCGGCTTGTGGGTCAGTTCGAACCGATCGCTGCCCTGCTTGAGCATCTTCCAGAAGGCGTAGTGGTCAGACTTGCGATGCCGGGCCATGTTCTTCGGCGTCATCCGGAAGGGAAAGGCCTGGAACTGGAAGGCGCGCTGGCCGCCTTTGAAGGCATAGCGCGCGAGACCGAAGATTTCGCCCATCTGCACGTCGTCCATGGCGTAGCAGCCGGACGAGTTGCACGAACCGTGCACCATGAGGTTGGCGCCGGTGCCACCGTTGGCGCGGTCATAGGCGTTCGGATAGCCCGTGTTGATCGCCAGGTGATACTGCGAGTTCGGGTTCATCAGTCCGGGCGTGATGGTGTAGAAGCCCTCGGGCGCCTGGCGGTCGCCCTCCTTCTCCTTGGGCCCGAGCCGTCCAGACCAGGCGCAGATCGAATAGGTCTTCAAGAGGCCGTAGGTGCCGTCGGTCTTCTGCTTCCAGACCTCGAGCTCCGACTCCTCCTTGTACAGCCGCACGAGGATCGGCGCGTTGACGCCCATCCCCTTGGCCTTGATGTCCTGGACCAGCTTGGCGGGAAGCGGCGCATCGGCGCCGGCTGCGATATCGTCGATGGTTTCCTGGCAGGCCGACAGAAGCATCAGTCCCGCGGCGAGCGCCGCGGCCGTCAGCAGACGTTTCGCGATCATTCCCGTCCCCTCGACCGGAGCGCCGTGCCCTGCGCCCCACACGATCCACTCACACCGACCACGAGCCTCGTCCGTCCCGCGCCGCCCGCAGGCTTCGGCCATGATGAACCGAACCTTACGAGCCATCCCTTAATGGCGCCGACGGTGTTGAGGAACCGTTAATCCCGTCCCCTTGCGCGGCACTGTCCCCATGCCGCCCGGAGATGGCGGCATTTTGACGATTGTGACGCGAAAGGGAAGAGCCCGCGTGCATCATGCACGTGAAGTTGCGTGCCCGCACGATGCTCCGCGCAAAGAGGGCTCAGAGCGTGCGGCCGATCGCCAGGAACTTGTCCCGCCGCTCCTTCTTCAGCGTCGGGCCGTCCCGCTGACCGAGCTCGGCCAGCGCCGCCGCGACCGCATCGCTTGCCGTGTCGATTGCCAGTTCCGGCTGGCGGTGGGCGCCGCCCATCGGCTCGGGCAAGATTTCGTCGACGACGCCGAAGCCCTTGAGGTCCTGCGCGGTGATCTTCATCGCCTGGGCCACGTCGCGCGCCCGGGCGGCATCCCGCCACAGGATCGAGGCGCCCGCCTCCGGCGAGATGACGCTGTAGATAGCGTGCTCCAGCATCAGGACGCGGCTCGCCGCGGCGAGCGCGATGGCGCCGCCCGAACCGCCTTCGCCGATCACCACCGAGACCAGCGGCACCTCGAGATTGAGGCAGGCCTCGGTCGAGCGGGCGATCGCCTCGGCCTGGCCGCGCTCCTCGGCGCCGATGCCGGGATAGGCGCCGGAGGTGTCGACCAGCGTCACGACCGGGATCGCGAAGCGCTCGGCGAGTTCCAGGATGCGGACAGCCTTTCGGTAGCCCTCCGGGCGGGCCATGCCGAAATTGTGCTTGAGGCGGGTCTGGGTGTCGGAGCCCTTCTCCTGCCCGATCACCGCGACCGACTGGCCGCGGAAACGGCCGAAACCGGCGATGATGGCATGATCCTCGGCAAACTTCCGGTCACCGGCGAGCGGCGTGAAGTCGGTGATCAGCCGCGCGATGTAGTCGACGCAGTGCGGCCGGTCGGCATGGCGTGCGACCTGCGTCTTCTGCCAAGGCGTCAGCTTCTTGTAGAGGTCGGCAAGCGCATCCTGGACGCGCTTCTCCAGCCGCTCGATCTCGTCGGACACGTCGACGGCATTCTCGCCATCCGCGTCGAGCTTCTTGAGTTCGAGGATCTGCCCTTCGAGATCGGCGACCGGCTTTTCGAAGTCGAGATAGTTGTGCATCTAAAACGCGACTGCCTTCCACGGCCCGGGCCGGCGGCTCGGGCGCACTCGTCTTCGCCGGCCGGCGCGGGTTCGCGCCTGCGTTCGCTCGCTGCTGCCGGAGTCGGGCCGGAAACTGACGATGTGAAGCTTTGTTGTCAAGAAAACGCGGCGCCGGCTCTACTCGCGGCTCGCCTCCGACAGGGGGTGATGGTCCGCGACGAGCCGGATCAGCCGTTCTTCGAGAACATGGGTGTAGATCTGCGTCGTCGAGATGTCGGCATGGCCGAGCAGCTCCTGAACGGCGCGCAGGTCCGCACCGTTCTGCAGGAGATGGCTGGCGAAGGCGTGCCGCAGGACGTGCGGCGACACGCGCGCCGCCGAAATGCCTGCCCGCGCCGCGAGCCCCTTGAGATCGCGGGCGAAGGCCTGGCGCGTGATGTGCCCGCTCTCCGACAGCGCCGGAAACAGCCAGTGCTCGTCCGGCGCCGTGCGGCGACTGGCTCGCAGCGCCTCGGCGAAGGCGGTGACCGCGTCGCGGGCCCGCTCGCCGATCGGCACCATGCGCTCCTTGTTGCCCTTGCCGCGCACCACGACGAGCCGGTTCTGCGAGCGCAGCACCGAGCGGGGCAGGCTGACGAGTTCGGAGACGCGCAGCCCGGTCGCGTAGAGGATCTCCACCAGCGCATGCAGGCGGCGGGCCCGCATCAGCGCCGCGCTGCCGACCTCCGCACCCTCGGCCTCGGCCTCGGCCAGGTCGATCAGCCGCTCGACCTCCTCGGCACTCATGATCTTGGGCAGCGGTCGTTCCTTGCGGGCCCCCTCGATCGGCCCCGTCGGATCGTCGCCGCGCATTCCTTCGGCATAGAGGAACTTGTAGAACTGGCGCAGCGACGACATCCGCCGCGAGCGGCTGGTCGGCGCGAAACCGCGCGCGGCGAGGTCGCCGAGATAACCGCGCAGGTCCTCGGTGCCGGCGGCCGTCAGCCCACCGCCCAGGAACTCGGAGGCATCGTCGAGATCCCGGCGATAGGCCGCAATGGTGTTCTCGGCCGCACCGCGTTCCACCGCCATCATCTCGAGGAAGGTTTCGATGTCAGCGCCGTCGCGGCTCCGCCGTGGCGCATTCACGGCCGCAGCTCCAGCGCCGAGGGCTGGCTGGTCGGCGCCGCGGGATCGTCCGCACCCGCGGCGGTCTGGGCGACCGCCGCATCGCCGGCCGGCGCCGACCCTTGGGCTACGCCCGTCGCAGCCTCCTGCGGCAGCTCGCGCACCGGAATTTCGATGTCGACTTGACGCCGATGCGGTTCGACGAACGTCACCAGCGCCGCCATGATCGCCAGGATTACCCCTGCGATGATCGCGATCGTCGTCAGGAGACGGACGAGGGTCGGCATGAAGGCCGGTCACTCCGCATTGGCCAGAACAGCGAGATGCCGTTCCTTGGAGCATCGCAGCGGCCGACGCAAGCGCCATCGGGCCGCATCCACCATGGGGAGGAGATCCGGCGCTGCTTGACGAAGGCGGGGAATCCTGATGCTGAAAACGAAAACGATCAATCCGGGAGAGAAGCGATCGAAACCGCCCTCACGCACGCCGCGACACCGGACGAGCTTGCCCGGATCCAGGCGAAGCTCGGCGGGCGCGCGGTCACCCTGATCGGCCTCATGGGCGCCGGCAAGAGCACGGTCGGGCGCAAGCTGGCCCGGCTGCTCGACCTGCCGTTCCGGGACACCGACGAGGAGATTGAGACGGCGGCGCAGATGACGATCGCCGATCTCTTCGAGGCCTATGGCGAGCCGGAGTTCCGCCAGCTCGAGGCCCGCGTCGTGGCGCGTCTGGTCGGCGAGGGCGCGCAGGTGCTGGCGACCGGCGGCGGCGCCTTCATGACCGAGAGCACGCGGCGCAAGCTGCGCGAGCGCGCCGTCACCGTCTGGCTGAAGGCCGACCTCGACGTGCTCATGGAGCGCGTCGCACGGCGCTCGCACCGACCTTTACTCAAGGCACGCGATCCGCGCGCCGTCATGCAGGACCTGATCGAGAAGCGCTATCCGATCTACGGCGAGGCGAACATCACGGTGACGTCGCGCGCGGTGAAGCGCGAGGTGATCGCCCAGGAGATCATCACCGCACTCGACCAGTTCCTCGGCAAGGAGACCACCGCGTGAGCCCCTCCTCCACCGCACCGGCCCCGCGCGATCCGGCGGAGCCGACGACGGTCGCCGTCGACCTCGGCGAACGGTCCTACGACATCCTCATCGGCGCCGGGCTGATCGAACGGGCCGGTAAACTCCTCGCGCGCCGGCTGCCGGACATCCGCGTGGCCGTGGTGAGCGACGCAAATCTCGCCGACCGGCACCTGCCGCGCCTCCTCGCCGCGCTCGCGGCCGCCGGTATCGACGCGACGCCGATCGTCCTGCCGGCCGGCGAGGCGACCAAACGCTTCGAGCAGCTGGAGCACGTCGTCGACGCCATCCTCGCAGCGCGGCTCGAGCGCGGCGACGCGGTGCTCGCCCTCGGCGGTGGCGTGATCGGCGATCTTGCCGGATTCGCCGCCGGTATCGTGCGTCGCGGGATGCGCTTCGTGCAGGTGCCGACCAGCCTCCTCGCCCAGGTCGATTCCTCCGTCGGCGGCAAGACCGGCATCAACACGGCGCACGGCAAGAACCTCGTCGGCGTCTTCCACCAGCCGGCGCTGGTGCTGGCCGACACGACGGTGCTCGACACCCTGTCGTCCCGCGAGTTCGCCGCCGGTTATGCCGAACTCGCCAAGTACGGCCTGATCGACCGGCCGGACTTCTTCGCCTGGCTGGAAGCGAACCATGCCGAGGTCTTCGCCGGCGGCCCGGCGCGGACCGAAGCGATCGCCGTCAGCTGTCGTGCCAAGGCCGCGGTGGTGGCCGCCGACGAGCGCGAGGACGGCGCCCGCGCGCTCCTCAATCTCGGCCACACCTTCGGCCACGCGCTCGAAGGGGCGACCGGCTATGCCACCGACCGCCTCGTCCACGGCGAGGCGGTGGCGATCGGCATGGTACTCGCGCACCGCTTCTCGGCAACTCTCGGCCTCTGCCCGCAGGAGGACGCGGCACGCGTGGAGCGGCATCTGTCGGATGTCGGCCTGCCGACGCGCATCGCCGCCATCCCGGGCGAGCGGTTGACGACGGCCATGCTGATGCCGCGCATCGCGCAGGACAAGAAGGTCCGGCGCGGCAGCCTCACCTTCATCCTCACCCGCGGCATCGGCCGGGCCTTCGTCGCGAACGACGTCGACCCGGTGGCCGTGGAGAGCTTCCTCCAACAGGAGCTCGCGCGATGACCGCCTCGCTCTGGATCCTCGTCGGGATCGTCGTCCTGCTGCTCTGCGTCTCGGCCTTCTTCGCTTGCTCGGAGACCGCCCTCACCGCCGCCTCGCGCGGGCGCATCCTGTCCTTCGAGAAGAGCGGCGATGCGCGCGCCGGCGTCGTCACCCGGCTGACCGAGCGGAAGGACCGGCTGATCGGCTCGCTGCTGATCGGCAACAACCTCGTCAACATCCTCGCCTCGTCGCTGGCGACGACCGCGTTTCTCGGTCTCTTCGGTCAGTCGGGCGTCGCCTATGCGACGATCGCCATGACGATCCTCGTCGTGATCTTCGGCGAAGTGCTGCCGAAGTCGCTGGCGATCGCCCATCCGGAGAACTGGGCGCTGCGGCTCGCCCGTGCCGTGGAGGTGGCGGTGATGGCCCTGTCGCCGGCGACCGCTGCGGTGAACTGGACCGTGCGCCGCATCCTCGCTCTCTTCGGCGTCGACCTCGAGTCCGGCACGATGCTGAGCGCCCATCAGGAGCTGCGCGGAACGGTTGAGGTGCTGCATCGCGAGGGCGCGCTCGTCGACGTCGACCGCAACCGGCTCGGCGGCCTTCTCGACCTGCACGAACTGGAGGTGTCGGACGTGATGGTCCACCGCACCACCATGCGTCAGGTCAATGCCGACGATCCGCCCGAGGCGATCGTCCGCCAGATCCTGGAGAGCCCGCACACCCGCATGCCGGTCTGGAAGGGCGAGGCCGACAACATCGTCGGCGTCGTCCACGCCAAGGATCTCCTGCGCGCCCTCAACGAGCTCGGCAACGACTTCACGCGCCTCGACATCCTGAAGATCGCGACGCGCCCCTGGTTCGTGCCGGAGACGACGACGCTGCAGGACCAGCTGAACGCCTTCCTGCGCCGGCGCACCCACTTCGCCCTCGTCGTCGACGAGTATGGCGAGGTGCGGGGGCTGATCACCCTCGAGGACATCCTGGAGGAGATCGTCGGCAACATCGCCGACGAGCACGACGTGGAGATCGAGGGCGTCAAGACCGAGGCCGACGGCTCGGTCGTCGTCGACGGCGCCGTGCCGATCCGCGACCTCAACCGGGCGCTCGGCTGGTCGCTGCCGGACGACGAGGCGGTGACGATCGCCGGGCTCGTCATCCACGAGACCCAGACGATCCCCGAGGAGCGCCAATCCTTCACCTTTTTCGGCAAGCGCTTCGTCGTCCTGAAGCGCGAGAAGAACCGCGTCGCGCGGTTGCGCATCCGGCCGTCGACGGTGCTGGTGCCGCCGAAGAAGCTCGGCCATGCCGCGCCGGGCGCTGCACGGCCCGGCAACGGGCCGGCGGCCGAGGTTTCGCCTCTGGAGGATCCAGATCGCGAGCCCGATCTCGCCGAGGGGCGTTTTGGCACGGACGAGCCGGGCGTCGCGGACGCGTCCGCCGACGACGGCCGAAAGACCGTCGGACCGATGCCGCACGAGGAAGCGCCTGCGACGAGCGAACCTGCCGATACGCAGGCCCCGCAGCAGTCGGAGCGACCGGCCGGCTGAGGCCAACGGGCGCCTTTCTGTCTACCGCAGGCCGGAGGCCTCGCCGAGCCAGGTGCGGGGAACCGCGGCCGAGACGATGGTCAGCGCCAGGCCGAAGGCACAGGCGGTCCACAGCGCCACCGGCTCGGCCAGCGCCGACAGACTGGCGCCCGCGAGGCCGCCGGCGATCATCCCGAGCCAGGGTACGGCCTGGACCAGAAAGCCAGCGTCTCGCTCGCCGCAGAGGACGCGGCCGAGTCCCTTCCCGAGACGCGACAGCGCCCCGGTGACGTAAGTGAGGCCGAGCGGCTGACCGCCGACGCGATCGACCGCAGCGTTCAGCATCCCCATCGCGAGCACCAGCGGCAGGTAGGCCGCAGCATTCGACAGCGGCGGCACGAGCAAGGCGCTGATGCCCATGATCGCCGTGACGGCGCCGAGCAGCAGCCCGTGCCGCCCGCCTCCGGCTCGCATGACCACCACGCCGAGGGCGTTGCCGGCGACGAAGGTCAGAAGGATGCCGCCGAGCCGCAGCATGGCGTCGCTCCGCCCCTGGGCGAGCGCGATGGCGAGGCGCGTCGTGTTGCCGCTCATGAAGGACAGGAAGTCGCCGGCGCGCAGGAACCCGATGGCGTCGGTCATGCCCGCCAGGAACGAGAGGAGCACCACGAAGCCGAGGCCGGCCACGCGCCGCCGACGGGGCCACCGATCGTGAGCGGCAGCCGGTCTCGCGTCGTCGGCGCCGTTGCGAGCGTCGTTCATCGCAACGACCGCGGCCTCAACGCCGGCGCGCTTCGCCGGGCGCGGCCGCTTCGATCGCCAGCGCATGCACCCCGCCCGCCAGTTCCTCGCCGAGCAGCCCGTTGATCAGCCGGTGCCGGTCGAGCCGGCTCTTGCCGGCCAGCGAGGCCGCCACCAGCCGCACCCTGAAATGGGTCTCGCCGGTGCCGTCGAAGCCGCCATGGTGGTCGCTGCCGGCGTGGTGGTGGCCGGCATGCAGATGGCTCTCGTTGATCACATCGAGGCTCTCGGGCGACAGCGCTTCGCGCAGCTTCGTCTCGATCGACTGCTGGACCGTCATGATCTCTCCATCTTCCGCGTATCTGACCCTCTTGCGCGACGCACCGTCGGCCCGTCAGCGAGGCTGGTGCGAAGCGATCTTTTCGCGCCTGTCAATTCTTGTTCGCCTTCCGACGCAACCCCATAATCCCGCCAATGAAACTGGACTCCAAATATTTCGACCGCATCCGGTTGCGCCCCGACCCGCAGGCGGCCGAAAAGTCGCGGGCGCCGAGCTGCGGCTGGGAGGGATGCGAGGAGCCCGGCCTTCACAAGGCGCCGCGCGGGCGCGACCATGAGGGCGAGTACTACCACTTCTGCGTCGACCACGTGCGGCTCTACAACAAGAGCTACAACTACTTCTCCGGCCTGAACGACCGGGACATCCAGGCCTATCTGAAGGATTCGCTCACCGGCCATCGCCCGACCTGGAAGATGGGCTCGGCCTCGAGCGAGCCGCTGAAGAGCGAAGCGCGCAGCGGTCGTCGCTTCACCGGCCGGGCCCGCGACCCGTTCGAACTCTTCGAGGGAACCGAGCCGGCGCCCGCCCCCGTGCGGCGGAAGGTCCGCTCGCTGGAGGCAAAAGCTCTCGAAACCCTCGACCTGCCGCAGGAATCGACTGGCGAGACGATCCGGGCGCGGTATAAGAGTCTCGTCAAGCAATACCATCCCGACGTCAACGGCGGCGATCGCGGATCCGAGGACCGGCTGCGCGAGGTCATCCAGGCCTACAAGCTCCTGAAGCAGTCCGGTTTCTGCTGAGCCTTCCGTCCGGACGGTTCGGCGCCTGCCGCCGTCGAACTCGTCATCCGAGGGATCGAATGCGCCAGGAACCCGCCGTCGCGGGCTCCGACTTTATGTGAGATGTTCGGCGCCGGCTTCGTCGCGTCGTACTTGGAGGTATGATGAACGCAGCGGTGCAGGATGTGGCCGGGCTCCCGGACACCACGATCTCCGTCCGCGAGACCTTTGGTTTCGACAGCAATCTGACCGTCCCGGCCTTCAGCGAGTCCGATCCCCATGTGCCGGAGATCGATCCGGACTACCTGTTCGACCGGCAGACGACGCTCGCCATTCTCGCCGGCTTCGCGCGCAATCGCCGCGTGATGGTCTCGGGTTTCCACGGCACCGGCAAGTCGACCCACATCGAGCAGGTGGCCGCGCGGCTCAACTGGCCGTGCGTGCGCGTCAATCTCGACAGCCACGTCAGCCGCATCGACCTCGTCGGCAAGGACGCGATCACGGTGCGCGAGGGCATGCAGGTCACCGAATTCCGGGACGGCATCCTGCCCTGGGCCTATCAGAACAACGTCGCGCTGGTGTTCGACGAGTATGACGCCGGCCGCCCGGACGTGATGTTCGTGATCCAGCGGGTGCTCGAATCCTCCGGCCGCCTGACGCTGCTCGACCAGAGCCGCGTGGTTCGCCCGCACCCGGCCTTCCGTCTGTTCGCGACGGCCAATACCGTCGGCCTCGGCGATACCACCGGGCTCTATCACGGCACGCAGCAGATCAACCAGGCGCAGATGGACCGCTGGTCGATCGTCACGACGCTGAACTACCTGCCGCACGACCAGGAGGTCGGGATCGTGCTCGCCAAGGCGCGGCACTTCGACACCAAGGACGGGCGCCAGGACGTCTCCAAGATGGTGCGCGTCGCCGACATGACCCGCTCGGCCTTCATGAACGGCGACCTGTCGACGGTGATGAGCCCGCGCACGGTGATCACCTGGGCCGAGAACGCCGAGATCTTCGGCGACATCGGCTTTGCCTTCCGCGTCACCTTCCTCAACAAGTGCGACGATCTGGAGCGGCCGCTGGTGGCCGAGCTCTACCAGCGCGCCTTCGGCCAGGAGCTGCCGGAGAGCGCGGCGAACGTCGTGCTGGATTGAGAGCGGCTTGGGCAAGGTCCGCGAACGGATGCGCGCCAATCCGAAGGGGGATTGGCGCATTGAGGACATCGAGGCGGCATGCCGAGAGGTCGGGCTCGACTGCATCAAGCCATCTCGCGGATCACACTATAAGGTCGGAGCTCCCGGAGGGGGCAGCCGCTATACCATACCGGCGCACCGTCCTATAAAAGGCAATATATATTCGGGAATTTCTGAGGTTCCTGGACGAGATAGGGAAGCCATGACTTCCGACCGAACGATCTCCAAGATTGACGGCCTTTCCTTTGATCCGTCCCTCTACGAAGTCCACCTGCGCCCGCTCGCGGTCGAGGAGGGGGGCGGATGGTTTGCGACCATCCCCGCTCTCCCGGGTTGCATGGGCGACGGCGAGACCGAACTGGACGCCGTTGCAGACGTTCGCTCGGCCGCTGCGGAGTGGGCTGATGCCGCCCTAGCGGCGGGCGAGACCGTCCCGGCGCCACGTCACAGCGCCAAAGAGGCTGCCGAGTAACCCATGGCCACCATCGGCGACAACAAGCGCCCCGCCCAATCCCAGGTCACCGACCGCGAGCCGTTCCGGCGCGCCGTCGCCGGCTGCCTGCGGGCGATCGCCGGCGAGGGCGAGATCGAGGTCGTCTACGCCAACGAGCGGCCCGGCCTCGCCGGCACGCGCGCGCGCCTGCCCGACCTGCCGAAGCGGGTGACGAAGAACGACGTCGCCGTCACCCGCGGCCTTGCCGACGCGATGGCGCTGCGCCGCGCCCGCCACGACGCCAAGACGCATGCTGCGCTGTGCCCCGACGGCAAGGCGGCGCGCGCCGTCTTCGACGCGGTGGAGCAGGCGCGGGTCGAGGCGATCGGTGCCAACGCCATGCCGGGTGTCGCCGAGAACCTCGCGACGATGCTCGAGGACAAGTACTTTCGCTCCAACCTCACCGACGTCACCGACCGCGCCGAGGCGCCGCTGGAGGACGCCATTGCGCTGATGGTGCGAGAGCGCCTCACCGGCCGTCCGGTGCCGCCGAGCGCGCAGGCGCTCGTCGACGTCTGGCGCGACTGGATCGAGGACAAGGCCGGCGATCGCTTCGAGCGGCTGACCGAGACGGTGGAGGACCAGCGCGCCTTCGCCCGCGCCATCCGCGATCTGCTCGTGTCGATGGACATGGCAGAGGACCTCGCCCAGGAGAACCCGGACGAGGATGCCGACGAAGAGGAGCAGGGCGACAAGCAGGAGCGCGGCGAGGACGAGGGCGGCTCGGAGGAAAACGCCGGCGACGACCAGGCCCAGCCGCAGGAGAGCGAGGCCGAGACCGAAAGCCAGGAGACCGCCGAGGCCGAGAGCTCCGAGGTCACCGCCGAGGACCCGGTCGACGACGACCAGCAGACCGAGACCCCGGGCGAGTCGCGCCGCCCGAACGAGCCGCTGTCGAACCAGATCGGCGACACCGACTATGCCGTCTTCAGCGCCGCCTTCGACGAGGTGATCACCGCCGAGGAGCTCTGCGACGCGGCCGAACTCGACCGGCTGCGGGCCTTTCTCGACAAGCAGCTCGCCTCGCTGCAGGGCGTCGTCGGGCGGCTCGCCAACCGGCTGCAGCGCCGGCTGATGGCCCAGCAGAACCGCTCCTGGGACTTCGACCTCGAGGAGGGCTATCTCGACACCGCCCGCCTCACCCGGCTGGTCATCGACCCGATGCAGCCGCTGACCTACAAGATGGAGCGCGACACCGAGTTCCGCGACACGGTGGTGACGCTCCTCATCGACAATTCGGGCTCGATGCGGGGCCGGCCGATCACCGTGGCGGCGACCTGCGCCGACATCCTCGCCCGCACGCTGGAGCGCTGCGGCGTCAAGGTCGAGGTGCTCGGCTTCACCACCCGCGCATGGAAGGGCGGGCAGGCGCGCGAGGCCTGGCTGAAGGCCGGCAAGCCGCAGAAGCCGGGCCGGCTCAACGACCTGCGCCACATCATCTACAAGTCCGCCGACGCACCGTGGCGGCGGGCGCGCAACAATCTCGGCCTGATGATGCGCGAGGGGCTGCTCAAGGAGAACATCGACGGCGAGGCGCTGATCTGGGCGCACAACCGCCTGCTCGGACGGTCGGAGCAGCGGCGTATCCTGATGATGATCTCGGACGGCGCGCCGGTCGACGATTCGACCCTCTCAGTCAACCCAGGCAACTATCTCGAGCGCCACCTGCGCGCGGTGATCGAGGAGATCGAGACGCGCTCGCCGGTCGAGCTCCTGGCCATCGGCATCGGCCACGACGTGACGCGCTACTACCGCCGCGCGGTGACCATCGTCGACGCCGAGGAGCTGGCCGGCGCGATGACCGAGCAGCTTGCCGATCTCTTCGAGGAGCGGCCGCAAGGGCAGACCCGCACGCGCAGCCGGCTGAGGGCAGGCGCCCGGCGTTGACGCGGCCGCTTCGACGCCGGGGCGCGGCGCTGGCGCTGGCGGTCGTGCTCGGCCTGCCGACGCTGGCGCAGGCCGGCGGCGGCACGCCGGTGACCGTCGGCTCGCAGCGCATCGAGCGCTTCCAGCCGGGATCGGAGACGACCCGCTTCGGCCAGCTCGATTTCGTCGGCGGCATCCAGTTCTGGGGCACGGGTCTGCACGGCTTGTCGGCGCTGCGCTTCACCCGCAACGGTCACTTCCTCGCCGTCAGCGACGACGGGCTCTGGTTCGCCGGGCGGATCGAGCGCGACGGGCGCGGCCGGCCGACCGGCATTTTCGACGCGCGCACCGGCCCGCTGCTCGACGCGACGGGCGAACCGTTCGACGGCAAGACCGAAGCGGACGCCGAGTCGCTCGCCATCGACGGCGAGCGCGTGCTCGTCGGCTTCGAGCGCGACCACCGCATCCTCGCCTACACCGATCCCGACTCGCCCTTCGACCGCCGGCCGGAGACACTGCCCCTCCCCGTCCCGCGCGCCGAGCTGCGGCGCAATCGCGGGCTGGAGACGCTCGCCCTCTCGCCGAAGGGGTCATCCCTCGGCGGTGCCGCCGTCGCGATCGCCGAGCGCTCGCTCGACCCCGACGGCAACATCTTCGCGGCGATCTTCCAGGGCGGCCGGCGGAACGGCGTCTTCAAGGTGAAGCGCGACGATCCCTGGGACGTCTCGGACGGCACGTTCCTGCCGGGCGGCGACCTCCTGCTGCTCGAGCGGCGCTACACCGGGCTCGGGCGCCTCGGCATCCGCATCCGCCGCATCGCCGGGGCGACCGTCCGGACTGGCGCGCTCGTCGACGGACCGGTGATCTTCGAGGCCGACCTCGGCGAGGAGATTGACAACATGGAGGGGCTGGAGGCCTGGACGGCGCCGGACGGCTCGACCCGCCTGACCATGATCTCCGACGACAATGGCTCGATGTTCCAGCGCAACCTGATCCTGGAGTTCCGGCTGGTGGAGGATCGGGCCGGACCGCAATAGCACCGGGCCGCCCCACGCGTTTCCAGGCACGGCCTGGCCTGACCCACATGTGCCGGCTTCCGGCGGCATGCGCCCTCTTCACCCTCATCCTGAGGTGCGAGCGCAGAGAGCCTCGAAGGGCGAGGGTGAAGGACGCCGTACCAACACAAAGGACACCTCCCTCTTCCAGGGCCTTGCCGGGCACCTCAGGATGGAGGTGCCTGCCGGGCGGCCACCGGGCGGTGCGGTGTGCCGATACGCGCCGGCGGCGCGCGGCTATTTCTTCGTCAGCGCCGTGATACGCTTTGTCATCTCGTCGATCTCCTTGCGCTGCGTCGAGATGATCTCGGCGGCCATGGCTCGCGAAGCATGGTCCTTGCCGGCGTGCAACTCGGCTTCGGCCATGGCGATGGCACCCATGTGATGGGCGATCATACCGCAGTTGAAGGCCAGGTCAGGGTCCATGATGGTGGCTGCACGCATCATCGACGTCTCCCAGTCTGCCATCGGCCCCACGGAGGGGGCGCCGTTCATGGCGCCTCCCGTCATCATGTGAGCGTCGCCCTTCGGCGTCGAGGAGGTCGCGGCGGCGGCCTCGCAGGCTGCCGGCAAGGCTGCCGCGTCCGCGTGGCCCGCGGCGTGATCGGCTTGGGCAAGGGCAGGGCTCACGGCAGAAGCCGAAACGAGAACACAAGCGAGAAGTATCTTCGACACGGGAACCCAACTCACGATGACTGCCGAACGTGGCGGATCATCTCGGCTCGCCGATTGTGGCTGATCCGCGGCGCGCCGACCGTATCGTCAGCCTCTCGCCGGCGCTGCCGGATAGGGCATCACCGCCTGCATGATCACCCGGTAGGGCACCAGCGCGAAGGCCGCGATCAGGAGCTTCACCACGAGATCGCCGAGCGCCCAGGAGAGCCAGTGCGGCGCCTCGACCGCGAACAGGCCGAGAAGCGGCGCGCCCTGCAGCGAGAAGTCGTCGGATGGGCCGACGAAGGCGAAGAGCGGCGCGAAGGCGACCGTGAAGAAGGTCAGCGTGTCGAGCACCGAGCCGGAGAGCGATCCGATTGCCGGCGCCCGCCACCAGCTCTGCCGGCGCAGCCGGTTGAACATGGCGATGTCGAGGAGCTGGGCGAGGAGGAAGGCGGTGCCGGAGGCGATGGCGATGCGCGCCAGCCGGTCGGCGGCCGTCGCGAACTCCATCAGCCCGAGATCGTAGAGCAGCGGCGGGGCGGCGATCGAGGCGGCGACCGCGCAGGCAAAGCCCACGAACACCACCCGGCGCGCGATGCGCGGCCCGTGGATCCGGTTGGTCAGGTCGTTGACCAGAAAGGCGAAGGGATAGGTGAAGGCGCCCCAGGTCAGGATGTCGGCGAGCGCGAGGCTTCCGACATGACCGGCCATCGGGAACTGCACGAGGACGTTCGAGACGACGACGATCAGCGTCATCGCCGCCACCGGCAGCGCATATTTCGACAGGAAGCCCATTTTTTTATCCTGGGGTATGGCACCAGCGGGACGCGGCGGCGGCCGTGTCCGACTAAAGTGCTCGGGCCGAAGGGCTCGGCCCGAACGGAGATCAGGCGGCGGCGGTCGCCTCGGTCGCGCCGGCGACCTTCTTGGCGATCTGGCGCTTCAGGAGACGGGCACGCTGCGACAGCTCCTTCTCGTCGGCCTTGACGAGGAAGGCGTCGAGGCCGCCGCGGTGCTCGACCGAGCGCAGCGCCGCGGCGCTGATGCGCAGGCGCACCTTCTGGCCGAGCGCATCCGAGAGGAGCGTGACCTGGACGAGATTCGGCAGGAAGCGGCGACGCGTCTTGTTGTTCGCGTGGCTCACATTGTTGCCGGACATGACGGCCTTGCCCGTCAGTTCGCAAGCGCGCGGCATGGGTCTAACCTTTCAGAACTGCCAAAGCCTCGGGGTGGCGCCGCCACGAAAGTGGCGCGATCATCTCCACGAGACATGATCGGAAAATCCGGGCTGCTATAATCGTCACGCTCGCGCCCGTCAAGAAGCGCGCGCGGTGCGCTGCCGGCGAAGCGGCGAAGGATCGGCGCCGGCCGGCGGGGCGGCCTCGCTCCAATTCGGCCGCATTGGCACCACCTATATCGCAGTCTGCCGTTCTCCGGAGCCCCCACCCGCATGCCGCGCCTGCCGATTCTCGTCAGTCTTCTCGCCGCCTTTGCTCTCGCCGGTCCGCTCCACGCCGAGCCGCGCGTCTATCACACGAGCTACAACGTCTCGCTGATCGGCCTGCCGGTCGCCAAGGCCTCCTTCGAGACGACGCTCGACACGCGCAGCTACTCGGTCGACGGCACGCTCGCCTCGTCGGGTCTCGCCGACATCTTTTCGACCATCAAGGGCAAGAGCTCGGTGTCCGGCACGATCGGTCCCGACCGGCTGACGGCCGACCGCTACTCCCTCGCCTATCGCAGCGACCGCAAGAACTGGTCGAGCGACGTGGCGCTGAAGGGCGGCGCCGTCGCCTCCCGCAGCGTCGCACCCGACCGTCCGGCACCGAAGAAGGACTTCGTGCCCGTCACGCCGGAACAGCTGAAGCGGGTGGTCGACCCGCTGAGCGGGCTGATGCTGCGGGCCGGCAAGGACCCGGCCTCGCTGTGCGACCGGTCCCTCCCCTTCTACGATGGCTGGTCGCGCATGGACCTGAAGCTCTCGCCCGCCGGCCGCAAGCCGTTCTCGACCAACGGCTTCAAGGGCGACGCCTTCGTCTGCGACGTCAGGGTCGATCTCGTCAGCGGCTTCCGGCCATCCTCCAAGGGCGTGAAGTTCATCACCCGGCAGACCATCCAGCTCTGGTTCGCACCGATCGCCGACACCGACATCTACGCGCCGGTGCATGCCGTCATCCCGACGCAGATCGGCCCGCTCACCTTCACCGCGACGCAGTTCGCCAAGGGATAGGACGCCTCGCCGTGCGGAGAGGCGTGCGCCGGCACAACGCGGCCGGCGACAAGCCGCCTCACCCCCTCCGCCGGCACTCCCCCCGCCTGCTGTGCCTGCCCTTGTGGGGAGGCGCCCGGCAAGGCAGAGGGTGTGGTCGGTCCGCGGCCGGACCGGTGACCTCTGGCGGAGTTTCTGCATGGCGACGCTCTTCGGCTTCTCGGCGGTGCTGATGTGGGCGCTGCTCGCCCTGTTCACGGCGCGCAGCGGCCAGGTGCCGCCGTTCCAGATGAACGCCATGACCTTCGCGATCGGCAGCCTCGTCGGCCTTGCCTGGCTGATCGCGCGGCGCACACCGCTCGGCGTCTTCCGCCAGCCACCGCGGGTCTGGCTCACCGGCGTCGTCGGCCTGTTCGGCTATCACGCGCTCTACTTCGCCGCTCTCCGCCACGCCCCCGCGGCGGAAGCCAGCCTGATCGCCTATCTCTGGCCGCTCCTCATCGTGCTCGGCTCGGCCATGCTGCCGGGCGAGCGGCTGCGCTGGTTCCATGGGCTCGGCGCCCTCCTCGGCCTGTCGGGCGCCGCGCTGATCATCGGCGGGCGCGGCACGATCGACTTCTCGCCCGCCCATGCCACCGGCTATCTGCTCGCCCTCGGCTGTGCGCTGTTCTGGTCCGCGTACTCGCTGCTGTCGCGCCGGCTCGCCGCGGTGCCGAGCGAGACGGTCGCCGGCTTCTGCCTCGCGACGGCACTGCTCTCGCTGCTCGCCCATCTCGTCTTCGAGCCGACCGTCTGGCCAAGTGATGTGGGCCAGTGGCTGGCGATCCTCGGCCTCGGCCTGCTGCCTGTCGGTGCGGCCTTCTACGTCTGGGACCACGGCGTGAAGCACGGCGACATCCAGCTGATCGGCGCGTCGAGCTATGCCGCGCCGCTGCTCTCGACGCTGGTGCTGTGCCTTGCCGGCGAGGCCCGCCTCACCGGAGGCATCCTGGCGGCAGCCGCCCTGATCACGACCGGCGCCGCGCTCGCCGCTCAGCCGGTCTTCCGCAAGCTCGCGTCACGCCGCCCTGCCAAGGCCTGAACCGAACCATTGCGGTCGGCGCTCCTCCCGCTACTCTGGCGCTCCGGTCCGAGAGCGCGAAAGGATGCCGATGCTGACGCTCGATCGCACCCACCTCTTCGACGGCCAGCGCATCGCCTGGGGCACGATCGGCGAAGGGCCGCCCCTGGTGCTGATCCACGGCACGCCGTTCTCCTCCCAGATTTGGCGGAGGATCGCCCCCCTCCTGGCGCCGCACTGGACGGTCTACTACTTCGACCTCCTCGGCTACGGGCAGTCGGAGATGCGAGGCGGCCAGGACGTTTCGCTCGGCGTTCAGAACCGCGTTCTCGCCTCGCTTCTGGCGCACTGGAACCTCACCTTCCCCGAGATCCTCTGCCACGACTTCGGCGGTGGGACGGCGCTGCGCGGCTGGTTCCTCGACGGGCTGCGCTACAGCAGGTTGACGCTGTTCGACGCCGTAGCCCTCGCGCCCTGGGGCTCGCCCTTCGTCCAGCATGTTCGCACGCACGAGGCGGCCTTCTCCGGACTCCCACCCTATGCCCACCAGGCGCTGCTGCGAGCCTATCTGCAAGGCGCGGCGCATCGGCCGCTGACCGCGGAGGCGCTGGCGGTCCATTGCGCGCCGTGGGAGAGCGCGGTGGGACAGGCCGCCTTCTACCGGCAGATCGCCCAGATGGATCAGCGCTTCACGGACGAGATCGAGCCGCACTATGCGCCGCTGGCCTGCCCGGTCACGATCCTCTGGGGCGAAGAGGACGGCTGGATCCCGATCGCGCAGGGCGAGCGACTGGCCGCGCGGCTCTCCCGCCGGCCCTTGATCCGGGTGCCGGACGCCGGCCACCTCGTTCAGGAAGATGCACCGGAGGCGATCGTCGCAGCCATGCTGTCCGGCCGCCTCGAACCCGGCTGACGGCGCTACAGTCAGGGCGCCAGCCGTCCCGGAGGCTCATCCCGGACGGCGCATCTCGGGCGCGCGTGCGAGGCTGCCGGGCGCCGCCGTCAGAGGTCGAGGATCCAGGTCTGCCCGACGAGGTCGTGGCCGAAGGAGTGGTGCGGCGCCTCGTCGACGAGCCTGAAGCCTTTGGCCTGGTAGATCCGGCGCGCGGCGAGGAGGATGTCGTTGGTCCACAGCGTCAGCCGGCGATAGCCGAGCGCCCGCGCCCGGTCGATGCAGGTCTCGACCAGCCGGTGCCCGAGGCCGAGGCCGCGCGCCTCGGGCTCGACATAGAGCAGCCGGAGCCTGCCGGTCTGCGGCTCCTCGCTCTTCATCAGGAAGACCGAGCCGAGGATGCGCCCGTCGCGTTCGGCGATCCAGCCGTCCTCGCGTGCCGGATCGAACCCCGCGACGTAATCGGCAAGGATGCGCGCAACCAGCGCCTCATAGGTCCAGTCCCAGCCGTAGTCCTCGTGGTAGAGCCGGGCCTGGCGGTGGATGATCCAGCCGACGTCGCCGACGCCGAGCGGCCGGAGCACCGGCGGAGCGCTGTTCCCCGCCTCGCCGAAGGCGGCGCGGATGTCGCGCAGGGCGGCGCCGAGACGCTGGCGCGAGCCCGCGTCGACATCGCGCAGCAGCGCCGCGATCGCCTCCCGGGTGCCATCCTCCATCGCGGCGAACGCGGCCGTCCCCGTTGGCGTGAGCGAAAGCAGGAGGTGCCGGCCATGCTCGGGGCTGACCTTGCTCGCCACCAGTCCGCGCGCGCGCAGGCGGCCGACGATGCGGCTGAGATGCGCCTTGTCCATGTCGAGCAGGCGGCCGATCTCCGCGGCGGTGCACCGACGCTGGGCGATCTCGTAGATGACGCGGGCCTCCGGCAGCGACAGGTCGCTCGCCGGAAGGTGGCGCTCCAGAAGCCCGATCGCACGGGTGTAGAAGCGGTTGAAGCTGCGGACTTCGTCAACCAGCGACATCGCCACATCCCTTATGTTGTCTCAGTCAACACATAGCAGGATGCAACGCGGAGGGCGACGGGGGACCGAAGCTTTTCCGGGCGGGCGCGATCGGGGCGCCAGGGGCTGGGCGTCGGCGTCGGCCGGCGCCCGGGGACCGGTGTGAGGGAGGCGGCGAGGCCCGACCTCGCGCCGCTGCCGATCAGCGGCTGGCGACCATCCGGCAGAGCTCGACGAGGGCGCTGTCATAGGTGGCGGCGTTGTTCGTCACGCTCTTGCACCGGATCTGCAGCTTGCGCCGCTCCGGCGCGCTCATCGACTCGTACGCGGCAAAGCTCGCCGTCGCGTTGGGGCTGACCACTCCGACCGCCGTGTTCGGCGCCGCGCGGTTGATGCCGTTCCGCGTCGCGCCCGCGATGCCGTTCGCGTCTCCGAGGGCGGCGTCGACGCCGGCGGTCGTGCCACCGGCACCCCCGAGCGAGGCAGCGGCATTGGCGCCGATGCCACGGCGGCCTCCGGCGGACGCACCGAGCCCGGCGCTCGCTCCATCCGCGCCGCCGAGCGATGCCGTCGCGCCCGCGTCCGCCCCGCTTCCACCGCCGAGCGAGGCTCCGGCTCCGGCGCCAACGCCCGAGCCGCCGCCGGCCGAGGCGCCCGCGCCGGCATTCGCGGCGCTGGAGCCACCGAGTGATCCGCCCGCCCCGACGCCAATGCCGCTCCCGCCGCCGAGCGAAGCGCCGACGCCGGCCTCGACGCCATCGCCTCCGCCGAGACCGACTCCAGCGCCGGCCGATACGCCGTCACCGGCGGAGGCTCCGGCACCGACACCCGCCTGCGCCACCGCAGCAGACGAGACACCGATCGAGAGGGCCACCGAGAGCAACAGCGGCATACATTTCGAGTGAACATGCAGCATGCTAAAATCTCCTGCCGATCTACTTCCGATGCAGAAGTCAAATCGAGCCGGAGCGGGATGTTCCTCCATCGAGACGTGAGATCATCGCTAAGTAGAATGTTGGCGAACGAACGATTAAGCCATCGTCCGCAAGTCGACCTGTTCGAGCCGCTCAACCACTGCGCGGCGGACGCGGCGACGGGCGCCAGTCGGGCGGCGCCATCTCGAAGCTCTCGAACACGAAGCCCGGCGCGACGGTGCAGCCGACGAGCGTGTACTCGCCGAGGCTCGTCGCGGTCTGCCAGTGGTTCGCCGGCACCACGATCTGCGGCAGCTCGCCCATCAGGACGTTCGGGCCGAGCCGCCGCGCCGTCGCGTCGTGGCCGTTCGGCGAGACGGTCAGCATCAGCGGCGCGCCGCCATACCAGTGCCAGACCTCGACCGCGTCCGTGACCCGATGCCATTCGGATGTCGCGCCGGCCTCCAGCAGGTAGTAGATCGCCGTTGACCGTGCCCGGCCGCTCGCCTCGGTCGCCGCGTCGCGGAACGTTTCGCGGTACCAGCCGCCTTCCGGATGGGCCTGCAGTTGCAGCCGCTCGATGACGGCAAGGGCGCTTCTCGGGATCAAAACGAGTCGCGCCGCTTGCGCATGGCAGCGAAGACCTCGACCGGATCGGCCCCCTCCATCCCCATGGCCTTGGCGATGTCAGGATCGTCCGCACGCAGGAACGGGTTCGTCTTCTTCTCCTGCCCAAGCCGCACCGGCAGCGTCGGCTTGCCGGCGGCGCGCAGGTGCTCGACCTCGGTCGCCCGCTCGCGCAGGAGCAGGTTGTCCGGGTCGATGGTCAGCGCGCAGCGCGCGTTGGTCGCGGTGTACTCGTGGCCGCAATAGAGCATGGTCTCGTCCGGCAGCTCGCGCAACCGCTTGAGCGAGTCCCACAGCATCTGCGGCGTCCCCTCGAAGAGGCGGCCGCAGCCGAGCGAGAACAGGGCGTCGGCAGTGAACACCGCCTGGGCCAGCGGCATATGATAGGAAATCTCTCCGATAGTGTGGCCGGGCGTGTCGATCGTCTCGACCAGCACCTCCCCCAGGATCAGATGCTCGTCGCCGACGACGGGCCGGTCGAGGCCCGGGATCCGGTCCTGCTCGCGGCCCGGTCCGATGATCTCGGCGCCGAAGCGCGCCTTCAGGGCTTCGTTGGCCTCCACGTGATCGCCGTGATGGTGGGTCGTCAGGATGTAGTCGAGCCCCCACCCCTTCTCCTGCAGCGCCGAAAGGATCGGCGCCTCCTCCGGCGCGTCGATCGACAGGGTGGTGCCGTGCTCCCGGTCGTGCACGAGGACGCCGAAATTGTCCTTACGGCACGTGAACTGGTGGATCTCGATGCTGGACATGGTGGACAGCTCCTTCGACCGTTGCAGCCGCATCTAGAGTATTTAAGGCAAATATCGAACCCATCTGCCGGTGGGCAGCCGGTTCGAGATCGCGGCGCCGGCCAAGGTCGTGGCGGGGCTGCGGTCGGCCCATCGCTCGCGGAGCGTGCAAGGCGCCATCGGCGTGCGCGCCGGTCCAGCCCTGGTCAATCCTCCCGCTTATGATCGCCGGCAAAGCACGCTATAGGGTCGGCGTCCGAAGGACCGCCCGGGGAGCCTCGCCATTTCGACGATGAATGCCGACATCCTCGACCTGCGGGAGTTCTATGCCTCGCCGCTGGGGATCGCCGCGCAGCGCGCGGTGACGCTGGCGCTCTCGCCGGTGTGGCGGCCGGTGGCGGAGGAGCGGCTGGTCGGCCTCGGCTATGCCCTGCCCTATCTCGAGCGCTTCGGCGCCGATGCCGAGCGCACGCTGGCGCTGATGCCCGCGGCACAGGGCGCACTGGCCTGGCCCCCGGGGCGCCTGACGGCGACCGCGCTGGTGCAGGACGACGAGCTGCCGCTCGGCGATTCATCGGTCGACCGCATCCTGATGGTGCATGCGCTGGAGTTCGCCGAGAAGCCGCAGGACATGCTCCTCGAGGCCTGGCGGGTGCTGGCGCCGGGCGGCCGACTGGTGGTCGTGGTGCCCAACCGGCGCGGCGTCTGGACCCGGTTCGAACACACGCCCTTCGGTTCCGGTCGTCCATGGTCGAGGCGGCAGCTGCTCGGCCTGATGCGCGACGCCACCTTCACCCCGACCGCCTGGACCGACGCGCTCCTGTTCCCGCCGTTCCGCCGCCGCTCGCTCCTCGGCCTCGCGCCGGCGATGGAGCGCCTCGGGCGCTCGCTCTGGCCGGTCTTCTCCGGAGTCGTGATCGTCGAGGCGACCAAGCAGATCTATCGCGGCATCCCGGCCGCCAGCACCCGTCGCCGCCTCAAGGTGCCGAAGCCGGTGCTGGTGCCGCAGGGCGTGCCATCCTGAGACGAGCGGCGGGCGCGCCGGCTCGCGCAGTTGCGGCGTCCGCCGAGGGTCATGCCGCGTCCGAGAGGCTGTCCTCCCCCGGCGACAGCTCCAGATGGGCGTCGCCCCAGCGCTTCAGCGCGGTGATCACCGGCTCGAGGCTGCGGCCGCGCTCCGACAGGCCGTACTCCACCTTCGGCGGCACCTGCGCGTAGACCGTACGGGTCACCAGCCCATCCGCCTCCAGCTCGCGCAGCTGGTTGGTCAGCATGCGCGCCGTGACGTTCGGCATCAGCCGCCGGAACGCGTTGAAGCGCAGGACGTCCTGTTCCAGCAGATGGTAGAGGATCACCCCCTTCCACTTGCCGTCCACCAGCTGCAGCACGCCCTCGACCGCGCAGCCGGGAGAACAGTCGAGGCGCTTGTGGCGGACGCGGGCCATGGTGGTATCCGTTTCGATACTATGTGCGGTTGATGTGCATTCTTGCACGTATCGCGTCCATGGCGCATCTCCGCCCCAGAACGCAACACGGAGAAGCCGCCATGCGCGCCGTCGCCTACAGAGAGTCCCTGCCGATCGATCACGACGAAGCCCTCCTCGATGTCGAGTTGCCGAGGCCCGAGCCGAAGGGCCGCGACATCCTGGTCGAGGTTCAGGCCGTCTCGGTGAACCCCGTCGACACCAAGGTGCGCAAGCGCCAGGGCGCCGAGCCCGGCGAGGTCAAGGTGCTCGGCTACGATGCGGCCGGCGTGGTCGCCGCCGTCGGGCCGGACGCGACCTACTTCAAGCCCGGCGACGAGGTGTTCTATGCGGGCACCATCAACCGGTCGGGCACCAATGCACAGTTCCACCTCGTCGACGAGCGGATCGTCGGGCGCAAGCCGAAGTCGCTCGACATGGCGGCGGCTGCGGCGCTGCCGCTGACGTCGCTGACCGCCTGGGAGATGATGTTCGACCGGCTCGACGTGAAGCGCAGGGTGCCGGACGCGGCCAACGCCCTCCTGATCGTCGGCGGCGCCGGCGGAGTCGGGTCGATCGCGATCCAGCTCGCTCGCAAGCTCACCGACCTCACCGTCGTCGCGACCGCCTCGCGGCCGGAGACGATGGAGTGGGCGAAGGAGCTCGGCGCCCATCACGTGATCGACCACTCCAGGCCGATCGCGGCCGAATACGCCGCTTTGGGCGTCGGCGCTCCGGCCTGCGTCTTCGCCACCACCCACACGGTGGCGCACCAGCAGGAGATCGTCGAGCTGATCGCGCCGCAGGGCCGGCTCGGCCTGATCGACGACCCGACCGGCCTCGACGTCAACGCCCTGAAGACCAAGAGCCTGTCGCTGCACTGGGAGCTGATGTTCACCCGCTCGCTGTTCGAGACGGCGGACATGGACGCCCAGCACCAGATCCTCAACCACCTGTCCGAGATGGTCGACAAGGGCGCGATCCGCACGACGATGGCCGATGGCTTCGGCGCGATCACCGCCGCCAACCTCAAGCGCGCCCATGCCTTCATCGAGAGCGGCAAGGCGCGCGGCAAGGTGGTGCTGGCCGGCTGGCCGAAGGGCTGAGCCGCAGCCGGAGCCGGCCCAAGGCGGCGTCTGCGGACCCGCTCAGGCGCTGTCGGGGCGGCGGGCGCTGTCGTCCCGCAGCAACCGCGCCATCTCCTGCGCCGCCCGGCTTGGGCGGCGCGGCAGATGCATGACGATGGCAAAGCTCGGGAGCGCCGGCAATCCCGCCTCGACCCCAAGGACCTCGAGGTCGGGCGGAAGCGTCGAGGCGAGCCAGGCGGCTACGGCAAGATCCATGCGCACCGTTGCCGTCGTCGCTTCGATGCCGCCGCCCTCGAATACGCTCCGCCAGGACAGGCCCGCCGCATCGAGCGCATCCGCCAGTACGGGCCGGAAGGCGCAGTTTTCGGCCACCAGCGACACCGGCAGCGGCGTCCGGCGATGGGCGCCACCGCCCTTCGCTCCGGCCCATTGCAGCCGCTCCACCCGCAGGCACTCGCCAGTCACCGCGCTCGCCGGCTCCTCGACGAGCGCGAGGTCCACCTCTCCGCGCTCGCCCATCCGGCTCAACGCCGGCGAGGCGGCCGACAGCAGCGACACCTGAACCGATGGATGCAGTTCGGCATAGCGCCGGAGCAAAGGGCCGACGAGGCTCCCGACGAGGTCCGGCGGCACGCCGAGAGTGAGATGCCCCGCCAGCATCTGCCCAGACAGCACGTCGACCGTCTCGTCGTTGAGCTCGATCATCCGGCGCGCCCGCGGCAGAAGTTGCGCACCGGACGCCGTCAACTGCAGTCCCCGCCGATCCCGGTTGACGAGCGGCGCACCGACGATCACCTCCAGCCGCTTCATCTGCTGACTGACGGCCCCCTGCGTCAGATTCCGCTGCTGGGCGGCTCGCGTCATGCTGGCGCAGTCGGCCGACGCGACGAAGGTGCGGAGCAGATCGAGGTCAAGGTTCCGAGCCATGGCTTCATTATGAATGCTAATACTGAGGTGAAGCAACATTCGTTATGCTAAACCGGGTCGGCTTTGTAGAGACGATGGCTTGACGCTCGAGAGGCCTCCCTTGTCCATCCAGCCGCTTCTGCCGCTCCTCCTCTTCGCCGCCATCGCCACCCTCTCGCCCGGAGGTGCGACAACGCTTGCCACCGCTTCGGGCGCGCATTTCGGCTACCGCCGGTCGCTGCCTTTGATGACCGGCATCGCGCTCGGGCTCGGCATCCTTGCGGCGGCATCGGCGGCGGGTCTGGCGGGACTTCTGCTGGCGATCCCCGGGCTGGCGATCGCCATCAGGGCCATCGGAACGGCCTACCTTCTGTGGCTGGCCGTACGGCTGGCGCGCAGCGGTTCACCGCACGCGCGCGGTGCGGCAGCCCAGCCGACGAGCTTCGTCGGCGGCCTGTGGCTGCTCTTCAACAATCCCAAGGGCTGGGCCATGACGCTCGGCGCGGCGGCCTCGTTCGCGACGCTCGCCGACACGCCCGGACGTCTCGCCCTCATTCTCGGCCTCGTCTTCGCCAGCGCCTCGGCTCTGTCGCTGTCCCTCTGGTGCCTCGCCGGGCAGATGCTGTCCCGGCTGTTGCGCCGCGATTGGCAGTGGCGGCTCGTCAACGGCGCACTGGCTGCCCTGCTCGCCGCGTCGATCCTGCCGATGTGGCTCGACTGATCAAGGCGCGCACGACGACGTTGCCGCTCTCGCCACCCTCAAGCGCACCCACGCTTTCATCGAGAGTGACAAGGCGCGGGACAAGGCGGTGCTGGCCGGCTGGCTTGGGGCGGAGCTGCGGAGCGGCTGACACGGCCGCTCCGCTGGAAGCGGTCTCAGCCCTGCGCGGTCGGCCGGACGACGATGTCGCCGACATCGACATCGGCCGGCTGGGCGATGGCGAAGGCCACTGCCCGGGCGATGGCATCGGGACCGATGGCGATGTCGCCCATGCGCGCCTCGATGTCGGCGCGCAGGGCCTGGTCCGTCATCGAGCGCGCAAAGTCGGTCCGGACATAGCCTGGCGAGACGTTGGTCACGCGCAGGTTCGGACCGGCCTCCTGGCGCAGTCCCTCCGCGACGGCCCGCATCGCCTGCTTGGTGCCGGCATAGACGGCCATCGTCGGACGGATGGTCAGCCCGGCGGTGGACAGGATGTTGACGAACTGGCCACTGGCCTGCCGGCGGAAGACCGGCAGCGCTGCCGCGATCCCGTAGAGCGGCCCCTTCAGGTTGACGTCGATCATCGCCTCCCAGTCCTCCACGCGCAGGTCGTCGAGCGGCGAGATCGGGCCGATCCCGGCATTGCTGACGAAGACGTCGAGCCGGCCGAAGCGCTCGCAGGCCCCCGTCACCAGCCGGGCGACGTCCTCCCGCCGCGTGACGTCCATCGCGACGACGAGCGGCCGCTCGGCCGCCCCCGCGATGTCGTCCGCAAGCGTCTCGAGGCCTTCGGCCCGCCGTGCGCCGAGCACCAGCCGCGCGCCGTGCTCAGCCAGCAGCGTCGCCGTCGCGCGGCCGATGCCGCTGCTCGCGCCGGTGATGGCGATCACCTTTCCTCCGATACCCTGCATGGTTAGACCTCCCGTGTTGCGTCCGCGGTTGTTGCGCTGGACGCGGGGACGCGCCATGCTGGAAGCGCCATGTTTTCGTCGAGATCGTCCAAACCCGATGCATGATCCGCTGTCGGACGTCTTCGCGCTCCTGTCGATCAGGGCGGCGCGTGTCACCCGGCTCGAGGCGGCCGGGCGCTGGAGCTTCCGGTTTCCAGCCCGCTCGCGCCTGAAGTTCGTCGCGGTGCTGCGGGGCGCCTGCACCCTCGCCGTCGACGGCGACGGCCAGCGGGAGCTTGCGGCCGGCGACACGATCCTCCTCACCAACGCCCCGTCTTACGTGGTGGCGAACGACCCGGAGCTGGCGGCGGTCGACGGGATGACGGCCTTCGACTGGGCACGGTCGGACGTCGCACGCCATGACGGCGACGACACCATCCTCCTCGGCGGGATCTTCGAGTACGACGACATTCGGGATGCGAGCGTGCTCGGCGCGCTGCCGACGGTCGTCCACGTCCCCGCCGGCGACCTCGCCGCGCCGGTCCTGCGCGCGACGCTCGCCCTTCTCGACCGTGAACTGGCCGCCGGAGCGATCGGCTCCGGACTGATGACGCGCCGGCTCGGCGACATCCTGCTGGTGCAGGCGCTTCGCGCTCACGTCGATCGCGGGGGCGCTGAGGCGGCCGGCTGGCTCGGGGCGCTCGCCGACCGGCAGATCGGCACGGCCCCTGGGGCTGATGCACCGCGCGCCGGCGACGGCCTGGACCGTGGCGGCCTTGGCGCGCGCGAGCGGCATGTCGCGCTCGGCCTTCGCCCTCCGGTTCCGGCGCAGCGTCGGCGTGGCGCCGCTCGAGTATCTCACGCGCTGGCGGATGATGCGGGCGCGGCACGCCCTGCGCGATGCGAGCACGTCCCTCGCCGACCTCGCGGCCAGTCTCGGCTACGCCTCCGAGAGCGCCTTCGGCAATGCGTTCCGCCGCATCCACGGCTGCTCGCCGCGGCGCTATTGGCCGTCACGCCCGGCGGCCGAAGCGCCGGCCGGCGCGACGGACGGCGTCAGCCGACCTTCAGCTCGTCGTAGTTGACCATGACGTGCTCCCGGTAGGCCGGCCGGGCGGTCAGCCGCCCGTAGTACGCCTTCAGCGCCGGCAGGTCCGGCCTGTCGATCGGCAGGTCGTGATAGCGAAAGAGCATCGAGCCGAAGACGATGTCGGCTTCCGTCAGGCTTTCGCCGACGAGAAAAGCGTGGCGCGCCAAGCGGTCCTCCGCCATGCGCAGGAAGCGGGCGAGCGTCTCGACCGCAGTCGCGATCGCCGCCGTGTCCCGGTCCTTCGGCGCGGTGCGTGCGACGCGCCAGAAGATTGGCCCGGCGAAGTTGGCGAGGACGTTGAGCTTGGCCCACTCCGCCCACATGTCGATCGGGGCGCGCTCGGCGGGATCGGTCGGCCAGAAGGGCGGCTCGCCGTAGCGGCCGGCGAGGTAGCGCAGGATCGCGCAGGACTCAAAGAGCGGCGGGCCGTCGCCGTCCCTGACCACCGGCACCAGCCCGTTCGGGTTCATCGCCAGGAACTCGGGCGTGTCGTTGCCGCCATAGCGGTGGCCGACGTCGTGGCGCTCATAGGCGAGCCCGAGCTCGCCGATCGCCCACATCACCACCTGGACGTTGGACGAGGTTCTGCGTCCCCAGACCGTCAGCATGCGCGACTCCCCTCCTCGATCGTAAGTCGAGCTTAGCCGCGCGGTGCGGCCCCGGCCACTCACGAACGGCTGAGAACGAAGACCGCCTGCTCGCCGAAGAGGTTCCAGAAGGCCCATGGCATGCGCATGCCCATCTGCTGGCCGGTGGCGTCGAGCGCCGTCGCCGTTTCCACCTTCGCGCCGATCTCCTTCACCAGTCCGTCGAAGTCGCGGATGGTGCAGAAGTGGATGTTGGGCGTCTCGTACCAGCTCTGCGACAGGTTGCGCGTCACCGGCATGCGGCCGTAGAGGCCGAGCGACAGGCGGATCGACCAGTGGCCGAAATTCGGGAAGGAAACGATCGCGCGCCGCCCGATGCGCAGGAGATCCTGCAGGACGAGCTTCGGGTTGCGCGTCGCCTGGATGGTTTGCGACAGAATCACGTAGTCGAAGGCGTCGTCGGGGTAATGCACGAGGTCGCGGTCGGCGTCGCCCTGGATCACCGACAGGCCCTTGGCCACGCACTCGTTGACGCCGGCCTGGCTGAGCTCGATGCCGCGCCCGTCCACCTGCCGGCGCGTCTGCAGGATCTGCAGCAGCGATCCGTCGCCGCAGCCAACGTCGAGGACGCGGCTGCCGGGTCGAACGAGGCTCGCGATGACCTCGAAGTCGATGCGCGAGGCCGGGGCGGCAGTGACGACCGCCTCGGATGTGGCGAGCGGCGCGTCCATCAGCCGATCCCCCGCGCCCGGGCCGCCGAGGAGAGGAAGCCGCGGATCGCGCCGAAGAATTCCGGCTCCTCGAGCAGGAAGGCGTCGTGGCCGCGGTCGGTCTCGATCTCGACGAAGGACACCGAGGCGGCGGCCGCGTTGAGCGCGTGGACGACGGCGCGGCTCTCCTCGGTCGGGAACAGCCAGTCGGACGAGAAGGAGACGAGGCAGAAGCGGGTGCGGGTGTTCTTGAAGGCGTCGCCGAGCCGCCCGCCGAAGTCGCCGGCGATGTCGAAATAGTCCATCGCCCGGGTCATGTAGAGGTAGCTGTTGGCGTCGAAGCGGTCGACGAAGGTCATGCCCTGGTGCCGCAGGTAGCTCTCGATCTGGAAGTCCGCGTCGAAGCCGAAGCCGAGCACCTCCCGGTCCTGCAGGTTGCGGCCGAACTTGCGCTGCAGCGCCGCCTCCGACAGGTAGGTGATGTGCGCGGCCATGCGGGCCACCGCGAGTCCCTTGTGCGGGCGCGTCCCCTCGAGGATGTAGCGACCGGCCCGCCAGTCCGGATCGGCCATCACCGCCTGCCGGCCGACCTCGTGGAAGGCGATGTTCTGCGACGAATGACGGGCGCCGGTGGCGATCGGCAGCGCCGCGAAGACGCGCTCTGGGTAGCTCACCGCCCATTGCAGGCACTGCATCCCGCCCATCGAGCCGCCGATCACCGCGAACAGCGTGTCGATCCCGAGCCGGTCGACGAGCATCGCCTGCGCCCGCACCATGTCGCGGATCGTGAGGACCGGCAGGTCGAGGCCGTAGGGCTCGCCCGTCGCGGGGTCGATCGAGGCCGGCCCGGTCGAGCCCATGCAGCCGCCGATGACGTTGGAGCAGATGACGAAGTAGCGATCGGTATCGATCGGCTTGCCCGGCCCGATGATGGACGACCACCAGCCGTCGCGCCCGGTCACCGGGTTGGTGCTGGCGACGTGGTGGTCACCGGTCAGTGCATGGCAGACATAGATCGCGTTCGACCTGTCGGCATTCAGCGTGCCGTAGGTGTTGTAGGCGATCTGGAACGGCGACAGCTCGCGACCTGCATCGAGCCGCAGCGGCTCGTCCGGTCCGAAATGCGCGACCGGCCCCGAGGGCTCGACCGCCTCGTTGCGGGCGGTTTCGGCTTTGCGGAGCTGGCCGGCGGCTTTGATGGTCATGAGCGTGCCGATCTCCCCGCTCCGGAGCGGCGGCCGCCGGACGCGAGGGAGCTTCCCGTTGCATTCGTCCCGGCGATGAACATGATCCCGCCTCGCCTTGCAAGACCGTTACCCGCCGCGTTTTTGCAACTTCGCGGCACCGGCGCTAACACCGCCTTCCGATCATGCGTACAAGGCCGAGAACATGACAGCCGCACCGAGGGACGCCGCCGCGCGGCTTGCCGAACTCCGGGCCCAGATCGACGCGATCGACGAATCGATGCATCGCCTGTTGATGCAGCGCGCCACCGTGATCGACGAACTGATCGAGGTGAAGGGCACGGCACGCAACGGCGCCGCATTCCGCCCCGGGCGCGAGGCCGACATGATGCGCCGGATGGTGAAGCGCCATCAGGGCCACCTGCCGCTGACGGCGATCGAGCATCTGTGGCGCGAGATCATCTCCACCTTCACCGCCCTGCAGGCGCCCTTCGACGTCGTCGTCGCGCCCGGCGCGGACGTCGTCGCCGCGGTGGAGTCGGCGCGCTTCTACTTCGGCTACAGCGTGCCGATGCGCGTCTGCGCCGATGCGTCGGCGGTCGTCGACGCGCTCGGCGGCGGCGCGCAGGACCGGCTCGGGCTGGTGCCGCTCGGCGATGCCGAAGCTTCGTGGTGGGACGCGCTCGACACGGTTCAGATCATGGCCCGCCTGCCGTTCTTCCGCGCCGACAACCGCGCGGCCGGGCTCGATGCGGTGGTGCTCTCGCCGCCGCTTGCCGATCCCGGCGCGAACGAGGTGTCCTGCTTCGTCGTGCGGACGCGCGATGGGAGCGCGTCGACCGGCGATGCTGTCGAGGTTCTGGCCTCCGCCGAACGCGACGGCATCACCAGCCGGCTCGTCGCCTGCACCGGGGCGCGTGCGGCGGTGGAGGCCGCCTTCCCCGCCGCCCTCGACATCCGCCCTGTGGGCGGCTATGCGGCTCCGTTGCAGATCCCGGCCTGACCCCCCGGGCCCTCGACTCCACAGTTCGTCCTGTCTTCGGCAAGGATCCTCCGTCATGTCGCGCGAGACCGAGCGCCCCGTCCCCAATCCCGGCGTGATGGACATCGAGGCCTACGTGCCCGGCCGCGACAAGGCCGCGCCCGGCGTGAAGCTGCACAAGCTTTCCTCCAACGAGACGCCGCTCGGCCCCTCGCCCGACGTCCGCGCCGCCGTCGAGGCCGCGACCGCCAGCCTCGAGCTCTATCCGGACGGCCAGGCCAACGCGCTGAGGCAGGCGATCGCCGAGACCTACGCGCTGAACCCGAAGAACATCCTGTGCGGCAACGGCTCGGACGAGCTGCTCGGCCTCGTGACCGCGGTCTACCTGCAGCCTGGCGATGAGGCGATCCACACCGAGCACGGCTTTCTCGTCTACAACATTCAGATCAAGGCGCGCGGCGCGACTCCTGTGGTGGTGAAGGAGCGCGACGCACGCGCCGACGTCGACGCGATCCTCGCCGCCGTGACGGCGAAGACGAGGCTCGTCTTCCTCGCCAACCCGAACAACCCGACCGGCACGTACCTCCCCTTCGACGAGGTGCGCCGGCTGCAGGCCGGCCTGCCGAAGCGCGTGCTGCTGGTGCTCGACGCGGCCTATGCCGAATATGTCCGGCGCAACGACTACGAGTCCGGCATCGAACTCGTCGGCTCGGCCGAGAACGTCGTGATGACCCGCACCTTCTCCAAGGTGCACGGGCTCGCGGCGCTGCGCATCGGCTGGATGTATGCGCCGGAGGCGGTGGTGCAGGCGCTCGACCGGGTGCGCGGGCCGTTCAACCTCAACGCCATCGCCATTGCGGCCGGCGCCGCCGCGATCCGCGACCGGGCGCATGTCGACCGGGCGGTCGCGCACAATCTCCAGTGGCGCGAGTGGCTGACCGCCGAGTTCGAAGCCCTTGGCTTGGGCGTCACGCCGAGCGTCGGCAACTTCGTGCTGATCCACTTCCCGGACACTGCCG
Source organism: Mangrovibrevibacter kandeliae (assembly GCF_024519155.1). GTDB lineage: Bacteria > Pseudomonadota > Alphaproteobacteria > Rhizobiales > Rhizobiaceae > Mangrovibrevibacter > Mangrovibrevibacter kandeliae. The sequence continues at coordinate 79,328 of NZ_JANIFJ010000007.1, read as the reverse complement.
GCAGGACGGCTGCCGACGCCGATACGTATCTCGCAGAACGCGGCTACGTGCTGCGACGCGTCTCCGGCTACGGATTCCCGAACGCCCTGCGCATAACGGTCGGCAGCGAGGAGGCCAACCGCGGCGTCGTCGCCGCGCTCGCCACCTTCCTCGGCGGCCCGACATGACCGTAGAGCCCCTGTTCCAGCGCGTCGCGCTGATCGGCATCGGCCTCATCGGCTCGTCCATTGCCCACAACATCCGTCGGCATGGGCTTGCCGGCCACGTCGCGGTCTCGACCCGCCGCGCCGAAACGCTCGCAAGGGCGCAAGAGCTGAAGCTCGGCGACAGCTATCACCTGGACCCGCACGACGCCGTGCGGGACGCCGATCTCGTGATCCTCTCGGTGCCGGTCGGCGCCTCGGGCGCCGTCGCCGAGGCCATCGCCCCGGCGCTCAAGGCCGGCACCATCGTCTCCGACGTCGGCTCGACCAAGGGTTCGGTCATCGCCCAGATGCAGCCGCACATGCCCGAGCACGTCCACTTCGTGCCGGCGCACCCGATCGCGGGCACCGAGAACTCCGGCCCGGACGCGGGTTTCGTCGAGCTCTTCCAGAACCGCTGGACCATCCTGACGCCGGTCGAGGGCAGCGATCCCGAGGCGGTCGCCCGCCTGCAGCGCTTCTGGGAAGGCTGCGGCGCGATGGTCGAGGTGATGACCGCCGAGCACCACGATCTCGTGCTCGCCATCGTCAGCCACGTGCCGCACCTCATCGCCTACAACATCGTCGGCACCGCCGCCGACCTGGAGACTGTCACGCAGTCCGAGGTGATCAAGTTCTCGGCCTCGGGCTTTCGCGACTTCACCCGCATCGCCGCCTCCGACCCGACGATGTGGCGCGACGTGTTCCTCAACAATCGCGATGCCGTGCTCGAAATGCTTGCCCGCTTCTCGGAGGATCTCGCCTCGCTGCAGCGGGCGATCCGCTGGGGCGACGGCGACGCGCTGTTCGACCTCTTCACCCGCACCCGCGCCATCCGCCGCGGCATCGTCGAGGCTGGTCAGGACACGGCCAAGCCGAATTTCGGACGCGAACTCGGAAGCGCCGAGGGCAAGAACTGAGGCGGTCGGCCGTAAGGTCGGAGTAGTGCCGGGGCGCCCGGCGCGAGGCGACGCACCGCCCGCGACCCGGTCTCCGGCGGGTGCTGCTCCGATGAGCCGGCTGCAGGCAAGGCGGCGGCGCACGTCAGGCGTTGTCGAACAGCGTCCAGCGGCGTGGCCTGACGGCGATGCGATCGCCCGGGCGGACGGCACTGCCGTCGTGCGGCAGTTCGATCTCGATCGGAACGCCGTCGAGGTCGACCGTACAGAACCGCGAACCGCCCGTCCGGCGAGCCACGACGATCCGCCCGGCGAGGCCCCCCTCCCCCTCGGGCAACATGTCGAAGTCGTGCGGGCGCACGTACATGCGCCGTGGCCCGTCCGGCTCCGCAGCCGCTCCCAGCACCGTGCCGCCGAACAGCGCGGATCCGCCGCGGATCTCGACCGGCAGGACGTTCGACTGCCCGATGAACGAGAACACGAACGGACTCGCCGGCCGGTCATAGACGTCATCCGCAGTCCCGACCTGCTCGATCCGTCCCTGGCTCATCACCACGACACGGTCGGCGAGCTCCAGCGCCTCCTCCTGATCGTGCGTCACGAAGACCGTGGTGTGACCCGTCTGGTCATGCAGGTCGCGAAGCCAGCGGCGAAGATCCTTGCGCACCTTGGCGTCGAGCGCGCCGAAGGGTTCGTCCAGCAGCAGCACCGCCGGTTCGATGGCGAGCGCGCGGGCGAGGGCGACGCGCTGGCGTTGGCCGCCCGACAGCTGGCGCGGAAAGCGGTTCTCCAGCCCCGGGAGCTGGACGAGGTCGAGGAGCTCGAGCACCCTGCGCCGGACCTCCTTTGGCGACGGGCGCGTCGCTTTCGGGCGCACCGTCAGCCCGAAGCCGATATTGTCGGCGACCGTCATGTGCCGGAACAGGGCGTAGTGCTGGAACACGAACCCGACGTTCCGCTCGCGCACGCTGCGCGCCGAAGCGTCCTCGGCGCCGAAGAAGATCTGTCCCTCGCTCGGAAACTCCAGACCGGCAATCAGCCGCAGCAGCGTCGTCTTGCCGGAGCCGGAAGGGCCGAGGAGTGCGATCAGCTCTCCCGAGCGGATGTCGAGCGAGACGTCGTGAAGCGCCGGAAAGCGATCGAAGTCCTTGCGCACGTTGCGGACGGAGATTTCCATGAGATGTCAGTGTCCGGGCTGCGAAGACGACATCTCGTCGCCGTAGCGCCATTCGAGGAAGGTCTTGAGCGCGAGCGTCAGCAGCGCCAGCAGCGCGAGCAGCGAGGCGACCGCGAAGGCGGCCGACAGCGGGAACTCGTTGGACAGGATCTCGACCTGCAGCGGCATCGTGTTGGTCTCGCCCCGGATGCGGCCCGAGACGACGGCGACCGCCCCGAACTCTCCCATCGCGCGGGCGTTGCAGAGCAGCACGCCGTAGAGCAGACCCCACTTCACGTTCGGCAGCGTCACGCGGCGGAACGTCTGCCAGCCGGAGGCACCCAGCGAGACCGCGGCCTCCTCGTCGCCAGTGCCCTGCTCCTGCATCAGCGGGATCAGCTCGCGCGCCACGAAGGGAAAGGTCACGAAGATGGTCGCGAGCACGATGCCGGGCAGCGCGAAGATGACGGTGATTCCATGGCTCTGGAGCCAGGCGCCGAGCACGCCGCTCGAGCCGAAGAGGAGCACGTAGACGAGCCCGGCGATCACCGGCGAGACGGAGAACGGCAGGTCGATCAGCGTGACGAAGAGACTCCTGCCGCGGAACTCGTGCTTGGCGACCGCCCAGGCCGCAGCGATCCCGAAGACGACGTTGCACGGGACCGCGAGCGCCGCGACGAGGAGGGTCATGCGGATGGCGGCAAGCGTATCCGGTTCGAGAATCGATGCCAGATAGCCGTCGAGGCCGTCGCGCAGGGCCTCCGTGAAGACCGCCGCCAGGGGCAGGAAGAGAAACAGCGCGAGATACGCGAGGCCGACCGCGAGGAGCAGCGCCCGCGTCAGCGGCGTCTCCGTCGTGACCGGACGGGGTCGCCGCGCCGCGGGAGCGGCCGCGCCCCTGTCGGCAACGGCGGTGGTGTCCGTCTCAGCTGCCATAACCGAACCTCCGCCGGCTCCAGGCCTGGACGAGATTGACGAACAGGAGCATCGCGAACGAGATCAGAAGCATCAGCGTCGCGATCGCCGTCGCAGCCGGGTAGTTGAACTCCTCGAGCCGGAAGACGATCAGAAGCGGCACGATCTCCGACACGTAGGGCTGGTTGCCGGCGACGAAGATCACCGAGCCGTATTCGCCGATCGCCCGCGCGAACGCCAGCGCATAGCCGGTCAGCATCGCCGGGACGAGCGACGGCAGCACGACGCGCACCACCGTCTGGAGACGCGTCGCGCCGAGCGTGGCCGCGGCCTCCTCGACCTCGCGGTCGATCTCCTCGATCACCGGCTGGACGGTGCGCACCATGAAAGGCAGCGAGACGAACAGCAGCGCCACGCCGACTCCGAGCGGCGTGTAGGCGATGCGGATGCCGAGCGGCGCGAAGAGCTGGCCGATCCAGCCGTTGCGGCTGTAGAGCGCCGCCAGCGTCAGGCCCGCGACCGCCGTCGGCAGCGCGAAGGGCAGGTCGATCGCGGCGTCCAAGAGGCGCCGGCCTGGAAACCGGTACCGGACGAGGATCCAGGCGAGGAGAACGCCGAACACGGCGTTGATCGTGGCGGCCGCGAAGGACGCGCCGAAGGTCAGGCGCAGCGCGGCGAGCGTACGCGGGTCGAGTGCCGTCTGCACGAAGCCCGACCAGCCGACGCCTGTGGCGCGCAGCAGGAGAACGCCCAGCGGGACGAGCACCACGAGCGCGAGATAGGTGACGGCGAACCCGAACGTCAGTCCGAAACCCGGGACGACGCTCGGCTTGTGGAACCAGGCGCGTTGGCCCGAAGCCCCCGCCGACGGTGGGTGCGGACCGCGCGATCGCCTCGCGCGGCCACCGTTCGCAGCGCTGCTCAATGCGATGGCTTGAAGATCTGATCGAAGACGCCGCCGTCGCCGAAGTGCTTCGGCTGCGCCGTCTCCCAGCCGCCGAACAGCGGATCGCGGATGGTCACGAGGTCGAGCTTGGCGAAGCGCGCGAGGTCCTCGGGGTCGGCGTTCTCGGGCTTCGTCGGGCGGTAGAAGTTCTTCGCCGCGAGCTTCTGCCCTTCCGGCGCGTAGAGATACTGCAGATAGGCCTCCGCCACCTGCCGCGTGCCCTTCGCCTCGACGGTCCGGTCGACCACCGCCACCGGCGGTTCAGCCACGATGGACAGCGAGGGAGCGACGATGTCGAATTCGTCGTCGCCGAGTTCCTGCTGCGTCAGCAGCGCCTCGTTCTCCCAAGCCAGAAGCACGTCGCCGATGCCGCGCTCGGCGAAGGTGGTGGTGGCGCCGCGGGCCCCCGAATCCAGCACCGGCACGTGGCGGAAGAGCTCGGCCATGTAGGCTGTCGTCTTCGCCTCGTCGCCACCGTTCTGCCGCGACGCCCAGGCCCAGGCTGCGAGATAATTCCAGCGGGCGCCGCCGGAGGTCTTCGGGTTCGGCGTGATCACCTCGACGCCGTCCTTCACCAGATCGCCCCAGTCGTGGATGCCCTTCGGATTGCCCTTGCGCACCAGGAACACGATCGTGGACGTGTAGGGCGCGGCGTCGTTCGGCAGGCGGCTGCGCCAATCCGGCTTGATCGCGCCGCTTTTGGCGATGGCGTCGATGTCGGCCTGCAGCGCCAGGGTCACGACGTCCGCGTCCAGCCCCTCGATCACGGCGCGGGCCTGCGACCCGGAGCCGCCGTGCGACTGGCGGATGGTGACGCTGTCGCCGGTTTCCTCTTTCCAATGCTTCGCGAAGGCCTGGTTGAACGCCTTGTAGAACTCGCGGGTCGGATCATAGGACACGTTGAGGATGGTTTGATCCGCCGCCAGCACCGGCCCGCCAAGGCCCAGCGAGAGCACAATCGCGGCGAGCAGTCTCGTTCCCGGTCTTTTCATGTTCGCTCCTCCTGAGAAAACAGGATGACGTCTGGACGATATCATCTGCGACACGATCACGACGCGACAGCCTGACGCGTTTATAGTCTGGCTGCTTTATAGAAAAAGCTGTCTCGCCCGACCGTCCCCGCAGCACGGCCCGTTCAAGACTCCGCGCCGCCGTCGTGCAGCGCTCCACGTCCCTCCACCGCAGGATCGACCGGCCGTCGCCGGCCTTCAGTCCAGCCGAGGCACCGTTCCGAGCGGCACGATGCCGGCGGCGAGTTGGCCGTTGCGGGCGGTGATGTCGATCACCGTGTGGCCGTTCTCCTGCCGGCCGGCGAGCGGCAGGACCGCGGCGATCGTGTTGGCGAGGCTCGCGAGGTCGGGGGCTGCCTGGCCCACCAGCATCGCGATCTCGTTGGCGCCGAGCAGCGACAGATGCAGGGTGCCCGACATCCGGCCGTCCGCATCGAACTGCACGGTGCCGGAGAGGTCTGCCTCCGACGCGCCGAGATCGACCCGCGCCGAGCGCAACGTGATCGGCCGGCCGGCAAGACGCTCGCGCGCCGTCCCGTTCATCCGCCCGGACAGCCAGTCGGCCGCACCGCCGACGGTGAGGTCGAGGGAGAGGTCGGCCGGCGGCAGGTCCGGTGCACCGGGCATCACCAGCCTTGCCTGCGTCGCCGAGAACGCGGCGTCGAGGTCGCCCTCGCGCCGGCGCACATGCGTCTCGGTGTGGGCCGCCTCGGCGAGCGGCTGACGGTCGGCCGCGGGCTGGGCGAGCGACAGCACCGGAGCGTCCGACACGAGCGCGAAGTGGTCGAGGCCCTCGCGCCAGAAGGTCGCGCTCGCCTGGGTCAACGTCCAGCGTAGGTCCACCGGCGGCGCCTGCGGCGTGTCGACGAGCAGCGGCCCGTCGATCTCCGCGACGATGCGGTTCGGCCGGTAGAGCTGGGCCGCCGTACGGATCGCGCCGCCGGCGATGCGCAGCATGCCGTTGGCGCCGTCCACCGTCACCGCGTCGCAGCGGATCCCGAGCCGGAACGGGTAGCCGAAGACGTCGCGGTTGGCGCACCCGATCGACAGCCCCTCCTCCCGCGCACGATCGATCTGCCGCGCCACCTCGTTCTCCAGCCGTCCCGCCAGATAGAGCCAGGCGGCGGAGAGGGCGGCGAACAGGAGGAGCGCGACGACCACGATGCCGACATAGGCGCGGCGGGTGCGCCGCCGGTCGCGCGACCTTGACACGGCCATCTGCGGAACCTTTCTAAGCGCCCGGCGCAGCGGGCTGATGGCGTAGGCGATGAACGAGTTTTGGGTGTTTGGCTACGGCTCGCTGATCTGGCGTCCGGATTTCGACTATGAAGAACGCGTGAAGGCTCGGCTTGGCGGCTACCATCGCGCGCTGTGCGTCCACTCCTTCGTTCACCGTGGCACGCCGGAGCGGCCGGGCCTCGTCTTCGGGCTCGACCGCGGCGGCTCCTGTGTGGGCATGGCCTTCAGGGTCGCGTCCGACAAGCGCCGGGGCGTTACCGAATACCTGCGCAGCCGGGAGCTCGTCACCAATGTCTATCGCGAGACCACACTCCCCGTCCGCCTGGCAGACGGGCGTGCGGCGCGGGCCCTGACCTTCATCGTCGACCGGGGCCACCCGCAATATGCCGGCCGCGTGAGCGTCGAGACGGCGGCGACGATCGTCACCCGCGCGCATGGCCGGTCGGGCGCCAACCGCGAGTACGTCACCAACGCCCTCGCCGAAATCCACGGGCTGGGTCTGAAGGACGCCTGGCTCGAGCAGGTGGTCGACCGGCTGGCGCCCGTCGGCTCAAGCCATGCGGGCAGCGCCCTGCGGAGCGGCTGATCGCGGCGGCGGCGCCTCCTCCAGGATCCGCTCCACCTGCGGGGTCTTCGGCAGACGCGGGTTCTCGGCGAAGGCCTCGCGCACGAGTTCGGCGGTCCGGCCTTCGATCACCGCCTCGAGCCGCGCGATGAAGGTCGCGCGATCCAGCCCGGGTTCGATCGGCGGCAGAAACTCGGCCCGGATCGTGCCCGGCGGGCGCCGGATGCCCCGGCTCGGCCAGAACAGCCCGGAGTTGACCGCCACGGGCACCACCGGCAGCCCGAGTTCGGCATAGAGATGGTAGATGCCGGAGCGATAGGCGGGCTCGGCGCCCGGTCGGGTCCGCGTGCCCTCCGGGAAGATCACGATCTGCCGCCCGTCCCTGATGGCGGCCCGCGCCCCCGCGACCATGGAGGCGATCGCGGCACCCCGCTTCCTGCGGTCGACCGGAATCATCCCCATTCGCCGCGCATAGAGGCCGAAGAGCGGGACGTGCATCAGCTCCTTCTTCAGGACGAAGCTCGGCCGGACGATCGCCGGCAGGAGCGCGAAGACCTCCCAGAACGATTGATGCTTGGCGGCGACGATGGCCGGTCCATGCGGCAGGTGCTCGCTTCCGGTGACCGCCGAGCGCGTGCCGGTGACGATGCGCAGGAGCGACATGTTCGAGCGCCCCCAGCCCTTGACGATCCCCCAGCAGGCTCGCTCGGAGCCGAGCAGAAACACCGGCAGGGACAGGATCAGCCGGGCCGCCAGATTGAGATAGAACAGGACGGTGAAGGCGATCGAGCGGGCGAGCAGCATCGGGCGGCGACCTCAGACTTGTGACCGCCCGGCGCGCGGGCGATTCCCGATGCCACAGGGCGGCGGGAGGGACAACCCGTCCACGCGGCGGAAGGCATTGCGCCAGCGCTCAGTTGGCGGCGAGATGGGCGATGCGGTCGTTGACGGACGCGGTCGGCTCGATGCCGGCGGCATAGCGCAGCCGCGCCGCCAGAAGCTTGGCGTACTCGGTCAGGAGCACCCTGAACCCGGCCAGGCTCGGCATGCTGCGCGTCGCCCAAAGGTCGTCGCGGACCACGGGATAAGGCGTGATCACCGGCGAGGCCGGCAGCCGGTCGAACTCCAGCAGCGAACGCGGCATGTGGTAGTCGCTGGTGACGAGGATCAGGCTGCCGAAGCCTCGCGCCTGTGCCCAGCGTGCCGTCATTTCTGCGTTCCCGACCGTGTTGAGCGCGGCATAGTCGATGTCGACGCAGCAGTCGAACAGCGCCTGATCCGTCTCGGTCAGCTTGGAGAGGGTGTGGGCGCTGGTCGCAGGGTTGACGCCGCTGATCAGGAGGCGCCGCGCCCGCCCGTCCTTGAGGAGATCGATCGCCTGGTCGAGCCGCTGCGCACCGCCGGTGAGAACCACGATGCCGTCGGCCCGCTGGTCGTGCGGGCGGGCGGCGAAACTCGCCACCTCCTGCGCGAAGCCGAGGAAGCCGCCGGCGAGGTAGCCGCCACCGAGGAGCGTGCCGACGGCGCAGGCCAGAGCCAGGCGCGTCGACCAGGGGTGCCGGGCCGCGAGCGCCCGCAGGCGGGGCCGCCGCACCAGCCTCGAATCGCCCTCGCCGATGGACGCCACGCTCGTCATCTGTGGAACTGTAGGGGACGAGAGTGGCATCGGCGAGGCGTTCTTTGGCAGTCGGTTGAAGGAGTCTGAGATCAAAGGGTTAACGAGATCCTACCGCTCGACCGGCGAGATCATGTCGATCGCCGCCAGCTGTCGCGTCACCGTCAGGCGTGAGGTCAATGCGGTGAGACCGCCCACGGTTGCGACGAGGAGGACGACGCCGGCATATCCGGTCCAGCCGATGGCGAAGGAACCGAACAGCGCGCTGATCTGGTCGGCCTCCGGCGTCGCCTCGTTCAGTGCCGTCCAGCGGCCCATGGCATAGAACAGGACGAGCGCGGTGGAGCCGCCCGCCACGGCCCCGAGCAGGCCGAGCTTGAGGAAATGCCGCTCGAATTCGGCGGCGATGAAGCCCGACCGGGCGCCGACGAAGTGCAGCACCTCGATGATGTGCCGGTTGCCCGACATCGCGCCGCGGGTGGCAAAGACCACGGTCAGGGTCGTCGCCACCAGCACCAGCGTGAGGATGGCAATGCCGATGACGACCGTCGCGTGGGCCATCGTCACGAGCCGCGACACCCACGCCCGGTGATCGTCGAGGCTCGCCTGCGGTACGGCGATGCGCAGGGTGTCGCGCAGGCCGGCGAAGTCGGGCGGCGCCGCCTCGTCGATGGCGATGACCACGAGGCGGGGAACCGGCAGGTCGTTGAGGTCGAGGTCGTCGCCGAGCCAGGGCTCGAGCAGCCGCTCCGTCGCCTCGTCCCCCATGATCTCGGCGCTGCGCACGCCGGGCGTGGCGAGCGCCGTCGCACGTACCTTGGCGAGCGCGGCGGCCATGTCGAGGCCGTCGTCCGGTCGCACCTGCACGGTGATTTCGCGCGAGATCTGGCTCTGCCAGGCCGAGGCCGTGTCGGCGACGAGCGTCACCGCGCCGACCGTCAGCGAGGCCAGGAAGGTCATGATGCCGATGACCGTCATCAGCGCCCGGCCCGCGACGTTGCCGGGTGGCACGATCGGCGTCTGGCGCTCCTCGCGGGCGCGGCGGGCGAGGCGGCGGCGCAGCGCGGCGAAGCGGCCGGCGGCGGGGGGCGCGGCGGCATCAGTCATAGATCTGCAGCCTCCCGTCCGCGAGCACCAGCCGGCGCGCCTCGACCTGATCCATCAGGCCGAAATCATGGGTCGCGATGACCACCGCCGTGCCGGTGCGGTTGAGCTCGAGGAACAGGCGAAGCAGCCGACGGGCGAGCGGCGGGTCGACGTTGCCGGTCGGCTCGTCGGCGAGGAGGATGTCGGGCTGGTCGATCAGCGCCCGGGCGATCGCCGCACGCTGCTTCTCGCCGCCGGACAGGACGACCGGGAGCGCCTTCATCCGTTCGCCGAGCCCGACCCACTTGATCAGGTCGACCACGTCCTGCCGATAGCTCGCCTCCTCCTTGCCGCGCACCCGCAGCGGCAGCGAGACGTTCTCGTAGGTTGTCAGGTGGTCGAGCAGGCGGAAGTCCTGAAACACGACGCCGATGCGCCGGCGGATCGCCGGAAGATCGCCGCGCGACAGCGTCGACACGTCGCGGCCGAGTACGGTGATCAGGCCGCGCGTCGGCTTCAGCGCCAGGAACAGCATGCGCAGAAGGCTGGTCTTGCCGGCACCGGACGGTCCGGTGAGGAACTGGAAGGACTGGGGGCGGATCTCGAAGGAGAGATCGCGCAACACCTCCGGCCCCATGTCGTAGCGCAGACCGACATTCTCGAAACGGATCAAGCCGTCACCTCTTTCGCGCTTTCGCTTCCGCCGAATCACGTCATTATGGCCGAGGCGTGGTGTTTTCGCGTCGCCGCGGGCGGACACGGCCGCGCCCAGGTCGCGTGCTGCCCTCGGCCTTCACCCTCCGTTAACCAAGCTTCCTTACCAGTTCCTGAAGACGAGCGGGACGCGATGACGAGACACAGGACCGCAGCCACTCCCCGCCGACCGGCCGCAGCGTCGCGCCCTCGGCCCTATGCCGGAGCCTTCCGATGATCACCGTGCGCGGCCGGCAGATCGAGACCCTGTTCGATGAGGCGGAGATCGCCGCGCAGGTCGATCGCCTCGCCGCCGAGATCCGGGCGCGGGCGACGGGCGACATGCTCGTCGTGTCCGTCCTGAAAGGCTCCTTCGTCTTCGCCGCCGACCTCATCCGCGCCATGCATCGGGCGGGTCTGGCCCCGGAGGTCGAGTTCATCTCGCTGGCGAGCTACGGGGCGGGGACGCAAGGGGGCGAGGTGCGCGTCCTGCGGGACGTCGAGACGTCCGTCGCCGGTCGCCACGTCCTCCTGATCGACGACATCCTGGAGTCGGGCCGCACGACCCGCTACGCCCGCGACCTCATGCAGCAGCGCGGCGCCGCCCGCGTCGAGATCGCGGTGCTGCTCGACAAGGCGATGCGGCGCAAGACCGAGATCGAGGCCGACTATGTCGGTTTTGCCTGCCCCGATCACTTCGTCGTCGGCTACGGCATGGATGTCGGCCACGCCTATCGCGAATTGCCCTTCGTCGGCCGGGTGGTCGAGTGAGCCTCGCTCAAGCCTCGTGATGTATCGCGTAAGATCCCAGGACTGGAGGTAGACGACAATGGCGCGAATCCTGGTCGCCGAAGACGACGCCGGCGTCCGCCAGCTCGTCGCACGTGCACTCAGGCTCGAAGGACACGAGGTCGACCTCGCCGAGGACGGCGAGATGGCGCTCGACCAGCTGATTGCCGAGGACGGTGCCTACGACCTGCTCTTGTCCGACATCCGGATGCCGGCAATGGACGGGATCGCGCTCGCGCATCGCACCGCCGAGACGTGGCCTGATCTGACCATCCTGCTGATGACCGGTTATGCCGAGCAGAAGGAAAGCGCCGAGGAGCTCCGGGCGATCATCGTCGGCGTCGTCGACAAGCCTTTCACCCTCGCCGAGATCCGCAGCGCGGTCGCCCGGTCCCTGCAGGCCTCCGGCGAGGAGCCATTGCGGCTCTACGCCTGACGATTGGCTGCCCGACCGCTGCTCAGCGCAGCCGGCGCGCCGCGATGAAGCTCCGCGGGAACGCCAGAAGGCGTCGTCCGTCGGCCCGCGGGGGATACGCCGCGTCCAGGGCGGCCTGATAGCGCTCCAGAAACGCCGTTCGCTCCGCCTCCGGCAGCGGCTCGACGAAGGGCTTCAGCCCGGTCGAGCTCAGCCATTCGACGATCGCCGCCGGCGTCGTCATCGGATGGTGATAGACCGTGCGCCACACCTCCACCTCCGCCGCGCCGGGCGCCAGAAGGTCGTAGTAGCCCTGAAGGTCGAGAAGCCGCGTGCGCAGCGCCGCGGCATCGCCGAGAATGCCTGCGAAGGGCGGTTCGGCGGCCACCTCGCGCATCAGCCGGTGGCTCGGCTCGTCGAGATTGTCCGGCATCTGGATGGCGAGGACGCCGCCGGGCGCCAGCAGCGAGAACAGCCGCGGCATCAACGCCGCATGATCCGGTACCCATTGCAGCACGGCATTGGCGAAGATGAGTTCCGGCGCCTCGCTCGGCGTCCAGGTCGCTGCGTCCCCGGCCTCGAAGCGCGACCGCGGCAGGCGCTCGGCTGCGGCACGCAACATGGCCGGAGAGGTGTCGATGCCGAGGATCTCCGCCTGCGGCCACTGCGCGGCGAGGAGCTCGGTGGAGTTGCCCGGTCCGCAACCCAGATCGACGACGTGCCGCGGCGCGTCGAGATCGACCGCGGCGAGAAGGTCGCGCGCCGGACGGGTGCGCTCGCGCTCGAAGCGCAGATAGAGATCGGGCTGCCAGTCGGCCATCGCGGATGCTCCCCGGGCGAGCCGCGCGCTGCGAGCCGCCTCGAGCCTCCTCTTACGGCGTTTGCAGCAGCCGCTCCAGATACTCGCGCTCGAGCTGCGGCGACAGGGCGTCGCCGAGCCGGTTGCGGATCGCGTCGAGAATCTCACGAGCCCGCTGGGTGTCGATCTCGTCCGGCACGCGCACGTCGCCGCCGAAGTCCGGCCCGTTGGTGGCGCGCGGGCGGCCGAGGGGGTCGCGCCCCGACTGCTGGTTCGGACCGTAGCCCTCGCCCATCTGGCCCGGCTGTCCGGGCTGGCCCTGCTGCCCCGGCTGGCCTTGCTGCATCGCCTGCTGCATCTGCTGCATCATGTCGCGGGCGCCGCGGCGCAGCGCTTCCATCGCCCGGCCCTGCTGGCCGACGGCCTCGCCGTCGTCGCCCTGGCCGAGCGCGCCCTTGGCCTCGCCCATCGCCTGTCCGGCCTCGCCGAAGCCCTCGCCGGGCTTCATGCCGTTCTCCTGCATCTTCTTCTGCAGGCCGTCGAGATCCTGCTGCAGCTGGCCCTGCTGGGCCTGCAGCTGATCGAGCAGCTTCTGCAGCTGCTCGGCCGTCATCGGCTGGTCACCCTGCCCCGGTTGCTGACCGTCCTGCGGCTGCCCCTGCTGCCCCTGCTGCCCCTGCTGCCCCTGCTGACCCTGCTGCTGATCGCGGGCGCCGCCATCCTGCTGGCGCTGCATCTGCTGGCGCCCATACTCGAAGGTCTGGTCCATCAGCTGCTGCTGCTTGCGGAGCAGCTCGCCGAGCTGGTTCATCTGCTCCTGCATCGGATTCTGGCCCTGCTGGCCCTGCTGCGGCGGCTGCCGCATGGCCTGCATGTTGTCCATCATCGACTGCAGCTGAGAGAGAAGCTGCTGGGCCGCATCCTTGGAGCCGGACTTGGCGAGGTTCTCGATCTGGTCGAGCATGCGGTCGAGGTCCTGCGGCCGGATCTCCTGCAGGTTGCCCATCTGCATCTGGTCCTGCGACATCGGCGGCATGGTCTTCATCGCTTCGGCCATCGCCTGCAGATACTCCTGCATGGCCTGCCGCAGCTCCTTCATCAGCTTGTCGATCTCCTCGTCGCTGGCCCCCTTTTCCAGCGCCTCCGACAGGCGCTCGCGCGCATCGCGCAACTGGCGCTCGGCAAGCGACAGGTCGCCGTCCTCGATGCCGAGCGCGATCTGCCACAGGAAGTCGACCGCCGAGCGCAGCGTGTCGTCGTCGGGCGCATGTGCGATGCGCGAGCGCGCCGCCCGCAGGGCGAGGTAGTCGGAGGGGTTGGGGATGAACTCGGCGCCGCGCGTTGTGATCGCGTCGAGCATCTCGACCACTCGCGGCGCGGCATTGGCGTCGAGGGCCAGCATCCGGCGCTCCTCGACCACGGCGCGGGCCAGCGGATTGGTGAAGCGCTTCTCGGGCAGCGTCAGCGTCTTGGTCTCCGAGCGACCGACCTGGCCGGCGTCGTCCTCGGCGACGAGCGTCATCTCGACCTTCGCTCCGGCATAGGGGCTGTCCTTGAGGTCGGCGCTAGTCTTGGCCTTGGCCTCTCCCTTCGTCCGGCGTGGCATCGCGAGCCCGATCTCCGGGGGCTCCACGAGCGGGCGGGCGTCCTCTGCCGTCGTCCCGCTGGCAACCGGCTTGATCTCGGCCCGCCCCTTGCGCACGCCATAGTCGTCCGAAACCGTGTAGGCGAGCTCGAGGGCGCCGTTGCGCGCCTGCGCCGGCTCGCCATCATAGGCGATGGTCGGGTCGCTGTCCGGCGCGACGTCGAAGCGCCAGCGGGTTCCACCGGTGAGGCCGGTGGCGAGGGTCGCCGTGCCGCTGGCGGCGAGGGTGTAGCGGTATTCGCGCGGCAGCGGCGCGTTGCCCTGGCGCGGCGCCTCGGTGACGGGACGCACGCCGGTGTCGGCCTCCTTCGCCTCCTCCGCGCCGACCGGCAGCACGTCGACGCTCGCGCTGCCGTCGGCAGGCGCGAAGGCGAGCGATGCTGCGCTTCCGTCGGAGATCCGCACCGACAGGACGCTGCCTTCCGGCACGTCGACCGGCGCTTGCCCGGCTGCGTCGAGGAAGACGGGCGCGCGCCCGGTGTAGTTCGGGGGGGTCACCCAGGCATCGACGCGCGCCGGCACCATCGGTGCGGCGTCCGCGGTGTCGAAGGCGTCGGCGATGCGCCCGCCATGCGAGCCGAAGGAAAAGGCGAAGGCGGCGACGAGGGCGAGCGCCAGACCGGCGCGCAGGGCCAGGGGGTCGAGCCGCTCGCTGCGGGTGTTCGGCCCGCCGCCCGACAGATGCGCCAGCCGCGCCGCCATCCGCCGCTGATGCTCGCGCCACAGTGCCTGCGCCACCGGGTCCGCACCGGTGACGGTGTCGGACTGGGCTCGGAGCGGCTGATGCTCGAGCCGGCTCGCTGCCTCGATGCGGGCCTCCACCGCGCCATGGCTTGGCCAGACGATGCCACGCATCCGCCAGAGCACGAAGAGCACGCAGACGGCGGCGAGGACCCCGAGCACGAGCCGTCCGGCGAACGGCAGGAGGGAGACGAGACCAAACCAGGACAGCGTCAGGAACAGCGAAGCGACGCAGGCGAGACCGAGGATCGTCGGCCAGAGCGCTTCGATCAGGAGGGCTGCGCGGGCGCGGGCGCGCACCCAACCGATGCGCCGCCCATGGCGCAGCTTCGAGTCGTCGGCGTCGATGGGCATGCGCGAACCGTCTTTCCTGTGGTTGCAGCGCAGCTTACCCCGCTTTTGGGCGATGGCGAGGCCTCATGACGCGCATTTGAAGTGCCGGCTCTCCATCGGCCGGCCGCGAGTCGGTCAGCCCGCCGCGGTGAGCCAGGGCGGCAGGCGGTCGAGTGCGATCAGGTCCTCGACCGTCTGGCGGGGCCGGACGACGGCGAAGGCATCGCCCTTCACCATGACCTCCGGGACGAGCGGCCGCGAGTTGTACGTCCCGGCCTGCACCGCGCCGTAGGCGCCGGCCGTCGACACGAAGAGGAGATCGCCGGGAGCGACGGGGTCAAGCGCGCGCTCCTGTGCCAGGAAATCGCCGCTCTCGCAGACCGGACCGACGACGTCGGCGACGAGCGTCGCAGCGTCCGGCGACGGCTCGGTCACCGGCGCGATGTCGTGCCAGGCGCCGTAGAGCGTCGGGCGCACGAGATCGTTCATCGCCGCATCGACGATGACGAAGGTCTTGGCCTGCGCCTCCTTCACGTAGACGACCCGCGTGACGAGGATGCCGGCATTTGCCGCGATCAGCCGGCCGGGCTCGAAGACCACCTTGCAGTCGAGGTCGCGCACGTGGCGCTTGACGATCTCGGCATAGGCAAAGGGCTCGGGCGGCGGCGCCTCGCGATGCCGGTAGGGCACGCCGAGCCCGCCGCCGACATCCACATGGCTGATCGCGTGGCCCTTGGCGCGCAGCGCGCGCACGAGTTCGGCCAGCCGCGCGAAGGCCTCGTCGAAGGGCGCGAGCTCGGTGATCTGGCTGCCGATATGCATGTCGATGCCGGACACCACCAGGCCCGGCAGCTGCTGCGCCCGCTCGTAGACCGCATCGGTGCGTTCGAAGGCGATGCCGAACTTGTCGGCCTTCTTGCCGGTGGAGATCTTCGCGTGCGTCCTGGCATCGACGTCCGGGTTGATCCGAACCGAGACGTGCGCCTGCCGCCCGAGTGCGACCGCCCGGGCCGACACTGCCTCGAGCTCAGGCTCCGACTCGATGTTGAAGCAGAAGATGTCGTGGCCGAGGGCGAGATCGATCTCCTCCGCGGTCTTGCCGACGCCGGAGAACATGATCTTCTCCGGCGCGATCCCCGCCCGGATCGCACGTGTCAGTTCGCCGCCCGACACCACGTCGGCGCCCGCGCCGAGCCCGGCCAGCGTCGCCAGCACGGCCTGGTTGGAGTTCGCCTTCATGGCATAGCAGACCAGCGCGTCGATATCGGCGAAGGCGTCGGCGAAGACGCGGTAGTGCCGCGTCAGCGTGGCGGTCGAATAGCAGTAGAAGGGGGTCCCGACGCTTTCGGCGATCCGCCGCACGGCGACATCCTCGGCGAAAAGCTCGCCGTCGCGATACTGGAAGTGATTCATCGACCTCGCCGGCTGGCGGCCTTTCTCGGGATGTGCGCTTCGGGCCGGCTCAGTTCAGGAGCCCGTCCAGCACGAAGGGCCGCTGCGGCGCGTCCGGATTGCGCGTGGAATTGGCGGGCGACACGCTCGATCCCGACTGCGCCGTCGCGCCGCCATAGGTGCCGAACAGCCTGCGGCCCGGATGCGCCTTCTGCTCCTCGGTCGCCGTGCTCGACAGCGAAGGGGGAACCGGATCGTTCTTGACCCCGCATCCGGCGAGCCCCGACAAGAGGACGAGACCGAGCAGTAGCCTGCCGCCTGTTTCGATCATGCCCCTGCCCCTCTCACGCGAACGCCCCTCGCCTCACGGTTCTTCTACCTGCTTTGCTTCTGGAAATCACGCCTCGAGGCGCGCCCGCCAGTAGCCGATCTGCGCCCGGACGTTGTCGGGCGCCGTTCCGCCGAAGCTGGTGCGGCTGCGCACCGAGGCCTCGACCGACAGGACGCCGTAGACCGCCGGCGTGATGCGCGGCTCCACCGACTGCAGCGCGTCGAGCGGCAGGTCCTCCAGCCCGACCCCGGCGCTTTCGGCGAGCGCCACGACGCGCCCCGTCACGTGATGCGCCTCGCGGAACGGCAGGTTCAGCGTGCGCACCAGCCAGTCGGCGAGATCGGTCGCGGTGGAGAAGCCGTTGCCGGCGGCCGCACGCATCGCCTCGACGTTGACGGTCACGTCGCGCACCATGCCGGTCGCCGCCGCAAGCGACAGCGTCATCGAATCGATCGCGTCGAAGACCTGCTCCTTGTCCTCCTGCATGTCCTTCGAATAGGTCAGCGGCAGGCCCTTCATCACCGTCAGCAGCGAGATCAGCGCACCGTTGATGCGGCCCGGCTTGGCACGCATCAGCTCGGCCGCGTCGGGATTGCGCTTCTGCGGCATGATCGAGGAGCCGGTGGAGAAGGCATCCGACAGCCGCACGAAGCGGAACTGCGGCGTCGACCAGATCACCAGCTCCTCGGCAAGCCGGGACAGGTGCGTCGCCGCGATCGCCGCCACCGAGAGATATTCCAGCGCGAAGTCGCGGTCGGAAACGGCGTCGAGCGAATTGCGGCTCGGCTCGCGGAAGCCGAGCGCGGCGGCCGTGCGGTGCCGGTCGATGGGAAAGCCCGTTCCGGCGAGCGCCGCGGCGCCGAGCGGCGATTCATCGAGACGCACCAGTGCGTCGCGGCAGCGGGAGCGGTCGCGCGCCGCCATCTCGACATAGGCGAGGCAGTGGTGGCCGAAGGTCACGGGCTGGGCGCTCTGCAGATGCGTGAAGCCCGGCATGATCGTGTCGGCATGCTCCTCGGCGCGCTCCAGCAGCGCCTGCATGAAGCCGGTCAGCCCGTCCGCCAGCGCGGCGAAGGCGCGCTTGACGTGCAGGCGGAAGTCGAGCGCCACCTGGTCGTTGCGCGAGCGCGCGGTGTGCAGCCGCTTGGCCGGATCGCCGATCAGCTCGGCGAGGCGGGACTCGACGTTCATGTGGATGTCCTCGAGCGCGCGCGAGAACTCGAAGCGCCCTTCGGCGATCTCGGCCCGCACCTGCTCCAGCCCAGCGGCGATCGCGGCGGCATCGTCCGCCGAAATGATGCCCTGCGCGGCCAGCATCTCGGCATGCGCCTTTGATCCGTCGATGTCTTCGGCATACAGACGCTTGTCGAACCCGATGGAGGCGTTGATCTCCTCCATGATCGCGGCGGGACCGGAGGCGAAGCGTCCGCCCCACATCTCGTTGCTCGTCTTCTGGCTCATCTCGGCTCGAAAGGTCTCTAGCTATGGCGGAACGGCAGGCGGATACGCGCTTCAGCCTCAGGACGATCGCGGTGCTGGCGGTGCTCGCCGGTCTCGTCGCGGGGGCGGTCGGGGTATACGTGATCGAAAGCCGGTCTGGCAACGAATCGCTCCGCTCCGCCGGCTGCCCGGCGGACGACGCGCTGAAGCAGGCGCTCGACGCGCGCGCCAGCGGCGAGGTCGCGGCGGTGCGGCCGCTCGACGCGCCGCTCGACGTCTCCGACCTGTCCTTCACCGACGAGGACGGCAAGCCGAAGAGCCTCGCCGCCTTCAAGGGTAAGGCGCTCCTCGTCAACCTCTGGGCGACCTGGTGCGTGCCCTGCCGCGAGGAGATGCCGGCGCTCGACGCGCTGGAGCGCCAGGAGGGCGGCGACGGCTTCCAGGTCGTGCCGATCTCGATCGACCTCGGCGATGGCACCAAGCCGAAGGCGTTCTATGCCGACAACGCCATCTCGGCCCTGCCGCTTCTCCTCGATCCGTCGCTTGGCTCGTTCAACCGGCTGAAGAGCGCCGGCATCGCGCTCGGCCTGCCGACCTCGCTGCTCGTCGACGCGCAGGGCTGCGCCCGTGCCGCGATCAACGGCCCGGCGGCCTGGGCAAGCCCGGATGCCATCGGGCTGGTCGATGTGCTGAAGGGCAAGCCGGCCGGCGCCTGACCGCCAGGCGGCGTCGAAGGTGGGGCTGCGGCGAACGAAAGCTCGGAGCACGGCGCCTGATCCGCCGACGGCCTGTCTGGGCTCTGCTGCCGCGCGGATGGCGGGATCGGCAAGTTCCCTGTGGGACTCACCCGGGATCTCGACGTCAGGCCGCCGGAATCACCTCGACATTTACGTGACTTAGGCCGGCGATCGTCGCGAGACGCTGCTTGTAGGTCTGGCTGTCCAACTTCGCGCGCGAGACCACTCAGACGACCGCTGCCATGTGTCCCGGGCCGACCCGCCACAGATGCAGGTCGCAGACCTCGTCGCCGCCAGTCTCGATGATGCGTCGGATGGCCTGCGTCATCGCGGCGCTCGGCACGATGTCGAGGAGCACGGCGCCGCTGTCGCGCAGAAGGTCGATCGACCAGCGGGCGATCACCACCGCCCCGAGGATCCCGACCGCCGCATCCATCCAGAGCCAGCCGTAGACCCAGCCCGCGAGAAGCCCGACGATCGCGAGCACCGATGTCAACGCGTCAGCCAGAACGTGCAGGTAGGCGGCACGCAGGTTCCGGTCGCCGTGGAGCGCGGAACCTGTCTCGGCGCCGGCATGCGCGTGCCGCGCGTGGCCGTGGACGGACTCGTGCGGGTGGTCCCGTGCGTATGGGGATGGCCATGGCCCTGGCCATGCGTGTGATCGTGGCCGCCCTGATGCAGGAGGACGGCGCTCGCGATGTTCACGAGCAGCCCGATCACGGCCACCCAGATCGACTCGATGAAGCCGATCGGCTGAGGCGAATAAAGGCGGGTCAGCGACTCCCAGCCAATGCCGAGTGCGACGAGGCCGAGGATGATAGCGCTGGAGAAGGCCGCGAGGTCGCCGATCTTTCCCGTGCCGAAGGAGAAGCGCGGGTCGATCACGCATACCTATCCTCCAGGAGGGGATCCGACAAGCGCACAGGGACGCGCTCAGGTCCGCCTGGTCATCTCGTAATCATCGGAGGCGGCCGGAAAAACGGCAACCTGGTCCTCACCCGAGGAGGTTGCGCGCCGCCCGCATGAAGACCGCCGCGCCGATCGGGATCAACGCGTCCGGGAAGTCGTAGTCCGGGTTGTGCAAGGCCGGGCAATGCTCGCCGGCGCCGAGATAGAACATCGCCGACCGGGCGACGGTGGCGAAGCGACCGAAATCCTCCGACGCGCGGAACGGTCGGCCCTCCCGATGCGAGACCCCCTCGGCATCGAGCGCCGCGCGCAGCAGCGCCACCGCCTCCGGATGATTCTCGCAATGTGCAAAGACGTCGTGATAATCCATCCGTGCGGTCAGCCCGGTCCGCGCTGCCGTGTCGCGCACGAGCCCTTCCGCCGCGGCGACCATCGCGGCCATGCGATCGTCGACCATCGTGCGCAGGGTCGCCCAGACCTCCGCCCGTCCGGGCGCGATGCCGAAGGCGGGTTCGCCCATTGCGGCATGGGTGACGGTGACGAGCGAAAAGCTCTCGTCGAGGGCGCCGCCCCGGCCGAGCGCGGTCAGCGCCGGCATCAGCGCGGCGACCGCGGCCATCGGCGAGACACCGGTCTCGGGCTGCGAAGCGTGTGCCGTCTTGCCTTCGAGCACGATGCGCAGGCCCCGCGAGGCACAGTTCACCGGCCCCGTCCTCAGCTCGACGGCCCCGAGCGGCGAGCCTGGATTGTTGTGGAGCGCGAAGGCGAAGTCCGGGCGAAGCTCGGCAAAGCGCGGATCGGCGAGCACCGCCGCGGCGCCGGCCCCGGTCTCCTCCGCCGGCTGGAACAGGAGGATCGCCCGGCCGCGCACCGGGCGTTGCCGGCCGAAGCCGAGACCGAGCCCGGCCAGGATCGCCATGTGACCGTCGTGGCCGCAGAGATGGCCGTGGCCGGGGATCACGGAGCGGTGCGCGGCGCGGCCCGTCTCCTCGATCGGCAGGCCGTCGAGTTCGGCGCGGATCATCACCGTCGGACCGGGTTCGTCGCCGTCGTAGACCGCCGCGACGCCGTGCCCGCCGAGACCGGTGAGAATGCGATCCGGCGTCGTGGCCGACAGACGCTCCACGACAGCGGCGGCCGTCGCCCCTTCGGCACCGGACAGATCCGGGCGGGCGTGGAGAGACCGCCGCCACGCGGTCAGTCCGGCAATGTCGCCGGCATCGAGGAAGCCGTCATGCTGACCCGCCGGGAAGACTGGTGTCGCGCCCGCGCTCACCGCGTCGGCACCGGCGTCTCGCCGCGATAGTCGTAGAAGCCGCGCTTGGTCTTGCGGCCGAGCCATCCGGCCTCGACATACTTCACCAGCAGCGGGCACGGCCGGTACTTGGAGTCCGCCAGCCCGTCATGCAGCACCTGCATGATCGACAGGCAGGTGTCGAGGCCGATGAAGTCGGCGAGCTGCAGCGGGCCCATCGGATGATTGGCGCCGAGCCGCATGGACGTGTCGATGCTCTCGACCGACCCGACGCCCTCATAGAGCGTGTAGATCGCCTCGTTGATCATCGGCAGGAGGATCCGGTTGACGATGAAGGCCGGAAAGTCCTCCGAGACGATGAAGGTCTTGCCGGCCGCCGAGACGAAGCGCTTGGCCGCTTCGAAGGTCTCGTCCTCGGTGGCGATGCCGCGCACCAGCTCGACGAGCTTCATCACCGGCACCGGGTTCATGAAGTGAATGCCGATGAATCGCTCGGGCCGGTCGGTGGCCGCCGCAAGACGGGTGATCGAGATGGACGAGGTGTTGGTGGCGAGGATCGCGTCGCTCCTCAGCGCCGGGCAGATGCCCGCGAAGATCTTGCGCTTGACCGCCTCGTCCTCGGTCGCCGCCTCGATGACGAGGTCGAGGTCGCCGTAGGCGGCGGCGTCCGCGGTCGCCGTCAGCCTGTCGAGCGCAGCGGCCTTCGCCTCTGCCTCGATCTTGCCCGACTGGAGCTGCCGGTCGAGATTGGCAGCGACCTTGGCGATCCCGGCCTCGGCGCGTTCGGCCGAGACGTCGAACATCGTGACGTCATACCCGGCGAGCGCGGCGACATGAGCGATGCCTGCGCCCATCTGTCCGGCCCCGACGACGCCGACCTTGCGGATCTCCACGAACAAGCTCCCCGACTGTACTGTTCCACCCTGCCGGCGCCTCGGCGCGCGGCGCGCAACCTGAAGCTAGAGCTTGCCGGTCAGTTCCGGCAAGATTTCGAAGATGTCGCCGACGAGGCCGTAGTCGGCGATCTGGAAGATCGGCGCCTCGGCGTCCTTGTTGATCGCCACGATCACGCGCGAGTCCTTCATACCGGCGAGGTGCTGGATCGCCCCGGAGATGCCGGCCGCGACGTAGAGCTCGGGCGCGACGACCTTGCCGGTCTGGCCGACCTGCCAGTCGTTCGGCGCGTAGCCGGCGTCCACTGCGGCCCGGCTCGCGCCGACCGCGGCGCCGAGCTTGTCGGCGAGCGGCAGGACCACCTCGTCGAACTTCTCCTTCGAGCCGAGCGCCCGCCCGCCCGAGACGACGATCTTGGCGCCGCCGAGTTCCGGCCGCTCGCTGACCGCCAGACTCTCCTCGACGAAGCGAGAAACGCCGGGATCGGCACTCGCCGCGACGGGCTCGACCGGGGCCAAGCCGCCGCCCGCCGCCGCGGCGAAGGCCGAGACACGCACCGTCAGCAGCTTCTTCGCATCCGAGGACCGCACCGTCTGGATCGCGTTGCCGGCGTAAATCGGCCGCTCGAAGCTGTCCGGCGCGACGACGGCGGTGACGTCGGAGACCTGCATCACGTCGAGAAGCGCGGCGACGCGCGGCAGGACGTTCTTGCCGGTCGTCGTCGCCGGGGCGACGATCGCGTCGTAGGCGCCGGCAAGGCCGACGATCAGGTCAGCCAGCGGCTCGGCCAGCCGATGTGCATAGGCCGGCGCCTCGGCGAGCAGCACCTTGGCGACGCCGTTCAGCTGTGCGGCCGCATCGGCAGCCGCCCGGGCGCCTTCGCCGGCGACGAGCACATGCACCTCGCCCCCGAGCTGCGTGGCTGCGCTCAGCGCCTTGGCCGTCGCGTCCGACAGGCCGGTGTCATGGTGCTCGGCGATCAGAAGCGTGGTCATCGGTCTCTCCTTCCCGCGCTCAGAGCACGCCGGCTTCGTTCTTCAGGCGGTCGATCAGTTCGTCGACCGAGGCGACGACGATGCCGCCGCCGCGCTTCTGCGGCTCGACGGTCTTCACCACGGTCAGCCGAGGCGTCGTGTCGACGCCGTAGTCGGCCGGCGTCTTCTCCTCGATCGGCTTCTTCTTCGCCTTCATGATGTTGGGCAGCGTCGCGTAGCGCGGCTCGTTCAGGCGAAGGTCCGTCGTGACGATCGCCGGCAGCGTCAGCTCGACGGTCTGCAGGCCGCCGTCGACCTCGCGCGTCACCGTCAGCGCGGTCTCGCCCGCGGCGAGCTTGAAGGCAAAAGTGCCCTGCGGCCAGCCGAGCAGCGCCGCGAGCATCTGGCCGGTCTGGTTGGCGTCGTCGTCGATCGCCTGCTTGCCGAGGATCACGAGGCCGGGCTCCTCGGCCTCCGCGACGCCCTTCAGCAGCTTGGCAACGGCCAGCGGCTCCACCGTCTCGTCGGTCTTGATCAGGATCGCGCGGTCGGCGCCCATGGCGAGCGCGGTGCGCAGCGTCTCCTGCGCCTGCTGCGGGCCGATCGAGACGGCGACGATCTCCGTGGCCGTGCCGGCCTCCTTCAGTCGCACCGCCTCCTCGACCGCGATCTCGTCGAACGGGTTCATCGACATCTTGACGTTGGCGAGATCGACGCCCGTGCCGTCCGGCTTCACCCGGATCTTGACGTTGTAGTCGACCACCCGCTTGACCGCGACGAGGACCTTCATGCCTGGATCGGCTCCCTGCTGGTGCGGCAGGCCGGGATCGAGCGGCCTGCGAAAAGTTGGCGGACCCTAGAAAGCTCGCCGCGAGGCGTCAACGGCAACGCTGTCCCCCCGCCTCAGCGGCTGCCGCCCGGCACCCAGAGCACGTCGGCGCGGCCGTGGTCGTTGGCGACGCGCGCAGCGACGAAGAGAAGGTCTGACAGGCGGTTCACATAACGCAACGCAGCGCCGCCGACGGCCTCGCCCGGCCGCGCGGCAAGGCCGACCATCAGTCGCTCGGCCCGACGGGCGACGGTGCGGGCGTGGTGCAGCTGCGTGGCGGCCGGGCTTCCGGCCGGCAGGACGAAGGAGCGCAGCGGCTCGAGCGCCGTGTTCATCGCGTCGATCTCGCCCTCCAGCCGCTCGACCTGCGCATCCGTCACGGTCAGCCGTTCGAAGGGCAGCGGCTCGTCCCCCTCCGGCGTCGCCAGCTCGGCGCCGAGGTCGAAGAGCTCGTTCTGGATGCGGGCGAGAACGGCGTCGAGGTCGGGGGCGGCGTGCAGCCGCACGAGGCCGAGGACGGCGTTCAGCTCGTCCACCGTGCCGATCGTTTCGAAGCGCAGGTCCGCCTTCGAGCGCCGCTCGCCGGTGGCGAGCCCGCTGGTGCCGGCATCGCCGGTGCGCGTGTAGATCTTGTTGAGTCGGACCATGACCGCCTCAGCGCGCGAACCAGAGGGCGCCGACGATGATCAGCACGGCGATCGCCTGCAGCATCACGCGCGCCTGCATCAGCTTCTGCGAGCGGTTGGCCGGCCCGCCCCGCATCAGGTTGACGAGACCCATCACCAGGACGACGGCGACGAGCCCCATGAAGATGACGGCGAGGAAGGTGAGAAAGCCCGACATGGCATCCGTTTCTGTAAGGGTCCACGGCATATAGGCCACCCTCGGCCGGTCTGCGAGCGAGCGGGCCGCGGCCTCAGGTCCGGGCCGGCACTTCCGCCGCCGGCAGCGCCGTCCGCCGACGGCTCTTGCGCGTCGCCGCGGCGACGCCGATGCCGGCGAGCGCCATGCCGGCGATCTGCACCGGCGTCAGCGTCTCGCCGAAGAGGAGGAAGGCCATGACCGCGGTGACGCCGGGCACCAGATACATCAGCGAGGCAACCGACGAGACCGCACCCTCGCGGATCATGAAGAGCAGGAGGAACACCGCGCCGATCGAGAGGACGAGCGTGAGCCAGACCAGCGCGAAGACGAGCTCGCCCGCCCACTCGACCCGCATCGTCTCGAACAGGACCGCGGCGGGCAGCGTCGGTATCAGCGCGCCGATATATTGAAGGGCCGTGCCGACGGTGAGATCGACGCCGCCGACGAAGCGCTTCTGCCAGATCGTGCCGGTCGAGATCGCGACGACCGCCAGCACCACCGGGATCAGCATCAGCGGGCTGTAGGAGCCGGCGCCCTCGAGCTTTGGCGCGATCACCAGCGCCACGCCGAGAAGGCCGAGCGCCAGGCCCACCCACTGCCGCCGCCCGACCGCTTCGCCGAGAAAGCCGGCGGCGAGCAGCGCGGTGAGGAGCGGCTGCAGCCCGACGATCAGAGCCGCGATGCCGGCCGGCAGGCCATGCCGCACCGCGTAGAACACGCCGCCGAGATAGATCCCGTGGATCAGCGCACCGGCGAGCATCGCATGGCCCGCCGCCGCCAGCGGCGGCCGCTTCGCCCGCACGGCCAGGGGCAGGAGAAGGAGCAGCGCGAGGCCGTAGCGCATCGCCAGAAACGTCATCGGCTCGGCATGCGGCATCGCATAGCGTGCGCCGATGAAGCCGGTCGACCACAGGAGGACGAAGATCGCGGGGATGAACGGACGCACGGTGGGACTGGCACTCCGGGACACGCGCCGAGCCGGCGGTCACGCGGCACCGCAACCGGCCGCGGGCGAGCGTGGTAGCAGCCGCAGGCTCGATGCGGAAGCGTCGGGGCAGGCGGATCGCGCCGCGTCTGCGCGAATGTTGCGCCGCGGGCGCGCGAGGGCTACCGCTGACCCGCAAGTCTGTCGGTGCCATGCAGCTCATCCTCAACGTCGTCATTCCGATCTTCGGCCTCATCGCCATCGGCTACCTCTTCGCGCGCATCGGGCTGCTCAGCGAGGCGACCGGCGAGTCGCTGGGCAGCTTCGTGTTCATGGTCGGCGTGCCGGTGCTCCTCTTCCGCACCGTCGCCAGCGCGGACTTCAACGACGGCAACCCGCTGCTGCTCTGGCTGGTCTATTTCGGCGCGGTCGCCGTCACCTGGACGCTCTCGACCGTCCTCGTGCGCAAGCTGACGAGCGCGGACCGGCGCAGCGGCGTCATCGCCGGCATATCCGCGAGCTTCGCCAACACGGCGTTCATCGCGATTCCCGCCGTCGATCGCGCCTATGGCGAACTCGGCCTGCATCCCCTGTTCATGGTGATCTCGATCCACATGCCGGTGATGATGCTGACCTCTTCGCTTCTGATCGAGCGAGCGGCGGCACGCGACGCCCGCGACCAGGGGATCGACATCCATGCCGCCCGGCTCGGGCAGGTGCTCCTGCGGGTCGGCAAGGGGCTCGCCGGCAACGCGCTCGTCATCGGCCTCGCCTCCGGCTTCCTCTGGCATCTGACGGGGCTCGCCCTGCCGGGGCCGATCGACCAGATCACCGAACTCCTCGCGCGCACGGCCGGGCCGATCGCGCTGTTCTCGATCGGCATGTCGCTGAACCGCTTCTCGGTGCGCGGCGACCTCCTCGCGCCGGCGATCACCTCGTTCCTCTCGCTGCTGCTGATGCCGGCGCTGGTCTACCTGTTCGGCCGCAACCTCCTGCCGCCGCTCTGGCTGAAGGCGGCCGTCGTCACCGCCGCCTGCCCGGCCGGCGTCAACGCGTATGTGCTGGCGGTCTATTTCCGCTCGGGTGAAAAGCTCGCCGCCGCGGCGATCCTCGTCTCCACCCTCGGCGCGGTGCTGACGCTCAGCGGCTGGCTGGCGATCCTCGGCTGAGCCCGCTCAAGGAGCGGCGACGTCCTGCAGTCCCACCATCCGGCGCACGTCCGCCGGCGTCAGCCCCGCCTCGCGCAACGCCTTGAGCGAGAGGTCGCGGGCGCTCTTCGACAGCTTGCGCCCATCCTCGCCGAAGATCAGGTCGTGGTGGTGGTAGATCGGCGCCGGCAGGCCGAGCAGCACCTGCAGCAGCCGGTGCACCGACGTCGCAAAGAAGAGGTCGCGGCCGCGCACGACGTGCGTCACCCCCTGCAGCGCGTCGTCGACCGTGACCGCGAGATGATAGCTCGTCGGTGTGTCCTTGCGGGCGAGCACGACGTCGCCCCAACGGCCGGGATCGTCGGATATCTCGCCCGCCTCGCCGTCCGGGCCGGCGCCGGTTTCGTGCCAGCCGAGTGCACCGGCCATCGCGGTCGCTCTCCGCATGTCGAGACGCCAGGCGAAGGGCTCGCCGGCTGCCATGCGGGCCTGCCGCTCCCCATCGGACAGGTCGCGGTCGAGCCCCGGATAGAGCGGCGCGCCGTCCGGGTCCCGTGGCCATGGGCGCCCCTCCTCAGTCTCCCGGCGCTCGACGAAGCCGCGGATTTCGCCGCGCGTCATGAAGGCCGGATAGGCAAGATCGGCTTCGGTCAACGCATCGAGGGCAGCGCGGTAGTCGTCGAAATGCTCGGACTGGCGGCGGACAGGCGTCTCCCAGGCGAAGCCGAGCCAGGCGAGGTCGGCCTCGATCTGCCGCTCGAAGTTGACCGTCGATCGCGCCCGGTCGATGTCCTCGATCCGCAGAAGCAGTCGCCCGCCTGTCGCCCGCGCCATCGCCTGATTGGCCAGCGCCGAATAGGCGTGGCCGAGATGCAGTTCGCCGTTCGGGCTGGGGGCAAAGCGGAAAACGGGTTGCGCGTCGGACATGCGCACCCGATCTCGCATCAGGACCCGGGATGGCAAGGGGAAGACGCCGTGATTCGAAGCCAGGCCGACATCGAGGCGGGTCTCGCCGCGCTCGCGAGCACCGATCCGCGCCTGCGCCCGGTGATCGAGCGGGCGGGACCGGTGCCGCTGCGCCGGATCGAGCCGGGCCTTGCCGGGCTTGCCCGCATCGTTACCGGCCAGCAGGTGTCGCGGGCGAGCGCCGATGCCATCTTCGGCCGCTTCCGCACCGCCCTCGATCCCGGCTCGCCCGAGGCGATTCTCGCTGCGGACGACGCGCTCTGGCGTCAGGTCGGCATGTCCAGAGGCAAGCAGCGCACCCTTGTCGCGGCGGCGGCTGCGGTCCAGTCGGGCGCGCTTCCCCTCGGTCAGATCGACGCAGCGGCACCGGACACGGCGATTGCCGCGATGGTGGCGGTGCCCGGCATCGGGATCTGGACGGCCGAGTGCTTCCTCCTGTTCGCCGCCGGCCATCCCGACATCTTCCCGTCAGGCGATCTCGCGCTGCAGGTCGGCGTCGGCCACGCGGTCGGCCATCCGGCGCGGCCGACGGCCCGTCATGTCGCTGAGATCGCTCGTGAATGGTCGCCGCACCGTTCGGTCGCCGCACGGCTGATCTGGGCCTATTATGCCGCCGTGACGCGCCGCGACGCCGTCCTCGCCAACGAACCGGATCCGCCCGTCGGAGAAGCCGCGGCGGCCGCCGCCTCGCCGCCCGGCACGGAGTGATTCGCAGCTCCGGCCGCAGCATCCCGGCGCCCGGTTCGATCGCCTGTGCAAAGTCCCTGAATCCGCTCGTATTCCAGGCTTCACAAAGGCGACACGATGAGACACGATATTGCCGGCAACCGACGCAAGTCGTGGGAGTGAAGGAGTGTATCCTTGACGATCGCGGTCAACCCGGACCTGTCTCCGGCGCTCGTGCTGAACGCCGACTACCGGCCCCTGAGCTACTACCCGCTGTCGCTGTGGTCCTGGCAGGACGCCATCAAGGCCGTGTTCCTCGACCGGGTGACCATCTTGGCCGAGTACGACACCAAGGTGCGAAGTCCCACCTTCTCCATGGCCCTGCCCTCGGTCGTCTGCCTGAAATCCTACGTCAAACCCGCCCGCTACCCTGCCTTCACCCGCTTCAACGTCTTCCTGCGCGACCGCTTCCAGTGCCAGTATTGCGGCTCGCCGAACGAGCTGACCTTCGATCACGTGATCCCCCGGTCGCGCGGCGGCCTGACCACCTGGGACAACGTCGTCACCGCCTGCTCGCCCTGCAACCTCAAGAAGGGCGGGCTGATGCCGAAGGCAGCCGGCATGATGCCCCACCAGTATCCCTTCCAGCCGACGGTGCACGACCTGCACAACAACGGCCGGCTGTTTCCGCCGAACTACCTCCACGAGAGCTGGCTCGACTATCTCTACTGGGACACCGAACTCGATCCGGAGTGAGGCGGGACACGCAGGCTCTTGCCACCGCGCTCCGCCCGTCGTCGTGACCGCGCGCGGGCGTCTTCTGGAGCTTCGTCCGGCGACCGGCAACCCGCCGCTACGCCGTCATCCGAAGGACCGGCTGCCGCGGACGGCCGCGCTCCAGAGGGCGACTGCCGCCAGGACCAGCGAGGCCACCGCGTTCCAGCCCGCAAAGGACAAACCCAGAAAGCGGGCCGCCGCCTCGTCGCAGGCCGGCGGTTGCACGGCGTCGATCGTCGACAGGAGGTCGCCGCCGAGATTGGCGGTGCCGCCGCCGGTGCAGCCGGACGGGCCCGCCCAGGCGTGCCACTCGACGCCGGAGTGGTAGATCGCGAGCCCCAGGCCGACGAGCATCGCCAGCGCGATGAGCACGAGGAGCCCGCGCACGGTCGGGGCGCTCGCCCGGCCGGCGGCCGCCACGAGCGTCACGAGCGCCAGCGGCGCCGCGATGTAGTAGGGCCAGCGCTCGATCAGGCAGAGATGACAGGGCAGGTAGCCGCCGATGTGCTCGAACAAGAGGGCCGTGCCGACAGTGGCGAGCGTGCCGACGAGGAGGACGGCGGAGCCGAGCGTCTGACGGCGGCCGACCGGTTGGGAAAACGTGGCGACCATGCAGCGGATAATCCTTCGACGCATCACCGTCGCAGCCTGTACGCGCCCCGCCGTCGCCCCGCAACAGCGGCAAACTGCATCCCCGGCGATTTGCTGGAGGCGGGCGGGCTGCGACCGCGTCGCGAAAGCCGCGGCATCTTCGGTTTTGCGCCTCGCCGATCCCGTGCCGATTGACCCGGTGCGGCTTGCGGCTATAGTCCCGCGCGATCGGCTTTCCCGCCGTTCGCCCCTATGGCGGAATTGGTAGACGCGCTCGACTCAAAATCGAGTTCCGCAAGGAGTGCTGGTTCGATCCCGGCTAGGGGCACCAATCCACTGCGTTTCAGGCTGCGCCGCATCGACGCTCGATTCTGGACCCGGCGCCGCGCCGTGGTCCGTGTCAGCCTCAGCTTCGGCCGACGATCCGGCTCACCCGTTCGCGCAAGAGCCGGGTGACGTTGCGCGAGCGCTGCAACGCCTCGACCCCGCGCGCCGCCGCCTCGACCCGCCGGGCACCGGCGGGGCGCAGGCCGACCACCAGCGTCGCGATGTCGATGCGCTGCTTCCAGACGCGGTTCATCAGGAAGTGATCCGGAACGGCGCAGGAATCGGCCCGCTTGACGCCGGGGTCGGCGGCAAGATGCTCCGTGACCCGCGTCATCAGTTGCAGCCCCGGGGAGGACGGGGCCTGCGCCTCGTCATAGGCGGTCTTCCAGGCGAAGAACTCTCCGCCCATCTGGAAGCCGACGAGGCTGGCGATCGGCGTGCCGGCGAGTGTGAGGGTGAAGATCCGGACACGGTCCTCGGCCGCGAGTCGATCGACCGCCTCGCGCGCGAACGCCGAGCGGTAGCGGTCGAGGAGCATGGCGCTGCGCGCACGCCCCTTCCAGCCGCTCGCCTCCAGCGCCAGAAAGTCCTCGAGCGCATGCCGCACATGGCCAGGCGTGCGCGCGACCGAGAAGCCGACCGCGCCTTGCCCGGCGAGAAGCCGCTCCTGGCGCCGAAACTCCCGGCGGCGTTTGCCGGTAACGGCTCGTGCCACGTAGCTCTGCGGATCCGCATCCCGCACGTAAGCCGCGCGATCGGAGCGGTTGACGATCTCGAGCGACAGGCCGAGGCGATCGGCGACCTCGAAGACGGTCTGCGCCATGCGCTCCCCGATGCGCAGATCCGGCAGAACGAGCACGTCGGGCAGCCCGAGCGAGGGGCGCGCCAGCGCCTCGAAAAGGCTGGCGACGGTGCTCTGCGGATCGTCCTCATCAAGCAGCAGCGTGCCCAGCGGCCCGAAGGGGTGCGTCCAGGCGCGGATCGTCGCCGGCCCCCGCATCAGACCGGCGCGCTCGACCGAGTAGGGCATCAGAAGGCGCAGCCGGCTCCGCACGTCCGTCTCGTCGCGCACCACCATCAGGCGGACCGAGCGGTCGTCGAGGCGCGGCATTGCCGGGACGAGAAACTGCGGCGCGAAGAAGACGTTCGGCTCGACCGCGCGGCGCGCCAGGAAGTCCAGCTCGGCGATGAGGTCGAACGCCGCGAGCGGCGCATAGATCGAGAAGCGGCGGGTGCCGGCGGCATGCGCGACGCTGTGTTCCAGCGCCGGCGCCGGCACGGGCAGCGGCTGCGGCAAGAGGCCCCCCGGCGCGCGGCTCGGGACCGCGAGTGCCTCGTCCACCATTGCGACTGCGTTCAACGTCTCGCTCCCGCCTCATGCGTGCTTCGAGATGCGCAGCGTCGGCTTGCCTCGCGCAGAGCCGTACACTGTTCGCTGAACTTATCGCCGATCGATTAACGTTCGCTTGGGATGGTCGGTCGAATTTTCGCGATCAGCCGCCGAAGCCGCCGTCCGCCAGGAAGCGGCGTTCGTCCTCGGTGCTCGTGCGACCGAGGATCGCGTTGCGATGCGGGAAGCGGCCGAAGCGGGCGACGATGTCGCGGTGCTCCTCGGCGAACGGCACGTTGGCCTCGCCGATCCTTTGCATCCACGCGACGCATGCCTCCTGGTCCTGAAGGCTCTCGGAGTGCATCAGCGGCAGCGCGAGGAACTGGTTGATGTCCTCGCCCACCACCTCGTGATCGCCCCGGGCGAGCGCCGCCTTGGCGATCGCGAGCGCCTTGCCGTCGCTTGCAAAGGCGCCCGGCGTGCCGCGGAACATGTTGCGCGGAAACTGGTCGAGCAGAATCACCAGCGCGAGCGCACCGTTCGGCTCGTCCGCCCATTGATCCAGTCGCCCTGCGGCGGCGCGCTCGTAAAGATCGCCGAAGCGGTCCGCGATGGTCCGGTCGAAGGCCTCGTCCTTCTCGAACCAGCGATCCGACCCGGCCTCCCGCCAGAAGTCGATGACGCTCTGCGGATCGATCGGACGTTCGCTCATCGGTTTCTTCGGCCCCATCTTTGCCACGCGCGCGGCGGGGACTATGTCGCCGGTCGCAGGGCGCGGCAAGCGCCGCGGCGTGCGAATGCGGAGGGGGATGTGGCCGAGGAACTCGATCTGCGCGGCCTGAAGTGCCCGCTTCCGGTGCTGCGCACGCAAAAGCGTCTTGCCGCGATGCCCGCGGGGGCGATGCTGCGGGTGCTGGCGGACGATCCACTCGCCGGCATCGACATTCCGCATCTGTGCCGGGAGGACGGCCACGTCCTCGTGGAGACGCTGCCGTCGACGAGCGGCGGCATCGCCTTCACGATCCGGCGCGGCATCAGGGGCTCAGCCGCGTAGGCCGGGAATCGCGAGCGGATTGTCGACCAAGGCGGCGCGGTCGGCCCGGTCGGTCTGCGGCCGGCCCGCGAAGGCGGCGAAGAGGTCACGCACATAGGCCTCGTCGAGGTCCTGACCGATCAGCACCAGCCGCGATTCCCGCCGCACGCCCTCCGGCCATCCGTTGAGGCGCACGGGCGGGTGCAGATAGTGCCGGACGCCATGCAGCACCAGCGGGCGATCCGGCGTTTCGGCGACGTGGACGATCGCCTTCATGCGCAGCAGGCGCTCGCCTTGCGTGGCGCGCAGAAGGTCGAGAAAGTCGTCGACCGCGGCGCGCGACAGCGGCTGGGTCTCGGTAACCGAGAACGACGAGATGCCGTCATGTCGATGCGCTCCATGGTCATGGTGGTGGTCGTGGTCATGGCCGTGGTCGGCATGGGCGCGGGGGGCCGCCGCATCATGCTCGTGGCTGTGCGGGTGCACTTCGGGGACGGCGTGCACGCCCTCCAGCCAGCGCATCACCTCGGGACGCTTGGTGGCGGGATCGAACAGCCCGCAGTCGAACAGCGCGGCCGGCACGGCCTCTCCAGCTCCGGCATCGAGCAGCGGCGCGCGCGGGTTCCAGCGCCGCAGCGCGGCAACGATCGTGTCGCGATCGGCGCTGCCGGGAAGATCGGCCTTGGTCAGCACGATCCGATCGGCGACGGCGACCTGTCGCCGCGCCTCCTCGTGCCCGGCGAGATTGGCGAGCCCCGCCAGCCCGTCGACCACGGTGACCACGCCGTCGAGCGCGTAGGCCTGGACGAGCGCTGGATGCCCCATCAGCGAGGCGAGGATCGGCGTCGGGTCGGCCAGTCCGGTGGTTTCGATCACCACACGCCGCAACGGCTGCAGCTGGCCGGTCTGCATCCGGTCGACGAGATCGGCCAGTGTGTCGACGAGGTCGCCGCGTACCGTGCAGCACAGACAGCCGTCGGAGAGTTCGATGATTCCTTCTCCGGACTGCTCGACCAGCAGGTGATCGAGCCCGACCTCACCGAACTCGTTGACGATGACGGCCGTGTCGGTCACCGCCGGATCCTTCAGGAGTCGGTTGAGCAGCGTCGTCTTCCCGGCCCCGAGGAAACCGGTCAGGACGGTGACGCGCACCGGGGGCAGCGGGGTCTGCATCGGCTCAGTTCGTCGCGCGTTCGGCAAAGCGCGGGATCGGGATGCCGCGCCGGGTCACGCCGAGATCAGCGGCACTGCGCACCGGCGCGGCCTCCGATGCGGGCGGCGCAGACTTCTCTGCGATGGCGGCCTTGGCGGTCGCCGCAGCCGACGCGGCGGCCGCGGCCGCCTCCGCGGCATGCATGGCATCGTCCGGCTGTGCCGGGCGCGGGATCGGCACCGGAATACCATAGGCCGCGATCAGCGTGATACCAGCCTCGATCGTGTCGGTGCCTGCCGCCCCGCCGAGGCCGAGCTTGATGGCGACGCGCGGCCGGCCGATGTCGTGCAGATAGGGCGAGCCGAAGGCCTGCTCGTCGGTGTCCTCGGAGCTGTCGGCACTCTCGGCCGCGCGTGCCTTACGGCCCTCGGCCGAGCAGATCTGATCGCTGACGTCGGCGGCCGGGCCGCTCGACACCGGCAGCTGGTAGACGGTCGGCGCGTCGGCCGCGGGCTGCGCCTTGAAGCCATTCTCCAGAAGCTCCGCGGCCGTACGGGCCCGTGAGATCGGCCCGATGGCGCCGAGCACGACGGCGACGACGCTGCGTCCGTTCCGGGTGGCCGACGCGACGAGATTGTAACCGCCGGCGCAGATGTAACCCGTCTTCATCCCGTCGGCACCGTCGTAGCGGCCGAGCATCGGGTTGTAGTTCTTGATCACCGCCTTGCCGGAGATGAAGGCCTCCGTCGAGAAGAAGTCGCTATAGGTCGGGAAGTCGCGCTTCAGCGCGATGGCGAGGATCGCAAGGTCCTTGGCACTGGAATACTGGCCGTCGCCGGGCATTCCGTTCGGATTGATGAAGTGGCTGTCCTTCATCCCGAGCCGCCCGGCCTCGTCGTTCATCATCTGGACGAAGCCTTCCAGCGACCCGTCGGCGATCGTCTGGCCGATGGCGACGGCGATGTCGTTGGCCGATTTCACGAGCATCATGCGCAGGGCATAATCGAGCCGCATGACCGAGCCTGGCGGGTAGCCCATCTTGCTCGGCAGTTCCTGCGCGGCGCGGCGCGTCATCACCACCGGCGCATCGGGCTTGAACTTGCCGCTCTCGATCGCCTGCATCGCGAGATAGGCGGTCATCAGCTTGGTCGTCGAGGCCGGATACCAGCGGGCGCTCGGGTCGTTCTGCGACAACACCTTGCCGGTGGCGACGTCGACCGCGACCGAGGTTTCGGCCCGGGCGGAAGCAGAGGCGAGCAGCCCCGCCGTCAACAGCAAGAGAAAAGCATAAGCCGGCCGAAGCGCGTTCGTCCCTGTCATCGTCCTCACGCCGTTCCTGGTGATGTTGCGAAGGCGCCCCTATCTGCGCCCTGTGTCGCGCTCATGGCAAGCGCGCACGACTGCGCCGCACAAGCGGCACCCCTGTTCGGCAGATCCCGCTCAACGGGTCACTTGGGCTTGCCTTCGGACCAGGTGGCGTTCGCGGCGAAGAGCGGCACGGTCGAGATCGACATCTTGGCGCTGCCCTTCTGCACCTCGCGGGAATGGGCGAGGTAAATGAGCGTGTCGTTGCCCTTGTCGTAGATGCGGTTCACCACCAGCGTCTTGAAGATCAGCGAGCGACGGGCCGAGAAGATCTCCTCGCCATCCTCGTCGAGATCGATGTCCCCGATGGTGATCGGGCCCGTCTGCCGACAGGCGATCGACGAGTTCGAGGGGTCCTCGAACCAGTTGCCCTGCTGCACGCGGTCGATCAGCCCGCGCTCGAAATAGGTCACGTGGCACGTGACCCCTGCGATCTTCGGATCGCTGATCGCCTCGACCTTGATGTCGTTGCCGAGCCAGTCGGTCGACACCTCGCCGACTTCCTCCGCATGCGGCGAACCGGCCGCAAAGAGTGCCAGCATACCGGCGACGTATCCCAGAAGTCTTTGGCGCATCCGGCCTCCCTTCGAACGGTGCCACCTCAGATGGCGCCTCCACCGCGGCTTTCAATGCGCGCGGCGGGATCGGCCGTCAGGCATCCTCGGGTTCGGTTTCCTCGATCTTGTCGAGCACCGCCTCCGGTGCGACGTTCTGCTTCAGCTCGTCGAGTTCGCCGTCCGCTGCCGAGCGCACCTCCAGCTTGCGGGCGATGGCCGACACCACCTCCACCAGCTTCGTCACCTCGTGCTCGGTCAGGAGCGAGATCTGGAGGTCGAGATCGGCCCGCTTGTCGGCTGCGCGTGCCATGCGGTTCTGGCTGATCAGCACGAAGGTCGACAGGAAGATCGCCTCCACCGAGGCCATCATGGCGAGCATCACGAGCGAGCCGTCCCAAGGCTGCACGCCGGGGACCCAGCCAAGGTTCGCGACGATCCAGACGCCGAAGAAGACGAGGTGGATGTAGACGAAGGGCATGCTGCCGGTGAAGCGGGTGATGCGCTCGGCGACCCGCTGCTGCAGGCTCGCCCGCGCCTCCTCGGTCCGCCGGCGCGCCATCAGGCTCTGGATGTTGCGCTCCAGCGTCGGCGTCAGCCCGCTCGGCGACGGCGGACCGACGGTCAGTCGGTCCGATGCGATCGGGTCCTCAAGCGGTGCAGCGTGGTCATGGGATCGGTTCACGGACATAGCGGCCTCGGCCTAGCGCCGTCCCCAAACGCTCGTCGGCCGCTCTCCGGTTCCGCGACGCCGCGCCGGGATGCGGCGCAAGTTGACGCGGCCGCGCAACCGGCGCGATCACGCGACGTTGATCTCGCAGCAGAGGAGGCACGCATGTCCACCGAGCGAAAGCGCGATCAGGCTCCAGAAGACGGCAAGAGCGGCCAGACGCGGACGAAGGCCCCGCCGGCAGGTCCGCATGCCAAGCCCGAACTGACCAATCCCGACGCGACGCCCGGTGCCGGCACACTGCCGGACCCGGACGAACGCAGCACCGACGGCGGGGCCGGCTGAGGTGGGGTCTCGTCCGGCCCGACACCCGTTTCAGGCCGTGAGGCTGTCGGGCACCCGCCCCCTGTCCGGCTCGCGCAGGGTCCCGGACGCGATCTTCTGAGTGATCGACAGCGGCGGCTGCGGCCGTGCGTAGTAGAAGCCCTGGGCGTGGTCGCAGCCCGCCGCCTGCAGGAAATCGCGCTGGGCTGCCGTTTCGACACCCTCGGCGGTCGTCTTCATGTTGAGGCTGCGGGCCAGCGCGATGATGGCGCCGATGATCGCTTCGGCGCTCGGGTCGTCTCCGAGCGCGGCGACGAAGCTGCGGTCGATCTTCAGCGTGTCGAACGGGAAGTTGCGCAGGTAGCCGAGGCTCGAATAGCCCGTGCCGAAATCGTCCATCGCGATGCGCACGCCGAGCGCCCGCAGCGCCCGGACCGTCGCCATGGCTTCCTCGGTCCGCTCCAGCAGCACCCCCTCGGTGATCTCCAGCTCGAGCCGGCTCGGCTCGATCCCGGTTTCGGCCAAGCACGCGCGGACGGTCTCCACGACGTCCGGCTGGCGAAACTGAATGGGAGAGAGGTTGATGGCGACCGACAGCTCCGGCCAGAACCGCGCCTGGCTGCAGGCCGTCCACAGCAGCCAGCGGCCGAGCGGTACGATCAGGCCCGTCGCTTCGGCGATCGGAATGAAGATCGTCGGGCCCACCCAGCCACGGCTCGGGTGGTGCCAGCGCATCAACGCTTCGACGGCGACGAGCTTTTCGGTCGTGCAGTCGACGACCGGCTGGTAGTGGAGCTCGAGCTGGCCGGCATCAAGAGCCGCGCGCAGGTCCTGCTCCAGCGTATGGCGATCGCGCATCGCGGCGTTCAGATCCGGCGTGAAGTGCCGGTAAAGCCGCCCGCCATCCTGGATGGCACGGTGCGCGGCCAGACTGGCGAACTGGATCAGTTCCTCCGTCTCCCGGCTGTCGGCGAAGGCGGTGGCCCCGCCGATGCTGATGCCGAAGTGCACCTCCTCCGCGTCGATCCAGATGGACCGATCCGACACGGCCACCAGGGCGCGGCACAGATCGGTGAGGGCGCCGTCGTCGCCGCCCCGCCGCAGGAGGACGCCGAACTCGTCGGCACCGAGGCGCGCGACGAGGGTTCCCTCGGGCACCGCTGCACTGATCATCTGCGCGATCCGCTTCAACAGCTCGTCGCCGAACCGAAAGCCGAGGGTGTCGTTGACCCGCTTGAAGTGATCGACATCGATGCACAGCACCGTCAGCGAGCCTGTGCCGGAGCCGGTCGCCTCGATCTCGCGCTCGACGGTCCGCACGAAGAGCCCTCGGTTGGGCAAGCCCGTCAGTGCGTCGTGCGAGGTCAGGAACCGGGCCTGCGACGTGGCGGCCTCCTTCTCCTGCTCCAGGCGCTCCCGCACGATCAGCGCGTGGCGGAACACCTCCAGCGAGCGGGCGAGCGAGCCGATCTCGTCGCGTCGCTCTGCGCCCTCGATCGGCGTGTCCAGCCTGCCGCGCGAGATGTCGTCGGTCGCGCAGGTCAGACGCTGCAGCGGTCGCAACGCCGTGCGGTGCAGCATGACGTAGATCAGCGCCAGGGTCGCTCCCAGGATCAGGATGCCGACGAGGACGCGCTCGAACAGGTAGGTCCGCCACACCGCCCACTCATGACTGAGATCGACGGCGGCGCTGTAACCGCCGATCAGCTCGCCCTGCTTCACCTGCATCAGGCTGGAGTGGCAGGCGGCACACTTGGGATGGGCGGCACGCCCTTCACCGAGGATGACCGGACGCGACACCCGCAGGCTATCGCCGTCGAACACCACCTGCCGCCGCCTGTCGGCCAGCACCGCCCGGTCGACCTCGTCCTGCGGCGGCTCGATCTCGGCGCGGAACTGACTGCGCTGGTAGTCGACGACCCTCGGGGCCATGAAGACCCACAGCCGCACGTCGGCATTGGCCCGGGAAAACTGGTCCATGCTGCCGTTCAAGGTGTCGATCGCCGGGTCGTTGTCGCTGACCCTTCCCCGGTTCAGCATGGACTGGATGTGTACGGCCTCCAGCATGTCGAGCGCCGCGTCGGCCTGCTGCTCTGCTGCCGCCGCGATGTTCTCGCGCTCGACCCAGAGTTCGAAGACCATCGCCGGGATCTGGATCGCGGCGAGAGCGATCCCCACCACCAGCAAGATGGCGGCCGACAACGATAGGCCTTGCCACGGAGTGCGAATGCGGGATGAGGAGCTTGCGAGCATGGTAACTCACACTGCAACCGTAAGGTTCAGGCGCGGTTAATCTCCTGCCGTCCGTTCTGTAGCCGGATGAAGGTCGAGGCGGCCGTCTTTCAGGCCAACCGAAGGTCGGTCTCCAATTCAATGCCGGCCTCGCCGGTCAGGCGGCGAGCGCCTTCTCGAGCTGGGCCTTCGACATCTTCGAGCGACCGGCGATCTTCCTGCGCTTCGCTTCGGCGTACAACTCGGCCTTCGTGCGACCTTCACCATGGCCTGACTGGCGGTCGTGCGCCGTCTTCTCCGCGACGTCCTGCGGCTGTGTCGAATACTGTTTGCCCTTGCGCGTGTCGCGGCGCTTCTTGGCGGTCGTGCGCGCGTACTCGCTGTCGCTGAGATGCTTGCGCGCCTTCTTGGGCAGATAGCGCTCGCCGGTCTCGCCGCTCGGCTTGCCGGATCGGGTGCCCCAATCCTCCTCCGTCCACTCGCGAAGGCTGTTATCTTCCGACTTGCCGCCTTCGTAGCCGCCGCCCTCTTTCTTGTACTCCTGCACCGCCATCTGTGCCTTGCGGGCCGACCACTGGCCGGCTTTGCCGCCCTTGCTGCCCTTGGTCACCCTCGTCTTGACCTGCTCCCACAGCTGCGGATCGGTCTTCTCAGCGCTCGTGGACATGACGCCCTCCTCACGGTCGGATCGGGAGGTGAACGCGCCATGCCGGGGCGCGTTCAGCCCCCTGCCGACACGCCCGTGTGATCGCCTGGAGTCACGCCCCGGCCAGGGTCCAGACGGCGACGAAGTGCGTCACCGCCGCCACGAGCACGAAGGCGTGCCAGATCGCGTTGTGGAAGCGCAGGCGCTGCCACAGGTGAAAGACGACGCCGGAGGAGTAGACGATGCCGCCGAGGAGAAGCAGCCCCAGGACCGGAACCGGCAGCAGATCCTGCAGCGAGCCGTAGGCCGCGATGCCGCACCAGCCGAGACCGAGATAAGCGAGCAGCAGGAGCCGCTCGTAGCGTCCGGGCCGCAGAAGCTTCAGCGCCACCCCGACGAGCGCGACGCTCCACACCAGCACCAACAAGGTCGGCATGCCCGCATAGGCCAGGAACGGCGTGTAGGTCCCGGCGATCAGGAGATAGATTGCCGCGTGGTCGAAGCGCCGCAGCGCCCATTTGAACGGCCGCTCCGGCCAGATGTTGTAGGCGGCCGAGGCGATCGTGGAGGCCGCCAGAGTGAGCAGGTAGACGATGGTCGCCAGCAGGATCGGGGTCGACACGTGCCCCGCAAGCGTCGCCAGGAGCGCGACGGAGCCCAGGGTGACAAAGGTCAATCCGCCGGCATGGACGATGCCGTCGGCCCAGAGTTCGGCTCTGTCGTAGCGCGTTCGCATGAGGTGGCTTCCTTGCGTTCCGCCGGGCGCGCATCGCGTCGCGCCGGCTGAAGCCAACCAAGCGCGAGCCTCGCTGTCGAGTGAAAAGTGAAGATGACGTTAACAGCGAAGTGAGCGGTGAACGGGCCGTCTACGTGCGCCATGCGGAACCGCAGGCGGGTGGAACGGTTTGCCGCCGAAGCATCACCAGCATCAGCGACATCGAGAGACGAGCATGGATCGCGCCGAGCAACGGGATACCGACGCCGCGTCCGTCACCGGCCGGCACGACGACGACGCTCCCGGCTCGCAGCCGCCGTCGCGCGGCCCCTCCGACGACATGTCCCCGCAGGATGGGCAGGCGGCGGACGGCGAGCCCGCGCAGCCGAACGATCGCGACTCGGCGAAGGATGAGGCAGACGCTGCCCGGAAGTCGAAGAAGCGTCGCTTCTGGCTGATCGGCTTCCTGGTGCTCGTCGCCCTCCTCGTTGCCGGCGGGGTGGCCGCCTACTGGTTCCTGTACGCGGCCCACTACGAATCGACCGATGATGCCTATGTCGATGGGGAGATCGTGCGAGTCTCGCCGGAGGTGGCGGGCAAGCTCGTCGACGTCACCGTGGAGGAGAACACGCATGTGCGCCCCGGCGACGTACTAGCGAAGATCGATCCGGCAGGCCCGCAGGCCGAGCTCGCGCTGAAGCAGGCGCAGCTGGGGCAGGCACAGGCCGCCGTCGGGCAGGCCGAGGCGCAGATCGAGCAGGCCAAGACTGCCGTCGCCCGCGAGGAGAGCAACCTGACGGGCGCTCAGGCGACCGCCAACAATGCCCGCACCCAGGCTGACCGGCTGCAGGAGCTCGCCAAGCGCGCCGGCAGCGCGGCGATCTCGCAGCAGCAGCTCGACGACGCGCAGGCGCAGGCCCAGCAGGCCGAAGCCAATCTCGACGCAGCCCAGAAGAGCGTCGCCAACGCGAAGGCCGGTGTGTCCGCGGCACAAGCCGGCAGGGCCGCAGCACAGGCGCAGGTGCAGGCCGCCGAAGCCGACGTCGCGGCGAGCCAGGTGACGGTCGACCAGCTGACGCTCACCGCGCCGATCGCGGGCCAGGTCGTGCAGCAGAACGTCAATCTCGGCAGCTACGTGCAGCCGGGCTCCGAGATCATGGCGATCGTGCCGGAGGATCTCTACGTCACGGCCAACTTCAAGGAGACCCAGCTCGCCGACATCCGGATCGGTCAGTCGGTGGACATCTCCGTGGACGCGTTCCCCGACGTCGACTTCAAGGGCAAGGTCGTCTCCATCCAGCACGGCGCCGGCCAGGCGTTCCAGATCCTGCCGCCTCAGAATGCCACCGGCAACTTCGTCAAGGTGGTGCAGCGCGTGCCGGTGCGGATCTCGATCGAAAGCCCGTCGCTCGCCGACTACCCGATCGGACCCGGAATGTCGGTGGTCCCGACCGTCGACATCGACTGACCATGGCAGGCTCAAGCTCTTCCGATGCGCTGCCGCGCTCGGCCGCCGGCGTCGGCGGCCCGTGGCTGATGACCGCCGTGATCTCCGTGGCGACCTTCATGGAGATTCTCGACACCTCGATCGCCAATGTCGCGCTCGACAACATCTCCGGCAATCTCGGCGTCTCGACCGATCAGGGCACCTGGCTGGTGACGAGCTATCTCGTCGCCAA
Organism: Mangrovibrevibacter kandeliae; assembly: GCF_024519155.1. Classification (GTDB taxonomy): domain Bacteria; phylum Pseudomonadota; class Alphaproteobacteria; order Rhizobiales; family Rhizobiaceae; genus Mangrovibrevibacter; species Mangrovibrevibacter kandeliae. Next base: position 37,574 of record NZ_JANIFJ010000007.1, on the reverse strand, counting down.
CGCCATCATCATTCCGATCTCGGGCTTTCTCACCCGCGCGATCGGCCGCAAGCGCTACTTCCTGATCTCGATCGCGCTGTTCACGATGTCCTCGCTCGCCTGCGCCTTCGCGCCGAATCTTGGCCTCCTCATCCTCGCCCGCGTCTTCCAGGGCATGGGTGGCGGCGGGCTGGCGCCGGTCGAGCAGTCGATGATTGCCGACTCGTTCCCGCCGGAGAAGCGCGGTCCCGCCTTCGCCGCCTTCGGCATGGTGGTGGTCGTCGCCCCGATCATCGGCCCGACGATCGGCGGCTACATCACCGACACGATCTCCTGGCACTGGATCTTCCTGATCAACGTGCCGGTCGGCATCGCCGCCTTCTTCGCCAGCGCCTTCGTCGTCGGCGAACCGGAGGCGGTGAAGGAGGACACCCGCAAGCTTCGCGCCCGCGGCCTGAAGGTCGACTGGGTCGGCTTCCTGCTCACCGCGATCGGTCTCGCCGGGCTCCTCATCATGCTCGATCGGGGGCAGACCGAGGACTGGTTCTCCAGCCCGCTGATCGTCGCGATGGGCATCCTGGCGGTCGCCGGGCTCGGCGGCATGGTCGTCTGGGAGCTGAACCACGAGGACCCGATCGTCCCGCTGCCGCTCCTCGGCAACCGCAACTTCGCCATCACCACCCTGATGATGCTGATGCTCGGACTGCTCGTCTTCGGGACCATCCAGCTGGTGCCGCAGATGCTGCAGCAGGTGTTCTCCTACAACGCCTACAGCGCCGGCTTGGCCCTCACCTATGGCGGGGCGATCGCCATCGTCTGCATGCCAATCTCCGGCCAGGTGGTCGGCAAGGTCGACACGCGGCTCCTGCTGTTCCCCGCCTTCGCGCTGCAGGCGCTCGCCTTCTGGCACTTCTCGAGCTTCAGCACGAACTCGACCTTCGCCGACGCCGCCTGGGGCCGCTTCTACATTTCGCTCGGGCTGCCCTTCATGTTCATCCCGATCTCCACCGTCGCCTATGTCGGACTGAAGCCCGGCGAGGCGGACAAGGCCTCGGCGATGCTGAACTTCTTCCGCAATCTCGGCGGCGCCTTCGGCATCTCGCTGTGCCAGACGCTCCTCGCGCGACGCGAGCAGTTCCACCAGTCGCGCCTCACCGAGAGCCTCAGCGGCCTCAACCCGCTCTATGCAGAGAACGTTGCCCGCCTGACCGCGGCGCAGGGCGGCGACCGGCAGGCGGCGCTGGCGACGATCTACTCGCAGGTGCAGCGCCAGGCGGCGATGCTGAGCTATGACGAGGTGTTCCGCGTCCTGATGTGGTGCGTCGTCGGCGTCCTGCCGCTGGTGCTGGTGCTGCGCGTCGCCGGCGGCAAGTCGGAGGCGCCGCCGGCGCATTGAGGCGAAATCGTTCGGAGCCACGGTCGGCAACGCAGAGCGCGGCTTCATAAAGCTGCGGCACCACTCTCCACGATTGGCGCGCCGTGCGCCGACGTTCAACCGAGCAAGAACGCGTCATCCGCCTCGGCGCCGACGTCGGTCATGGCTCAGCATTCGTCTCCGGCGTCTGGACCTCCCGATAGCGGAGCGGAAGCTCATCGACTGGCAGATCGGCGGCGTCGAACCTTCGACCGCTCGACCAGGGGAGGAGGTTCAGAATGACCGTATAGGCGCCGATCATCAGCGAGTTCAGAAGCTTCCCCGAAAGCTTCTTCTTCAGGATCACCGAGAGCGCGAGCGGCAGCTTCAACAGGATGATCGGAAGGACGAGGAACGGCGCCGTGATCAGGGCCAGCGTCATCGGGATCACCTGTTCCAACAACGGGTCTCCGCCGCGGCGCAGGCGAATGTTCGGATTGCGCGCCGCGGCGACGACGACAAGGCGCGACATGAAGCGCACATAGTCGGGCGCGTGGTCTACAGCTTTGCCTGCCGACTGACTGGTGGAGGCGATCTCGAATGCTCGAAACCGCGTTCTGATGCGCGCGCTGTAGACGGGAAACCCGGTCGTACCGACCCCGCTCGTCGCGTGAAGATGAACGAACCGCATCGATGACCACGTCACGGTCGACGTGCGTCCACCTCTCCTGATCCTCAGGCCGTCGTCCTGAAGCTCGCAGACCACCTCTACATCTGGGCTATGGCGCGCGTGTCCCCGCGCTGAAACCATATGGCGATATTCGAAGACGCCGCGCGGCTGCGCCGGCTCGCCGTTCGGCGACGCTGGAGGCGACGCGAGACTATCGCCCGCCCGCTCCACCGGCGTCCGTCAGGAGGAAGGCCTCGCCGCAGGCCTTCGCCAGCGTGCGCACGCGCAGGATGTAGCTCTGGCGCTCGGTCACCGAGATCACGCCGCGCGCGTCGAGGAGGTTGAAGACGTGGCTCGCCTTGATCGCCTGATCGTAGGCCGGGAAGACGCAGCGATGCAGGTGCGGAGCGCCCCTCCCCGCCCCCTCATCCTGAGGTGCCAGCGAAGCGGGCCTCGACGGATCGACCGGCGCACCCGCCGCCAGCAGCGCCTGGCACTCGCCCTCCGCGTCCTCGAAGTGGCGCAGCAGCATCTGGGTGTTGGCGAACTCGAAATTGTACCGCGAATACTCCTGCTCGGCCTGCAGGAAAACCTCGCCATAGGTGACCTTCTCGTCGCCCTCGCGGCCGTTGAAGTTGAGGTCGTAGACGTTGTCGACGTTCTGGATGTACATCGCCAGGCGCTCGAGCCCGTAGGTCAGCTCGCCCGCCACCGGCGCGCATTCGATGCCGCAGACCTGCTGGAAGTAGGTGAACTGCGACACCTCCATGCCGTCGCACCAGCACTCCCAGCCGAGGCCCCAGGCGCCCAGCGTCGGGCTCTCCCAGTCGTCCTCGACGAAGCGCACGTCATGCAGCAGCGGGTCGAGACCGATCGCCGCGAGCGAGCCGAGATAGAGCTCCTGCAGGTTGGGCGGGTTCGGCTTCAGGATCACCTGGTACTGGTAGTAGTGCTGCAGCCGGTTGGGATTCTCGCCGTAGCGCCCGTCCTTCGGCCGGCGCGAGGGCTGCACATAGGCCGCGTTCCAGCTCTTCGGCCCGAGTGCACGCAGCGTCGTCGCCGGATGGAAGGTGCCGGCGCCGACCTCCATGTCGTAGGGCTGCAGGACGACGCAGCCATAGTCCGCCCAGTAGCGGTGCAGCGTCAGGATCAGCGCCTGGAAGGAGCGGCGCGGGTCCATGTGGGGCGGCAGGTCTGACATCAGGGCAGCGTCCGAAGTGGGCCCGCGGCGCGGCGGGGGAGGATCTCCCGCGAGGTGCCACGCGGCGACGCGGATGGTCAAGGCTGCGGGGGCATGACCGTGCAACGACTGGCATGGGTGGATTGCGGACTGGCAGGTTTCGAGCGGCTACACGGCGAAGCTGCCTTTCACCTAGTCACCGAGCTTTGGCGGCAGCGCGCGCCCCGTTGAAGACGCTCAGGCTGACCGTGCCCGGAAGCGGACCAGGAACATTAACGGTCTTACCTGGCTTGTGCGGGAAGCCGGCTGTCGCAACACCTGCAGCAAGGTGACGGCCGCGCGGAGACGTGGTGGTCACTTGCCCCGAATGCGGATAGCGATCGTTCAGCAATCTAAGGCCACAAGAGAAGCAACATGCTTAACCAGATTGAACGGGGCACGGGCCGCAAGCTGCTACTAGTCCACGGCCTCGGCGGAAGTTGGCAATCGTGGAGCACGATCCTGGATGCACTTAGCGTCAATCGAACGGTGATCGCGATTGACCTTCCGGGGCATGGGGCCAACCCTGCGGAGCACGACAGCGGGACTTTCGACGGTCTTGTCAGCAGCGTCGAGGGCTATATTGCGGACAACGGACTGGCAGGGATTGACGTTGTCGGCAGCTCGATGGGCGCGCGGATCGTGCTCGAACTCGCTCGACGCGGCAATGTCGGCAACGTGGTTGCGCTCGATCCGGGCGGCTTCTGGCGGGGTTGGGAACGAACCTTCTTCAAGATCACCATAGGAGTTTCCGGGCAATTGCTCCGGGCAATCCGGCCCGGCCTGCCAATGCTGAGCAAGAATGCGGCGTCACGCACTGCACTGCTAGCACAACTATCCGCGCATCCTTGGGCGCTCGATCCGGAGGTAGTTGCGACGGAATTGGCAAGTTTTAGCAATACATCGACATTCGACTCACTGGTCCGTGACCTTGCGAGCGGTCCCGAGCAGACCGGTCCTGCCGCCGATGCCACCGGTCGGATCGTGATTGGGTGGGGCCGGCATGATCGTTTATGTCTGTCAAGGCAGGCGGCGCGGGCAAAAGCCGCTTTTCCTTCCGCCGATCTGCATTGGTTCGAGTCCAGCGGCCACTTTCCCATGTGGGACATGCCGGAAGAGACTGTCGCCGTCATTCTTGCCGCGACTCAATGATGTCTCACCGCAATGCCGCCGGTGTGAGAGTTGAACGAACGACAGGTTTCGGGCGGGGACAGAAGCATTCCGAACGGCGACAATGGGTCGAAAGCAGACGCTACTCCCCCAGCACCGGCAGGCGCGTCCGCGCGCCCTTCGACACGTCGATCAACAGCTTCGACAGCGCGAACAGCCAGACCACCAGCACCATGCCGACGAGGCGCTCGGTGAGGCCATCGAAACCGGTCGGGGTGAACCAGAACACTGCGGCGCCGATAACCCAGAGAACGGCGCAGGCGACATTGAACCAGAACCAGTGGCGGCGGCGCTCGTGGAAGCCGGCGGCGGTGAGAAGTGCCGAGGCGGTAAAGACGAGCGCCATCGTCACCACCAGCGGCATGTGGATGACGAACCCGCCCGGATCGTTGTCGCCATATTCGTTGTGCGCGCCGATGACGACGAGGAGGATGGACATCAGCGTGAGCAGCCAGGAGCCGGCCGTCCACTCCCAGCCGCCCCAGCGCAGCCGGCGCAGGCCCGCCGCGGCGGCGAGGATGCCGGCGGCAAAAGCGTAGAGGCCGATGTCCATGATGACGGCATAGCGGCCCGCAGCGAGGTCGCTGATCGTGTCGGCGACGAGGCCATCCCTCGGCTGGACGATCACGCCGACGATGTTGGCGAGCACCACGATGACGCAGCCGGCGATGCCGACGACACCGAGCGCGTAGAAGAGGTGCGGGTGGCTCGAAGGCGTGACGGTTCCCGCGGCATTGCCGCCGTCCCGCGTCCTCGCTTGACTGGTCATGGCATGTCCGACAAATCGCAAGTCTTGAGAAGTTTGCCTGGCCCGGCCTCATGTCCAGACGTTCAGGGGTCCGGCGCGTGCAAAACCAACACCATCGGGCGCGTGGCACCTACCCCGTACGAGCCGAAGCGAACCCGGTCATGGCAGCACGGCGAAGGCACGAGCGGACCACGACACGGTGAAACGGCGTGATCGCGGCAAGGTAGAGTCTTCCGAGACGATTGTGGCACCGAACGGCCGTCGTCGCGACGAGGCGATCCCGGCCGTTCGTCCCTTGCAGCAGCAACAGCGAGATTCGGACATCGAGATGTCTGTCGTCTTCGCCGAGGATCATCTCCTGGTCATCGACCGAGAGGATCGGGAAGAAGTCGATGCGATCACCAGCCGCTTTGCGCATCGCCACGGATGTGCGCAGCCCGAACGGGCGAACGACGAGGTCGCGGATCGACAGCAGGGCTTGAAACCATGGCGGGGGATGCCCGAGAACCGCCTGCCCGATCGCGTGGATGTCGCTGCCGTAGCCTCGTGGCAGCTGCACCGCAAACGCGTCGACGAGGTCTGCGCCGGGATACCAGTCGGCCAGCCGGCTCTGCTCGGGAGGAGACTGCTCGCTGACGGGGGCTTCGAAGTCCATTCAGCACGGCTACACCCGCGAACCGCACCCTGCAAACCGCGAGCGCACCCGCAGCAGGGCCGGGGCGTGCCCGGCCCAGTCCGGCGCGGCGCCTTAGGGCCGCAGCACCACCTTCATGCAGCCGTCCGCCTTGTCGCGGAACGTCTTGTAGAGGTCCGGGCCATCCTCCAGCGACCCGCGATGGGTGATGAAGGAGCTGGTGTCGAACTGGCCCTCCTGCACCCGTCGCAAGAGGTCGTCGGCCCACTTGTTGACGTGCGTCTGACCCATCTTGAAGCTCAGCGACTTGTTCATCGCCGCGCCGAAGGGGATCTTGTCGACGAGGCCGCCATAGACGCCGGGCACCGAGATCGTGCCCGCCGGGCGGCAGACATAGATCATCTCGCGCAGCACGTGCGGCCGGTCGGTCTCGGCCATCACCGCCTGCTTGGCGCGGTCGTAGAGATGCTCGATCTCGTAGCCCGAATGGGCCTCCATGCCGACGCAGTCGATGCAGGCGTCCGGCCCCTTGTTGTCGGTCAGCTCGTTCAGCCGCTCGACCGTGCTTTCCTTCTGGAAGTTGATGGTGATGGCGCCCATGCGCTCGGCGGCAGCCAGGCGCTCGGGCACCTCGTCGATCACCACCACCTGTTTCGCGCCCATGATCCTGGCGCTCTGCAGCGCGAACAGGCCGACAGGCCCGGCGCCCCAGATCGCGACCGTGTCGGTCGGCTTGATGTCGCAGTTCGCCGCGCCCTGCCACCCGGTCGGCAGGATGTCGCCGAGGAACAGGACATCGTCGTCGCTGAGGCCGTCCGGGATCTTGATCGGGCCGACATCGGCATAGGGCACGCGCACATACTCGGCCTGCCCGCCGGAAAAGCCGCCGGTGAGGTGGGTGTAGCCGTAGAGGCCCGCGGTGGTGTGGCCGAACATCTTGGCGGCCATGTCGGCATTCGGGTTCGTGCGCTCGCAGACCGAGAAGTTGCCGCGCCGGCACTGATCGCAGTCGCCGCAGACGATGGTGAAGGGCACGACGATGCGATCGCCGACCTTCAGCTTCGAATTGTCGCGGCCGACCTCCATCACCTCGCCCATGAACTCGTGGCCGACGATGTCGCCCGACTCCATGCCGGGCATGAAGCCGTCGTAGAAGTGCAGGTCCGAGCCGCAGATCGCGCAGCTCGTCACCTTGATGATCGCGTCGCGGCCGTCCTCGATCTTCGGATCGGGCACTGTCTCGCAGCGCATGTCGTGCTTGCCGTGCCAGGTGATGGCCTTCATCGGGATGCTCCGGTACCGCCGCGCTGTATGCGCGTGTTGCACCGGTAACCCTGACCATCAGGCGCCGTTCCCTGCGCCGGCCCGCCGCAATCGACAGGCGGCTACTGGTCCGCCTCCGATGCGTGCAGGGCCGGCAAGGGCCGTCGAGGCACGAAGGTGAGCCGCCGAACGTCCGTGGCGCGGCCCTCAGTCCCGCTGGACGCGGTACACCCCGTCGGCGCCACGGACGAGCGTGCCGTGCGCCCCGGTTTTCACCTCTTCGGCCGAGCGGCGGTTGCGCTCGGAGACGCGCACCGCCTCCTCCTTCAGCTTCGAGAAGCCGAGATAGGCAGCGGCGCCGAGGAGACCGAAGAAGAAGAGCTGCGGCATGACGTCGACCATCACAGGGATCATCCGGCGACTATCGGTCCGGGTCTTGGCGAAGTAAAGGCAGGTGGCGTCGCGGTGCCGGGACGCCTCACAGCCGAAGATCGCCGCAGCGCCGGAGCCTCCCCTTCATCCTCGTCGCTCCTGTACGACAGTTCGGTCACAGCCCGTAGCGGCTCCACAGCGCCCGCTCGGCCGCGAGGGCGGCGAGCTCTCCGGCCGCACCGGCGCCGACGGCCGCAAGGTCGAGGCCTGCGCCGCCGAGCGTCGCGCCGACCGGCAGGCGCCGGCCGAGGAGGCCCCGCTTCGGCTGGATGAGCTGCGGCTTCGCCTTCTCGCCGAACCGCGCCTTCAGGACGCCGTGCAGGTCGCCGAGGGCGTCCACGAGGCCGAGTTCGAGGCCGCGCAAGCCCGACCAGAAGAGGCCGGTGAAGAGGTCCGGATCGTCCGCCAGACGCAAGCCGCGCCGGGCCTTCACGATGTCGATGAAGGTCTGGTGCACCTCGCGCTGCAGACGCTTCAGGTGCTCGACCTCCTCGGCCTTTTCCGGCCGGAAGGGATCGAGCGTCGCCTTGTTCTGGCCGGCGGTGTAGACGCGCCGCTCGATGCCGAGCTTCTGCATCGCCTCGACGAAGCCGAACGAACCCGACACGACGCCGATCGAGCCGACGATCGAAGACGGATCGGCGACGATCTCGTCGCCAGCGCAGGCGATCATGTAGCCGCCGGAGGCTGCGACGTCCTCGGTGAAGACGATGACCCGCTTGTTCTTCTCGGCCGCGAGGTCGCGGATGCGCTGATAGATCAGGCGCGACTGCACCGGCGAGCCGCCCGGGGAGTTGATCGCGATCGCCACCGCCGGCGCTGCCTTCGCCGCGAAGGCCCTGTCGAGCAGGGGGGCGACGCCGGCGAGCGACAGGCCGGACCGGAGGGCGCCGCCGCCGGCCATGATCGTGCCGGAGAGGCGGACGACCGGGATGGTCACGTCGTCGCTGCGGAAACGGCGCGGAAGCAATCTGCGGAGAGGGTTCGGCAAGGCGGCGGCTTTCGACCGGATAATTGGTGGTTGGGCGGGCATATGGGCATCGCCGGCCCCGTCGCAAAGCCGGCACCAACGCGTGGGGCCGCGAAATCACGCCTTGCGGCGGCGCGTTCCAACGTCGCCGAGGCTTCAGGGTGCGCCTCCGTCACCCTCAGCCTGAGCTGCGCGCCCCGTCACCCTCATCCTGAGGTGCGAGCGCGGCGAGCCTCCAAGGGCGAGGGTGACGGACGGGTGCCGACACCCTCGAACCCTCGTCTGCCCTTCAGGGCCACCTCACCCTTCGAGGGCCCTGTGGGCCACCTCAGGATGAGGCGGCTTCCGCTGGCGCTCCAAGCAGGGCAGCGTCAGTCGAAGAGGACGCCGAGATCGGCTCTGCCTGAGGAGACCGCCGTGCCGAGAGCGCTCGGCGCGCCGTCCGCCTCGTGCAGCACGAGCCCGGTGTGGATCCGCAGAGGCGCGCGCGAGCCCTTGCGCCCCCCGAGGAGGATGCGGATTGCCGGACGTTCGGGCCGGGCATGGACGGGAACGAGCGTCAGACCGCCGATGCGCCTGTCCGCCGCGGCAACGAGTTCGGCGAGATTGTCCGGCCGGGCGATCATCGCGAGCCGCCCGCCCGAGGCGAGAAGCGCCGCGGCCGTCCGCAGCCAGTCCCCCAGAAAGCCGGCATCGGGAACGGCGCGGGCCTCGGCGCGCAGCCGGTCGGGCGAGACCCGCCCGCCGGGCGGGTGGAAGGGCGGGTTGGTGATCACGGCCGAAAAGCTCCCATCGGCAAGCCCGGCTGCCTCGCGCACGGGGCGGCGGGCGAGGAGATCGGCCTCCATGACCGCCAGCCGGGACCGAAGACCGACGTTCTGCGGCAGGCCCAGCGTCGCGCGCAGCAGTTCCAGCATCTGCCGGTTGCGTTCGACCAGCGTCACCTGCGCCGCCGGCACCCGGATCGCGAGGCCGAGGCCCGCGGCACCCGTGCCCGCGCCGAGGTCGGCGACGCGTCCCGAGCCTTCGCCCGGGAGCATCGCCGCCAGCAGCAGCGCGTCCAGGCCGGCGCGCTGGCCGTGGCCGCGCGGCTGCACGACATGGAACGCGCCGCCGTAGAAGGCGTCGACGGAGGTCGCCGATCCGGGGCCGGGCTCGGCCGCCTCGACCGCCGCGGCCGGCCGCGGCGGCGCGACATCCGGCGTCTCAGGTGAGCTCATGGCCAAGCTCGGCGTCGCGCATGATGCGCCGCGCCTGCTCGAGATGCTCCCCGTCGACCATCACGCGGCGCGGCAGCACGCCGAGCGAGCCGTCGAGGATGCTCATATGCGTGTCCGCGACGAAGTGCGGGATGTCGGCGTCCTTCAGGAGCGCATCGACGAAGGAGATCAGGACCATGTCGTTGGACCGCATCAATTCCTGCATGTGCGGGTCTCTCTCCTCGTCGTCGGCATGGGGTAGCGCGGCCGGTAACCATAGCGCGGGCTTGCGGCATGGCGAACCCAGCGTTGGAACGCCATCGCTGCAAATCGTCAACGGACGCGCGCTCGGCCAATCGGCGCTTGCCGCTCGCCCGGCGCGCCGGTAGACCTCGCGCGACAAACGGAGTGATCCCCGTGACCGTTGCAAGCGCCGTCCGGACCGCCAGACCGAAGGGCTCGATCGAGCCGATCCTCAACGTCACCGCCGACGACATGGGGCGCGTGAACGAGATGATCCTGGCAATGGCCGGCTCGAACGTCGAGCTGATCCCCGAGATCGCCGAGCACCTCATCTCGTCGGGTGGCAAGCGGCTGCGGCCGATGCTGACGATCGCCTCGGCCCTGGCGCACGGCTATCGCGGCGAGGGGCACGTGAAGCTCGCGGCGAGCGTCGAGTTCATGCACACCGCGACGCTCCTGCACGACGACGTCGTGGACGAGAGCGACATGCGGCGCGGCAAGCAGACGGCCCGGATGATCTGGGGCAACCAGGCGAGTGTCCTCGTCGGCGACTTCCTGCTGGGCCAGGCCTTCAAGATGATGGTGGAGGTCGGCTCGCTGACCGCGCTCGCGATCCTCTCCGCCGCATCGGCGGTGATCGCCGAGGGCGAGGTCTGGCAACTCGCGGCGGCCAAGCGCATGACCACCAGCGAGGCCGACTACCTTGCCGTCATCGACGCCAAGACGGCGGCTCTCTTCTCGGCGGCGGCCGAGGTGGGGCCGGTGATCGCCGGCGCCGGGGAGGATGCGCGCACGGCCATGCGCGACTACGGCCGCAACCTTGGCCTTGCCTTCCAGCTCGTCGACGACGCCCTCGACTATGGCGGTTCGGCCGCGACGCTCGGCAAGAACACCGGCGACGACTTCCGCGAGGGCAAGGTGACGCTGCCCGTCATCGTCGCCTTCGAACGCGGCGACGATCGCGAGCGCGCCTTCTGGCGCCGGGCGCTCGAGGACGGAGAGAACGGCGAGGACGCGCTGGCGGAGGCGATGGCGTTGATCCGCCGCCGCGAGGCTCTGGCCGAAACCATCGCGCGGGCGCATCATTACGGCAGTCTCGCCCGCGCCGCCGGCGAAACGCTTCCCGGCGGGGCGGCGCGCGAGGCTCTGCTCAGCGTGGTGGACTTCTGTATCGAGCGGATCAGTTGATGCCGCATCTGCGGGCGCCTTTTGCAGAGCCGCAAAACGGTCACGCTGGCATGCAGGAACAGGGACACTCCCGGCTGCCGTGAGGCCGCCGGCCGTCGCCGCCGGCTCGACGGCCCGATCTGGTCTCGGAGCCGAAGCGACAGGACGTGAAAGGGAATGACGGTGCAGACTTCGCGCAAAACCCGGCTGGCGCTGATCGGCGCCCTCGCCGCCTCGACCTTCCTCGCCAACAGCGCCTTCGCCGCCGGCGAGGCGACCGGCGACAATCCGACGCAGCGCACCGTTCCCTACGTCTCCAGCGTGTCCGGCGCCTATCTCGCCGCCAAGGCGGCGCAGATCAGCGGCGATCTCGGCGTCGCCACCGGCTACTTCGACGCCGCGCTGCGCTACGACCCGGAGTCGGAGGACCTGCAGCAGGACGCGCTGTTCGCTTACCTCGCCGATGGCCGCTTCAAGAACGGCGTCGATCTCGCGGCCAAGCTGCGCGACGACCCCGACGTCGGCAAGGTGGCGCGTATCGCGCTCGGTGTCGACGACCTGCGGCGCGGTGCGTTCGACGCGGCCGTGGAGCAGTTCGACCTGCCCAATCCGAGCGATCTCGACGCGCTCCTCCTCGGTCACCTGATGGCCTGGGCCGAGGTCGGCGCGGGTCATGTGGACGCGGCGCTGGAGCGGATCGGCAAGCTCGACAATGCGCAGTGGTATCCGACCTTCAACCACTACCAGGCCGGCCTGATCGGCATTCTCACCGGCCGCGACGACCTCGCTCGCAAGGAGCTGAGCGCCCTCGTCGACGACGCCTCGCAGGCGCAGACCTCGACCGACGCCTATCTCGGCGCGGTCGAAGCACTGGCCCGGCTGGAGGCACGGGCCGGGAACAAGGACGCTGCGATCGCCGCCGTGGACAAGGGGCTGGACATCGCCGCCACCTACGACCCGCTCGTGCGGCTGAAGGAGCGCATCGAGAAGGGCGAGACGATCGAGCCGGCGATCGCCAGCGTCGGCCGCGGCGCCGCCGAGGTGCTCTACGTGCTCGGTCAGGCGATCAATCGCGGCGAAGGCCAGCAGGTCGCGCTGCTTTATTTCCAGCTGGCGCGTGCGATCGCACCGGCCGACGACATGCTTCTCAACGCCTTGGCCGGCGTCGCCGAAAAGGCCCAGCGGCTGGATCTGGCGATCTCCTACTACGACGAGATCCCGCAGGATTCCCCGCTGCGCCGCACCGCCGACCTGCAGACGGGGCTCGACCTCTGGTATGCCGAGCGCAAGCAGGAGGCCACCGAGCACCTGCGCGCCGCCGTCGAGCGCTACCCGCAGGACCTGCAGGCCCATCTCGCCTTCGCCGACGTTCTCTCGGCCGACAAGAACTACGGCGAGGCCGCCAAGGTGCTCGACGATGCCGCCAAGTTCTCGGCGCCCGACGATGCCGGCACTTGGAACCTCTACTATCAGCGCGGCATCGCGCATGAGCGGCTGAAGCAGTGGGACGAGGCCGAGCCGAACTTCAAGAAGGCCCTCGAGCTCTATCCGAACCAGCCGCAGGTCCTGAACTATCTCGGCTACTCCTGGGTCGACATGAACCGGAACCTCGACGAGGGGCTCCAGATGATCAAGACCGCCGTCGAGCTCCGGCCCAACGACGGCTACATCATCGACTCGCTCGGCTGGGCCTACTACCGGCTCGGCCGCTACGATCAGGCCGTGGAGCAGCTCGAGCGGGCCGTCCTGATCAACCCGGTGGATCCGACCATCAATGATCATCTCGGCGACGCCTACTGGCGCGTCGGCCGCGAGCGTGAGGCGAAGTTCCAGTGGCAGCGGTCGCTGGTCGGCGATCCGAAGCCGGATGAAGACCTCGTGAAGACGATCAACGACAAGCTTGCCAACGGCCTGCCGCCGGCCCAGTCGAACGGGCCGCAGAAGGCAGCGGCCGACCCCGGCGCGGCCCAGCCGCAGGACAGCGCGGCGGTGAAGCCGGCCGAGGCGCCGGCGCAGAAGGCCGACTGACACGAATGCCGCAGACCCGCGAGCGGCTGCGGCTCGCCTATGGCGGGGTCCTGGCGCCGGCCAAGGTGAACCTCGCGCTGCACGTGACCGGGCGGCGGCCGAACGGGTACCACGACCTTGACAGCGTGGTCGTGTTCGCGGCCGACGGCGACGGTTTGATGGTCGAGCCCGCCGGCGAGGACCGTTTCGAGACCTCTGGTCCCTTTGCCGCTCAGCTCGGCGGCACCGGCGACAATCTCGTCCTGAAGGCGCTGGGCGCTGCCCGGGAGGTCGCGGCGGCTTCGGGCCTCGAGGTCGGACCGCTGGCGATCACGCTTGACAAGCGCCTGCCGGTCGCGAGCGGCATCGGCGGCGGCTCGGCCGACGCCGCCGCGCTCCTGACCCTCGTGGCCGACGCCGCGCCGGAGCTGCGGTCCGCCCTGCGGCGAGAGGCGCTGAAGCTCGGGGCGGACGTGCCGATGTGCCTCGACGGATGTGCGGCACGGATCACCGGCATCGGCGAGATCGGCGAGCCGCTGATCCGGTTGCCGGCCTGCGGGCTCCTGCTCGTCAATCCCGGGGTTGCGGTGGCGACTCCCGATGTCTTCCGCGCACTGCAGTGCACCGACAATCCTTTGTTGCCGCCGCTGCCGCCGGAAGGCTTCGCGAGCGCCGACGCGCTTGCCGGGTGGCTGCGCACCACACGCAACGACCTCGAGGTGCCGGCGCGTGGCCTTGCGCCGGCCATCGCCGAAGTCCAGACCGCAATCGATCGAACCGGCGCGCTCGTCGCGCGCATGTCGGGATCGGGCGCGACGGTCTACGGCCTCTATTCCACACCGGACGATGCCCGCAGTGCCGCCGCCGACATTCAAGCCGGCCGTGATGACTGGTGGATGCTGCCGACCCACATGCGCCCACAGGAGACTGCAGCATGAGCGAGCGCGACTTCGTATCCCTCTCGATCGCCGTTCTCACGGTGTCGGACACCCGGTCCTTCGCCGACGACAAGTCCGGCGCGCTCCTGGCGGACCGGCTCGTGGAGGCCGGCCACGCGCTCGCCAACCGCCGGATCGTCCCGGACGACGTCGACGCGATCCGCGAGGTCGTCACCGCATGGTGTGCGGATCCGGCGATCGACGTGGTGCTGACGACGGGCGGAACCGGCTTCACCGGCCGCGACGTCACCCCGGAGGCCCTGGAGCCACTGTTTCAGAAGCGCATGGACGGCTTCTCGGCGGTGTTCCACCGGATTTCCTACGACAAGATCGGCGTCTCCACGATCCAGTCTCGCGCCACCGCGGGCGTCGTCGAGGCCACCTTCGTCTTCGCCCTGCCCGGCTCACCCGGCGCCTGCCGCGACGCTTGGGATGGCATCCTGAAGGACCAGCTCGACTACCGCCACCGGCCCTGCAACTTCGTCGAGATCATGCCGCGGCTCGACGAGCACCTGCGTCGCGGCGGCCGCTCGGCCTGAGGCCGCGGACGACTCGCGAACGGACCGCGTTCGAACTCGGTCTGCCAGGGCGGCGCCCGCCGGCGATCCCCCGCATGCCGGCATGACAGGAGAAGCCGCTTTCGGCGTGCAGTGTCAGGGGCCGGCGCTCGGCCGGATCGACACGGGCAGGCGGATCGCCTTCCTTCGCCTGGCGATGGCGTCGAGGCTCTCGTCCCCAGACTGAAGCGTCGACACCTCGGCCCGCGGCAGCAGCAGGCCGTCGCGCAGCGCCGAACGCCCCCGCCGCAGGCGCCACGACCAGCCGGCCCCGGCCGGACGCAGCGGATGGAACCGGGCGGCCACCGCCGGGCCTCCGGCGAGGTGCGCGACCACCGGTTCCGTCCAGCCCTCGCTCAGCCGGGCGCCGGGCTCCAGCCACAGCAGCCACTCGCCCTTCGCTGACCGGAGCGCGGCCGCCAGTTGCCTCGCCGCGATCAGCCGGCAGCCGGCATGGTCTGCCACCTTGCGCGTCGCCTCGTCCGGTTCACGTTCGACCACCACGACCTCGCGGATCACGCCCTCCACGGCGCCGGGCACGAGTGAAGCGAGGGTTAGGGCGAGTTCGGCGGAATGTGCCCGGGTTTCGATGAAGACGCTCAACATTTCCTGTGGATAGCCGCCTGCCGATCCAAGCGCCAGCGGAACCATGATGCCCTTGCTTTGTTCTTGTATTGTTCTTCCGCCCGCGTTAGGACTTCGTTCATATCGAAGGCCCCAACCCTGGAGGGTCGTCCTATGCAGGACATACAGCTCGCTGACCGCGCCGCCTTCTCGGCGCCCAACGGGATCGACATCGCCCAGCACGTCGTCGCCGAGTCCGGCGTGCGCGTCGGCTTCGACCGGCGCCGCGGGCGCGGGGCCGGCGTCAACCCGACCGGCCGCTACGAGCCGTTCGCACGCCGTGCCGTGGATGACGGCTGGAACACGATCGAGGACCTGCCGCCGTTCAAGACCGAGGTGCAGGTGGAGCGGCCGAAGACGATCATCACGCGCAACAGCTCGCCGGATATCTCCTTCGACCGGTCGATCAATCCCTATCGCGGCTGCGAGCACGGCTGCGTCTACTGCTTCGCCCGGCCGAGCCACGCCTATATGGGGCTGTCGCCGGGGCTCGATTTCGAATCGAAGCTCTTTGCCAAGCCGAACGCCGCCGAGCTGCTGGAGGCCGAGCTGGCGAAGCCGGGCTATGAGCCGCGGTCGATCGCCATCGGCACCAACACCGATCCGTACCAGCCGATCGAGAAGCGCATGGAGATCATGCGCGAGATCCTCGAGGTGCTGGAGGCGGCGAACCATCCGGTCGGGATCGTCACCAAGTCGGCGCTGGTGACGCGCGACATCGACATCCTGCAGCGCATGGCGGCAAAGGGCCTCGCCAAGGTGGCGCTGTCGGTGACGACGCTCGATCGCACGCTCGCCCGGGCGATGGAGCCGCGCGCCGCCACCCCGCCGAAGCGGCTGGAGGCGCTGAAAGCACTCTCGGACGCGGGCATACCGACCATGGTGATGACCGCGCCTGTCATCCCAGGGCTGAACGACCACGAGATCGAGCGCATCCTCGAGGCGGCCGTCGCGGCCGGCGTCAAGGAGGCGGGTTACGTCCTGCTGCGCCTGCCGCTGGAGGTGAGCTCGATCTTCAAGGACTGGCTGCTGCGGCACTATCCGGACCGCTATCGGCACGTGCTCTCGCTGCTTCGCTCGATGCGCGACGGCAAGGACTACGACGCCGAATGGGGCAAGCGGATGAAAGGCAACGGACCCTACGCCTTCCAGATCCGGCGACGCTTCGAGATGACGGCCAAGCGGCTCGGGCTGAACGAGAAGCGCACCCAGCCGCGGACCGATCTCTTTACCGCGCCGAAGGGCGCTGGCGTTCAATTGTCGCTGCTCTGAGGGTCAGCCGGCCAGGCCCGCCTTCGTTCGGCGATCGGCTGGGCCACGTGCACCCGACGGCCCCTCACGGCGACGGAGCGGGCCTCGCGTCACGGCCTCCGGCAGGCGGGCGTGCGGCGGCACGAGAAAAGTCTCACCCGTGTCTCCTCTGGGCGGGCGAGGCTTGTGGAGAATCGGAGAATGCGCGAGTCTCGCCGCAATGGCTCGCCGTTCCTCCGATTCTCCCGCCCCCGTCGCGTCTGCCCGCCGGTCCGCAGGTCGTCCGGCCGTGGGGCGCACCGCGACGGTGATCACCCTTCAACGTCCCGATTTCCGGCTCGAGGAGGAGCGCTTCGCCCGCGGGGCGCGCTTCGTCGCGGGTGTCGACGAGGCCGGACGTGGTCCTCTGGCGGGACCGGTCGTCGCGGCGGCCGTGATCCTCGATCCCGAGTGCATCCCGGACGGGCTGAACGATTCCAAGAAGCTCCTGGCAGAGGACCGCGAGCGCCTGTTCGAGGCGATCCTCAGCTGCGCCACCGTCGCCTTCGCATCGGCGAGCGCCGCCGAAATCGACCGCTTCAACATCCGCGGCGCGACGCTCGTCGCCATGCGGCGCGCCCTGCAGGCGCTCGGGCAGGCGCCCTGCCATGCCCTCGTCGATGGCAAGGACGTGCCGCCGGCCTTCGCCGCCAAGGGAACGGCGGTGATCGAGGGCGACGCACGATGCCTCTCGATCGCTGCGGCCTCCATCGTCGCAAAGGTGGTGAGGGATCGGATGATGACCCGCGCCTGCGCGGTCCATCCGGGCTACGGCTTCAGCCGCCACATGGGCTACGCGACCGCCGAGCATCGCGCGGCGATCACCCAGCTCGGCCCCTCCCCGCTCCACCGCATGAGCTTCCGCCCGCTCCGCCCGGACCTTCTCGACGCGGCCGAGTAGGCTTCGCGTTCGGCTGCCGGGATGTCCGTTCGCCGCGACGGCCCCGCCATGGCGCTACGCAACGACGACTGCGCCGCCTTCTCCGCCGCGTCAGACCGGCGTTGACGCCTGGCCGCAGGCCATGCCCAGCCGTGGATGCTGGTCCAACGTCAGAGAAGCGACGCCTCGTGATGATCTCTCGCCGGACGGTGCACCGACCCGGTAAGGCATGGATCCCGGCTCGAGGCCGGGATGACGAACCCTGAGCCCTCACATGCGGAAGCGTAACACAGGGGAGACGGCGGCTGCGCTCATCCTCTGCAGAGCAATCGGCGGCCGGAAGTCACGCAAACGAAAACGGGCCGCTCGCGCGACCCGTTCAACTCTTCCGGCGCTGCCTCGCCGGCCTACTGCAGGCGACTGCGGACCTCCGCGATCGAGCGATCGACGTAGCCGGGGTTCTCGCCCCTGGCGTTGCGCTCGGTGATGATGCGCGTGGCCGCGTCGACAGCGAGGTTGACCGCTGCGCTGCGAACCTCGGCGACCGCCTCGCTTTCGGCCTGGGCGATCTTCGCCTCGGCCATCGCGGTGCGGCGCTCGACGTAGTCGTGGCTCTTCTGCCGCGCGTCCTCGACGATCAGCGAGGCCTCGCGCTGTGCCGCGGCGACGATCTCGCGCGCCTCGCTCTCGGCCTCGCGGCGGCGGCGCTGGTATTCGGCCAGCTGCTGCTTGGCCTCCTCCTTCAGCTCGCGCGCTTCCTCGATCTCGTTGCGGATGCGCTCTGCCCGCTGGTCGAGATTCGAGGCGATGATGCCGGGCACCTTGTAGTAGATGACGATGCCGATGAAGATGATGAGCGCGACGAGCGCCCAGAATGTCTCATCCATGCCGTGTGCTCCTTCAGCTCTTCGCGGCGCGCACGGAGCCGGCGACGTCCTCGCGCGACACGGTCAGGCCAGCGACATCGGTGAGAATGCTTTCGGCGACGTCCTCGGCGATGGTGCCGACGTCGGCGAGCGCGGTCTGCTTGATTTCGGCGATACGAGCCTGCGCCGTCTCGAGCTTGGCGTCGAGTTCACCCTCGACCCGCTTGCGCTCGGCTTCGGCATCGGCGCGGGCGGCGTCGCGTGCCTCCTGCCCGATTGCCTGCGAGCGCTGGCGCGCCTCGGCCAGCTCCTGCTCGTAGGCGGCCTGCGCCTCGTCGGCATCGAGCCGCATGCGCTCGGCCGCCTCGAGATCGTGCGCAATCCGGTCACGACGGTTCTCGATGATCCCGGCGAGCCGCGGCACCAGCACGCGCTTCAGGACGAGGTAGAACAGCGTGAAGATGATCGCCAGCCACAGGACCTGCGAGGCGAAATACTGCGGGTTCATCGGCGGGAATCCGCCCTCGTGGCCGCCTTCGGCCTGAACCGTCTCGCCGTGCTGCGCGGCCTCGGTGTCCGAGGGCGGCAGGGCGTGACTGGTCGGGGGCGCGTCGGCCTCCTGCGCGAAGGCTTGTGTCACGAACATTCTTGAAAGTCTCCGGCAAAACGGTGGCTCACCCGGCCCGATGGCCGGATGAGCCCTGAGACACGATCCTCAGAAGCGTCGGACAATCAGCCGACGAAGAGGAGCAGCAGCGCGATCAGCAGCGAGAAGATGCCGAGCGCTTCGGTCACGGCGAAGCCGAAGATCAGGCGGCCGAACTGGCCGTCCGCCGCGCTCGGGTTGCGCAGCGCGCCGGCGAGGTACTGGGCGAACATGTTGCCGAGGCCGAGGGCGGTGAAGCCCATGCCGAAGCAGGCGAGCCCGGCGCCGAGGTAACGTGCAGCATCCGCGTCCATGAAAAACTCCTTTGGTTGGATCGTGCGGGTGGAGTCCGCGGCCGAACGGCCGCGAAACTTTGGAAAACTCAGTGGTGCGGGTGCACCGCGTCGTTGAGGTACATGCAGGTCAGCACTGCGAAGACGTAGGCCTGCAGGAAGGCGACGAGGAACTCGAGCGCCGTCAGGGCCACGGTCATCAGCAGCGGCAGCACGGCGCCGCCGATGCCGAGCGCGCCCAGCGCGCTCAGCGACACCACGAAGCCGGCAAAGACCTTCAGCGTGATGTGGCCCGCCAGCATGTTGGCGAAGAGACGAACCGACAGCGAGACCGGCCGGGACAGGAACGAGATCACCTCGATCAGCACCACGAAGGGCAGGATCACCCCTGGCACGCCCGATGGCACGAAGACCTGGAACCACGAGAGGCCGTGCTTGTAGATGCCGTAGCCGACGACCACGCCAATCACCGTCATCGCCAGCGCGAAGGTGACGATGATGTGGCTGGTGATGGTGAAGAAGTACGGGAACATCCCGAACAGGTTGCCGACTAGCACGAACATGAAGATCGAGAACACGAAGGGGAAGAACTGCATTCCCTGCGAACCGGCGGAGTCGCGCAGCATGTTGGCGACGAACTCGTAGGAGAGCTCGGCCGTCGACTGCAGGCGCCCGGGCACCAGACCGCGCCCCTGGGTGGCCGAGAAGAGGAACCCGGCGCCCACCGCCGCGGTCAGCGCCATGAACAGCGAGGAATTGGTGAACGAGAGGTCCAGACCGCCGATCTCGATCGGGATCAGGCGATGGATCTGGAACTGATGGATCGGATCGTTCGCCAAACTCAAGTGTCCTTTTACGTCAAGCGCGGCTCAAAGCCGCCTTGCCATAGCGTTCCATGCGACGCTTCGCAACACCCCGCCTTCGATCAATGGGGCTTGTGGACGAGCGAAAAACTCAGCCCTTCGCGGGCGGCGTCTTGCCGACCGAGCGCAGGATGTTGAGGACGCCGGCGGCAAACCCCAGCATCAGGAAGATCACGAGCGCGATCGGCGTCGAGCCGAGGGCAAGGTCGATGAGATAACCGATCCCGGCGCCGACCAGGACGCCGGCGACGAACTCGCTCGCCAGCCGCAGGCCCTCCCCGAGGCCTTGCAGGCCGCCCTGTTTGCGCTCCGGTGCTGCGGACCCGTCGACCCTGGCGCGCTGGGCGGCGATCCGCTCGGCAAGATCGGCCCGCCGTGCGGTCCATTCCGCGTCCGACGCCTCGCCACCGGATCCGACTGTCGGCGTCTTGCCGCGCCGGGCGTCATCCTCGCTCATCGTCATTCCCCCTCGCTCCCCTGCTGTCCCCCGAGATAAACCGGCGTGTCAGGCGGTCAAAGCCCGTCCTTCGGCAGCTCTCAGACCAGCGGCACCTTGACCGCCTCCTCCGGCACCTCGGCCACCACCGCCTGCCGATGGAAGATGAAGAGCCCCGCGACGACGATGATCGCCGAGCCGACCAGCATCCGAACGCCCGGCACGTCGCCGAAGAAGGCGTAGCCGAAGACGACGCCCCACAGAAGCAGCGTGTATTGCAGCGGCGCCAGAGTCGAGGCGGGGGCGAGCTTCAGCGAGCGGGCGATCAGCAGGTGGCCGCAGCAGGCGACGACGCCGAGGAGGAGCAGCGAGCCGAGCCCGAGGGCATCCGGCGTGCGCCAGGTCCACAGGCACCAGACGGCGCCGGTCAGGAGCGCGCCCGTCGTCTGCCAGCCGACCAGCACAGCGTCGGAGGTGTCGCGCAACACGCGGTTCAGCACCAGCGCAGCCGAGAAGGACAGGCTGCCGAGCAGTGCGAACAGCGAGGCTGGCGACAGCGAGGCCGAGGACGGCCGCAGGATCACGAGGACGCCGACGAAGCCGACCGCGATCGCCAACCAGCGCCGCCAGCCGACGCGCTCGCCGAGACAGAAATGCGACATCGCGGCGACCCAGATCGGGCCGGCCATGTAGAACGTCATCACGTCGGCGAGCGGCAGGTAGACGACGGCAGCGTAGAATAGTGCCGTGTCGGCCGTGGCCAGCACGACGCGCAGCAGCTGCAGGCCCGGCTGGGCCGGACGAAGCAGCGCGGCAGCCGGCTGGCGCGCCAGCATCGGCGACAGCACGACGAACGCGCCGACCGAGCGCACCAGCAGGAGCTGGCCGACCGAGAAGCTGGCGACCAGCCACTTGCCCATCGCGTCGTTCAGGGCGAACAGGAAATCGGCGAGCAGCATCAACAGGATGCCCGCGGTCACGAGGCCGGTGGTGCGGGATGCGGAAACGGCGCCGGACGCCATGCGGAACAGCTTTCGAGTGCGTTGAAACGATCCGGCGAGCCATAGCCGTCGCCGCGCCCGCTGGCGAGCGGTCAGGCGCCACACCTTTCCGGCACCGAGCCGCGCGGTATCTGCGGGGCTCGCAGTCGACCCATCGGAGCCAGCCTCATGTCCAGCGACCCGACGCATCCTCCTCTCGACGCGGAGACCATCGCCTTCGCCGGCCAGATCTTCGACCGTGCCCGCTCGGGCGATGCCGAGGAGATCGAGGCGCTGCTCGGCGCCGGGCTGCCGGCGAACATGTGCAACGACAAGGGCGACACGCTGCTGATGCTGGCGAGCTATCACGGGCACCCGGCCACGGTGCGCGCGCTGCTCGCGCACGGCGCCGACCCGGAGCGGGCCAACGATCGCGGCCAGACCCCGCTCGTCGCCGCCGCCTTCAAGGGCGATCGCGGCTGCGTCGAGGCGTTGCTCGAGCACGGTGCGGCGATCGACGGACACGGCGGCGACGGGCGCACCGCGCTGATGACGGCGGCGATGTTCAACCGGCTGGAGATGGTCGAACTGCTGCTCGACCGCGGCGCCGATCCGGCCCTTTGCGATGCCGCCGGCTTCTCGGCGGCCGAAGCGGCCGACAAGATGGGCGCCGGCGAGGCGGCCGCACGCCTGCGGCAGGCGACCGGCGGCTGATCGCGGCGGCCTCCCGCATCTCGCAGCCGTCGCATGAAGGTACGCCGGGCCGCCCGGAGGCCTCACCGGGCGGCTGTCCCGACTCAGGGAAGACCCGGAACCGCCGACAGTGGAGTTTCGGGCCGGCGAGCGCCCTTACCAGCCGCCGCCGAAGGTGCGGTAGAAGATGTGCCGGCCGATCTTGTCGACCTTCTCCATCGCGTTCGCCCAGCGCGGCTTGACGTAGGTCGCGTGGTAATGGGTCGCCGATCCGACCTCCGGGATCCAGATCTCGCCCTTCGTCACCTGATCGGCGACGGATTCGGCCTCCTTCCAGGCGTCGGCGTCGCGGATCCGATCCTTGCGACCGTCGCAGGCGAAGGAGAACTGGCAGCGGTTGCGCCAGTTCTTGTTCTGGTAGACCACGCCGCAGATCGTCTTCGGATAGGCCGGGTTGCGCACCCGGTTGAGGATCACCTGTGCCACCGCCGCCTGACCGAGCTCGGATTCGCCGCGGGCCTCGAAGTAGATGCCGCGCGCGAGGCAGGCCTGTTCCTTGTCCGCGTAGGCCGTGGCCGGCAGCGGGGTCGCCGCCCAGGCGTGGTCCTCGTCGCCGACCGGCGGCACGAAAGGCGTCGACGGGTCGTTCTTCAGGATCTTGCCGAACAGCGAGGCGGCGCCGTTCGGGCCGGTCTCTTCGGCATAGCCGAGGGCCGTGGTTTCGCCGGCAGCGCCGGTGTGCGAGGCGGCTGCGACGAGAACCGAGGGCGGCGCCGATGTGGTCGGCACGATCGCCCCGATGCGGCTCTGGAAGTTCATCGCGAGTTCGACCGGCAGGACCTTGCCCCTGTGGCTGGTGAAGCCCGACGCGATCTCCTCGTCGCCCTGGCCGAGGCTCGGCCGCAGCGCGCTCTGGCGCTGCAGGATCGAGCCTGCGGTGAAGGCGCGCGGCGGTGCGGCCGGCGTCACGGCGATGACGCGCCGGCCCTTGTCGGCGCGTGTCACGCGAGCCTCGTCCGGGGAAACGACCACCGGCCGGCTCGTCGCGACGGTGAACTTCTCGCCGTCGCGCACCTGCAGGCCAACGCCGCTCGGCAGTCGCTCGGAGACACGCTCGCTGGCGAAGGCGACCTTCGCCTCCTCGATCGCGCCCGCCGGCGATGGAATGAAGAAGGTCTGCCAGCGGGCGGCCGCGCCGTCGCCGTTGAGCAGGCTCGTCATGTCCTGGTAGGCCGCCGACGTCGTGAACGCCGGCACCAGCAGCAGCCCGCCGACGAGCACCGCCAGCGCCTTCATGCCGGTCCTGGTCTTCCGTCCGTCGCGGCGCATCGACACGCGCCGCCCCCTCGCTTCCGCCATCACCCCGATCCGCTCGAACCCCTCGACCGGACCGAGAATGGATCATTAACCTTGTCCGTTGGTTAACGGATGGTGGAAAACTTGCTTCGCAATCAGGACGATGGCGCTCGGCTCCGCCGCTTGGCGAAGGGATTGTCCGGCTTGCGCAGGCCGAGTCGAATGGGCACGCCGAGCAGACCGAAGGTCTCGCGCAGCCCGTTGACGAGGTAGCGCGTGTAGGAGGCGTTGATCGCTTCCGGCCGCGAGGTCGAGATCATGAAGGTCGGCGGCCGGCTCTTCACCTGCGTCATGTACTTGATGTTGACGCGCCGGCCCGCGACCGCCGGCGGCGGGTGATGGCTCACGACGCGCTCAAGCCAGCGGTTCAGCTTGGCGGTCGAGATGCGCTTGTTCCAGATCTCGTGGGTCTCGGCGACCGCCTGCATCAGCCGGTCCAGCCCCTCGCCGCTTTCGCCGGAGATCGGCACGGCGCGAATGCCGCGGGCCTGCGGCAGCAGTCGTTCGGTCTGCTCGCGCAGATCGGCGAGCATCGCCTGCCGATCCTCCACGAGATCCCACTTGTTGAAGGCAATCACCGGCGCCCGTCCCTCGCGCACGATCAGGTCCGCGATCTGCAGGTCCTGCCGCTCGAAGGGGATCGTGACGTCGAGCACGATGACGACCACCTCGGCGAACTTGATCGCCCGCAGCGCGTCGGCGACCGACAGCTTCTCGAGCTTCTCCTGTACGCGCGCCTTGCGCCTGAGGCCGGCGGTGTCGAACATCTTGACGCGACGGCCGCGCCATTCCCACTCCACCGAGATGGAGTCGCGCGTGATGCCGGCTTCCGGTCCGGTCAGCAGACGGTCCTCGCCCAGAAAGCGGTTGATCAGTGTCGACTTGCCGGCATTCGGGCGACCGACGATGGCAATCCGCAGCGGCTTGGTCGCATCGTAGAGGTCGAGCTCGGCCTCCTCGTCCGCCTCGTCGTCCGGCGGCAGGTCGACCGAGGTGACGGCGACCTCGTCCGGCTCAATCGCTTCGTGCTCGTCGCGGAACGCGGCGAGGCCGAGGCTTTCGACCAGCGCGTCGCGCAGGTCGCCCATGCCCTCGCCATGCTCGGCCGAGATCGCCACGGGCTCGCCGAGGCCGAGCGCGAAGGCGTCGTAGAAGCCAGCGTCCGAACCGCGCGCTTCGGCCTTGTTGGCGACCAGCACCACCGGCTTGTTCTTGCGCCGCAGGAGCTCGGCGAAGCTCGCGTCCTGCGTCGTCACGCCGGTCTTGGCATCGACCAGGAACAGCGAGAGATCGGCCGTCTCGATCGCGGCTTCGGTCTGCGCGCGCATGCGACCTTCGAGCGTCGCCGCGCCCGCCTCTTCCAGACCGGCCGTGTCGACGATCTCGAATTCGAGGTCGATGAGCGAGGCCTCGCCCGAGCGGCGGTCGCGCGTCACGCCGGGCCGGTCGTCGACGAGCGCCAGGCGCTTGCCGACGAGCCGGTTGAACAGCGTCGACTTGCCGACATTCGGGCGGCCGATGATGGCGATCGTGACCATAGGTTCTCCGTCGGCCGTCACAGGGCAGCCGCAAGGCCGGGTATGACATCGCGGCGGCAGCGCGTCACCTGCCGCCGTGCCGTCAGATGAACGGTGTCGGGCTCAGCCGCCCGACGACGGCGACGTCGTCGCGGCGGGCGCGTCAGGCGCCGGCACGGAGGCGGCATCCGGAGCAGGCGCCGGCTGCGCAGCGGGCGTATCGGCTGCCGGCGGCGTCGGGGCATCGGTGGCAGGCGCGGGAGTCTCCGGTCCCGCCGCATTCGACGTGGCGGGCGATGCCACCTCGGGCGCGGTCGCGGCAGGCGCAGATGTCTGCGCATCCGGAGCCGCAGCGGGCGGTACGGCGGCCTCCGGCGCTGCGGACGGCGACGTTGTCTCGTCCGGCAGCGTGGTGGGCAGCGCGATTCCGGGCAGCGCATCGACCGACGGCGCGGCATCCGGCGCAGCGTCGGCGTCAGGCGCGGGCGCAGCGGCGCCGTCGCCGCCGGCAGCCGGCTCGGCGGGCACCGCATCCTTGTCGCCCGCCGCGATGACGTCGAGCATTACGGCGGCGCGCCCTGATATTCCCGAAGGCGCCCCCTGGTCGTCGCGCAGTTCCTGGAACAGGGTGCGGGCATTGTCCACGTCGCCCGCCTTCCAGGAGGCGAGGCCGATCGCCTCGCGAGCGGCGAAGCGCAGCGGTTCGGCGTCGCTCGACAGGCGCTCGACACGGCTCCGCACGTCGTCGAGGCTGCCCGTATCGACGAGGATGTAGCCGGCGCGGATCGCGGCCACGTCGCGCAATGGCTGCGGCGCGTCGCCGTCGGCGGCCACCGCGTCATAAGCCTCGACTGCGGCACTGGTGTCTCCGGCCGCCTCGCGCACGCCCGCGATCCGCAGCTTCGCCAGCACCGGATAGGCGCCGGGCGCATCCTCCGCGATCGCCTGGAGCGCGGTGACGGCTTCGTCGGTCTTGCCCTGGTCGGCGAGGTCAAGCGCAGAGAGATAGGCGTCGCCGGCGGTGTTCAGCTGACTGGTGCGGTGCGCTTCCCACCACACCAGACCGGCGGCGATCAGCACCACCAGGACCGCGCCGCCGATCAACAGCCCCCCGTAGCGCCGCCAGACGGCCTGCACCTTGTCGCGCCGGAGATCCTCGTGGACCTCGCGGAAGAAGCTGTCGTCGCTCATGCCGTTCCTCGTCAGCGCCGCCCACCGAACGAGCAACGTGTCATCGAAAGCGGCTTTCTACCGATTTTTGGCGGCGGTGGAAGGGCGGCGGCGCGATTCGCCGCGCGCACAAACGAAGAGGGCCGCCCGAAACGGACGGCCCTCACACAAGCAGAGACGCGGGCGCGCGTCAGAGCGCTGCCTTCACCTTGTCGGCAACCTCGGCCGGCACCCAGTCGGTCCAGACGTCGTCGCGCGTCTCCAGGAAGTGGAGCGCGGTGTCCTCGCCCGTCGCCTGGTTCTCGTCCTTCCAGGCCAGCACCTTGTTGACGACGTCGTTGCCCCAGGAGCGGGTCTTCAGGTACTCGACCGCCGGGCCGGACTCCTTCTCGAGCCGCGGGGTGATCAGCGTGTAGACCTCGGCAGGGGTCCACGCGTTGCGCTTGGGGTCCGCGCAGTCCGGCTGCGTGGTGCAGCTCTTCCACTCGGCCGCGTCGAACGCGACGTCGAACTGCAGCTTCTTCATCGGGTAGCGCCCGATGATCGCCGTCGGCGACCAGTAGTAGCCGAGCCAGCCGGTCTTGCTCTCGTAGGCCTTGGCGATCGACCCGTCGAGGCCAGCGGCCGACCCGGTGTCGACCAGCGTGAAGCCCTGGTCCTCGCCGTCATAGGCCTTGAAGAAGTTGCCGACCATGATCTGGCAGCCCCAGCCCGACGGGCAGTTGTAGACCGCGCCCTTCGACGGATCCTCCGGCGCCGGGAACAGCTCGGGATGCTCGAACGCATCCGACAGCTTGACGATGTCGGGGTGTCCGTCGGCGATGTATTGTGGGATCCAGAACCCTTCCTCGCTGCCGTCGCGCAGCACCTTGGCGCCATACTCGATGCGCTTGTCGGCGACCGCCTGGTCGACCTGCTCGCGGAACTGGTTGACGAAGACCTCGGGCGCGACGTCGGGTTCGCCCTTCTCGGTCATCGAGGTGAAGGTCGGCATCGTGTCGCCGCTGACGATCTCGGCATCGCAACCATAGCCGTTCTTCAAAATGAACTGGTCGATCGCAGCCATCACCTCAGCCGAGGCCCAGTTCATGCTGGCGATGCGGATGCGACCGCACTCCTGCGATCCGGCGTCCTGCGCCTGTGCGGCGGCTGTGAGGCCGAAGAGGGCGACCGCTACGGCAGTCGTCGTGATAAGGCGGTTCATGATCTCCCCCGGATATGGTCATGACGATGTCGCGGGCGAACCCGCTCCCGGTTGAGACCTAGCGGCCTCTGCCGGACATGGCGAGCCCGGCTGGTAGCCGGGCACGTATTGTTGATCACTGGGATCGGGTCGCCGCGGCCGCGCTCAACCTTCCGGCGTCAGCACGATCGTCGCGAGCGGCGGCAGGGTCAGGCCGATGGAGTGCGAGCGGCCATGCACCGGCCAATGCTCGGCGTCCTTGCCGCCCATGTTGCCGACGCCCGAGCCGCCATAGCTCTCGGCATCCGTGTTGAAGACCTCGCGCCAGCGCCCGCCTTCCGGCACGCCGACCCGGTAGTCGTGGCGCGGCACCGGCGTGAAGTTGCAGACGACGAGCACCGGCCGGCCGGCCTTATCCTTGCGGATGTAGGACAGGACGCTCTGCGCGGTGTCGGAGGCGTCGATCCATTCAAACCCGGCGGGGTCGCAGTCGAGCTCGTAAAGCGAGGGCGTCGAGCGATAGAGCGCGTTGAGGTCGCGCACCATCCGGCGCATCCCCTCGTGCGACGGATCATCGAGGAGGTGCCAGTCGAGCGAAAAGTCGTGCGCCCATTCACGCTCCTGCGCGAACTCGCCGCCCATGAACAGGAGCTTCTTGCCCGGGTGGGTCCACATGAAGCCGAAATAGGCTCTGAGGTTGGCGAATTTCTGCCAGCGGTCGCCCGGCATCTTCCCGAGCAGCGAGCCCTTGCCGTACACGACCTCGTCGTGGCTGAGCGGCAGCACGAAGTTTTCGGAATAGGCGTAGACCATCCCGAAGGTCATGTGATGCTGGTGGTAGCGCCGGTTGATCGGGTCTTCCTGCATGTAGTGCAGGGTGTCGTGCATCCAGCCCATGTTCCACTTGAAGTGGAAGCCGAGGCCGCCGGCATAGGTCGGGCGGGAAACGTCCGGGAAGGCGGTCGACTCCTCGGCATGCGTGGTGGCCAAGGGATAATACTCGCCGACGCGCTCGTTGGTCTCCTTCAGGAAGGCCATCGCCTCAAGGTTCTCGCGCCCGCCATAGATGTTCGGCTCCCACTCGCCGGCATTGCGCGAGTAGTCGAGGTACAGCATCGAGGCGACGGCATCGACGCGCAGCCCGTCGATGTGGAAGCGGTCGAGCCAGTAGAGGCCGTTGGCGACGAGGTAATTCTTCACCTCGGTTCGCCCGTAGTTGAAGATCAGGGTGTTCCAGTCCTTGTGGAAGCCCTTGCGCGGGTCGAGGTGCTCGTAGAGCGCCGTGCCGTCGAAGCGGCCAAGCCCGTGGATGTCGGTCGGGAAATGGCCCGGCACCCAGTCGAGAAGCACGCCGATGCCGGCCTGATGCAGCTGGTCGACGAGCCGCGCGAAGCCCTCGGGCGAGCCGAAGCGGGAGGTCGGCGCGTAGAGTCCGATCGGCTGGTAACCCCAGGAGCCGTAGAACGGATGCTCCGACACCGGCATGAACTCGACATGGGTGAAACCCATCTCCTTCACGTAGGGCACCAGTTGCCCGGCGATCTGGTCGTAGTCGAGGAAGGTGTTGCCGTCGCCGCGCCGCCAGGAACCGAGATGGACCTCGTAGATCGAGATCGGCTTGTCCCGGCTTTGCCAGTCCTCCGGCTGCGCGCGGAAGTCGTGATCGTTCCAGTCGTGCTCGACGAGACCGGTGACGATGGAGGCCGTCGACGGAGCCATCTCCTGCATGAAGCCCACCGGGTCCTGCTTCAGGGGCAGGAGTTCACCATTCGGTCCGGTGAGTTCGAACTTGTAGATCTCGCCCTTGCCGATGCCCGGGATGAAGATGTCCCAGCCGCCGAACTCGTAGCGGCGGCGCATCACGTGGCGCCGTCCGTCCCACGAGTTGAAGTTGCCGACCACCGAGACGCGCTGGGCCGACGGTGCCCAGACGGCAAAGGCAACGCCCTTGACGCCCAGGATCTCGGTCGGATGCGCGCCGAGCTTCTCGTAGAGCCGGTAATGCGTGCCCTCGTAGAAATAGAAGGCGTCGAGGTCGGTCATCAACGGCGGGAAGCGGTAGGTGTCCTCTTCCTCCCAGCTGTCGGCGAAATGCGTGTAGCGAAGCCGGTATGGCGCATCCGCCGCCAGCCCGGGCACGAAGCCGGAATGAAAGCCCTCCGGGCCGAAGGGCTCGAGTTCGCCGAGCACCGTCCCCGAGGGATCGACGACGGCCGCCTTCTGGGCGCCGGGTCGGAAGACGCGCACGATCGTGCCGCCGGAGACGGGATGCGGCCCGAGAATGTCGAAGGGGTTGCCATGCGTGCCGCGGCCGATGGATTCGGCGGCCTCGGGATGCGGGCGATGATCGATCGCGGGACCGGCGGTCGGTCGGGTGTCGATGTTCATTTCAGAACCTGTCGCTTCTCGAGGAGGGAGATGATCCCGCGCAGGGGGATTGATAGCCAGGCGGGGCGGAACGCCGCCTCGTAGCGGAGCTCGTAAAAGGCCTTTTGCAGAAGGAAGAGGTCGAGCAGTTGGTTCGTTCCCGGCTCGGAGAGATCGATGCCGGACGCCTCGCTCCACGCCCCCAGGAATTCCGCGACGGTCTCGTCCCGCCACGTCTCGGCCATCTCGCGCTGCCGCTCCTTGGTCGCGTCGTCGGCGGGACCCGCCTTGTCGCGCGCCGCGAAGGCGGCATAGTCGTAGGAGCGCAGCATGCCGGCCACGTCGCGCAGCGGCGAGGACTTCCTGCGGCGTTCCTCCAGCGGCCGTCCCGGCTCGCCCTCGAAGTCGAGGATGACCACGTCATTCTTGGCCACCAGCACCTGGCCGAGATGGTAGTCGCCGTGGATGCGGGTGCGCCGGCTGCCGACCGCGATCTGCGCAAAGCCGTCGAACCAGGTCAGGAGCGCGCTTTGGTTGGCGAGGAGACGGTCGATCTCCTCCACGTTCGCATCGCCGCCGCTGCCCGATCGCAGCTGCCTCAAGACGGACAGCGCGTCTTCGGCCTCCTTCTTCGCCTCGGCGATGAAGCCGCCGAGGGCCCCGGCGTCGATCGGCTCCGGATCGAAATCGGCGTCTCCGGTGACGGTGGCGAGCGCCGCATGCATCTCGCCGGTGCGCGTACCAATGGTGCGACCGGCCTCGATCTGGATCTGGATCTTCGGCTCGGACAGTGCGCCGACCTCGCCATCGACGTCGGCAAAGGGCTGTGTCGTATAGGCGTGGTCGCGTAGATAGCGCACCAGTGCATCGGTGATGACGCCCCAGGCATCGCCCTGGTTCTCGACCCGCTGGAAGAGCGCGGCGATTGCCGTCCGCGTGCCGTCCTCGCGGGCGAGCTCGACGCTGCCGAGCAGCGCCGGCGCCGCAGTAAAGTCGGTCTTCTCGGTGAGGAAGCGCGTGACCTCGAGCTCCGGCTGGATGCCGTCGCGCAGCTGCCGGTAGAACTTCAGGATGCCGACCGTGCCGATCGCAATCGAGGTGTTCGACTGCTCGCCGCCGAGCGGCGCGATGTCGTCGACCGCCACCACGGCTGCCGCGTCGACCGCTTCGGCCTCGGCGGCGGAGCGCTCGACCTCCAGCCGGCCGCCGGGCACCTCGACGGCCTCGCCCGCCGCGACCATCTCGACCATCGCCTTGGCGAAGTCCGGATCGCGGCCGCCGTCCAGCACCGCACCAAGTCGCGGGCCCTTGCGGATCTTGGCGAGCGTGTAGGGAAGCGCCGGCGCGTCGCGGCTGAGGTGCTTCTCGCCCCACTTCACGCCGAGCGGCAGGAAGTAGCGCTGCGCACCGGCCGGCAGATCGACAGTGACCTCGGCGATCAGGTGGTGGCGCGATGCCGGGGGCGCCCCGTAGACGGTGAAGTCGACGCTCTTCGGCTTCTCGCTCTTGGCCGCGAACCAGCGCTGGCGGCTCACGAACTCGGGCAGCGAATCCCGAAGATCGAAGCGGTTGCGGCCGGTCAGAGCCTCGCGCAGGTCACCGTTGGTGACGAGAGTACGGAAGTCAGGCAGTGGCTGCGGCACGCTGGTGAGGCCGACCGACCCGGCAGACGTCAGCTCGAACCAGAAGAAGCCGAAAGCCGGCAACGACAGGATGTAGGGCCCCGCGCCGATCGGCGGGAACGCCGACTGGCCGAGCATCTCCACGGGCATGCAGCCCTGGAACTCGGAGAGGTCGATCTCGACGGCCTGGGCCGAGCTCGACAGGTTGGCGACGCACAGGATGCGTTCGCTCTTGTGCTCGCGCAGATAGGCCAGGATTTTCCGGTTCGACGGGTAAAGGAACTTGATGGCGCCGCGGCCGAAGGCCTCGCGGGTGCGCCGCACCTGGATCAGGCGGCGCGTCCAGTTCAGCGGCGAGGCCGGGTTGTTCGACTGCGCCTCGACATTCAGTGCCTGGTAGCCGTAGAGCGCATCCTGGATCACCGGCAGATAGAGCCGCTGCGGATCGGCGCGGGAAAAGCCGCCGTTGCGGTCGGCCGACCACTGCATCGGCGTGCGCACGCCGTCGCGGTCGCCGAGATAGATGTTGTCGCCCATGCCGATCTCGTCGCCGTAGTAGACGACGGGCGTGCCCGGCATCGACATCAGGAGCGCGTTGAGAAGCTCGACCTTGCGCCGGTCGTTGCCCATCAGCGGCGACAGGCGGCGGCGGATGCCGAGATTGATGCGGGCGCGGGTCTCGGAGGCGTAGGTCGACCAGAGATAGTCGCGCTCCTCCTCCGTCACCATCTCGAGCGTCAGCTCGTCGTGGTTGCGCAGAAAGATCGCCCACTGGCAGTTGTCCGGGATCTCCGGCGTCTGCCGCATGATGTCGGTGATCGGGTGCCGGTCCTCCTGGGCCAGCGCCATGTACATGCGCGGCATCAGCGGAAAGTGGAACGCCATGTGGCATTCGTCGCCGTCGCCGAAATACGGACGCGTGTCCTCCGGCCACTGGTTCGCCTCGGCCAGCAGCATCCGGTCGGGATAGTGCTTGTCGAGGTCGGCGCGGATCGCCTTCAGGACGTCGTGGGTCTCCGGCAGGTTCTCGTTGTTGGTGCCGTCGCGCTCGACGAGATAGGGAATCGCGTCGAGCCGCAGCCCGTCGACACCCTTGTCGAGCCAGAAGTGCATCACCGAGAGCACCTCCTCCATCACCTTTGGATTGTCGAAGTTGAGGTCCGGCTGGTGCGAGTAGAAGCGGTGCCAGAAATATTGCTTGGCGACCGGGTCCCAGGTCCAGTTCGACACCTCCGTGTCGAGGAAGATGATGCGCGTCTCGTCGTAGCGCTCGTCCGTGTCCGACCAGACGTAGAAGTCGCGCTCGGGCGAACCGGCCGGCGCGTTGCGCGCTGCCTGAAACCACGGATGCTGGTCGGAGGTGTGGTTGATGACGAGCTCGGTGATGACCCGCATCCCGCGCTTGTGCGCCTCCTCCACGAGCCGGTCGAAGTCCTCCATCGTGCCGTAGGAGGGATTGATCGCGCGGTAGTCGGCGATGTCGTAGCCATCGTCGCGCAGCGGCGAGGGATAGAAGGGCAAGAGCCAGATGGCGGTGACGCCGAGCCCCTGGATGTAGTCGAGCTTCTCGAGCAGTCCGCCGAAGTCGCCGATGCCGTCCGCGTTGGAATCGGCAAACGTCTTCACGTGCAGCTGGTAGATGATCGCGTCCTTGTACCAGTCGGTCGCGTCGGGATCGGGACCGGCTGTCACATCGGTCGGCGTCAGAAGGACATGCTCGGTCATGTTACACTCGGCTTGAACGGGAGATGCGCAGGACGGCGAAGGGGCATTCGCTCGGATTGAGGTACCAGTGCTGGATCTTGCCGCGCCACTCGAAGCGGGCGCCGGTCATCATGTCCTCGACATCCACGAGACCGCTGTCCGGCAGACCGAACTCCCACAACGGCACCTCGAAGCTGCCGCTCTGCGGGTTGTGCGGATCGAGCGAGACGATGAAGAGCAGGAAGGACGAGAGGTCGGCGGTGCGCTTGCCGTAGAACAGGACGTTCTCGTTCCAGAAGTTGTAGAACTGGAGATTGCGGAACTCCTGCAGCGCCGGCTCGGTGCGGCGCAGCCGGTTGAAGAAGGCGATGTCGTCGCGGATGTTGCCCGGCCGCTTCCAGTCGAAGGCGCGGATCTCGTACTTCTCGGAGTTGAGGTACTCCTCCTTGCCCGGCTTCACCGGCTCGTACTCGCACAGCTCGAAGCCGGAATAGACGCCGTAGTTGCCGCCGAGCGTCGCGGCGAGCGCAAGGCGCAGTCGGAACCCTGGACGGCCGGAGGTCTGCAGGAAGACCGGGTTGATGTCCGGCGTGTTGACGAAGAAGTTCGGCCGCATGTACTCGGCGCACGCGTCCTGCGTCAGCTCCGTCAGGTACTCCTCCAGCTCCCACTTCTCGTTGCGCCAGGTGAAGTAGGAATAGGACTGGCTGTAGCCGATCTTGGCGAGGCGCTTCATCACCTTCGGACGAGTGAAGGCCTCGGCAAGGAAGATCGCGCCGGGTTCCACCCTGCGCACCTCCCCGATCACCCACTCCCAGAACGGAAACGGCTTGGTGTGCGGGTTGTCGATCCGGAACATGCGCACGCCGTGCTGCACCCAGTGCAGGAACATGTCGCGCATCGCGTACCAGATCGACGGGATCGCCTTGCGGTAGAAGTGGAAGTTGACGATGTCCTCGTACTTCTTCGGCGGGTTCTCGGCGTACTTGATCGTGCCGTCCGGCCGCCAGTCGAACCACTCCGGATGCTCGCGGATCCAGGGGTGGTCGGGCGAGGCGTTGAGCGCGATGTCGAGCGCGATCTCGAGGCCGTGTGCGCGCGCCGCCTCAACCAGGCGGGCGAAGTCGTCGAAGCTGCCGAGCTCGGGGTGGATGGCCAGGTGCCCGCCTTCCGCGGCGCCGATCGCATAGGGGCTGCCGACGTCACCCGGTTCGGCCCGCAGCGAATTGTTCTTGCCCTTGCGATTGGTCCGGCCGATCGGATGGATCGGCGGGAAGTAGAGGACGTCGAAGCCCATCTCCTTGATGTCGGGCAGGCGGCCGATGACGTCGTCGAAGGTGCCGTGACGGTTCGGGTCGCCCGACTGCGAGCGCGGCATCAGTTCGTACCAGGCGCTGAACGCCGCCGCGGTGCGGTCGACCCAGACGGGCACGTCGATCGCATAGCGCGTGAGATTGGTGCGCTGGCCCGCCTCTTCGAGCAGCGTGACCGTCTCGTCGAGCTGCATCAGCTCGTACTGACTGTCGCGGTCGCCGCTCGCCTCGAACTTCTCGAGCTGCGCCAGCAGCGCCTTCAGCTGGCGCTGGGCCGGCTTCGAGCCGCGCCCCGACTCCATCGCCTTGGTCACGAGCTCGCGCGCCTCGGCCAGTTCGAGCGTGATGTCGATGCCGGCGTCCCGCTTCTTCTTCGCCTCGTCCCGCCACGTCGCATAGAGGTCGCGCCAGGCGAGGATCGAGAAGCGGTAGGGCCCGGGCTGCGGGAAGCTGATGGTAACGCGCCAGCGATCGTTGGCGACGAAGCGCAGCGGCACCTCCGCCCACTCCCCGTCCGCCGGGCCATAGATCACCGCCGCGGCGATCTTGTCGTGACCGTCGGCGAAGACGTCCGCCTCGATCTCCAGCGGCTCGTTTTCGACCCGCTTCACCGCGAAGCGGCCGCCGTCGATCTCGGGCGTCACGCCTTCGATGGCAAGGCGGCTCTCGGCGAGTTCGCGCAGCAGCGACTCCGCATCCTCGTCAGGCCGCCTGCGTGCGGCGCGCTTGGGCTTGGAGATCGCTTCGGCAGCGCTGGACATCGAGGGACCTTCCGTAACGTCTGGGATAAACCGTCTTCTCGCACACGAACGCGCGGCGTCTCGGGCTTGTTCACCGGAAAGTGCGGGATGCCCGGCCGCCGTCTAAGGGATAGGGGCGGCCCGCGGGACGTCCAGCCGCAGGCACCGAGTTTTTTGGCGCCGCACGCGTGGCGCAGCCCAGCGGACACGCGCCAAAGTCTCCCGCAGCGCCGTTGGCGCCGCCCGCAACGGACGTCTCGAAGAGGTCGCGGCGCCTCAGCCCTCCACGGCCTGGACCACCTGCCGCTGCTCGCCGAGATGGGTGCCGCCGAGGGTGACGATGTCGCCGGCCTTGAGGAAGCGCTGCGGCGTCATGCCCATGCCGACACCAGGCGGGGTACCGGTCGTGATCACGTCACCCGGCATCAGCCGCATGAACTGCGAGATGTAGGAGACGAGGGTCTTCACCCCGAAGATCATCGTGGACGTCGAGCCGGTCTGCATCCGCTCGCCGTTGACGTCGAGCCAGAGGTCGACCGCCTGCACGTCCTCGAACTCCTCCGGCGTCACCAGCCAAGGCCCAAGCGGGCCGAAGCCGGGGAAGCTCTTGCCCTTGATCCACTGGCCGCCGCGCTCGGCCTGGAAGGCGCGCTCCGATACGTCGTTGCAGAGGCAGAAGCCTGCGACGTGATCCAGCGCCGCCTCCTCCGAAACGTACAGCGCCTCCTCGCCGATGACGATCGCGAACTCCACCTCCCAATCGAGCTTCTGCGAGCCGCGCGGCAACAGGATGTCGTCGAGCGGGCCGGAAATCGAGGAGACCGCCTTGGAGAACAGGATCGGCTCCGTGGGGATGTCCATGCCCGACTCCTTCGCGTGGTCGGCATAGTTCAGCCCGACGGCA
Organism: Mangrovibrevibacter kandeliae; assembly: GCF_024519155.1. Classification (GTDB taxonomy): domain Bacteria; phylum Pseudomonadota; class Alphaproteobacteria; order Rhizobiales; family Rhizobiaceae; genus Mangrovibrevibacter; species Mangrovibrevibacter kandeliae. The sequence continues at coordinate 1,577 of NZ_JANIFJ010000007.1, read as the reverse complement.
ACGAAGGTGCCGACGCCGCCGATGCAGGGGCCGATCCGGTGGGAGGGATCGGCCTTGGGCAGGCTCTTCGGATTGAGCTGGCGCAGCTTGTCGAGCCCGGCCCGCGACAGGGTCTCGCCGGCGATGTCGTCGATCTCGCCCGAGAGGTCGCGAAGGTGGAACTCCTCGTCGATCAGCCCCGGCTTCTCCTTGCCTGCCTCGCCGTACCGTACCAGCCGCATCGCCTTCTCCTTCGAACCTGCCCGCACCTCACCCGGCGCATCGGCCGATACATAGCGAGACAATGCCGCAAGTCCCGTCGGCGTGACGTCGTCGTCCTTCGCAACGGCCGCCGAGGAGGCCGGTGCGGCTGGCGGTGGAGAGGGTCGGCAAAAGCTAGCATCCGCCCGCGAGGAGCACCACCTTCGCTTCCCCCTCATCGACCCTGAGAGATGCCCTCTGAGCCTTAGGTGCGACTTAATGATTGCCTGGGTAAGGATCGCCCTGAAAACGGGATCTCGATCCCGCAGCTGCCACGGCCGTCCCTGCACGTCCCGCGCCCGGAGTTTCCGTCATGAAGATCCGTTCGAACCGGCTGAAGCGCGCCGTCATGACCGCGCTCGTCGTCCTCATCGCGTTCGTCGTCGGTGGCCAGATCGTGGTCGACCGCATGCTGGTCGGCGGCAGCGACGAGCTGGCGGACCAGTCCAAGCTTTGGCTCGCGACCAGCCGGAAGGCCCTCGATCTCGCACAGCTTACCAAGGAGATCGAGCTGAACCTGGTTCAGGTGCAGCAATTCCTGACCGACGTCTCGGCGACGCGTGGACTCGACGGTCTGAACGACGGCTTCGACCTCGCCAAGGAGAATGCCGCGGCCTTCGCCCGCAATGTCGCCGCCGCCCGCGGGCTCGCCAGCGACCTCAAGGCCGACCAGATTATCGGCACGCTCGATGGTCTGACGGCCGCCTTTCCCGGCTTTTACGACGTCGGACAGAAGATGGCCCGCGCCTATGTCGCGGATGGCCCCGAAGGCGGCAACAGGATCATGGGCGAGTTCGACGGCCAGGCCGAGGCGCTGGGCGCGGCGGTCGAGGCCACCAAGTCCAGCATGAGCGATCTTCTGACGCGGATCGACGCCGAGGCCCAGGCCGGGGAGAGCGCGCTCAATGGCAGCAACGCAACCGCCAAGACGATCGCCATGGTGATAGCCGGCGTCACGATGCTCCTCGGCGTCGGCATCGCGCTGTTCATCCGCCGCAGCCTGCTCACGCCGCTCGGACATGCCATCGATTCGCTCGACCGTCTGGCGGACGGCGAGGACGTGCCGGACCTGGCGGGCATCGACCGCAAGGACGAGATGGGCGACCTCGCCCGTGCCTTCGCCTCCTTCAAGCGCGCCGGTGCGGAGAAGACGCGTATCGAGGCCGAAGCCAAGGCGGCGCGCGAGGCGCAGGTCGCCGAGCGAGAGCGCCAGATGGCGGCCGAGCAGGCCAAGGCCGAGGAGCTGAAGGGGTTCGTACACGACATCGAGGCCGGCTTCGAGCGGCTGGCGGAGGGTGACCTGACGGTGCGCATGGAGCGGCCGGTGGCCGAAGAGT
>NZ_JANIFJ010000006.1 GCF_024519155.1 Mangrovibrevibacter kandeliae | reverse complement strand
CCGATCCGGCGGCAGACCTGACAGATGGCCTGCTCGACACCGGCGACGGTGCGGGCGATCCGTCCGATCCATCCGACACCGATCTCGTCCTCGATGCCGATCTCGGCCTCCCCGTCGCGGGCGATCTCACGGCCGATGCCGAGGTCGGCCTCGACCCGGTCGAGGCGCTGGTCGGCGACATCGACCTCGATCTCGGCGCGGACCTGGATCTCTCAGGAGCGGCGGGCGATGTCGCGCTGCTCGACGAGGATCCCTTTGCGGTGTTCGACGCCCTCGACGCAGAACTGGCGGGAGCGGTCGAAATCGAGGGCACGCTCGCCGGCGACGGCGGCGAGCCGCTGGAGCTCGACTTCGCAAGCGGCGACCTCACCGGCGATGCCCTGCTGACGGACGTCGTCGCCGACGTGTCGGATCCGACCAGCGATCTCGTGTCGTCGTCCCTTTCGGATGCATCGGCCGACATCCCCGACGCCGGCGTCATCGACAGCGGCAGCCTCGCCAAGCTGACGTCGAGCTTCAAGCTCGGCGGCTTCGGCTTCTAGGCGGCCTCGAGATGGCCGCCCCCGCCCAGTCCATCGCACCACGCGGCTTTGCCGGCCGGCGACACGTCCCGGCGCTCGTGGTGATGACGCTCGCCCTGAACGTGCTCGGGTTGTCCATCCCGCTCGCGGCGGCGCAGATCTTCGGGCGCATCCTGCCCAATCCGCAGAGCACGACGCTTCCGGTGATGGTGGTCGGGGTGGTCCTGCTCGCCGCGGCCGAAGGCCTGCTGCGCTACGGGCGAACCCTCGCCATCGCCCGAGCCGGAAACAACTTCGCCGCACTGCTCACCCATCGGGTGCTGTCGCATGTCGTGGTCAGCCAGCCACGGGAGCGGCAGCTCGCCAACTCGCGCAGCGTCGAATATGTCGGCGCGGTGCAGCAGCTCAAGGAGCGCTACGACGGGCAGATCGTGGTCAGCGTCGTGGAGCTCCTGTTCCTGCCGCTGATCGTCGGCGTCATCTTTGCGGTCTCGGCCCTTGCCGGGCTGTTCGTCACGCTCTGCCTGGTCGGCTTCGCGCTCCTCACCCTGCGCGACGCCCGCCGCATGAACCGGCTCGTCGAGCAGATCACGGCGGAGAGCGACCGGCGCTATGACTTCCTGTTCGCCACGCTGAGCGGCATGCAGGCGATCAAGGCGATGGGCGTCGAGGACAGCATCGCGCGTCGCTACGAGGTCTTCCAGGGTCAGCTCGCCACCCTCAATCACGCGCTTGCGCAGGTTTCGGGACGGCTGATCAACGCCTCGACTCTCGCCAGCCAGGCGATGATCGCCCTCATGCTGGGCTTTGGCGCCGTCGCCGTCGCGCAGGGCAACACGACGATGGGCGGCGTGACCGCCCTCGTGCTCCTCGCCGGTCGCGTGATGGGCCCCCTGCAGCGCGCCGTCTTCGTCTTCGTGCAGCTTCGCGACGTCAGGGCGGCGGAGAAGAAGCTGAGGGACGTCCTTGCGCAGCCGCTGGTTTCGACGCCGCGACCCGATCTCGACGTGCGCAACGAGGGCCGGGTGGAACTCGACGACGTCCGTTTCGATGATGAAAGCGAAGGCGTCCCGATTGCCGGCGTCAATCTCAGTCTGCATCCCGGCGAGATCGTGAGCATCTCCGGTTCGTCGGGACCGGCACGCTCGGCCTTGCTCCAGGTCATGGCGGGCATCGCGCGGCCACAGGGCGGGTCCGTCAGCCTCAACGGCCACGCGCCCACCGACTACCCTCAGCCCCTTCTCAACCGCTGCGTCGGCTACGTGCCGGAGAACGGCGTGCTCTTCCGCGGCACGATCGGCGAGAACGTCACCCGCTTCGGCGAGGTCAGCGTCGAGGAGGCGATGGACGTCGCGGAAATCCTGGAGATCGACACGCTCATCAATGCGTTGCCGGCCGGTCTCGACACGAAGGTCACGGGCGGTGCCGGCGAAAGCTTTCCGCCTGGCTTGCGCCAGCAACTCGCTATTCTTCGCGCGCTCGCCACCCGGCCGAAGCTCATCCTCCTCGACAACGCCGATCGCGGCCTCGACCGGGACGGCTACGCCAAGCTCTGCCGCTTCATCGGCAAGGTCCAAGGCCAGGCCGCCTTCGTCATCGTCTCGGACGACGCGAACCTGCAGGGCTATGCCACCCGACGCTACCGCCTCGAAGCGGACGGGCTGCACCTCGTGGCCGACTTCGAGGCGCAGATGCGAACCTCCTACCTGGACCTACGGCTATGACGGCACTCGCGCGTGCGGGTCTTCCCGCTGTGGTCGACCGCGATGAGAACGAGGCGAGCGCGCCTCGGACTCCCTCTCGTTCGGCCGTCGAGGTCGCTGGACCGGACGTCGCCGCGCTCCGCCTGCTCGCCGCCATCGAACGGCTTGCGGACCTGGTGCGCGACCATCGCCGGGGCGTGACGGCCGACCCGGGGCTGGAGCGGCTGTTCTGTGCGCTCTGCATCAGCTCGGGGATCAACATCACGCTGCGCCGCCTGCTCGCCGCGCTGCCCGTGGCGGATGAACCGCTCGATGCCGAAGCGGTGGTCTGCGCGATGAGCCGCCTCGGCTTCGAAGCGCGCCGGACCGACGCGTCACGCGGGGCGTTCGAGGCGGGAAGCATCGTGCTCCTCGTGCCCGCTCACGCGGACGCCGCGGTGGTTCTCGCTCCCGACGAGACACGGACGCCGCAGCTCCTGCGCGGCGACGGGCGCACCTCCCCGGCAAGCGCGGACGGGGCGGCCATGGCTGGTGAGGCCTGGACGTTCTCCCCGAAGAGCGATTCCCACCCGCTGTCGCGCACGCGGCGCGGCCACACCCGTCACAGCTGGTTTCGGGCCCTCCTGTCGCAATTCGACGACGTCGGCCTGCTTCTGGTGGGCCTCGCGATCGCGATCGCCGCCGCCGGCGTCCTGCTGCCGCTCTTCACCATCCAGATCTACGCGCAGGTCATCAGCGTCGGCTCTCTCGATCCTCTGCCGTACCTCGCCGGGGGCATGGTGCTCGCCATCGTCATCGAGGGGCTGCTGCTGCGTCAGCGCACGCGCATCGTCGGGTGGCTGGCCAACCGCATCGAGTACCTCGTCGGCACCTCGTCCTTCGAACAGCTCCTGCGGATCCGACCCGCCGTCTCGGAGAACGCAGTCGTCAGCGATCAGGCAGCGCGGCTTCGCACTCTCGGCAACATCCGGGACTTCATCACCGGACCGGCTTTTCTCTCGGTGCTGGAAGCGCCGGCCAGTCTCGCCTCGATCCTCGTCATCGGCGCGCTCGGCGGCTGGCTGGCGGTGGTCCCGGTGGTCGGCATCGGCGCTCATCTCGCGCTCTTCGTGCTGTTGCGCCGGCGGGCGCGGGTCGTGACGAGCATCACGGCCGACGAGTCCACCGAGATGCAGCGGATCGCGATCGAGACCTTCGAGAAGCGGGCCGCGATCCGGCAGGCCGGCCTCCAGCATCTGTGGTCGGAGCGCATGGTCGAGAGCGCACGGCGCCAGCATGCGGCCCAGCTGTCGCTGCGCATGGTGCCGGCGCTGGGCGAGGCGATCTCCCACTTCATTCTCGTCACGAGCGCGATCCTGCTTCTGGCCGGCGGAGCCGATGCGGTCTGGGCGGGCACGCTCGGCTCCGGTGGCCTTCTCGCCGTCACCATCCTCGGGCTGCGGTCGCTCGTGCCGACGCACACCTTGTGCACCTCGATCCAGCGGTTTGAGCAGTTGCGCAGCAGCGTCGCTCAGCTCAACACGCTGATGGAGGTGCCGCCGGAGCGCGATGACGACCGCGGCTACACCCAGGTGCGGGGTGTCCGCGGCCAGATCAGTCTCCTCAATGCCGGCTTCCGGGCCGGCGACACCCGGCCCGTCTTCGTCGGGCTCGATCTCGAGATCGAGCCGGGGGAAACGATCGCGATCACCGGTGCGGCCGGGTCCGGCAAGACGACGCTCCTCAAGCTCATGCAGGGCCTGAGCGATCTGTCCCTCGGCGCGATCCGCATCGACGGCATCGACATCCGCCAGCTCGAGCAACAGGACCTGCGGCGTCGCATCGCCTACGTCCCGCAGGATCCGAAGCTGTTCGCCGGCAGCCTGCGCGAGAACCTGTGGTTCGCGAACCCCGTCGCCGACGACGCCAGGCTTCGGGCGGTGCTGGCGGCGGTCGGACTGGACGAGGCCGTCGATCGGCTGCCGGGTGGCCTCGACCACGTGCTGGAGGACGGTGCGGCCGCCCGCCTCTCCGGCGGCTTTCGCTTCCGCTTTGCACTCGCGCAAGCTCTTTTAGTAGAGAGTAAGCTTTTACTGATAGATCAAGTGCCGAACAGTGTCATTGACGATGGCTTTGGGGCGATGATAACCGATATGATCGAGAGAAAACATAGTACACTTACGATCATCTTCGTTTCACACCGCTCGGACCTCATCCGGATGGCCGATCGCGTCGTCGCGCTCCGCTACGGCCGCGTGCCGATGGTCGCGGCGCCGGAGGTCGTGCTCGCGAAGGCGACATGAGCGTCGCGCTCGTCCAGCAGCCGCAGCCAACCGCCGTCCGGGAGCGCGTGAGCGTCGAGACGCTGACGCTCACGCGGCCCTTGCTCGTGCAGGAAACGGCACCGCAGCGCTTCGTGCGGCGCACGGCCCTGCTCGTTTCCTCTGCGATCCTCGCCCTCGTCGCCTGGTCGGCCGTCGCGAAGGTCCACGAGATCTCGCAGGCGCGCGGTACGATCCTGCCCGCCGGCTTCGAGCGGGTCGTGCAGCATTACGAAGGCGGCATCGTCCGCGACATCCTGGTGCAGCCCGGCGATCGGGTCGAGGCCGGCACCCCCCTCTTTTTGCTCGACGATTCCACCACTGCGGAGGACGTCGACGTGGCGACGAAGCAGGCCCGCAGCCTGCAGGCGCAGATCGAGGGGCTGGATGCTCTGGCCGGCAGCCGGACGCCGAACTTCGCCGGGTCCGGCGATGCACTGGCCGACCGCTTCGCGGCCCTGTCCTACGATGCGCGCCGGGATGCGCAGGACACCCAGGTTCGCCTTCTGGAGAGCCAGATCGAGCAGGCGCGCCAGTCGATCGCCGTCTATGACGCGCAGCTCGCCGGGCTGAAAGATGATCGGAGCTTTGCAGAAGACAACGTCTCTCGCCTCGATGCTCTCGTGAAGCAGGGCTACGCGACGCGCGCGCAGCTCGCCGAACGCCGCAAGGCGCAGCAGACCGTCGACACGCAGATCCGGGTCACCCAGGAGCGCCGCCAGTCGGCGATCGAAGGGCTCAATGAGGCACAGCGCAATCTCGCCGCCTTTCGCGCGGCAGCCAGGGCCGAACTCGCCAACCGGCTTCAGGAACTCAACACCACACTCGCCGCCGCGGAAGGCTCGGTCAGCCGCAGCTCGCGCCGGAAGGAGCGCCTCGTCGTCGCCTCCCCCGTGCGCGGCGTGGTCAAGGCGCTCGAGGTGAAGACCATCGGCGGCGTCGTGGAGTCCGGGCAACCGCTTGCGACGATCGTGCCCGTGGACGAGGCGTTCTTCGCCGAGACCCGGCTGCCGGTCAGCCAGGTCGGCCATGTGCGCGCCGGGATGCCCGTCCACCTCAAGGTCTCGGCCTTCGAGTTCACCCGCTTCGGGTGGATCGACGGCGAGGTCGCCTCCGTCTCGCCGTCCTCGTTCTCGGAGCCGGGCCTGCCGCCCTACTACACGGTGAGAGTGAACCTCGATGCCGATCACCTGCCCTTCGATCCGGCGGCACGCGTGGCTCCCGGCATGAGCGTCGACGCCGACATCATCACCGGCGAGCGGACGATCCTCTCCTACTTCCTCAGCCCGATCACCAAGGCGTTGAAGACCGCCTTCGGAGAGCGTTGACATGAGCGCCGTGGAAAAGCCCGCCTTCGTCCTGCCGAACCCGGTGGCACGTGCCACCGTCCTTCTCGTCGACGACGACAGGAGCGGCCTGCTGTCGATGGAGGAGCAACTCGAGTCGCTCGGCTACGCCGTCGTCACCGCCACCAACGGTGCGGAGGCGTTCGCACGGCTGCGCGAAGATCCGAGTGTCGCCGACGTCGTCATGACCGACCGGATGATGCCGCTTCTCGACGGTCTCGGCCTGACCCGCCGACTGAAGCGCGAGCGCGCGACGCGCGACATTCCGGTGATCCTCCTGACCGGCGCGTCCGAGACCGACGACGTGAGCGCGGGTATCGAAGCGGGCGCCTTCTACTACATCACCAAGCCGCCGCAGGCCAAGCTCGTCGCCTCGGTCCTCGCCTCGGCGCTGCAGGAGGTCGCGCGCCAACGCAAGCTGCGCGCCGACCTGCGGGAACACCAGGCGGCCTTTCGCAACATGCAGGTGCTGAAGTTCAACCTCCGCCTGCCGGAGGAGGTGGAGCCGGTGGTCAGCATGCTCGCCAGCATGCAGGAGGCGCCGGACCGCACCATTCAGGGCATCTACGAGCTGATCCAGAACGCGGTGGAGCACGGCGTCCTGCGCTTCGGCTTCGAGCAGAAGTCGAAGCTGCTCGCCCAGGGTGCCTGGCAGGACGCGCTCGCCGAGCGCGCCCGTGATCCGCGCTTCGCGCATGGCCAGGTCGAGGCCACGGCGATCCGCCGCGACGACGGCGTCCATCTGAGCGTCAAGGACAACGGGCCTGGCTTCAACTGGCGGTCCTTCCTGAGGAGCGACCCCAGCCGCGCGACGGCGGCCTGCGGGCGCGGCGTCGCGCGCGCCGCCAACGTCGCCTTCGACCGCCTCACCTTCAACGAGCCGGGCAACCAGGTCGTCGGCTTCGTCTCGAGCGCGCCGAAGGTCAGGTGGTGACGATGATTTCGAAGCCTCTGCGGTCGGCGCTGCCCTATGCCATCATCATGGTGACGTCGGTGCTGACGCTGGCGATGATCGGCTGGTATGCGAACAGCTACATCGAAGAGCACCGGAGTCGGTTCCGCAACGACGGCGAGCTGTTGCGCACGACGCTGCGCGCGGAGGCCGACACGGTGTTGGTGCGCGTCAAGGACGCTGCAGCGTTCGTCGCCCTCGGCCTCGATGCGGAGGTCGATCGGAAGCTGAAGGTGGCCTCCCGCACCTCCGACCACATGACCGGGCTCGGCTATATCCGCACCGGCTCTGACGCCGCCGTCCGCACCTTCGTCGGGCCGGACATCTTCGCCGATCTCGATCCCGTCGAATTCCAGCGGCTGCAGGCCCGCCTGCAGGAAAACAGGGGGCTGGTCTACGCGGTCACACCGCAGTCCTACATCGGCTTCTCCAAGCTCGATGCAGGATCCCTGATCATGCTGCAGACCCTGCCGTCGGCCGGATCCGGGCGCAGCAGCACCGCCGTCTATGCCGTGGTCGACCTCGACGCGATGATCGCCGCCGCCCGCAAGGGCCTGCAGCACAGCCAGCTCAGGCAGGTGAGCTTCCAGATCGACAGCTCCAGCCTTCTTTATCAGTTCGCGATCTCGCGGAGCTGGCTGTCCGCCTTCATCGAGCCGCAGCAGCAGGCCGTCGACGTCCAGTTCACGCGGAACCTCTCGGTAAAGGTCGACCTGCAGGAGCGGTTCGACGGCCTCACCGCGCTCGTCATGATGATCGCCGGCCTTCTGATGATCGGCATCATCAGCGCCGGCCTCGTGCTGTTCAACCAGAAGATCAGCCGCGCCTCCGCCCGCCGCATCGAGGCGGCCCTGCAGGAGGCCCGGAAAGGCAGCGAGGCGAAATCGGTCTTCCTCGCCAATATGAGCCACGAGATCCGCACGCCGCTCAACGGCGTCCTCGGCATGGCCGAGCTGCTGCTGCGCACCGACCTCAGCGACCCGCAGCTGCGCTACGCGACGCAGATCAAGGCGTCGGGCAACATCCTCCTCGCGATCCTCAACGACGTTCTCGACATGTCGAAGATCGAGAGCGGCCAGCTGTCGATCGATCCGATCCGGGTGCGCCTGCCCACCCAGATCCGCGACATCGTCGGCTTCTATGCGGCAAGCGCCCAGCACAAGGGCTTGTCGCTGCTGATCGACATCGAGGCGAACCTGCCGGAAGCGGTCGAGGTCGACCCGACGCGCCTGCGCCAGATCCTCGGGAACCTGATCTCCAACGCGATCAAGTTCACCCGGGAGGGCGAGATCCTCGTCGCGGTCAAGACAGGCTCGACGAGCGCCGACGGGCGCCGGTTCGTCACCTTCAGCGTCACCGACAGCGGGATCGGCATCCCCGGGGAGACCATCGCCAGACTGTTCTCCCGGTTCAGCCAGGCGGAGGCGAGCACCACGCGCATCTATGGCGGCACCGGCCTCGGCCTCTCGATCTGCAAGGAGCTGTGCACGCTCATGGAGGGCCGCATCGGCGTCGTCAGCGAGGAAGGCAAGGGCTCGACCTTCTCCTTCACGCTGCCGCTGAAGGTGCTCGAAGACGCGGCGCCGGTGGAGGGCATGCCGACGCGCATCGCCCTGATCACCGGATCGGAGTCGCTGGCGCGGATCCTCGGCGGCGGCCTCAGGACGCAAGGGATCGCGGCGTCCTGCTTCCGCCCCACCGACGCCGTGGCGGAGGAGATCGCGGCGACGCAGGACGCGGTCGGCCGGTTCGATCTCCTCCTCATCGACGAGGGTCGGCACATCGATACGGCCATCGCCCTGCAGGAGCGCCTGCGCAGACAGCCGGCGGTCGCCGACCGCACCTGTGTCATCCTCGGCGCCCAGAACGCCAATCCGAAATATGCCGCGTTCGCCCACGTGCTCGTGAAGCCCATCGACAGCCGGACGCTCGCCGCCGAAATCCGCCGCCTCTGCCGCGGGGCGGTGGAGTTCTTCCCCGACGAGCCGGCCGTTGCCGGCCACCGGAGCGACCCGGCGCGATACAAGGGACGGCGCGCGCTGCTGGTCGACGACAACAACGTCAACATCCTCTTCGGGCAGGAGGTTCTCGACGAATTCGGGTTCGACATCGTCACCGCCAGCAACGGTCGGAAGGCCGTGGATGCGGCGGCATCGAACGACTTCGACGTCGTCTTCATGGACTGCCAGATGCCCGTCATGGACGGCTACACGGCAGCCGGGATCCTGCGCCAGCGCATGGAGGCGGGCGAGCTCCGTCGCATCCCGATCATCGCCCTCACCGCCAACGCGCTGAAGGGCGACCGCGAGAAGTGCCTGGAGGCCGGCATGGACGCCTTCCTCACCAAGCCGATGAGCCTCGATCTCCTGTCGGCCACGCTCGAGAGTCTCGAAGAGAGTTTCCCGCTGTCGTCCGTGCCTCACGCCCCGGCCACGGCGACCCCCGACCGAGAGGATCCTGCAATGACCGACGCCACCCGCGCCACCGTCGCCGCGAGCGCGCCGCAAGCCCCGGCGCCATCCCGCGCCGACGGGCCCGGCGCTGCGGCAGCCCCGCCTCCTGCCGGCGCAAGTTCCGCCACACCGCCGGTGCCGGCTGACGTCGCCGCGCCGCCGGCGCCCGTCACCCGGGCGAAGATCCCGCTGATCGACGTGACCGCCTTCCGCCAGACGCGCGCTGCGATGAAGAAGTTCGAGGCGCTCGTGTCCTTCTACTCCGCCGACACGGCGGACTACCTCCAGACCATCAAGGACGCTCTGGCCCTCGGCCGGATCGAGGACGCGGTGATGCCGGCGCACACCATCAAGAGCTCCAGCCGCATCCTCGGCGCCTCCGGCCTTGCGGCGCTTGCGGAGGAGTTCGAGCGGCGCGCGCGCACCGGCGGTGCAACCGAGATCAACGAGCTGAACGCCCTTCGCATCCACATGGACCGCCTGTTCAAGCTGACGGTCGAGGGGATCGAACGGCTGATGGCGGCGGAGACGCAGCAGCGGTCGGCCTGAGCGCCGGCCTCGAGCCGCCGAGGGCGTCGAGCGGGCCGTTCCGGGCAATCGGCCGGCTCGGTGACTCGTTCGGGAGCCCCCGCAGCTCCCCCGTCCCGCCATCCGTTTCGCTTGATCAGCCGGCTCAGTTCCCGTTGCGTGCGGCGGTCGTGCACTCGGCGCGACGGATCGGGTTCCGGCGCGGGGCCCAAGTCCTCTGTCCGCTCCGCGACTGGCGAACGGAGGCGATCGGACGGCACGCCATCCCGCGCGGCGCGCACCCTCCCGGCCTTCGCCATCCCCTCCCCTTCCTTGTCCTGCCCGCCTAGGGTTGCCCGACCTTACAAGTGATTCGTGTGAGTTGCATGCTGACGGGTGACCTGCGCAACAAGATCGACCGCATCTGGGACGCCTTCTGGTCCGGCGGCATCTCCAACCCGCTCGAGGTGATCGAGCAGATCACCTATCTCCTCTTCATCCGCGGCCTCGACGACGTCCACACCCGCGAGGAGAACAAGGCGAACCGGCTGAAGAGGCCGATGGAGCGGCGGGTCTTTCCCGAGGGCGAGGACGCGCGCGGCCTGTCCTACGAGCAAATGCGCTGGTCGCGTTTCAAGGACCTCGGCAGCCCGGCCGAAATGTATCGGATCGTCTCCGAGCACGTCTTTCCCTTCATCCGCGAGATGGGCGGGGCGGAGACGGCGCACGGCGCCCACATGAAGGGCGCGCGCTTCACCATCCCGACGCCGGCGCTGCTCGCCAAGGTCGTGGACCTCATCGCCGACGTGCCGATGGACGATCGCGACACCAAGGGCGATCTCTACGAATACATGCTGGGCAAGATCGCCTCGGCCGGGCAGAACGGGCAGTTCCGCACGCCCCGCCACATCATTGCGCTGATGGTTGCGATGACGGCCCCGACGCCGCGCGACACGATCTGCGATCCCGCCGCCGGCACCTGCGGCTTTCTCGTCGCCGCCGGAGAATATCTGCGCGACGAGCACCCGGAGATCTTCCACGACGAGGCGCTGCGCCGGCATTTTCACGAGGGGATGTTCCACGGCTTCGACTTCGACGGCACGATGCTGCGCATCGGCTCGATGAATATGCTGCTCCACGGCATCGAGAACCCGGACGTGCGCTATAAGGACTCGCTGGCCGAACCCGTTGAAGGCAAGGGCGACGAGGAGGCCTATTCGCTTCTCCTCGCCAATCCGCCCTTTGCCGGCTCGCTGGATTACGAGACGACGGCGAAGGACCTTCTGAAGACGGTCAAGACCAGGAAGACCGAGCTTCTGTTCCTCGCCCTGTTCCTGAAGCTCCTGAAGCCCGGCGGGCGCGCGGCGGTCATCGTGCCGGACGGGGTGCTCTTCGGCTCCTCCAAGGCGCATAAGGAGCTGCGACGCATGCTGGTCGAGGATCACAAGCTCGACGGCATCGTCAAGCTGCCCTCCGGCGTTTTCCGGCCCTATGCGGGCGTCTCGACCGCGATCCTGTTCTTCACCAAGACCAATTCCGGCGGCACGGTTTGCGTCTGGTTCTACGACTGCCAGGCCGATGGATATTCCCTGGACGACAAGCGCACCCCCCTCCTCGATGCCGACCGCATCGGCCCGGACGCCCATCTGGAGGACGGCGAGCACGACAAGAACAATTTGCCGGATATCGCCGCCCGCTGGCTGGAGCGGGACGGCACCGAGCGCACCCGCGCCCGCACCGACCAGAGCTTCTGTGTCCCGAAGGCCGATATCGCGGCGGCCGATTACGACCTCTCGATCAACCGCTACAAGGAGGTGGTGCACGAAGCGACCGAGCACCGCCCGCCGAAGGAGATCATCGCGGAGCTGAAGGCGCTGGAAAAGGAGATCGCGCAAGGGTTGGACGAGTTGGAGGCGATGCTTTCGTGAGCATGGCAAGCGATCCGATTGCAGTAGATTTCGGCCGCCCAGACGCGGGCTGGATCGACTTCCGCATGAGCGCCGGCGATCAGACGATGGCGTTTCCGATCAGCCATGCGTTCGACCCCTTCCAGGGCGACTTCCGCGTATGGCTGGAGGAGATCGCGCGGACAGGAAGCGGAAAGCTGTCGATCGACACCGAGGGAAGTCCTGCCGAGATCGTCGTCATCGATGCGGGCGATGGCCGGATTGCCATTACCGGTCATCCGCATCTGCCGACGCTCCCGGTGCTCCAAGTGGAGGCCGACCGTCACGCCTTTGTCCACGTTTTCTACGACAGCCTCGTCGGCTTTTGGGAAAGTCCCGAGTTGAGCGATCACTGGTCGCAATGGGTTTTTCCCGAAGCCCATGTCGACGGCACGCCTCAATGGGACGAGGATCAGATCGCACAACCCTGGCCGATCCGGTCGACTATCGTCGAAGAGTATCTGCGCCGCAGGGAGGATGCGTGAATGACGTTTGCGTTAGCACTGCCCCGCGCTCGTGGGAAAATCATCGCGGAGCTGAAGGCGTTGGAGAAGGAGATCGCAGACGGGTTGGACGAGTGGGAGGCGACGCTTTGAATCGGGACACTGCTCTTCTTGGGGAAGTTGCGGCAATCGAGCGAAAAAGTATCCAACCAGCGCATATCAAGGAGGGAACTCGATACGTCGGCTTGGAGCACATCGAGACTGGTGGGCGTTCAGTCTCGTTTTCGCGGGTCGCCAGTGACGACTTGTCGAGTAGTAAATTTGAGTTTGGACCCCACCATGTCCTTTTCGGTAAGCTGCGGCCATACCTCGCAAAGATCGCCTGCCCAGAGTTCGATGGGATTTGCAGCACCGATATCCTTCCAATCTTGCCCGGTCCGCATTTGGATCAGCGATACCTTGCCCATTTTCTTCGGCAGCAGCAGATAGTGGATTGGGCGTCATCTAGGGCCACCGGGATCAATCTCCCAAGGTTGAGCCCGAAGGAATTGACGACGCTTGAAATCCCCCTCCCCCCGCTCGACGAGCAGCGGCGGATTGCGGCGATCCTGGACAAGGCGGACGCGCTGCGCCGCAAGCGCAAACGCGCGCTCGACCTGCTCGACGGCCTGACGCAGTCTATCGTAGGTGAGATATACAGACGTGCCGCCGCGACTGTAGCACTTGGGGAGCTTTTTGACATTCAAGGTGGACTCCAGGTAACCGGAGCAAGAGCCACTCTTTCGCTCGAGGTGCCGTACCTGCGCGTTGCGAACGTGCATCGATCCAGGCTTGACCTCTCTGAAATCAAACGAATGCGCGTGAAAAGCTCTGAGCTCGAACGCACATCTCTCAGCAGAGGTGATCTACTGTTTGTAGAGGGGCATGGAAATGCGGATGAGGTTGGTAGATGTGCGGTCTGGGACGGCTCGATAGAGGACTGCACACATCAGAACCACTTAATAAGAGCTCGCCCCCTGTCCAATGCGACCGACACGTCTGTCCTTTGCCACTGGCTTAATGGGCCAGATGGTCGTCGTCACCTTTCAAAGAGGGGGAAAACAACATCTGGGCTGAACACCATTAGCGTTAGCGATGTTAAGAATGCGCCTATCCCACTGCTGCCTCATAGTGATACTGATAATGCGCGCAAACAGCTGAATGTCATCGAAGGGGTCCGGAGCCAGTTGCTGAAGAGCGGTGAAGGTGCCAGCCTCCTCTTTGCCTCCCTCCAATCCCGCGCGTTCTCCGGTCAGCTGTAGCCATGCCCGAGGCCGGCAGCGATTGGACGGCGGGCGAGGTCGACCTGATCGTCGCCGACTATTTCGACATGCTCGCCCTGGAACTGCGCGGCGAAACCTTCGTCAAAGCCCGGCGCAACGCCGCGCTGCAGGACCTGACCGGGCGCAGCCGGGGCTCGATCGAGTTCAAGCACCAGAACATCAGCGCGGTGCTCCTGCGCCTCGGCATGCCCTGGATCGCCGGCTACAAGCCGATGGCGAACTTTCAGGGCGCGCTGATCACCGGCATCGAGCGCTGGCTGACCGCCCACCCGGCGCTGTTTGCAAATCCGCGGGCCGAGGCGCCCGCAACCGGCTTTGCCGAGGCCACGCCCCTGTTCTTCGAGGCGCCGCCCGTCCCGAGCTTCGAGCCGGTGCCGCCGCCGCTTCAGCGCATCGTCCGAAAATTCGATCCGGCGCTGCGCGACGCCCGCAACCGGGCGCTCGGAAGACGCGGCGAGGAGCGGATCTTTCATCACGAGCAGGCGGCCTTGCGCGATGCGGGCCGCGCCGATCTGGCGCGCAAGGTGCGCTGGGTGTCCGAGGAGGATGGCGACGGCGCCGGCTACGACATCCGCTCCTTCGATCCGGCCGGCCGCGAGCGGCTGATCGAGGTGAAGACGACGGTCGGCACCGGGACGACGCCGTTCTTCCTGTCGGAGAACGAACGCGGCTTTGCCGAGGAGCGCCCCGACGCCTTCCGCCTCGCCCGCCTCTACGACTTCGCCCGGACGCCCCGCGCCTTCGAACTCGCCCCGCCGCTCGACCGCTGCGTCATGCTGCGGCCGGCCAGTTGGCGGGCGGCGTTTTGACATGAGCCAAGACGCAACTTGCGATTTTGCAACCGTGCTGGCAGCTTGGGTCGTATGACAGACGTCGCCTTTGTTCTCATCTCTCTGCCCGCCGGTCACGCTCATGCCGTTGAGGTCATGCGCAATGCGAAGCCGGCGTCTTCGGCAATCTTCTGCATGGGCGAGTTCTGCTGATGGAGGTGGGGACCTTCAAGCTGACATTGCCGGGCCCCATGTTGAAGCGAGGTTTCTGGCTCTACGTCTGGCACGTCATCACCGAAGATGGCAGAGAGGTATTCTATGTCGGCCGCACCGGCGACAACTCCAGCCCCAACGCCTCCCCGCCTTACATTCGGATG
Organism: Mangrovibrevibacter kandeliae; assembly: GCF_024519155.1. GTDB lineage: Bacteria > Pseudomonadota > Alphaproteobacteria > Rhizobiales > Rhizobiaceae > Mangrovibrevibacter > Mangrovibrevibacter kandeliae. The sequence continues at coordinate 245,581 of NZ_JANIFJ010000006.1, read as the reverse complement.
GGCCAGCATTTAGGTGCGCTGAAGAATCAGAACGCGCTGCGGACACAGTTGCAAAAGCGAAAGATAGACCCTGAGAAATGCCAAGAGTTCCGTCTCACAGCGCATGGGCCAATCCATCCTGAAGTCGTGAAGCCGGACGATTACCGGCATTCCGACGCCAAGGCGCGATCGGAGCTTATGGAAAAGCATATACCTCTCCGCAACCTCGTCGGCGCGATGGAGAAGCGCCTTGCGCAAGACATGGCAGCAGCGGGCTACGACGTCCTGAACAACGTTAAGTGGCGCCATGACATTCCTGACGCAGAGTGGCGACCAGTTCGTGACGCATTCGCCGCGGATTTTCCCAAGCTCAACGAGCTGCGCTGATGTCCAACTTCGCGTTCCTCCTCCCGGAATTTCCGGCCGTCCACGAGGCGGCCGTCGAGGCCGAGCGGAGCGCGACATCCTCGCCGACGGCGGCGGCCTTCTTCGCCGGCAAGACGGTCGAGATCGCGGTCAAGTGGGCGTTCCGGAACGACCCCGGGCTGACCCTGCCCTACCAGGACAACATCGCCGCCCTCCTGCACGAGCCGAGCTTCAAGCGGCTCGCCGGCGAGGCCGTGTTCGCCAAGGCGAAATACATCAACCGCATCCGCAACCGCGCGGTGCACGAGGAAAAGACCGTCTCGCAGGGCGACGCGCTCGGGGCGGTGAAGGAGCTCTTCCACTTCGCCTTCTGGTTCGCCCGCACCTATGCGCGGGGCAGCCGGCCGGCCGACGGGCTCGCCTTCGACGCGCGCGCGCTGTCGCGGCGCGAGGAGGCGATGCGCAAGGCCTTCGCGCACATCCAGGCGCAGCAGAAGGCACTGGAGGCAAAGGACGGGGAGCTGACGAAGCTCCTTCTCGAGCGCGACGGGCTCGACGAGGCGCTGAAGCGCACCCGGGCCGAGGTGGCCGCGGCGCGCAGGGCCAATGCGGCGACGCCCGACGCCCACGACTACGACGAGGCCGAGACCCGCGACCGCTTCATCGACCTTCTCCTGAAGGAAGCCGGCTGGGCGCTCGACAAGCCGGAGGACACCGAGTTCGAGGTCTCCGGCATGCCGAACGCGCAAGGGCGCGGCTTTGTCGACTACGTCTTGTGGGGCGCCGACGGCCGGCCGCTCGGCCTCGTCGAGGCCAAGCGCACGAAATTCGACGCGACGAAGGGCCAGCAGCAGGCCAAGCTCTATGCCGACGCGCTGCAGGCGGCCTATGGCCAGCGGCCGGTGATCTTCCTCTCCAACGGCTACGAGCACTGGATCTGGGACGACACCCGCCATGGGCCGCGCCGGATCGGCGGCTTCTACAGCCAGGACGAGCTGGCGCTCCTGATCCAGCGGCGCACGAGCCGGAAGGCGCTCGCCGGCGAGACGATCAACCGCAAGATCGCCGGACGGCCTTATCAGCAGCGCGCGATCCGGGCGCTCGCCAAGAGCTTCGAGGCGGCGAACGAGCGCAAGGGCCTGCTCGTCATGGCGACCGGCTCGGGCAAGACGCGCACGGTGATCGCGCTGGTGGATCTGATGATGCGCGCCGGCTGGGTGAAGCGCGTCCTCTTCCTCGCCGACCGCGTCAGCCTGGTGAACCAGGCGACGGGCGCCTTCAAGGCGCATCTGCCGGATGCCGCGCCGGTCAACCTCGTCACCGAGAAGACGGCGGAGGGGCGCGTCTTCCTCTCCACCTATCCGACGATGATGAACCTGATCGACGGCAAGGCCGAAGGCAAGCGCGCCTTCGGGCCCGGGCATTTCGACCTCGTCATCATCGACGAGGCCCACCGCTCGGTCTACCAGCGCTACCGGGCGATCTTCGAGTATTTCGACAGTCTCCTCGTCGGCCTGACGGCCACCCCGCGCGACGAGATCGACCGCGACACCTATGCCCTGTTCGACCTCGAGGTGGGCGTGCCGACCGACGCCTACTCCCTCGACGAGGCGATCGCCGACGGCCATCTGGTCCCGCCCGAGCCGATCTCGGTGCCCCTGAAGATCATCCGCGAGGGCCTCACCTACGACGAGCTGTCGCGCGAGGACAAGGATCGCTGGGACATGCTGGAGTGGGGCGAGGACGGCCCGCCCGACAGCGTCGACGCCGCCGAGGTCAACAAGTGGCTGTTCAACGAGGACACGGTCGACCAGGTGATCGGCCACTTCATGGAGAACGGCATCAGGGTCGAGGGCGGCGACCGCATCGGCAAGACCATCGTCTTTGCCAAGAACCAGGATCATGCCGACTTCATCGCCCGGCGCTTCGACTTGATGTTCCCGCACCTCGCCTGCCACTTCGCGCGGGTGATCACCTACCGGATCGACTATGCCCAGAGCCTGATCGACGCCTTTTCACAGAAGGACAAGGACCCGCACGTGGCGATCTCGGTCGACATGCTGGACACCGGCATCGACGTGCCCGAGGTCGTCAACCTCGTCTTCTTCAAGCTGGTGCGCTCCAAGACCAAGTTCTGGCAGATGATGGGGCGCGGAACGCGGCTCTGCCCCGACCTCTTCGGCCCCGGCGAGGACAAGGAGTGCTTCCGCGTCTTCGACTACTGCGGCAATCTCGAGTTCTTCGGCGCCAACCCCGAGATGCGCGAGGCGTCGCGCTCGAAATCGCTGTCGGAGCGGCTGTTCGCGGCCCGGCTCGATCTGGTGGCGGCGCTGGACGCCAAGCGCGAGGCGCCGAGCGGGATGGCGGAGGACGGCGCGGGCTACGACGCCGGTGGCGCTGACGATCTGCCGAGCGAGACCGACGTGCGCGACGACGCGCTGAAGGAACTGCAGGAGACCGTCGCCGGCATGAGCCTTGACAGCTTCCTCGTGCGCCGCAAGCGCCGGCTGGTCGAGGCCTATCTGGAGCCTGCCGCGTGGACGCGGCTGGACGCGGAGAAGCGCGCCGAGCTCGTCGAGGAGGTCGCTCCCCTGCCTACGGCGAAGCGGCTCGGCACCGAGGAGGCCAAGCGCTTCGACCTTCTGATGTTCCAGCTCGAACTCGCCCTCCTCAACGGCTCGAAGCGCTTCGCAACGCTCAGGATGCAGCTTGTGGAGATCGCCTCGGCGCTGGAGAGCCAGACCGCGATCCCAGGCGTCGCTGCCGCGGCGGAGCTGATCGAGGCGGTGCAGGACGACCACTGGTGGGAGGGCGTCACCGTCCCGCATCTCGAACTCGTGCGCCTGCGGCTGCGCACTCTCGTCCAGCACATCGAGAAGCAGAAGCGCGCGATCGTCTATTCCAACTTCGCCGACGAGCTGGGCGAGGCGAGCGCGCACGACCTGCCGCAGGTGGGCGAGATCGACTTCGTGCGCTTCAAGCAGAAGGCGCGGGCCTTCCTGCGCCGCCACGACGACCACATCGCGCTGCACAAGCTGCGCCAGGGCAAACCGCTGACGGCGAGCGACCTGGCCGAACTCGAGGCGATGCTGCTCGACGCCGGGATCGGCAATGCGGACACGATCGAGCGAGCACGCGAGACGAGCGAAGGGTTCGGCCGCTTCGTCCGCTCGCTCGTCGGCCTCGACCGCAAGGCGGTCAACGACGCCTTCGCCGAGTTCATCGCCGGCGGCTCGGCGAGCGCCGAGCAGATCGAGTTCATCGGCCTCATCGTCGAGCATCTGACGGCGCAGGGCGTGATGGATCCGGGCCTGCTCTACGAAAGCCCCTTCACCGACATCGCGCCGCAGGGGCCGGAGAACGTCTTCGACATCAAGCGCACCGACCGCCTGTTCCAGGTGATCGACGCGATCAACGGCAGCGCGGTGGCCTGATCGGAGCGGGCTGATCTGCGCGGCGCGGTCGTGGCTCGGCCACCGGCCGAACTCAGGCGGCCGAACCTCCTGCGTGACGATCGTCGTTCAGGGCCTTCGACGGAAGCTTCGAAACGAGCAGGACGATCATCTGGCGGAGAGGGGGGGATTCGAACCCCCGATACGCTTGCACGTATGCCGCATTTCGAGTGCGGTGCATTCAACCACTCTGCCACCTCTCCGGCCGTCTCCGGCGATCGGAATCGGCCGGGGCTTGCGCGCGTGGTTGGACGCGAAGCGCAGCCCTCATATCAAAGCCGGCGGCTCGCGCACAAGCGGCCTCGGCGAGAAAATCGCGGGACCCGTTGTCGGGCCGTGATTCCGGATGCCCGCGCCGTGCGACGCGCGGCGCCGGACTTGCCCGGCCGCAGCATCCGGTCTCTGACCCTGGGTCACGCGCGGTTGACGCCGGGCACGCCCTCGCGTATGGCATCCCCGATGGGCGTGGGCAACCGCGCCCTCTTGCTTTGCAAAAGCACCCCGCAACCGACTGACAAGAAGACGGCCCGGGCGTTCCCGAGAGCCGGCCGAACGAGGACGAAAATGTTCGCAGTCATCAAGACCGGTGGCAAGCAGTATCGCGTCGCCGCCAATGACGAATTCACCGTGGAGAAGCTCGTCGGCGATGCCGGCGACCTCGTCACCTTCACCGACGTGCTGATGGTCGGCACCACCATCGGCGCCCCGCTCGTCGCCGGCGCCTCGGTCACCGCCGAGATCGTCGAGCAGACCCGCGGCCCGAAGGTGATCTCCTTCAAGAAGCGCCGCCGCCAGAACTCCAAGCGCACCCGCGGCCACCGCCAGGACCTGACGCTGATCCGCATCGGCGAGATCCTGACCGACGGCAAGGCGCCGAGCGCCAAGGCGAAGGCGGCCAGGACGGAGGCCGCGTCGGCCGACACCACCGCCGAGGCGGTCGAGGCCCAGGACACGGCTGCCGCGTCGGCCGAGACCGCCGCCGAGAAGCCGAAGAAGCCGCGCGCGCCGCGCAAGAAGGCCGCCGCGACCGATACGGACGCCGAGGCCTGAGCGGCCGAGAAGATCAGGAGACCTGACAGATGGCACACAAGAAAGCAGGCGGCTCGTCCCGCAACGGTCGCGACTCCGAGAGCAAGCGCCTCGGCGTGAAGAAGTTCGGCGGCGAGCGCGTCGTCCCGGGCAACATCATCATCCGCCAGCGCGGCACGCGCTGGCATCCGGGGGTCGGCGTCGGCATCGGCCGCGACCACACCCTGTTCGCCACCGCCGAGGGCACCGTGACCTTCACCACCAAGGCGCAGGGCCGAACCTTCGTCTCCATTACGCCGAAAGTCGAAGCAGCCGAGTGACCCGGCGCTTTTGCGACGCCGGCGTCTCACCGACCCGGCGTCCGCCAGAGCCCTGACCGGGCGACTGGTCCGAGACCGAGGGGAGATGGGGCGCCATCTCCCCTTTGCTCGTTCCAGAAGGACCGGAGCCGTGACCGAGGATGACGATTTCCCCCACCAGGGCCCCCGCAGCCCGATCCTGACGCCGCGGCTGAGGCTGCGGATGCCCGACATTGGCGACGCCGAGGCGATGGCGCAGCTCGCCGACGACCGGCACATCGCCGACATGCTCTCCGTGCTGCCGCATCCCTACGGGATCGACGACGCGATCGCCTTCATCGAGACGCCGCGCAAGGAGATCGCGCTCGCGATCACCGCCCGCGACGGCGGGGCCTTTCTGGGCGTCGTCAGCCTGAAGCCCGGCAGTCATCCCAAGGCGGTCGACGTCGGCTACTGGCTCGGCCGCCCCTTCTGGGGCCAGGGCCTCGCCACAGAGGCGGTGCAGGCAATGGTCGACTTCGGGTTCGAGCACCTGGCGATCGACTGCGTCGAGGTCTCCTGCCGGGTGATCAACGGCGCGTCGCGCCGGGTGATCGGCAAATGCGGCTTCCAGTTCTGTGGCACCGGCATGATCGCCTCGCTCGCCGCCGGCCGCGTCGCCACCGAGCGCTACCACATGGACCGGCGCAGCTGGATTTCGCTGAAGGCCTGGGGCCGGCAGTCGGCCGGCTGAGGCGCCCGCCGTTCCGCCGCGCGGTATCGCGCGGCGGCGTTTCGATCTAGACAACTCCGAGGCCGCCGCGGCGCGGCCCGTCGTTCCAGGATAAGTCATGAAGTTTCTCGACCAGGCCAAGGTCTTCATCCGATCGGGCGACGGCGGTGCCGGGTCCGTCTCCTTCCGGCGCGAGAAGTTCATCGAGTTCGGCGGCCCGGACGGCGGCGACGGCGGGCGCGGCGGCGACGTCTTCGTGGAGGCGGTCGCCGGGCTCAACACGCTGATCGACTACCGCTACCAGCAGCACTTCCGCGCCAAGATCGGCGGCCACGGCATGGGCCGCAACCGCACCGGGGCCAAGGGCGAGGACGTGACGCTGCGCGTGCCGGTCGGCACGCAGGTCTTCGAGGAGGACAACGAGACGCTGATCTGCGACCTCACCGCGGTCGGCGAGCGCGTGCGGATCGCCGCCGGCGGCAATGGCGGCTTCGGCAACTGGCAGTTCAAGAGCTCGATCAACCAGGCGCCGCGCCGCGCCAACGCCGGCCTGCCGGGCCAGGAGATGACGATCTGGCTGCGGCTGAAGCTGATCGCCGATGCCGGCCTCGTCGGCCTGCCGAACGCCGGCAAGTCGACCTTCCTCGCGACCGTCACCGCCGCCCGGCCGAAGATCGCCGACTATCCCTTCACCACCCTCCACCCCAACCTCGGCGTCGCCTCGATCGACACCCACGAGTTCGTCATCGCCGACATTCCCGGCCTGATCGAGGGCGCGCACGAGGGCGTCGGCATCGGCGACCGCTTCCTCGGCCATGTCGAGCGCACCCGCGTGCTGCTCCACCTCGTCTCGGCCACCGAGGACGACGTCGCCTACGCCTACCGCACGGTGCGCGGCGAGCTCGAGGCCTATGGCAACGGGCTCGACGAGAAGCCGGAGCTCGTCGCCCTGTCGAAGACCGATACGCTGACGCCCGAAGAGCGCACAGAGAAGCTCGCGGCCCTGCGCCAGGAGAGCGGCGCGCAAGTGCTGGCGCTCTCGGCGGTGACGCGCGAGGGCATGACCGAGGCGCTGCGGGCGCTGCGGCGCGAGATCGAGGCGCTTGACGAGGACGCCGCCGCCCCCGATCCGGCCGACGCAGCGCGCTGGGCGACGCCACCCGTCGAGGCCGAAAACCGGTCTGCGGCCGCCGACGACGACGGCGGCGAGGAATGACCACCGTCCTGTCGGGCTACCGCCGGATCACCGTCAAGATCGGCTCGGCGCTCCTCGTCGACCGCGAGACGGGGCTGCGCGAAGCCTGGCTCGCGACGCTCGCCGAGGACGTCGCCCGCCTCGCCGGAACCGGCGCCGAGATCCTCCTCGTCTCCTCCGGGGCAATCGCACTTGGCCGCAAGATCCTCGGCCTGCCGCCCGGCACGCTGAAGCTCGAGGAGAGCCAGGCGGCGGCCGCCGTCGGGCAGATCGCGCTCGCGCGAGCCTATTCGCAGATCCTCGACCGCCACGGGCTCGTCGCCGGCCAGATCCTGCTGACGCTCGGCGACACCGAAGAGCGGCGCCGCTACCTCAACGCGCGCGCCACAATCGGCACGCTGATCGGGCTCGGCGCCGTGCCGGTCATCAACGAGAACGACACGGTCGCGACCAGCGAGATCCGCTACGGCGACAACGACCGGCTCGCGGCGCGCGTCGCCACGATGATGTCGGCCGACCTCCTCGTGCTCCTGTCGGACATCGACGGTCTCTACACCGCCCCGCCCGCGCAGGATCCGGGCGCCCGGCACATTCCGCTGGTCGAGCGGATCACGCCCGACATCGAGGCGATGGCCGGCGGCGCAGCGTCCGAGTTCTCGCGCGGCGGCATGAAGACCAAGATCGACGCCGGCAAGATCGCGACGGGCGGCGGTGCGGCGATGATCATCACCGCCGGCAACCGGCTGCATCCGCTCGCCGCCATCGAGCGCGGCGAGCGCGCGACGCTGTTCCTCGCCGCCGAGACTCCGGTGACGGCGCGCAAGCGCTGGATCGCCGGGCACCTCAACGCCGCCGGGCGCCTGCGGGTCGATGCCGGCGCCGCCACGGCGCTGCGCACGGGCAAGAGCCTGCTGGCCGCCGGCGTCACCGCCGTCGAGGGCGCCTTCGCGCGCGGCGACACGATCCTCGTCGTCGGGCCGCAGGGCCAGGAGATCGCGCGCGGGCTCGTCGCCTACGACGCCGACGAGGCCCGCCAGATCCTCGGCAAGCGCACGCCCGAGATCGAGGCGATCCTCGGCCACGCGCCGCGCGCCGCGATGATCCACCGCGACGACATGGCGCTGGCGGAGTAGCCGGGCGGCCGCCCGCGATTGATCGCCCTCCTGCGATATGCGACATCCCGCCCTCGACGTTCCGTGAGGGGAGCCCCGCCATGACCTTGCCCGCTCTGTCCGCGATCGACGGCCGCGCGCCGCAGGACGTGCCGGCGCTGATGGCAGACATGGGTCGGCGCGCCCGCGCCGCCGCCCGCGTGCTGGCGCTGGCCAGTGCCGAGGCGAAGAACGCCGCGCTGCAGGCGATGGCCGCAGCGGTCGAGGCCGCGCATGCCGAGATCCTCGCCGCCAATGCCGCCGACGTCGAGCGGGCGCGGCTCGCGTCGCTCGCCCCGTCCTTCGTCGACCGCCTGGTGCTGAACGAGACACGCATCGCCGGCATCGCCGAGGCGATCCGCGCCGTCGCCGCCCTCCCCGATCCCGTCGGCTCGGTGATCGCCGCCTGGGACCGGCCGAACGGCCTCCACATCGAACGGGTGCGCACGCCGCTCGGCGTCGTCGGCGTCATCTACGAGAGCCGCCCGAACGTCACCGCTGATGCCGGCGCGCTGTGCTTGAAGGCGGGCAACGCCGTCGTCCTGCGCGGCGGCTCCGACGCCGCCCGCTCCTCGGCCGCGATCCACGCCTGCCTGACCGCCGGGCTCGAGGCCGCCGGCCTGCCCGCCGATGCGATCCAGCTGGTGGCGACGAGCGACCGCTCGGCCGTCGGCGAGATGCTGGCCGGCCTCGGCGGAGCGATCGACGTCATCGTGCCGCGCGGCGGCCGCTCGCTGGTCGAGCGGGTGCAGGCGGAGGCGCGGGTGCCGGTCTTCGCCCATCTCGAAGGGCTCTGCCACCTCTATGTCGACAAGGCGGCCGAGATCGGCATGGCCGTCAAGATCGCGGTGAACTCCAAGCTCCGCCGCACCGGCGTCTGCGGCGCGGCCGAGACGCTGCTCGTCGACCGCGCGGCGGCCGACACCCATCTTGCGCCGATCCTCGACGCGCTCGCTGCCAAAGGCTGCGAGATCCGCGGCAGCGACGCGATCCGGGCGCTTTGGCCGAAGGCGGAGGCCGCGAGCGAGGCCGACTGGAGCACGGAGTATCTCGACGCCATCCTGTCGGTCGCGCTGGTCGACGGGGTGGAGGGCGCCATCGCCCACATCGAGCGCTGGTCCTCGCACCACACCGAGGCGATCGTCACCGACGACCGCGAAACGGCCGAGCGCTTCCTCGCCTCGATCGATTCGGCCATCCTCCTCCACAACGCCTCGACGCAGTTCGCCGATGGCGGCGAGTTCGGCATGGGCGCCGAGATCGGGATTGCGACGGGCAAGATGCACGCGCGCGGCCCGGTCGGCGTCGAGCAGCTGACGAGCTTCAACTACCGCGTCCGAGGGAGCGGGCAGACGCGACCGTGATTGCCGTTCCGCCCGCCGACCAGCGCCTCGCGCCCGCCGCGCTGGCCCTCCCGCACACCGAACCCGGCCTGCGCGTCGGCTTGTTCGGCGGCTCGTTCAATCCGCCGCACGAGGGGCATCGGCTGGTCGCCGAGATCGCCATGCGCAAGCTGGAGCTCGACCGGCTCTGGTGGATGGTGACGCCCGGCAACCCGCTGAAGGACCACGGCGCGCTGCGCCCGCTGGCCGAGCGGCTCGCGGCGTGCCGGGCGATGACCGGCGATCCGCGCATGGAGGTCACGGCCTTCGAGGCGGCCGCGCGCATCCGCTACACCGCCGACACGGTGGCGCTGCTGCACCGGCGCCGGCCGCAGGTGCGCTTCGTCTGGATCATGGGCGCCGACAGCCTCGCTTCCTTCCATCGCTGGCAGAGCTGGCGCACGATCGCCTCGACCTTTCCGCTCGCCGTGGTGGATCGGCCGGGATCGACCCTGGCGCTCCTCTCCTCGCCCGCCGCCAAGACGCTCGAGCGCTTCCGCCTCGCCGAAGAAGACGCCGCCGCCTTGCCCTTCCGGCGCGCGCCGGCCTGGGTCTTCCTGCATGGGCCGCGCTCGCCGCTCTCGTCCACCGCCCTGCGGGCCCGCGCAAGCGATCTGTCTTGAAACTGCCATCGGTCGCTGCCACTTTTGCTTAAGGGAAGCGCTATAGCCTGGTGGTTCCCGACAGCGGGTCGGAAAGGGAAAGAAGACACTGCCACAGAGCGCGAATGTGAAGGACGCCGTCTCGCACGCTCCTTCGGAGGCAAACGGTCCCGACCGGGTGGTCGCACCGAGCGCCATCGATCTCGTCATCACGAGTCTGGAAGACTCCAAGGGCGAGGATCTCGTCTCCATCGACATGAAGGGCAAGTCGGCCCTTGCCGACCACATGGTCGTCGTCTCCGGACGCTCGCACCGCCACGTGGCCGCCGTCGCCGACCGCCTCTTGCGCGACCTGAAGGACAACGGCTTCGGGAACTGCAAGGTCGAGGGCCTGTCGAACGGCGACTGGGTGCTGATCGACACCGGCGACATCATCGTCCACATCTTCCGCCCGGAAGTCCGCAGCTTCTACAACATCGAGAAGATGTGGTCCGTCGGCGACGCTCCGGACGCGACCGTCCACTGACGCACCGACTGGCGGACGCGGCTCGTCGAGGACGACGATGCGCGTGACGGTTGCGGCCATCGGCCGCATGAAGACGGGCCCCGAGCGCGAGCTCGTGGAACGCTATTTCGATCGCTTCCGCAAGAGCGGCGGCGGGCTCGGCCTCGACTTTGCCGGCGTCGTGGAGCTGCCGGAGGCGCGCGCCGCACAGGCGGCCGAGCGCAAGCGCGACGAGGCGGCCCGGCTGAAGGCCGCGCTGCCCGATCCCTGCACGCTGCTCGTCCTCGACGAGACCGGCCGCAGCCCCTCTTCCGAAGCTTTCGCCGAGGACCTCGCCCGGCGCCGCGACGCCGGCACGCGCGACCTCGCCCTCCTGATCGGGGGCCCTGACGGCTTCGATCCTGACTTGCGCGCCTCCGCCGACCTCGTCCTGTCGCTCGGGCGGATGACCTTTCCGCACCAGATCGTGCGCATTCTCCTCGCCGAACAGCTCTACCGCGCCGCGACCATTCTGGCAGGGCATCCCTACCATCGGGCTTGACCGGAGGCTTCCGGAGGACGCTTGATCGCGCCTTCCGCGATGCGGCGCTTGCCGGCGCCTGTCCGGTCCCTGCCATCGCCTCGCCACGCTCCTCAGGCACCAGCGAGGGGGCGATGCTTGATGAATTGTTAACACCGCGATTCTATCGTCTCCGGATCGGCTGGAAGAGGCGGACCTTGGCGGCACGCGGCATCAGGGGGGAGCGGAAGGAGCGGCTGCGCCGGCCGGCGCTGCTGGCGGCCTGCGTCGCGTTCGTCTGGTGCCTGCCCGCGATCGCCGAGCCGCCCCCGGCCACCGGCGCCGGTGCAGCGACGGCTGAGACACCGAGCGCCGAGCCGGCGGCCCTCCAGACCGGGAGCATCCCCGAGCAGCCGCTCGTCGAATCGCGCGCTGCCGCCATCGAGACCGCCCGACAGAAGGCCGCCGACCAGCTCGCCGACCTGCGCCGCACCATCTCGCTGACGCAGGAGACGGTGAAGAGCCTCGACGCCGAGATCGACGCGCTCGGTGCCGACCGCGACAAGATCCGCCAGGCGATGATCGACGCTGCCGCGGCGCAGAAGACCATCTCGCTCGGCATCGCCACCGCCGAGCGCCGCCTCGGCACGCTCACCGACGAGGAAGCGACGGTGAAGACCTCGCTGCGGGCGCGGCGCGGGCTCCTCGCCGAAGTGCTCGGGGCGCTCGAACGGATGGGCCGCAAGCCGCCGCCGGCGCTTCTCGTCAAGCCGGAGGACGCGCTCGGCTCGGTGCGCAGCGCGATCCTGCTCGGCGCCGTGGTGCCCTCGATCCGCAAGGAGACCGACGCCCTCGTCGCCGACCTCCAGCGCCTCGCCTCGATCCGCAAGGCCGCGAGCGACGAGAAGGCGCGCTATGTCGCGGGGCTGACCCGGCAGAAGGAGGAGGAGACGCGGCTCGCCAAGCTCTTCGACGAAAAGCAGAAGCTCGAGGCGACGAGCCGCGACCGGCGCGAGGCGGAGCGCCAGCGGGCCGCCGAGCTGGCCTCCAGGGCGACCAGCCTGAACGACCTCATCGCCTCGCTCGAAACCGAGCTGCAGAGCGCCAAGGCGGCCGAGGACGCGGCGCGGCGTCAGGCAGCGGAGGACGCGCGCAAGCGGCAGGACGCGGAAGCCGCCGCGGCGAGGCCGATTCCGCCGGCCGATTCGCCTGCGACCTCGGCACCCGGATCCGCCGCTCCCGATCCCGCCGCGCCGTCGGCAAATGCGCCGAGTTACGACATCGCGTCACTTCGACGTGACATGCAGCGCCTCGCGCCGGCCGCCGCATTTTCGACACTCAAGGGCCGTTTGTCGCAACCCGTGGCAGGCGATCAACTCATCGGCTTCGGCGAAACGGACAGCCTCGGCTCGCCCGCCTCCGGCGTCACCTTCGCGGCGCGCGGCGGTGACGTCGTGACGGCGCCAGCCGATGCCTCGGTGCTCTATTCCGGCCCGTTCCGCTCCTACGGGCAGCTCTTGATCCTGAACGCCGGGGACGGGTATCATATCGTTCTTGCCGGCATGGACCGGATCGATGTGGACGTCGGACAATTCGTACTCGCGGGCGAGCCGGTTGCGGTGATGGGCGTGCGGCGCCTCGCGAGCGCTTCCGGCAGCGACTTCGCCCCCTCGGTTCCCTCGCTGTACGTCGAATTTCGCAAGGACGGGAAACCGGTCGATCCCGCGCCGTGGTGGTCGGATGGACCTTCTGGAAGGACGAGGAATGATTCGTAAGATCTCGATACTCTTCGCCGGCGCGCTGATGGGAGCGACGGCGATGACCGTCGTGTCCGGTCAGAACAGCGGCGTGGCGAATGCGGCCGATTCCGACACGTACCGGCAGCTGGAGATTTTCGGCGACGTCTTCGAGCGCGTGCGCGCCCAGTACGTCGAGAAGCCGGACGACCAGAAGCTGGTCGAGACCGCGATCAACGGCATGCTGACCTCGCTCGATCCCCATTCGAGCTACATGAACGCCAAGGAAGCGGCGGACATGCGGACCGAGACGCGCGGCCAGTTCGGCGGCCTCGGCATCGAGGTCACCATGCAGGACGACCTCGTCAAGGTCGTCTCCCCCTTCGAGGGCACGCCCGCCGACAAGGCCGGCGTCCTGGCCGGCGACCTCATCGCCCAGATCAACGGCGAGGACGTGCGCGGCCTGACGCTGACCGACGCCGTCGAGAAGATGAAGGGCGACATCGGCACCTCGGTCGAGCTCACCATCATCCGTGACGGGGCGACCAAGCCGATCCGGCTGAACATCACCCGCGACGAGATCAAGGTGCCCTCGGTGCGCCACTCGGTCGAGAACGACGTCGGCTACATCAAGCTGCTGAAGTTCAACGAGCAGACGACGCGCGGCATGGAAGAGGCCATTGCCGACATCAAGCAGAAGGTCGGCGAGGACAAGCTGAAGGGCTTCGTGCTCGATCTGCGCCGCAATCCGGGCGGCCTGCTCGACGAGGCGGTCAGCGTCTCCGACGCCTTCCTGCAGAACGGCGAGATCGTCTCGACCCGCGGCCGCAACCCGGAAGAGACCCGCCGCTACAACGCCCGCTCCGGCGACGACATCGGCGGCAAGCCGCTGGTGGTGCTCGTCAACGGCGGCTCGGCCTCGGCCTCCGAGATCGTGGCCGGCGCGCTGCAGGACCAGCGCCGGGCGACGGTCGTCGGCTCGCGCTCCTTCGGCAAGGGATCGGTGCAGACCATCATCCCGCTCGGCGCCAACGGCGCGCTGCGGCTGACCACGGCGCTCTACTACACCCCGTCGGGCCGCTCGATCCAGGGCCGCGGCATCGATCCGGACATCGCGGTCGAGCAGCCGCTGCCGGACGAAATCAAGAAGCAGATGGGCCTCGACGACGACGATCAGGTCGCACGCGGCGAGTCCTCGCTGCGCGGTCACATCACCGGCGTCGACGAGAACAAGGAAGGCTCCGGCTCGCTCGACTACGTCCCGCCGGAGAAGAAGGACGACCTGCAGCTGCAATACGCGCTGGCCCTGCTGCGCGGCGAGAAGACCAACGCCGCCTTCCCGCCGAAGAGCGAGAGCAGCGCCGCCAACTGACGGCGAGGCGTCCATGCACATGCAAGAGCCCCGTGCCCCCGGCCGGGGCTCTTCGCTTTCGGAGCATCCCATGCCTGACGGCGAGGCCGAGACCAGCTTCGCTCTCTAAGCTTCCCCTATGTCCGACGACCTCTTCCGCCCCCTCGGGCAGGCTCCCCGCGCCGTCTCCCGCGCGCGAGTGCGCCTCGATCCCGCCGCGCTGCTGCCGATCCTGGCGGCAGCGGTCATCGTCGCCGGATCGGCCGCCACGGCCTGGTTCCAGCCGCAGTTCCGCACGGCCAGCTTCGAGGTGCCGCCGCCCGCACCGCCGAAGCAGCCGGAGCCCGTCGCCCGCGCGCCGCTGCCGCCGCCTGCCAAGACCGGGCTCGATGGCGTGCAGGCCGTCGGCAGCCCGCCGCCGGTGGTCGACACGCCCTATGGCCGGATCGACGTGCGCGACCCGCAGTCGCTGCGCCAGCCGCCAGCGATGGCGGCGTTTCCGGACGACGCCCTGATCGAGTCGAGCCGCTTCGGGCCGCTGCCGGTCCGCGCCAGCGACGGCCGCCGGCCCTTCGACGTCTATGCCGGAGCCTCCTCCGGCGCGCTGGGCGCCCGCATCGCGGTGATCGTCGGCGGTCTCGGCATCAGCCAGACCGGCACGCAGGCGGCGATCCAACAGCTCCCGGGCAGCGTCACCCTCGGCTTCGCCGCGTCCGGCAACAGCCTCTCGCGCTGGATGGCCGAGGCCCGCCGCTCCGGCCACGAGCTTCTCCTGCAGACGCCGATGGAGCCGGTCGGCTATCCGCAGGTCACACCGGGCGAGAACACCGTCACCGTCGCGGACATGACGGCCGGCGCGTTCGACGCCCTCTACCGCTCGCTCGGGCGCATGACGAACTATGTCGGCGTGATGAACTACATGGGCGCACGGCTGACCGCCGATGCCGACGCGATGCGCGCCGTGATGGACGAGGCGGCCCGCCGGGGGCTGATGTATCTCGACGACGGCAGCTCGTCGCGCAGCCTCGCCAAGGCGACCGCCATGTCCGAGGGCACGCCGTTCGCGGCCTCCGACATCCTGATCGACGGCGACCGCGACCCGGCGAAGATCCGCCAGCAACTCGATGCTCTCGAGCGCACTGCGCGCGCCAAGGGGACGGCGATCGGAGTCGCTTCGGCCTTCGACACGTCGGTCGCCGAGATCGCGGCCTGGGTGCACGAGGCCGAGGGGCGCGGCGTCGAGATCGTACCGGTCTCCACTCTCGCCTGGGACCCCGAGCAGCACTGAGACGCGGCGATGCTACGCCCGGCTATTCGGGGCGGATCAGCGCGATGACGCCGAACAGGATCAGCGCGAAGGCCGCGATCTTCCAGAAGTCGCTGCGCTTCCTCAGACCGTAGATGCCGATCGGGCGGATCACCTGGACCGCCATCGCGAGGATCATGAGGACCGAAAGGACCTTGGTCATCGCCGGCGGGCTCCGGGACCGCAGGAGCGTGCCGCGCGGCACCAGGGGAACGCCTGCATCGACGGCACGCTCAATAGGGCGCCTCCGCCCGGCCCATCTCGACATAGACCGACTTCAGCTGGCTGTAATGCTCCAGCGCCGCGCGGCCGTTCTCCCGGCCGATGCCGGAGCGCTTGACGCCGCCGAACGGCATCTCGACGGGCGTCAGGTTGTAGGCGTTGATCCAGCAGGTGCCCGCCTGGAGCTTCGCCACGACGCGGTGGCCGCGGCGGATGTCCTCGGTGAAGACGCCGGCGGCGAGGCCCATCTCGCTGGCATTGGCCCGCGTGATCGCCTCCTCCTCGCTGTCGAAGTCGAGGACCGACATCACCGGGCCGAAGATCTCCTCGCCGGCGATCCGCATGTGGTCCTGGACGTCGGTGAACACCGTCGGCTCGACGAACAGCCCGTCCCCCATGCCCTGCAGGCGGGCTGCACCGCCGCCGCAGGCGAGGGTCGCGCCCTCCTTCACGCCGAGCTGCATGTAGCCGAGCACCCGCTCGTACTGGGCACGCGAGACCAGCGGCCCCATCTGCGTCGCCTCGTCGAGCGGGTCGCCGAGGCGGATCCGCCGCGTGCGCTCGACCAGCCGCTCGACGAACTCGGCCCGCACCGGGCGCTCGACGAAGACGCGCGTGCCGTTCGAGCAGATCTGGCCGGTGGAGTAGAAGTTGCCGAGGATCGCGCCCGACACCGCGGCGTCGAGGTCGGCATCGGCGAAGACGAGGATCGGCGACTTGCCGCCGAGCTCCAGCGTCACGTGCTTCAACGTCGCGGCGCCCGCCGCCATCACCCTGGCGCCGGTGGCGACCGAGCCGGTGACGGAAACCTTGGCGATCTTCGGATGGCCGGCGAGCGCCGCCCCGACCTCGCCCGCGCCCTGCACCACCTGGAAGAGCCCGGCCGGAGCGCCGGCCTCCATCAGGATCTCGGCGAGCTTCAGCGCCGTCAGCGGCGTCGTCTCGGACGGCTTGAAGATCATCGCGTTGCCGCAGGCGAGCGCCGGCGCCGCCTTCCACGAGGCGATCTGGATCGGATAGTTCCAGGCCCCGATCCCGGCGCAGATGCCGAGCGGCTCGCGCCGCGTATAGGCGTAGGAGCCGCCGCCGAGCTCGACGTGATCGCCCCGCAGGTCGGCCGCCAGAGCGCCGAAATATTCGAAGCAGTCGGCGCCGGACGCGGCGTCGGCGACGAGCGTCTCCTGCAGCGGCTTGCCGGTGTCGAGCGTCTCGAGTTCCGAGAGCTCGCGGTTGCGCGCCCGCAGGATCTCGGCCACGCGGCGCAACACCCGGCCGCGCTCGGCGCCGCTCCTCGCGGCCCATTCCGCCTGGGCCCGCCCCGCCGCCGCAACGGCCCGGGCGATGACGGCGGGCGTCGCCGCATGCAGCTGTGCGATCGTCTCGCCGGTCGCCGGATAGAGGCTCTCGAAGGCCATGCCCGCCGTGTCCTCGAAGGGTTGGCCGTCGATGAAGTGCGAGGCGGAAGGCTGGGCGCGCATGATCGGGCTTTCGGCTGCGGGTGAAGGACGCCCGGGTTCTAGACGATGTCGGCGGGCGGCGAAACCGGCGCCGGAGCGGCCACGACGCGGGCGCCCTCCTCCCCTGCCGGCATCCTTTCCGCAAGGCGATAGGAGGCAGCGTCGCGCGGCGCCTTCACGTGCGCGCCCGTGCGATCCCTCGCCAGCCTGCCGCCGTCCCCCTGCCGCGGCAGCGCCGCCGCACACCCTCTCCCGTAAGGCGGCATCAGCATGACCCTTTCGTGCGCCATTCCTCCCCGCTTGCGGGAGAGGGTGGATGCGCGCGTCAGCGCGCAGCCGGGCAAAAGCCGCCGCTACCGCCACCTCGCGGCGCTTGCGTGCGCGAAGGCGTGATCGCGGCATCGGCGTCGCACGTCTCCCCCAAAGGCTCGCAACGCCCCACATGCCGGCCAGCGCCGTCAGGCGCGGCAACACCCGGCCACGGCGCGCGTTGACGCGTCAAATCGGTTCTAGATGAGAGACACCCGCATGAGCACGACCAAGGAACGCATCAGCATCACCCAGGAGACCGAGCCGGTGAACGTCACCTTCGAAGGCGCGGTCATCGCCTCCACCAAGCGCGCGCTCATCCTGCGCGAGACCGGCCACGCGCCGGTCTACTACATCCCGCGCGAGGACGTCGCGATGGAGTTCCTGCTGCCGACGGCGCACACGAGCCACTGCCCCTACAAGGGCGATGCCCGCTACTGGAGCATCTCGGCGGGCGGCCACGCCGCGCCGAACGCGGTGTGGGGCTACGAACATCCCAAGGCCGGCGTCGAGGCGATCGCCGACTGCGTCGCCTTCTACCCGGACATGGTGGAGATCCGCGTCGGCTGAGCGCGGCGTCCTGCCGCGCTCACGGGAACGAGAGCGGGCGCGGCGGGTTTTAGGCGGCGAAGGGAAGATCGCAGTCTACGAGGAGTACCCATGCGCAAGATTCTTCTGGCGAGCGCCGCTCTCGCCCTCCTGGCCGGCCCCGCCGCCGCGCAGAACAAGCAGTCGCAGGGCGTGGCGGCCGGCACGGCGACCGGCGCGGTCGGCGGCGCCATCGTCGGCGGTCCGGTCGGCGCGATCGTCGGCGGCGTCATCGGTGCGGCCGTCGGCAGCGCCGCCGCCGCCCCGGAGCCGGTGCGCCAGTACGTCATCGACAACCCGACCGAGCCGGTGTCCGTCGAGGGCAAGATCACCGAGGGCTACATCGTGCCGCAGAGCGTGACGCTGACCGAGGTGCCGGACGATCCGGACTACGCCTACTTCTATGCCAACGGCGGTCGGCCGGTGATCGTGAAGGCGTCGGACCGGACCATCGTCTACGCGCCGGCCTCCACCCCCGAGCCGATGATCAAGTACGTGCGCAGCAACCCGGTGCAGACCGTCACCATTGACGGCCCGGTCGAGGTCGGCACGCAGGTGCCGGCGACGGTCACCCTGCAGCCGATCCCGGACTACAAGGGCTACTCGTACTTCTACTACAACGGCCGGCCCTACGTGGTGGACGATGCCAACCGACAGGTCGTCTACTACGTCAACTGAGGCGCGGACGGCTCACGGGCCATCATGGAGGCCGCCCCTTGCGGGCGGCCTCCGTCGTTTCATGGGGCCGTTGCCGGTTCAGGCCTCTGCCGGCTTGCGGTCGCTGTGGCCGAGATCGCGCTCCGGGTCGAGCCGGTCGCGCACCCGCTGCTTCAGCACCTTGGCCTCCGGGAAGCCGCCGTCAGCCTTGCGCTCCCAGATCGTCTCGCCCTCATAGGCGATCTCGAAGACGCCGCCGGTGCCCGGGATCAGGACCACTTCGCCGAGATCGGTCGAAAAGGTCGAGAGAAGTTCCTGCGCCAGCCAGGCCGAGCGCAGGAGCCACTGGCACTGGGTGCAGTAGGTGATGGTGATGCGGGGCTTCGTCATCCCGCCACCCTACCGTCTCACGCGCCGGCAGGCGAGACGCGGCGGCCAGACGTGCCGCGCGGCGTCCCTCCTGCCCGACCGGCGCCGGCTCAGAAGCTCGCGACGATGCCGCGCACCCGGTCGTCGAGCTCGGCCTGCCGATCCGTCGCGGCCTCGCGCTCGGCGTAGAGGGCGGCGATCGCCGTCTCCTGCCGCTGCAGGCTGTCGAGATAGGTCTGGCGCAAGGCGCTGTCCGGCCCGGCGACTTCGAGGTTCTGACGGATCCGCTCCTGCTCCTGCACGAGCCGCTGGTAGCGCTGGTCGAGCGCGTCGGTCTCGCGCTTGGCCTTGGCGGCCTCGCCGCGCGCGGCGGCGAGATCGGACAGCTTCTTGGCCACTGCCGGGTCGGCCGCGTCGGCCGACCAGCGGATCAGCTGCGCGTCGTCGGCGTCGGTCAGAACAAAGGCGTCCGCCTGCGGCAGCTCGTAGGTGGCCGTCACCGTGCGGGTCTCACCCTTTGGAACGTCGAGCGTCAGGCGGTAGGCGCTGTCTGTCGTGCCGTCGAGCGCGTCCGAGCGGAAGCGCCAGCCCTCGCGCTTCGGATGCTCGATGACGACGTGCCGCTCGCCGTCCGCCGCGCCCTTGATCCGGTAGGTGGTCGTCTCGCGCGAGATCACCGAGACGCGGGCGACCCCGTCCACGACCTTGATGCTGGAAATGACCTCTTCCGGCGTCACGTCGGACTGGATGCTGACCTTGCCGTCGACCGCGAAGCTCGCCATCCGTTCCTCGCCGGCCGGGATGCCGAGAAGTTCAGCGTCGCCGGCATAGCCGCCGGCCTCGTCGTAGACCGTCAGGATGCCGGGTGGCAGGCTCGCCCCGGTGGAATTCGACAGCATCAGTGCGGCGACGGGATGCTCGCTGCCCAGGGCCGGCTGGAACAGCGACACCGTCCTCGCGTCCACCTCGGCGTCGACGATCGGCACCGACAGCGTGTTGCCGGCGGCGAGCGTCACCGGCGCCGGCAGCGGATAGCGCGCCGAGAGATCGCGCTCCTCCGCCTCGCCGAGCACCGACGGGGCCGACAGCTTCGCGGCGGTGCCGTCGAAGCGCATGAGGCTGCGCGGCGCGGCCGGCATCGGCGCGGGTGCCGCCTCGGCGGCCATCGCGGTCACGTCCTGCTGGCCGGCATCGGCTTCGGGCCGCAGGTTCGGCCGGCTGTCGACCGGGATCTCGCGGCGGTCGCGCCAGTAGCGGCGGTAGAGCTGCTGCGACAGCGTGACCGGTGCGCCGGAGGCGAGCGTCACCGCGACGTGGGACCAGTCCTCGCCGGTGGCGTTCTCGATCACCGCCCAGGCCTGCAGCCGCGCCTTGCCGTCCGCCTCGCGCACGACGCGGTAGGCGACCTTCCAGACCGGGGCCGGCACCACGTAGGAGATGGCGACGTCGCGCGCGCCCTTGCCGTCCAGCCGGATCTCCACCGGCTTGGCGTTCTCGCCATGGGCCTGTCCCGCGGCGGCGGCGGCCTCGCCGACCTTGGCCGCGACCTCCGGGTCGAGGATCGTCAGCGCCGCATCGGCGCCGAGCGGCAGCGAGGCGATGCCGCCCGCGTCGGTCAGGACGGACAGCACGGAGCGCGAACCGTTCGCCTCGCCGCCGTCCTCCGTGCGCACGCCGAGCGCCCGGCCCTCGACGGTCCGCCCGCCGCTCTCGACCCGGACGCGTGTGCCCTGCAGCGCGCCGAGCAGCGCCGGCAGCGAGGCGAGCTGGTCGGCCCCGAAGGGCAGCTTGCGGAAGGTCTCCTCGGCCTGCTCGCGGCCGGGCAGCACCAGCGAGCCGACGGTGCCCGAGGGATCGCGCACGACGAGGCTCTTGAGGATGTCGTCGACCTGCTCCAGCGGCACCTCCAGGCGCACGCTGCCGGCGCCGTCGACATGCTGGCTGCGGGTGATCTCGGCAAGGCCGCCGGAGGAGAGCGTCACCGAGCGGATGTCGCCGTCGGCCGCGAAGAGTGCGGCCGGCGACGTGCCGACGAGGAGAAGTGCGAGAACGAGGGACCTGACGCGCATCAAGAAGGCTCCGAACTAGGGTTCGGTCGATCCCGTAGGCGAGGACCATGACGAGAAATCGGTGGCGCTGCCAATTCGAGCATCAGGGTAAAGGATTTCTTCACGCTGCCGGCCGCGGCGCGTTCCAAGCGGGCGCGCCGCAGGCCTCGTCAGGACGCGGCGGCGAACGGATCCTCAACCTGCGGCCAGATCGTCCTGTTCAGCTTCCGATATCGGGTCCGGGCCGGCTCCGTCGGATAGGTCGATGGCGCCGAGACGTAGACGATGGCGGCAGCGAGCGGCGCAAAGCCGGCGTGGAAGTGGTTGGTGGACTTCACCAGCAGCACGTCCTTGCCGGCCGGGTCGATCCCGAGATTGGAGAAGATGTCGGGTTCGTAGGTCTGTGACCGGCTGGCGATCAGGACGACGTCGATCTCCGTGCCCGCAAGCCGCACCACCGCGGTCCGTCCGAGCGCCACGCGGCTTTCGCGAAAGCTCTGCCAGCCGTCCTCGGCCACCGCGCGCACCTCGACCTCGGCGTCGATCGGCTCCCCGGAGAGGTCGCTGCACTTGCCTCCGAAGCGCAGGCGGATGCGCCCGCCCACCCCGGCCGCGTGCGCAAACGAGACCGCCACCGGGTCCCAGATTGCCGCAACGCCAATTGAGGTCATGCCCCGCGCCATCATCGCCCTGAGGATATGGGTGCCGTCGCCCGCGACGCCGCCGCCGGGATTGTCCCAGATGTCGGCGACGACGAGCGGCGCGGCACGCTCGCGCCGCAACGACGCCGCGACGACGTCGAGCCCAGCCTCGACGCCGAGCACCTCCATCGCGGTGCGGCCGCGCAGGGCGAAGAGCGCGCGCCCCAGACGCTCGGCAAGGCGCTGTCCGGCCTCTGCGTCGCCGTCGGTCACGACGACGATCCGCGCGCCCATCTCCGGCACGTCGCCGGCCATGAAGCCGTGGATCACCGAGATCGAGAGGATGCCGTCGCGGCCCTGCATCGCCTTCAGCCGGTCGACGAAGCCGCGCATCGGCTCGCGGCTCGTGGGAAAGATGTCGATCATCCGGCAGTCGAAGCTCGAGATCACCGGCCGGATCTCGCCGCGGATCGTCCGCAGGGCGAGATCGACGAGATGCTCGCCCCGCTCGAAGAAGTCGGTGTGCGGGAATTCGAGAAACGCGGCGAGCACATCGAGCTGCGCCACCCGGCGCGGCGTCAGATGCGAATGCGGGTCGAACTCCGCGGCGACGACGACGTCGCGCCCGACCAGGGCACGCACGCGCTCGAGGAGGTCGCCCTCGGGATCGTCGTAGCCCTGCGCGACCATCGCCCCGTGCAGGCCGAGCACGACACCGTCGACCGGCAGCGCCGCTCGCAGCTGGTCGAGGATCTCGTCGCGCAGGCCCTCATAGGTTTCGCGCTGGATCAGCCCGGCGGGCTCGGCCCAGCAGGCCGTGCCCTCGACGACCTCAAAGCCCTCCGCCCGGCCGCGCCGTCGCAGGATCGGCACCGGCGAGGAACACAGCGTCGGGGTGTCCGGGTGCTCACCCGGTCCTGCGTAGAAGCCGGCCACGAACGAGGCGCGATCGGTCGGCACCGGCGAGAAGGTGTTGGTTTCCGTCGCCAGCGACGCAGTGAAGACGCGCATCGCGATCGTCTCGGCTCAGCCGGCCAGAGGCTTGTAGGCGATCGCCTCGATCTCGACCTTGATGTCGGCCATCAGGCGCGACTCAGCCGTGGTGCGGGCCGGCGGCTCGCTGGCGAAATAGGTCGCATAGACCTTGTTGAAGCCGGGGAAGTCGCGCGCGTCCTCCAGCCAGCAGGTCGTCTTGACGACGTCGGAGAGCTCGCAGCCGGCGAGCGCCAGCGCCGCCTTGACGTTGTCGAGCACCTGGCGGGTCTGCTGCTCGATCGTGCCGCCGACATTCTCCCCGCCCGAGCCGACCGGCGTCTGTCCCGAGATGAAGACGAAGTCGCCGGCCCGGACCGCCGGGGACAGCGGCACATGCGACGTTCCGAACACCTGCTTGGCCATGGCGCGACTCTCCTCCTGTGTTGCATCCCATGCATAGAGCGATCCGGCGGCGCCGATCCATAGCACGATGTAATTTTTTTTCTTCCATCAGCCTTATTCCAGAATTGCGAGGGGTCAGATGGTAAAAAGTAGCGCATGCGGCTGTTGCTTTCTTACATTTTCTGCGACAGGCTGCACCTCGTTCGCCCCTCTTGGAGCCTGCGCCCCTTGATCCAGCTCGCGCCCCTCTCTGTCCGCAACCCGTCGCCCGCTCCGGCCGGCGGCGGCGTCGGCCGGACGGAGGCAGTGCAATGAGCGGTCGCGAGGCGCCGGCGCAGGTCAACGGTGAGAGCGCGGCCCTGGCGGCGCCGATCTTCGACATCATCCACCGGCTTCGGATGCGGGCGGAGGACGGCTCGAAGTCCGAGAAGCGGCTGGCGCTGTTCGTCCTCAACAACGCCCACTTCGCCTCCACCGCGGCGATCGCCGACATCGCCGACCGCTGCTCGATCAGCGAGCCGACGGTCACCCGCTTCGCCCGCTCGCTCGGCTGCCAGGGCGTCGCCGACTTCAAGTTCCGCCTCGCGCAGGCGCTGGCCGTCGGCGGCCTCTACCTCAACGCCGCGCCGCTGACGCCGGACGAGCGCGAGGCGCGCATCCTGGCGGCGGTTGCCGACGGCGCGCGCAACGCCATCGACCGGGTCCGCGAGATGACCGACATGGGGCTCGTCACACGCGCCGCCGAGATGCTGGCGAGCGCGCAGCACGTCCTCGCCTTCGGCTCGGGCGGCACCTCGTCCTGGATGGCGCGGGAGGCGGAGAACCGCCTGTTCCGTCTGGGGCTCAGCGTGCGGGCGGAAACGGACTCGCAGATGCAGGTGATGCAGGCTTCGGTCGCCGGACCGCAGACCGTGCTCTTGGCCTTCTCCATCTCCGGGCATGGGCGCGGCCTGGTCGAGGCGGTGCAGGTGGCGAAGACCTACCGCGCCCGCACGATCGCGCTGACCGCGCCCGGCTCGCCCCTCGGCCGGGCCGCCGACATCCATCTGCCCTTCGCGCTGCCGGAGGACGGCAACATCTACAAGCCGAGCTCCGGCCGGTATGGCCTGCTCGCACTCCTCGACTTTCTCGCAATGGCGACGGCCGAGGCGATCGGGCCGCGGATGCTGGAAGGCATCCGGCGCATCAAGCAGACGCTCAACACGCACATCGTCGCCAATCCCAACCTGCCGATCGGCGACTGACCATGCGCCCCATTCCCGACGATCTCGACACCCCCTGCCTGCTGATCGACCTCGAAAAGGTCGAGCGCAACCTGAGGCGGGCGCAGGACCACGCCGACGCCAATGCGATCGTGCTGCGGCCGCACATCAAGACGCACAAGCTGGTGCGGTTTGCGCGCCGCCAGGTCGAGCTCGGCGCGGTCGGCATCACCTGCCAGAAGATCGGCGAGGCCGAGGTGATGGCGGACGGCGGCATCGCCGACATCCTCCTGCCCTACAACATCGTCGGCGCCGCCAAGCTCGAACGCCTCCGCCGCCTGGCGCAGCGCGTGCGCCTCAAGGTCACGGCCGACGGCCCATTCGTCGTGGCCGGCTACTCCAAGGCGTTTCGCGGCGAGGCGGAGCCGCTGACCGTGCTGGTGGAATGCGACACGGGCGGCGGGCGCTGCGGCGTGCAGACGCCCTTCGACGCGCTCGAGCTCGCGACGCTGATCGCCGAAGCGCCGGGATTGCGCTTCGGCGGGCTGATGACCTACCCGGCCAAGCACCGCGTCGCCGAGGCCGCGGCATGGCTGGTGCAGGCGCGCAAACTCCTCGAGGACGCGCAATTGCCACCGGAAACGGTGACGACCGGCGGCACGCCCGATCTCTGGGCAGCCGGCCCGGCGACCGGTGCGACCGAATACCGGCCCGGGACCTACGTCTTCCTCGACCGCTTCCAGGTGGCGGAGGGCGTCGGCGCGCCGGAGGACTGCGCCCTCCACGTGGTCGCGACGGTCGTCTCGCGCCCGACAGCCACGCGCGCCATCATCGATGCCGGCTCCAAGGCGCTGACCAGCGACCTGCTCGGCCTCACCGGATATGGCAGCGTCGCCGGATACCCGGGCGCGGTGATCACCGGCCTCAGCGAGGAGCACGGCACGCTCGACGTGTCCGCCTGCGACACGCGTCCGGAGGTCGGCGAGTGCGTCCGCATCCTGCCGAACCATGTCTGCCCGGTGGTCAACCTGTTCGACGCGGTGACCCTGCTGCATGCCGACGGGCGGGCCGAGACGGTGCCGGTCGATGCCCGCGGCCGGCTGCGTTAGGGCGAAGGACGCACGCGATGCCCGACCTTCTCGTCAACCTCTACGACAAGCGCCTCGAGGTGCTGCGCGAGCGCACGCAGGCGGTGCCGGCGACCGTGCGCCCGGCGCTTCCGCCCGAAGCCGAATACGTCGTCGACTGGGTGCGCCGGCGCTTCCACGAGCGCTGGTCGAGCGAGGTCACGGTGGCGATGGCGCACCGTCCCGCCGCCTGCCTCATCGCGGTGGAAGCGGGCGAACTGGCGGGCTTCGCCTGCTTCGACACGACCGCGCGCGGCTTTTTCGGCCCGACGGGCGTCCGGCCCGAGAGCCGCGGCCGCGGCTTCGGCCTCGCGCTCCTGTCCGCCTCGCTGCAGGCGCTGAAGGCGCTCGGCCACGCCTATGCCGTCATCGGCGACCCCGGACCG
This sequence comes from Mangrovibrevibacter kandeliae, assembly GCF_024519155.1. GTDB lineage: Bacteria > Pseudomonadota > Alphaproteobacteria > Rhizobiales > Rhizobiaceae > Mangrovibrevibacter > Mangrovibrevibacter kandeliae. The sequence goes on along the minus strand of NZ_JANIFJ010000006.1, from coordinate 219,634 downwards.
ATCCAGTTCTACGTCGATGCCGTCGGCGCCCACCCGATCCCGGGCGGGGACGGCAGTCTCTACCACGGCATGCTGCGATCCCCGCAGGTCTGATCTCGAGCCCAGAAAGTCCGCACCCGTGTCCCGCTCCGCCCCGCTCGCCCTCATCCTAGGCATTCCCGGCACGACCCTGTCGCCGGACGAGCGCGCTCTGTTCCGCGAGACCAACCCGCTCGGCCTGTTTCTCGGGCGGCGCAACCAGCGCGATCCGGATCAACTGCGGGCGCTGATCGACGACTTCCGGGAGGCCGTCGGCCGCGCGGACGCGCCGGTGCTCACCGACCAGGAGGGCGGGCGCGTCTCGCATCTCGATTCCGGCGCCTGGCCGCTCTATCGCGCCTTCGCCGATTTCGGCGCCCTCGCCCGGCGCGACCTCGACGCCGCCTGCAGGGCGATGCGCCTCTCCAGCCAGGCGATGGCGACGATGATGTCCGGCCTCGGCCTGACCAGCGGCTCGACCCCGGTGCTCGACCTCGTCTTCGACACCACCAGCGCGGTGATCGGCGCGCGCTCCTTTGGACCGGATCCCGAGATCGTCGCGCGACTCGGACGGGAGGTGATCGACGGCATGCTCGAATGCGGCTCGATGCCGATCATGAAGCACATCCCCGGGCATGGCCGGGCGAGGCTCGACTCGCACAAGGAGCGGCCGGTGGTCGACACGGCGCGCGACGTGCTGCGCGACACCGACTTCGCACCCTTCGCGGCGCTGAAGGATTGTCCCTGGGCGATGGTCTCGCACGTCGTCTACGCTGCCTACGACGCCGAGCGCCCCGCCTCCGTCTCGCCGGTGATCCACGACGTGATCCGCAACGAGATCGGCCATCAGGGCGTCCTCGTCTCCGACTGCATCTTCATGGAAGCGCTGAGCGGCAGCCTGCCCGAACGGGTGCGCCAGGTGCTCGACGCCGGCTACGACATCGCCCTGCACAGCCACGGCACGGTCGCCGAAAGTGCGGCGGCTGCCGCGGCCGCGCGGCCGCTCACCGCTGCGGCCACGGCCCGCATCGCCGCCGCCGATGATCGGCTCGACGCCCTGCGCGTCGACGTCGACGGCACGCTCGCCGCCGTCGAGGCGATCTTCCGCGCCCATCCCGCCGCCTGACCGACGACTGACTGCGTCCCCGCAACCCGAAGAGTGGAGTTTGACATGCCGCGCACACGCATCCTGACCGCCGCGACCGCCATCGGCCTCCTCGCGACACCCGCCCTCGCCGAGACGGTCCTGACCGCCAACATCGAGCCGGCGACGACCTGGGTCCGCAACTTCAACCCGTTCAACCAGACCTCGGCGCGGCAGAGCACGCAGGACTTCATCTACGAGCCGCTGGCGGTCTTCAACCGCTTCGACGACAACAAGCCGGTGTACCGGCTGGCCGAGGGCTTCAAGCTCGCCGACGACCTGAAGAGCATCGAGGTCACGCTGCGCGACGGGCTGCAGTGGTCCGACGGCGAGCCGCTGACGGCCGAGGATGTCAAGTTCACCTACGACTACATCAAGCAGTACCCGGCGCTCGATTTCGTCTCGATCTGGACACTGGTCGACGCGGTCGAGCTCGTCGACGAGCGGACCATCCGCTTCACCCTCGACAAGCCGAGCTCGATCGCGGCCGAGCAGCTGGTACAGATCCCGATCGTTCCCGAGCACGTCTGGAAGGACGTCGCCGATCCCGTCACCTTCGCCAACGAGAACCCGGTCGGCAGCGGTCCGATGACCGAAATCGCCCGCTTCACCGGCCAGACCTACGACCAGTGCCGCAACCCCCACTACTGGGACGCCGAGGATCTGAAGATCGACTGCCTGCGCTTCCCGCAGCTCGCCGACAACAACCAGATCCTCGTCGCCACCGCCAACGGCACGCTCGACTGGGGCGTCTCCTTCATCCCCGACATCGACAACGTCTACGTCGCCAAGGACCCGGAGCACTTCCACTACTGGTACTCGCCGAGCAGCATGGTCGCCTTCCTGATGAACCAGGAGAGCGCCAACGCGAACAACCGCAAGGCCTTCACCGACGTGAAATTCCGCCGGGCGGTTTCCATGGCGCTCGACCGGCAGGCGATGGTCGACATCGCCGGCTACGGCTACCCGACCCTCAACGAGGATCCGGCGCTGATGGGCGAGCTCTACAAGAGCTGGTCCGATCCGACCGTCGCGGAGAAGTTCGGCACGTTCGGCAAGTACGACGTCGACGCTGCCAACGCCCTGCTCGACGAGGCGGGCTACAAGGACAAGGACGGCGACGGCTTCCGCGACCTGCCGGACGGCGGCAAGCTCGCCTTCTCGGTCATCGTGCCGGGATCCTGGACCGACTGGGTCGACACCGTGAACATCGCCATCGAGGGCCTGCAGGCCGCCGGCCTCAACGCGCAGATCGAAACACCCGAGGAGGCGGTCTGGGCCTCCGACCTGATCGACGGCAAGTTCGACATGGCGATCAACAGCCTCTCGGCCGCCGCCTCGCCCTACTATCCCTACAAGCGCGCCTTCTCCGAGGCCGACAAGGGCAAGACACGCTTCACCGCCCAGCGCTGGTTCGATCCGCGGGTCGAAGAGCTGCTCGGCGAATTCAACGCCACCGCCGATCCTGAAAAGCAGCACCAGGCGATGAACGAGGCTCAGGCGATCGTCGCCGAGGCGATGCCGATGGTGCCGGTGTTCAACAACCCGAACTGGTACCAGTACAACACGACGCGCTTCACCGGCTGGTCGACGGAGGAGAACCCGTTCGTGAACCCGTCGATCTCCAAGACCAACCCGGCGCGCCTGCTGCACCTGCTGGCCCTGCGTCCGGTCGATTGAGCCAACACCGGTCTGCGGGAGCGGCGACCCAGCCGCTCCCGCGCCACGGAGCCCGTCGATGCCGTTTCTCCTGCGCCGCGTCCTGTTCTATCTCGCCGCCTTCCTGGTGGCCGCGACGATCAATTTCTTCCTGCCGCGCCTGATGCCGGGCGATCCGGTCCAGCTGATGTTCGCGAGCGCCGGCAACGCGATGTCGCCGGAGAACCTCCAGGCGCTGAAGCTGACCTTCGGCTTCGTCGATGCGCCGCTCTGGCAGCAGTACCTGACCTATCTCCAGAGCATCGTGACCGGCGACCTCGGCCGCTCGATCAAGTATTTCCCGCTGCCGGTCACCGAACTCCTCGGCCGCGCCATCGTCTGGACGGCCGCGCTGATGGGCACCGCGACGATCGTCTCCTTCGCCCTCGGCAGCCTGCTCGGCGCGATCGCGGCCTGGCGCCGCGGCGGCCTCTTCGACGTCACCGTCTCGGTCGGCGCGATCTTCGCGACCTCGGTGCCCGCCGTCGTCACCTCGCTGGTGGTGCTCTTCGTGTTCGGCTTCACGCTCGGCTGGTTCCCGAGCGGCTACGCGGCGGCGCCCTCGCTCGATCCGGCCTTCAGCGCCGCCTATGTCGGCAGCGTCCTCTATCACGCCGTCCTGCCGATGCTGACGCTCTGCACGGTGCTGACCGGCGGCTTCGTCGTCACCATGCGCAACAACATGATCAACCTCCTCGGCGAGGACTACATCGTGATGGCGCAGGCCAAGGGTCTGTCTGACCGCCGGGTGATGCTGTGGTACGCGGCGCGCAACGCGCTGCTGCCGACGGTCTCGAGCCTTGCCATCGCGCTTGGCATGGTGCTCGGCGGCTCACTCGTCACCGAGGTCGTCTACAACTATCCCGGGCTCGGCAACGTGCTCTACCAGGCGATCATCGCGCGCGACTATCCGGTGATCCAGGGCCAGCTGCTGATCATGACGGCGACGATGCTGGTCGCCAACTTCATCGTCGACGTCAGCTACGTGCTGCTCGACCCGCGGCTGAAGCGGGCCTGACGTGACGGCGCTCCTCCGCGGCCTCCTGCACAACCGCAAGGCGATGGTCGGCTTCGCCCTCATCGCCCTCATCGTCATCGTCGCGCTCGCCGCGCCATGGCTCGCGCCCTACGATCCCGGCGCGCGCAGCGGGCGGCCGCATCAGCCGCCCTCGCTCGATCATCTGCTCGGCACCACCCGGCTCGGCCAGGACGTGCTGTCGCGGCTCCTGTGGGGCGCGCGCACCTCGCTCGCGGTCGGCTTCGGCGCCGGCCTGCTGATCACCGCGGTCGGAACGGTGATGGGCATTCTCGGCGGCTACAGCGGCGGGCGGACGGACGATGTCGTCAGCTTCCTCACCAACATGGTCCTCGTGGTGCCGAACCTGCCGCTGCTTCTCGTGCTCGCGGCCTTTCTCGGCCAGGCGAGCCCGATCGTGATCGCGCTGATCCTCGGCTTCACCTCCTGGGCCTGGGGCGCGCGCGTCACCCGCGCCGAAACGCTGTCCGTCCGCCAGAAGGACTTCGTGAAGTCGGCCGAGATGATGGGCGAGCCGCGCTGGCGCATCATGGCGGTCGAGATCTTCCCGAACCTCCTGTCGATCGTCGGCATCAACTTCATCGGCAGCGTGGTCTTCGCCGTCATCACCGAGGCGACGCTCGAATTCCTCGGCCTCGGCGATCCGCGCGCCGTCTCCTGGGGCATCATGCTGTTCAACGCGCAGAAGGCTTCGGCGCTCGCCGTCGGCGCCTGGTGGGACATCCTGACCCCCTGCTTCGCGCTGGCGCTGCTCGGCATCGGCCTGTCGCTCCTCAACTTCGCGGTCGACGAGATCGCCAATCCGCGCCTGCGGACCGGCGGGCGTCTCGGCCGCTGGTCGGCGCTGATCAAGGCCGGCGAGGGCCGCCTGTGACGCGCCCCCTCCTCTCCGTCCGCAACCTCACCATCGACTACGTCGGCCTCGCCTCAGACTTCCGCGCCGTCGACGACGTCTCCTTCGACATTGCGCCGGGCGAGGTGTTCGGCCTTGCCGGCGAATCCGGCTGCGGCAAGAGCACGATTGCCTTCGCGATCAGCCGCCTGCACCGGCCGCCGGCCCTGATCCGCAGGGAGAGCCGCATCCTCCTCGACGGGCGCGACGTCCTCGACCTGCCGGCGGAGGCGCTGCGCCAGTTCCGCTGGCGCGAGGTCGCGATGGTCTTCCAGAGCGCGATGAACTCGCTCAACCCGGTGCTGCGGGTCGAGGACCAGTTCCATGACGTCCTGAAAACGCATGGCGAGCGCGACCGCAGCCGCCGGCGCGAGCGGATCGCCGAGGTGCTGCGGCTCGTCGACATCGACCCTGACCGGATGCGGGACTATCCGCATCAGTTCTCGGGCGGCATGCGCCAGCGCATCGTCATCGCCATCTGCATGGCGCTGAACCCGAAGCTGGTGATCATGGACGAGCCGACGACCGCCCTCGACGTCGTCGTGCAGCGCGAGATCCTGCAGCGGATCGACGAGCTGCGCCGGCGCTTCGGCTTCTCGGTCCTGTTCATCACCCACGATCTCGGCCTGATGACCCAGTTCTGCGACCGCATCGGCATCATGCTCGCCGGCAGGCTCGTCGAGGTGGACAACGCCGCGACCATCCACGACGCGCCGAAGCACGACTACACGCGCCAGCTCTGGGCGGCCTTCCCCTCGCTGCACGCGGAGCACGGCGCATGACCGCGCTTCTCGCCCTCGACGACGTCACCAAGACCTTCGGCTACGGCGACGCGATGATCCACGCGGCGCGTGGCGTCTCCTTCGAGCTGAAGGCCGGCCGCGCGCTCGCCGTCGTCGGCGAGTCGGGCAGCGGCAAGACCACCTGCGCCCGGCTGGTGATGCGCGATTATGCGCCCGACGGCGGCAAGCTCGTGTTCCGCGGCAAGCCAATGGGCGACCGGACCGACCTCGTCGCCTATCGGCGCGCGGTCCAGATGATCTTCCAGGATCCCTTCGCCTCGCTCAATCCGGCGCACAATATCCGCCACCACCTGCGCCGGCCGCTGCGCCTCCACCGCCCGGAGCTGAAAGGGGCGGCCATCGACGCCGAGGTGCTGGAGCTCCTGCGCCTCGTCCAGCTCGATCCGGAGCGGCTCGTCGACCGCCATCCCTTCGAGCTCTCCGGGGGCCAGCGCCAGCGCATCAACATCGCCCGGGCGCTCGCCGTCCGCCCCGAGGTGCTGGTGGCCGACGAGCCGACCTCGATGCTGGACGTCTCGGTGCGGCTCGGCGTCCTCAATCTCCTCAACGCGATGAAGCAGGAGATGCGCCTCGGCCTCCTCTACATCACCCACGACATCGCGACCGCCCGCTATGTCGCCGAGGACATCGCGGTGATGTACGCCGGGCAGATCCTTGAATGGGGCGCGACCGCGTCGGTGATCGACCGGCCCGCCCATCCCTATACGCGGCTCCTGCTCTCGGCCGTGCCCGACCCGCAGATCCGTTTCGCCGATCCGGCGGGCCGCCTCGATCCGGACGCGGCCGCCGCGGTGCGCCAGGCCGCCGCCGTGCCGACGCGCGAGGTGCGCGAGGTCGGCCCGAACCATTTCGTGCGGGCGCTTCCCGGCTGACGGAAGCGGCCGCAAGGCGCGACGGTCGCCCGTCGCGCCTTCCAATCTTCACGAGCCAAGCCCGCCCGGCTCACGCCGCGGCCGACACCTGCCCCAGCCGCTCCTCCAGCGCGCGCTTGGCCGCCGGGAAGTCTGTCTTGCCCGAGCCGAGCAGCGGCACCTTGCCGATCGCCACCTCGGCCGGCACCGCCAGATCCGGGGCGTTGCGGCTGCGGGCAAAGGCGGCGAAGGCGGCGCGGGTCGCGCCCTCAAGCTCGGTCAAAAGGACGATTCGCTCGCCCTTCTTCGGATCGGGCAGCGCGGCGGCGGCCGAGGGCGCATCCGGCCAGAGCTCGGCCGCAAGGCTCTCCACCACAGCCAGCGACACCATCTCGCCGCCGATCTTGGCGAAGCGCTTGGCCCGGCCGAGGATCGTGACGAAGCCGTCGGCGTCGAGGCTCACGATGTCGCCCGTGTCGTGCCAGCCCTCCGCCGGCCGCTCGAGCACGCCCGGCGCGCTCGCCTCGAGATAGCCGGCCATCACGTTCGGCCCGCGCACCAGGAGCCGGCCGCCCCCGGCGATGCCCGCCACCGGCTCGAGCCGCGCCTCGATGCCGGGAAAGAGCTTCCCGACCGAACCCGGACGGGCATACATCGGGGTGTTCAGCGCCAGCACCGGCGCGGTCTCGGTGGTGCCGTAGCCTTCCAGGAGGCGCAGCCCGAACTTCTCCATGTAGACCCGGCGCGTCGCCTCCTTCACCGGCTCGGCGCCGGCGAAGACGTAGCGCAGCGAGCGGAAGTCGTAGGGATTGGCCGAACGCGCATAGCCGGCGAGGAAGGTGTCGGTGCCGAACAGGATCGTCGCGTTGTAGCGGTAGATCATCTCCGGCACGATCTTGTAGTGCAGCGGCGAGGGGTAGAGCACCGTCGGCACGCCCGAGGTGAGCGGCAGCAGCAGCCCGGCCGTCAGCCCGAAGGCATGGAACAGCGGCAGGACGTTCAGGAGCTTGTCGTGCGGGCCGAAGTCGATGCGGGCCGCCGCCTGCGCGACGTTGGCGAGGACGTTGCGATGGGTCAGGACGACGCCCTTCGGCAGACCCTCCGAACCCGAGGTGAAGAGGATCGCGGCCACATCGTCGTTGCCGCGCGCTAGCACCGGCCGGTCGCGCCGCAGCAGGCCGCGCAGCTTGTCGAGGGTCGTGACCGCCTGGCGCAGATCCTCCAGCCAGACGAAGCGGACGTCAGCTGCCAGCGCTTCCACCAGCGGCTCCAGCTTGCCCTTCGCAACGAAGGCGCGCGAGGTGAGGACCGTCTTCACCTGCGCTGCCGCCATCGAGGAGCGGATGGCGCTGGCGCCGGCCGAGAAGTTGACCATCGCCGGCACCTTGCCGGCCGACAGGACGCCGAGGAGCGTCGCGACCGCGCCGTTGGCGTTGGGCAGCATGATGCCGAGGGTCGCTTCGCCGGCGAAGTCGCGGTGGAAGCGCTCGGCCAGCACCCGCGCGCCGGCGAGCAGCTTGCCGTAGGAGAGATCGCCCGACACCGGGTCCTGCACCGCCAGCGCCCCGTGCCCGTGCAGCCGCGCCGCCCGGACCACGTGGTCGAAGACGGTGCCATCGATCGGCGTCGTGGTGAAGACGAGGTCGGACATGATCCGGTAGAGCTCGGCGCCCGCCGCCGCGCGGCGCCGGCGGCCCTTCAGCTCGGGGTCGAGCCGCAGCGCCTGCGGCGCTTCGATGGTCACCCGCACCTTCGGGAACAGGCTGCGCCGGACCGTCCGGCCATCGAGACGCGAGGCATAGGAGCGCTCCAGTCCCTCGATGCGCACCGGCAGGATCGGCGCGCCGGTCTTGTCGGCGACGAGCCCGGCGCCGTCATAGACCTTCATCAGGGAGCCGGTGACGGTGATCCGCCCCTCCGGGAAGATCACCAGCGGATCGCCGGACCCGACCGCCTTGACCAGCGAGCGCACCGCCAGCGGCTTGGTGGGGTCGAGCGGCATCGCCCGGGTCAGGCGCAGGAAGGGCTTCACCCACCAGGCCTGAGCGATCGTGTGGTCGATGGCAAAGACCGGGTCGCGGTCCGACAGGCAGAGCGCCAGCGCCGCATCGAGGTAGCTCACATGGTTCAGCGCGAGGATCGGGTTCGGCCCGGCCTTCCCGATGTTCTCGGCGCCGACGATCTCCAGCCGGTGGAAGACGCGGAACAGGATCGTCGCAGCGTCGCGCATGCCGGAGAACGGCAGGTGGCGCGCCATTGCCAAGGTCGCGGCAAGGCCAAGGACCGCGACCACCGCGAAGACGGCGCCGATGGAGGCGCCGGCGGCCTGCGCCGCGGCAACGAGAATTCCGGCACCGGCCATGACGAGCGCCGACAGGACGTTGACGCCGGCGATGACCCGCGCCCGGTGGGCGCTCGGCGCCCAGACCTGGATCGCGGCGAAGGTCGGCACCACCAGGAGGCCGCCGCCGAAGGCGAGGAGCGCCAGGGTCGCATCGGTCGCCAACACGGTCGGATTCAGGAGGAAGCCGGCGATGCCGGTGTCCCCGACGGGCGTGCCGGCACGTGCGACGAGCGCGAGCGCGCCGCAGGCGAGCGCCACGAGGGCCGAGCCGATCACCGCCGGCAGGAGCAGCGTGCGCCCCGCCGAGAGCCAGGAGGCGGCGGCCGACCCCGCGGCGACGGCCACGGCGAAGACGGTGAGGAAGAAGGTCACGCCCCACTCCGGCCCGGCCAGGACCGCGGTGACGAGGGCGGGCAGCAGCGACAGGGCGATCAGGCCGACGCCCCAGAACCAGGAGACGGCGAGCGCGGTGACGAGGATGCGCCGGTCGGCGGTGAGCTCGCGCAGGAGGTGCCAGCTCGAGCGCAGGACGTTGGCGTCGATGGCAAGGTCGGGCGCGGCGGGCCGTGTCGACGGGATGGCGCGGCTGCAGAGCCAGCAGCCGAGCGAGATGGCGAGCATCAGCGGCGCGAAGACCGTGACCGGCAGGTAGGCGGCGAGGCCGCCCGCGATGGTGCCGGCGAGGATCGCGGCGAAGGTCGCGCCTTCGATGAAGGCGTTCGCCTTCGGCAGTTCGGTCGCTTCGAGATGGTCGGGCAGGATGCCGTATTTCAGCGGCCCGAACAGCGCCGACACCGTGCCGAACAGGAACAGCGCGACGAAGAGGATCGGGATCGATCCGAGGATGAAGCCGGCCGCGGCGACGCCCGCCGCGCCGATCTCGGCGAGCTTCAGCCGCCGGGCGACGAGAGCCTTGTCGTATTTGTCGGCGAGCTCGCCGCCGAGCCCGGAAAGGAACACGAACGGGGCGATGAAGATCGCGCCGGCGAGCGTCACGAGGCTCTGCGCATCTTCGGCGCCGAGGCTGAACAGGAGCACGAAGACCAGTGCGTTCTTGAGGAAGTTGTCGACGAAGGCGGACAGGAACTGGGTCGCGAAGAGCGGACCGAAGCGTTTCGAGAAGAGCATGGAAGACGACATCTGCGGTCTCCTTGAACGGAAAGCCTAGCCGCAGCGGCAGGCGGTGGCAAAGACGGGCGTCCGCGCGGCGGCGGGCCGGGCGACCCTTCGATCAGACGGAGCCCTGCAGCTCGCGCGGGAGCCGCACGGCTCCGGCATCGTCGGGCTCGCGCATGAGCTTCTCCGCCTCCTCGTTGTCGCGCAGCGTCTTCGTCGCGACGACGATCGCCTGCGCGAACATCGCGATCCCCATCAGGAGGAAGAAGCGCTGCCACTGGTCGATCGGCATCGACAGGAGGCCGTAGCCGAGGAGACCTGCGGACAGGACAACGGATGCGCAGGAGAAGGAGACCCAGGCGGCGCTGGGCTTCTGGATGCGGGAATGCATGGCGATTCTCCTTTGATGAACGATGTTCAGCCTATGGGTAGCGCAGCTCCGAACGTCCTGCAAGCGTTTTATGAACGTTGTTCGAATTAAAGGGTGCTGCTAGAGCATCCGGCAGGCATCGAACCGCTCCAGGGGCGGCGGTCGAGGGAAAGGACGCAGGTGGCACGTCGGCGCTTTACCGAGGACGAGGAAAACGCGATCCGCAGCCGCATCGTCGAGGCGGCCCGGCGGCAGATCGAAGCAGACGGCCTCGCGGCGCTGAAGGCCCGCGCGCTCGCCGAGGGTCTCGGCATGGCGACGGGCAAGATCTACAGCTACTTCGCCGATCTTGACGCGGTGGTCGTCGCCGTCAATTCGCAGACGCTTGCCCGGCTTGACGCCACCATCGTCGCGGCGCTGCCCGATCGCAACGAGGCACCGCCCCGCGAGGTGCTGGTCGGCCTTGCCCTCGCCTATCACCGCTTCGCCGTCGACAACGTCCATCTCTGGTCGGCGCTGTTCGAGCGGGCGAGCGTCACCATGCGTGCGCCGACGGCCGGCTGGCACCTCGACGAGCATCTGCGCCTGATGGGCTACATCACCGGCGCGCTGCAGCGCCTCTCGCCAACGATGGGCGAGGCCGACGCCTGGCGGCACGCGCGCACGCTCCTCGCCGCAGTGCACGGGATCGTTTCCACAGCGCTCGCCGGCTTCTTCGTCGCGGTGCCGCGGGACCAGGTCGCCGACGAGCTCGCCTTCCTGGTGACCCGCGTCTGCGATGGGCTGCAGCACGCGAGGGTCGGCTGACCGGCGCCGCCGCCCAGCTCTACGTCAGGCGAACTGTAAAGCCGAAAGCTGATTCGGCCTGACGACCCGGAGGCGCCGCCAGTCGGCGCCGGCGCGCCTCGTGCGCCTCGGGTCACGCACGTTTGCTCTCGGCCTCGGCCTCCCCTCCACCGGCTGCGACCAGAGATCGACTGCGCTCTCCGACGGACGCCGCGCGCCCCCGGCTGCGCAGGGCCGGCCGGAAAAAAGCCTTCATGCTCAAATGCTTTCGCAGGCGGAGCGGACTGCGACAATCACGTCGCAGCACCGCACAATCCGCTGATCGGGCTTGCATATCGCAGCGCAACTATGTCCACTTCGAAGTGTCGAACCGTCCCGGACGCCGTTCGCGGCCCGCTCCGGATGATCTGGAGGCCCTATGTCGACTGCTCTCTTTGAGACCTATTCGAAGGCCTACGAGGCGCGTCGTGAAACCGTGATGAGCGTCGCGGACTATCTGACCGCCTGCCGCACCGACCCCTTGATGTTCGCCGGGCCGCACGAGCGCCTGCTCGCGGCGATCGGCGAGCCCGAAATGGTCGACACGGCGCAGGATTCGCGCCTCGGCCGCATCTTCTCCAACCGCACGATAAGGGTCTATCCGGCCTTCGCCGAGTTCTACGGCATGGAGGAGACGGTCGAGCGGATCGTCGCCTTCCTGCGCCAGGCCGCACAGGGCCTCGAGGAGCGCAAGCAGATCCTCTACCTGCTCGGCCCGGTTGGCGGCGGCAAGTCCTCGCTCGCCGAGCGCATCAAGGCGCTGATCGAGGAGCAGCCGGTCTATGTGCTGAAGGCCGGCGACGAGCTCAGCCCGGTGTTCGAGAGCCCGCTCGGCCTGTTCGACCCGGAGACCATGGGGCCGATGCTGGAGAGCGAATACGGCATCCCGCGGCGCCGCCTCACCGGCCTGATGAGCCCCTGGTGTGTGAAGCGTCTCGACGAGTTCGGCGGCGACGTCACCCAGTTCAAGGTCGCCAAGCTGATGCCCTCGCGGCTGCGCCAGGTCGCGGTCGCCAAGACCGAGCCGGGCGACGAGAACAACCAGGATATCTCCTCGCTGGTCGGCAAGGTTGATATCCGCCGGCTCGAGATGCACGCCCAGCACGACCCCGATGCCTATTCCTACTCCGGCGGGTTGAACCGGGCGAACCAGGGCGTGCTCGAGTTCGTCGAGATGTTCAAGGCGCCGATCAAGATGCTGCATCCGCTGCTGACGGCGACGCAGGAGGGCTCCTATGTCGGCTCGGAGAACATCGGCGCGATCCCCTTCACCGGCATGATCATGGCCCACTCGAACGAGGCCGAGTGGCGCTCGTTCAAGAACAACAAGAACAACGAGGCCTTCATCGACCGCATCTACGTGATCAAGGTGCCCTACTGCCTTCGTGTCGACGAGGAAACCAAGATCTACGAGAAGCTGGTGCGCAACTCCGAGCTCTCGGCTGCCCCGTGCGCCCCGGACACGCTGGAGATGCTCGCCCGCTTCTCGGTGCTGTCGCGCCTGAAGCCGCACGAGAACTCCAACATCTTCGCCAAGATGCGCGTCTACAACGGCGAGAGCCTGCGCGAGGTCGACCCCAAGGCGCGCACGATGCAGGAGTATCGCGACGCGGCCGGCGTCGACGAGGGCATGAACGGCATTTCCACCCGCTTCGCCTTCAAGGCCCTGTCGGCGACCTACAACCACGACACCGAGGAGGTCGCGGCCGACCCGGTGCACCTCATGTACGTGCTGGAACAGTCGGTCCGGCGCGAGCAGTTTCCGGACGAGGTGGAGCGGAGCTACCTCGAGTTCATCAAGGCCGAGCTCGCGCCGCGCTATGCCGAGTTCATCGGCAACGAGATCCAGAAGGCGTATCTGGAGAGCTACCACGACTACGGGCAGAACCTCTTCGACCGCTACGTCGCCTATGCCGACGCCTGGATCGAGGACCAGGACTATAAGGATCCCGACACCGGCCAGCTGCTCAACCGCGAGCTCCTGAACCAGGAGCTCTCGAAGGTCGAGAAGCCGGCGGGCATCGCCAATCCGAAGGACTTCCGCAACGAGGTCGTGAAGTTCTCGCTGCGCTCGCGGGCCGCGAACGCCGGCGAAAATCCCTCATGGACCAGCTACGAGAAGATCCGCGACGTCGTCGAGAAGCGCATGTTCAGCCAGGTCGAGGATCTTCTCCCCGTGATAAGCTTCGGGTCGAAGAAGGACAGCGAAACGGAAAAGAAGCATAGTGAGTTCGTCGACCGGATGATGAAGCGCGGTTTTACCGAGCGTCAGGTGCGCCGTCTCGTCGAATGGTACATGCGGGTGAGGCAGGCCGGCTAGGGCCTGGGCGGGCAGCGAATGCACATCATCGATCGTCGTCTCGACCCCGGCGGCAAGTCGCTCGCCAATCGCCAGCGCTTCATCCGCCGCGCCCGCGCCCTGGTGCGCCAGGCGGTGCGCGAAGCCTCGGGCTCGCGCGGGATCCGCGAGGTGGACGAGGGCGGCTCGGTGTCGATTCCGGCCGACGGCGTGCACGAGCCGAGCTTCCACCGCGGCGGCGAGACCGGGCGGCGCGAGCCGGTCCTGCCCGGCAACAAGACCTATGTGCAGGGCGACCGCATCGCGCGCCCGCCGCAGGGCGGCGGCTCCGGTTCGGAGGGCAGCCCCGACGGCGAGGGCGAGGATCAGTTCCGCTTCATCCTGTCGCGTGAGGAGTTCCTCGAGTTCTTCCTGGAGGACCTCGAGCTGCCGAACCTTGCCAAGCGCCAGATCATGGGCGACGCGCAGGAGATCCGCCGGCCGGCGGGCTTCCGCACCGCCGGACCACCCGCCGCGCTGTCGGTGCCGCGCACGCTGCGCCGCAGCCTGTCGCGCCGCATCGCGCTCCGCCGCCCGTCCAGCGACGAGATCGACGGGCTGAAGCGCGACATCGAGGCGCTGGAGAAGAGCGGCCGCAGCGCCCGGCGCCTCGCCGAACTCAAGCTCGAGCTGGAGCGGCAGGAGCGGCGCACCCGCACCATCCCCTTCATCGATCCCGTCGACCTGCGCTACCGGCGCATCGAGGTGACGCCGGAACCGGTGGCGCGCGCGGCGATGTTCTGCCTGATGGACGTCTCGGCCTCGATGGACGAGCACATGAAGGACCTCGCCAAACGCTTCTTCAGCCTGCTCTACATCTTTCTCACGCGCCGCTACCGCCAGGTGGAGATCGTCTTCATCCGTCACACCCACGAAGCCAAGGAGGTGGACGAGGAGACCTTCTTCCACTCCCGCCTCAGCGGCGGCACGGTGATCTCCTCGGCGCTCGACGAGATGGCGAAGATCGCGGCCGAGCGCTTCCCGGTTAACCAGTGGAACATCTACGGCGCCCAGGCCTCGGACGGAGACAACTTGTCCACCGACAACGCCCGGTCCGTGGCGCTCCTGCGCTCCACCATCCTGCCGATGAGCCAGTTCTACGCCTATCTGCAGGTCGGCCACGGCGAGGGCGAGCGGGTCGGCGTCTTCTCGCGCCAAGAGTCGAGCCTGTGGCGGGCCTATCAGCAGCTGGTCGGGCCGGACCTGCCGCTCGCCATGCGCAAGGTGGACAATCGCCGCGACATCTATCCGATCTTCCGCGAGCTGTTCGAGCGCAAGGACGTCCACACGGGGAGCGGCGGACATGGGGTTTGAACCAGGCGGCCCATTGCTCTTCAGCGGCCAGGACTGGAGCTTCGAGACGCTGCAGCGGATCTACGGTGCCGTCGAGCGGATCGCCCATGACGAGCTCGGCCTCGACACCTACCCGAACCAGGTGGAGGTGATCACCTCCGAGCAGATGCTCGACGCCTACGCCTCGACAGGCATGCCGCTGTTCTACAAGCACTGGTCCTTCGGCAAGCAGTTCCTGCGCAACGAGACGCTCTATCGCAAGGGCTGGCAGGGGCTGGCCTACGAGATCGTCATCAATTCCAGTCCCTGCATCGTCTACATCATGGAGGAGAACTCGGCGACGATGCAGACGCTGGTGCTCGCGCACGCCGCGTTCGGGCACAACCACTTCTTCAAGAACAATCACACCTTCCGGCAGTGGACCGACGCCTCGGCGATCCTCGACTATCTCGCCTTCGCCAAGAAATACGTCACCGCCTGCGAGGACCGCTATGGCGCCGACGCCGTCGAGCGGCTGCTCGATTCCGCCCACGCGCTGATGAACAACGGCATCCACCGCTACCCCGGCAAACATGCGCCCGACCTCCTGTCGGAGGAGCGACGCGAGCAGGAGCGCCGCGCCCACGACGAGCGGCTCTACAACGACCTGTGGCGCACCCTGCCGAAGAAGCGCTCAAAGAGCGCCGAGCGTCCGGAGGAGGACCGGCGCCGCGCCCTGCTCGGCCTGCCGGAGGAGAACATCCTCTACTTCCTGGAGAAGACCGCGCCGCGCCTGCAGGGCTGGCAGCGCGAGCTGATCCGCATCGTCCGGCAGATCGCGCAGTACTTCTATCCGCAGCGCCAAACCAAGGTGATGAACGAAGGCTGCGCCACCTTCGTGCACTACAAGATCATGGGGCGCCTGCACGAGACCGGCCGGATCACCGACGGCGCCTATCTGGAGTTCCTGCACTCGCACACCAACGTCGTCACCCAGCCGGACTACGACGACCCGCGCTACAGCGGCATCAACCCCTATGCCCTCGGCTTCTCGATGATGCAGGAGATCGAGCGCGTCTGCCTGTCGGAAAGCGCGGAGGACAAGGCCGCGCATCCCGACATCGCCGGCTGTGGCGACCCCTATGGCGTCCTCAAGGACGCCTGGGCGAACTACCGCGACGAGAGCTTCGTGATGCAGTTCCTGTCGCCGCGCCTCATTCGCAAGCACCGGCTGTTCCGCCTGGTCGACGACCAGGAGGAGGACGAGGTGCTGGTTGCCTCCATCCACGACGAGCGCGGCTATCGCGACGTCCGCCGGTCGCTGTCGCGCCACTTCGACGTGTCGCGGCAGGATCCGGACATCCAGGTGGTCGACGTGGACCTGGCCGGCGACCGCCGGCTTCTGGTCCGCCACAACGTGGTCGACGGCGTGACCCTCGATGCCGGTGACGCGCAGCGGGTGCTGCGCCATCTCGCCGACCTCTGGGGCTATTCGGTGCGGCTCGTCGAGGCGGACGAGCGCGCGACCTACGCCACCCACGACGCGGAGCCGAGCCAGGCATTCCGCTAGCACGGCACCGTCGTGGCGCTGCAGCGGGGCAAGAACACGCGCCTAGTTTGGAATTTTTCCAATTAAAACAAAGTGGTGCGATTGCCACATTGCCGCCGCAGATGTGACGGTCACTCCAAACTTGACTCGCAAAGTCAGCTTTTCGTGGGCTAAGGGCGAATGTCGCTCCAGCTCAGGAAGGTTCCCGTGCCCACTCCCCGTTCCGTTCTCTTCGCCACCGTCGCCATGGCCGCGCTGACCGCGCCTGCCGCCGCACAGGAGACGATCCAGCTCGAACAGGTGACGGTCGACGGCGTCGGTCCCTCCGGGGGCATTGCCGATCCGGCACCGGTGGAGGGCTACGTCGCCAAGGACACGACGGCGGGCTCCAAAACCGCGGCGCCGATCGCGGAGGTTCCGCAGTCGGTCTCGGTCCTCGGCCGCGAGGAACTCGACGACCGGGGCGTGCAGAAGGTGGACGAGGCGCTGCGTTACACCGCCGGCGTCTTCGCCCAGCCCTTCGGCAAGGACACCGACACCGACTGGATCTACATCCGCGGCTTCGACGCCACCCAGACCGGCGTCTCCCTCGATGGGCTGCCGCTGTTCCAGTACGCCTTTGCCGGGATCATCGTCGACCCGTTCCTGCTCGACCGTGTCGAGGTTTTGCGTGGCCCGGCCTCCGTGCTCTACGGCGGCTCGAATGCCGGGGGCCTCGTCAATTCGGTGATGAAGCGCGCCGACGGCGAGCATCACGGGTACGCCGAGACCGGGATCGACGACACGCCGAACGGCTATGTCGGGCTCGATCTCGGCGGCCGCTTCATCGGCAGCGACGCCTGGAGCTGGCGGGTCGTCGGGCGCGTGAAGGGCGGGCGCACCGACGTCGACTATGCCGACAATCTGCGCGGCACCGTCGCGCCGAGCCTCCTGTTCGAGCCGGACGCCGACACGCGGCTCGAGCTCTATGCGACCTACGAGTATGACGACCAGCGCCACACCAACGGCTTCTTGCCCTATGTCGGCACGGTGGTCGACGCGCCCTACGGGCGGATCGACCGCTCCTTCTACTATTCGGAGCCCGAGCTCGACCGCTTCGAGCACAAGCAGGCCTCGATCGGCTACGAGTTCGAGCACCGGCTGAACGATACGGTGACGCTGCGCTCCAACACCCGCTACCTCTATCTCGAGCGCAACGAATACGGTCCCTACCTCTACGACACGGTGCAGACCGACGACGTCCTGAACCGCCTGAACTTCGCGCACGACACCGATGCGGGCCTCTTCACCACCGACAACCAGGCGATCTTCAGCTTCGACACCGGCGCGGTGCGGCACGAGCTCCTGGCCGGCGTCGACTACAAGCACTATCGCATCGACCAGACCCAGGCCGTCGGCGCCGCCGATCCCCTCAGCGCCACCAACCCCGTCTACACCAACAACCTGCCACCGCTCTTTGCGCCTTACACTGACGAGGTCGTGTCGCTCGACCAGCTTGGCGTCTACGCGCAGGACCAGCTGAAGTTCGGCGACGGCTGGATCGTCACCCTCAACGGGCGCTACGACGAGGTCTGGATCGACCGCGACGACCGGACGAGCTTCGACGTCGACTATGACGGCGAGGAGGGCTCCTTCAGCGGTCGCGCCGGCATCGCCTACGCGTTCGCCAACGGCCTGACGCCTTATGCCAGCGTGTCGCGCTTCTTCGACCCGCAGATCGGCACCGACGCCAACAACGAGGCGCTGCCGCCGCAGACCGGCGAGCAGTACGAGATCGGCCTGAAGTATGCGCCGACCTTCCTCGACGCGACCTTCACCGCCTCGCTCTTCGACCTCACCCGCCGCAACACGGTGCAGAGCGATGCCAACTTCGTGCCCCGGGCCGTCGGCGAGGTGCGCTCGCGCGGCATCGAGCTCGAGGCGAATGCCAATCTCACCGAAAGCCTGAAGCTGACGGCCGCCTTCACCGCCTACGACCTCGAGATTACCGAGAACGTCGATCCGACGCTCGTCGGCAACCGCCCCTATCTCGTGCCGGAGGTGCTGGGCTCGCTCTGGCTCGACTACACCTTGAAGAGCGGCCCGGCCGAGGGCCTCGGCTTCGGCGGCGGCCTGCGCTATGTCGGCTCGTCCTATGCCGACAACCAGAACACGCTCGAGGTGCCCTCGGTGACGCTGTTCGACGCCGCGATCCACTACGAGAAGGACGACTGGGGCGTCTCGCTCAACGTCAACAACGTCTTCGACGAGGCGTACGTCTCCGGCTGCCAGCAGGCCTACAGCTGCGCCTATGGCGAGGGCCGCTCGGGTCTGTTGAAGGCGCACGTCAAGTTCTGAGGCGACACGCGGCTCGCTCGGAATTCGCCCTCACCAGGCTGCTCGCTCGCGCTCGCATCCACCCTCTCCCACGACGCGGGAGAGGAAGGGCGCCCGGTTCGGACAGCACCGTCGCCAAGCGTCGGGCGTCCACGCTCCAGCCGCGCTTTCCTCCCGTCAGGGAGCAAGGCGTCGGCAGGCGGATGGAGGGCGTTACCGACCGATCATCCCTGCCGCCGCGCCTCCGCGCGTGTCTGGCGGGTCGCCTGCGCGTCGGGCAGCTCCGGCTTGGTGCCGCCGCCCTCGCAGGGCTCGCACACGGTGGGCGCCTCGTCCTGCGACGACAGCCTCAGCCAGTAGAAGCTGCGGCCCGGCAGCGTCAGCTGGTACGGAAGCGCGCCGATCGGCGGGAAGCGGCAGCCGCCGAAGAGGTCGACGGGCACGCGGCCCTCGTGCTCGGACAAGTCGACATTGGCCGCCTGCGCGGTCTCCGACAGGTTCACCACGCACAGCACCTTCTCCTCCGGCAGGCAGCGGGTATAGGCGAGGAGGCGGCTGTTGCCCGAGGCGATGAAGCGGATGTCGCCGCGCCCGAAGCAGGCATGGGCGTTGCGCACCTCGATCAGCCACCGCATCCAGTTCAGCAGCGAGGAGCGGATCTCGCGCTGCGTCTCGACGTTGACCGCCTCGTAGCCGAACAGCGGATCGACCACCGGCGGCAGGTAGAGCGACACCGAGGGCGCGCAGGAGAAGCCGCCGTTGCGGTCCGGCGACCACTGCATCGGCGTGCGGACCCCATCCCGATCCCCGAGGAACGGGTTGTCGCTCATGCCGATCTCGTCGCCGTAGTAGATCACCGGGGTACCAGGCATCGACAGGAGCAGCGCGTTGAGCAGCTCGATGCGCTTGCGGTCGCCGTCGACCAGCGAGGCGAGCCGGCGCCGGATGCCGAGATTGATCCGCAGGCGCCGGTGCGTGGCGTAGAACTGCCACATGTCCTCCCGCTCCTCCTCGGTCACCATCTCGAGCGTCAGCTCGTCGTGGTTGCGCAGAAACAGCGCCCACTGGCAGGGCTCCGGCAGGCGCATGGTGTCTTCCACCACCTGCGCGATCGGCGCGCCGTCCTCCTTCGCCAGCGCCATGAAGAGGCGCGGCATCAGCGGGAAGTGGAATGCCATGTGGCACTCGTCCCCCTGCCCGAAATAGGGGATCGTGTCCTTTGGCATCTGGTTCGCCTCGGCGAGGAGGATGCAGTCCGGGTTGCGGGCCTCGATCTCGGCGCGGATCGCCTTCAGCACGGAATGGGTCTCGTCGAGGTTTTCGCCCGTCGTGTTCTCGCGCTCCACGAGGTACGGCACCGCGTCCAGCCGGAAGCCGTCGACCCCGAGGTCGAGCCAGAAGTTGAGGATCGTCTTCACCTCCCGCATCACCAGCGGATTGTCGAAGTTGAGGTCCGGCTGGTGACTGTAGAAGCGGTGCCAGTAATAGGCGCGGGCGACGGGATCCCAGGCCCAGTTCGAGGTCTCTGAATCGAGAAAGATGATCCGCGCGTCTTCGTACTCGTGCCCGGTGTCGCTCCAGACGTAGAAGTCCCGCTCGGGGCTTCCCTTCGGCGCCCGGCGCGCACGCTGGAACCACGGGTGCTGGTCCGAGGTGTGATTGACCACGAGTTCGACCAGGATTCGCAGCCCCTTGGCATGCGCCGCTTCGACGAACCCGCGGAAGTCGTCGAGCGTGCCGTAGTCCGGGTTCACGCCGCAGTAGTCCGAGATGTCGTAACCGTCGTCGCGCAGCGGCGAGGGAAAGAACGGCAACAGCCAGACGGCGCTCACCCCGAGATCGACGATGTGGTCGAGCTTCTGCGTCAGGCCCTTGAAGTCGCCGATGCCGTCGCAGCTCGAGTCGAAGAAGGAGCGCACGTGCAGCTGGTAGATGATCGCATCCTTGTACCAGTAGGTCGGATGCTCGGAGTCGACGGTGCGACGGGCGATGTGGGTGCGGGACGACGCTGCAGATGCGCCGGACGTGTGTACGGTCATGGTGCCGCCTGATCGGGCCAGAGTGATGCGATCAGGCCGTCCCTGCCCCGCCGCGTGAAGAGAAAGCGTGCGCTGCACAAGAGTTCCGGCGCCGGCGCATTTTCTCGAGGACACTTCGTCGGCTTATAGACGGGGGGAGTACACCTCGACCCTTCCGATGCGGCAATAGGGCACCGGTTAACTTCTGCTCATCCCGGAACGTTCGCTTCGCGTACCCGATTACGCTCACCGAATGGCAACGGACGCGGCAGAAGGAGGCGGCGATGGCACAGACGGTGGGCGACTTCGTGTGGGCGCGCCTCGCCCAATGGGGCATCAAGCGGATCTTCGGCTACCCCGGCGATGGCATCAACGGTCTCCTCGGCGCGCTCGACCGGGCCGGAGATACGTTCGACTTCGTTCAGGTGCGCCATGAGGAGATGGCGGCGTTCATGGCGTCCGCCCATGCCAAGTTCACCGGCGAACTCGGCGTCTGCCTCGCCACTTCGGGTCCGGGGGCGGCGCATCTCCTGACCGGGCTCTACGATGCGCGGATGGACCACATGCCGGTGCTGGCGATCGCCGGCCAGCAGGCGCGCACCGCGATCGGGGCGCATTACCAGCAGGAGCTCGACCTGCCGTCGATGTTCAAGGACGTCGCCGGCAGCTTCACCGGCATGGCGAGCGCGCCGGCGCAGGTGCGTCACCTCGTCGACCGCGCGGTGCGGATCGCGCTCGGCGAGCGGCGGGTGACCGCCTTGATCTTTCCGAACGACCTGCAGGAACTGCCGATGGAGGAGCCGCCGCGCAAGCACGGTGCGGTTTTTTCCGGGGTCGGCTGGTCGCCTCCGGACGTTATTCCGAAGCAGCCCGATCTTCACCGGGCCGCCGAGGTGCTGAATGCCGGCAAGAAGGTCGCGCTCCTCGTCGGTGCCGGCGCGAAGGACGCCGCGGACGAGATCATCGCGCTCGCCGACCGGCTGGGTGCCGGGGCCGCCAAGGCGCTTCTCGGCAAGCAGGTGCTGCCCGACGACCTGCCCTGGGTCACCGGCTCAATCGGACTTCTCGGCACCAAGCCGAGCTACGACATGATGATGGAGTGCGACACCTTCCTGATGCTCGGCTCCGGCTTCCCCTATTCGGAGTTCCTGCCGAAGGAGGGTCAGGCGCGCGGCGTGCAGGTGGACATCGATCCGGGCATGCTGTCGATCCGTTATCCGATGGAGGTCAACCTGACAGGCGACGTTCGCTCGACGGTGGCGGCGCTGCTGCCGCTCCTGGAGCAGAAGGCCGACGGCCGCTGGCGCGAGACCATCGCCGAATGGAACGAGGACTGGAACCGGACGCTCGTCGAGCGGGCGGAGGCGAAGGCCAACCCGGTCAACCCGCAGAAGATCTTCACCGAATTGTCGAAGCGCCTGCCGGGCGACGTGATCCTGACCAGCGATTCCGGCTCTTGCGCCAACTGGTACGCGCGCGACATCAAGATCCGGCGCGGCATGATGGCGTCGTTGTCCGGCGGGCTCGCGTCGATGGGGGCAGCGGTCCCGTATGCGATCGCGGCGAAGTTCGCCCACCCCGGGCGGCCGGTCATCGCATCGGTCGGCGACGGCGCGATGCAGATGAACAACATGGCCGAGCTCATCACCGTCGCCAAACACTGGCAGAACTGGACCGATCCCCGCTTCATCGTCGTCGTCCTCAACAATCAGGATCTCAATCAGGTGACCTGGGAGCAGCGGGTGATGGAGGGCAATCCGAAGTTCGAGACGACGCAGGACCTCCCGGACGTCGCCTATCATCGCTTTGCCGAGATGATCGGACTATCGGGCATCTTCGTCGACACGCCCGACCGGCTCGGGCCGGCTTGGGACGAGGCGCTGGCGGCTCGGCGCCCGGTGGTGCTGGAGGTGAAGACCGATCCGGACGTGCCGCCGCTGCCGCCGCACATATCCATCGATCAGGCCCGCGCCTTCACGTCGATGCTCGTCAAGGGCGACCCGAACGAGAGTTCGGTCATCCGCAACACCGCCCGTCAGGTGCTCGGCCATGTCCTCCCCGGCCAGTGATCTCGTTCGGCCGCTGGCGCGCGGCGCAGGCCGGGCGCTGCAGGCGGTGGCGCGCCATCCGGCCGGTGCCGATCTCGCCGAGACGCTCTACCGGCACTTCCTGGAGCGGCGCCCCCGCGCGAAGCGTCCGCCGATCGTGGTCGTCACCGGCGCGTCGGCCGGTGTCGGGCGGGCGGTGGTGCGCGCGTTCGCCGAAGAGCGTGCGAAGATCGGGCTGATCGCCCGCGGGATCGACGGGCTCGAGGGCGCCAAAGCCGAGGTGGAGGCCGCCGGAGGCGAAGCGCTGGTCGTGCCATGCGATGTCGCCGACGCCGCGGCGGTCGAGCGCGCCGCGCAGGCGGTGGAGGATCGCTTCGGCCCGATCGACGTGTGGGTGAACGTCGCCTTCGCCGGCGTCCTGTCGCGCTTCGTCGACATGTCGCTCGACGACTTCAAGCGCGTCACCGACGTGACGTATCTCGGCCAGGTGCACGGCACGATGGCGGCGCTGAAGCGGATGCTGCCGCGCAACAAGGGCAGCATCGTCCTCGTCGGCTCCGCGCTCGCCTATCGCGGCATTCCGCTGCAGTCCGCCTATTGCGGCGCCAAGCACGCCATCCAGGGGTTCCACGATTCGATCCGCTGCGAACTGATCCATGCCCGCAGCCGGGTGCACGTGTCGATGGTGGACCTGCCCGGCGTGAACACGCCGCAGTTCGACTGGATCCGCACCAACCTGCCCAAGAAGCCGCGGCCGGCGAGCCCGCCCTTCCAGCCAGAGATCGCCGCGCGTGCCATACACTGGGCCGCGCATCACCGGCGCAAGCGGGTGATCGTCGGCTTCCCTTCGGTGCAGGCGATCTTCGGCGACTATGTCGCCTCCAGCCTCCTCGACCACTACCTCGCCCGAACGGCCTTTTCGGGCCAGCAGGGCGAGGAGAAGGTCGCGGCGGACCGGAAGGACAATCTCTATCAGCCGGTCCCGGGCGATCACGGCGCGCATGGCCGTTTCGACGCGACAGCGCGAACCTCCAGCTGGCAGCTCTGGCTCAACCTCAACCGCGGCGCGATCGCGCTTGCCGCGGCCGGCGTCGTCGGCCTCGGCGCACTCGGGCTCTCGCGGCGGAGGCGGCGGTGACGACGAAGGACATCGGCGACTACGCCATGATCGGCGACGGCGAGACGGCTGCCCTCGTCGGCCGCGACGGCACCATCGAATGGCTGTGCATGCCGGACTTCGATTCCGAAGCGTGCTTCGCCTCCCTGCTGGGCGACCGCGACAACGGCTGCTGGCGCATGGCGCCCGTCTCCGAGCCGACGGCCACCTCCCGTCGCTACCGGGGCGACAGCCTGATCCTGGAAACGCTGTTCGAGACCGAAAGCGGCACGGTCGCCGTGATCGACTTCATGCCGATGCGCGGCGTGGCGCCGGACGTGGTGCGTATCGTGGAAGGGCGCAGCGGCCGGGTGGCGATGTCGTCCGAGCTGATGCTGCGCTTCGGCTACGGACGGGTGCACCCGCTGATCCGGCAGGAGGCCGAGACCGACCTCATCGCCATCGCCGGACCGGTGGGCGTGGTGCTCCGCTGCGATGTTCCGATCGAGCACGGCGAGCGCCAGTTCGACAGCCGCTTCACCGTGGCAGCGGGCGAGCGCGTCACCTTCACCCTCACCTGCTTCACCTCGTACAAGGAGGTGCCGAACCGGGTGGATCCCGCGGAGGCGCTGCGGCAGACCGAAGGCTTCTGGGCGGACTGGGCGGGTCCGATCGGCTATGACGGCGAGCATCGCGACAGCGTCGTCCGCTCGCTGGTGACGCTGAAGGGCCTGATCCACCGCCCGACCGGAGGCATCGTCGCGGCGCCCACGGCCGCGCTGCCGGAGTGGCCGGGCGGCGAGCGCAACTGGGACTATCGCTTCTGCTGGCTGCGCGATGCGACCTTCGCGCTGCTCGCCTTCCTGCAGGTTGGCCTGCGCGACGAAGCCCACGCCTGGGTGCGCTGGCTGCGCCGGGCGGTCGCCGGCGAGCCGATCATGCTGCAGCCCTTCTACACGATCCGCGGCGAGCGCCGTGTTCCCGAATACGAAGCGGATTGGCTCGAGGGCTTCAATGGCGCCCGGCCGGTGCGGCTCGGGAACGCCGCAACCGGCCAGCTGCAGCTCGACGTCTATGGCGAGGTTCTCGACACGTTGTTCTTCGCCGACAAGCACGGCATCGAGCGCGACGGGGACAGCGAGGCGCTCGTGCGCCTGCTCGCCGACAATCTGGAGGATCTCTGGGAGAAGCCGGATGCCGGCATCTGGGAGAGCCGCGGCGAGCCGCGCCACCACACCTATTCGAAGGTGATGTGCTGGACCGCCTTCGACCGCGCGTCCCGCTGGTTCGAGGAGAGCGATCCCGAAGCGTCCCGCCGCTACCGCGATCTCGCCGACCGCGTCAAAGCGGTGGTGCTGGAGAAGGGCTTCCACGCCGATCGCAACAGCTTCGTGCGTGCCTTCGACGACAGTGCGCTCGACGCGGCGGCGCTGCGCCTGCCCCTCGTCGGCTTCCTGCCGGCGGACGATCCGCGGGTCCTCGGCACGGTCGCGGCCATCGAGACGCACCTGATGCGCGATGGTTTGGTGGCACGCTACGAGACCGGGGCGACGGACGACGGAGTCGGCGGCGACGAGGGCGCCTTCGTGGCTGCCGGCTACTGGCTGGCCAACGTCTATGCGCTCCAGGGCCGGCGCGGCGACGCCGAAGCCCTCTTCCATCGCCTCACCGAAAGCTCCAACGACGTCGGCCTCCTGTCGGAAGAGCTGAAGTTTGCCGACCGGCGGCTGCTCGGCAACTTCCCGCAGGCGCTGTCGCATCTGTCGCTGGTCAATGCGGCGCTGGATCTGAAGCCGGTCGACGGACCGTCACGCGAGCATTGCGGGCAGGAGGGCTGACGTCGTCGCAGGAAGGCGCAGGCGACGGCCGCAGGCCGCCCCCGTCGTGCCGGCGGACGCTCAACGCACCAGCCGGATCTCCGAGATGTTGTTGATGATCTGGTCGAACGAGGCGATCAGGTTCGCCGAGGTCTTGGCATCGAAAAAGTGCCCGCCCTTGTCGTCGCTCGCACAGTTGTAGAGGATATTCTTCACCGTCGACGGATCGTCGACGTCGAAGGCCACGGTGTAGATCTCGATGCCGGCCGCCTTGGCGTTGGTGCAGACCGTGGTCAGCCGCTCGTTCATCGCCGTCGTGTAGTTGTCCGACGTATATTGCGTCGTCCCCTGCTTGCTCGTGCCCTTGAAGATCTCGCCGGTGGAGGCGAATCCGTAGGCGCCGTAGGTCGACCGGTTCTGGTTGGGATCGCTTGAGGACACGCTCGTGCGGAAATTGTAGTTGTAGTAGGTGTTCTCGCCGTCGGTCATGACGATCATGATCTTCTTGGTGCGGTTGTAGTCCCTGTCGCCAGGCCCGCGCCCTTCGGTGAAGGGCTCGCCGTGCGAAAGGGTCCGCCAGCCCCAGGCGACACCGTCCGGGATGTTGGTGCCGCCCGAGGCGACCATCGAACGGACGTTGTTGATCGCCTTCGACTTGTCGGTGGTCAACGGCATGACCGGCTGCGTGGTGCACATGTAGTTCGGGCCGTTGCTCAGCCCGTTTGCCGTGACGCCGGAATTCGACGGGTAATACTCGTACTTGTCCACCCGCCCCTGGCGCGCGAACTGCTTGCTGTACCCGATATAGTTGTCCTTCTGGCTATTGCTCGAGATCTTTCGCAGGTCGTCGAGATAGTCGAAGGAGCTGTAGGCGCTGGTCTCGTCGGTGCTGCGGTTGTTCGAGGGATAGCGGGAGTAGTAGCTCGGCTGGTCCGGCGCGAACATCGGGGTGAAGTAGGAATTCGGATCGCTCGCCTTCGGGGCCGTGTCGTCGGTGCCGTAGCTGCCCCGCCGCACCTCGACGCAGCCGCCCCACGCCACACGCATCTGGTCGTAGAGGTAGAAGCGGTTCAGCACCGTCTTGTCGCTGTTGCGCGTCCACAGCTTGGTCGACGGGTTCTGCGACACGGCATAGCTGCTCGTCGACCAGTCGTTGCCCTGCAGGGTGCTGTCGCTGTTGCCCGGATCCATCCAGCTGGCGCTGCGGTTTCCAGTGCCGACATTGACCGACGCGGCGAAGGGCACGAGCGCCACCTTGATCGGATCGACGATGTCGCCCTTCGAGACGTCGGCGAGCGTGAACAGCTTCTTGACCGAGTCCTCCGCGACGCTGCGCAGCGTCGCGATCTTGCCGCCATCGTTCATCGACCCGGAATTGTCGAGGACGAAGGCCACTTCCATCGCCATCTCGCCGAACGCCACCTGCGTCGTCAGCTGGGTGTCGAGGAATTCCTGCAGCGTGCTCTTGCTGCCCGCCAGCTTGGCGATCAGATTCAGGGCGCCGCTGAAGTAGAAGTTGTGCCGATAGTCAGAGCGGAACTTCAGCACGGACGCGCCGTCGGCATCCTCTTCGACGCCGAGAAAGGTCAAGACTGCGGTTCCGCGCAGCTTGTCGGTCTTGATGTTGCTGGCGAAGACCTTCTGCGCGAGGTCCTTGGCCTTGTCCACGCCGTCGTCGATGTCCTTGGCGGCGGCGAGCGCCGCGGCATCCATCGAATCCTGCACGGTGGTCAGCGAGCTGCGGTAGATCGTCAGGTCGACGACGCCGAGTGTCGTCAAGCCGAGCGGAAACATGGCGATCGCGGCGATCATCCCGAAATTGCCGTCGCGCGCCCCGAGGAATCGGCGACAGAGTCTGATCATGACGGCTCTCCGCACATTCAGAGAGCTGATATGGCGCCAAAACCTTAACGCCCGGCTACGACGGGGGGCGCCCTTTTAGCGATCGCCGCCTTTTAAGGCCAGATGGTCGGAAGCCTGAACAACCTGTACGAGAACAGGTCGAATGCGCGGCACCGGGTTAACGCGGTCGCAAGGGTTAACCAATAGGTTCATGCAGTGATCTTTTAACCCGCAGGCACAGTTGCGACGAATGCATCAATCCCGGCGCTCGCAGACGGCCCGCAGGAAGCTGTGGTCCTTCGCCAGGGACGGTTCCGGCGCCACGGCGATCGAGTTCGCGATCCTGGCCCTTCCGTTCTTCATGGTGATCTTCGCCACGATCGAGACCGGCGTCGCGATGGCAGGCAAGCTCGTGCTCGAGAACGCCGTCACGCGCGTCGGGCGCGAGGTGATGACGGGCCAGACCCAGGAAGCAAATCTCGACGCGACGGACTTCAAGGCGCGGATCTGCGACAGCGTGAAGCTGATGCTCGACTGCGGCAAGCTGCAGATCGACCTGCGCACCTTCGATTCCTACTCGGCCATCCCGACGAACGCGCCGATCCTCAACGGCAAGCTCGACAATGGCAGCTTCTGCTACGACCCGGGCAATGCGAGCGCCATCACCGTGCTGCGCGTCTTCTACGAGTGGAACTGGTACACCGGCTTCATGCAGCGGGCAGCCTCGGGCAACGGCAAGACGCTGTTCGAGGCGATGGCGGCCTTCATGAACGAGCCGTTCGGCTCGGTCACCAGCACGAAGGCGACCTGTTCGTGAGACTGCCGCGCCTCGTCCTGCCTTGGTCGACCCGATGCCGGGCTGAGGGTCGGCCTCGCGGCGCCGGCTTTCGTGGCGACCGCTCGGGCGTCGCGGCGGTCGAGTTCGCGCTGGTGATCCCGTTCCTCCTGCTTCTCTATCTCGGCTCCTTCGAGCTCTCGAACGGCATCGAAGCGCGGCAGAAGGTGCAGGACACGGGCAGCACGCTCGCCAATCTGGTGGCCCGGATCCGCTCGCCCGACGAGACGCAGGTGAAGAACGTGTTCACCATCGCGACCGCGATGATGCGCCCGTTCGACACGACCGAGCTCAAGATCGCGATGACGGCGGTCTCGATCGACGCGAACGGGATCGCCAAGGTGACCTGGTCGCACACCTCCGACAACAACACCGGGGCCAAGGCCAAAGTCGGAGACGTCTACACGCTTCCCTCGGAGCTGAACGGGATCAAGAGCGGCTACCTCGTCTTCGCCGACGTGAAGTACGTCTACCATCCGACGATCGGCTGGAGCATCACCGCCGCCATTCCGATGAGCGACCAGCGGATCTTCCGGCCCCGGTACCGCTGGTAGAGCGAACGCGTCGGCGACGGCCGGGGACTGGGCCGGACGGCACCGGCCAAGGTCGTCAGCTCTGGCCGGCGACCGCCTCGGTGGCGCCCTCCTCCACCGCGCTGCGATTGCGCCCGCCCGCGATGCGACGCACCAGCACGTAGAGCAGCGGCACGAAGAAGACCCCGAACACGGTGGAGGCGAGCATGCCGCCCATCACCGCGACGCCGATGGCGTTCTGCGCGCCGGCGCCGGCACCGCCGGCGATGGCCAGGGGCAAGACGCCGAGGATGAAGGCGAACGAGGTCATCAGGATCGGTCGCAGCCGCATGCGCGCCGCATCGAGCGTCGCCTCGACGAGCGGCTTGCCGGCGGCCTGCATGTCCTTGGCGAACTCCACGATCAGGATGGCGTTCTTCGCCGCGAGGCCGACGGTGGTAAGCAGCCCGACCTTGAAGTAGATGTCGTTCGCCTGGCCGAACAACGTCGCGGCCGCGAGCGCACCGAGGATGCCGACCGGCACCGACAGCATCACCGCGAACGGGATCGACCAGCTCTCGTACAGCGCGGCGAGGCAGAGGAAGACCACCAGCGCCGAGATCAGGTAGAGCGAGGTCGACTGCGAGCCCGAGATCTGCTCCTGATAGGAGAGACCGGTCCACTCGTAGCCGTAGCCGCTGCCGAGATCGCCGATCAGCTGCGCCATCCGATCCATCGCCTCGCCCGAAGAGACGCCGGGCGCGGCGGAGCCCTGGATGTTCAGGGCGGCCACGCCGTTGTAGCGCTCGAGCCGGGGCGAACCGTAGGTCCAGCGAGTCGAGGAGAAGGCCGAGAACGGCACCATCTGGCCCTGCTGGTTGCGCACCGACCAGCGCTCGATGTCGCTCGGCTGCATGCGGTAGGGCGCATCGGCCTGCACGTAGACCGGCTTGATGTCGCCCTCGTTGGAGAAGTCGTTGACGTAGCGGCCGGCCATCGCGACCGACAGGGTCGTGTTGATGTCGGAGACCGAGACGCCGAGCGCACCCGCCCGCTCCTGGTCGATGTCGATCTGGAACTGCGGCTGGTCCGGCTGTCCCGCCTCGCGCACGCCGGCGAGCATCGGGTCCTGGTTGGCCTTGCCGACCAGTTGCCCGGCCGTCTGCTTCAGCGCCGCGTGGCCGGCATTGCCGAGATCCTGCAGGTAGACGGAAAAGCCGCTGGACGTGCCGAGGCCCGGCACGGCGGGCGGCGCCAGAGCGAAGACCATCGCGTCGCGCAGCTGGGAAAAGGCGCCCATCGCCCGGCGGGCGATCGCCGAGGCGCTGGCTGCCTGGTCCTCGCGCTGCGCCCAGTCCTTCAGCCGGACGAACACGATGGCGTTGTTCTGGCCGCTGCCCGAGAAGCCGAAGCCGACGGCCGCGAACACCGAATCGACGTTGGCCGCCTCGGTCTTGCGGTAGTAGGACTCGACCTGCTTGACGACCTCGGTGGTGCGCTGCGCCGTCGAGCCGACCGGAAGCTGGATCTGGGTCAGGAGGACGCCCTGGTCCTCGTCGGGGAAGAACGAGCTCGGCAGCGAGACGAACAGCCACGCGGCGCCCGCGATCACCGCCGCATAGGCGACGAGCATCACGATCCAGCGCTTCAGCGCGATGCCGACGCCGCCGACATAGCCCCGGTTGGTGGCGTCGAAGCCGCGGTTGAACCAGCGGAACAGGCCGCGCTTCTCGCCGTGCACCGGCTTCAGGATGGTGGCGCACAGCGCCGGCGTCAGCACCAGCGCGACCACCACCGACAGCAGCATGGCCGTCACGATGGTGATCGAGAACTGCTGGTAGATCACGCCGACCGAGCCGCCGAAGAAGGCCATCGGCAGGAACACCGCCGACAGCACCATCGCGATGCCGACCAGCGCGCCGGTGATCTCGCCCATCGACTTCTCGGTCGCCTCGCGCGGTGGCAGACCCTCCTCGGCCATGATGCGCTCGACGTTCTCGACGACGACGATCGCGTCGTCGACGAGGAGGCCGATGGCGAGCACCATGGCGAACATCGTCAGCGTGTTGATCGAATAGCCGGCAACGGCGAGGACGCCGAAGGTGCCGAGCAGCACCACGGGGATCGCGAGCGTCGGGATCAGCGTCGCCCGGAAGTTCTGCAGGAACACGAACATCACGACGAAGACGAGCACCACCGCCTCGAACAGGGTGTGCACCACCTTCTCGATCGACAGCTCGACGAAGGGCGTCGTGTCGTAGGGATAGACGACCTCGACGCCGCGCGGCAGCGTCGAGCTGAGGCTGTCGATCCTCGCCCGCACCGCCTCGGCCGTGTCGATGGCGTTGGCGCCTGCGGCGAGATTGACGCCGAAGCCGGCCGCGTTCTGGCCGTTGTAGCGGGCCGTGACGGCGTAGCTCTCGGCGCCGACCTCGATGCGTGCGACGTCGCCGAGCCGCACCAGCGAGCCGTCCGCCTCGGTCTTC
The DNA here is from genome assembly GCF_024519155.1 of Mangrovibrevibacter kandeliae. Lineage (GTDB taxonomy): Bacteria > Pseudomonadota > Alphaproteobacteria > Rhizobiales > Rhizobiaceae > Mangrovibrevibacter > Mangrovibrevibacter kandeliae. Next base: position 188,408 of record NZ_JANIFJ010000006.1, on the reverse strand, counting down.
AGGATGATGTTCTCGAACTGCTGCGGGGTCTGCAGCTGCGCCTGCGCCCGCACCGTGAAGTTCATCTGCTGGCCCGGCACGCTCGGCGTCGCGCCGAGCTGGCCGGCCGAGATCTGCAAGTTCTGCGCGGTGATCGCCGAGGTCACGTCGCTCGGCATCAGCTGGAACTTGTCGAGCTTCTCCGGGTCCAGCCAGATGCGCATCGCGTAGCCGGAGCCGAAGATCTGCAGGTCGCCGACGCCGTCCACGCGGCGGATCGGATCCTCGAGGTCGGACGAGATGAAGTCGGCAAGATCGTAGGAGGAGAGCGAGCCGTCGGTGGAGACGAGACCGACGACGAGGAGGATGCCCGCGCTCGACTTGGTGACGGTGATGCCCTGGTTCTGCACCGCGTCCGGCAGGCGCGAGGTGATCAGCTGGACCTTGTTCTGCGTCTGGATCTGCGCGGTGTCGGCATTGGTGCCGTTCTTGAAGGTCAGCTGGATCTGCGCCTGGCCGGTCGAGCTCGACGTCGAGGAGATGTAGTCGAGGCCGTCGAGGCCGTTGAGGTTCTGCTCGATGACCTTGGTCACCGAGTTCTCGATCGTCTCGGCGTCGGCCCCCGGATAGGTGGTCGTTACCGAGATCGTCGGCGGCGCGATCTCCGGGTACTGGGCGATCGGCAGCGAGGTCAGCGCGAGTGCACCGGCCAGCATGATCGCGATCGCGATGACCCAGGCGAAGACCGGTCGGCGGATGAAGAACAGCGCCATCGTCGGGTCCTCAGCGAGCCGCTTCGGTCTGCGCACCGCCGGCGGCCGGCGCGGCTCCGGCACTCGGCGCGTCGCCCTCCTTGGCCGTCGCGGCAGCCGAGACCAGCCCGTTCTCGTCGATCGTCACGGGCGTCGGCTTGACGGTCGCGCCATCGGCGATCTTCTGCAGGCCGTCGACGATCACCCGATCGCCGTCGGAGACGCCGGAGTTGACCAGCCAGTCGTTGCCGATGTCCTGCTGCACCCCGAGGATCCGCATCTGCGCCTTGTTCTCGGCGGTGACGAACAGCGCCGTCGCCTCGCCCTTGGCGTTGCGCGACACCGCCCGCTGCGGCACCAGGAAGCCGTTCTCGTTGATCGCGGCCTCCACCTTGGCCCGCACGTACATGCCGGGCAAGAGGATGCGGTCCGGGTTCGGGAACACCGCGCGGAAGGTGAAGCTGCCGGTGGATTCGGAGATCGTGATGTCGGCGAAGTCGATGGTGCCGGGCTCGCCATAGGTGCTGCCGTCGGGCAGCGTCAGCGTCACCTTGGCCTTCTCGGTGTCGTCGTTGCCGACGAGCGCCTTGAGCTTGCCCTCCTGCACCGACCGCCGGAAGTCGAGCAGCTTCTCGCCGGTCTCCGTCAGGTCGACATAGATCGGGTCGATGCGCCGGATGGTGGTCAGCGCGGTCGCCTGATTGCTGGTGACGAGTGCGCCGGGATCCACCGTCGACTGGCCGGCGATCCCGGCGAGCGGCGCGCGGATCTCCGTCCGGTCGAGGTCGATGCGCGCCGAACGCAGGGCCGCCTCGGCGGCCGACACGTCGGCCTTGGCGCTGAGATAGGTGGCCTGCGCGTTGTCGGCCTCCTGCTGGGAGATCGCCTTGCGGCCCAGGAGATCCTGGTAGCGCTTCGCAGAGGCTTCGGCGCTGGCGAGCGTCGCCTTGGTCTTCTCGAGCGTCGCCTGCGCCGAATCGACCGCGGCCTGATAGGTCTTGTCGTCGATGACGTAGAGAAGGTCGCCCGTCGCCACTCTCGCGCCGTCGGCATAGACCTTCTTGACGATCAGCCCGTTCACCTGCGGCCGGATCTCGGCCGACTCGTAGGCGCTGGTGCGCCCGGCCACGTTGCTGGTGATCGTCACCGGCTTCGGATGCAGCGTCACCACGCCGACTTCGGCCGGCGGTCGGGCCGCACCCTTGCCGCCCGCCGCCTGCTGCTGCCCGCTGCCGCCCTCCTGCGAGCATGAAGCGAGCGCGAGGCCGAGAGCGAAGAGCATCGAGGCAACGCCTCCGGAGCGCAGGACGCCTTCGAATCGGCGTTTCGCGTTGCTGATCATCTCTCACCTGCCGCTTGAGTCTTGCCCGCGAATTTGCGCCAATCAACGTCGCAATCGACTGCTACAAGATCGGAAGTCGAGCCGTATCCTGGCGTAGTACGGACTGGGCCGCATCTTCGCAAGCGCGAAGGCGTCACATGTAGCCTCAAGAGGATGTCAGCACCATAGGGAGGCGGAGCGATGTCTGTAACGAACGGTAAATTCGTCTGGTACGAGCTGATGACGAGCGATGCTGCCGCGGCGACGGCGTTCTATCGAGACACCATCGGATGGGAGACGCGGGACTCCGGAATGCCCGGCGTCTCCTACACGCTCCTGGCGGCGGGCGGACGAGACGTCGGCGGCCTGATGACGCTGCCGGAGCATGTCGTTGCCGCGGGCGGCCGGCCCGGCTGGATCGGTTATGTTGCGGTGCCGGACGTCGACCGGACGGCGGCACGGGCGAAGGAGCTGGGCGGGACGGTGCACCGGGCGCCGACCGATATTCCCGGCGTCGGGCGTTTCGCGGTCATCGCCGATCCGCACGGCGCCGTGCTCTGCCCGATGACGCCCGCCGGCGAGCCGCGCTCGCCCCTCCAGCCGATGGGCGGCCCCGGCAGTGCGGTCTGGCGCGAACTCCTCGCCGGCGAACTCGACGGCGCCTTCGGCTTCTATTCGGGCCTGTTCGGCTGGACCAAAGCGGAGGCGATGGACATGGGGCCGATGGGCACCTACCAGCTCTTCGCCGTCGACGGCGAGACCTGGGGCGCGATGATGACGAAGCCGCCCGCCGTCCCCGGACCCTTCTGGCAGTACTACTTCGCGGTGGACGCGATCGACGCGGCAGCCGGCCGCGTCACGGCGGGCGGCGGTCAAATCCTCAACGGACCGATGGAGGTGCCGGGCGGCATGTATGTCGTCCAGTGCAGCGACCCGCAGGGCGCACCCTTCGCGCTCGTCGGTCCACGCGGCTGATCGCAGAGCGGCATAGCGCGGGGTAACCGCCGCGTCGTGTCAGGCGACGAGGCCGGCGATCGGCCGCACGCCGAGGCTGTCGGGGAACACGTCGGCCGAAAGCACCCGCTCCGACAGGCCGAGATGGTCGCGCAGCACGCCCTTCAGCACGGCCCGCAGGTCGGTCGTCGGCTTCAGGTCGCGCTCCTCGTAGAGGTCGGCGATCTTCAGCCCCGGCCAATCGGCGATGACGCGACCGCCCTTGACCGCGCCGCCGACGAGAAAGGCGGTGGTGGCGGTGCCGTGGTCGGTGCCCTCGTTGCCGTTGGCATGCGCGGTGCGGCCGAACTCGGTCATCACCGCGACGACCGTGTCGGACCAGGCCGGCCCCATGCTCGTTGCCAGACCGTCCAGCGCGCCGTCGAGAGCGCCGAGGAGATTGGCGAGACGGCCGGCATCGGCGCCCTCGTTCGCGTGCGTGTCCCAACCGTCGTAGCTGAGCGCGGCGACACGCGGCCCGTCCGGCTCGGCCAAGAGCTTGCCCGCGCCGTCCGCGAGCGCACGGAAGGCCGCGGGCACGCCCCCGCCGCCCTTGTCGAGCGCCTGCGAGCCGGCGAGCCGGTCGGTCTCCACGCCGGCGGCCAGCACCTTCGCCATCGCCGGGTCGAGCTCGCCATAGAGCGAGGCGAGGCGCATCATCGTGTCCGAACCCGCCGCCTTGAACTCGGGCGGCGACCAGGTCAGCGTCGGGGCGTCGCCGCGCAGGATCAGCGGCACCGTCGGACCCACCGCAAGACCTGTCGCCGGACGCACCGCCTCGCCCTTCGGCAAAGCCGCGGCGACGCGGTTGAGCCAGCCGGTCGACGAGGCGCGCGGACCGCCCATGCCGCTTTCCAGGACGTCCTGCCCGTCGAAATGCGAGCGGTCGCGATAGGCCGTCGCCGCCGCGTGGACGAAGATCGCCTCCTTGCGCTGGAACCTGTCGTGCAGGCGCGGCATCGCGTCGTTGAGCGCGAAGACGCCGTCGAGCGGCAGGATGTCGGCGCCGTTCAGGCCGAGCGCCACGTCGCCGCGCAGGCTTCGATAGTCCGGATCGCCGACCGGCGGCACCACGGCGAGACCGTCCATCGCACCGCGCAGGATCACTGCGACGAAGCGCGGGTCGCGCGTTCCGGCGAAGGCGTGCCGGGGCATGTTGGCCCAGGCGATGAAGGCGCCGGTGCCGGCGAGGAAGGCGCGCCGGCTCGGGCACAGCCGGGCGTCGGCGAGAAGCGTGGACAGGGACATGACCGTCATCTCCGCTGGAATTCGGGGCTCATCAGCATCAGCGCCGCCCCCTGGGCCGGCGACTCCGCACGGGCGATCGTCTGGCGCGTCGCCTCGGACAGGCGGGCGCCGAGCACCGCTTCGGCGAGATCGCGCGGATCGATGAGGCTCGCCCGGCTCGCCAGCCGCTCGGCGATCTCCACCCGCGTCGTCATCGCGTCCGGCGCCAGCCAGGTGGCGGCGTCGTCCTTGAAACCGGCGGGCGCCGGCGGATCCCAGAGGGGCTGGCCCAGTGCGGCGAGCGTGCGCCCGAGGAAAGGCGGCGGCAGGTCCGGATCGATCGCGCGCGCCGCCGACCAGACGAACTCCTGCGGCGTGCGGATCTTGGCGGCGGGCGCCGTCCAGGCCTCCTCGTCGCTGACGAGCACGACGGCGACCGCGAGGAGATCGCCACCGGTCTTCAGGAAGGTGTCGGCCAGACGCTCGACGAGAGCCTGCGGCGGCCGATCGGACACGAAGTGCCGGGCGAGCTTGTCGGCGACGTGCCGAGCCGTCGCCGGGCGACGCGCGAGGTCGGCGAGCGCCGACAGGCCCTGCTGCTCGCCCGGCTGGTCGTAGCGCATGCCGAGCAGCGTCTGCGCGCCAGGCTCGTGGGCGTTCGCATTGAACCAGTAGCGCCCGTAGCGCTCGTCGTTGTCGGGGCTGTAGCCGATGGTCCAGCCGGTGAGGATCTTGGCGAGGGCGATGACGTCGGCCTGGTCGTAGCCGCCGGTCACGCCGAGCGTGTGGAGCTCCATGATCTCGCGGGCGTGGTTCTCGTTGAGGCCCTTGTTGCGCCGCTCGCCGGCCCGGCTGTCCGGCCCGATCGAACTCGCGTTGTTGAGGTAGATCAACATCGCCGGGTGGCGTGTCGCAGCCACCAGGAGGTCCTCGAACTTGCCGAGCACGTGCGGGCGGATCGCTTCGCGCTCATAGGCGCCGGCCATGCCGCGGACCGGCCCGCCCGCCTTGGCCTCGATGCAGAAGTGATTGGTCCAGAACGCCACGAGCCGTTCGGCAAAGCCCATGTCGGCGGCCCGGATGCGGGCGAGCCGCGCCGCGATCTCGTCCTGCAGGATCGCCTGCGGCACCTGCGGCCCGGCGCGCTCGGGCTTGGGGGCGCCGTCCGCTTTCGCCTCGCTGCGCTCCATCTGGTCCTCGCGCACCGCCGCGTAGGCGTCGCGCGTGCTCGGCAGAGCCGGCGCCTGAAGGAGCGCGGCATTGCGCCGCTCGATCTCCGCGAGGAGCCGCTCGCGCGGATTTGTCCGGGTCTGCGCGAGATCGCCCGGCCGGGCCCCGTACCCAAAGCGTGAGAACGCCAGCGCCATCCGATCCGAAGTCGACATGATCGGCCACCCGTCCTTTAAAGTCGCCGCCACGCAGCAACCAGCTGCTCCATGTTCCGGTCTAGAAAGCGATCGCGTCGGGAGCGCGGTGATCGAATGGCAGAATTGCGGCAACAGCGGTGTACTGCATTAAAGCTTGTACAGGTCGCGTCCGTACGAGTTCAGTGCTCGAATTCTTCTTGCGGCGATTGTAACAGAACGTGTCCGCCTGCGGCAGACGTCGCGCCTCGCTGACCACGGCGTGGTGCTGGGAGCGACGCCATCTAATCTTGACAAAGCGCCTCATAATTCACTAGCCCAAAGCCAGCTGCGGAGGAGCCCCGGATGCTGGCCCCATTTCTGATCATGTTGCGCGAAGGGATCGAGGCGGCGCTGCTGACTGGCATCGTCGCCACCTATCTGCGCCAGACCGGCCGGGGCCAGCTGATGCCTGCCGTCTGGATCGGCGTCTTTCTCGCCGTCGCGCTCTCCCTCTTCGTCGGCGCGGGCCTGCAGCTCGCCGCCACCGAATTTCCGCAGAAGACGCAGGAGCTCTTCGAGGCGGTGGTCGGCCTGATCGCGGTCGCCGTGCTCGTCTCGATGGTGTTCTGGATGAAGCGGGCGGCCCGGTCGATCAAGGCCGAGCTGCATCGCTCGGTGGACGCCGCGCTCGACGGCGCCTCCGGCGCCAGCTGGGCCCTGGTCGGCATGGTGTTCTTCGCCGTCGCGCGCGAAGGGCTGGAGTCGGTGTTCTTCCTGCTGGCCATCTTCCAGCAGAGCACCGGGCCGGGCGCGCCGCTCGCCGCGCTCGGCGGCATCGTGGTCGCCGCGGTGATCGGCATCCTGATCTACGCCTTCGGCGTGCGCCTCGACCTGCGCCGCTTCTTCCGCTGGACCGGCATCTTCATCCTCGTGGTCGCGGCCGGCATCCTCTCCAGCGCGATCCGCAGCCTGCACGAGGCCGGCCTGTGGAACGGACTGCAGGAACGCGCCTACGACCTCAGCGCGGTGCTGCCGGCCTCCGGGCCGCTCGGCAGCCTCCTGTCCGGCATCTTCAACTACCAGGACGCTCCGGCCGTGGGCGAGGCGATCGCCTACGTCCTGTTCCTCCTCGTCGCGCTCGTCCTGTTCCTGCGCCCGACGCCCGGCCCGTCCCGGCCGGTGACGCTGCGGGTGGTCGGAGATGCCGATGTCCGGGCCTGATCAGCGCGAGACGGAGGCGCGGCTCGGCAACCTGATGTGGATCGGCGTCGCGGCCACCGCCGCCCTCGCGCTCGCCGGCGGCATCGCCTTCTACTACGCCAGCCAGCTGCGCACGACGGCCGAAGGCGAGACCGTGCGCGTCGCCGTCACCGCCGCCGCCTGCGAGCCGAACGCTCTTACCGTCCCTGCCGGCAAGCACGTCTTCGAGATCGCCAACCGCTCGGAGCGGCCGGTCGAGTGGGAGATCCTCGACGGGGTGATGGTGATCGAGGAGCGCGAGAACATCGCGCCCGGGTTCAGCCAGACCCTCTCGGCCGATCTCGCGCCCGGCACCTACGAGATCACCTGCGGCCTCCTGTCCAATCCGCGGGGCACGCTGACGGTTACACCGTCGAAGACGCAGACAGCCAGGGCCGAGGCGCCAGCGCTGAAGGCCTTCATCGGCCCGCTGTCCGAATACAAGGTGTTCCTCGCGCTGCAGGGCGGCAAGCTCGTTGCGTCGGCCGGGGCGCTCGAGGCGGCGATCGCCGCCGGCGACCGCGAGGCGGCGCGCACGCGCTACCAGGAGACGCGCCGCCTCTACAAGACGCTCGAGCCGCTGGCGCGCCGCTTCGCCGACCTGCAGAGCACCATCGATCCCTTGGCCGACTATCTCGGGCAGCGCGAGGAAGACCCGGGCTTCACCGGCTTCCACCGCATCGAGTACGGGCTGTGGGGCAAGAACGACACCAACGGCCTGACGCCGTTCGCGCAGAAGCTCACCGCCGATCTCGCGACGCTCAAGGGCAGGCTGCGCGAGGTGAAGCTGCAGCCGGGTATGATGGTGGCGAGTGCCGACAGTCTCACGCGGCAGATCGCCGAGGCGCGCCTCGTCAAGGGTGAAGACCACTACGCCCAGACCGACCTTGCCGACGCCGAGGCCAGTCTCGAGGGCATCGGCAAGATCGTCGACCTGCTCAGCCCGGTGATCGTCGCTTCGGCGCCGGAGGTGGCCACCGCACTGACGGCGGCGCTCGACAAGGCGCGCGCGCGCCTCGCCGATCTGAAGGACGACGCCGGCTTCCCGCGATACGCAGAGGTCGACGCCGAGGGCCGCCAGCGGCTCGCGGACGCCTTCACGGGACTTGCCGACGCGCTCGATCAGCTGGAAGCGGCGACGAGGGTCGGATGACGACGAAGGATCGGGACATCGAGACGCGCCGGACCGGCGCCAATCGCCGCCAGATGCTGCTCGGCCTCGGCGCGGCCGCAGGGGGCGCCATGGCTCTCGGCGCCCGTCCGTCGGCCGCCGCGGAACGGCAGGTCGCCGACGCGCCGACCGAGGCCGAGACGGTGCGCCGCCAACCCTTCTATGGCGAGCATCAGGCCGGCATCGTGACGCCGCGCCCGGCGCACGGCATGGTCGCCGCCTTCGACGTCGTGGTCACCTCGCCGCGCGAGCTGGAGCAGCTGTTGCGCGGGCTGACCGAGCGCATCCTGTTCCTGACGCAGGGCGGCACGCCGCCCGAGCTCGACCCGAAATATCCGCCGGCCGATTCCGGCATCCTCGGCCCCGTCGTCCAGCCGAACGACCTGACGATCACCGTCGCGCTCGGCGCCTCGCTGTTCGACAACCGGCCGTGGCTCGCGCATCTGAAGCCGAACACGCTGCAGCGCATGGTCGAGTTTCCGAACGACGCGCTCGATCCGGAGCTGTGCCACGGCGACCTGTCGCTGCAGTTCTCGGCGCACGACAGCGACACCAACATCCACGCGCTGCGCGACATCCTCAAGACCCTGTCTCAGTTCCTGGTGATCCGCTGGAAGCAGGAGGGCTCGGTGCCGGTGATCGCGCCGAAACCGGACGGCACCAGCGAGAGCGCCCGCAACTTCCTCGGCTTCCGCGACGGCTCCGCCAACCCGAACTCGAACGATGCCGGCCTGATGGACAGGATCGTCTGGGTCGGCGCCGAGGACGGGGAGCCCGCCTGGGCGGCGGGCGGCAGCTATCAGGCCGTGCGCATCATCCGCAACTTCGTCGAACGCTGGGACCGCACTCCGCTGCGCGAGCAGGAGCACATCATCGGCCGGCGCAAGATGAGCGGCGCGCCGCTCGACGGCGGAAACAGCGAGCACGACGTGCCGGACTATGCAGCAGATCCGGAGGGCGCGAAGACGCCGCTCGACGCCCACATCCGCCTCGCCAACCGCCGCACCCCGTCGAGCCAGCGCAATCTGATCCTGCGCCGGCCGTTCAACTACTCCAACGGGGTGACCAAGAACGGCCAGCTCGACCAGGGGCTCCTCTTCATCGCCTATCAGGCCGACCTCCAGAAGGGGTTCATCGCGGTCCAGAGCCGCCTGAACGGCGAACCGCTGGAGGAATACATCAAGCCGGTCGGCGGCGGCTTCTTCTTTGCCCTTCCCGGGGTCGTCAGCCCCGGCGGCTATCTCGGCCAGTCGCTCGTCGAGGCGGCGGGCAAGATCCCGAACGAACAGTCCTGAAGCAGAAGGGGAGCTTTGCGATGCTGAAACACCTCATGGCCGCGAGTGCGCTCACGCTCGTTCTCGCCGGCCCGGCGCTGGCGGCCAAGGAGGTCACGCTCGACCTCGTCGAGCCGATCGCCGACTACAAGATCTTCGTCGCGGAGAAGACCGGCGAGCTCGTCGCCGACACGCAGGCCTTCGTCGACGCGATCAAGTCCGGCGACCTCGACAAGGCGAAGACGCTCTACGCCCCGACGCGCATGCACTACGAGGCGATCGAGCCGATCGCCGAGCTGTTCTCGGACCTCGACGCCTCGATGGACGCGCGCGCCGACGACTACGAGAAGCGCGAGGCGGACCCCGACTTCACCGGCTTCCACCGCATCGAGTACGGGCTCTGGGACAAGGGCAGCACGGAGGGCCTCGAGCCCTTCGCCGACAAGCTGCTCGCCGACGTCACCGAGCTGAACAAGCGCATCACCGATCTCGTCTTTCCGCCGGACACGGTGGTCGGCGGCGCCGCGGCGCTGATGGAGGAGGTCGCGGCCACCAAGATCTCCGGCGAGGAGGACCGCTACAGCCACACCGACCTGTGGGACTTCAAGGCGAACTCCGACGGCTCGCAGAAGATCTTCGAACTCGTGCGTCCGCTCATCGCCGAGACCGACCCGGCCTTCGTCGAGAAGGTCGAGTCGAACTTCAACGACGTCGACGTGACGCTCGCCAAGTACGAGAGCGGCGACGGATACGAGCTGTACGACAAGCTGACCGATCAGGACCGCACCCTGCTCGCGGCCCGCGTCAACACGTTGGCCGAGGATCTCTCGACGCTGCCCGGCAAGCTCGGTCTCGACTGAACCGCCGCGTCGCGCCGATGCGACCAGGAAGCCCCGGCGCCGAGCGCCGGGGCTTTTCTTTGCCGTCGATGCAGCCCGGATCTATTCCGCCGCCTGCGTCGCCAGCCGCTCTTCCGCCGAGGCCTGAGTCTGCGGTCCGTGGTCCTGGTGCACGAACTTGCCGCCGGCGAGCCAGGAGGCGATCGCCGACAGGAGGTAGAGGAGCGCGGAGAAGCCGAAGGCGAAGCCGAGGCCGTGCATGAACGGCACCGCCATCAGCTGCGGGAAGAATTCCTGGCCGGTGATCACCTCGGCGCTGCCGGGCGGCAGGCTGGCGAGCACCTGCTGCGGGATCAGCTCGCCCATCGGGTTGTAGCCGAGGAAGGCGGCGAACAGGCTGCCGACCGGCGGCGCGCTCGCCACGGCGTGGGCGACGTCGGCCGGCACGTTCTGCGTCAGGAGCTGGGCCTCCATCGCCTGCGGCAGGGTCTGCGCCAGACCCGCGATCATCAGCGAGAAAAAGATGCCGATCGACAGCACCATGCCGGCATTCATGGTGGTCGCCCGCATGCCCGCCGCCTGGCCGCGCTCGCGCGCCGGCACCGAGTTCATGATCGCCGTCGTGTTCGGCGCGATAAAGAGGCCCGAGCCGAGGCCGTTGAGGAAGATCAGGAGCGCGAAGAGGCCGTAGTCGAAATCCGCCGGCAGCTCGAGCAGTGCGACGAAGCTCGCCGCGCCGACGATCATGCCGCCGGCTGCGAAGGGCCGCGCGCCATAGTGGTCGGACAGCCAGCCCGACACCGGTCCGGCCAGCAGGAAGCCGACCGTGAGCGGGATCATGTAGATCGCCGACCAGAGCGGGGTGGATTCGAAGGTGTAGCCGTGCAGCGGCAGCCATATGCCCTGCAGCCAGATGATCAGCATGAACTGCAGGCCGCCGCGCGCCACCGACGAGGCGAGGCTGGCGAGGTTGGCCATCGTGAAGGGCCGGATGCGGAAGAGGTCGAGGTCGAACATCGGCCGGGTCACCCGCCGTTCGATCAGCACGAAGCCGACGAGCACGACGAGGCCGAGGCCGAGCAGCGTCAGGACCAGCGGACTGCCCCAGCCCATCACCTGATCGCCGTAGGGCTGGATGCCGTAGGTGATGGCGGTGAGGACGAGCACGAGGCCGACCGCGAAGCTGACATTGCCGAGGAGGTCGAGCCGACCGCCCGGCGGAGTGCGGCTGTCGCGCAGCCGCCAGAAGCCCCAGGCCGTGCCGATGACGCCGAAGGGGACGTTGATCCAGAACACCAGCACCCAGTTCCAGTCGGCGAGGAGGCCACCGATCAGGAGGCCGATGAACTGGCCGCCGATCGCCGCGATGGTGTTGATGCCGAGCGCGAGCCCGCGCTGGTCGGCGGGAAAGGCGTCGGTGAGGATCGCCGTCGAGTTCGCCATGATCGAGGCGCCGCCGACCGCCTGGAGGATGCGGATCACGATCAGGTAGAGCGCCGCCGACTGCCCCTCGCCCGGGATGAAGCAGAGGGCCACCGAGGCGAGCGCGAAGACGAGGAAGCCCCAGTTGTAGACCCGCGCGCGACCGAAGATGTCGCCGAGCCGGCCGAAGGTCACCACCAGCACGGACACGGCCACCAGGTAGCCCATGATGGTCCAGAGCAGGAAGTTGATGTTGCTCGGCTCGAGCGGGTCCAGATGGATGCCGCGGAAGATCGCCGGCAGGCTGATCAGCAGGATCGAGCTGTTGATCGCGGCGGCGAGCATGCCGAGCGTCGTGTTCGACAGCGCGACCCACTTGTAGCCGTCGCCCCGGTCGGCCGCCGCATTCGTGTTCATCGGGAAGAGACCTCGTTTCAGATGGCGCGTTCCGAGCGCATCCTCCCGGCCAGGCCGCCCGGCGAACGAAGGCGGCCCGGACACCACTTGCCCGGTCGGACACCGGCGCAGACGGACCGCGTCGAGCATCCGATTCCGGCATACTATGCCATGCTTACTATTTCAACGAGCTCATTGCGCTTCCCTTCGCTACAAATTGGCGCAGCTCGTCGGGGGAGGACTCGTCGTAGCGATCGATCACGGTCTTGCACGCAGGCGTGACCCGCCGTGCCATCGGCGATTTGCTAAACCGCCGGCAGCACCCGAGGAGGAGTTTGCCCGATGCCCGTCCGCGCTGTCCTGCCGAGCCTTCTGGCTTCGATCGCTCTGGCGACGATGCTGGGGGTGGGCCTTCCGGCTGCCGCGCAGGAGCGCAACGACGCGCCGGCGGGCGGCGTCCTGTCCCTGCTGCCGAAGAATGCGGTGACCGCGCACAGCCTGTCGCTGCCGGACGGGCGCGTGCTCGACTACCACGCCGAGGCCGGGACGGCGCCGCTCATCGGGGGCGATGGCGCCGTGCAGGCGCAGATCTTCTTCACGGCCTACACGCTCGACGGTGCATCGACGCAGACGGACGGCGGACGGCCGATCACCTTCGTCTTCAACGGCGGGCCGGGTGCGGCAGCGGCCTATCTGCATCTCGGGGCACTCGGCCCGCGTGTCATCGACACCGCCGCGGACGGCACCTTCCTGCCGCCGCCGCAGCGCCTGAGGGACAATCCGGACACCTGGCTCGCCTTCACCGACCTCGTCTTCGTCGATCCGGTCGGCACCGGCTACAGCCGCGCCGCGCCCGGCACCGACGAGAAGGACTTCTGGGCGGTCGACCGCGACATCGCCTCGCTCGGCGCCTTCGTGCGGCTCTACCTCCAGCATCGCGGCCGCACCGGCGCAGCGGTCTGGCTCGCCGGCGAGAGCTATGGCGGCTTTCGCGTCGCGCGGATGGCGAAGACGCTGCAGGAAGACGTCGGCATTCCGGTCAGCGGCGCGATCATGATCTCGCCGGCGCTGGAGTTCGCCTTCGTCAATCCGGACGAGTTCGACATCACGCAGTGGGCGCTCGCGCTGCCGGCGATGGCCTCGGTGAACTTCGAGCGGCAGGGGCTGCGCGGCGACGCGCTCGCGGCCAAGCGCGCGGAAGTCGAGCGCTGGGCGAGCGGCGACTATCTCGCGGCCCTCGCTGGCGGGCTCGAGACGAGCCGCGCCGTGTCCGACACGGTCGCACGCTACACCGGCCTGCCGCTCGACCTCGTGCGCCGCAATGCCGGGCGCATCTCCTTCTCGACCTTCGCGCGCAGTCTTCTGCGCGACGAGGGCCGGACCCTCAGCCGCTATGACGGCACCATCGCCACGGCCGACACGGCACCGCAGGCGGCCTTTGCAAACGCCCCCGATCCGGTGCTCGACCGCAGCGTTCCGATGCTGACGTCGGCCTTCGTCGGCTATGTGCGCGATGCGCTCGGCTACCGCACGGACGTCAGCTATCGGCTTTTGAACCGCGACACGAGCAACCGCTGGGAGTTCGGCGGCGGCGGCCGGCACGGCTATGCCGGCTCGCTCGACGACCTGCAGGAGGCGCGCTCGCTGAACCCCGACATGCGGGTGCTGATCGCCCACGGCTACGGCGACCTCGTCACGCCCTACACCGTGTCGCGCTTCCTGGTGGATCAACTGCCGACGCTGTCCGGCGCGCAGCCGATCCGGCTGTCGACCTATGCCGGCGGCCACATGATGTATCTGCGCCCGGACTCGCGGCAGGCGCTGGCCGCGGACGCGGCCGCCCTTTACGCGGCGGCGGCCGAGACGCCACAGCCTCCCCTCACCCGGCCGACGGATTGAGCGCTTCCGTCTTCGCCTTCGGCGGCAGGGGAAACAGCCGGACGAAGCGCTCCACCGCGACCCGGTCTCCCGCCAGCGTCAGAGCGCCGGCGGCTTCGAGATCGGCGAGAGGCACGCCGCCGTAGATCGCCGCGGCGATGACCTCCGGCGTCCCGGCCAAGACCGCGTCGGCCGCTTCGAGCGGCGCACTGTCGACCGCGATCTCGCCATCGGCGACGCGCGCCAGATAGGTCCCGGTCGAGGTGCGCAGGCCGATCCGGAGCGGACGGTCCGCCGACCCGTCGAACATCGTGCGAAGCGACAGGATGAGCGACGCGGTGCTGAACGGGCGCGTCGGATCGTGCAGCGGCGAACGCGCCGCCCAGCGACCGAGCGTCTGCAGGATCGGCTCGGCCTCGTGGCCCCATGCTGTCAGCTCGTAGACGCGGGAGGCCGCCGGCGGCGGAAGCTCGCGCCGCCGCAGCACGCCGTTCGCCTCCAGCCCCTCGAGCCGTTGCGTCAGCACATTGGCGCTGATCCCCGGCAAGGCTGCCCGCAGATCGCTGAAGCGACGCGGTCCGAGCATCAGCTCACGCATCACGAGAAGGGCCCAGCGCTCCCCGATCAGGTCCAGCGCGTGCGCCGCGGCGCAGGCGTCGTCGTAGCTCCGCCGGGACGCTTGCGAGAGCCTAGTTATTTTTTCTGACTTCATAGTTGCTTTTTATAACTTAATCGTCGATGGTTCGCAAAGGGAAGAGGAAGGGGAGGACGTGATGGCCAAGCTGATTTTCGTCAACCTGCCGGTGCGCGACGTCGCCGGATCGACGGCGTTCTACGAGAGCATCGGCGCGACGCGCGACGCGCGCTTCTCCGACGCGACGGCATCCTGCATGCAACTGTCCGAAACCATCTACGTGATGCTCCTGTCGCACGACAAATATCGCCAGTTCACCACCAAGCCGATCGTCGACGCCCGGACCGCCTCCGAGGTCCTGCTCTGCGTCACCGAGGACGACCGTGCCGCGGTGGACGCGCGGGTGGACATGGCGACGGCCGCCGGCGGCACGGCCGACCCGACGCCGGTGCAGGATCACGGCTTCATGTACGGCCGCAGCTTCGAAGATCCGGACGGCCACGTGTGGGAGGTCACCTGGATGGACGTCGAGGCCGCGGTGGCCGCGATGGCCGGCGGAGGCGAGGCGGCCGCCTGAGACGGCAGGCCGGCGCACGGCCGGTCCGATCGGTTCGAAAGGAAGGGGAGGAGGCAGGATGTACATCGACGGTTTCGTCATCCCGGTGCCAACCGAGAACCGGGAGCGCTACAGGGACTTTGCGGCGAGGGCGCTGCCGATCTTCCGTGAGCACGGAGCGACGCGCGTCGTGGAATGCTGGGGCACGGACGTGCCGGACGGCAAGGTCACCGACTTTCGCGGCGCCGTGAAGGCCGAGCCCGGCGAGAGCGTCGTCTTCGCCTGGATCGAATGGCCCTCCAAGGAGGTTCGCGACGCCGGCATGGCGCGCGTGATGGAGGACGATCGCGCGGAAGCCTTGGGCGAGATGCCCTTCGTCGGCCAGCGCATGATCTTTGGCGGCTTCGAGCCGATCGTCGAGGGCTGAGCGATGACGCGCATCGTCCCCTGCCTCTGGTTCGACGGTCAGGCCGAAGAGGCGGCCCGCTTCTACGTGTCGCTGCTGCCGCAGACCTCGCGCATCGAGTCCGTCGTGCCGCAGACCGTCGACACCCCCGGCGGCAAGGCCGGCGGCACCCTGACGGTGGAGTTCACGCTGGATGGGCAACGCTTCCTGGCGCTGAACGGCGGGCCGTACTTCACGCCGAACGGCGCGGTGTCCTTCATCATTGAATGCGACGGCCAGGGCGAGATCGACCGGTTGTGGGACGCGATCCTTGCCGCGGGCGGCAAGGAGATCGAGTGCGGCTGGATCACCGACCGCTACGGCTACCATTGGCAGATCGTGCCGAAGGCGTTCTCCGACATGATCCGGGAGCCCTCGCGCAGTGCCGCGGTGATGCAGGCGATGATGGGGATGAAGAAGCTCGATCTTGCCCGGCTCGAGGCGGCCTGGCGCGGCAGCTGAGGACGAGGGGCCGGATCACAACCCGTTCAAGTCGACCGTGGTGCGGTTGCAGGGCATGCGGAATGGCCCAGGTGCTGGTGCAAAGCGTCCGCCGTGCGGCGGCGGACGGTGTCACGCCGAACGGGAACACCCTCATGCGCCTCATCTCCACCGCCCTCGCCTCCGCCACCCTTCTCGCCGCCCTGCCGGCTTTCGCCCAGTCGCGCGGACCGGTCGAGACCAAGCCGCCGAACGCCCGCGGTCAGGAGCCCGCCTTCGCCGGCCAGACGCGGGCGCCGCAACCGGCGCAGGACGTCGGCGTGAAGACTGAAACGGTCGCAGACGGCCTGCCGCATCTCTGGTCGATGGAGTTCCTGCCGGACGGGCGGATGCTCGTCGCCGCCAAGGCCGGAAACCTCTACATCCTTGGCAAGGACGGCAAGCCCGGTGAAGCCATCGATGGCGTGCCGAAGGTCGACGACGACGGCCAGGGCGGGCTGCTGGACATCGCGCTGGCGCCGGATTTTGCGACAAGCGGCACGATCTTCTTCTCCTTCTCCGAGCCGCGGGGCGGCGGCAAGAACGGCACCAGCGTCGCCCGTGCTAGGCTCGCCCGGAATGATGCCGGAACCAGCGGCCGGCTGGAGGACGTGAAGGTCATTTTCCAGCAGAAGCCGGCCTATGACGGCGACAAGCATTTCGGCTCGCGCCTCGCCTTTGCGCCGGACGGCGCGCTGTTCGTGACCGTCGGCGAGCGCTCCGACACGCCGATCCGCGACCGGGCGCAGGATCTCTCCTACGGCATGGGCAAGGTGTTCCGGATCGAGCCCGACGGCTCCGTGCCGGACGACAACCCCTTCGTCGGCGACAGCAAGGCGCAGCCGGAGATCTGGTCCTGGGGCCATCGCAATCTCCAGGGCGCCGTGGTCGCGCCGGACGGCCGGCTCTGGACAGTCGAGCATGGGCCGAAGGGCGGCGACGAACTCAATCATCCGCAAGCCGGCAAGAACTACGGCTGGCCGATCATCACCTACGGCATCGACTACAACGGCAAGCCGATCGGCGACGGGATCACCAAGCATGAGGGCATGGAGCAGCCGGTCTACTACTGGGATCCGGTGATCGCGCCGTCCGGGATGGCGGTCTACGAGGGCGACGAGTTCCCGCAGTGGCGCGGTGCAATCCTGATCGGGGGCCTTGTCGCGCGGGGGATCGTCGTCCTGCGGATGGATGGCGACCGGGTCGCGAGCGAGGAGCGCGTGCCGCTCGAAGCGCGGATCCGCGACGTCAAGGTTGGCCCCGGCGGTGCGGTCTATGCCGTCACCGAGACCCGGGGCGGCGGGAGCTCGATCCTGCGTTTGACGGCGGCGCCCGACGCCTGAGCCATTTCAGCCGGCAGCGAGCCGCGCTGCCGGCGCGAGCCTGTCGTGCGGCGACCTCGCCCCGCCCGTCCGGCGGCCGTGCAGCGTGCCGAACTGGCGGATCGCCGCGGCGACCTCGCCGGACGGCCGCGGGCGGCTGAAGTAATAGCCCTGGACCTCCTTGCAGCCGGCGGCTTGAAGGATCGCCAGCTGTTCCGCCGTTTCGACGCCCTCGGCGATGACGGCGATGTCCATCGCGCGGCCGAGACCGATGACGGCGCGGATGATGGCATGATTGTCGCGCTGGTCGACGGCCCGCACGAAGGACTGGTCGATCTTGATCTTGTCAAAGGGAAAGCGGCTGAGGTAGCCGAGCGACGAGTAGCCGGTGCCGAAATCGTCCATCGAGACACCCACGCCATGCTCGCGAAACGCTTCGAGCATCGCGGCGACCGTCTCGCCGTCCTGCAGGAACAGCGACTCGGTCACCTCCAGATGCAGGCGCGCGGCCGGCAGTCCGGCAGCCGCCAGGGCGTCCACGACCTCGTGGACGAGAGCCCGGTTCTTGAACTGGACCGGCGAAAGATTGACCGAAACCACGAGGTCGTCGGGCCACGTGGCCGCTTCCTGACAGGCTGTCAGCAGGGCCCAGTGTCCGATGGCGTGGATCAGGCCGCTCGCCTCGGCCACCGGGATGAACTCGGCCGGAGAGACGTTCCCCAGCTCGGGATGCGTCCAGCGCAGGAGCGCCTCGAAGCCGGTGATCGTCTGTGTCTCGACGTCGACGAAGGGCTGGTAGAACAGTTCGAGTTCGCCGCGGTCGGTGGCCCCGCGAAGATCCAGCTCCAGCTTGCGCCGCATCTGGAGTTGCGCGTCCATCTCCGGCTCGAAGAACCGGTAGGTGCTGCGCCCCTCGCTCTTGGCGCGCTCGAGCGCCAGATCGGCGTTCTTCAGCAGCGTCTCGACCGCCGCTTCGCCGTCGGCAAGCTCGTCCGCCAGCGCAATGCCGATGCTGGCGCCCACGGTCGCCGGCACCCCGTGAAGATCGAAGGGCTGCGACAGGGCGGCGAGCACGCCTTCGGCCAGGGCGTCCGGGCGCTCGTCGAGGCGCAAATTCTTGACGATGCCGAACTCGTCGCCGCCGATGCGGGCCACGAACTCGCCCTTTCCGGCGAGGTCGAGAAGCCGCGCGGACACTGATTGCAGGAGGGCGTCGCCAGCCGGCTGGCCGAGCAGGTCGTTGACCGCCTTGAAGCCGTCGAGATTGATGGAAAGCATCGCGACGTTGCGCCCGCCCCGCCGGCGCAGCAGCGCCTGTGCGACCCGTTCGCGGAACTGCCGGCGATTCGGGAGGCCCGTCAGAAGGTCGTGCTGCGTCATGTGGGTCAGCCGCGCCTCCGCCCGGTGGCGCTCGGTGAAATCCTCGAGCGTCACCACCCAGCCGCCGCCCGGCACGGCCTCGCTCGACACGGCGATCCTGCGGCCGTCGGCGAGTGCGTGGATCGCGCCGGACCGGTCGCCCGTGTCGAACAGGGCGGCATAGCGCTCGTCCTGCAGCACGGCCTCCGCCGCCGGCGCATCGTCGCCGCCGCAGAACATCTCTTCGAAGCGCCGATTCCTGATAATCAGCCGACCTTCCGCGTCGATCAGGCAGAGGCCCTGCGACATGTTGTTCAGCGCTGCATCGAAGCGGGTGTTCTGCAGCGCGATCTGGCTGCCGAAGCTTGCCGCCTGCGCTGCCATCAGCTCGCGGATGCTCGTCTGCATCGTGGCGAGGGCGGTCAGGAGCTGGCTCGTCTCGCCGCCGCCGCTCGGCCGGATCTCGTTGTCCAGCTTGCCGCTGGCGATCGCGGTCGCAATGCCGACCGCCCGTCGAACCGGAGGGATGATCAAGGTCGAAAGCAGCACGGAGATGATCAGCGCGCCGCCGACACCGCCGGCGAGCGCGATCTGGCTCTGCCGGTCGGCCCGCTCGATCAGATCACCGACCTCTCGCCGGAAACGGTAGCCATCGCCGGCGAAGATCTCGACTGCGGTGTCGAGTTCGTTGTCGATCACCTTGAGGGTCTGCAGGAAGGCCGGCGTCGACACGAATCGGTCCGCGCGCAGATGCAGGATGCGGTTGCGGATCTCCTCGACCTTCTGGCCGCCGGCCGGGGAAATTGCGCGATCCGCAGCGACCTTCAGATCGCCGAGGATGTCGTCGAGCCTTATCTCGGCGCTCTGCTTCGGATCGTCCTGTTGCAGACGCGGCGCCGTCTTGAGGGTCGCGTTGGCGTCGAGGCGGTCGCGCAGGTCCGCCTCCAGCTTCACGAGCGAATTCTGCGCCGAACGCAGATAGCTCAGCGACAGGAGCGCCTCGTCGTAGATGCGCGTCGCGATGGTACCGATCTGCTGCTGACTCGACCGCGCAAAAAGCCCCAGCCCGAACACCACCATGGTCAAGCCGAGGCAGCCGACGATGAGCTTGAGCCGGATCGACATCAGGGCGATCCGCTTGCGGCTTCGAATTCGCCCTGCAGCACGGCGGCGGATGTCACTCGTCCACCGTCACGTCGAGCCGCATGCGCGGGTGGATGCCGCATCGAACCTCGAACGTTCCTGCCTTGGTGAACGCGATGTCCACGTTCTGCTGCGGAGCCTGCCCGTCGGAGTCGAAGCTGAACTCGGGAGACTCGACGTAGATCTGATGCAGGAACGGGTCGTCGTTGGTGAAGCGGATCGTGTCGCCACGGTGGATCTCGGCCGCGGCGCGGTCGAAGCTCCGGTCCCGCTGCTCTATGACCATGGACGGGGCGACGGCTGCCGCACCGCAGGTCAGGAGAAAGCCCGTGCCGGCCGCGGCGACGAGGAGAAGCGCCGTCTTCATTTCAGATCCGCCGCCTTTTGATGATCCTGCTGGCGCCGGGTGTACGACACCCGGTAGGCGCGGGTGCGGGCGAGCAGCATCGGATCGTCGGAGGGCGCGATGCCGTCGACGAGGCTGAGCGGCGTGAAGAACAGCTCGCGCTGGCGGGCCGCACTGTCGGCGGCCAACGATGTCAGCATCAGGGTTCCCAGCGTGACGCGCGCCCGATCGGCCGGCCAGGGGATCGAGCCGTCGGTGGTGGAGTCACCGGGCTGCGCCAGCTGCACCTCGAGGCGGAAGGCGGCGGGACCGCGCTGCAGGCGGGCGGCAAGCTCGTCGCCGAGGAAATCGGCACCGCGCGCCGCCGCCTCGTCTTTCGCAAGATATGCGGTGCCGGCGAGGGGCGTGATGACGTAGCGCCCGAATCGACGCTCGCCGGCCGCATTCTCGAAGTCGAAGGCATTGACGCCGTAGAAGGCCTGGCGGGCGTAGCTCTCCGGCGTCGGCCGCGGCGTGTCGACGAAGCGCTGAGCTGCGGGATGAGCCGCCACATGGGCCGGAAACGCCTGCGGATCCTTGGAGCCGAGGGCGATCAGGAACGCGAGGAACTCCTCCGGCGTCGCCGCAGGGAAGCCGTCGTAGGAGTGGGCGACGATGTCGGTCGCGCCGCCGTCAGGCAGCATGAACTTGATCGCCATGCCGTTCGGCTCGGCGTCGGGATTGCCGTCGGGCAGGGTGGGCACGCCGGCAAAGTTCGAGAAGCGCACCACGACGGGCACCGCGCCGCCGTTCAGATGCACGGCCTTGCTCAGGGAGGCCGCTTCGGGCGCCGGCTCGAACCGGCCGTCGGCAACGACGCCCTTGGTGTGCACCGCACGCTCGCCCGCGTGCGGACCGCCGAAGACGCCGTCGAAGGCTCCCACCAGCGCCTTGGCGACTTGCGTCGACGTCAGCACGCCGGCCTGCGCCGCGCCGGGTCCCGTCGTCGCCAGCAGGGCGACAAGGAGCGCCTGCCGGGTGGGGCTGCAGAGCCATGGGGCGAAGGGGAAGGAGCGGGACACGCAAAATCCGGGGCTGGCTTGAATATACCTATGGAGTACAACCCCAGCCGTTAAAGCCGCGTTATGCTCACGCATCAGTTCAGTGACATCTTCTCCTTCGAGGCGCTCCGACTCGCCGCCCAAAAATGGAAAAGGCGGCCCGAGAGCCGCCTTCGAGATCGTTCAGCCTTGAAGCGCCGCGTTTACTCGGCGGCGCCTTCCTTGGCGGCGGCCTTCGCGGCCTCGGCCTCGGCGCGGGCGTTCGCCGCCACGGCGCGGGCGTCGTCGTTCAGCTTGCGGGCGCGCGCATTGGTGGCCTCGACGATACGGGCCGACTTGCCGCGGCGATCGCGCAGGTAATACAGCTTGGCGCGGCGGACGCGGCCGCGGCGCACGACCTCGATCGACTCCAGCATCGGCGAGAAGATCGGGAAGACGCGCTCGACACCCTCGCCGTAGGAGATCTTGCGGACGGTGAAGTTCTCCTGGAGGCCCGAGCCGCTGCGGGCGATCACGACGCCCTCATAGGCCTGCACGCGGGTGCGCGTGCCCTCGGTGACGCGCACGTTGACGCGCACGGTGTCGCCCGGCGAGAACGACGGGATGGTCTTGCCCTCGGACAGGCGCGCGCTTTCCGCGGCCTCGAGCTCGGCGATGATGTTCATGGCACAACCTCAATTCGTTTCATGCCGGCTCAGCTGGCATGGCCGTTGGTACGGTCAGGTTATTCTGAGGAAATCGGTGCGTGGCTTACACAAGCCCGGCCGCTTTGTCGAGCCTTTATGCTTCGGCCGCGGCCGACTTGTTCCCTGAGGCACGGGACGGCTAAGTGCCGCGAGCCGCCCTCCCCGCCGCCGCGAGCCTCCGATGACCGTCACCGACTCCGTCCTCCTCTTCGTCGCCGGCTTCCTCGCCGGCCTTGTCAACGCGGTCGCCGGCGGCGGCACATTCCTCACCTTCGGCGCCCTCAGCCTCGCCGGCCTGCCGCCGATCGCCGCCAACGCCACCTCCTCGATCGCGCAGTTCCCCGGCTACGTCACGTCGACCCTCGCCTACGCGAAGGACATCCGCCGCTACTGGCAGGGGGCGCTGCCTCTCCTCGTCGTTTCCGTCATCGGTTCGCTCCTCGGTGCGCTGATCCTGCTCGCGCTCGACAATCCGTCCTTCAAGCGCCTGGTGCCATGGCTGCTGCTCGCGGCCACCGCGCTCTTCGCCGCTGGTCCCTGGCTGCGGCCGAAGCCGACCGGCGGAGCCGGAGCGGAGGGGGGCCGGCAGCGCTACCTCAGCCCGCTGACGCAGTTCGTCGCCTCGATCTATGGCGGCTTCTTCGGCGCCGGCATGGGCATCATGATGCTGGCGACGCTCGGCCTCACCGAGGGCGGCGACTACCACCGCCTGAACGCCCTGAAGAACACGCTCGCCCTCGTCATCGCCGCCGTCGCCATCGTGGTGTTCGCGCTCGGCGACGTCGTCGGCTGGGTGCAGGTCGCGGTGATGGTGCCGGCGGCGGCGCTCGGCGGCTATGCCGGCGTCTGGGGCGCCAAGCGCGTGCCGCAGACCGCGGTGCGCGTCTTCGTCATCGCCATCGGGCTGCTCCTGACCGCCTACTATTTCGCGGCGGCTTGATCCGGGAGGAGCTGCGCCGGGCGACACAGGAACCAAAGACGAGAGGCGGATGTTGAAGCCGCACATCGTTGTAATGGAGGATTACGGTCATGGGTCGCGGTATTCTGCTTTGGCTGCTCGGGGTTCCGATCCCGGTGATCATCCTTCTCGCTCTCTTCTTTCACTGAGCGATCATGAGCGTCGCCTACGACCGGACCACCCCTCTCGTGGTGGATGATGAAACGGAAGGAGCGACGAGCTCCGTGTCCTGGGCCGCGGTCATCGCAGGCGCCGTCGCGGCGGCTGCCCTGACCGTGGTGCTGCTTCTGCTGGGCTCCGGCCTCGGGCTCGCCTCGGTCTCGCCATATGGCGGCGAGGGCGCCAGCGCGGCCACCTTCGCGGTGTCGGCCGGCATCTGGCTGGTGATCGTGCAGTGGCTGTCCTCGGCCTTCGGCGGCTACATCAGCGGCCGCACGCGCGCGCGCTGGGCTTCGCCTGTCCACGACGACGAGGTCTACTTTCGCGACACGGCGCACGGGATCCTCAGCTGGGCACTCGCAACGCTGGCGGTGGTCTGGCTGATGTCCTCGGGCGCCTCGTCGCTGCTGAGCGGCGGCGTCCAGGCGGCCTCGACGGTCGCCGGCGGCGCGGCGACGGCAGGCGTGTCTGCAGCCGCCGGCAACGCCGACAGCGGGGGCGCCAGCGGTGGCGGGGCCACGGCCTACTTCACCGACATGCTCTACCGCGGTCCCGCCAACGCCCAGTCTCCGGCTGCCGCTGGCGGCGGAACCGAGGATTATCGCGCAGAGACGGTGCGGATCCTCGGCTATGACGCGGTCACCGGCGAGATCTCCGACGGCGACAAGGCCTATCTTGCGCAGTTGGTCAGTCGGCAGACCGGCCTGTCGGAGGCGGATGCTGAGGCGCGCGTGAACGACGTCGTCGGCCAGATCGACGCGGCCAAGGCGAAGGCGAAGGAGGCTGCCGACGATGCGCGCCAGGCGGCGTCCGCAGCGTCTCTGCTGCTTGCGCTGTCGATGGTGATCGGCGCCTTCGTTGCGGCTGTCGCTGCCGTCATCGGCGGTCGCCAGCGTCACGGCATCAAGGACATCTTCGCCTGACCCGGTGGCGGGCTGGACCGCCACATCGAATGCCAGCGCGCCGGCCGGACGTCCGTCAGAGGAGGTCCGGCCGGCGTTCGCGTGTCAGCCGTTCGGCCTCGGCTCGCCGCCACCGCTCCACTGCGCCGTGGTCGCCGGAGGTCAGGACGGACGGGATGCCGCGTCCTTCCCACTCCGCCGGGCGCGTGTAGTGCGGATGCTCGAGCAGCCCCGTCTCGAAGCTTTCCGTGTCGCCGGACTGCGCGTTGCCCATGACTCCCGGCAGCAACCGCACCACGGCGTCGAGGAGCACCAGCGCCGCGATCTCGCCGCCGGAGAGGATGTAGTCGCCGATCGACACCTCCTCGAGACCGCGGCCCTCGATCACCCGCTCGTCCACCCCCTCGAAGCGCCCGCAGACGAGCAGCGCGCCCTCGCCGGACGCGAGCGCGCGCACCCGGGCCTGCGTCAGCGGTCGGCCGCGCGGGCTCATCAGCAGCCGCGGCCGCCCGTCGGCTGACGGCACGGCGTGGTCGATCGCACGGCCGAGCACGTCGGCACGCAGGACCATGCCCGCGCCGCCGCCCGCGGGCGTGTCGTCCACCGCCCGATGCCGGCCTTCACCGAACGCCCGGATGTGTACGGTGTCGAGGCGCCAGTCGCCACGCTCCAGTGCCCGGCCGGCGAGCGACGTGCCGAGCGGTCCCGGAAACATCTCGGGATAGAGCGTGAGGACGGTGGCGTGAAAGGGCATGGCAGTCAGGCGAGCGGCTCGATCCGGCCCGCCTCCACCGTCTTCAGGTCGCGCTCCAGAACGGTGACGCCCTTCAGCGCCGCATGCCAGGCGGCCACATGCGCCGATTGACCGTGCGCGGTGAGCGCTTCGCGGCTGTCCCACTCCTCGTAGATCCGCACCAGTCCCGGCTCCAGGAGATCCTCGGCATAGGAATAGGCGATGCAGCCGGGCTCCGCCCGGGTCTGGGTGAGAACGGCGCCCGCCGCCTCGCGCACACGGCTCAGATCCGTGGCCGCGAGACGCAGTATGCCGGAAACGATGATCATGACGGGTCCTCCTCCTCGTTGACGCTCGCCCCTCCGGGGCCGGCCGTGTCGTCATCGTCGGGCGCACCCTCGCCCTCGCCCTCGTCCTCGCCCTCGTCGGCGTCGGCTGCGGCGAGGCCGGCGGCGACCGGCTCGACGATCAGGACGCCGCGCGCGTCGTCGATCTCCGGCACCGCGGCCTCCGAAAAGGGGATCATCACGGTCGGTCCGCGCTCGGGCGCGATCTCGACGAGGTCACCCGCTCCGAAATCGTGGAACGCCACGACCGTGCCGACCGGCTCGCCCGCCACCGTCTCGACCGCCATGCCGATGAGGTCGGCCTGGTAGAACTCGTCCTCGTCCTCCGGCGGCAGCACCGAGCGATCGACGAAGAGCTCGCGCCCGTTCAGCCGCTCGGCCGCGTTGCGATCGCGCACCTCCTCGAAGCGGACGACCACGACGGTCTTCTGCGGCCGGGCGCTCGCGACGGTGAAGCGGTTGCCCTGCGCGTCCTGCAGCGGGCCATAGGCGCCGAGATCGGCCGGATTGGCGGTGAAGGCGTTGACGCGCACCTCTCCGCGGATGCCGTGGGCGCCACCGACGACGCCGAGAAGGACGGGATGTTCGAGGCTCATGGTCTGCCTGCCGCTCTGCCGACGCTGCGGCGATCGTCGGCCTTATCCCTTCGCGGCCGGCGCAGCGTCAAGCCGCGCGTCACTCGGCCGGCGGTGCCCGGTGCCCGTCCTGCTGGGGCCGGCGGCGATCCACCAGCGGGTCGCCCTCGTAATAGGCGCGCTTGGCGTCGTACATGGCCTCGTCGGCGCGCTTGACCGTTTCCTCCAGCCGCTCGCCGGCCCGGCTGGTCGCCACGCCCATGGCAAAGCTCAGCCGCTCGCCCGGGTAGAACTGGTTGTTGACCTCGATGAGGTTCTCGATCGTCTCGATGAGTTCGCGCCCCTGTTCGGTGCCGACACCCGGCATCAGCACCACGAACTCGTCGCCGCCGATGCGGGCGGCGCAGTTCGGCCGCACCACCGCCTCGGCCAGCACCTCCCCCGCCCGGCGCAGCAGCGCGTCGCCGGCCGCATGGCCGAGCGTGTCGTTTACCGCCTTCAGCGCATTCAGGTCCGCCGCGATCACCGTGATCGGCCGGAGGTCGCGCCGCTCCAGCCGGTTGATCTCGTCGACGTAGTAGGAGCGGTTGTAGAGCTTGGTCAGGACGTCGTGCTTGCCGAGGAACTCCAGATAGGCCTCGGCCTTCTTGCGCGCGGTGATGTCGGTCAACGCCACCTGCACCTGCGACCAGTCCGCCTCGCGTCCCGGAAACACCGAGAACTGCATGTGCAGGTGCAGCTCCTCGCCGCCGAGCGTGTAGTTCACCACCTCGCGCTGCTGGAACAGCTTGCCGTTCCACAGGTCGATCAGCTGCTCGCGGAAGTGGTTCTCCATCGCGTCGCGGAACACGCTGTCGAGGCGCAGCGTCAGCGTTTCGAGATCGGGCGCGCCGAACAGCGCCAAAGTGTGCCGGTTGACGTCGAGGAGGCGGATCTCGCTCATGCAGCGCCGCACGAACTCCGGATGCACGTCGAGGAAGGTCGGGAAATCGACGACGCCGTTCGACCGGGCGCCCTCGATCAGGTGCCGCACCGAGGAGAAGTCCTCCACCCACAGCGACACCGGCGAATACTCGAAGAGGCCGCGCGCATACTGCTCGCTGTCGGCAAAGCGCCGGCGTGCCTCCTCCCGGTCGGTGACGTCCTCGGTGGAGACGAGGACGCGGCTCCAGTCGTCCTCGTGGCCGGGCAGGATGCGCGCCTTCAGCTGCACGTCGAGCCGCTTGCCGGCGAGGGTGTAGTTGACCGCGAGGCTGGAGAACTCGAGCGCGCCCTCGAAGAGCTGGGTCAGCTCGCCGACATGGGTCTCCAGCATCTCGCCCTTGAAGATCCGGTCGAGCCCGCCGATCAGCTCGTTCATGTCCGCCGCGCCGAAGAGATCGAGCGTGCGCCGGTTGGCGGCGAGCACCCGGATCAGGCGGGTGCACTGCGCCACACGTTCGAGGTCGGCGGCGAGGAAGGCGCGCAGGTTGCGCACGCCCTTCGTCCGCCAGTCGTCGAGGAGAAGCTTGATCGCGCTGAAGTCCTCGAGCCAGAGCGGCACGGGCGACAGCTCGAAGAAGGGGTCGTTGAACGCCTGCATGGCATCGGAAGCGATGCTCTGTGCCGTCGAACGCTTCGGGGTGCGGGGCTGCTGTGTCATGACCTTGATCTGCCGGGCGGGACGGTACGAGACGACGGCGTCCCTGCGTTTCTCCATCGGTGCGGCCGCGAACCGAACGGCGGTCGTCAGCCTACCCAACCATCAATGTCATGAACCTTGCGTCAACTTGAAATGGCAACGGCGCCCGAAGGCGCCGTTTGTTGTGGATCACTCGGCGCTGGCCGCCTCGTCCGCCGGAGCGGCCGCCTCGGCAGCCGCCGCTTCGGCGGCGGCGCGGGCATCCTCCTCGCGCTGCTTGCGCTCGGCCTCGCGCTCCTGCGCCTTCTTGCCCGGCAGGCCCTTCTTCGGGTTGGCGCGCTCGGCCCGGTTGGCGATGCCCGCCTGGTCGAGGAAGCGCAGCACGCGGTCGGTCGGCAGGGCACCCTCGCCGAGCCAGTACTTGATGCGCTCGTCCTTCAGCGTGACGCGCTGGGCGTCCTTCGGCAGCATCGGGTTCCAGGCGCCGACCTGCTCGATGAAGCGGCCGTCGCGCGGCGAGCGGGCGTCGGCGACGACGATGTGGTAGTAGGGGCGCTTCTTCGAGCCGGCACGGGCCAGGCGCAGTCGCAGGGGCATGGTCTAGACGTCCTTCTTGGTTCTGTTCACGGTTGCTTCGACAAAGGCGCCGCGGCGCCTCACTTCTTCTTTCCCGGCACTCCGGGCAGGCCCGGAAACCGTCCGCCCGGCAGGCCCGGCATGCCGCCGAGCCCTCCCGGCAATCCCTTCGGCAGCTGCGGCATGCCGCCCGGCAGCCCGCCGGCCTGCGCCGCGCGCGCCATCTCCTCCAGCTGCTTCGGATCCATCTTGGAGAGATCCGGCATGCCGCCGCCCATCCCCCCGGGCAGGCCCATCTTGCCGCCGAGCCCGCCCATCAGCTTGCCCATCATGCCGGCGCCTTTGCCCTTGCCGCCCATGGCCTTCATCATGTCGGCCATCTGGCGGTGCATCTTGAGGAGCTTGTTGATGTCGGCCGCGCCGGTGCCCGAGCCCGCCGCGATGCGCTTCTTGCGGCTGTTCTTCAGGATGTCCGGGTTCTTGCGCTCGGCCGCCGTCATCGAGGAGATGATCGCGAGCTGGCGCTTCAGGAGCCTGTCGTCGAGGCCGGCGGCGGCGATCTGGTCCTTCATCTTGCCGATGCCGGGCAGCATCCCCATCAGCCCGCCGAGGCCGCCCATCTTCTGCATCTGGCGCAGCTGGTCGGCCAGATCGTCGAGGTCGAAGGACCCCGACTGCATCTTCCTGGCCATCGCCGCGGCCTTCTCCGCGTCGATGGTCTCGGCCGCCCGCTCCACCAGCGAGACGATGTCGCCCATGCCGAGGATGCGGTCGGCGATGCGCGCGGGGTGGAAGTCCTCCAGCGCGTCCATCTTCTCGCCGACGCCGATCAGCTTGATCGGCTTGCCGGTGACGGCGCGCATCGAGAGCGCCGCGCCGCCGCGCCCGTCGCCGTCGACGCGGGTGAGGACGATGCCGGTGATGCCGACGCGCTCGTCGAAGGACCGCGCGAGGTTCACCGCGTCCTGGCCGGTGAGCGAGTCGGCGACGAGCAGGATCTCGTGCGGCCGGGTCTTCGCCTTGATCTCGGCCATCTCGGCCATCAAGGGCTCGTCGATGTGGGTGCGGCCGGCGGTGTCGAGGATGACGACGTCGTAGCCGCCGAGGCGCGCGGCCTGCTCGGCGCGGGCGGCGATCTCGACCGGCCCCTGCCCGGCGATGATCGGCAGCGTCGCGACGCCGGTCTGCTCGCCGAGCACCTTCAGCTGCTCCTGCGCGGCCGGGCGGCGCGTGTCGAGCGAGGCCATCAGCACCTTCTTGCGCTGCCGCTCGGTAAGGCGCTTGGCGATCTTGCCGGAGGTCGTCGTCTTGCCCGAGCCCTGCAGGCCGACCATCATCACGACGACCGGGGCCGGCGCGTTGAGGTCGATCGAGACCGGGTCCCGCCCGAGCGTCTCGATCAGTTCGTCATGGACGATCTTGACGACCATCTGGCCGGGCTTGATCGACTTCAGGATCTCGGCGCCGACGGCCTTCTCGCGCACCCGGTCGGTGAAGCCGCGCACCACCTCCAGCGCGACGTCGGCCTCGAGCAGCGCCCGACGCACCTCGCGCAGCGCCGCGCTCACATCCTTGTCGGAGAGCGCGCCGCGGCCGGTGAGGCCGTTCAGGATGGACCCGAGGCGGTCCTGCAGGGAATCGAACATTCAGCGTCCTTCCGTCCGTCCGGGGATGAGCCCGGACGGTGGGGCCGTCCGTCCGGGGGTGAGCCCGAAAGGTGGGGCGCGAGGCCGCCACCCGCAAACCTCATGCCGGCCAGAACGACTGGCACAAAGCATGATCGCATCCCCGGGCGATCCTCGCTGGGGGATGTGGACCTCCGGGCGGCTCGCGTCGGATGACGGTCGAGGGATCCGGTCGGTGGCTCGCGGACGGCTTGTCGCGGATGGGCAGCGAGAAGCACGAGCGGGGGCGGAATGTCAAGGGTGGGACAACAGTGGGATGAACATCAGATAGAAGCGACGCCAGCGCCTTGGGCAGTGCGCGTCTATAGGCGCACATTTCCATAGGCGTCGCTCCGTGCAAAGCTGTCCCCACGCCTGCTATCCTCGCGCGCCACCCTCCCCACAGTTCTACGAAAGTTCTGCTAGTGCGTTTGCAAAACCAGCAATAATCTCAGAACGCTTGTCCAAAAATTCATCGTACGTAAGCGATTCGAATCCGACCGGTATGAGATTTGTGTCTAATATTTCTTCTTTCTTATCAGCGGTTATCATCGATACATAGACAGAAGGATCTTTATCCTTGATCCTATTGTTATCACTCTTCGAGAGGAAACAGATATTCGCTATGGCGTTTATCTTGTCATTCTCAAGGCCCGACTTCTTGAGATGAGCACGGGGAAATATATGATGAAATTCGTTTTTATTGCCTTTTTGTAAAACTACAGCTAGATCGATTTTTGCTCCTGAAAGGAGGCTGGCAGGCCGCTTCTGAGACAATAGATTAATAAGTATCTTCGAGTTGACGTTGCCAATAGCGAATCGATTTTCAATGAAGAAGCTCGGATCGATGGGCCGCACCGACTTTAGGATATCTATTTGACTACCAGACTTTAAAGAGTTCATCAATGCGATGTCCGCAGCATGAGCACGACCTACACCCGAGGAATATCGGCGTGAAAGGCAAGAGCGCCAATACCACCGTATGATTGCTTCCCTTTGCTTGTCACTTGGATGTATGCCACTCACCGCTGGGGTCGCAAAAAATGCCGACAGGGGAACTAGCATTGCGGGATACGGCATTAGCGACAAACTCTCGACAAGTAACTGCTTCTTAAGAAAGTCGATCGCGCCCAAAATGCCGCGCTTTATCTCCTCGAAGCGCTCCCGGACAGTGGGGCCGTGAAGGCTTACGACGTCCTTGAGCTGCGCGTCCCCTTTGATGACCGCCGCAAAGCACTTCATCATTAGGTTCGGATCTGCGGAGAGTTCATGAAAACCAAATGGCTCGAGATCCTGAGCCAACTCAGATATCGACTCGTTCAAGTCAAATTCACTGCTCCAAGTCCACGCCGACAACAACTGAAACGCGTCGAGGCGAATTCCGGCTCTGTTGACCCTTTCAAATATGATCGCAATTTCGTCTTTGTTCTCAAACTCGATCACGTCAAGATTGAGCTGGAATTCTTGAAATCTCCTTTGTAACTCGACAACCTTATTCTTGTTGTCCGACGACAATCCGCTAGCAATCTCAAAAAATGTTGCTGTGTCAAAGATAGCTCTAAGTGGAAAATACCTGCTTGGGTCCGATCCCGGCTCAAAAATGGAGACAAATTGATCCTCCAGCGCGCCTTCTGGAGCCTGGAGATCAAAGTATATATCAAACGCCTCAGTAGAACTCTTGCCAGACAGAGTTGTCTGAAATACACTAAATATTGATGTAAGCCTCTGCTGTCCATCTAGTACGTAATCTACCGGATAATCCTTCTCTGGAACCGGGAGAGAGAAAGGTCCAAGGTCTCTCTCCTTCTCCAATGCATCTTTTGTTCTCCAAAGTAGAATGCTGCCAATCGGATAGTTTCTATATATGCTGTCCATCAGGAAGGATATATTGTCGGTCGTCCATACAAATCCGCGCTGGAAAGCGGGAATCCGAATAGATCCGCTCAGTATTCTCTCTAAAGCAGTACGAATCGCCACCGTTGCCATGCCTGCGCCTTCAACTTCCATGCCGTCTGCCAACTGATATCGACCTCCGGTTGGGTTGTGAAGGCGTTTCGCGATTGGTGGTTTATCCGTGAGGCCCCGTGGAGACGGCGTCCTTATTCCCTCCGACACCGATCCAGTGAGGAGTGATGAGTGCTCGCAAATAGGGTAGTGATTTAAAACACGCGCCTCTACTGAGCTTGTCTCTCACCGGAACAGCATCCTTTCCCCTTGCCCCTTCCCCGCCTCACCTCCCCCCACCCCGTCTCCGACCACTTCGACGGCCGGCGCTTCTTCAATCCGGCCGGCCTGCCGCCGGCGGGCCTCAAGGCGATCTGGGACTGGCGGCGCAATGCCGATCCTGCGCCCTGGCCGGAGCGGTTCGAGAGCCCCTACCCGCAGGACCGGCCGCCCGAGCGGGTGACGGACGGGCTGCGGCTCACCCATATCGGCCATTCCGGCAACCTGATCCAGACCGCCGGGCTGAACCTCCTCGTCGACCCGCAGTATTCCGAGCGCTGCAGCCCGTCGCAGCGCTTCGGCCCGAAGCGGCACGCGGAGCCCGGCGTCGCCTTCGAGCACCTGCCGCCGATCGACGTCGTCCTCATCAGCCACTCGCATTACGACCACATGGACCGGGCGACGCTGACGCGGCTCCACGACGTCCACCGCCCGCGCTTCGTCGTGCCCCTCGGCGTCGAGGCGATCCTCAGGGGCTGGCGGCGCGAGGCGCGGGCCGAGGCCTTCGACTGGCATGAGACGGTGGCGCTCGGCGACGGGCTGGCGGTAACGCTCTGGCCGGCGCATCACTGGAGCGCGCGCGGCGCCTTCGACCGCTGCCGGACGCTGTGGGCGTCCTTCGCGCTCCAGACGCCGGCGGGCTTCGTCTTCCATGCCGGCGACACCGGTTTCAACGGCGGGCGCGACTACCGGGCGGCGCGGGAGGCCTTCGGGCCGGCGGCGCTCGCCGTCCTGCCGATCGGCGCCTACGAGCCGCGGGCGATCATGAAGCCGCAGCACCAGGAGCCGGACGAGGCGGTGCGCGGAGCGTTGCTTCTCGAGGCGGCGCTGACGGTCGGCGTCCACTGGGGCTACTTTCAGCTGACGGACGAGGCGATCGACGACCCGCTGCACCGGCTCGCTCTGGCGCTGGAAACGCACGGGTTCGACCCGGCGCGGTTCGTCGCGGCCCGGCCGGGGCTGGTGGTGGAGCTGCCGGCGGTGCGGACGTAAGGGCCTGCCGGGGAGGGCGCAGTCGAGCCCTCACCCGGCTGCTCGCTGGCGCTCGCATCCACCCTCTCCCGCGAGCGGGAGAGGAACGGCGCCCGTGCTTTCAGATCGAGGCGGCGCGACGCCGACGCCGCGTTCTTCTCCCCATCGGGGAGACGATGCCGGCAGGCGGATGAGGGGGTCACGCGGCGAAAAAGGCATCGGCATCGGCGTGGCGCAGACGAGCCCTCACCCGGCTGCTCGCTGGCGCTCGCATCCACCCTCTCCCGCAGGCGGGGGAGGAACGGCGCCCGTGCTTTCAGATCGAGGCAGCGCGACGCCGACGCCGCGTTCTTCTCCCCCTCGGGGAGAAGGTGCCGGCAGGCGGATGAGGGGGACTGCGGCCGGCGAGGCATGGCCGTCGAGACATGCGGCCCGAACCGGCCTAGCTCCGCTCGCCCTCGCCGAAGAGCTCGCGCTGCGCCTTTTCGATCTCCTCGGCATAGCGCTTGCGCACGAAGCTCTCCGACAGGAGGCCGAGCACCGTCTTGTCGGCGGCGACCACGGCGAGCTCGTCCGCTTCCGCCTCGTCGAAGCGCTTCATCACCTCGACGATGTTCATCTCCGGCGTCAGCACGATGCCCTGGAGGATCGCGAGGTCCGCCACCTCGCTCGCCGGGTCGGTGCCCTCGGCATAGGCGGTGGCGGTGAGCACGATGCCGGCATAGCGCTCCATCGCGTCGGTGACGACGACGCGCTGGGTCGAGCCCAGCGGATAGCGGCGGCGGAACTCGGCGACGGTGAGCGCGGCGGGCGTGTTGCCGGTCTGCTTGCGCATCATCCGGCCGGCGGTGAGCAGGCGCACCCAGCCGACGTCGCGGGCGCTGCGGATCGTCTCGCCGCGCAGGTGCAGGCGCCAGGTCGAGAAGGAGTAGCCGAACAGCGTGCGCACCATCGTGCCGGCGACGAGCGAGGCGGTGATCACCGCGCCGGCGAGGCCGAGCCGCTGCGTCGCCTCCATCACCAGCATCGCCATGGTGATCGGCCCGCCGATCACCGCGACGGCGAGCGCCGCCATGCCGACGAGCGCCGCCTCGGCCGGCTCGACCACCGCGTAGCCGGCGACGAGCTCCAGCACGCCGGCGAAGAGGTGGCCGGCCAGCGTGCCGATGAACAGGCTCGCGAAGAACAGCCCGCCGCGGAAGCCGAAGCCCAGCGAGACGATCGAGCCGAAGCACTTGGCGACGAAGATCAGCGCCAGCGACTGCAGCGTGCCGCCGAGCACGATGTCGACCGGCAGGGCGGAGTGTCCCGACGAGAGTGCCTGCGGCGAGATCGCGGCGATCGGCATCATCAGGAGGCCGCCGAGGATCGGGCGCGTCCAGGCCGAAAGCGGCAGCCGCCGCGTGAAGGCCTCGAGCGTCGCGATCGAGCGCATCAGGCCGATGGCGAGGAAGGCGAGCAAGAGGCCGAGCAGCGCGTAGACCGGATAGTCGGTGGAGGGCGTGCCGCCGGCGGCGACCACCGGGATGAGGTAGGGCGTCGAGCCCAGCATGTGGGCGGTGGCGGTGCCGGCGAGCGCGGCGGCGGCGACCGGGGCGATCGCCGAGGGCATGTAGGCGCCGATGACGATCTCGAAGGCGTAGAAGGAGCCGGCGAGCGGCGCGCCGAAGGCGGCGGCGATGCTGGCGCCGGCGCCGGCGCCGACGAGGGTGCGCACGTCGCCGCGCCTGAGCCCGAGTTGGGTGCCGCCGAGCGAGGCGAAGACGCTGCCCATCTGCGCATAGGCGGCCTCCAGCCCGACCGAGGCGCCGCAGCCGTTGGAGATCAGCGTCTGGCCGGCGACGATCAGGCTGTCGGTGAAGGACATCCGCCCGCCATGCAGGGCGTTGGCTTCGACGGCGTCGACCAGCGAGCGCCGGCGGGCGCGCACCAGGCGCGAGAAGATCAGGAGCAGGAGGCCGCCGAAGGGCAGCACCGCGAGCTGTTCCAGCGACAGCTGCGGCTGCATCGTGACGCGGGCGCCCTCGGCGAGCTGGAACAGGAGGGTCTGGGCAAGCTGCGCCGTCTCCTCCAGCGCCACCGTCGCCGCGCCGGCGAGGACCC
This sequence comes from Mangrovibrevibacter kandeliae, assembly GCF_024519155.1. Classification (GTDB taxonomy): domain Bacteria; phylum Pseudomonadota; class Alphaproteobacteria; order Rhizobiales; family Rhizobiaceae; genus Mangrovibrevibacter; species Mangrovibrevibacter kandeliae. The sequence goes on along the minus strand of NZ_JANIFJ010000006.1, from coordinate 153,727 downwards.
CGACCACGACCGCCAGCCCGGTGAACCAGAGTTCGCTCGAACGGAAGCGACGCCGCAACCCGGCGGCGGCCTCGCTGAAGAAGGATCCCGGCACGGTCCCGGTCTCGCCCGCGGCCGTGCGTCTCGTGAGTGACGCGAACACGGGCCGTCCTTAGAGGAAGTCGCCCGCGGGCGGGAGGCGGGGAGCGGCCGGCGCGACGAAAAAACCTCCGGCGCCCGCCATCGCCCGCATCCGCGGACCGACAGGGCCGCACCTGCCCTGCGACGCGCGATATGGATCAACCGTTGCGCCGGGGCACGTCGAGGGGCCGCGAGACCCCGCGCGCCGTCGCTCCCGCCGCGCGGCAGAGGGTGGATGCGAGCCGCGTCGGACGAACGGGCGGCCCGGTCCGAGGCCGCGCCGCCCCTGACCTTCGGCACGCCTGCCCTATGCTCCGTCGCGACAGTCCAACCCGCGCGGCCGACCGGTCGCAGCTTCACACCGCCGCCGGAGGCCGCCATGCTCACGATCCTGCTTCTCGGCCTGCCCACGCTCGTGCTGGCGCTGGCGACCGGCCTCTCCTTCGTGCGGATCCCGCACGGCATCGTGCGCACCCTCGCCTTTCCCCGCCTGCAGATCCTGGTGCTCGCCGCCCTGCTGGTGCCCGCCACCTTCTTTCTCGTCATCGACAACCATTGGCGGCAGGGGCTGGTGCTCGTCCAGGTCCTTGTCGTGCTGGTGCAGGCGGTGCTGATCGCCAAGTTCACGCCGCTCTGGAAGCGCCAGTCGGTCCGCTGGGACGGCGACCCGGCCGGCGACAACACCCTTTCGGTCTTTTCCTTCAACGTGAAGATGTCGAACCGGCGCTACGACGAGGCTCTTGCGGTGGCGCGCGACAGGGACCCGGACGTCGCCATCTTCATGGAGACCGACGCCGGATGGGCCGAGGCGCTCGAGCCCCTCGCCGAGACGCTGCCGCACGGCGTCCGCGAGCCGCTCGACAACGCCTACGGCCTCCTCGTCTTCTCGCGCCTGCCGATCGAAGAGGCGCGGATCGACTATCTCGTCACCGACGACGTGCCGTCCTTCTCCGGCATCCTGCGGCTGCGCGACGGGCAGCGCTTCCGGCTGCTCGTGGTGCACCCCGAACCCCCGGTGCCCGCGATGGACACGGTCGGGCGCGACGCGGAGCTTCTTCTCGTCGCCGATCGGGCGGCGTCCGAGAGCCTGCCGGTGGTCGTCACCGGGGACCTCAACGACGTCGCCTGGTCGCACACCACGCGCCTGTTCCAGCGCGTGTCGGGTCTCCTCGATCCGCGCGTGGGGCGCGGCTTCTACAACACCTTCGACGCACGCTACCCGCCGATGCGCTGGCCGCTCGACCATCTGTTCCACGATCCGCGCTTCAAGCTGATCGACATGCACCGCCTGCCGGCCTGCGGCTCGGACCACTTCCCGATGCTGTTCCGCCTGGCGCTGACGCCCGAGCCGGCGGCGCTGGACCAGCCGGAATCGGACGCCGGCGACCGGCGCGAGGCCGACGGAATCGAGGCGAAGGGCGACCGGCTGGAGCGCGACGCGATCGGCACCGACTGGGAGGATGCCTGACGCACAATCGACCCGCCGCATTAACCCGGTGGTAACCGGGACTAATGCAGCGCGCCCGAATCGCACGCTGCGCCGACGAAAACTCACGAAGCGGAAACGTTCGCCCCGCTTAACTCCGCTTCGACCGACGGAGCTGAACGATGCGGACACTATGGTTCTATGACTGGATGGCGCGCTTCGATCACCTGAGCTACCGCACCAAGATCATGCTCATGGCGTTCCTCGGGACGCATGTCCCGCTCATCGCCCTCGTCTTCTACACGACGATCAGCGACAGCTGGACGTGGCAGCGCCTGATGTCGATCCTCGGCGTCACGCTGCTGGCGACCCTCGTCGGTACCGCCGTCACGCTGTTCGTCCTGCATCAGCTCCTCAAGCCCGTGGTTCTCACCTCCCGTGCGCTGCGGGCCTATCGGTCGAGCCGCGCGCTGATGCCCCTGCCGGTGCATTACACCGACGAGGTCGGCACCCTCATGGCGGATGCCACCGCGACGATCCGGCATCTGCACGACGCCGTCGACCAGCTCGAGAACGTCGATCCCGCGACGGGTCTGCCGAACCGCCGGCGGCTGGTGGCCGACATCGAAAGCCGGGTCGCCGACGGCCGCAGCTTCGCCGTGTGCATCGTCCGCTTCGGCGCCTATGAGAGCATCGTGCACGCGCTCGACCTCGAAGCCGCCGAGACCGCCGTGCGCCTGCTCGCCCAGCGGCTGCGCCGCCGGCTCCCGTCCGAGCTGGCGCTGTATCGGGTCGACGCCGGCAATTTCGGCGTGATCTCGCGCGATGGCATCGACAACGCCCGGGAGATCGCCGGGGTGGGCGAGCGCATGCAGGCGCTCCTCGCCGACACCGGCGGCGTCATCGGCCTGCCGATGCTGGCCGTCGATCCGCTGCTGCGCGCCGGCGTGACCGCACACCCGCTCGATGCCGTGGACGCCAACAATATAGTGGACTTCGCCGTCGCCGCCGCCGTGCAGCCGACGGGGCGCGACACCGTCAGCTTTCACTCGCCGGCGGCCCGCCGGACGGCCGTCGAGCGGATCGAGCTCGAACAGGAGCTGCGCCGCGCCCTTTCGCAGGACCACTTCGTCCTCCACTACCAGCCGGTGGTGGACCTGGCGCAGGGCCGGGTCGTCGGCGGCGAGGCGTTGATCCGCTGGCAGCACCCGGAGCGCGGTCTCCTGGCGCCCGGCGCCTTCATTCCGGCGGCGGAAACCTGCGGCCTGATCAATCCGATCGGCCTCTGGGTGATGCGCAAGGCCTGCCTCCAGCTGAGAGACTGGAACGCGCATGGCGGCAGCGACCTGAAGATCGCGGTGAACCTGTCGGCCCGCCAGTTCCTCGACCCCGGCCTCCTCGACTTCGTGCGCCAGTCGATCGACGAGGCCGGCATCCGGCCTGACCAGCTGGAGATCGAACTGACCGAGACAGCCGCAATGGCCGATCACGACTTTACCCGCGCGATGTTCGGCCGGCTGCGCGACATCGGGGTCAGCATCGCCATCGACGACTTCGGCACCGGCTACGCCTCCTTGAGCAACCTGCACAAGCTGCCCTTCGACAAATTGAAGATCGACCGCGAGTTCGTGCGCGACGTGCACACCGCGCGCGACCGCCAGGCCATCTGCGGCGCGCTGGTGGCGCTGGCCCAGGGTCTCAAACTCGAGCTTCTCGCCGAAGGCACGGAGAAGGCCGAGGAGATCGCGCAGCTGAACGCGCTGGGCTGCCGCCTCTTCCAGGGGTTCTACTTCTCGAAGCCCCTGCCGGCCCCCGATTTTCCGGCTCGGGTCGCCGAGGTTTCGCTGGCCGCGATGTCGATGCGGATGCATGCGGCGGACGGACGGGGCGCGGACGCCCTGCACCGGCACACGGGCTGACCCGTCACCGCTCGGGCGGACAGGGCGGAACTCGCGCGGCCCGTCGGCGGTTGCCGTAGCAAAACTGCCCGACATGCCGGAGTTCCTCATGCCGCGTCGCCTTCTCCTCCTCACGCCGTTCCTTCTCCTCGCTCCCGCCGCGAGCGCGCAGGAGTCCGGTCCGTGCGGCCCGCAGACCACCGTCGAGAGCGGCGACACGCTCAGCAGTCTCGCGCAGCGGTGCGCGGTCACGGAAGGGCTGATCCTGCGCGCCAATCCGGGCGTCGACGGCTCCCAGGATCTGCGCGTCGGACAGACGGTCAGCCTCGTCGGGCCGCTCGATCAGCTGAAGTCCATGGCGAGCGACGCGGGCGGAGAGCTGGCGGGTGCGGCGCGCGACGTCGGCGCCTCGGTCGGGAGTTCGGTGCAGGATTTCCTCCACCGCAATCCGAAGCTCGACCAGAACATCCGCAGTCTCGGCCGCTCGGTCGGGGTCGGCGACGGCACCACGCAGGCCTCCGTCACCATCGCTCCGGACACCGGCCCCGCCGGCAGCACCGTGACGGTGTCGGCGACGGGCCTGCCCGCCGACACCGACGTGGTGATCGACGGGGGCGTGGCCGGCACGGCCTCCGAAGTGTTGGACAAGGCCCGCACCACGCCGGAGGGGACGCTGCAATCGGCGGTGAAGATCCCGGAGGGCACCGCCGGGAAGAGCTTCCGGATCGGCGTGCGCGACGCAGGCAGCGCCTGGATCGAGCGGGCGCCGGCCTTCACCGTGGAAGCGGGCGGCAGCGGCGGCTGACCCGGCTCCCGTCGCTGCATCTCGACGCCGACTCGGTAGCATTGGCCGGGTAAACTTGCCATATAGACGCGGACTTTGCTCGAACGGCCCGCGTCGATGACTGACCCGATTCCCTTTGCGCGCATGAACGGCCTCGGCAACGAGATCCTCGTCGCCGATCTGCGCGCCAGCGACGCACGTGTCACGCCGGATGCAGCGCGCGCACTGGCGGCCGATGCGTCGACCCGCTTCGACCAGATCATGGCCATCCATGCGCCGCGCACGCCGGGGACCGACGCCTTCGTGCGCATCCTCAACACGGACGGCTCGGAGGCCGGCGCCTGCGGCAACGGCACGCGGTGCGTCGTAGCGGCGCTCGCCGTCGAGACCGGCCAGACCCGTTACACGTTCGAGACCATCGCCGGCATTGTCACCGCCGAGGCACGCGAGGACGGGCAGATCACCGTCGACATGGGCAAGCCGCGCTTCGGCTGGCAGGAGATCCCGCTCGCCGAGGAGTTTCGCGACACCCGTGCGATCGAGCTGCAGATCGGTCCGATCGACGCGCCGGTCCTGCACTCGCCTTCGGTCGCCTCGATGGGCAACCCGCACGCGATCTTCTGGGTCGACGAGGACGTCTGGTCCTATGCGCTTGACCGCTTCGGCCCGGTTCTGGAAAACCACCCGATCTTTCCCGAGCGAGCCAACATCTCGATCGCGCGCGTCGTCTCGCGCGCGCACCTCGTCCTGCGCACATGGGAGCGCGGCGTCGGCCTCACCAAGGCCTGCGGCTCGGCCGCCTGTGCCGCCGCGGTCTCGGCCGCGCGCACCCGGCGCACCGGGCGGACCGTCACGGTCACCGTACCGGGCGGCGACCTTTCGATCGACTGGCGCGAGGACGACCACGTCCTGATGACCGGTCCGGCCGAGTGGGAGTGGTCCGGCACGCTCGACCCCGTCACCGGCGCCTTCGCCCGCGACGCCGACGAGGCCGCCTGATGGCGGTGGAGGTGATCTCCTTCGGCTGCCGGCTGAACACCTATGAGGCGGAGGTGATGAAGCGCGAGGCCGAGGCCGCCGGGCTCGGCCACCGCGACGGCGGGGCGATCCTCGTCAACACCTGCGCCGTCACCGCCGAGGCGGTGCGCCAGGCGAGCCAGGCGATTCGCCGCGCCCGCCGCGACAACCCGCAGGCGCGCATCGTCGTGACCGGCTGCGCCGCGCAGACCGATGCGGGGCGCTTCGCCGCGATGGACGAGGTCGATGCGGTGATCGGCAACGAGGAGAAGCTGTCCGCCGACAGCTACCGCGCCATTCCCGACTTCGGCCTCGGCGCCGAGGAGAAGGTGCGCGTCAACGACATCATGAGCGTGCGCGAGACCGCCGGCCACATGGTCGACGCGATCGAGGGCCGCGCGCGCGCCATCGTCCAGGTGCAGAACGGCTGCGACCACCGCTGCACCTTCTGCATCATCCCTTTCGGGCGCGGCAATTCGCGCTCGGTGCCGATGGGGGCGGCGGTCGATCAGGTGAAGCGGCTCGTCGGCCACGGCTACAACGAGGTCGTTCTCTCCGGCGTCGACATGACGAGCTACGGCGCGGACCTGCCCGGCAAGGCGCGGCTCGGCACGCTGGTCCAGGCGATCCTCGCCCGGGTCCCCGAGCTGAAGCGCCTGCGCCTTTCCTCGATCGATTCCGTCGAGGCCGACGACGCGCTGGTTGAGGCGATCGGCGGCGACATGCGGTTGATGCCGCATCTGCATCTCTCGCTGCAGGCCGGCGACGACATGATCCTGAAGCGCATGAAGCGGCGCCACTCGCGCGACGACGCCATCCGCTTTTGCGCCGAGATGCGGAGCCGGCGCCCCGACATCGTCTACGGCGCCGACATCATCGCCGGCTTCCCGACCGAGACCGAGGCGATGTTCGAGAACTCGCTGAAGCTCGTCGAGGACTGCGGGCTGACGCATCTCCACGTCTTCCCCTTCTCGCCGCGCGAGGGCACGCCGGCCGCCCGCATGCCGCAGCTGCCGAAGGCGCTCGTCAAGGCGCGCGCCGCCCGCCTGCGCGCCGCTGGCGACACGGCCTTCCGCGCTCACCTCGCCCGCCTCGTCGGCACCCGGCAGCGGGTTCTGGTGGAACGCGAGGGGCTCGGGCGGACGGAAGACTTCACACTCACCGAGATCGACGGCGGCCTCCCCGGCGCGATCCTCGACGCTATCATCACAGGCGAGACGGGCGAGCGGCTGCGGGCGCGCCAGTCCGACGCTGCACTCGCGGCCTGAGTGCCCCCAGTCAAGGAACCGACATGGCCGAAAAGAAGGGCTTCTTCCGCCGGATCTTCTCCTTCGCGAACGCCCCCGAGGACGAGCGCGTGCCCGAGCATGGCGAGGCGCCGCGCCCGAGTGACGAGGAGATGGTCAGAACGCCCGGCGCGCCCGATCCGGACCTGCACCAGCCGGCGCTGGCCGATGCCGGGACCGACACCGAGGCCGGGGCGCAGCCGGAGGACGGGGGCGGGATCACGCCGCTGAAAGAGGCGGCCGCCAAAGCGCCTCATGCTTCGAATGATAGCCCAGCCGAGGAGGCGCCGGGCACGGCTGAAAAAAAAACTCCGCAGTAGAGGCTGACGGCACCGAAGCGGATACCGAAGAGGAGGACGCGTCCTTCGACTGGCTCGATGCGCCGCTGCCGGCGGAGGACGACGAGATCGTCCGGCGCGCGCCTCCGGGCGACGACCTGCCGCTTGGGGTCGAGCCGGAGCCGGTAACGCACGAGCCGGACGCCGCGGCGTCGGACGAGGTCGTTCCGGGTGCGTTGGAGCCTGCGGCGCGCGCGCCGCTCGACCCGCTGGAGCCTGCCGATCTGCCGCCGGCGCCCCCGCAGGACGCGGCCGAAGACGTGGAACGCGCCGCCAACGACCATGACGAATTCGCCTGGCTGAACACGCCGGACGACGAGGGTCCTGCCGAGAGGGCTGAGACCGGGGCCGCCGGCGACTTCTCCTGGCTCGATGCGCCGGCTCCCGCTGCACCCGCGACCGACGAGGAGATCGCCGCCGGCTGGCGCAAGCGCCAGAGCGCCGTGCCGGCGGAGGCACCGCCCGCCGCCCCGCGCGTCTCCTGGTACGAGCGCCTGCGCCAGGGCCTCGCCCGCTCCTCCGATCAGCTGACCGGCTCGATCACCGCGCTGTTCACCAAGCGCCGGCTCGACGAAGACACGCTGCAGGATTTCGAAGACGTCCTGATCCAGGCCGATCTCGGGGTCGAGACGGCGATGCGCATCACCGACCGCCTCTCCGACGGTCGGTTCGGCAAGGAGATCACCGGCGAAGCGGTGCGCGCCATCCTCGCCGACGAGGTGGAGGCGACGCTGAAGCCGGTTGCCCTGCCGCTCGAGCTCGACCTCGAGAAGAAGCCGCACGTCATCCTCGTCGTCGGCGTCAACGGCACCGGCAAGACGACCACCATCGGCAAGCTCGCCGCCAAGCTGACGCGCGGCGGCCTGAAGGTGACGCTCTGCGCCGGCGACACCTTCCGCGCCGCGGCCGTCGAGCAGCTGAAGATCTGGGGCGAGCGCACCGGCGCGCCGGTGATCGCCAGGCAGATCGGTGCCGATGCCGCGGGCCTTGCCTTCGAGGCCTATGATGCCGCGCTCGCGAACGGCTCCGACGTCCTGATCATCGACACCGCCGGCCGGTTGCAGAACAAGGCCGAGCTGATGGCCGAGCTCGAAAAGATCAACCGCGTCCTGCAGAAGCGCGAGCCCGACGCGCCGCACACCGTGCTGCAGACGCTGGACGCCACCACCGGCCAGAATGCGCTCAGCCAGGTCGAGATTTTCCGCAACGTTGCCGGGGTCAACGGCCTGGTGATGACCAAGCTCGACGGCACGGCGCGCGGCGGCATCCTCGTCGCCATCGCCGCCAGGCATCGCCTGCCGGTCTACTTCATCGGCGTCGGCGAGGGGATCGACGACCTCGAGCCGTTCAAGGCCCGCGACTTTGCGCGCGCGATCGCCGGAACGGCCGCTTGAGGACCTGCCGTGCGCGGCCCCGAAAAGACCGGCTTTCGCCGCTAGCGGCGGGGGCCTAAAGGAACCGTCATGCCCCACCACATCCTCGAAGACGCTCCCAACGCGCCGCCGCGAAAGCCGATCAATCCGCTTCTCAAGCTCGCGCTGGAGCTCGGGCCGCTGGTGCTGTTCTTCTTTGCCAACGCCAGGCAGGACGCCATCCTGAAGGCAGTGCCGGCCCTCGCGGTCCTCGGCGACCCGCGCTTCGTTCCGATCGCGGTCTTCATGGTCGCCGTGGTCGCGGCGCTCGCCGTATCCTGGGCGCTCACCCGGCGCCTGTCGGTGATGCCGCTCGTCTCCGGCGTCTTCGTGCTCGGCTTCGGCTTCCTGACCTTCTATCTGCAGGACGAGACCTTCTTCCAGATGAAGCCGACCATCGTGAACGGCCTCTTCGCGGCGATCCTGCTCGGCGGCCTGCTCTTCGGGCGCTCGCTGCTCGGCTATGTCTTCGACGAGGCCTTCAAGCTGGACGACGAGGGCTGGCGCATCCTGACGCTGCGCTGGGGTCTGTTCTTCGTCTTCCTGGCGATCCTCAACGAGGTCGTCTGGCGCAACGTCGCCTACGACACATGGGTGGACTTCAAGGTCTGGGGCACGATGCCGATCACCATCCTCTTCACCCTCTGCCAGCTGCCGCTTCTCAAGCGTCATTCGCTGGAGGAGGAGACGGCGGGGTGATCACTTATTTCCGCCAGCTTCTCGCATGTGAGTATCAGCCGTGCTCGACCGCCGAACCAAGTGGATCCGGTGATCACACTAAGGTACGGCGTACATACATTGTCAGTACAGCGATTCCATGCTAGGCAGCAGTCGAATTCCAGAAGCGATCTCGTGTCACATTCGCCTTGCGGAGGGCCACACCATGGCGCTTGCTAAGAAAAAGGACAACTTTACAGCACGCATCGCACCAGATGATCTCGAACTCATCAAGCGTGCAGCGGAGACCTGTGGGAAGAGCCTGTCAGCGTTCGTCATCGAGGCCGCGACATTCAGCGCCCAAAAGGCCCTCATGGATCAGCGCTTCCTGCATCTCGATGCGGAACTGTTCGATTCCCTCTCCGAGACGATTTCCCAGCCAGCACAGGTGCATCCTGAGCTTGCCGAACTGCTTCGGAACGGAAGCCAATGGGCGACTTCCGAGCGTTAGGGCTCAATGCACCCGAGCCTCTGACTGCCAGCCACGATTTCTCCAGCTTCTCATCCGGAAAGCCGAGCCTCGATTCGTGGCTGGCCGATATGGCCCTCCGCAACCAGACCTCCAACTACACCCGGACATTCGTCGTCTGCGGCGATGCGATGGCGGTTAGGGGCTACTATGCCGTTTGCGCCGGCATGATCCTGCGCAAGGACGTCCCTCGGCCGCTCTCGCCGTACGGAGCACCGGGCGAAATCCCGATCGCCCTGTTGGCGAGGCTTGCGGTCGACTCGAGCATGCAGGGTCGCGGGGTCGGAAAGGCGCTTCTCGCCCATGCGTTGAAGACCGCCGCCTCAGCTGCGCAGGCCGTCGCCTTTCGTGCGCTCATCGTTGATGCGATCGACGAGGATGCCGCCGCATTCTACCGCAAGCTCGGCTTCCAGCCGACGAAGATCAGTCCGACGAAGCTGATCCTGCCGATGCAGGACGTCATCGCCTCGATGACCGCGACACCGCCGGAGTAAAGCCGAAGTCAGCTACGCCAGTCCAGCCACCGGCCGTGGAAGTCGGCGCGGCCGAGGACGCGCGTCGTGCCGCCGGGCCAGAGGTCGAGCGTGATCACGGCGGCATCGCCCGCCGCGTCGGGTTCCAGCCGCAACCAGGCGACGGGTGAGTCCGAAGTCGCTGCCGCGCCGGCCTGCTCCATCAGCCCGGCGATCCGCGCCTGCGTCGCCTGCGGCATGTACTGCCACATGATCGAGTGCATCAGGCAGAAGACCGTCTCCGCCGGCCGCGTCTCGAGCTGCCCGGCGACGAAGTTCGCGGCGTCCTGCCGCTCGACCGCGATCCCGCGCTTCACCGCCAGCGCGATCGCCGCGTCGAGGCGCTCCAGCCGCGCGGTCTGGTCGGCCCACACGAAGCTCCTGAGCCGCAGGCGCTGGGCAGGGTCGGAAAGCTCGATCGGCCGGATGTCGCAGCCACGGCGCCCGGCGACGACGAGGTCGCCGGTGAGATCGGGCACTGGGCCACGCAGCTCCGGCGCCAGCCGTACGCCGGCTGCCGGATCGCCCCACTGCGCATCGCCGAAGGTGTAGTGGAAGCCGTCGAGCGACAGGTTGAGGCCGGCGCTCGATCCGATCTCGACGAGCGTCAGGGGAAGTTGCGTCTCGCGAGCGACGGTCAGGAGCCCCGGCAGCAGCGCCGAGGCGCGCGCCACCTCGTTGGTCTGCGGCGGCGAATCGAGCGCCGCGAGAAGCGCCGCGTCGTGCTGGGCGAGCGCCCGCGCCAGCGCCGCGCCAAGCACCCCGTCGTCCACCGGGTTCGGCGGATAGACCGAGGCCAGCGCGTCGTCCTCGCGCGCCAGCACCAGGCGATGCAGCGCGCCGCAGAGCCGCAGCGGCAGGGCCGCGGCTTCGCCTTCGCGCCAGCCAACAACGGCGCGACCGGTCGCGGTGCCCTCGTCGAGGCACTCCGGCAGGAGGCGGCAGAGCCGCGCCGTGAACGGCGAACCCAGCGCGTCGCAGGCCCGCGCCTGCTTGTCGAACTGCGCGAGAATCCCCTCCGGCAGCATGGTCACATCTCCTCGCGCTCGAGCGCACGTCCGTCCGGCATCCGGTCCCCCGACTGGCCGTCCGGATTGCCGAAGGGCACCGGCGGCGCACCCGCCTCGGCCTCAGCCTCGTGCCGCAAGGCCCAGTGGACCGACGGGAAGGCGAGCTCGTCCCACGGGATCTCGCCCGGCTCGAACAGGCGCACCTCGAGGCTCTCGATGCCCGGCGACACCGCCGGGTGCTCCAGCACCGCGCGGTAGATCAGCTGCACCTGGCTGATCCGCGGCACCGAATAGACGGCGAGGAGCCGCTCCAGGCGGATCGCGGCGTTCGCCTCCTCGCGCGCCTCGCGCCGGGCGCCCGCCTCCGGCGTCTCCTCCAGCTCCAGGTATCCAGCCGGGATGGTCCAGAAGCCGCGGCGCGGCGCGATCGCGCGCCGGCAGAGGAGGATGCGGCTGGCGTGGCGCACCACCGCGCCGACGACGATCTTCGGGTTGTCGTAGGCGACGAAGCCGCAATGGTCGCAGACCCGCCGCGGCCGCTCGTCGCCCTGCGGCGTGCGCAGGGAAAAGCTCGGTTCGATCATGCGGGAGGAGATGGCGCGGTCCCGGGTCGCGGCGAGGTCGGAGCCCGAATCCGCCGTCGTCAGCCGCCCGCCACGGTGGAGGCGGCGAGCAGCGACAGGCCGAGGAGGAGCAGCACCAGCGCGCCGCCGATCTCCAGCGCGTCGACGATCCAGACGCGCCGCCGGCCGGCCCCACCCGCGCCGAGCATCGCGCCCTTGAAGACCACCGCCGTCGCCGCGATCGCCGACACGGTGATCGCCGTGCCGAGCGCCATCGCCAGCACCGAGAGGACGCCGGCGAGCATCAGCCCGTTGACGAGCGAAAAGGTGAGGACGCCGATGGCGCCGGTGCAGGGCCGCAGGCCCATGGCGAGCACCACCGAGACGGTCGAGCCGAGGGTCAGCCGCGTCCCCAGCCGGCTCGGGTCCGGCATGTGGCTGCGCCCGCAGTCGCAGTCCTCGGCATCGTCGCTGCAGACCTCGGCCGCATAGCCCCCGGAGGCGCGCGGCATGCCGGCATAGGCGAGGCCGCCGGACGGCGCGCGGGCGCCGGTCCCGGCCCCGGCGCCCGCGAGCCGCGGTGCGGAAAAGTCGAGCGCCAGCGCGGGCGCCCTCTGCCGGCGCCACAGCCGGGCGAGCTTGCGCACCAGCAGCCACGCGCCGAACGCGGCGACGAGCGCGAAGGACGCCGTCTCCACGATGTCCGAGGCGTCGGTCATGCGGATGCGGGTGCCGCGCAGCAGGCACCAGCCGACGCCGACGATCGAAAGCGCGGTCGCCGCCTGCACCAGCGAGGAGACGAAGGCGAGCGCGATGCCGCGTCGGAGCTGCACCCGGTTGGCGAAGACGTAGGAGGAGATCACCGCCTTGCCGTGGCCCGGCCCGGCGGCGTGGAAGATGCCGTAGACGAAGGAGATGCCGACGAGGAACGCGAGGCCGCCGGGCTCGGTCCGCATCGCCACCAGCGCATGGTTGAGGCTCGTCAGGAACGCCGCCTGGTGCTGCACCAACCAGGCGAACCAGGCTTTCATCAGCCCGCCGGCGGGCGGCGGCGGCGCGGCCTCGGCGCTGCCGATGCCGAGCGAGGATCTGGCCAGCGCCGGGCCGGCGAGGAGCACGAGCGGCAGGACCAGCGCCAGCGCACCGGCCGCTCGGCGAGGAATCAGCCGCATGCGACCTCCATCCGCGTCGCCAGGATCTGCGAATAGTTGATGCCGTCGTCCGGCACGCTCTGGTCGGGGCCGAGCGACGCGATCGAGTTCATCCATTCCTTGGCCGCCTCGTCCTCGTCCGGCACCACCACGCTCTTCGTGCAGCTCGCGGGCATGTCGACCAGCTGGAAGCCGCCCTCGCCGTCCGGAACGTCGAAGGCGACGAAGAAGGTCTCGTCGAAATTGGCGAAGGTGAGCCTGCGGCCCTTCAGCGCGAGCGGGCTCGCCGGCTGCATCTCGAAGAACATCAGGAGCTGGCCGTCCTGATAGAGCGCGTGGATCGCCTCGGGCGGCTTCAGCGCCACCGGCCGGCCCGCGTCGGTGACGAAGGTGTAGAAGTCCCACTCGGCGATCGACTCACGCACCGTCTCGCCGACCGCCTCCAGCTCGTCGTCGTCCAGCGTGCCGTTGGCGTTCTTGTCGTAGTCGACAAGGACGCTCGAGGAGAACATCTCGTCCATCCGCCAGACGTTGCGCACCGACGCGAGCGTGCCGTCCGGCGCGCCGACGACCTCCATGTGCGCCTCGGCGAACACGTGCGGATGGGCGAGCGCCGGCGCGGCCGCGCCGAGGCTGCCGAGCCCGATCCCCGCGAGCGCCATCCGCCGAATCTGCCGCCGCATCACCCCTCCGAAGCACCCCTCGCCCGCTTGGACATCACGAGCATGGCTGAAGTTGGGTGCGTGGGGGCGGAGGGTGCCGTCGACCTAGTCGCGCTACCCGAACCGACTCAAATAACGCTCAACGGACTAATGTTTTAGCAGCACAGCGTCGAAGGCACCGACATAGGACGCTAGCCAAGATCATCCGAGCGCGGTCTCCGACAGGATATCCTCGTCGGGAAAGATGTTCGCCGCACGGACCCGCTCCTCCGCCTTGGCCGGATCGCTAGTAAAATAGACAACTATCAGGTCTTTGAGGGCCCTCGTGCAGCAGACATAGAAGAGGCGCCTCGTCCTATCGATGACGGTCTGCCTGCCCTCTGCAATGTTCTCAAGATCGCGCTTGGAAAGGGGTTTAACTCCAAAATACCTATCATAGGAGAATTGTGCATGGGTCCCTTCGTCGTCGTCGAGCACAACGAGAACGCGCTCGAACTCGGCGCCTTTGATGCCCTGTTGCGTCGAGAAGGGCGACGATTGCCTAATGTATGTCCTGTATCCGCGGAACTGGCGCGCCGGGCACGCTAGGTACCGGTCCATGGCAGCTATCTCCAGCGAGGCCACTTCTTCATCCTCGCTTTCCTCGTCCTGCTCCGCGCTCTCTGCAAGTTCCTCCGCCTTGGGAGGCGCTTTGCCGATGAACGCGGAGATGCGCGGATCGAGCGACATCAGGTCGTTCTGCGCCAGATGGACGAGGACGTCGCGAACGGTCGCCTCGTCGTCCGACATCATGGCCACTAGGTCGGCGACCGCATTGCGCAGCGATGCGAGGAGGTCAACGACCTTCGACTTGGCCAGCGACTCGCGCTGGAGTCTTGGGCACGACCGGCGCAGAAGCGACATCGCTTCGAATTCGTTGCCGTTCTCCATGGCCTCGACGACGGGTAGGACAAAATTGACGAAAGGCTTGAGCGGCCATGAACTCGCCTCAAGGAAGCCCTCGCTAAACGCGTTCGGCGCCTTATCGTTCATGGCCGCATAGAGCTCGCCAAACCCCAAACGGTTCGCCGCCATCCGATGCACGATCACCAACAGCTTGAAGTCGGCATCGGGACCGTCAGTCCAGCGGGGATCGGCCACCTCCTCCGATACCCGGCGCCGGACAGAGGCAAGCCTATCGTCGCGCCTGCCGTCGGCTGGCAGCACAAAGATGCGCGCCGAGCCCTCGACAGGCAGCGGGGTGCCACCGGCCGGGTCCACCGCTACGCGGCCCCCGGTCTGCACGAGGTGGTCGCCGTCGCGCCGGATGGCGTTGGCCACGAAGAGCACTCTTGTTGGACACCGGAAATTCTCCTCCTTGGTGATTTCCTCCCAGCCTTCCTCGGGCGGGATGTCGCCGATGCCGGTGGCGTATATGCGTTGCATGGGGTCGCCGAAGAAGCCGAGGCAGAAATCGGTCCCGGCCTGCTCCGCCACCGCCTTGAGAGCCTCGACGACGATCGGCTGGGTGTCCTGGCTCTCGTCAACGAAGACAATCGGGAACTGCTGGGCGACCAAGGTTCGGAACAGCGGGCGATCCAACATAAAATATGTGGCCATGCGGATGATGTCGTCGTGGCCGAGCACGCCACGAGGGTAGTCGCTGCCCGTCCCGTAGTTGAATGCCACAACCTTCTCGACCAGAGGAATCGAGGCCGAATATCGGTCGATGTCACTGCGATTCTTGACGCGCGTGCGCTCCTTGACACGTGGTCCGAAATTAGCGGCCGTCGCAGCTAGTTCCGCGATGCGCTCATTGATCCGATGGATAACCCAGGCCTTGATGTCCGTCTGGAAGGACCGCGTGATTGACCACAGAAAACTATGGATGGTCGAGACATGCAGCAGCGGATTGTTGGCTACGTCCGCCAAAATCTCGGTGGCCGCTAACTCAGTATAGGTGATGCAGGCTATCCGCCTGCGGCTGCGCTGTAGCTCCTGACCACGGTTCTGAATGGCGGTGGCCAAGGCCTTGACCAGCGACGTGGTCTTGCCCGAGCCGGCTCCCGCCACCATGACAAAGCTGCGCTTCTCTTTATCAGTGAGGCAGGCTTTGAGGCGTTTGTCCGCCACGGTGTCCGGCTTGTCGATCCGTCCGCCGCTCATTTCGCTTCGGCCTGGACGGCTTCTACCGCACCGACGACGGCCTGAGCTTCCTGCACCACTTCGAGACTGACCTGCTTTGCCAACCAGCTAAGGCCATCCCTAATGTATTTGGGGGTCGTCCAAGCCTCCGCGCCCGAGGCCATAACCTCCAAAGCAAACTTCGTCTTGTCGAAGTGCTTGCCGCCGACCCGCTTGTGCAGGCCTTCGGCTAGTGCCGCCACGTCAGAGGGGACCTTCTTGAGCTTCAGGCCCACGTTCTTGCGCTCGACGTGTTGGCACCATTCAGCGTTTTCGAGGCCGAATGCCTCTTCGAGTGTGCGGCCGCACACCGAAAGCGTCGCGCCGCCCCAGGCGACGTGGGTGGCAACCTGGTACGCCACCAGGACCTTCGCGGGTTCGGACCCGGTGATATCGGCAGTCTTCTCGGCTGCGTCCGCCTTCAGCAGATCGTTGATGAGCCGTTTCTTGGGCAACCACTTGATCAATGTCTGGTTCGAAGTCTCTGCGTTGTCGACTGAGGGCAGGCAGGCCTTCCCGTATCGCTTCTTGGCCGGCTTTCCCTCCTCGTCGTCGGGAACCTCAAACTCGACCTCCTCGTCCTCCTCCGAGTCCTTGTCGACCGGGTCGGGCGTGGGCTTGGCGGTGACGCTGTCGATGTCCGTCACGATCAGCGTGGTAATGCCAAGGAATTCAATCAGCTCCTTGAACCGATGGCCGAAGGCGCCGCTGACTTCGAGGATGCACAGCGACGCGGACCTAAGCGTCGGCGCCTCTCGCTCGATCATGATAGGCATCAGGAGCCGCTCCACGTTGCCTTCCACAAGGATGGCGGCGTCTGCGAAGAACAGATCGCAATGAGTGAGCTTCAGATAGCGTTGCAGAAAAAGCCGGTCCTTGGGCGAGTCGCCGGCTTGGAATGCTGAGAGATTGAGGACATGCGTGGTCTGATCGCTATCGGCATGCCTCCGGAAATATCGGATCGGAGCGAAGCCTCTTTCGTAGAGGATATGCGGAGAATGGGTCGTGACAACGAGCTGGCTGGCAAAGGCTCCCTCCTCGTTCTCCTTCACGAGGCTGAGCACGTTCCGGATGAAGACCTGCTGCAATTGGGCATGCAGGTGCGCCTCGGGCTCCTCGATGAAGATCAGGTGTAGCGGCGCGCGCTTCTCCTCCTCGGCCTTCCACTTCTCGTGAATGTCCAGGATCTCGACCACCATGTAGATCAGGTTCTTAAAACCCAAGCCATTGTAGCTGTCGGGCAACCGCGTGGCGTCCTCGCCATCGCCGAGCACATAATGGATCTTGGCGTCTTGGCTCATCACCGATGCAGGATTAAGCGCTGACTTAATTTCAAGCCGCGGATTGTTGAGGCCTGGGTAGCCGAGGTTAGCGATGCGGTCGAGCGTATCCTTGAAGACATCCTTGAGGTGGTCGTTGAGCCCCGCCTCGGAATTAAACAGTGCTCTGAGGGCCGTGTGGTCCTCCTCCCTTTGGATAAGGTTGCGTTCGTAGAACCGGCTCAGCCGGCGAGACAGGTCCTCAGACCGCCCCGAACCGCCATCGGTTCTCGAGGCGGGGTCGGCGAGGTGGCGCTGGGCGTTCAGGCAATCGACCCTGACGAGCGACCTGAGGACAGCAGCCCCGCTCACCTCACCCGCTAGGGGAGCGGGGCTATACCCAA
Organism: Mangrovibrevibacter kandeliae; assembly: GCF_024519155.1. Classification (GTDB taxonomy): domain Bacteria; phylum Pseudomonadota; class Alphaproteobacteria; order Rhizobiales; family Rhizobiaceae; genus Mangrovibrevibacter; species Mangrovibrevibacter kandeliae. The sequence continues at coordinate 136,536 of NZ_JANIFJ010000006.1, read as the reverse complement.
CATCCTCCACCAAGGCGGTATTGAACCGGGCGCGATCCAACACGCTGTAGCGGAGCTCGAACTCGTTGTGGAGCTCCTTCTCAAGATAGTCTGCGAGCGACTTGGGCCAGGGCTTGTAGTCGCCAGCCCCGTCCGGCAGCGCGGCAGCCTTCTCGGTTACCACGGCCTTGCGCTCCCTGAACCGCTTCAGCAGTTCCGATGGCGAGCGGGCGGCCAGCTCCACGCGCATCCCGACCATGCTGCCTTCCCATGCGGTGCTCGGCAGTATCGGCATCACAAGATACAGATCCGCAGCGTTCACCTCGAACCATAAATCCAGGGCGATGGATGGTATTTCGGCAGTGGCGTCGTCAGCATGGTCGGCCGCCTCAAGCGCATTGAGCTGCTTCCACGTGTGCGAACTGAAGTCGAATAGCGTGAACCGGTCCTTTGAGCCCGAAAGGAACATCATGATTGCTTGAGTAGCCGACGTCTTGCCGCTGTTGTTGGAGCCGACGAAGATCGAGATGTCCGATGCCAATTCGATGTGCGCGTCGCGGAGGCGACGATAATTTTTCAGACGATAAGAATGAAGGTGCATGAAATACGGCTCTGCTAGATAGCTTCTGCATCGGCATGGCAGATTAGATCAGAGAAGATTCGTCACAGATATTGTCCCTGCAGGGTAGATATTGCGAATGATCCCCTTGATTCGCAATAGCGCCGTCGGGCCTGCCGCTCCGTTGAAGTCCGAACCGCAGTATCGTTCTGCGTCCACGCCACCTCCCATCAGCGTGCCGTTCGCTTCTCCCTCGGCATCATCGTTGCTAGCATCGCTTGAGTGCGCCGGCGCCGATCGGCTCCAACGAGTCTTCGTCCTGTTGGCCCCGCTGTCACCCGCGGCGCCCGTCCCCGCGCCGATGATCCTCGTGCCGGCCATCGCCACCCCATACCCCCACAGCCCGGAGTTTCGCCCGATGAGCCCGACCGAACGCCCCCTCTTCCACGGGCTCTCGGCCTTTCCGATCACGCCGGCCGATGCTTCCGGCCGGGTCGACACGCAGACGCTCGCCGTCCTCGTCGAGCGGCTCTGTGCGGCGGGGGTCGACGCCATCGGCCTCCTCGGCTCGACCGGCACCTATGCCTATCTGGCGCGAGACGAGCGGCGCCGCGCGATCGAGGCGGCGGTGGCGTGCACGGGGCGGCGCGTGCCCCTCGTCGTCGGCGTCGGCGCGCTGCGCACGGACGAGGCGCAAGCGCTCGCCCGCGATGCCGAGGCCGCCGGCGCGGATGCGCTGCTGCTCGCGCCGGTCTCCTACACGCCGCTGACCGAGGACGAGGTCTTCGAGCATTTTCGCGCGGTGACGCAGGCGTCCGGCCTGCCGCTCTGCATCTACAACAATCCTAGCACCACCCACTTCACCTTCAGCCTTGACCTTTTGGAGCGGCTGGCGCGCCTGCCGAGCATCAAGGCGGTGAAGATGCCGCTGCCGGCGGGCGGCGATTTTGCCGGCGAGATCGCGCGCCTCCGCCAACGCACGGAGCTTGCCATCGGCTACAGCGCCGACTGGGGCCTCGCCGAGGCGATGCTGGCCGGCGCCGACGGCTTCCACAGCGTGCTCGCCGGCCTCCTGCCCGACGTCACGCTGCGCCTGTTGCGCGCCGCCGAGGCCGGGGACGCGGCAGAGGCGCGGCGGCTGGACGGCGAACTCGGCCCGCTCTGGGCGTGCTTCCGGGCCTTCGGCAGCCTGCGGGTGATGTATGTCCTCCTCGAGCGGCTCGGCCTCGGCACGGCCGAGCCGCCCCGCCCGATCCTGCCGCTGGGCGCAGAGGCCCGCGCCGCGGTGCTGCAGGCGGTCGAGCCGCTGCTTTCGCCGGCCTGAGCCGGATGCCGGCACACGCCGGCGCCGCGCGAGGCGCCGCGGCTACTCAGCCGCCGCCTTCGCCGCCTGCTTCTCGCCGTCGCAGCGCTTGAACCAGGCGGCGAGGTAGTCGACGAAGACGCGCACCCGGGCCGGCAGGTGCCGGCGGTGCGGGAAGACGGCGTAGATGCCGGCGTCGCGCGGCATGAAGTCCTCCAGCACCCGCACCAGCCGGCCGGCCTCGATGTCGGCCCGCACCACGAATTCCGGGCTCAGCGCATAGCCGAGGCCGGCGATCGCGGCGGCGCGCACCGTCACCGGGCTGTTGGCGGTGAAGCGGCCGGAGACGGTCACCGGCAGGGTGTCGCCGGTCGCGGGGTCGCGGAAGTGCCAGGTCGAGAGCAGCCGCGCATTGGTGTCGACCACCACCGGCAGGTGCGTCAGCTCGCCCGGATGGGCCGGCCGCCCGACCCGCTCGATCACCGCCGGGCTGGCGCAGACCGCCATCTCCAGCGGCGCCAGGCGCCGGGCGATCATGGTGGAGTCGGTCAGCCGGGTCATGCGGATCGCGACGTCGAAGCCCTGCTCGACGAGGTCGACGAAGCTGTCGTCGAGATGCACGTCGAGGGCGATGTCGGGATGAGCGGCGGCGAACTCGATCAGCGACAGGCCGAGCTCGGCGTCGCCGAAGGTGCGGGCCGCCGAGACGCGGATGCGCCCCTTGGCCTCGCCGGTCGCCTCGCGCGCAGCCTCGTTCAGCGATTCGAGGTCGGCGAGCACCGCCGAGGCGCGGGCGAAATAGACCTCGCCGGCCGCCGTCAGCGCCACCTGGCGGGTCGTGCGGTTGATCAAAAGCGCGCCGATCTCGTCCTCGAGCTCGCGCACGTATTTCGACAGGAGCGCCTTGGAGCGGCCGGTCTTGCGCGCCGCGGCCGAGAATCCCTCGCTCTCGACCACCGCGATGAAGGCGCGCATGCGCGTCAGCGTGTCCATGCCCGCCCCCGTTCCTTGCCTCGAGCTTGCGGCCCCGCCGGCCGCCGCTGCCATCTATCGGCAAAATCAGGCCGCGGCGCAAATTGCCTATTGTTTGTGACGGCTGCCTCGATTAGATGCGTCCTTGCCCAAAGTCGCACGTGCCCATGGGCGTCCCCCGGCTCCCACATGCGGGAACACCGGGACGGTACCTGGAGTCTAATCCTCCAGTCGGCCTCGCAGCTCGCGAAGTCGAGGACGCCTAAGCAACGACGGTGCGGGCCTTTCTGGTCTCTCCCGGTCTCCAACGCCGGGAATACTGAAGAGGCACACCATCCTTGCCGGCAGTGCGGCGGGTTCAAGCCCTCCAAGCCAAGGCAGATCAACGATGCAGGACGGTCTCCGTCCGGCGTCGGGTCGCGTTAACGGACAAGCTTCGCAAGGCAGCGTTTCCACCGGCTGCCGCGGGGAGCGTGGCCGCACACGCTCACCATCACCTTCGGCTTGTGGAGAGCACCCATGGCAACGCAGCGCATCCTCGACTTCATCGCCACCCGACGTCCGAACGGCCCGTGCCTCGTGGTCGACCTCGACGTGGTCGAGCAGAACTTCTCCGCCTTCCGCAAGGCGCTGCCGGATTCGGCGATCTTCTACGCGGTAAAGGCGAACCCGGCGCCGGAGATCCTGCGCCTCCTCGCCTCGCTCGGCTCGAACTTCGACTGCGCCTCGGTCGCCGAGATCGAGATGGCGCTCGACGCCGGCGCGACCCCGGACCGCATCTCCTACGGCAACACCATCAAGAAGGAGCGCGACGTCGCGGCCGCCCATGCGCACGGCATCACGCTGTTCGCCGTCGACTGCGTGGAAGAGGTCGAGAAGGTCGCCCGCGCCGCCCCCGGCGCCCGCGTCTTCTGCCGCGTCCTGACCAATGGCGAGGGCGCCGAGTGGCCGCTGTCGCGCAAGTTCGGCTGCGTCCCCGCGATGGCGATCGACGTCCTGCAGCATGCCCGCGAGCTCGGCCTCAAGCCGACCGGCGTCTCCTTCCACGTCGGCTCGCAGCAGACCAACACCGAGGCCTGGGATTCGGCCCTCGCCGACGCCGCGCACGTCTTCAGGACGCTCGCCGAGCGCGGCATCGTCCTGACGCTCGTCAACATGGGCGGCGGCTTCCCGACCCGCTACCTCAAGGACGTGCCGTCGGCGCAGGCCTATGGCCGCTCGATCTTCGACGCGCTGCGCCGCCACTTCGGCAACCGCATCCCGGAGACGATCATCGAGCCCGGCCGCGGCATGGTGGGCGACGCCGGCGTGATCAAGGCCGAGGTGGTGCTGGTCTCGAGAAAGTCGGACACCGACGAGAACCGCTGGGTCTATCTCGACATCGGCAAGTTCGGCGGTCTTGCTGAGACGATGGACGAGGCGATCCGCTACCCGATCGTCACCGCCCGCGACGACGACGCCAAGGAGCCCTGCGTCCTCGCCGGCCCGACCTGCGATTCGGCCGATGTGCTCTACGAGAAGAAGCCCTACCCGCTGCCGATCTCGCTGACGATCGGCGACGAGGTGCTGATCGAGGGCACCGGCGCCTACACGACCACCTATTCGGCGGTCGCGTTCAACGGCTTCGAGCCGCTGAAGGCTTACGTCATCTGACACACTCCGGCGGAGCCTCTGGCTCCGCCGCCGCGTCTCCCTAGCCCCGCCACCGGCGCCGCCTCCCGCGCGCCGGCTCCCTTCGTCGCGCCGATCTCCGGCGCGCGGCCGTTCTCGTCGCGTCGAGGGTCTCCCGATGGCTGCCGTTTCTCTCCCGCTCCTGCCCTCTGCGCCGGCCGCCCTGCCGGCCCTCCTGCCGGCCGTCACCATCGTCGCCGAGACGCCGGCCGACACCGCCGCGCGCGAGGCGCTGCTCGACGCCGCCATGGGGCCCGGGCGCACGCGCAAGTCCTCCGAGGCGATCCGGCGCGGCCGCCTGCCGGCCGAGGGCCTGGCGCTGTCGGCGCACGACGCGGCCGGCGCGCTCGTCGGCACCGTGCGCCTGTGGGAGATCTCCGCCGGCCGCAGCAAAGGCGCGCCCGTGCCGGCGCTGCTCCTCGGCCCGCTCGCGGTCGACCCGGCGCTGAAGGGCGCCGGCATCGGCTCGGCGCTGATGCGCCGGGCGATCGACGAGGCGCGCGCCCGCGGCCATGCGGCGATTCTCCTCGTCGGCGATCCCGACTACTACGCCCGCTTCGGCTTCACCGCCGCGGCGACCGGCGCCCTCGCCATGCCCGGCCCGTTCGAGCCGCATCGCTTCCTGGCGCTGGCGCTGACGCCCGGCGCGCTGGAGGGCGCAAAGGGGGTGGTGGAGGCATGCGGGCGGAAGGTGGCGAAGAAGGAGTGAGGGGACGGGCGGGAGCCGAAACCGGACTGGCAGCTCCAGGGAAGCGACTGGTGAAAAGCTGCCATTCGGCCCATACCCAACTCGGTCACTCTGGCGTAATCAGCTTGGTTGCGGGTAGGAGTGTGGTTCATCAGCGTTCCGGTCAACTGTCATAGAGCCGGTTTGTCCCTCTTGGCCGTAGCAGCGGCGACGGCTGGCCGCGATACACGGCCAGTTGTCAGATTCACTCTTACGGACCGCCGCTATGATTATGGGAGCCCCTGAACGTGCTTACGCTAGGGTATACGTATCGCCGGGATCACACATTATAGGCATCATGCGAAAGCTTGCCGCCCCCCTTGCCTTCGTCCTGATGACGGGAACAGCCTTGGCCGGTACGATCGGGGATCGTCTGGTTGATACCAAAGAGGCCATCGACCGCGCCGAGACAGCTGCGGCACTCACGGCATTGGCGATCAAAATTATCGGCTATCGCGACGAGATCTTGTCGCTCCCCGGCCTCTGCAAGCTGGCCGCGATCAACATCAACGATATCCAAGCCAACAACTTTGCGCTCACCTCATGCTGCGCGACAATCCCGGAGGGCGGCATAAACGCCGCTGTCGGAAAGGGGCTGCTGCCGGCGTCCTGGTTCGAGGTGAAGGTCGGAAAAGGCGGTAGCCGGTTCGCGCAAGCGACGATCGACGAGATCCGCGACACGATCGAGGAGAAGGCTGGAAAGAAGGAGATCGGGGAGTTGCTGGACAACTCGCTTGGCACACTCGGAACCGCCTGCTTAGGTGCGACCACCAGTGCCCAAATGGACTAGCTGATTGAACGGTCAGCCTGAGCAGCAACTGTTCGAGTTGATGGCGGCGGGCACGCGCTATTACGTGGCCCCGTGCCTGGACAGGCACGACCATGCGTCGACGTTCGTGAGCACGACATAGGCCTTTACAGTAAACCCGGCGCCGATTAAGGATAGGCCGACGATCACAGCCATCACCCACCTGTGCCACCGGATCCGGCTATCGAGTGCATCGAAGCTGCCGGTAAAGAGGCCTTTGATCTCACTGAACTCGGCGTTGAGCCTTGTTCTCTGGCCTTCAAGCTCTCTTGATATCGCGTCTAGCGTCATCCACTGATTAATGCAGGATGCGATCAGCAAGGTTGCGAAGAGACAAGCGCCGCAGACTACGGCCACGTTGGCTAAGAGCTCCGGGCCGCAGGCAGCTGGCGCTTTCAGTTGCGTAGCGACAACGACGGATGCAACGGGCAGACCCAGAAGCTGACCTTGGATATCGCTGAACGTCTTGTGTATTCTGGCCACGTATTCGGATTGGGTTTTCTCCAGCTCGCTGCGGATTTTCGAATAAGAGAAGCTCGACGCGAACAAGCGGTACCCGTCGTGGACCCGGCGGACCAGTTCGTCAACGTTCTGCATGAGATACTGAAAGCGGCTGGCAGCGCTCTGACCGGAGACAAGCTCCACCACTGCGTCAGCCAGGATACCGAGGCGCTGTTCCACATGGACTTCACCTTCGAGAGCCTTCTCGAGCAGATCAACCTGATCAGAATCGATGAAGCGCAGGTCCTTTGCGGTGAACTTTACCTGCACTTCGATGCGAGCGTCGGCAAAATACACGAGCGTGGCTTGCTGCTGATCGGCGAACAGCGCGGACTCCGAGAGCAGCTTTACTAGCTTCATGGTCGACCGATATCGGAGAAGCGTCGCAGTGGGAGGCTGGGTGGCATTGTGGGTTTTGTCGGAGCGGATGAAGAAGGCCGAGGGCTCTCGTATTCTGGAGAACGAGGGGCGAGCAACGCGTCCCAATCCTTCACCAATAGGCCTAGGCTGCGGTGGGGTGAACCGATACGCACACCGACGACGGAACCTACCGCGAGCTCAGCCTTATCGTCCTGCAAGGCGATGTCGGCCTCGTGGTAGGCCCGGTCGGACGTCTCCAAGAGCTTGAGCGTCCTTGCGATGCCGCCACTGACGATGCTCAGCTTCGCAATATGGTCATCCACCCAGACGGAATTCTGGTATATCTTTAGAAGGTCTTCCCAGGTGATGGCGCTATTCGCCATCGGCTCTCTCCGCCAGCAAGTCGTCACGGAGGTCGTCGGGCACATCGAAAAGGATGATGCTGTTCGTCTCCGGGTCATACCTGACCTTGTCAGAATTTAGCGCCTCGCGTTCGAACTCGACCGACCAGTTCGCGGTCTTGCGCTTAAAGGACACCAGGCCACGCAAAGCCCTACGATCGGCGACGAACCCGTCGCTCAGGCCGCGATCAGGATCGGCCAGGACCTCAATGAGAGCTTCCGGGTCATCCGGATACAACTCGTTCGCCAGGGTCGAAAAGTTGACCGGCTTATCGGCCTTCGAGTCTCTGGCGCATATATCGTTCGCGCGGGTCATGAACTCGGCACGTTCTGCCGGTTCGAAGGGTCGACTGTCGGCGAAATGCTTGATGGCCTTGACCATGTTGGAGGTGTCGACACGGCTGGCAGCGGTTGTGTCGCAGCCCAGAAAGGCCATAAAGTATTCCGAAACGTTGCCTTTGCCCTTTAAGAAGCTAACGTACCGCTCCTCGTTCTTTGCCCAACCCTCAAGGCTCACCCGACCGGCGAAGCGGTAGCCGTCGACATCAAGGTGCTTGACGTCCTGGAGATCGGCTGCATCGGTCAACGCAGCGCTGATCTTATCATTGACGATGGCGACCAGGATATATTGCCTGTCATCACGCTGAAAATGCGCGAAGAACACGTGCCCGCCTTCGGAGGCGGCGCGCCCCTGAGCTTCTTTCGCCAAGGTGTTCATCAGCGCGATCGTTGTGTCTTCGAATGACGCGGTCTGGTTGAGGTACTCGGTCAGCCGGACCGACGTCGGTTAGTCAACCGTATTTTCGGAGAACTTGCCGTAGGCCTTGGATGGGCGGCGGGCATAGAGCTTATGCAGTTCGTCAATAAGGCGCTTGGCCGTCGCGCTGACTGCGAGCTGTCCATTGCCCTGGTGAACTTCGTAAAAGTTTTCGGGATTGCGCTCCAAATGATGGATCGCAACCTTGATAATGTGATCAGGCAAATTCCCCTCCCGGTCCTCGCGTTAGCCTTTAACGATTCAACCGGATATCGCCATAGTTTTTGAAGTTCCCTCTGCCCGCGCAACAAGAGCGACCCTGCCAATTTCTAGGGGGTATGCTGCTTCCGCTCTGGGCCTGTTGCCTCAAGAAATCGGATCGCCCGCAAGCCACGCGACCAAGCCGCTCGGCTCCAACGATGGAACGTCAGCTTCCGGGCATGGCGGATAACCGAGCGAACGACAAGAACGGGCGCATAGCGGCCCAATCGTATCCCCGCCCCCTCCACCTCCCGTATCCTTCCCTCACCGCCGGCTCTTGACGGACGCGATTGATCGCGGGATCGGTCGGCGGCGGGCGGTGGCCGCGGCCGCGCTATGGTCCGGCAGGGGTGCGACTCGGAACGCTCCTTCGGCAAGCCGGCCGGCCCACAACGAGGCCAGACCCGGATAGCCTGTGAAGGCGCCCTCGGGAGGCGTCGTGGAGTCCTGAAACACCGTGCGAGACGCCGGAGGCGGACCCTATTGTAGAACACGCGGAGGTCCGCCTCCGGCGTTCCGCCACGCGGCGGCTTCTTCTCGGCCCGGAAGCGCCGCGCGGCGCTCGTCGCTGGAAGGGTTGAGAGCGGCCCGGCTGCGTCCGCGTGCGGCGTCTCGGGCCTCCGTACGGCGGTTGAGCCGTACGCTCCATGTCGGGACCAGCGAGTGCCGCTCCGCGTCGTCATCCTCGGGCACCGATCCGAGGATCCAGGAGGTGCAGGAGTGGAAGGACTGGATCCTCGGCACGGAGGCCGAGGATGACGGTCGCGCAAGTGGTCATCGTCGCGCGGGTTACGACAGTCGTGCGGGTGGTGACGGTCGCGCGAGTGGCGACAGCCCGCGAGGGATGACGGTCGCGCGTGGTGACGGTCGCGCCGGTGGCGACGGCTTGCCGGTGATAATGGTAGTGGGTGGCGACGGTCGTGCGGGTGACGACGTCGCAACCGGAGACGGTCGCGGCAGGGCGACGCGCCGGCCGCCATCCCGCCGCCCCGCCCTGTCTCACCCCTGGATGTCGACCAGTCCGGCCTCGCCGCTCTCGCAGCCGAAGGCGAGGCGCGCGCCGGCTTTGTCCCAGGCCATGGTGCGGACCGGGCTCATCCCCTCGCGGCGCAGCAGCGCCTCGCGCCCGTCGGAGAAGCGGACGGCGAGGATCATCCCGTCCTGGTAGCCGATCGCCAGCATGTCCTCGGCCGGATGGCAGGCGACCGAAGTGACCATGGTGTTGCCGCGGGTGCCGAGCTCGAGCGGCGCCTTGCCCATCGGCCCGTCCTTGGCCGCGAAGGGCCAGAGGATCGCCGCCGGCGCGCCGGTCGTCGCCAGGAACTTGCCCTTGGCCGACCAGGACCAGCCCTTCACCTTGGCGGGATAGCCGGTCATGCGCATGTGCTTGCCGTCGTCGAGCCGCCAGCCGTGCAGGGCGTTCTCCTGCATGGTGGTGACGAGGAAGCGCCCGTCCGGCGAGAAGTCGATGCCGACATGGGCGCCCTTCCATTCGAGCGAGACCGGCGTCGTGTCGGTCGCGGCGAAGTAGAGCGAGGCGCCGTCGTAGCGGGCGGTGGCGATGCGGATGCCCTTCGGCGCGAAGGCGACGTCCTCGACGCTGCGCGCATGGGGAAACTCGCGCAGCACGCCGCCGGCGAGCATGACATAGGCGGTGCGCCCGCAGGCGAAGCCAACCGAGCCGGACGGGCCGCCGGCGACCGCGTTGATCCACTTCGATTTGCCGATCGAGGCGATCTCTGTGACGCCGGCGTCGGCGCCGAGCGCGACGACGCGCCCGTCCTCGCCGCTGGTCAGGAGCCGCTTGCCATGGGGGTCGTGGCGGGCGGCGAGCAGCCCGCCGTCATGGGCCGCCACCACCCGCTCACCGCCGGCCGGAAAGCGCACGCTGCCGTCGGCGAGCGCGAAGACCGGTTCGTTGCCGAGAAAGACGGCGGTCTCGACGAAGCTTTCGAACTGGTACGGGACGACGGTCGGCATCGGGCGGGTCGCGGGGCTCCAGGGGGGACGGCTCGCGCCGCCGGAATCGGATCGAAGGGCGGGTGCGGCCGGGCGCGCCGGCCGCCAGCGGTCAGGCGTTCGCGCGAGCCTTGGCGGCGCAGGCCGCAAAGCCCTTGGCGAGGGCGTCGCGATCGAGCTCGCGGCCGATGAAGACGAGGCGGCTCTCGCGCTTCTCGTCCTCGCGCCACGGGCGCTGGTGGTCGCCCTCGATGATCATGTGGACGCCCTGCACCACGTAGCGGTCCTGATCGCCGGCGAAGGCGAGGATGCCCTTGAGGCGCAGGATGTTCGGGCCTTCCGTCTGGGTCAGCTGCTGGATCCAGGGGAAGAACGCCTTCTGGTCGAGCTCGCCGCCGCGCAGCGACACCGAGGTCACCGTGACGTCGTGGATCGGCGAGACCGTGCCGTGGTCGTGGTGGTGGTCATGGCCGTGATGGTCGTGATCATGGTGGTGATCGTGGCCGTGGTCATGCCCGTGGTCGTGATGGTGGTGGTGCTCGTGGTCGCAGTCCGGCCCGCAGACATGGTCGTCATGACCGTGCTCCGCGGCCTCCAGGAACTCCGGGTCCTCGTCGAGCACGCGCTTCAGGTCGAAGGCGCCCTGCCCCAGCACCTTCGCCAGCGGGATGCCGGCACGCTCGGCGCGGTGGATGACGGCATGCGGGTTGATGGCGCGCACCGTCGCCTCGACGGCGGCGAGTTCGTCGGGCGTCACGAGGTCGGTCTTGTTGATCAGGACGACGTCGGCGAAGGCGATCTGGTCCTCGGCCTCCCGGCTGTCCTTGAGGCGCAGCGGCAGGTGCTTGGCGTCGACCAGCGCGACCACGGCGTCGAGCTGGGTCTTGGCGCGCACGTCGTCGTCCATGAAGAAGGTCTGCGCCACCGGCACGGGGTCGGCGAGGCCCGTCGTCTCCACGATGATCGCGTCGAAGCGGCCCTTGCGGCGCGTCAGGCCCTCGACGACCCGCACGAGGTCGCCGCGCACCGTGCAGCAGACGCAGCCGTTGTTCATCTCGTAGATCTCTTCGTCCGACTCGACGATCAGGTCGTTGTCGATGCCGATCTCGCCGAACTCGTTGACGATGACCGCGTATTTGCGGCCGTGATCCTCCTTGAGGATGCGGTTGAGCAGCGTCGTCTTGCCGGCGCCGAGATAGCCGGTGAGGACGGTGACCGGGATCGGGGCCTCGGCGGCGGCAGCGGGGGCGGAGGTTTCGGACATGAACGGCTCCTGCAATCTGGAGCCCCCGATATAGGCCCGGGTCCGCCGGATTGCACGGGGGTGGGCCGGCGACCGATCGCCTCCCGCCGCAGCCGGACGGATGTCAGAGCCTGCGCATGAAGCCGTCGATGCGCTGGCAGGCGCGGGCGAGGTCGGCCTCGTCGAGGGTGAAGGACATGCGCAGGAAGCCGCGTGTCGTCGGGCCGAAGGCGCCGGCGTCGAGCGTGGAGACGCCGGCCTCGCGGAGCAGCCGCCAGGCGAAGTCCTCCGAGGAGAGGCCCGTCGCCCGCACGTCGACCAGCACGAACATGCCGGCCTCAGGCGCCAGCACCCTGAGGCCGGGCGTGTCCTTCAGCGCGTCGACGACGAGGTCGCGCCGCGCCCGGTAGCGCGCGCGCATCGCCTCGGTGGTGCCGCGATAGTCGTCGAACCCGGCCGCCGCGGCCTCCTGCACGAAGCCCGGCAGGCCGTAGAGCATCGACAGCTCCAGCCGCTCGACATGATCGGTGAAGTCGGCCGGCGCGATCGCCCAGCCGACGCGCCAGCCGGTCATGGCGTGCGACTTCGACAGGCTGCCGATCGTCACCGTGCGCTCGGCCATTCCGGGCAGCGACGCGATCGAGACGTGCGGGCGCTCGAAGGCGAGCGCGGCGTAGACCTCGTCGACCACCACCCACAGGTCGTGCGCGCGGGCGATGGCGGCGATCGCCTCCAGTTCCTCGGCGGCGAGGACGACGCCGGTCGGGTTGTTCGGCGTCGTCAGGACGATCGCGCGGGTGCGCTCGTTCACCGCAGCCCGCAGCGCCGCCGGATCCGGGCGAAAGCCGCTCTCGGCGGTCATGGCGACGCGCCGCAGCGTCGCGCCGCTCGCGCGCAGCGTCGCCTCGTAGGTGACGTACATCGGCTCGAGGACGATCACCTCGTCGCCGGGGCCGAGCAGGCAGAGGCCGGTCGAGAACAGGACGTTCTGGGCGCCCGCGCCGACGATGACCTCCTCGCGGGCGAGCGTCCGCCCCTGGGCGGCCGAGAACTCGCGCGCGATGGCGTCGCGCAGGTGCGGCCGGCCGGGAATGTCGGAGTAGTGGGTGTCGCCGCTGCGCAGCGCCCGCACGGCGGCCTCGACGATCGGCTCCGGCGTCGGGAAATCCGGGTCTCCGACCGAGAGCAGGATCACGTCCTCGCCGGCCTGCTGGCGCTTGCGGGCCTCGTCGTGGATGCGCCAGGCCTCGGCGCCCTCGCCATGGAACACCTCGACCAGCGGCGAGTAGCGCATGTTCTTCCTCTCGATTCGGAGCCTCGTTGCGCGCCCTATAGCAAAGCGAAGGCGAGGTTTGGACAGAGGCGTGATGTGGGCGGGTTCATCGGCATGAAACGCCGTCCAACCTGAATCCCGCGCCGCGCCACCCGATCGGCGCAGCGCTCTTCAAGAGGCAGATCCGGTAAATTGCGAGCCTCGCCCTCCAGACCTCTTGCCGGTCCTGCGCCGTTAAGATTTCATGAGGATGAAGGCACCGTCTCACGGTCGGGCGCGAGGAGCGGCGGCATGCAGAAGTCCTACGACGCGGTCATCATCGGGGCGGGACACAACGGGCTCGTCTGCGCCGGCTATCTCGCCAAGGCCGGGCTGAAGGTCGCGGTGCTCGAGCGGCGCCCGGTGGTCGGCGGCGCGGCGGTGACGGAGGAGATCGCGCCGGGCTTCCGCGCCTCGATCTTCTCCTACCTGATGAGCCTCCTCCACCCGCGCATCATCCGCGACTTCGATCTCGGCCGGCATGGGCTGACGGTGCTGCCCTGCTCGGACATGGTCTCGCCGGTCGGCGGCGACGACTACATCCTGTTCTCCGACGACATCGCCAAGACGCAGGCCTCCTTCGCCAAGTTCTCCAAGGCCGACGCCGCGATCTATCCGGAGTTCGACCGCTACCTGATGGAATCGGCCGCGATCGTGCGCAAGCTCCTGTGGGAGACGCCGGTCGACCCCACGAAGCGCGACTGGAAGAGCTTCCGCGACATGGCGCAGCTCCTGTGGAAGTACCGCAAGGTCGGCCGCAAGATGTACCGCATCGTCGACCTGATGACGATGAGCGCCTACGACTTCCTGCGGGAGTGGTTCGAGGACGACCGGGTGATGGCGGTCCTTGCCTACTATGCCTCGATCGGCACCTTCGCCGGCCCGAAGACGCCGGGCTCGGCCTACGTGATCATGCACCACGTGATGGGCGAGCACGAGGGCGCCGGCGGCTGGGGCTTCATCAAGGGCGGCATGGGCTCGATCACCCAGGCGCTCGCCGCAGCCCTGGAGGAGCTCGGCGTCGACATCGTCACCGACTGCGAGATTGCGAGGATCAAGGTGGCCGAGGATGCCGTCGCCTCGGTCGAGACGGTCGGCGGCGACGTCTACACGGCCGGCATCGTCGCCTCCAATGCCAATGCCAAGATCGTCTACCAGAAGCTGCTGGATCCCGCCTACGTGCCGGCGGAGGTCAAGCGCGAGATCGACAACTACCGGACGTTCTCGACCGCCTTCAAGATGAACATCGCCTGCGAGCGGCCGCCGCAGTACAGGATCCTCGACCGGGTAAAGGCCGACAATGCGATCGGCCGCTTTCCCTACCCGACCTACATGCACATCGCGCCGGACATCGGCTATCTCGAGCGCGCCTATGACGACGCCAAGCACGGCTGGTATTCGCAGCGCCCGTTCATCACCCCGGTGGTGCCGACGATCGTCGACGACAGTCTCGCCCCTGCGGGCAAGCACGTCGTCAACCTGTTCGGCGGCCACGCGCCCTACACGCTGAAGGGGGGCGACTGGGCGACGGAGAAGGACAAGTTCCGCGACACGGTGTTCGACACCATCGAGGAGTTCGCGCCCGGCTTCCGCGACGACGTCATCGAGGCGCAGCTCCTGATCCCGCCGGACATCGAGCGCATCGTCGGCCTGCCGCAGGGCCACATCTTCCACGGCGAGCTGTCGGCGGACCAGCTGTTCTTCCAGCGGCCGGTTTCCGGCTATGCCGACTACCGCACGCCGGTGCGCGGACTTTACGTCTGCGGCTCGTCGATGCATCCGGGCGGCGGCGTCTCCGGCATCGCCGGGGCGAACGCGGCGCGCGAGATCCTGAAGGATGCCGGCCGCAGGCGGTCGCGCAAGCACGTCTCGGCAGCAGGGCCGAAGGCGACCGCCACCACCGCCTGAGCGCGAGGCCGGTTGGCCCTGGTCGGCCCCGGCTGTCTGTGCCCCACGGGCAACGCTCGCGCTGCAAAGCGGCGAATGCGCGGCCACGCGCTTCCATCTCCCGGCAAGGCTTTTACAAGAGCTTAAGCACAAAGGCGCAGCGTCGGCCGCGCTCGCACCACTCTGCCGTCAGGAAGAAATCCATGCACCGTTCCGCCCTCCACACCCTCGTCCTGTCCGGCGCGCTCCTCGCCAGCTTCGCCGCGCATGCGGCCGACGTGAAGGACAGCCAGGAGACGGCGGCGATGTCGCCCGACAATCGCATCAAGGCGGTGTTCGAGCTCGGCGCGGCCGGCCGCGTGGCGCCGGAATATTACGGCTCGGGCGACTACGAGTTCTCGGCGGTCCCGCTGATCTCGTTCGAATATCTCTACATTCCCGGCGTCCTGGAGGTCGGCGAGAGCGACGGACGCGGCGGCGGCTTCTCGATCGGGCCGTCCTTCGGCTACACCGGCAAGCGCGACAGCAGCGACCACGACGATCTCGACGGGCTGGACGACGTCGACGCGACCTACGAGGCCGGCATCAAGCTCGGCTACGAGTGGAGCTATGCCGACGTCTACGGCGCGGTCCGCTACGCCTTCGGCGGTGCCGACGGCTTCGTCGGCGAGGTCGGCGCCGATGCCATCGCCCGCCCGACCGACACGCTGGAACTGAAGCTCGGCCCGAAGGTCAGCTTCGCCTCGTCGAACTATCTCGGCGCCTATCTCGGCGTCAGCGCCGCCGAGGCCGCGCGCTCGGGCGGACGCTTCAGCGCGTACGACCCGGACGGCGGCATCAGCAGCGTCGGCGCGGTCGCCTCGGCCCGCTGGGAGTTCTATCCGACCTACTACCTCAACGCCGAGGCCACCTACGACCGGCTCGTCGGCGATGCGGCCGACTCCCCGGTGGTCGATGCCGGCTCGAAGGACCAGTACAGCTTCCAGCTCGGCGTCTCGAAGAAGTTCTCCGTCGGCTTCTGATCGCGGCGGGCACACGCGCCCGATCGCACCGACACCCTCATCCTGAGGGGACCCGAAGGGCCCTCGAAGGGCGAGGGTGTCCTGCGCCCGCTGCGCGCCCTTCACCCTCGCCCTCCAAGGCTCGCGGCACTCGCACCTCAGGATGAGGGTAAGGGGATGCGCGCCCTTCGCCATCGCGGCGCGCGCCACATGCCGACCCCGGCCGTCACATCTGAAAACATCCGAATGACGCGTCAGGCGGCTGACGCTCCCGTGCTCCGCGTCACACCGCGTTGGCCGGCCCTCCCGCCAGCCGCGCCTGACGACGCAGGCGCGCCTCGTCGAGCTTCACCGGCTCGCCGGCCTGGCTGCAGCGCCAGGGCGTGCCGCAGATCGTCACGACCCGGTTGCCGCGGAAGTCGGTCTCGGCGGTGATGAAGCCGCGCTCGGCCATGAAGCCGAGCAGGAAGCGCCCCCGCGAGGGCGAATGACTGCCATAGGCCTTGGCGAGCGCCGCATCGTCCGGGCACGCCTCGCCGTCACGCGCGGCCCGGGCGAGCATGAGGTAGACGCCCTGCATCTCCTCCGGCAGGTCCTCGGCGCGGGCGAGCACCGCCTGCCAGTCCTCGTCCTCCCCCGCCTCCGACACGCCGGCCCGGGCGAGCGACAGGCGCCGGCGGAAGGCCGCCATGTCGGTCTCGGCGCCGCGCAGCCGCTTCAGCCGGCAGTGCACGAGGAAGTCCTGGTAGAGCACCGGCACCGGCCGGAAGGCCGCCTCGGGATCGGCCAGCATCTCGGCGAAGATGTCCTCGACCAGCGCCCGTCGCTCCTCGGCCGACCGCTCGTCGGCGTCGCCCGGCTCGGCGTCGAGCGCCTGCGCGGCCACGCGGTCGAGGAGCTCGCCGGTCGGGACGGCGCGCACCGGTGCCGGGCGCGGCAGCGGCGGCTCGTCGCCGCCGGCGGTGAAGATCAGGTCGACGAGTTCCTCGCGCGAGACCTCCGGCAGCGGCATCAGCGTCGGTCGGCCGGTGCGCCCGGCCGTCTCCACCGAGCCGATGCGGATCGGCACCGGCCGGCGCGACAGCGCGGGGCCGAGCGCGACGAAGTGCCCGGGCTCGAGATCGCGGAAGCGCTCGGCCTGGCGCCGGTCCATGCCGAGGAGGTCGGCGGCGCGCGCCATGTCGATGTCGAGGAAGGTGCGGCCCATCAGGAAGTTCGAGGCCTCGGCCGCGACGTTCTTGGCGAGCTTGGCGAGGCGCTGGGTGGCGACGATGCCGGCAAGGCCGCGCTTGCGGCCGCGGCACATCAGGTTGGTCATCGCGGAGAGCGAGACCTTGCGCGCCTCGTCGCCCACCTCGCCGGCGATGGCGGGGGCGAAGAGCTGAGCCTCGTCGACGGCGATCAGCATCGGGAACCAGAGGCTGTGATCGACCTCGAAGAGGCCGTTGAGGAAAGCCGCCGCGCACTGCATCTGCACCTCGGCGTCGAGCCCCTCGAGGTTGAGGACGACAGAGGCCCGGTGCTGGCGGATGCGCTGGGCGATGCGGGTCAGCTCGGCGGGCGTGCGGTTGGCGTCGACCACGACGTGGCCGAAGCGGGCCGAGAAGCTGACGAAGTCGCCCTCGGGATCGACGATCGCCTGCTGCACCCAGGGCGCGCTCTGCTCGAGCAGGCGGCGCAGAAGGTGCGACTTGCCGGAGCCGGAATTGCCCTGCACCAGGAGGCGCGTCGAGAGAAGCTCCTCGAGGTCCATCTCGGCTGGATCGCCGGACTGGGAGACGCCGAGGTCGATGGCGATGGTCATGGGTGTTCGCGATGCTCAGGAACCGGAGGCGGCATCGTATCAGGTGCGGCGCGCGGCTTCGGCCTTGACGGGCGGACCGTCCACAGATTCGGGCGTCTCGAGGACAACCGGGCGGCCGCCTTGTCCGCCGCGACGGCTTCGGCGGCGGGCTGTCCTACAGGATCAGGCTTCGGATCCCCCAGGCGACGACGCCGAGCGCCAGCACGCTCGCGCACCAGAGGCCGACGAACCAGGCGAGCCGCTTCAGCCAGAGCAGCGTCGTCGCGCCCGGGGCGCCGCGGCGGTCGGTCAATGGTGGTACCCCTCGCCCTCGCGCACCTTCCCCCGGAAGACCCAGTAGGCGTAGCCGGTATAGGCGAGGATGATCGGGATCAGGATCGAGGCGCCGACCAGCAGGAACTCCAGGCTCTTGTCCGGCGCGGCGGCGTCCCAGATCGTCACGTTCGGCGGGATGATGTTCGGGTAGAAGTTGATCCCGAGCCCGACGAAGGAAAGGACGAAGAGCGCCAGCGCCGCCAGGAACGGCCGGTAGGTCGAATCGTGCACCGCGAGCTGGCGGAACAGGACGACGGCTGCCAGGACGACGAGGATCGGCACCGGCGCGACGTAGAGGAGCTGCGGGAAGCCGAACCAGCGCAGGTAGAACTGCGGCTCGATGAACGGCATCCAGAGCGACACCGCGCCGATCAGCGCCAGCGTGCCGATGCCGGTGACGCTCGCGTAGCGGGCGGCCAGCCGGTTGAGGTCGCCTTCGGTCTTGACCACCAGCCAGGTCGCGCCGAGCAGCGTGTAGCCGACGACCACGGCAAGGCCGGTCAGGAGCGAGAACGGCGTCAGCCAGTCCCACCAGCCGCCGGCATAGGCGCGGCCCTCGACATGGATACCCTGCACCAGCGTGCCGAGCGCCAGCCCCTGCGCGAAGGCAGCGATCAGCGAGCCGACGAAGAAGGAGGCGTCCCACAGGACGCGGCTGCGCGTCGCCTTGAAGCGGAACTCGAAGGCGACGCCGCGGAAGACGAGCGCGAGCAGCATCGCGATGATCGGCGCGTAGAGCGCCGGCATGATGATCGCATAGGCGAGCGGAAACACCGCGAAGAGGCCGCCGCCGCCGAGCACCAGCCAGGTCTCGTTGCCGTCCCAGATCGGCGCGACCGTGTTCATTGCCGTGTCGCGATGTTCGTGCCGACCGAGGAAGGGGAAGAGGATGCCGACCCCGAGGTCGAAGCCGTCGAGGATGACATAGGCAAGGACGGCGAAGGCGATGATGAAGGCCCAGAGCAGCGCGAGATCCATGATCGCCTCCTATTCCGCCGGCTGGGCCCGATGCCCGGTCCGGCCACCGCCCCGGGTCGTGGCGTCGCTGTCGATCGCCGGCGCCGGGGTGATGCCGGCGGCGCGCTGCGGCTGGCCCCGCTCCGGCCCTTCGAGCCCCGTCGGCGGGCGGCCCATCAGGCGCAGGATGTAGAAGGTGCCGGCGCCGAACAGCAGGAAGTAGACGACGACATAGGCGGTCAGCGACCAGCCCACCGCCTCGGCGGCGATCGGCGCGTGGCTCTCGGCGGTGCGCAACAGGCCGTAGACGGTGTAGGGCTGGCGGCCGACCTCGGTGGTGATCCAGCCGGCAAGGACGGCGACGAAACCGGCCGGCCCCATCGCCACCATCGCCCGCTGCAGCCAGCGATCCTGGTAGATCGAGCCGCGCCAGCGGCGATAGAGCGACCAGAGGCCGACGCCGAACATGGCAAAGCCGAGCGCCACCATGATCCGGAAGCTCCAGAAGACGATGTCGACGTTCGGCCAGTCCTCGCGCGGAAACTGGTCGAGCCCCTTGATCTGGCCGTCCCAGGTGTGGGTGAGGATCAGCGAGCCGAGATGGGGGATCTCCAGCGCGTAGCGCATCGCGCCGGCCGCCATGTCGGGGATGCCGAAGAGGATCAACGGGCTCGCCTCGCCCGCCGGCGGGCTGTCGAAGTGACCCTCGAGCGCCGCGATCTTGGCCGGCTGGTGCTCCAGCGTGTTCAGCCCGTGCAGGTCGCCCGCGGCGATCTGGATCGGCGCGACGAGGGCCCCCATCCACAACGCCATCGAGAACATCAGCCGGGCGCTGGCGTTCTGCCGGTCGCGCAGGACGTGGAAGGCGCCGACCGCGCCGACGACGAAGGCCGTCGTCAGGTAGGCGGCCAGCACCATGTGGACGAGGCGGTAGGGGAAGGACGGGTTGAAGATCACCGCCCACCAGTCGGCCGGCACGAACTGGCCCTGGTCGTTGACGGCGTAGCCCGCCGGGGTCTGCATCCAGGAGTTCACCGACAGGATCCAGAAGGCCGAGAACAGCGTGCCGACGGCCACCATCGCGGTGGCCGCCATGTGCAGGCCCCTGCCCACGCGGTTCAGCCCGAACAGCATGATGCCGAGGAAGCCGGCCTCCAGGAAGAAGGCCGAGAGCACCTCGTAGCCCATCAGCGGACCGACCACCGGCCCGGCCTTGTCGGCGAAGACGGACCAGTTGGTGCCGAACTCGTAGCTCATCGTCAGGCCCGACACGACGCCCATGCCGAAGACGAGGGCGAAGATCGCGACCCAGAACCGGAAGGTCGCCATGAACACCTGCCGGCCGGTGATCAGCCACATCGCCTCCAGCACGGCCAGATATGAGGCGAGGCCGATGGTGAAGGCCGGGAAGATGATGTGGAAGGAAACGGTGAAGGCGAACTGCAGCCGCGCCAGAAGAACGGGATCGAAGCCTTCGAACATCTCGACGTCTCCCAGCAACCGCGCGGCGCTGCGACCGATCGTCAGACAGACGAAGGATCAGGCATGCTTGCCGCGGCGCGTCTTGTCACGCGATTGTTCTACCGGCTGGGGGCGCACAAAGAAACACGCCGCGGCTTGGACATTTCGCCCAAGCCGCGGCGCGGCAGATCATCCGCAAAGGAAAGGCGTCAGGCGGCGAGGTCGATCTTTTCCGGCAGGATCGCCTCGGCGGTCAGCAGCGAGACCATCTGGCCCTCGACCGCCATCACGGCGTTGACGAAGCTGCGCGACAGTTCGGAGGCGACGTCCGGCGTCGGCTGCAGGAGGTCGTCGGACACCGTCAGGATGCTCGACACGCCGTCGACGAGGAGACCGATCAGCTGCTCCTGCACCTTGACGACGATGATCGCCGAGCGGGCATGCGGCTGGGTCGGCTGGAAGCCGAGACGGTCGGCGAGATCGACGATCGGCAGCACCGTGCCGCGCAGGTTGATGACGCCGGTGACGAAGGCCGGGGCGTGCGGAAGAGGCGTCGCCGCCGTGAAGCTGCGGATCTCGCGCACCGACTTGATGTCGATGCAGAAGTCCTGCTCGCCGATCTTGAAGGCGATCAGCTCGTGAACCTTGGCCCCGCTCTTCTCTTCGTTGCTCATCGTCATGTCCTCACGAAAGTCCCGGCCGGCTCACTGCCGCGTCGCCAGTGTCGGGATTCTGTGCAGCGCGGCGCGCCGTCCTCACCATCGGCCTATTTGCTCGCAGAGGTGTTAAAATTCCGCCCAGCTGTCGGCGTCCTCCGCCGGCTTGCGGGCGGCACCGCCGGAGCCGACCGTCCTCAGCTGCGCCACCGGGCGCGGCGCTGCGGCCGGGGCGGCCGGACGGGCTGGCGAAGCGGCCGTCGACCGGCTTGCGGCACGACGCGCCTGCTGCTGGTGGCCGCTCGACGCCGCCGTCTTGAAGCGGGCGATCAGCCGCGCCAGCTCGTCGGTCTCGTTCGCCAGCGTCTGCGCCGCCGCCGTCGCCTCCTCGACCATCGCCGCGTTCTGCTGGGTCACCTTGTCCATCTGGTCGGCCGCAGTCGAGACCTCCTTCAGGCTGATCGCCTGCTCACGCGCGCTGCGGGCGATCTCCGACACCTCCGACGACATCGCCGCCACCTGCGCCACGATCTCTTCCAGGCTCTTGCCCGAGGCAGAGACCAGCTCGACGCCCTCCTCCACCTGGCTCGACGAGGTCGAGATCAGGTCCTTGATCTCCTTGGCCGCCTCCGCCGAGCGTTGCGCCAGACCCCGCACCTCCTGCGCCACCACCGCAAAGCCCTTGCCCGCCTCGCCGGCACGCGCCGCCTCGACGCCGGCGTTCAGGGCGAGGAGGTTGGTCTGGAAGGCGATCTCGTCGATGACGCCGATGATCTTGCCGATCTGCTCCGAGCTCTGCTCGATCGCCTGCATCGCTTCCACCGCCCGGCCGACGATCGCGCCGCCCTTCTCGGCGTTCTTCTGCGCGGTCTGGGCCGAGGTTTGGGCCCGTGCCGCGCCCTCCGCCGTCTGGTTGACGCCGCGCGTCACCTCGCTGAGCGCAGCCACCGTCTGTTCCAGGCTCGCGGCCTGCTGCTCGGTGCGCTGGGCAAGGTCGTTGGAGGCGGTGTTGATCTCGTCGAGGCCGGTGCGGATCGACGACACGCCCGTCATTACCCCGCCGAGGGTCTCCTCCAGCGCCGCCGTCGACTGGTTGAACTGCGCCCGGATCGGCTCGAACTCGGCCGCCACCGGCCGCTCCATCCGCACCGTCAGGTCACCCTCGGCAAGGCTCGCAAAGCCCTCACCGATATCGGCGACGAAACCCTTCAGCTCCTCGGCCTTGCGCCGGTCGCCCGCCTGCTGGCGCTCCCGCTCGGCCGCCTGCGCCTCGCGCGCCGCCTTCGCCTCGGCTTCCAGCTGGGTCTGCTTGATCGCCGCCTGCTTGAAGGTCTCGACGGTCTTTGCCATCGCGCCGACCTCATCGCTCCGTTCGGCACCGGTGACGACCGTGTCGAGGCGGTTGGCGGCAAGCTGCTCCATCTGACGCCGCAGCTGGTCGAGAGGACCTGTGATACCTCGCGACGAAATCACGAGCGCTCCGACAATGCCGAAGATGCCGGCGAGCAGCGAACCGCCGAGCGTCAGCAGGATCATGTTCCAGATGGTGGTGCTGAGATCGTCGGAACGGGCGCGGTTGTCGGCCAGGAGCTGGTCGGTGAGCTTCTTCGTCGAGGCGATGAAGGCGTCGATGCCCTGATCGGTTGTCGCGAGGAGCTGACGGGCCTCGTCCTCCCGGTCGGCCAGGCCCTGAGCCACGGCACTTTTGGTCTGCTGATCGATCCGATCGGTCAGGGCGGACAATGCGGTGATCGCCTCGCTCTGCTCCGGAAACGCCTTCATCGCGATTCCGAGGCGCTCGCGCACGGCGTCGGCCTGCTTGTCGCGATCGGCGGCCGCCGCCTTGGCCTGGCTCGAAGCGCCGTCATAGGCCATCGCCTTGTAGCTGTCATAGGCGATACCCGAGACCGAGCGGCTGGCCCGCGCCAGCGACAATAGTCCTTCGCCGCGGACGTCCAGAAGGTGCGAGTACTCCGTGTCGATCGACGAGAGCTGGCGCGCGGAATAACCCGAGAACGCCAGCCCGATCATGCTAATCACGATGGCAATACCAGCAATCTTCTTGCCAATTGAAATATTCTTTAGCACGACACCTGAGTCCTCACGATCGATCTTCCGGACCGATCTTCGCCTCATACATTGCCCTCAGATGCGTTAAATCTTTCTGCTATTAAGGACGACGAAGAGGAGATCGACCCGAAGTTTTTTGCTAAGGTCAGCAGGGTTTCTATGTCAGCCGTTACGACGCGCCGCTTCGCAGTGATTCTCGCTTTAGGTGGTGAGCCGAGAAATACTCCTAAAGATTGCTTCGGAATAGGCAGAACAACTCATGGAAGAGCGGGACGGCTGCCGGCGCCTGGGATTGATGCTCAGGTCGCGCCGAGGTCCAGCGAGGATCCCGTTTCCAAGCGGTGACGAAAGGCTTTAAAAGCTGCCGTCGCGTGCGTTTCGCTGAAGCTTGGAAGTACCATGCCCGCACCCCTCGAAGGCCTGAAGGTTCTGGAGCTGGCGCGGGTGCTGGCCGGCCCCTGGATCGGCCAGACGCTGGCCGATCTCGGCGCCGACGTCATCAAGATCGAGTCCCCGCGCGGCGACGACACGCGCCACTGGGGCCCGCCCTTCATTGAGCGCGGCGATGACCGCTCGGCCGCCTATTTCCATTCCTGCAATCGCGGCAAGCGCTCGGTCGTCGCCGACTTCGGCACCGAGGAGGGCCAGCGGCTGATCCGGACGCTCGCCGCCGAGGCCGACGTCCTCGTCGAGAACTTCAAGCTGCGCGGGCTCGAGCGCTACGGGCTCGACGCGCAGAGCCTGCGGGCGATCAATCCGCGGCTCGTCTACTGCTCGGTCACCGGCTTCGGCCAGAGCGGCCCCTATGCCCACCGCGCCGGCTACGACTTCATGATCCAGGGCATGGCCGGCGTCATGGATCTCACCGGCGAGGCCGGCGGCGAGCCGCAGAAGATCGGCGTCGCCTTCGCCGACATCTTCACCGGCCTCTACGGCGTCGTCGCGATCCAGGCGGCGCTCGCCCAGCGCAGCGTGACCGGCAAGGGCCAGCACATCGACATGGCCCTTCTCGACGCGATGACCGGTGTCCTCGCCAATCAGGCGCTGAACTACTTCGCCTCCGGCGTCGCGCCGACCCGGCTCGGCAACGCCCATCCCAACATCGTGCCCTACCAGACCTTCGCGGTCGCCGACGGCCACCTGATCGTCGCCTGCGGCAATGACGGCCAGTTCACCCGGCTCTGCCGGGTGCTGGCGGCCTCGGACCTCGACCGCGACCCGCGCTACCAGACCAATGAGGGGCGCGTCGCGCACCGCGCGGAGCTCGTCCAGCGGCTGGAGGCGGCGATCCGGCCCTGGACCCAGGACGAGCTTCTCGCCGCGCTGGAAGCGGCGAGCGTGCCGGCCGGGCCGATCAACACCGTCGCCGATGTCTTCGACGACCCGCAGGTGCGCCACCGCCGGATGCGGATCGAGCCGCAGGGCGTGCCGGGCCTGCGCAGCCCGATGAGCTTCTCCGACGCGAGCCTGGCGCTCGCCCATCCCGCGCCGAAGCTCGGCGAGCACACCGCGGCGGTAACCGCCGCGCTCGCCGCCGGCGGCTGGCCGGCGCGCGCGGACTGAGCCGCCCCACGGCCGAGGCGGACGGGGCTCACTCGCCGCGCGGAAAGCGCTGCGAGTCCTCCAGGACGTTCAGGTCCATGTGGTTGCGCATGTAGCGCTCGGAGGCCTTCTGCAGCGGCTGGTGGTCCCAGGGATAATAGGCGCCGTTGCGCAGCGCCGCGTAGGTGACGTGGCGCATCGCCTGGCTCGCCCGCACCGCCCGGTCGAAGGCCTCGAGGTCCCAGGTCTGCCGCACCAGCGCCTGGAGCCGGCCGAGCGTCGCGGCATGTGCCGGATCGTCCGCGAGGTTGGTGAGCTCCTGCGGATCGGCCTCGACATCGAACAGCTGCGGCGGGTCGAGCTCGCAGTGATTGTACTTGAAGCGCCCGTCGCGCAGCGACACCATCGGCGCCGCCGAGCCCTCGGCCGCGTATTCGATCCGCACCGGCGCCGCGCGCTCGCCCCGCTCGATCACCGGCAGCAGCGACAGCCCGTCGGTCCAGGGCTGGATCTCGGAGAGGTCGATGCCGGCGAGATCGGCGAGCGTCGGCGTGACGTCGACGGTGGAGACCGGCGCGGTGACGCTCTTCGGCGCGAGGCCCGGCGCAGCGAGCATCAGCGGCACGCGGGCGGAGCCCTCGAAGAAGCTCATCTTGAACCACATGCCGCGCTCGCCGAGCATGTCGCCATGGTCGGAGACGAAGAGGATCGCGGTGTCCTCCTCCATCCGGCAGCGCTTCAGGAGGTCGAGGAGCGCGCCGATCTTCTCGTCGATATAGGTGATGTTGGCGAAGTAGGCGCGGCGCGACCGCTCGACGTCGCGGGCCGTGACGTCGAACGTCTCGTAGTCGCAGGCGAGCATCAGGCGCTTGGAATGCGCGTCCTGTTCGGCGAAGGGGATCGGCGGCACTGACGGGTGCAGCGCCTCGCAGCCCTCGTAGAGATCCCAGAAGCGGCGGCGCGCCACATAGGGATCGTGCGGATGGGTGAAGCTGACGGTCAGGCACCAGGGCCGGTCGTCGAGCCCGCGCGACAGGTCGTAGAGCTTGCGCTCGGCGTGGTAGGCGACCTCGTCGTCATACTCCATCTGGTTGGTGATCTCGGCGACACCGGCATTCGTGACCGAGCCGAGATTGTGATACCACCAGTCGATCCGCTCGCCCGGCCGGCGATAGTCCGGCGTCCAGCCGAAATCGGCGGGGTAGATGTCGGTCGTCAGCCGCTCCTCGAAGCCGTGCAGCTGGTCCGGCCCGACGAAGTGCATCTTGCCCGACAGCGCCGTATGATAGCCGGCGCGGCGCAGGTGATGCGCATAGGTCGGGATCGCCGAGACGAACTCGGCCGCGTTGTCGTAGACGCCGGTGCGCGAGGGCATCTGGCCGGACATGAAGGAGGCGCGCGCCGGGGCGCAGAGCGGGCTTGCCGTATAGCTGTTGACGAAGCGCACCGAGCGCGCGGCGAGCGCATCCAGATGCGGCGTCTGCAGGAAGGGCGCCGGGCCGTCGGGGAAGAAGGTCCCGTTCAGCTGGTCGACCATCAGGATCAGGATGTTGGGGCGGCGCATGCGGGCTCGCGAAGACGCGCGACCGCTGACGGAGAGGCCGCGACAGGGAGGGGAAAGGCACACCGAGCCTAACGCTGATTGACCGGACAATCAACGCGGGGGTTGAAGACTTCGAGCGCCGCTTCGATGCACCTGAAGCGTCGCAGACGCGCCCGGAGGCCCGTTGGTTCGGACGGTTGTCTGCCTGCCGCGCGACGGCAGGCTCAGCCGATCAGGCTCAGCGACACCGCGAACGCGCCGACGGCACAGACGCAGCGGAGCCAGTTCCAGTTGCGCCAGCGGCTCCGCCGGTCGCTCCAATGCGCCGGAAACGACCGGGCGGACCACGTCTGGAACTCCTTGTTGAGCGGCAGGTGGACCACGACGGTGATCGCCAGGGCAATGGCGAGCAGAAGCACGGAAGCGCCCTGCCCCATCCGCACATGCGGCACGAGACCCGCGATGATCGCGACCACCAGCGTCACGCCGAAGAACGCCGGCATGACCGGTCCGAACAGCCGCTCCTTGGCCTGCTTGTAGGCGATCCACTCCGGTGCCGGGAGCGCGCGCTCGGCCTGTTCCACCATGGCGGAACACAGGAATACGCCGGCCAGAACGCCCTCGAGAAAGACGGACAAGGTCAGCATGGCCGGTTCGATCGCATCCTCTGTGCCGCGGTTGGGCTTACTATCAGCGCGCCGGAGATCCGCCGCAATGGGCTGTGTCGCGCAGGACCGGTCGCGAGATCGCGAGGAGAGGTGATGAGCGCAGCTGTACGCGTTGCTCCCACCATCCTCGCCGAGCCGATCGTGGCTCGTTGCCAGAGGCGAGGACGTCGGTCGCGCGGACGCGACGAGGGCGCCGCCGTCGCTTCCGGGGCAAAATCCTGCGTTGCCGCTCGGTCAGGTCTGCGCCTGACCGCCATCGACGAAGAACTCGACGCCGTTGACGAAGCTTGCCTCCTCCGAAGCAAGGAAGAGGATCGCGTTGGCGATCTCCCGCGCCTCGCCGACCCGGCCGAGGGGGATGCGCGTGCTCAGGACGTCGAGAAGAGCCTGCTGCTTCTCGGCCTCGTCTCCCGCCAGGCCGACGAGGCCCGGCGTGCGGGTCGCGCCGGGACTGACGACGTTCACCCGGATACGACGGTCCTTCAGGTCGAGGATCCAGTTGCGGGCGAAGTTGCGCACCGCTGCCTTGCTGGCGGAGTAGACGCTGAAGGCCGGCGTTCCCTCGCTGCCGGCGGTCGACCCCGTCAGCACCACCGCGCCGCCATCCTTCAGGAGCGGCAGCGCCTTCTGGACGGTGAAGAGGGTGCCCTTCACGTTGGTGTCGAAGGTCGTATCGAAGTGCTCCTCCGTGATCGCACCGAATGGCGCGAATTCGCCGCCGCCCGCATTGGCGAAGACGACGTCGATCTGGCCATGCTGCTGCTGGACGGCATCATAAAGACGGTCGATATCGGCGAGGTTCGCCATGTCGCCGCGCACGCCCGTCACTCGGCCGCCGATCGTCTTCACCGCCGCGTCAAGCATCTCTTGGCGGCGGCCGGTGATGAACACGGACGCCCCCTCCTGCGAAAACAACGTGGCTGCCGCGAGACCGATGCCGCTCGTTGCCCCCGTCACCACAACGACCTTGTTCTGAAATCGGTTCGTCATCGTCGCTCTCCTTCGCTCGGCGATCCATTCGCCGCTGCGGACGAGATGCGCCTGGAACGATGATGCGCAAAGCTGTCAAACATGGCACGTAGCGTTCTGCTGGAGGAACGCTGATGCGGCAGGATCTCAATGACTACGTCTACTTCGCGGAGGTCGTCGCGCATGGCGGATACACGGCGGCCGGCCGGGCGCTCCGGGAGCCGAAGTCGAAGCTGAGCCGCCGGATCGCGGCGCTGGAGGCCCGGCTTGGTGTACGGCTCATCGAACGATCGAGCCGCCGCTTCCGCGTCACCGAGGTCGGACAGAGCTTCTACGAACGATGCCGCGCCATGATGCTCGAGGCCGAGCGGGCCGAGGCCCTGGTCGCCGAGGCGCAGGCTGAGCCGCATGGGCTCATCCGGATGAGCTGTCCGCGCAACCTGGTGAAGCTCGTATCGGTCATCGCGCGGGGGTTCCTCGATCGCTTCCCCAAGGTCCGGCTTCAGCTTCTCGTCACCGATCGCGCCGTCGACCTCATCGACGAGCGGATCGACCTTGCGCTGCGCGTTCGCCACGAGCTGACGAGCGACGCCTCCCTGACCATGCGCTCGCTCGGGCGCTCGCGCTGGATCCTGGTCGCAAGCCCCGAGAGGGCCGCCGACTTCGACGGCGACGTCGCAGACCTCGCGGCTCTGCCGACGCTCGGCACGAGCGATGACGCGGGAGAGGCCACGTGGATGCTTCAGAGCGACGACGGGGCGTCGCATGTCGTGCGACATGCGCCACGCATGACCTGCCCGGACTATGCCGTCCTGTGCGACGCTGCGGCGGACGGACTGGGCGTCGCCTTCCTGCCCGACCACGCCTGCGCCGCCTATCTCGCGTCGGGCAAGCTCGTTCGGGTCTTTCGGAAGTGGCGCAGCAAGGACGGCATCGTCCACCTGGTCTTCACCACGCGTCGTGGCCTGCCGCCTGCGGTCCGGGCGCTGATCGACCATATGGCCCGGGAGTTTCCGGAGCTCTGAGCGTCCGGGAGTCGCAGACTTCATCTCCTTGATGCCGGCCGGACGAGGGCTCGACGTCTCCGCAGCGACGTCGCCGACCACGTCCTTGCGAGTGGAGCTCCCCTCCGCTTTTCCGGCCACGGCGGGTGGAGGCGGAGGAGAGGGATCGTCGGCAGGCGCACCGTGTCGGTCGCGACAGGCTTGCCTGTGGGCGGTTCGAGCGGTGGCGCGCTCAACCCGGCATGCTGATCCCCGAGCATGCAGCGCAGAGGTCGAGGAGGCGGTCCTGAACCGCGACGTTCCCGGCTTCGGGGTTCGGCGAGCGGTGGCGCATGTGGTGGAAATAGCCACCCGTTACGCGCGCTTGCGGATCGTCGCCTGCCGCCAGCCAGGCCTGCGTCCGGTGCGCCTTCTCCATGTCGTCGGGTGCACCGGGTCCGCCCATCCGCGTCGGCACCCAACCGGGCTCAAGCGCATTCGACAGGACGTCCGGCCAGCGGCGTGCCACCGCCAAGGCGAGCGCGACGTCGTACAGCTTGGATTCGGCATAGGCGGTCGAGCCGTTCCAGCGGCGCTTCGTCCACAGCATGTCGTCGAGATTGGCGCTCGCCTGGCGGTGCATGCCGGAGGACAGATAGACGAGCCGCTTCGGGCGCTCCATCAGGGCGGTCAGGACGTAGGGAGCCAGCACGTTCACCGCGAAGACATGCGGCAGCCCGTCCTCCGTCTCGATCCGGCGCGGCTCGCGGTAGCCGATGCCGACGTTGTGGATCACGGCGTCGAACCGCCCGAGGCTGTTGGCCCCGTCGGCGACCTGCCGGGCGCCGGCGAGGGTGACGACATCGCCTTCGACGATCGCCTGCGCCTCAGGCAACGCCCGTCGGGCGTCAGCGGCCCGGCCGGCGTTGCGGGCGTGCAGGACCACCGCGTGCCCTTGGCTCGCCAGCAGTTGGCCCGCCATAAGGCCGAGACCTTCCGACGATCCGGTGATGAAGATGCGCGCCATCCTAGCCTCCCTGTTCTCGCTCAACCCTTCGCCGCAAGTTCGCGCAAGACGGCCACGAGGTCCGTCGTGCCGGTGCGCGACTCGGTGCCGTCCCGTGCAAAGCCGATCCAGCCTTCGTTGAAGCCGTCCAGCATCCGGATGCGCGCTTCCGGGTGCCGCATGCCCTCGGCGCGGAAGCGGGGCTCCCACGTCTCGCGCGGCACCGCGACGGCCTCGACCGGATGCCCGAGCACGGTGGCAAGACCTTGGGCGACGTCGTTCGGGCTGTAGCGGCGCGGGCCTGCCAGCTCGATGGTGCGAGGGCCGTCCCACGTCTCGCGCAGGAGTTCGGCCGCGGTGCGGCCGATGTCGCGGGCGCTGACCATGTCGATCGGGCGGTCAAGCGGTTGCAGGTAGCTCTCGATCCGGCCTTCGCGCGCCGCGGCGATGTCCCAGGCCACGTTCTCCATGAACCATGCGGCGCGGAGGCTGGCGAAGGGGACGCCCGTTCCGGCGAGCGCCGTCTCGAAGAAGCTTGCCCAATTCAGAAGATTGAACTCGGAGGCCTGGGCGCCGACGGTCGATAGGAGCACCACCCGCCCAGGGCGTGTCCGATGAAGTGCCCGCGCGGCCGCCGCCGCCCGCAGGCGCGTGTCCGCGAAGTCCGGCGCGGAATCGTAGTTCGGCGGGTTCATCACGAAGACGCCGGCCGCTCCCTCGAAGGCGTCCGTCAGCGCCCGATCGTCAGCCGCATCGGGCACCACTGCGACCTCGCACCCCCGTGCCTGCCACGCTCTGCCCCTGTCAGCAGCGCGCACCAGCGCCCGCACCGGCTCCCCCGACGCCAGCAAGCACGCGGCCACGGCGCCGCCGACCTTTCCCGTAATGCCCATCACGACAAACATGTGTCACCTCGCCCTTCGAACGCTCCAGCCGGCTCTGTCGACCGGTCTGTTTCGTAGGATGGCGCATGCCGCGCCTTTGCATTAGTGCGCCCTCCGGCATAACATTCGTGCGAAAATGCAAAGGTGAGCGCATGCCCTTCGATGGTCGGGTGTTGTCCGGCATCGCCGTTCTTGCCGCTGCGGTGGAGCGCGGCAGCTTCACGCGGGCCGGTGAGACGTTGGGTCTTTCAGCGTCCGGCGTCAGCCGTGCCGTGGCTCGGCTGGAGAGCCGCGTCGGCGTCCGCCTGCTCGACCGCACGACCCGCTCGCTGCGCCTGACGAGCGAGGGCGCGCGGCTCTACGACCTCGCCGCGCCGCATCTTGCAGGGCTCGAGGCGGCGGCCGACGCCGCGTCGGAAGCAGCGCAGGACGTGCGCGGCCACCTGCGCGCAAGCGTCAATCCGATCTTCGCACGACATATCCTCGCGGGGCGGCTGGGCGAATTCGCCACGCGCCATCCG
The DNA here is from genome assembly GCF_024519155.1 of Mangrovibrevibacter kandeliae. GTDB lineage: Bacteria > Pseudomonadota > Alphaproteobacteria > Rhizobiales > Rhizobiaceae > Mangrovibrevibacter > Mangrovibrevibacter kandeliae. The sequence goes on along the minus strand of NZ_JANIFJ010000006.1, from coordinate 105,456 downwards.
TCGCTCCGATTGACGCTCGTCCAGCAACCGGACGTCGGCGATCTTGTCGCGGAGGGTGTCGACGTTGCAATCCGCTTCGGGCCGCAGATCCAGCCCGGCCTGTCGGTTCGGCTCCTCCTGGAGACCCGAGTGCTCACGGTCGCCTCGCCCGCCTATCTCGCACGCCGCGGCCGCCCGGAGGCGCCAGCGGAGCTTGCCGGGCATGAATGCCTGCAGTTCGTCGACCCGCGCACCGGGCGGCCGTTCGAATGGGAGTTCCGTCGTGCGACGGAGACTGTCCCGGTGCCGATCGCCGGCGCGCTCACGCTGGGTGACGTCGATACGATGGTCGCGGCGTGTCTTGCGGGCGCCGGCGTCGCGCAGGTCCTCGCGCTCGGCGTCGAGCGGCACCTGGCGAGCGGCGCGTTGGTGGACCTCTTTCCGGATTGGCCCGGCGAGACCTACCCGCTCTTCGCCGTGCGCCCCGCCCGCCGGCTCGCGCCCGCCAGGGTCACGACCTTCATCGACTTCTGCGCCGAGATCGCCGAACCGCCCCGGCGTTCCTCACAGCAGATATCGGCCCGGTGAGTGCGGCGTTGGCAGCGGCGGCCCGGCTGCGGACGATCCCGGGTGGCGAGCGAGCGACGCGTGCGGTGCATGGCACGGTGTCGACACGACGTCACCGGCGTTAGAACGACTGCCTCAGGTGGCGCGGTGCGATGGAGCCACCATCGCCGAACGCCGAGCGATCCTCGGCACGGCGCAAGCATTTCCGCTTCGATCTGGCGCCCACGCCGCAGGAGCACCGTCACAGCCTTCGCCGGCGGCCCCCGTCGCCTCGCCGCCTTTCCGGCGGAAGCGGCGCCGCCGCGCCTCCCCGCTTAGGCCTGGACCGGCGCCGGCCCAAGCGTCAGGCTGACGCGCACGCGCTCGTCGGGCGAGAGCGCGCTCGCAAGGTCCGCCGGGGCGCTCTCCTCGACGGTGACACCCGGCGCCTTGGCGAGCTCCTCGATGTCGGCGCGGGCCGCCTCGACCGCGTCGCGCAGCGCGCCCAGCGAGGTGCCCTCCCCCGCCGGCGAGACCACCAGCCGCTCGACCGGCGCGACCAGCGACACGCCGAGGTCGGACTTCGCCTTGCGCACGCCGCCGACGATCTCCAGCACCAGCGCGCCGGTCTCGCCGTCGAGCCCGGCTTCCGGATAGTCGGCGGCCAGCGGCCAGTTGCCCCGCGCGTGGACGGTGGCGAAGCCGTCGCCTTCGCCGCGGAAGAGGTCGGCGAGCGTCTCGCAGACGTAAGGCAGGAAGGGCGAGAACAGCCGGATCAGCGTCGTCGTCGCGTGGTGAAGCGTATGGAGCGCCGACACCTGCTCGGCGTCCGGCGCGCCCTCGAAGCGGGTGCGCCGCTTCACCAGCTCCAGGTAGTTGTCGCAATAGGTCTTCCAGAAGAAGCCCTCGATCTCGCGCAGCGCCTGCGCGTACTCGTAGGCTTCGAAGGCCACCGTCGCCGCCTCGATGGTGGCGGCGAGCTCGCCCAGCAGCCAGCGGTCGAGCGGATGGGCGATGACGCCGGCCTCGATGTCGGCCCTGGCGGTCGAGGGCGTGATCGGGTTCGCGGCGAGCGGCAGATGCGCGAGGCGCGCCGCGTTCCAGAGCTTGGTGACGAGGCGCTTGCCCTGCTTCAGCGTGTTCGGCGCGAGCACCGTGTCGTTGCCGAGGCGCGAGGTGCCGGTCCAGTAGCGCACCGCGTCGGTGCCGTACTCGTCGAGCAGCTTGATCGGGTCGATCACGTTGCCCTTCGACTTCGACATCTTGGCGCCGTCGCTGGCAAGGCACCAGCCGGAGATCGAGATCGACTTCCAGGGCAATTCGCCCTGGTGATGCAGCGCCTTGACGATGGTGTAGAAGGCCCAGGTGCGGATGATCTCGTGCGCCTGCGGACGCATCGCCATCGGGAACAGGCGCTTGTGCGCCCCCTCGTCGAGGCTGAACTCGTCGCTGATGGTGCGCGAGACGAACTGGGGCGTCACCGAGGAGGTCGCCCAAGTGTCCATCACGTCCATCTCCGGGATCACCTCGTCGGCCGTGTAGCCGGCCGGCAGGTCGCGCGACGGGTCGACGGGCAGCTCGGCGGCGGTCGGGACGATGATCGTGCCCTCCTCGCCCGGCCGGCGGGAGTACCAGACCGGCAGCGGCACGCCGAAGTGGCGCTGGCGCGAGATCGACCAGTCCCACTTGAGGCCCTCGACCCAGGACTCGTAGCGCTGGCGCATGTAGTCCGGTCGCCAGACGAGCTCGCGGCCCTTCTCGATCAGCTGGTCCTTGAAGTCGAGGGTGCGGATGAACCACTGCGGCGTGACGATGATCTCCAGCGGCGCGCCGGAGCGCTCCGCCACCGGGACGACCTGCCTGGTCTTGTGCCGCTCGCGCAGGACGCCGCGCTCGGCGAGCATCGCGAGCACCGCCTCGCGCGCCTTCTCCACCTTCAGGCCCTGCAGCGCCTCGACCACGGCGTGAGCGGCCTCGGCATCGACGCTCGGCCACTCGGCGCTGCCGAGCGGCAGTGACTCCTTCATCTTGCCGGCCTGGTCGATGACGAGGCGCAGCGGCAGCCCGTGGGTGCGCCACCAGTGGATGTCGGTCACGTCGCCGAAGGTGCAGCACATGACGATGCCGGTGCCCTTCTCCGGGTCGACCTTCGCGTCGGCGATGATCGGCACCGGCACGCCGTAGAGCGGGCTGATCGCGCGCTTGCCGACGAGCTCGCCGGCGCGCGGGTGGTCCGGGTGGATCATCAGCGCGCCGCAGCCGCCGATCAGCTCCGGCCGGGTCGTCGCGATGATCGCCTCGCCGCCGCCCTCGATCGCGAAGGCGACCTCGTTCAGCGTGCCCTCGCGCTCGATCTCGTCGACCTCGGCCTGGGCGATCGCGGTGCGGTCGGCCGGATCCCACAGCGTCGGCTCGAGGCGCCGCTCCAGGAGGCCCTTCTTGTAGAGGTCGAGGAAGGACATCTGCGAGATCGTCCGGCTCTCGTCGGAGATCGTCTGGTACTCGCGGCTCCAGTCGACGCTGAGCGCAAGGCGCCCGAACAGGTCGCGGAACTGGTCCTCGTATTGCGGGATCACCTCGCGGCAGAGCGCGACGAACTCTTCGCGGCTCATCGTGCCGCCGCGCACCTTCTTGACCTTCTCGACCAGGCGCTCGGTCGGCAGGCCATTGTCGTCCCAGCCGATCGGATAGAGCACGTTGCGCCCGCTCATGCGCATGAAGCGCGCCATGATGTCGGCTTGCGTGTAGGAGTAGACATGGCCGACATGCAGCGTGCCGGAGACGGTCGGCGGCGGGGTATCGATGACGTAGTCGAGCTCGGCCGGCAGGCTCGCGTCCCAGCGGAAGGCGTCGTCCGACGCCCAGGCCTTGCGCCAGCCGGTCTCGACGGCGGCCTGATCGTATTTGCTCGGGAAGTCCTTCATGTCCGACGTCTGCTTTCCAATAGATGCGGTGCGAGCGGTGCGGATCGGCCGGCGTCCGTCCGCATCCGTCGCACCCGGCCCCCTGGCGGCATGAGCCGAGCATCTGCCGGCTCCGGCGGGGCGGATCGAGAAGGCCGCTTGATAACGCCGGAGCCACGCACGTTCCAGCAAAAATGCGGCAGGGTCTTTTCAGCGAGGCACCGGGTCGTCAGATAGAGGCTTTGCAGATGCAGGCCGAAGCGCTAAGTCCGACTTATCTTGTCAAGCTCACTCGCTCCATGACTGTCACCGCTCCTCGATCGACCGGGGCAGATCCGACTCTGGCGACCTCGCTGCGGCACCGCCTGCGCGACGAGACGCGTCCGGCGCACGAGGCGCTCGACGGCTGTTTCGTCGGCATGGACGACCCGGCGGGTCGAGCGACCTATGAGCGGTTCCTCGTGATGAACCACGCCTGCCACTGGCGGCTGGAGCCGATGCTCGAGCAGTCCGAGCTCGCGACATTCCTGCCTGAGATCGCCGCGCGGGCCCGCCGCGGCGCCCTGTCGGAGGATCTTGCGGCCATGCGGCTGACGCCGCTCGAGCCGCTCGCCTTCGCGCTGCCTCCAGACTTGCCGCACGCGATCGGCGCCGCATATGTGCTCGAAGGTTCGCGCCTCGGCGGTCGCTTCATTCATCGAAGGTTCAAGCAACTGCGCCTATCGGAAGTCTGGACCGGACTTTCGCAGCGCTTTCTGGCTCTCGGCGAGGAACCGGACTTCTTCAGAGCCTTCATGACGAGGATCGATTCGCTGACCATGTCGCCAACCCAGTCGAACGCGTGTGTTGAAGCCGCCGCATCGGTCTTCGGCTACTTCACGCGGACCGCCGATGCCGTTCGGGCACGCGACGAGGGCGTAGCGACGTGAGCAGCACCGACAATCCGCTGAACTTCCATGTCGACCTGACGAACTGCGACCGCGAGCCGATCCACCTGCTCGGCCACGTGCAGCGCTTCGGGTTCCTCATCGCCGTCTCGATGGACTGGCTGGTCCAGCACGTCTCCAGCAATGTCGGCGAGTTCCTGGACGTCGATCCCGAGACGATGCCGGGGGAGCCGCTGACGGCATTCCTGCCGCCGAACGCCATCCACGCCCTGCGCGGCCGGTTGCAGCTTCTGACCTCCAGCGACAGCACCGAGCGGCTCTACGACTTTCAGCTGGTGCCCGGAAAGCCGCGCTTCGACATCGCCATCCACGTGTCCGGCGCCTCGGTCATCGTCGAGGCCGAATATGCGTCGAAGGAGGCGCTCAATCCCGGCGCTCTCGTCAAGTCGATGACCGCGCGCGTCCAGAAGACGGAGAGCCTCGAAGGACTCTTTCGCGAGTGCGTCCGCCAGCTGCGGGCGGTGACGGGCTTCGACCGGGTGATGCTCTACCGCTTCGCGGGCGACGGCTCCGGCGAGGTGGTCGCCGAGTCGGTGCGCAGCGGTATCGACAGCTTCAACGGGCTCCGCTACCCGGCGACCGACATTCCGCGCCAGGCTCGCCAGCTTTACGTGCGGAACCAGATCCGCATCATCGCCGACGTGAATGCCGAGGCGGTGCCGGTGCTGCCGGCGCTGAACCCGGACGGCGGGGTGCTCGACCTGTCGCTGTCGGTGCTGCGCAGCGTCTCGCCGATCCACATCGAGTACCTCAAGAACATGGGCGTCGGCGCCTCGCTCTCGATCTCGATCGTGATCGACGGCCAGCTCTGGGGCCTGTTCGCGCTGCATCACTACACCGCCCGCCACCTGCCGCTCGAGCTGCGCAGCGCGACCGAGCTGTTCGGCCAGATGGTGTCGCTGATCATCGAAGGCCGGCTCTACAAGGAGCGGCGGCAGCTCGAGGATGCCGCGCGCCAGCTGCACGACCGGTTCCTCGCCCGCGTGATGGCGACCACGGCGAACATCGAGGCGCTGGCCGACTTCTCCGACGAGCTGCGCGACATCATCGCCTGCGACGGCTTCGCGGTGTGGCTGAAGGGGGAGATGCGCCTGTTCGGCCAGTGCCCGACGGTGGAGGAGATCTCGGCGCTCACGCGCTTCCTCAACCGTGCAGCGGCGAGCCGCATCTATACGAGCGACCGGCTGACCGAGGTCTATCCGCCGGCCGAGGATTTCACCAGCCGCGCCGCCGGCGTCCTCGCGATCCCGGTGTCGCGCACGCCGCGCGACTACCTCCTCTTCTTCCGCAAGGAGATCGTCCAGACCGTCAGCTGGGCGGGCAACCCGGAGAAGCCGGTCGCCTGGGGACCGAACGGTCCGCGCCTGTCGCCGCGCAAGAGCTTCGAGACCTGGAAGGAAACCGTCCACGGCCAGGCCCTCGGCTGGACCGATTCGGAGATCAAGGCCGCCGAGGCGCTGCGGGTGACCATCCTCGAGGTGCTGCTGCGCTTCAGCGAGGAGGCGGAGCGCGCGCGCAGCCAGGCGAACGAGCGCCAGGAGCTGTTGATCGCCGAGCTCAATCATCGCGTGCGCAACATCCTCAGCCTGATCCGGGCGCTGATCGCGCAGAGCAAGCCCGGTGTGGAGAGCGTCGACGAGTTCGCGCGGATCATCGGCGGCCGCATCCAGGCGCTCGCGCGGGCGCACGACCAGATCACCAGCGAGGACTTCTCGCGCGTGTCGCTGCCGGACATCGTACAGACCGAGGTCTCGGCCTATATCGGTCAGAAGGCGAGCCGGGTGCACCTCAAGGGACCGGATGTCCTGATCGAGCCCAGCGCCTTCTCGACGCTGGCGCTGGTCTTCCACGAGCTGGTGACGAACTCCGCCAAGTACGGTGCGCTGTCCGACTCCACCGGCGAAATCGCCGTCGACTGGACGATCGACGACAACGGCGGCTGCCGGATCGAATGGCGCGAGCGCGGCGGCCCGGCCGTGACGCCGCCCAGGCGCCGCGGCTTCGGGTCGACCATCATCGAGCGGGCGATCCCGCACGATCTCGGCGGCGAGGCCGAACTGCGCTACCTGCTGGCAGGGCTGCAGGCGACCTTCGTTCTACCGCCCAACGTCTTCAAGCTGCGGACCGCCGGCGATGCAGCGACCGGGCGCGCCGCATCCGACCTTCGGGAGGCCCGCATGGCGGAGGTGAACCGCCACCTGTCCCTGTCCGGCATGTCGGCGCTCATCGTCGAGGACAACATGATCATCGCGCTCGACGCCGAGCAGCTGATGATCGAGCAGGGCATGGCGGCCGTCTTCATCGCGTCCAGCGTCACCGAAGCCCGCAAGATCATCGCCGACGAGGCGATCGACCTCGCCCTGCTCGACGTGAACCTCGGCGCCGAAACCAGCTTCCCGCTGGTGCCGAACCTCCTGGCGAAGTCGATCCCCTTCATCTTCGTCAGCGGGTACGGCGACTCCCTCGATCTGCCGCCGGAAGCCGAGCACGCATCGCGGATCAAGAAGCCGTTCAACAAGGACCAGCTCCTGTCGGCGATCTATCAGGTCCAGCAGCGCGGCCCGGATGCAGAACCCGGTGCATGACCGGTCCCTAAGGGCGATGCGCCGTCGGCATTGCCTGCGAGGGTGGAAATCTTCAATCGATTAGCTTAGGGCGTCTGGCGACGCCCGCTTCCCGCGAGAGAGCCTTCGATGTCCAGTCAGATCATCCCCGTCGAACCCTTCGACTACGTGGTTTTCGGTGGCAACGGCGACCTCGCCGACCGCAAGCTCCTGCCGGCGCTCTACCACCGCGACCGCGACAACCAGATCCCCGAGCAGGCGCGGATCATCGGCGCGTCGCGCACCACGATGTCGCACGAGGAGTACCGGCACTTCGCCCGCGGTGCGCTCGAGCAGCACGTCGCGGCGGAGGACCTGCATCCCCAGTCGATCGAGCGCTTCCTGTCGCGCCTGTACTACTGCACCATCGATGCACGCGCCGACGGCGGCTGGGACGAGTTGCGCGCCATGCTCGACGAAGCCGAGCCGAACCGGATCAGGGCCTTCTACCTCGCCGTCAGCCCGTCGCTGTTCGGCGACATCGCGTCCAGGATCAGCGAGAAGGGCCTGTCCAACGACCGCTCCCGCCTCGTGGTGGAGAAGCCGGTCGGCCGCGATCTCGCCTCGGCGCGCGCGTTGAACGTAACGATCGGCGAGCACTTCCGCGAAGACCAGGTGTTCCGCATCGATCACTATCTCGGCAAGGAGACGGTGCAGAACCTGATGGCGCTGCGCTTCGCCAATGCCCTGTACGAGCCGCTCTGGAACGCCGGCCACATCGACCACGTGCAGATCACGGTGGCCGAATCGGTCGGTCTCGAGGGTCGGGCCGGCTACTACGACAAGGCCGGCGCGCTGCGCGACATGATCCAGAACCACCTGGTCCAGCTGATGTGCCTCGTGGCACTCGAGCCGCCGGCCTCCTTCGACGCCGGCGCGCTGCGCGACGAGAAGCTCAAGGTGCTGCGGGCGCTGAAGCCGATCACCACCGCCAATGTCGAGCAGGTGACGGTGCGCGGCCAGTATCGCGCCGGCGCCTCGGGCGGCCAGGCGGTGAAGGGCTACATCGAGGATCTGGGCAACGGCGAGAGCGACATCGAGACCTTCGTCGCGATCAAGGCCGAGATCGCCAACTGGCGCTGGGCCGGCGTGCCCTTCTACCTGCGCACCGGCAAGCGGCTCGCGCAGCGGGTCTCGGAGATCGTCGTCACCTTCAAGCCGATCCCGCACAACATCTTCGACAGCTCCGCCGGCAACGTCACGCAGAACCAGCTGGTGCTGCGGCTGCAGCCCGACGAGGGCGTGAAGCAGTGGCTGATGATCAAGGATCCGGGTCCCGGCGGCATGCGGCTGAAGCACGTGCCCCTCGACATGTACTTCGCCCAGTCCTTCCACGTGCGCAATCCGGACGCCTACGAGCGCCTGCTGATGGACGTGATCCGCGGCAACCAGACGCTGTTCATGCGCCGCGACGAGGTCGAGGCCGCCTGGGAATGGGTCGATCCCATCCTCAAGGCCTGGGAGGAGAAGGGTGTGCGCGCCCAAGGCTACACCGCCGGCACCTGGGGCCCGTCCGCGGCCATCGCGCTGATCGAACGCGACGGACGCACGTGGCACGAGCCGGATTGATGGCACCGGCCCGTCATACCTACACGAACCGCGAGGCGCTGGCCGAGGCGCTTGCGACCGGCGTTGCCGCCGTGCTGGCCGGCGGGATCGCGACGCGGGGCTCGGCGACGCTCGCGGTGTCCGGCGGCTCGACGCCAAAGCGCTTCTTCGAGGTGCTGTCAGGCGCGGCCATCGAGTGGGACCGCGTCACGGTGACGCTGGTCGACGAGCGCTGGGTGCCGGACACCGATGCCCGCTCCAATGCCGGGCTCGTGCGGCGCCACCTCCTGCAGGGGCCCGCTGCGGCCGCCCAGTTCGAGCCGCTCTACCGCGATGCCGACAGTCCGGACGAGGCGCTGGACGAGGTCGCGCATGAAATCGGGCTCCTCAGCCGCCCGCTCGACGTGGTGATCCTCGGCATGGGCGCCGACGGTCACACGGCCTCGTTCTTTCCGGGCGCCGACACGCTCGCCGCAGCCATCGACCCCGCGGCGAAGACGGTCGTCGCGGCCGTGCGGGCCGCCAATGCCGGCGAACCGCGCATCACCCTGACGCTGCCGATCCTCGCCGAGGCGCGGTTCCTCGCGCTGCACATCGAGGGCGCCGACAAGAAGGCGACGCTCGACGCGGCGCTTCAAGACGGCCCCATTCCTGAGTATCCTGTGCGGGCGGTCCTGCACGCCGAGCGTGTGCGCCCGCTCGAGGTGTTCTGGGCACCGTGAGGGATCGGCGCCGGGCTTGCGATCCGATCGTGGGAGACGACGCGAGCCCGGCCCGGCGCAACGAAGGGAGGGTTACGACATGAGTGCCGACCGGCGCATCGAAGCGATCACCGACCGCATCCGTAAGCGCTCCGCCCCGACGCGCGAGGCCTATCTTGCCCGCATCCGCAAGAAGAGTGCGGAAGGTCCGAAGCGCAGCGCCCTCGCCTGCGGCAACCTCGCGCACGGCTTCGCCGCCTGCGGCCCGGACGACAAGGCACGCCTCGCCGGCGACGCGACACCGAACCTCGGCATCATCACCTCCTACAACGACATGCTTTCGGCGCATCAGCCCTTCGAGCGCTATCCGGAGCTGATCCGGGCCGCGGCGCGCGAGGTCGGCGGGACCGCGCAGGTCGCCTCCGGCGTGCCGGCGATGTGCGACGGCGTCACGCAGGGGCAGGCCGGGATGGAGCTGTCCCTGTTCTCGCGCGACGTGATCGCGATGGCGGCCGCCGTCGGGCTCAGCCATGACATGTACGACGCCGCCGTCTATCTCGGGGTGTGCGACAAGATCGTGCCGGGGCTCGCCATCGCCGCGCTCACCTTCGGCCACCTGCCGGCGATCTTCGTGCCGGCCGGGCCGATGACCTCCGGCCTGCCGAACGACGAAAAGGCCAAGGTCCGCCAGCTCTACGCCGAGGGCAAGGTGGGGCGGGACGCGCTGCTCGAGTCCGAGATGAAGAGCTACCACGGCCCGGGCACCTGCACCTTCTACGGCACGGCGAACTCGAACCAGATGCTGATGGAGATCATGGGCCTGCACACGCCGGGCTCGTCCTTCGTCAACCCGAACACGCCGCTGCGCGACGCCCTGACCCGCGAGGCGACGAAGCGGGCGCTCGCCATCACCGCGCTCGGCAACGAGTTCACGCCCGCCGGTGAGATCGTCGACGAGCGGGCGGTGGTGAATGGCGTCGTCGGCCTGCATGCGACCGGCGGCTCGACCAATCACACGCTGCATCTCGTCGCGATCGCCGCCGCGGCCGGCATCAAGCTGACCTGGCAGGACATCTCGGATCTCTCCGACGTGACGCCGCTCCTCGCCCGCGTCTACCCGAACGGGCTCGCCGACGTGAACCACTTCCAGGCGGCCGGCGGCATGGGCTTCCTGATCCGCGAGCTGCTCGACGACGGCTTCCTGCACGACGACGTGCGCACCGTCTGGGGCACCGGCCTGCGCGCCTACACGGTGGAGGCCAAGCTCGGCTTCGACGGCACCACGGTGATGCGGGCGCCGGCGCCGGCCGAAAGCGGCGACGCCAAGGTGCTGGCGAAGGCATCCGCGCCCTTCAGCGCCAATGGCGGACTGCGCGTTCTCAAGGGCAACATGGGCGAGGCCGTCATCAAGGTCTCGGCGGTGAAGCCGGAGAAGCGCGTGGTCGAGGCGCCGGCGAAGATCTTCCACGACCAGAACGAGCTGAAGACCGCCTTCGACGCCGGCGAACTGACCGGCGACTTCGTCGCGGTGGTGCGCTTCCAGGGGCCCAAGGCGAACGGCATGCCGGAGCTGCACAAGCTGACCCCGATGCTCGGCGTCCTCCTCGATCGCGGCCAGAAGGTCGCGCTCGTCACCGATGGGCGGATGTCCGGGGCCTCCGGCAAGGTGCCGGCGGCGATCCACGTGACGCCCGAGGCCAAGGACGGCGGCGCCATCGCCCGGCTGCGCGACGGCGACATGGTGCGCGTCGACGGCGACGCCGGACGGCTCGAGATCCTGGTCGACGAAGCCGAGTTCGGCACGCGGCCGCTGGCCGAGGCCGACCTGTCGGGCAACGACTACGGCATCGGCCGCGAGCTCTTCGCGCCGTTCCGCGCCGCGGTCGGCCCGGCGACGGAAGGGGCGAGCATCTTCGGCTGAGGTGTCACCGACACGGGATGGCCGTAGGAGCCTGCGGGGCAGATTAGTCTGGAATCGTGGAATTCGACGGGACCAGCCAATGATTTCTGCTCATTTTCCGCAAATAGCGCCACTCCCAAAGTCTGAAGGCATCCATCAAGGTGATTTCTCTGTCTAAGACTCTATAGTTCTTCCGTCGCTCCTAACTGCGTAATTCTCGTCCGCCATGCGGATCGATACCTACATTTAGGCGTGCGCTTCCGAGTGCCGAAAGTCAGCGGATCCTTCGCATTTTATCGCCGCCCATCCAGCTGCGACGGCGTTTCCAGCGGCCGCTTTAGAACAACGTCTCGCTTTCGATCATCGGAGGGTTCGTATCTGATGGATGACACCTACAATGACTTGGACGCTTTGCCGAACAACCCTGATATTGCTGAAGCCCTTGGTAACGTAATGATCGTTTGGGCCTACGCTGAAGCGGCCCTTTCGTTTGCCTTCGCGAGTATTGCAGGCATGCCGATCAATATGGCCTTAGCGGGATTCTATCGCATACCGACGTTTGAAGCCCGCACCAACACCTTGCTCGCTTTTTCCCAAGAATGGACACCTGATAAACCAGAGAAGAAAGATCAGGCAGTCAAGCTCATCGAAAATTTAAAACGGTTGTCGAAGACTAGGAACGACTGGGTACACGGCATCTGGTGCCAATCAAACCGAACAGGAGAGATCGTGACGTTCCACCTGCGAGCACCGGAAAGTTCTGGTCGACGCCGAAAGCCAATCAAAGCACACGACATCAATGATCACGTCCAACATGTTCGAGCGTCTGCAGAGAAACTGCGTGGTATTTTTCCCGCTGTCATAGATTAGTATACGAATCTCTAGGCAAATTTCGGCATCCTGCTGCGTATGCAGGCGTCATTCGATCTCGCACAGGTTCGACTCAGGGAGTCGGACATCAAGGTGGAACGGCTCGCAGGCGCCTGAACGGGCACTCCCTCACATTCTCGCACGCCCGTTAAGCGAACCGACACGCGCGTGGCAGATGATCTGTGCGTCGAACCGAGGCGAGGCGCATGACCGGCGTGGTCGACGGCATTAAAGGCAGCGCCCGGACGGTCCGGTCGAGCGTCCGGCTGCTCTTCGGCGGGCTCGGCTGCGTCTTCGCGGTCAGCAGCGGCTGGGGCGCGGCGCAGGCGCTCCTCGACGGCAATCCGCCGATGTTCGCGCTCCTCACGATCTCTACGGCCCTGTCCGCCTGGCGCGGCTGGGTCGATCTGCGCAAGGCCGGGCTCTCCCGGACGGCGGCGGCGACCGCGGGGCCAGCGAACCATGACACCCGATCCTCCCCGAGCGAAGCGATCGATCTGCGCGACGATGCGGCGCTGCGCGCGGCGGCCGCGCGCGCCCGTGCTCGCTTCGAGCCGCCGGTCTCCAGCGCGGCGGCTCGTGTGGCGCCGAAGTCACGCCCACGGCCGGCCGCAGGCCCGGGCCGCCCGAGCTTCGGCCGACGGCCCGGCTGACCGCCCGCCACCACCAGCACCCGGCGGGCGTCAGGACCGCGCCGCTGCTGTCAGGCGGCCAGCCGCATCCGCTGCCGGATCGCCCGCCCGTCGCTGCCGAAGAGATGCAGCGCCTCCGGCCGGGCCGAGAGCGCGATCGTGGTGCCTCGCTCCAGCGGCACGTCGCCGGCGAGCTTGGCCGTCAGCGGCTTCTCCCCGCCGGTGTCGAGGTAGACGAGCGTGACCTCGCCGAGCTTCTCGACGAGCGTGACGACGCCCCGGAAGAGGCCATCCCCTCCGGCCGGGGCGAGCGTCAGATCTTCCGGCCGGACGCCGAGATGGACGGCCTGCCGGATTGCCGCAGTCGGCGTCGACACCGGCACAGAGACGAGCGCGCCACCCTGCGGCTTCACGCGCGTCGTCTCGCCGGTCGCCTCGATCGTCGCGGGCAGCACGTTCATCGCCGGCGAGCCGATGAACTGGGCGACGAAGAGGTTGTCCGGGCGCGCATAGAGCTCCATCGGCGAGCCCACCTGCTCGACATGGCCCTTGTTGAGCACCACGATCCGGTCGGCGAGCGTCATCGCCTCCACCTGATCGTGGGTGACGTAGATCATCGTCGTCCCCTCCATGCCCTCGTGCAGCCGGGCGATCTCGATGCGCGTCTGCACGCGCAGGGCCGCGTCGAGATTGGAGAGCGGCTCGTCGAACAGGAAGACGCGCGGGTCGCGGGTGATCGCCCGGCCGATGGCGACGCGCTGGCGCTGGCCGCCGGAGAGCTGCTTGGGCAGCCGGTCGAGATAGGGCTCGATCTGGAGGAGCCGCGCCGCCTCGCGCACCCGCCGGTCGATCTCCGCCTTGCCGGCCTTCTCGAGGGTCAGGCCGAAGGCCATGTTGTCGTAGACGCTCATGTGCGGATAGAGCGCGTAGGACTGGAACACCATCGCGATGCCGCGCCGCTTCGGCGACATGGCGTTGACCACCTCGCCGTCGATCTCCAGCGTGCCGCCGGTGATGTCCTCGAGCCCGGCAATGACCCGCAGCAGCGTGGACTTGCCGCAGCCGGACGGGCCGACGAAGACCACGAACTCGCCCGAGCGGATGTCGAGATCGATGCCGTGCAGCACCTCGACCGCGCCGTAGGCCTTGCGCACGCCGGTCAGCTTCAGGGTCGCCATCCTCGCCTCCTCAATCCTTGCTTTCCGCCCTCGGGCCCGGCCCGCTCGACCGCCTCATCCCTTCACACCGCCGGCCGTCAGCCCCGAGATGATCTTGCGCTGGAAGATCAGGACGAGGGCGATCAGCGGCACGGTGACGATCACCGAGGCCGCCATGATCGTGCCCCAGGGCACCTCCTGCTCCGAGGCGCCCGAGAGGAGCGCGATCGCCACCGGCACGGTCCGTGTGTCGTTGTTCGACACGAAGGTCAGCGCGAAGAGAAACTCGTTCCACGCGGCGATGAAGGCGAGGAGGCCCGTCGTCACCAGCGCCGGCCACATCAGCGGCAGGAACACCCGGGTGACGATCGTGAAGGGCGAGGCGCCGTCGACGATGGCGGCCTCCTCGATCTCCACCGGCAGGTCGCGCATGAAGGTGGTCAGCACCCAGACCGTGAAGGGCAGAGTGAAGATCATGTAGGCGAAGATCAGCGACAGGAGCGAGTTGTAGGCCCCGGCGGCCCGGACAATCTCGAACAGGCCCGCCAACACCGCGATCTGCGGGAACATCGAGACTGCCAGGATCGTCAGGAGCAGCAGCGAGCGTCCGGCGAAGTTCACCCGCGACAGCGCATAGGCCGCCGTCACCGCCAGGAACAGCGAGATCGCCACCACCACGCTCGCGACGATCACCGAGTTCAGGACGTTGAGCGGGAAGACCCCGTTCGACAACACGCCGGCATAGTTGGCGAACGAGACGCTCGTCGGCAGGTAGTCGACCCGGAACAGCGCCGTGCCCGACTTCAGGCTCGTCAGGATCGCATAGTAGAAGGGGAAGACCGAGAAGAGCACGATGAACGCGACAAGCGCCCAGAAGCCCGTCTGGCGGAGGACGGCCGGCATCTCAGCGCCCTCCCCCGAGCTCGAGCCGCGCTGCCTTGATGTAGACGAGCGTGATCATCGCGATGACCAGGAACAGGAAGGTCGAGGCGGCCGAGCCATAGGCGAACTTGTCGAACTGGAAGAGGTTCTCCTGAGCGAAGACCGACATCGACTTGGTCTGCGAGTTGTTCGGCGTCAGCACGTAGATGAGGTCGAACACCCGCAGCGCGTCGAGGGCCCGGAAGATCACCGCGACGAGGATCGCCGGACGGATCAGCGGCAGCGTCACCCGCCAGAACACCTTCACCGGGTGGACGCCGTCGATCTTCGCCGCCTCATAGATGTCGCCCGGCACCATCTGCAGCCCGGCGAGGATGAGCAGCGCCATGAACGGCGTCGTCTTCCACACGTCGACGATGATCACCGCCCAGATCGCGGTCTCGGGCGATGCGGTCCAGGCGATCGGATGGGCGATCACGCCGATCGACTGGAGCATGTCGTTGAGGATGCCGAACTGGTCGTTCATCATCCAGGCCCACATCTTGGCCGAGACGATGGTCGGGATCGCCCAGGGGATCAGCACCGCGGCGCGGACGAGGCCTCGGCCGGGGAACGGCGCGTTGAGGACGAGCGCGAAGACGAGGCCGAGCACCGTCTCGATGGCGACCGAGATGACGGTGTAGCGGACCGTGTTCCAGACCGCGCCCCACCACTCGCCATCGGCCAGGAGACCGAAATACTCGCCGGTGCCGTCGCCGTAGTCGACATATTCGAGATAGTTGCGCAGGCCGACGAAGTGGGCGCCGGAGAGGTCGTCGAGGCTGGCGTCGGTGAAGGAGAACCAGATCGTGCGCGCAAGCGGCCAGGCTGCGACGAGGGCGAGCACGACCAGCATCGGCGCGAGGAAAAGCCAGGCCGAGCGCCGCCGCTGACGCGACAGCTCCGACTTCAGGGCCGGCCGCGCCACCGCCTGCAGAGCATGACGGGTCGGCGGCGCACTCGAATGCACCTGTGCCATGGCCTCCTCCCAGAGCCCGCTACGTCCTCACGTCACCCCGCGCGCCTCCTCCGCACGCGTCACCCGATCCGGAGCCGTTCGCTTCCCTGTCCTCAATCCCAGGCGCTGCGCTTCAGCCGGCGCAGGCGCCCCTCGAGCTGCTTCAGCGCCGCCGCCGGCTCGATGCGCCCGGCCAGCGTCTCGTTGACGGCGGTCCAGAACTCCTTCGATACCTCGTTGTATTGCCCCTGCGTCGGCGCCGAGGGGCGCGGCACGGCGGCTTCCAGCACCGACTGCCACTGCGGCACGATCGGCTGCGCGGCCTTGATGTCGGGATCGCCGTAGAGCTCGGGCATCGTCGGCAGGCGGGCCTGGTTCACCGCCCGCTGCTTCTGCTGCGGCTCGTCGGCGAGGAAGGTCACGAGGTCGATCGCCTCCTTCTGGTGCCTGGAATATTTCGACACCGCGAGATTCCAGCCGCCGAGGCAGGCCGCCGACGTCTCGCCCTCGGCGGCCGGCAGCGGCACCACGCCGAACTTGCCGGCGACGGCGGAGTCCGAGCCGTTCGACAGCGCATAGGCGTAGGGCCAGTTGCGCATGAAGATCGCATTGCCGGTCTGCCAGACGCCGCGCGCCTCCTCCTCCTTGTAGGCAAGCACGCCGGTCGGGGAGACCGTGCCGATCCAGGAGCGCGCCTCGGCCAGGGCCGCCTCGGCCTTGGGGTTGTTGATGGTGATGTTGCCCTTGGGATCGACGATCTGGCCGCCGCCGTAGCTCGAGACCCACTCGAGCCCGTCGCAGGTCAGTCCCTCGTAGGGCGCGCCCTGGAAGACGAAGCCGACGAGCTGGCCGTTGCCGGCCGCGTGCTCCTTGTCGAGCACCTCCTGCGCCGTCGCCTTCAGCTCCTCCCAGGTCTTGGGCGGCTGCTTGCCGTATTTGTCGAGAAGGTCCTTGCGGTAGTAGAGGGCCGGCGCGTCGGTGTACATCGGCAGGGCGACGAGCTTGCCGCCCACCGTCTGCGACTGGATGATCGAGGGAAAGTGCTTGGGAATCTGGTCCTTCGCCGCCTCGGTGAGGTCGACGAAGTGGTTGGCGAGCTGCGGCGCCCAGATGACGTCCGTCCGGTAGACGTCGATGTCGGGATTGCCGGCCGACAGCCACAGCCGGTACTGCCCGAACTGGTCGGTTGTCGAGGCCGGCATCTCGACGATCCGCACGGTGTTGCCGCTCTGCTTCTCGAAGCGGTCGAGCGCGTCGCGCAGCTCGGTGATGTCCTTGCCGACCGAGCCGGACACGACCGACAGCTCCACCGCAAGCGCCGGCATCGCGGCGAGCAGTGACGTCAGGGCGAGAGCAAGGGTGGCGTCTTTGCGGCGCATGATCGATCCTCCCAGATCCGCACCGTCGCCGAGGAGACGCGATGCGTCGTTGTTGGCCGAACGGCCGACGGGCGGCCGCACAGGCTCCTCCTTGTCTGGGTAGCTTAGCGCATCGAGTGGAATTGCAAAGAGGCCTGAGACAAGCGCCGGACACGCGGTCCGCCGCTCGGCAGCTGCCGGACGCTACTGCGCGCTTTCGGCGTCGCGCCGGCGGCGGATCTCGGCGATCGCGCTGCGGACCGTCTTGATGTCGCGCTTGATCTCGTCGACCTCCTTCTCGACCCGCGCGGGCTGCGACGGCTCGGAGGCATAGGGAGCGGCGCGCTCCGCAGACAGGGCCCGCACCCGCTCGCGCAAGCGCTCGCGATCGTCTCCGCCGGGCGGAATCGGCGTATCGGGATGCTCGGCCTCCAGGTCGAGCTGCGCCTCGTCCGCCGCATCCATCGCCGGCGCCACCTCGATGTGCTGGCGGGGAGCCGGCGCTGCGAACTCGGCTTCGGCAGGGGCGATCTCGGCGGGCACGGGCTCCTCCGGCGTTTCCACCGATGCCTCCTCGACCCGCTCCCGCACCGTCTCGCGGCGCCGCACCGCAACCGGCGCCGGCACGGGCGCGCCGCGCAGGAGCGAAACACCCGCGATGAGGGCCGCGAGGGCGAGGCCCACGACGAGGCCCGCCGCCGCGCCCACCGTCGCGATGACCTTGCGCGACAGGCTGGAGGGCTTCAGCGGCTGGGTCGCATCCGAGATGATGCGGATGTTGGCGGTGTTGAGGCTCTCCTGCTCGCCGGTCTCGCGAGCGCGCAGGAGGAAGGCCTCGTAGACCGAGCGGGAGGCGTCGCGCTCGCGCTCGAGCTCCCGCAGCCGGACGAAGGCGCCGCTGGTCTCGACCTGCTTGGCCTTGAGGTCGTCGATCTGGCCGGCGAGGCTCTTCTCCGTCGCCTGGGCGCGGGCAAGCTCGGTCTGCGCCGCCGCGACGATCCGGTCGAGCTCGGCCTCGATGGCGCGACGCGCCGAGGCGAGCGCCTGCTCGCTGGCGATCCGCTGCGGATGACGGCTGCCGAGCTTGCTCGCGATCACCGCGTTCTGCTGGGCGAGGTCGGAGTAGGTCTGGCGCAGGCGCACCAGCGCCTCCGACTTCAGCTCCTCGGGCAACGTGCCCCGCACGACGTCCTCGACGCTCGCCTTCTTCATCGAGTCCGCCTTCACCTTCAGCGCCGCCATGTCGCCGCGGATGTTGGCGAGCTGGGTGTTGACGCGGGTGATGTACTCGTCGTCCACCAGCCGGCCGTTGACGCCGATCAGCTGGTTCTTGGCCTTGTAGTCCTCGACGGCCCGCTCGGCGTCGACCACGCGCTCGCGCAGCTCCTGCAGGCGCGAGGAGAGGGACGAGGTCGCGCGGCGGGCGGTGTCGGCCTGGATGCGGCCCTGCTCGTCGAGGAACACCGCGGCCACCTGATTGGCGAGGCGGGCGGCCTTGGCCGGATCGCTGCTCTTCACCGCGAGGTTGATGACGAAGCTCTTCGGCTCGCGCACCACCAGGAGGTGCTCGCGCAGGTTGGCCATCGTCACGAGCCGCACGTCGCCCTTCGGCGCCGAGGACGAGGCGAGGAACGGCACAAGCTCCTCGACGAGCGGGGCGATCCCCGTCCGCAGGGTGCCGTTGAACTCCGGATCGTGCGTCAGGTCCTCCTGGTCCATCACCCGCTCGAGCACGGTGTTGGAGGTGATCACAGCGCTCTGGCTCTCGATCAGCGCCAGCGTCGCCTCGCTCGGCAGGCCGTTCGGCGTGATCTCGTTCTGCACGACCTTCAGGTCGCGCGGATCCATCAGGATCTGCACGATCGCGGTGTAGCTTTTGGGCGTGGTGAAGGCATAGACGGCGGCGAAGGCGAAGCCGAGGACGGCCATCGCCAGGATCAGGGGCTTCAGTCGCCACACGGCCCGCGCGAAGAAGAGCGGGTCGAACACCGCATGGTCGGCCGGACGCGTTTCGGTGACGCTCTCGCCTGTCCAGTCGACGCTCCGACGGCGGTCCGCCTCCGGCGAGGCATGCTGGGACGTGGGGACGGCTGTCGTGAACATGGGCGCGTCTCGGCCTGCTGTTGGGGCCATCCATGGGGCCCGGTGTTCACGAGAATGCGCCGTCATGGAAAATAAAAGGTAAACCCGCCTGTAGATCGAGCGGTCAGAGCGCGGTGCGCAGACGGCGCTGCAGCCGCTCGAACCACGGCTTCGGCCGCAGTCGGGCGTCGAGCGGCAACGGCCGGGAGGGAGTGCCGTCGGGCCGTGGCATGGCGTCCGGGATCCAGGTGTAGCGGTCGGTGATGCCCCAGGTGATCACCGCCTCCGGCCGCTGCGCCGCGAAGACCGCGTCCATCAGGTCGCCGATGACGCGCCCGGCCGCGGCATCCTGCTCGGCCGGGCCGCCGCGGATCTTCCAGTCGATTACGTCGAGCTCGGTGACGAGGAGGCCGACGCCGAGCCGCTGCAATTCGCGACCGAACGCTGCCACGGCGTCGACGTCCACCCGCTGCTCGGCATAGAGGTGCCCCTGAAGACCGACCGCGTCGACGCGCAGGTTGTGGTCCTGCAGGCGGCGCACGAGATCCATCATCACCGCCCGCTTGGCGTCGTGCTCCGGCCCGGTGAACTCCAGATCGTAGTCGTTGAGGACGAGCCGGGCATGGGGATCGGCCGCGGCCGCCGCTCGAAAGGCGATGGCGATGTGGTCGATGCCGAGCCGCCGCATCCAGAAGGTGTCGCGCATCGGCTCGCCGGTCGGATCGTTGGCGATCACCTCGTTGGCGACGTCCCAGCTCGTCAGCGTCCCGGCGTAGCGCCCGGCAACCTGCTCGATGTGGTCGACGAGCACGCGCTCGGCCTCGAGGCCGGTGTCGATCGCCTCCACCCAGTCCGGCAGCGCGTTCCACCAGACGAAGCAGTGTCCGCGCGAGCGGCGGCCGTTGGCGCGCGCGAGGTCGATGATCTGATCGGCCCCCCAGAAGCTGAACTCCTCGCGCGAGGGCCGGAGCGCGTCCCATTTCAGCTCGTTCATCGGCAGGATGAGGTCGCAGTGGTCGAGGAAGGCCTGCCGGTAGGCCGGGTCCGACTGCATCAGGTCCGACTGCATCGCCGCCCCAAAGGGCACCCGCCCCGCCGCCCGGGCGACCGGAGGGAGGCTTGAGAGAGTCGCCGCAGCGAGGGCCGCCCCGCCGCGCAGCAGCGAACGGCGCGTTAAGGCCGATGCGCTAGAGTGATCCGACGGAAAGGCCGGCGCCGATGGCGGCGCGCCATCGAGGTGGACGTCTCGGTGCAATATTGCCATGTGGTCGCCCCTGCGGAGGGTTCGAATGATCGCCCCTGAGGGCATGTACAGGCTCATTAAGCGACACTTCGGCGTCGTGGTCGACTACGTGTCGCTGCTGGCCGGCTCGGCCGGCCGTCTGGTGCTGTCGCTCGCTTATTTCGTTTCGGTCGCCAATGCGCTGACGATCGCCGAGTTCGGCCTGTTCGCCACGGCCTCGGCGACGGGCATCGTCCTGTCGCGCATCGCCGGGCTCGGCTTCGTCTCGCCGCTCTACCGCATCGCCACGGTCAAGCCGCGGCTGATCGGCACCTACACGACGGGCCTGCTCGTCGCCTTCGGCCTCTCGGTGCCGCTCGTCGCCCTCGCGGCGTGGGCCTTCTACGCGCTGTTCTTTGCCGGCGAGATGCATCCCGCCGCCTTCGCGGCGATCGTCGTCGCCGAGGTCGCCTTCTGGCGCGTCCTCGAAATCGTGGTGATCGTCAACAACGGCATCGGCCGCTTCGCGCGCGGCGCGGCGATCGTCATCGTCGGCTCGGCGGTGCGCGCCGCCGCCGCGGTCGGCTTCGCCACCTTCGGCCACGCCGGGCTCCTTGCCTGGTCGCTCGTCTACATGGCCGCGAACGGCGTGGCGATGGCGATCGCCGTCCTCGGCTTCTATCCGACATGGCGGCTGCGCCTCGCCCCGCGCCTCTACGCCTCGCGCTGGCGCGACAGCCTGTCGGTCGCCGGCGCGGAAATTGTCTTCTACCTGCAGTCCGAGCTCGACAAGCTGCTCGTCCTCTCCTTCGGCGGGCCGCACATCGCCGGCATCTACGCGCTCGTGATGCGCCTCGTCGATCTGACCGCACTGCCGGTCCGCTCGTTCAACACGATGGTGGTGCAGAAGCTGATGAAGACGCCGCGCTGGCTCGACGGCTGGCGCATCCGCTGCGGCCTCGAGGGGCTCGTCGCCGCCGTCTCGGTGCTCGGCCTCGCCGCGCTCGGCGGCCTCCTGCATGTCTACCCGGACGCGCTCGGCCACAACGTCGCCGAGGCTGCGCCGCTGGTGCTCATCGCCCTCCTGGTGCCGGCCTTCCGCAACCTCGTCGAATATCAGAGCGAGCTCCTCTATGCGCAGGGCAAGACCACCTCGCGCGCGGCCGTGCTGGCCGTGGTCGGGCTGATCAAGGCGGCGCTTCTGATCCTGCTGTTCCGCCGCTTTCCGGACGAGACGGAATGGATCCTCGGGCTGAACGGCCTGTTCTTCGCGCTCTGGCT
Organism: Mangrovibrevibacter kandeliae; assembly: GCF_024519155.1. Classification (GTDB taxonomy): domain Bacteria; phylum Pseudomonadota; class Alphaproteobacteria; order Rhizobiales; family Rhizobiaceae; genus Mangrovibrevibacter; species Mangrovibrevibacter kandeliae. The sequence goes on along the minus strand of NZ_JANIFJ010000006.1, from coordinate 83,848 downwards.
CGCCTCGGCGGCGATGACCTACACGCTGCTCGACTGGACCGGCTTCAGCCATGCCGGCCGCTTCAGGCCAATCCGGCAGCCTGCCGAATGAGGCGCGGGTCGGTGTCGGTGAAGGACTGGATGCCGACCGCGACCTGCGCCTCGCCGATCATGTCGGTGAAGGCCTTCAGTCCCTCGGCACTCAGCGCCTCGCCCTTCCAGTAGACGTGACACAGGCGGCGCGCGGTCGGCCGATGCCGCTCGGGCGTGGCCTCCGCCTCGTCGACGAAGCGGCCGTAGATCAGGCACTCCGACAGCGCCCGCGTGCCCGCGAGCGCCCGCAGAGCCGAGGCGCCGGTGGCCGCCTCGATCCGGTTCAGCATGTCGCGCACGGTGTCGCGCCGCCAGCCGATCACGGTGGCGATGTAGTCGACGTCCCCACCCTGCCTTCGAAGCCCGAGCAGCTCCCCTGCCTTGGCCGCCCAGGCCTGGTGGTCGGCCATGCCGCCGGTGATAGCACCGGGGTCGCGGAAGAACTCCAGCGCCTCGCCGTGCCACATCGTGCCGACGTCGAAGCCTTTGACGAACACCACGTCGGAGTCGCAGGAGACCATCGCGGCCTCGTCCATGACGCGCGCCATCGCGATGCGCCGCAGCTGCTGGACGTGCCAGCCGCGCAGCGGCGGCCCGAAGGGCGACAGCCAGAGCCGTCGGCGCCCGAAGGTCAGCGGATCGGGAAACACCCGCAGCCAGGAGGGCAGCAGCTCGCGCTCGTCGATCACCCGCCGCTTCGGCCCTTCGAGCGCGCGGAACACCGGCACGTCGGCGTGCTCGACAAGAATGTAGTGGCAGCTGTGGCCGGTGACGCGCGCATCGATGCTCGCGCACAGGAGGCGGCAGCGCTCGAGGTCGCCGCGATAGCTCGAGGTGACGAGCGCAGTCGCCGGATGGGACGCGGCGGCGGCAGCGCTCATGCGCGACGTGTCCGGCGGAGCTTTTCGGCCGCGACGCGGCCGAGGAAGCGGGGATTGCCGAGGACGTAGCGGCGCCACATGCGCTTCGGCTCCATGCCGAGTCGCCAGACCCATTCCATCCGGGCGCGGCGCACCATCTCCGGGGCGCGGCTGACCTTGCCGGCGGTGAAGTCGAGAAGCGCGCCGATCGACAGCACCAGCGCGGCGTGGCGCCGGTCGAGATGACGCGCGACGAAGAGCTCCTGGCGCGGCACGCCGAGCCCGACGAGCAGGACGTCGAGTTCGGCCGCCTCGAGCGCGGCGAGCACCGTGTCGGTCTCCTCGCCGGGCGCGAAGAAGCCGTCGGCCACCGGCAGAAAGCGATGCTGCGGCAGGCGCGCGGCGAAGTTGCTCGCCGCCCGCTCCACGATGCCGGGCTCGCCGCCGAGGAGTCCGATCCGCAGCGGCCGGCCGATCCCGGCGAGCAGCGCGGGGACGAAGTCGGTGCCGTTGAGATTTTCGGGGAACCGCGCGCCGAACAGCATCTGCGCGGCGATGTCGACGCCAATTCCGTCCGGCAGCACCACGAACTGCGCAAGGGCGCCGCGGTAGTCCACCCGTTCGGCCGCCAGATTCGCGCAATGGGCGTTGAGGAAGGCGACGCGCGTGAACGCGCGGGCTTCGAGCCGCTGCGCGAGAAGCGCGCGCGCCGCAGCACCGTCGATCGCCAGCACGTCGACGCCGAGGATCGCGCGCCGCGGCAGCGCGAGCGCCGCGATGTCCGGGACGGGGGGCGAGACGGCCAACATCAGCCGAGGAACTGCGCGTCGCGCACGATCGCGGCCGGCAGCTCCTGCGCCGGGACCGTGCCGGACAGCGCCCGTTCGAAGCGCGCGAGGCCTTCTCCGACCGCCGCCTGCAGCGCCGCCTCCTGCCGGCGCACGAAGGCGCGGCCGTCGAGCCGACCGACGCTTCCCTCCCGCTCGGCCCGCACGAGCGTGACCAGCGCCTCCGCGAAGCTCCGCGGGTTGTCGGCGACCCGCACGTTTCCGGGCACGTAGTCGGCGCCACGCAGCGCCGAGGACGTCGCGACCGCCGGCATCCCCTCCTCGAAGGTCTCGATGGTCTTCAGCTGGACGCCGGTGCCGCCCCTGGTCGCGAGCGCCATCACTCGCGAGGCTCGCACGAACGCCTGCGCGTCCGGCACCCGGCCGACATAGGACACGTTGGCCGGTGCGGCCGGCGGCGACCCGTCGAAGCGGCCGGCGACTGCGACACGCAGATCGCCCGGCAGCAGCGGCGCCACCTCGCGCACGAACCAGTCGAGCCCGACACGGTTCGGCGCCCAGCTCCAGGTGCCGATCAACCCGACGTCGTGGTCGCGCCGTCCGTCGTCTTCGCGCGGCGGCCGGCCGATCGACAGGGTCAGCGGCAGGCATTTGCGGTTCCCGCCGAGCCCGAGCTGGTGCTGGTCGTCCTCGCTCAGCGTGTGCACGACCACCGCCTCGCGGCAGAGCCGTGCCTCGGCCTTCTCGAGCAGGCGGGCCTCGCGTGCGTAGAGCAGGCGCTCCATCGCGCTGCGCCCGTTGCGGGCGTTCTCGGCCGCGGAATGATGCTCGACATTGTGAGCGACGAAGATCGACGGCTTCTCGGTCACCAGGAACGGGAAGGCGGTCGGCATCTGGATCGAGTTCAGGACGTAGCCGTCCACCGGTCCCGCCTCCCTCAAGCGGCGCCGCAGCGCGTCCGGCGAGAGAACGGCGAGCTTGGCGGCGGCGACCGGCAGATCGCTCGCCATGGCGCGCGCCACCCAGCGCAGCTTCTGCGCCGGGCCGACGGCGGCATTCTCGATGGCGAGGGTGCCGAGGTCGATGCGATCCGGCCCGCCGCCCTCGGCGCCCGGCCGGGTGAAGCCGGCAAAGCTCAGCCGCACGCCGTTGGCCCGCAGCGCCTCGATGATCGCTCGGTTGGCGATCTCGAAGCCCGTCGACGGCGCCTCTTCAGGCAGCAGCGAGCTGATGAACAGGAGATGCAACGGCCCACTCCGCTCAGGCGATGCGGCGGGTTTAGCACGTCTGTCTTGCGATCGCCCTAACCCGGTCGCTCAAAAGAGGATCACGAGCTCTGTCGATCTTCAATGCTTCTTCACGCTTGCAATGCTTCACTGCCGGGCATCGTCAGGAACCCGCCTTCATGCAGGAAGCGATCACGATCGAGGTCCGCACGCCGCGCCTGCGCGAGCCGGAGCCGCGCGTCGTCGTGACGCTTCCCACCTTCCGGCGGCCGGAGCATCTGCGCCGCACGCTGCAGTCGCTCGCGGTCCAGGCGACCGATCGGCCCTTCGCCGTCGTCGTGATGGAGAACGAGGCCGAGGCGCGCGAAGGTCTTGCCGCGGCGCGGTCGCTGATCGAGGCGGCAACGCCGCGCGGCCTCGTCCTCGTCGCACACGCGCGCGGCAACTGCTCGGCCTACAATGCCGGCTGGGCGACGGCGCTTGCCGAGTTCCCGGCGATGGAGCACCTCCTCGTCATCGACGACGACGAGGTCGCCCCGCCCGACTGGATCGCCAGGCTCGTCGCAGCGGCGGAGGCGACCGGCGCGGACCTCGTCGGCGGCCCGCAGCTGCCGGACTTCGAGACCCCCTCCGGCGCCCGCTACCGCCGCCATCCGGTGTTCACGCCGCACTACGACACGACCGGCCCGGTGCCGATCCTCTACTCCTCCGGCAACGTCCTCATTCGCCGGCGGGTGCTGGAGGCGATGGGGCCGCCCTTTCTCGACACCGCCTTCAACTTCGTCGGCGGCGGCGACAGCGACTTCTACACGCGCTGCCGGGCGAAGGGCTTCCGCTTCGCCTGGTGCGCCGAGGCGCCGGTGTACGAGACGGTGCCGGCGCGGCGCACGGAGTTCTCCTGGATCAACGCGCGCAGCCTGCGCAACGGCTCGCTTTCGGCGATGATCGAGGCCCGCAGCAACCCAGGCCCGACCGCGCGGCTGCGACGCCTCGCCAAGAGCGCCGCGCTGCTCGCCGCCAGCGCGCCCCGCGGCATCGCACTCGGCTGGCGCACCGGTTCGCCGGTCGCCGGCCTCTACCACCTGCAGGTCGCGCTCGGCCGCTTCCTCGGCGAATTCGGGAAGATCAATGAGCAGTATCGGCGTCCCGAACAGAATTGAGCGGGTCGGCGGCCTCGACGCCGCCGGCTGGGCCGACCTCGCCCGGGTGCTGCTCGCGGCAGCGGTGCTCTTTGCGCTGCTCATCACCCTCACGCCCTTCGCCGTCACCTTCAGCGGCAACATCGACAGCGGCGCGCTGGTCAACCAGCTCGGCTATTCCGGTCTCGCGGCGGCGGTGATCGCCGGCCATCTCGTCTTCACCGAGCGCTACGTCCTCGCCTCGCTCTGCCGGCCGACCTGGCTCCTGATGTTCGCCTGGCTCGCCGCCAGCGCCTTCTGGGCCGCCGAGCCCGACAACGCGCTGCGCTCGGCGCTCTTCACCCTCCTCGCGATGCTCTCCGTCACCGGGGTCCTCTGCTTTCCGAAGGACCCGCGCGCCTTCCGCATCGCCCTGCTGCTCGCGGTGCTCGGCGCGCTGCTCCTGTCCTATTTCGGGGTTCTCGCGCTGCCGGGGCTCGCGATCGACGACGGATCGGACGAAGGCGGCGTGCATGCCGGCCTGTGGCGCGGCGTCTATTCGCACAAGAACGTCGCCGGCGCGGTGATCGGCAGCCTGTTCTTCTGCGGGGTCTATCTCTGGCGCTGCGGCCATCGCCTGACCGGCATCGCTATCGCCCTCCTGTCGGTGGTCTTCGTGCTGAAGACCGGCTCCAAGACCGCGACGCTGCTGCTGCCGATGGTCGCCGGCATCGTCGTCGTCCTGCGGCTCTTCGCCGGCCGCACGCTGCTCGCGCTCGGCATCCTGGCGACGTTGATCGCCATGGGCCTCCTGACGCTCGGCACCGTCCTGTCGCCGGCGCTGAACGACATCCTGCAGGCCATCGCCCCCGACACGACCTTCACCGGCCGCATGGATCTGTGGCGCTTCGCGCTCGAGGTCTTCCAAGGGCACGAGTGGACCGGCTTCGGCCTCAACGGCTTCTGGCAGACGCCAGCGGTGGGCGACACCGAACGGAACTTCGAGCTGTCCTGGGATCCGCGCGGCAGCCCGAACGCGCACAACGGCTATCTCGACATCGCCATCTCGATGGGCTGGCCGGGCCTCGCCCTCGCCGTCCTGGTGCTGGTGATCATGCCGCTCGTCGACTACGTGCGGACCGGCCGGGACCTGGAGAGCCGGCGGCTCGCCGACCTCTTCCTCATGATCCTGACCTATCTCCTCCTCAACGCCTTCCTCGAAAGCTTCCTGTTCGAGCGTGCGAACCCGATCTGGATGCTGGTCTGGTTCGCGGTGGCGGGGCTGCGGCTCCTGTCGGCCAACCGGGTGCGACCGGCCTGACGCCGCGTCGCGTCCGACAGAGCGCCGTTGCGACGACGCTCTGGCCGGTCAGACCGGGCGCTTGACGAGGCGGCGGCTCGACGCCCCGCGCAGCAGCGCCCGGCCGGCGGCAATGCCCGGCATCTCCACGAAGCGGAAGGTCAGGGCGCTCGCGACGAGCGTCGCCGCGACGATCGCGCCGAGCGCGGCGAGCGACTGTGCTTCACTGGCGCCCATCAGCCGCTTTCCGTCGGCCGCGTAGGAGACGATCGTCCAGCCGGTCTTGCCGAGGAGCACCGTCACGACGTTCTCGGCCCGCGAGATGACGAAGGCGTGCGTCATGTAGATCGAGTAGGAAACGGTGCCCAGAAAGGCGATCGGCCGGGTCTTCAGGCCGACGCTCAGCCAGCCGCCCTCATGCGAGAAGACGTAGAGCGCGAAGCCGAAGACGAGCGGCGCGGCGAGCGACAGGCCGGAGAGGGCGAAGCCGTGCACGAAGACGATCACCAGCCCGACGACGGCGATCTCGGCCGCCGTCCAGACCGCACGGTCGCCCGGCAGCGCCTGCAGGGGCGCATCGACCCAAAGGAGGCGCCGGATCAGGACGCCGACGGAGAAGCCGGCGAGGCAGCGCAGCCAGCCGAGATGGAAGGTCGTGTCGATGGTGCCGTCGAGCCAGAGGATCGCGGCGAGCGCGACCGGGATCGTCATGGCGGCCAGCGGCACCAGACGCCGGCGCGCGCCGATCATCGCGAGAGCGAACAGCGTGTAGGCAACGAGCTCGGCCGAGATGCTCCAGCTCGGATAGTTCCAGGTGAGCCCGTCGAGGACGCCGAGCGAGTGCGTCATCAGGAGGTTGTGCAGAAGCCCGACCGGCGAGGCACCCTCCTGGAACGCCGCCTCCGAGCCGCGCGTCAGATAGAGGAACGCCTCGTAGCCGACGAACAGCGCCAGCATGAAGAGATGCAGGGGATAGACGCGGAACAGCCGCGCCAGGAGGAAGCGCCGGGCGTCGCGGCCGCTGCGCAGGCGGTCGTAGAACGCGTGCGTGATGACGAAGCCGGACAGGACGAAGAAGAAGTCGACGAACAGGAACGCGCCTTGGAAAAAGGCACTGGCATGGACGTAGCCGCCGACCGGGGCATGGAAGCAGACGACGAGCAGCGCGCAGATCCCGCGCCAGCCGTCGAGTGCCTCGAAACGGCCGGCCTCGGACTGCCGGCGGCTGGATTGGTCCGCCTTGGGCGCGTGTGCCATCGCTCCTCCCGATGCCGGCAGAGCCCGCCGGATACAGATCGCGTAGAGCGGGACTGTGCCATCCACGGCGTGAACCTCGGGTTAAATGGTCACCGGATCGTCATGCCAGGTGACGACCGAGGGTTCAGCTGCGCTTCGCACTTGCGCTTGCGCCGGCGCGGCCGGTACCTACTTCACCAGCCGAACCTTTGCCGTCTAGGAAAGCGCGCCGCCCGATGGACCGCCTGCGTCTCGCCGCCCTCGATCAGGACGACCTCCAGGTCCTGTCCGCCTACTGCCAGGACGCCGTCCTGAAGCTCGGCTCCTGCCTCTACGACCCGCGCCGCCGGCAGTTCGTCGTGGAGATGAACCGCTTCGCCTGGGAGGCTGCTGAGCCGCGCCCGCGCCTCGCCTTCTGGCGCCGGCCGCATTACGAGCGGCGCCGGTCGCTTCTGCATTTCGACCGGGTGAACGCGGTTTCACGTTCCCATCTCGACGCGGCGCTGCCCGAGCAGGTGCTGGCGCTGCTGGCGATCCGCTTCACCGAGACGCAGGCGCCGTCCGGCACCGTCGAGCTTGTCTTCGCCGGCGGCTCCGGGATAAGGCTCGACGTCGAGTGCATCGAAGCGCAGCTGAGCGATCTCGGCGCCGCCTGGAGCACGGATGCGCGGCCCGACCACGACCGCCCGCCGACGATCGGCTGATCCGGCCGGGCTCGTTCTGGCCGCGGGGAAGACGGACTGAGGCGCGGGGCGAGAGACGCCGCGCCGGCTCAAGGGGACCACGTCGTTGCCGCTGAGGCTCAAGGCTTCCGATCAAGGGTTCGAGGCCGCGTTCCGCGCGCTGCTGGCCGCCAAGCGCGAGGCGTCGGTCGACGTCGATGCCGCCGTGCGTGACATTCTCGCGCGGGTGCGCGCCGAGGGCGACGCGGCGCTGATCGAGCTGAGCGCGCGCTTCGACCGGGTCCACCTGACGCCGGACACCCTGCGGGTCGGCCCCGGCGAGATCGCGGCGGCGCTGGAGGCGGCCGAGTCTGCGACGCGCGATGCGCTCGAACTCGCACACGAGCGCATCACCAGCCATCACCGCCGCCAGATGCCGGCCGACGACCGCTACACCGACGCGCTCGGCGTCGAGCTCGGCAGCCGCTGGACGGCGGTCGAATCGGTCGGGCTTTACGTCCCGGGCGGCTCCGCGAGCTATCCCTCGTCGGTCCTGATGAACGCCGTGCCGGCGAAGGTCGCCGGCGTCGAGCGCATCGCCATGGTGGTGCCGACACCGGACGGGCGGCTCAACCCGCTGGTGCTCGCCGCGGCGGCGATCGCCGGCGTCGACGAGATCTACCGCGTCGGCGGCGCGCAGGCCGTTGCGGCGCTTGCCTTCGGCACCGGGACGATCGCCCCGGTGGCCAAGATCGTCGGGCCCGGCAACGCCTATGTCGCGGCCGCCAAGCGGCAGGTCTTCGGCACCGTCGGCATCGACATGATCGCCGGACCGTCGGAGGTGCTCGTCATCGCCGACGGCGACAACGATCCGGACTGGATCGCCGCCGATCTCCTCGCCCAGGCCGAACACGACGCGGCGGCGCAGTCGATCCTGATCACCGACGACGAAGGCTTCGCGGGCCGGGTCGAGGACGCGGTCGAGGCGCAGCTGACCCTCCTGCCCCGCCGGGACGTCGCGGCGGCGAGCTGGCGTGACTTCGGTGCCATCATCCTCGTCGACACCCTGGACGCGGCGCCGGCGCTCGCCGACCGCATCGCGGCCGAGCACCTGGAGCTTGCGGTCGCCGACCCTGAAGCGCTCCTGCCGCGCATCCGCAATGCCGGCGCCATCTTCCTCGGACGCCACACGCCGGAGGTGATCGGCGACTATGTCGGCGGCTCCAACCACGTGCTGCCGACGGCCCGCTCGGCCCGCTTCTCCTCCGGCCTCTCGGTGCTCGATTTCGTCAAGCGCACCTCGATCCTGAAGCTCGGCCCGGACGCCCTCAGAACGCTCGGGCCTGCGGCCATCGCGCTCGCCCGTGCCGAAGGGCTCGACGCGCACGGCCGCTCCGTCGCCATCCGGCTGAACCTCTGAGGCGGCGGTGAGCGACGACGCCTCCCCCACCGGCCGGCTGATCGAGGTCGAACTCGACGAGACGATCGGCCGCGCGCCGCCGGAGGTCGAGCACGACCGGGCCGCCGCCATCCACGATCTGATCGAGGAGAACAGCTTCACCCCGGCCGGCATCGCCGCCGAGGCGTTCCGGCTGAAGCTTTCGATGGTGGAGAAGCGGCTCGTCTTCGATGTCAGCGGGGCGAGCGGCACGACGGTCGTCACCCACGTCCTGTCCCTCACCCCGTTCCGGCGGGTCATCAAGGACTACTTCCTGATCTGCGACAGCTACTGGGAGGCGATGCGCAGCGCGACGCCCTCGCAGATCGAGGCGATCGACATGGGCCGGCGCGGCGTCCACAACGAGGGCTCGCAGATCCTGCGCGAGCGGCTCGCCGGCAAGATCGAGGTGGACTTCGACACCGCGCGGCGGCTGTTCACGCTGATCAGCGTGCTGCATCGGAGGCTGTGAAGGCATGACCGGCCCCGATCGCACGACCGAAGAGGAGACCGGGCCGCTGGCCGCGACCTCGATCCTGTTCCTGTGCGGTCTCAACGCCATCCGGTCGCCCATGGCCGAGGCGCTGGCGCGCGCGCTGCTGCCGGCCGACGTCTACATCGTCTCCGCCGGCGTGAAGAGCGGCGAGCGCGACCCCTTCGTCGACGCGGTGCTCGCGGAAAAGGGCCTGGGGCTCGGCGCGCGCCTGCCGCGATGCTTCGACGAACTGGAGGACGGTTTCTTCGAGCTGATCGTCACGATGGCGCCCGAAGCCCATCACGTGGCGCTCGACGCGACCCGGGCGGACGCCGTGCGGATCGAGTTCTGGCCGATGCCCGACCCGTCCGCGACCGAGGGGACGCGCGAGCAGATCCTCGGCGCCTACCGCGAGCTGCGCGACCGGCTCGAGCGCAAGATCCGCGAGCGCTTCGGGCTGCCGGACCAGCCAGCGGCCTGACGTGCCGACGCGGCCGGTGGAGACCGGACCGGCGCCGGGTCGCCGGCGTCAGTGGCCGCCGCCGCCTCCGGCGCGCGCTTCGGGCTTCTTGATGAAGATGCTGAGGACGACGAGCCCGCTGAACAGCACCGTCAGGAACAGGAAGACGTCGGCGAACGACATCACCGAGGCTTCGCGATGCAGCACGCCGGCCATCTGCTTCAGCGCACCGACGTCACCGTCGACGCCCGCAGCCGACAGCGAGGCCGCCATGTTGGAGAGCCGGTCCTCGACGACGTCCCGCCCCCAGCGCACCTGCTCGGACAGCCGCTCGTAATGGAGGACGCTCCGGTCGTTGAGGATGGTGTTGATCACCGCCAGGCCGACGGCGCCACCGAGATTGCGGGTGAGGTTGTAGAGGCCGGACGCGCCCTTCATGCGCTGCGGCGGCAGGGTGCCGAGCGCGACGTTGTTGATCGGGATCATCGCCATCATCAGCCCGACGCCGCGCAGGATCTGCGGGATGAACAGCTCCCAGAAGTCCCAGTCGTGTGTGATGCCCGACATCAGGTAGGTGCCGGACCCGAACGCGACGAAGCCGATGGCCATCATCAGCCGCAGGTCCATCTTGCGTGACAGGATGCCGGAGATCGGCGCCATGAAGAACATCGTCAGGCCCGACACGAACATCGTCTCGCCGATCATCAGCGAGTCGTAGCCGCGGATGCGCCCGAGATAGACCGGATAGAGATAGGTGAGCCCGTAGAGGCCGACGCCCATCACGAAGGAGAACAACGATCCGAAGGTGAAATTCCGGTCGGTGAAGGCGGTGAGGTCGACGATCGGCTCGCGCGCCAGAAAGGCGCGGGCGAAGAACAGCAGCCCACCGACCGTTGCGATGATCGCCATCGTCAGGATCGCGTCGTCGCTGAACCAGTCGTTCAGCGGCCCTTCCTCGAGCACGTATTCGAGCGAGCCGAGAAAGGCCGCGAGCCCGATGAGGCCCCACCAGTCGAACTTGTCGAACAGCGAGAGGTCCGGCTCGTCGAAGTCGACGAGGTTCCACACGGCGATGGCGACGAGGATGCCCGGCGGGACGTTGACGAGGAACAGCCAGTGCCAGGAGAAGGCATGGCTGAGATAGCCGCCGATCGTCGGGCCGATCGTCGGCGCGAGCGTCGCGACCAGACCGATCATCGGCGAGACGATCGCCCGCTTCGACGGCGGGAAGATGGTGAAGGCGGCCGCGAAGACGCTCGGGATCATGCCGCCGCCGATGAAGCCCTGAATCGCGCGAAAGACGATCATCTCATCGATGCTCGAGGCCGTCGCGCACAGCGCCGAAGACGCGGTGAACCCGGCCGCCGCAATGGTGAACAGCACCCGCGTCGACAGCATCCGGCCGAGGAAGCCGGACAGCGGGATCATGATCACCTCGGCGATCAGGTAGGCGGTCTGCACCCATGCGATCTCGTCCGAGGACGCCGAGAGGCCGGCCTGGATCTCCGACAGCGACGCCGAGACGATCTGGATGTCCAGGATCGCCATGAACATGCCGAAGACCATCGCGAGGAACGCGAACATCTTTCGCGCCGGAATGGTGTCCGGCGCACTGGGGGCTGCGGCTACGGCAGACATCGTGATGGCCTCGAAACGCGGGGGCGGCTCGCGGTCAGCGGCTCGCGTCGCTGACCGTGAAGACGCCGTTCTGCGCGACGGCATCGGTCGGAGTGGTGCGGGTGTCGACGGCGACGACGACCGACAGGCCCGGCCGCAACCGCCCCGCCTTCACGTCGGCGTCGTCGATCGCGATGCGCACCGGCACGCGCTGCACCACCTTGGTGAAGTTGCCGGTCGCATTGTCGGCCGGGATCAGCGAGAACACGGCGCCGGAGGCCGGGGCGATGCTCGACACCCGGCCCTCGAAGCTGCGTCCAGGCATCGCGTCGACATCGACCTCGACCTTCTGGCCGAGATGGATGTCGGCGAGATCGGTCTCCTTGAAGTTGGCGTCGATGTAGAGCTTGTCGGCCGGAACGATGGCGGCGAGCCGCTTGCCGGCCGATACGAGGTCGCCCTGCTGGACCGAGAGGTTGCCGACGATGCCGTCATAGGGCGCGGTGAGCGTGGTGAAGCTCAGGTCGCGCTTGGCGCTGTCACGCGCGATCTCGAGCTCGCGGATCGAGCTCTGGGCTTCCTTCTCCTGCGCATCGAGCACGCCGACATTGGCCTGCGCGGCCGCGATGGCAGCCTCGGCCGAGGAGATCGAGGCCTTGGCGCCCGTCACCTGCGCGGCGGCGGTGTCGCGGCCGGCCTTGGCCTGATCGAGATTGGCCTGCGTGCCGACATGGGTGCGCACGAGATCCTGGGCGCGCTGCAGCGCCTGCTCGGCCTGCGCCAGCGTCGCATTGGCGGCATCCAGCGACGCGTTCGCGGACTCGCGACTCGCCTCGGACTGGCGCACCTGCTCGACGGCGGCGGCGCGCTGGGCCTCGATGCGGCTGACGGTCGACTGCTGCGTGGCGATCTTCGCCTCGGCCGAGTCCACCGCGAGCTGGAAATCGCCGGGATCGATCACGGCGATGGGATCGCCCGCCTTGACGTGCTGGTTCTCGACCACGGGAACGCTGAGGACGTAGCCGGTGACCTTGGGCGAGATCACCGCCATGTCGGCGCCGATATAGGCGTCGTCGGTCGAGATCAGGAAGCGCCCGTTGGTCCACCAGTCATAACCGTAGAAACCACCGCCGCCGATCACCGCAGCGGCGACCAGGAGGAGGACGATCCGTCCCTTGCCCTTCTTCTTCGGCGGCGCAGCAACCGCTGCGGCCGGGGGCGCCGGCGGCTGTGCCGGCTGCGGACGGGCCAGCGCCGTGCCGGACTCCTCTGCCTTCGCCACCGCGCCCGACGAGGGCGCGGGCTCACCGCCCGGAGGCCCAACCTCGGCGGACGGAGCGCGGACGACGGCGGTGTGAGCGGCGGACGGGTCGCGGCTCTCTGCCTCGGCGGAGGACTTTGGGGAATCTTCAAGCATTCGGAACCTCGTCGAACCGAACCGTTCGGTTCGACGTTGACATAACCGCAGACAGCGTCCATTTCAAGCGGGTGGCGCTGCATTGCGGGATCGTGGTCTACGCTTTCTTGTGCGCCGGCGAACGCATCCGGAGAAGGATCCGATTTTGGTGTCGACCGCGGCTTCGATCACACAGGCGCGCTCCCTTGCGGGCGAGGACCCCGCCAAGCGGCGGCAGATCCTCGACGGCGCGCGCGACGTCTTCATCCAGATGGGCTTCGACGCCGCCAGCATGAACGACGTCACCCGGGCCGCCGGTGTGTCGAAGAGCACGCTCTACGTCTACTTCCGCAGCAAGGACGAGCTGTTCCATGCGCTGATCTGCGAGGAGCGCGAGCGCTATTTCGAAGAGATCGAGAAGATGTTCGCCGACACCGACCACCCGGTGGAGACGCTGCGCCTCTATGGCGAACGGCTGGCGAGGAAGCTGACGTCCAATGCCGTCGTGCGCGCCAACCGGGCGGTCATCGGCGTCGCCGAGCGAATGCCGGAACTGGGCGCGATGTTCTACGAGCAGGGCCCGGAGCGGGCGATCGGGATGCTGGCGAACTACCTCGAGACGGCCACGGCCGACGGCAAGCTTGCGGTCGACGATCCGCGCCAGGCGGCCATGCAGTTCATCGAGCTGTCGATGGCGGGGCTCTTCCGCCGCCGGCTGTTCGGACACATCGAGGCCGAGCCGGACCATCAGGAGATCGTCAACACGGTCGGCTCGGCGCTGCGCGTGTTCATGGCCGCCTACGGGCCGAAGACGAAGGCCGAAGAGCACCCGACCGAGTTGGCAGCGCTCGACGCCTGAGAACGACGCACCCTGCACTGATGGCAAAAGCCGAGCCCTCGCTCAGACTTCGGCGAAACAGGCGATCTCGGCTTTCAGCTCTTCGAGGCCGAGCCCCTTTTCCGAAGAGGTCGCGATCAGCGCCGGATAGGCCGCCGGCCGCTTGCGGATCGCCGCGAGCGTCGCCTCGGTGAGCTTGGGCACGGCGCGCTCGCTGATCTTGTCGATCTTGGTCAGCACGATCTGATAGGACACCGCCGCCTTGTCGAGCAGCGACAGCACCTCGCCGTCGTTCGCCTTGAGCCCGTGCCGGGCATCGATGAGGACGAAGACGCGCTTCAGTGTGGCGCGGCCGCGCAGATAGTCGAAGACGAGCTTTGTCCAGGCGTCCACCTGCTCCTTCGGCGCCTTGGCGTAGCCGTAGCCCGGCATGTCCACCATCGCCAGCGGCGGCAGGTCGCTCCCGTCGCCGGAATAGCCGCCGGGAACGAAGTAGTTCAGCTCCTGCGTGCGGCCGGGCGTGTTGGAGGTGCGGGCAAGCCCCTTCTGGTTCACCAGCGCGTTGATCAGCGACGACTTGCCGACGTTCGATCGACCGGCGAAGGCGACCTCGGGCGGCCCCTCCGGCGGCAGGATATCCATGCGCGGCACGCCGCGGATGAACACCCAGGGCCGCGCGAAGAACAGGCGCGCGTCGGGCGCGACGGGGTCGGGAACCTGCGGATCGGACCGGTCTTCGGGCATCGGGTCGGGGCGCCGGGGCCGAGCCTCAGCTCGTCCCCTGCTCCTTCGGCTTTCGCCTGAACGTGCCCTTGAGGTTGTCGAACAGCTCGATCTTGGCGCCGTTGCGCTTCATGATCACGGTCTGCTGGATGATCGACAGGGTGTTGTTCCAGGTCCAGTAGATCACGAGGCCCGCCGGGAAGGCCGCCATCATGTAGCAGAACACCACCGGCATCCAAGTGAAGATCATCTGCTGCGTCGGGTCCGGCGGCGTCGGATTCAGCCGCATCTGGACGAACATCGTGACGCCCATCAGGAGCGGCCAGACGCCGATCATCAGCGCGTGCGGCAGGGTGATGGGGATCAGCCCGAACAGGTTGAACAGGCTCGTCGGATCGGGCGCGGCCAGATCCTGGATCCAGCCGAAGAACGGCGCATGCCGCATCTCGATGGTGACGTAGAGCACCTTGTAGAGCGCGAAGAAGACCGGGATCTGCACCAGCATCGGCCAGCAGCCCGCAGCAGGATTGATCTTCTCCTGCTTGTAGATCTCCATCATCGCCTGCTGCTGCTTGACCTTGTCGTCCTTGTAGCGCTCGCGCATCTCCATGATCTTCGGCTGCATCGCCTTCATGCGCGCCATCGACTTGTAGGACTTGCTGGCGAGCGGGAAGAAGACGAGCTTCAGGACGACGGTGACGGTCAGGATCGCCAGGCCGAAATTGCCGAACAGGCGATACAGCCAGTCGATCGCGTGGAACATCGGCCGCGTGATGAAATAGAACCAGCCCCAGTCGATCAGCTGGCCGAAGCGCGGGATGTTCAGCTGGTGCTCGTAGTCGTCGATGAGGTCGACGACCTTCGCGCCGGCGAAGACTCGCGTGGTTACGTCGGCGCTGGCGCCCGGCGCGATCTCGACGGGGTCCTCGATGTAGTCGGACTGGTAGTAGGGTCGGCCCTGGTCGGCATAGCGGAAGGTCGGCTTGAACGCCCGCTCGCCCGTCGGAATGACCGTGGTCGCCCAGTACTTGTCGGTGATGCCGAGCCAGCCCGTCTTCGCCTTGTCGGGATGGGTCTCGCCGTCCTTCTCGATCGAGGAGTACTTGACCTCGCTCAGGCCGGCGTCGCCGAAGACGCCGAGCAGCCCCTCGAACAGGACGTAGCTCGGCGCGACCGCCGGCTTGGAGAAGCGGATGACGCGGCCATAGGGCGAAAGCGACACCGGCGCCGAGCCGCCATTGCTCACGCTGTCGGTGACGGTGAACATGTAGTTCGCGTCGATGGCGATCTTGCGCGTGAAGGTGATGCCCTGCGGATTGGTGAAGGTCAGCGTCACCGGCTGATCCGGCGTCAGCACCTGGCTGGTGTCGCCCTGCCAGACCGCACCGGGTCCCGGCAGCTGGCCGACGTCCTGGCCGGAATAGCCGAATTCCGCGAAATAGGCGTCCTTGGTGCTCTCGGGCGACAGGAGGACGATGGCCGGGGAGCCGTCGTCCACCGTCTCGTGGTACTTCTTCAGCCGGAGGTCGTCGAGCCGCGCGCCGCGCAGGTTGATCGAGCCGGACACCGCGGGCGTGTCGATGCGGATGCGCGGTCCGCCGGCAAGGGCGGCCTCGCGCGTCTGCGGCGTCGCGGGCGAGTTGGCGGGCGTCTGGCCCGGCACGACGCTCTCGCGGCCGGAGGGGGCGGCATTGTCGGCCTGCGGCGTGCCGGCCGGGGTCGTCGGCGTCTGCAGCGAGCCCGGGTTCTGCGCCTCGCCGCTCGTCTGCTGGGCCGCCTCCTGCTGCTGGCGTTGCGCCGCGGTGTGAGGGCCGATCACCAGGAACTGCCATGCGACGAGCACCGCCACCGACAGCACCATCGCGATGAGGAAGTTGCGGTTGTTCTGCATCAAGTCGTCCCCGGTGAGGGTTCGCCCGGCGCTTCGCGCTTCGGGCGGGGCTGCGCCGCGCCGCTCATCCGGCCGAAGCGCCGCGACAGTTCGCTCGTGAGCGTCGCGAAGGGCAAGTGGAGGAGATCGCGACGGGCGACGATCACATAATCGAAGCCGCAGAGCATGTCAGCCCTGCAGCCGAGACGGATCGCCTCACGCAGCCGGCGCCGGATGCGATTGCGTTCCACGGCGTTGCCGACCTTCTTGGTCACGGTGAAGCCGACGCGGGGCGGGGCTCCATCCGCGCGGTCGCGCGTCTCGACGAAGAAAAACGGGCCGTTCAGACGACGGCCCGCACGCGCAGCCAGGAAGTCGGCGCGCTTCCTGATCCGCTCGACGGCCGGGCGCGGCGCCTCGGCCGTCACCGGACGGCTCAGGCCGAGAGGCGCTTGCGGCCGCGGTTGCGGCGGGCGGCGATGACCTTGCGGCCGCCCTTGGTGGACATCCGGGCGCGGAAGCCGTGGCGACGCTTGCGAACGAGCCGCGAGGGCTGATAGGTGCGCTTCATGCTCTTTTTCCCGCGCCCGGCGCAGGCCTCTTGATCGAATGGTTCCGGGATACCGGTGAGCAGACGAAAGGGCGTGCAGGTTCATGCCGCACCGGACGAAGTCCGCTCGTGCGGGGGCTTATAAGAAGGATCGGGGCGCAAAGTCAATCACCGGAGCCGAAGCGCCGGCGCATCTTCGTGATGTCCCGCTCCGGCGCTCTCACCATCCTTTGACGCCCGCTCGACCGCCAAGTGTGCGATCCCTTGCCGGCATCGGGACCGGCGGGGCTGCCGCGGCCGGCGGGGTCGCGGCAGGAGTAAACGCGCAAGTGGGTTCGACCGGGGCGGGAGCAACGACGCCGATGACGCAGGCGAGGACGAACGGCAGATCCTGGCTGCGCTATGCCCCGATCGCCGGCATCGCGCTCGCGCTCGCGATCGCCTGCTGGGCCGGCGCCGGCCGTTACCTCTCGCTGGACGCCTTGGCGGAGCGTTCCGCGGCGCTGCAGGCCTACACGCGGGAGCACCTGCTGCTCGCGGGTCTCGGCTTCGTCGCCGTCTACGCCGCCGCGGTGACGCTGGTGTTCCCGGCGACGCTCCTTCTGACACTTGCCGGTGGCCTTCTGTTCGGCTGGTTCACCGGCGGCCTCCTCACCATCCTCGCCGCGACGGCCGGCGCAACGGCGTTGTTCCTGGCCGCGCGAACCGCCTTCGGCGACGTCTTGCGCGAGCGTGTCGGCAACGGCCTCATCCGCCGCTTCGCCGACGGGTTCCGTCGCGACGCCTTCGGCTACCTCCTGGTGCTGCGGCTGTCGCCGCTGTTCCCCTTCGCCGCGGTCAACATCGCCCCCGCCTTCTTCGACATCCCGCTGCGCACCTTCGTGCTGGCGACGCTGATCGGCATCGCGCCGGGCGCGATGATCTACGCCTCGCTGGGCAGCGGCCTCGCCGCGACGCTGGCGGCCTTCGGCACCAGCCGCCACCTGGAACTCGCCGATCTCGTCAGCCTGCAGACGACGCTCGCCCTCGCCGGCATGGCGCTTCTGTCGCTCCTCGGGCTCGTCCTGAAGAAGCGCGTGCTCGACCGGCCGCGCCGGGTGGAGGGTCGCGCCGATGTCGCTTCTGACGCCTGATATCTGCGTCGTCGGCGCCGGCTCGGCGGGACTGACGGTGGCGGCGGCCGCGGCGGCCTTCGACGTCGACGTCGTGCTGGTCGAGCGCAGCCGCATGGGCGGCGACTGCCTCAACACCGGCTGCGTGCCCTCCAAGGCGCTGATCGCCGCCGGCCGGCGGGCACAGGCCATGCGCGGCGCCGATGCCTTCGGCATCCGCTCCGTCGAACCGGACGTCGACTATGCCGCCGTGCAGCGCCGGGTGCGGGCGGTGATCGCCGGCATCGCGCCGCACGATTCGCAGGAGCGCTTCACCGGGCTCGGCGTCACGGTGATCCGGGCCGAGGCGGCGTTCGAGGACGCGCAAACGCTCTCTGCCGGCGGCCAGCGCATCCGGGCGCGCCGCTTCGTGCTCGCCACCGGCTCGGCGCCGGTGGTTCCGCCGATCCCCGGCATCGACACCGTGCCGGTTCTCACCAACGAGACGATCTTCGAGCTGGACCGGCTGCCCGAGCATCTCTTGGTCGTCGGCGGCGGACCGATCGGCATCGAGCTGGCGCAGGCGCACCGCCGGCTCGGCGCCGCGGTCACGATCGTCGAGGCGGGCACGGCGCTGTCGAAGGAGGATCCGGAACTCGTGGAGGTCGTGCTGGGCCGCCTACGGGCCGAAGGCGTGACGATCCTCGAGCGCGCGACCGTCCTGCGGATCGGACCGGGCCCGGAGGGTGGCGTCGCCCTTACGGTGCAGGATCCGGCCGGCGGCGAGAGGGTTGTCCTCGGCAGCCACCTCCTCGTCGCCGCCGGTCGGCGCGTCGTCACGGACGGTCTCCGGCTGGAGCGGGCGGGTATCGAGGCCGACAGCAAGGGCATCCGGGTCGGCCCGGACCTGCGCACCGCCAACCGGCGCGTCTATGCCATCGGCGATGCGGCTGGCGGCCCGCAGTTCACCCACGCGGCGGCGCACCAGGCGGGGCTGGCGGTGCGGGCCATCCTCTTCCGGCTGCCCATCGACGCGCGCAAGGTGGCGCTGCCGCGCGTCACCTACAGCGAGCCGGAGCTCGGCCAGGTCGGGCTGACCGAGGCGGAGGCGCGGGCGCGCGGCATGAAGGTCACCGTCCTGCGCGCGCACTTCGACGAGAACGACCGCGCCCGCACGGACGGGTGCATCGACGGGCTTCTGAAGCTCATCGTCGGGCGCGGTGGCCGCATCCTCGGCGCCGGCATCGCCGGCGAGGGCGCCGGCGAGATGACGAACCTCTTTTCGCTCGTCCTCTCCCGGCGCCTGAAGCTGTCCGCCCTGCAGGGTTTCGTCGCGCCCTACCCGACGCTTGGCGAGGTGGCGAAACGCGCCGCCACCGCCTATTATGCTCCCCATGCGCAAAACCGCGCGGTCCGCGTGGCGATCCGTCTGCTGCAACGCTTCGGTTGATCACGCCGCACAAGGCTTTAAGAGTTCATCACTGAGCTCCTCACGAGCTCGCGACGGCGGGATTACCCGCCCGACGTTCGGCCACGGGAAGAAGACGAGTCCGACCAGCGTGCAGCAGCCGTCCAGCCCTTCAGACGCCCGGCCCACTCTCGCCTTCCGCCTGTCGATCAAGCTGCTCTGGCTGACCATGCTCTTCGTGATGCTGGCCGAGGTGCTGATCTTCGTGCCCTCGGTCGCCAATTTCCGCCAGCAGTGGCTGCGCGAGAAGATCGAGACGGCCGCGGTCGCCGGCATCGCGGCCGAGAACGGGGGCACGGACGGGCTGCCGGTGCTGCGGCCCGAGCAGGAGGTGGGCCTCCTGCGCGCGCTCGATGCCCGGCTGGTGGCGCTGCAGATGGGCGGCGCCTCGCGCCTCCTCGCCAAGTCCGACGATCTCGGCATGGTCGACAGCGAGTTCGACCTCGACGCGCATGGGCCGGTCGGGATGATCGCGGCGGCCTTCGACACGCTGTTCGAGGGCGGCGACCGGATGCTGCGCATCCTCGGCGGCGTCGGCGACGGGGCGATGCGGGCGGAGGTGGTGATCCCGGAGGCCGGGCTCCGGCGCGCGATGCTGCTTTACGCGCGCAACATCTTCTTCCTGTCGCTCGCGGTCGCGGGCTTTGCGGCCGGGCTGGTCTTCGTGGCGATCAGCCTGCTGCTGATCCGCCCCATCCGCCGCATGACCCGCTCGATGATGCGCTTTGCCGAGCGGCCGGACGATGCCGACCGGATCATCACCCCGAGCCCGCGACGCGACGAGATCGGTCTGGCCGAGGCGGAGCTGCGCGACATGCAGCAGCGCCTCGCCAGGACCTTGCGCGAGCAGCGCCACCTCGCCGATCTCGGCCTCGCCGTCTCGAAGATCAATCACGACCTGCGCAACATCCTCGCCTCCGCCCAGCTGATCTCCGACCGTTTCGCCGACGTCGCCGATCCCCGGGTGCAGCGCTTCGCCCCGACGCTCCTGCGCAGCCTCGACCGGGCGGTCGCCTACACCCAGTCGGTGCTGGCCTACGGGCGGGCGGTCGAGAGCGCGCCGGTGCGCCGCCGCCTGCGGCTCCAGATGCTGGTGGCCGAGGTCTTCGCCGAGGTCTGCGCCGGCGACGAGGCGACGATCGAACAGGTCAATGCGGTGCCGGAAAACCTCGAGATCGAGGTCGATCCGGAGCAGTTCCACCGCGCCCTCGCCAATCTGATGCGCAATGCCGTCCAGGCCCTCGAGGGCGAGGGGGCCGGCGCGGTGCTGCGGCGGATCACGGTGGAGGCCGAGCGGCAGGCGGACGGCGGCGCGCTCGTCGCCATCGAGGACACCGGCCCCGGCCTGCCGCCGCGGGCGCGCGAAAACCTCTTCCAGGCCTTTCGCGGCTCGGCCCGGGCCGGCGGCACCGGCCTCGGCCTCGCGATCGCGGCCGAGATCGTGCAGGCGCATGGCGGCAGCATCCGCCTCGCCGAGCGTGCCGGCCCCGGCGCCCGCTTCGAGATCGAGCTGCCGCCCCGCGAAGGCGCCGCGCCGCGCCTTTCGGAGCGCGCCGCCTGACGCGAATCCGCATCGCGCCGCGGTCCTTTCCGTCGAGCCGGCCGGCCCGCCCTGCGGCGAGCCGCCTGCACCGCGCGCCTGCGCCGCCGGAGCCTCCCGCGTCCTCCGCGCGATCCATCCGCCGTTGTCGCCGGTGCCGGCGCGAAACCGGTGCGTCCTTGCTCCGCGCAGCGGGCGGCGCAAGTTTCTCCTTCGGCGCTCTTGCCAAAGCCGGACCGAGCCTTTAGGTAGCCGTCACGCCGGATCGCCGAGGTCACTCGCATCCGTGTGGAAGCGCCCGTAGCTCAGCTGGATAGAGCACCAGACTACGAATCTGGGGGTCAGAGGTTCGAATCCTTTCGGGCGCGCCATTTCGACATCAAGATCTTGAACGCCGGCGCTCGCGCTTCGGCCGGATGCGAGCCGCGCAGCTGCCGGCGATCCGGACGCCGCCCTCGGCGGAGGCGTGCAGCGGCTTCAGGCGCCCGGCGGCGATCGCGCTGGCGCCGTGATCATCATCTCATCGGCGCGCGAAACCATCGGGCGCGTCGGACGCCCCTGCCCCGCCCGCATCGGACCATCGCAATGCCTTGCATGCGCACGAGCCGGCGCAGCCGCCGGCTGCTTCCGCTCGCCGTGAGCGTGTGGATCCCTCCTGCCTGAACGTTGCGGATCGAGGCTGCCGCAGGCCGGGCCGCCGGCAGCCGCACGGCAGCCCTCACCGCTTCGACATCGAGTGCTCGTCCCGATGGTCGCCGACGACGCAAACGATCGTGCTTAATGGGACGGCGCCCATTGTTTATGCAGGCGCATCCATCGGCCATTAGATCATCTAATGGATTGGCCAACCCGCTGATCTTTATAAGGGATCTGCACTCGACACGCTGCACCCCTTGTTCGCGGGGTGAGCAACGGGCGTCCGAGGCACGGCGCATCGGCGGCGATATGGATCGGGCGGGCTGCCCGAGCTGCGCAGGCCATCCGTGCCGATCGAGGTCCGATCGGGCCGCGTGCCGCCGAGGCAGGCTCCGGCCCAGGCGATTTTCCGCCAAAGCCCTGAATTCTCGTGATTTTCAAAGACTGGCACGGGCATTGCATCTCTCCCAGATCGAAGGCCGCTGCGCCAATAGGATGGCTGATGGCAGCGGCTGGTGAGGAACGGAGATCCGAATGCACCCACCCTCCAAGCTCAGCCTCGAGAACGTGTCGATGACGTTCCAGACCAAGGCTGGCCCCTTCGAGGCTTTGGCGCCGGTCGATCTCGTCGTCGAGGCGGGACGGTTCATCAGCCTGATCGGCCCGTCCGGCTGCGGCAAGAGCACGATCTTCAACATCGTCGCCGGCCTGCAGCCGCCGACCACCGGGCGGGTGCTCATCGACGGCGAGGACGCGACCGGCCAGATCGGACGCGTCGGCTACATGCTGCAGAAGGACCTGCTGCTGCCGTGGCGCACGGTGCTCGACAACGTCATCCTCGGCATGGAGATCCAGGGCATGCCGGCCGGCCAGGCCCGCGACCGGGCGCGCCCCTATCTGGCGCGCTACGGGCTCGGCGGCTTCGAGAACCAGTATCCGAGCGCCCTGTCGGGCGGCATGCGGCAACGCGCGGCGCTGCTGCGCACGCTGCTGCTCAAGAACGACGTCGTCCTCTTGGACGAGCCCTTCGGCGCGCTCGACGCGCAGACCAAGGCGCAGATGCAGGAATGGCTGCTGAAGATCTGGGCCGACTTCAACAAGACCGTCATCTTCGTCACCCACGACATCGACGAGGCGATCTACCTCTCCGACGAGATCTGCGTGATGGGGACGAGGCCCGGGCGGGTGGTGGAGCGGATCGAGACGCCGCTGGCCCGGCCCCGCCCGCGCTCGGTGGTGGTCGAGCCGACCTTCGTCGAGCTCAAGCACTACTGCCTCGGCCTGCTCGACCCCGGCACCGAGGACAAGCGCCTCGACGCCGCCGCGTGAACCCTCCCGTTAGGTCAAGATCATGATCCATGCCATCTCACAGAGCATCGCGCGCTTTCAGCCGGGCGCGGCCTCGCGGCGCGGCTATCGCAAGCTGCCTTCCACGCCCGTCTGGCCGGCCCCGGTCATCCTCTCGATCCAGATCGGCATTCTCGTCTGCATCGTCGCCTTCTGGGAGATCGGCGCCCGGCTCGGCGTCATCGACGCCTTCTTCTGGTCGCAGCCCTCGGCGATCTGGGCGACCGCGAAGATCTTCTTCACCACCGGCTCGGCCTTCACCGACATCGCCTTCACCTTCCGCTCGACGCTGCTCGGCTTCTTCTTCGGCACGCTGATCGGCTCGGCGCTGGGCCTGTCCTTCTGGTGGTCGAAGAACTACGCGGCCGTCGTCCAGCCGTTCATCATCTGCTTTGAATCCCTGCCCAAGCTGGCGCTGGCGCCCCTCGTGGTGCTGGTCTTCGGCATGGGTCTGTCCTCGAAGGTCGCGATCGCGATCGCGCTCACCGTCGTCGTCTCGACGCTGACGGCCTATGCCGGCGTCAAGGCGCTCGACCGCGACTCCGAGCGGCTGTTCTACTCGCTCGGTGCGAGCCGCTGGCAGGTGTTCACCAAGTTCGTCGTGCCAGCCTGCCTGCCCTGGATCATCTCGGTGCTGCGGATCAACATCGGTCTCGCCCTGACCGGCTCGATCGTCGGCGAGTTCATCTCGTCCCAGTACGGTCTCGGCCGCACCATCCTCTATGCCGGGCAGACCTACGAGATCGCGCTCGTCTGGGTCGCCGTCGCCGTCCTCTCCGCGCTCTCGATCGCCATGTACGTCGCCGTGTCCTGGCTCGAGACCTGGCTGCGGAAGGGCGTGGTCCACTAGGCGCTCCACCACCCACACCTCGGCACTCACCCCCCACTCATCGCGGCCGCCTTCCCGGCGAAGGACGGAGGCCCGGTGGCGCACGCAACGCAACGCCTCACGAACGACAACCGGAGACAATCATGAAGGTGCTTCTCAGGACCGCCCTTGCGGCCGCCATGCTGACTGGGGGCCTCGCGTCGGGCGCCAGCGCTGCCGAAGAGCTGGTGATCGCCGAACCGGTCCACAGCCTCGGCTACCTGCCGATGTATGTGGCCATCGACAAGGGCTACTTCGCCGAGGAAGGCATCGACGCCTCGGTGCTCACCGTCGATGGCGGCGGCGCTCATACCAATGCGGTCCTCACCAAGCAGGCCTTCGCCTTCATCGGCGGGCCGGAGCACGACGCCTTCGCCAAGGCGAAAGGCGCGGAACTGCGCGCCGTCGTCAACGTCGTCAACCGCGGCAACGTCTATCTCGTCTCGCGCAAGGACGTGCCCGGGCCCGCGGACGGCCAGAGCATGGCCGACTACCTGAAGGGCAAGACGATCGCCACCGGTGCCTTCGGCGGCACCCCGAACTCGATCACCCGGTACATCCTCACCGTCAATCATCTCGATCCGAAGACCGACGTCGTGCTGCAGGAGCTGGCGACCGCCGGCATCATGGCGGCGCTGAAGACCAAGCAGGCCGATATCGGCGTCCTCTCCGAGCCGATGCTGACCCAGGGCATCGACGAGGGGCTGTGGAACGAGCCGTTCTACAACGTGCCCAAGGAGCTCGGTCCCTACACCTACTCGACGCTCAACGTCCGGCAGGAGTCGATCGAGAACCAGCCGGAGCTGGTGGAGGGCTTCGTCCGGGCGATCTCGCGCGGCCTCGCCTTCACCCACGACAATCCGGAGGAAGCGACCAAGGTCGCGGCCAAGGAATTTCCGACCATGGACAAGAAGGCGATGAAGGCGACGCTCGACCGCGCCTTTGCCGACAACCTCTGGAGCGCCGACGGCAACATCGAGCCGGAAGCCTGGGATACGGGCAAGGCCGTGGTCATGGACGCCGGCATCCTGAAGCAGGACGTGCCCTACGGCGACATCATCGACATGAGCTTCTGGAAGAAGATGCGGTCGGCAGACTGATCTTGAGGCAACCCGCGGCCGCGGGCGGCACCGCCGCCCCCGGTCGCAACTCCACCGGACCAAGAGGACGAACAGCAGATGAGCGAACGTGTGTGGGACAAGTTTCTGACCGAGCGGGACAAGGCGGTCTTCGCGGCCTCGGGCTACGGCGCCCGCGGCGGCTTCGGCAAGCGGCCGGCGCTGCTCGTGGTGGACGTCAACTGGGCCTTCTGCAGCGAGAAGCCCGAACCCATCCTCGACACCATCAAGAAGTGGCGCAACTCCTGCGGCGAGGACGCATGGGAGGCGATGCCCTACCTGCAGGCGCTGATCGGCAAGGCGCATGACCGGGGCATTCCCGTGATCTACACGACCGGCGTGCGCAGGGAGGACAACTGGGACAGCGGCTCCTGGTCCTGGAAGAACGGCCGCTCGGGCGAGGATTCCCGCAAGCCCGTCGAGACCAACCTCGACGGCAACGAAATCGTCTCCGACATCGCCCCGTCGCCGCAGGACATCGTCGTCTACAAGCAGAAGCCCTCCGGCTTCTTCGGCACGAACATGGCCTCCTATCTGACGCTGCTCGGCTGCGACAGCGTGATCATCACCGGCACGACGACGTCGGGATGCGTGCGCGCCACCGTGCTCGATGCGTTCAGCCTCAACTACCGGGTGGCCCTGGCCGAAGAGGGTTGCTTCGACCGCAGCCAGGCGAGCCATGCGATCAACCTCTGCGACATGAACGCCAAGTATGCGGACGTCGTCAAAACGGACGAGATCCTCGCCTTCTTCGACACGATCGAGAAGGACCAGTTCACGCTGCCGAAGGGGACATCCCACCGGGCCCCGGTGCTGGCCCCGGCCGCCTGACCGAGGCGGCGTAGCAGCGTAGCAGCGGCCGGTGCGGCAGGACGGGCTCCTCGTGCCGACCGCAGTCGGTCGGCCGACCGCCGCTCCCGGTGCCGCGCCGTCGCGGCGATTCAACCTGTATCCGTCACCACCGATACCCCGCCGGGCGCACGCTGCCGCGCGGCGTGGTCGGCGTCGGCGCGAGCGGACGAACATCCGGACAGACGGCAAGGCCCGAGTGACATGCGCTTGATTTCACGACTTCTCCTCCCCGTCATCCGGCAGCCGCAACTCGGCCTGATCTGCGCCATGAACGTCTTCGTCATGTCGGGCGTGGGTCTGGTGGCACCGATCCTGTCGCTGTACGCCAGCACCTTTTCCGCCTCCGTTACGCTCTCCGGCATGATCATCACGCTGTTCGGCGTCGGGCGGCTGATCGTGAACCTGCCTGCCGGCTTCCTGTTTCAGCGGCACGGCAAGCGGATCCTGCTGATGGCGGGTCCGGTGATTCTGGTGTTCGGCGCGGTCGGCGCGGCTCTCGCCGGCACGCTGACGACGCTGATCCTCTTTCGCTTCATTCAGGGCCTGGGCTCAGGCATCTACATGACGATCGCCCAGTCGACGATTGCCGAGATCTCGACGCCGCAGAACCGCGGCCGCACCATGGCGCTGCACCAGGGCGCCATTCTTGTCGGGACTGCGATCGGGCCTGCAGTCGGCGGGTTCATCGCGGGTCAGCTCGGGCTTGCCGCACCGTTCTGGGCCTACGCGGCGGTCTGCGTCGTCGCCACCCTTCTGGCCACCCAGATCACCGAACCCGTGCGCTTGAGCGAGCCGTCCGAAGGGCGCGCCACTGCGCCGCCCGCCGCGCGAGACTCCGGTCGCGGCCTCTTTACGGATCGCGTCTTCGTCTTGATTTGCCTGGTGACGTTCGGCGTGTTCTTCACCCGCACCGCCGCGCAATGGCAGCTCATCCCGCTGCTCGCCACGATGCGCTTCGACATGCAGATCGGATCGATCGGCCTGCTGTTGACGGTGCAGGCGCTTTCGAATTTCGCTGTCTTGCCGGTCACCGGCATGCTGGTCGACCGCTTCGGAGCCCGACCTGTCACCATTGCGTCCGCCATCCTGATCGCCGTGAGCCTCGTGGTCGTCGCCTTCTGCACGAGCGCAATCTGGCTCTGGGCGGGAATGATCGCCCTCGGGCTGGGCGGCGGCCTCAACGCACCTGCTGTTGCGGCCTATGCCGCCGACGTCGCGCCGGCCGACCGCTACGGGCCCGCGATGGGCCTGATGCGCACCTGGGGAGACGCCGGCTTCGTGCTCGGCCCCATCCTCGTCGGGTCACTCGCCGATTTTGCCTCGATGGGCACGACCGGAGGGCTGGTCGCAAACAGCCTGCTGGTGGCGGGAGCCGGCATTGCCCTGCTCCTGGGCGGCGGCCGCCCGGCGGCTCGGACGCTCCACCCTCAGTCGACGCCTTTCAACGGCCGGCCCCAGACGGTCGGCATGCAGCAAGCCGGAGGATGACATGACGCAGATCGGTTCCTACACCGCGAGGGCCGAGGCCTTCCGTTCCGGCGAGGATTCGCCCGTCGCCGTTCTGGAAGCCTGCCTTGCGGAGATCGGCAAGCGCGAGTCCGTCGTGAAGGCCTTCAAGGCGATGGCGATCGAACGGGCCCGGGCGGAGGCCGCGGAGTCCGAAGCGCGCTGGAGGCGCGGCGAGCCGCTGTCGCCGATCGACGGAATGCCCGTCGGCATCAAGGACATCCTCGAGACGGCGGACATGCCGACCGGCCAGGGGTCGCCCCTCTGGGAAGGCTTCGAAACCCGGCGCGACAGCGCCTCGGTGCAGGCGCTGCGCGATGCCGGCGCGCTGATCCTCGGCAAGACGGCGACGACGGAATTCGCCTCACGCCCGCAGTTCGCCGAGACCACCAATCCCCACGACCCGACGCGCACGCCGGGCGGCTCGAGTTCGGGCTCGTGCGCGGCGGTCGGCGCCGGGTTCGTGCCCCTGGCCCTCGGCACGCAGGTGGTCGGCTCCACATTGAGGCCGTCGAGCTACTGCGGCGTCATCGGCTACAAGCCGAGCATCGGCGGTTTCAATCGCGGCGGCTCCTACGACTATCTGAGCCACAGTTGCACCGGCCTGATCGCGACCACGCTCGACGACATCTGGCTGACGGCAAAGGCCCTCGTGGCGCGGACCGGAGGCGATCCAGGCTATCCGGGCGTGACAGGCCCGGAAGCGCTGCCTGCCGCGACAGCGCCCCGGACGCTCGTCGTCCTGGAGACCGACGGATGGAGCCGCGCCGCACCGGGCGCCCGGGAGGCCTTCGCCTCCGCCTGCCACAGGCTGCAGGCGGCCGGGGTGACGATCGTGACCCGCGGGGCCGATGCCGAGCTCGACGCGATGGACGCGGCAATCGCGCAGGTCGGCTCGCTATCGGACACCATCCTCGGGTGGGAGGGGCGCTGGCCGGTCGGCGGCTACGCCAGGACCGACGCGGAGAAGCTCCATCCGCTGACGCGGGAGCGGATCGAGCGCAACCGGTCGCTCACGCAGGACGACTATCGCGCGGCCCTCGACGACCGCGCTGCGCTCCGCCGCCGCTACGCGTCGCTGCTTCAAGGTGCGGACGCTGTGGTCACCCTTGCCGCGACCGGTGCGGCGCCCGTCGGGCTGGAGAGCACCGGCGATGCCGGCTTCAATATCCCGGCCTCGGTTCTCGGCGTCCCCGCGCTGTCGCTCCCCGTGCTGTCCGACGGCGACATGCCCTTGGGCCTGCAACTGATGGGGCGCGTCGACGAGGACGCCAGCCTGTTCGCGCTCGCGAACTGGACGATGGACCTCTTCTCGGCCTGAGCGTCCGGGAGGCTCCGGGTCTCTCCCGGTCCTGCAGCCTCCCCGCCGCCCCGACGACAACCGAAGCGGCATTGTGCAGAGCACAAGAAGGGGCTCTTATAGTCGGGAGGCGAATGGAAGAACGACAGACATGTCCGGGACACACGCTGCGGGACGCCTGGATTCCGACCTGCTCGGAACCTTCCTCGCCGTCTGCGAGAGCGGCAGCATGACGGGGGCGGCGCGACGGCTCGGCGTCTCGCAGGGCGCGATCTCCCAGCGGATCGGGCGCCTCGAAAAGACGCTTTCGCTCACCCTGCTGCAACGCACCGGACGCGAGGTGAGCCTGACGTCCGCGGGCCGGAACCTGCGGTTCCACGCCCAGAAGGTCGTCGACGAGTTGCGCGAGTGCGAACGGGCGATGCGGACGTTCTCCAACATCAACTATCCCGAGATCTCCGTCGGCATCCTCAACACGCTTGGCAAGAACCTGATGAGCACGCTCGTGCAGACGCTGGAACCGGTGGTCGAGCAGATCCGGATCCGCGCGGCCGTGACTTACAGCCATCCGGAAGACCTCGAGAGCGGCGCCATCGATCTTCTGATCACCGCCTACGAGTTCGACGACGCCAGGTACGATATCTATCCGATCGTCGACGAGCCGCTCGTCATCCTCGCGCCGAAGGGCCTGATCGCGAAGAACACCATGGTGGATCTCGAGGCGCTCGCCGGCCGGTTGCCGATGATCCGCTTCGCCAACAGTCGCCGCCCCTTGCGCAAGCTGGCCGACGCCTACCTCGCGCAGCAGGGCGTCACCGTCACGCGCAGCATCGAGACCGACCAGGCCTCGTCGGCGCTCGCCTCGGTCGGCGGGGGTCAGGGCTGGGCGATCTCGACGCCCTTCATGGTCCTCGACCCGTTCTTCGACCACCGGGAGATCGACGTCATTGCGCTGCCGCCGCCCGTTCTCGTGCGCAAGATCAACCTGGTCGCACGCCCCGGCGAGTTCGCGGACATTCCCGGCAACCTCGCGGTCAACTGTCGCCGTCATCTGCAAAAGGAGATCGAGACGCGCCTCGCGCCGTTCCTGCCGGCCTCCGTTCATCCGCGCGTGCAAGGCTGACGGCCGCCGGGCTATGGCCGAGCGGGACCGCCCCGACGGCCGGCAGCACCAGCCCCCTGTAAGCGGTCGTGGATCGGACGCGGAAGCGCTGACCGCAGCGGATGCGCCTCGACGAGCGACGGCTCGAAGGCCCCACGGGCGAGCCGTTATAGCGGCTTCGCCACCGCGCACCGCATGCCGGCGGCCGTCGGTCGGGGGGAAGCGTCGTCGCCGGCCGGAGGCCTCGTTCCGTAAGGCGCGTTACTGCGCCCCCTGCTCCGCATAGCTTCGCAGGGCGGCCAATGTCCGGTCGTTGAAGATGCCGTTCGCCGGCCCCTTGTAGAGCTTGGCGTCGCGAAGAAGGTGCTGCGCCTCCCGCCGCGTCGCGGCCCCGAAGCGGTCCGCCTTTTCCTCGATGAGATACGCGCTCGCGTCCGGATCCTGCCGCGCGAGCGCCGCCATCATCTTGTCGGCACCCACCTTTTCGTCCTTCTGCGGCGCGCCGAGGCCGAGCGCCAGCATCATGCCCTGGTTGGCAAGACCGGCGGTGCTGCCGGCATCGGCGGCCTGCGACAGGAAGCGGTATGCCTTCGGGAGGTCGGACGTGCCGTCGATGCCACGGAAATAGAGCTTGCCGAGCTCGGCCATGGCGTCCGCGTCGCCCTGCTGCGAGGCCTTGAGGAAGTTCTCTTCGGCCTTGTGCGGATCGGCCGGCACCGCCGTCCCGAGGACGTACTGGACGGCGAGATTGTATTGGGCGATCGCGTCGCCCGCCTCCGCGCCCGCCGTCCACAGCGCGATGGCGCGGGCCTGATCGGCCGGCACGCCGTCTCCGTAGAACAGCATCTCGGCGAGCTGGTCGCGCGCCAGCGGCACGGCGTCGGTGATCCCGTCATAGGCCGCCGCCGCCCCGCGCTTGTCCACGGGCACGCCACTGCCGCTGTAGAGCGCGCCCGCATATTCGTAGGTCGCCAGCGGTTCGCCGGCATCGGCCGCCGTCTTGTAGAGGCGCGTCGCATCCTCCGGGCGGCCGGCCGCGAAGTAGCTGCGGCCGAGCTGGAAGGCGAGGCGCGCATCGTTCGGCAAGGCGGCATGGGCGGCCTCGCAGGCCGGCACGGCCTTGGCGAAATCGACCTGCGCCGGGTTGCGTTCGCCGGCCACGCCGGCCGGCTGCAGAGGATCGTCGGGATCGGATGCGAGCGCGTCGCAGGTGTCGACAGCCGCCTGCGAGGCCGGATCGAGCTGCGCCGCCAGGGCCGGCGGGGCGGCCGAAGGAGCCGTCGGAGCGGCCGGCGCGCTCGATGGCGCGGCCGGCGCCACCGCAAGCGCGGCAAGGTCGAGGACTTTGCCGTTGATCGTCACCGTCGTTCCGTTGCGGCCGAGAAGTGCGGCGAGTTCCACCGGTCCTCCCGCGGCCTGCACGATGTCGGCCACCGGAACCGGTGTCGACGGCTTGAACTCCGCCGCGACGCTTCCCCCCGCCTTCTGGAGCAGAGCCTGCACGGCCATGCTCGCGTCGGCGGCGAAGGGCGCGTTGCCGAAGGTCCCGAGCAGCCAGCTTTGCGTTCCCAATCCCGCAAGGGCGGGCAGCGTGCCGGGATCGGTGTTCAGGCTCGCGGCGATGAAGCGCAGCGCCTTGCCGGAGAAACCGGTATCGGTGAAGGAGAGCGTGGCTCGGCCAAGCGTGGCACCGAGAAGCGCCGTCTGCGCCTGCGGGTCGCCGGCGGCGAGCGCCGGCGCGAGGGTGGCCGGATCGATGCCGCCGAGCTGCGCCTCGCCGAACAGGCGGAAGCCGTCGTCGAGGGTGAGGAACAGCCGGTCGAGGCCGAGCGTCCGGCTCTGCGGATCGGAGGAGAGCGCGACCGAGACGCCGAGTGCGACGGTCGGATAGCCAAGCTTGGCGAAATCGAAATTCTGGTCGCTGATCATCGCGCCGTCCACCGCCAGACGGAACGCGATGCTCAAGTTCGTCGGGACGCCGCCGGCCATCGGGCCGGCCGTCAGCGCGACGTCGCTGAGAGTCACCGCGTCCTTCCCGGCGAACTGCACCTTCATGGTGCCGGCCGAAAGGCCCTGCAGACCGACGAGGCCGCCGACGAGATCGGGATCCGGCGCCGCGCCTGCGAACCGCGGATGATCCAGCGTCAGCGTGTCGACCAGAAGCTGCGGGCGATCCGAATCCCGGGTCATGCCGCCGTATTCCTCGGCCGAGCGGTAGGGAACCCAGTCCTG
Source organism: Mangrovibrevibacter kandeliae (assembly GCF_024519155.1). GTDB lineage: Bacteria > Pseudomonadota > Alphaproteobacteria > Rhizobiales > Rhizobiaceae > Mangrovibrevibacter > Mangrovibrevibacter kandeliae. The sequence continues at coordinate 52,159 of NZ_JANIFJ010000006.1, read as the reverse complement.
CGTCGCCCCGTCATAGTGTTCGGTCGAGACGCCGGAGAGCGTCATCCGGTCGGCCGCGACGGCGTCGCCGTCGCCCTCCTGCAGGCCGGCGACGGTGACCGTCTCCACCAGCACGCGGTCGGTGTAGCCCTGATCGCGATTGCCTTCGGCCTTCAGCGCGCGGATCGTCAGCGCGTCGCCGGTCAGGCTCGCATCCCCATAGTCGAAGCTCACCGCGCCGGCGGGCACCCGCATCGCATCGGCGAGGCGCTTCAGCAGATCATCCGCCGCCGCCCGCGCCGCGTCGGTCGCGGGCGGCGCCGGCACGACGGCCGGCGGAGCCGGCGGGGCCGCCTCGACCGCCGGCGACGGGCCAGGCGCGGGGGCCGCTTCCGGCGGCAGCTTGTCGATCAGCATCTTCGCCAGCGGCGCGAACGGGCAGTTCGGGTAGGCGTCGATGTGCAGCTGCAGCGCCTCGCGGGTCCCGAGCTCGTGCGCGATGTCGAAATGGGTGCGTGCATCGGCGCAGGGGTCGGACGCCGCCGCCAGCATGACGGGCGCCCCGCCGCCCGGCGACCCCGCCTTCGCGCCCGGGGCGGCTGCCGCTCCCGTGATTGCCGCCAGGAGCACCCACACGCTGATCCGACCGACGAAGCTTCCCACGACACACCTCCCCCATCAGGCCTCGCTCGGAGGCGGGACACGCGCCTTGCAGCCGTCGGACCGCCCCGCGGGAGCAATCCGAGCGGCATGTCACGGCCGGCGACGGCCGGCCTTCATTTCCCGCCCCGGCCGGCGCTCAGGACGCCAGCCGGCACGGATCGAGCAGCACCGCTTCGTCGCCGCGCAAAGCGCCCCAGGTGGTGCCGCTGCCGTCCACCACGACCTCGCTGCCCGGACGCAGCGCCGCGATCCGCTCGAGCACCCGACGATCCTCGGCCGGCAGGACGCATGCGACCTCCGCCGGCCCGCTGCCACTCGCGCTGGGCGTGCCGAGATGCCCGAGGTAGAGGATCACGTAGCGCGTCGGATCGTGCCAGGTGCCGCGCAGCAGATCGGCGAGATCCGCGCTGGCGGTTCCGGACACCAGACGGAGGAACTGGCCGTCCACCCGCAGCGACCGGTCCCGGTATTTCGCTTCGAAGCCGACGGCACCGAGCGCGCGAGCCTCCCGGACGAGGCTCGCCACGACGACCGAGCCGGCTGCGGCGGGGGCGACCTCCACCTTTGCGCGAGCCGCGATCGTGAAGGCCGCCGCGTAGCGCGGGATCTCGTAGAGCCGCACCTCGTTCGAGCCCGCGTGGTCGGCCGGGCCGAGCGTCAGGCGCAATCGCTTCGGCCCGACAGGCAGACCCAGCGCGTCGATCGTCTCCGCATCGAGCGCGTCGGGCGTGCCGGCCGGCACCGTGACGAGGCGGAAGTTCGAGCCGCCGCTCAGCGGCCGCGCGTCGAGATCGACCGGAATGCGGTCGATCGCCCGCACCTGCGGCTGAAGTACCGTCAGAATCGCTTGCGCCGCAGCCTCTCGCGGAGCAGCCGGCGCCGCCGTGGCCGGGAGGGATGCGATCGGCGCGACCGGCACCGGCGCGGCGTTCGACGGCTCAGCCGGGGTCAGCGCCTGGATCCGGATGCGCGCCAGCGCCGCGAAGGTCCCGTTTGGAAAGGCGTCGAGATAGGCTCGATACTCGGCCACCGTCCCCGGCGCCCGGATGCTCTGCCAGAACACGAGATCGGCATTCGGACCAGCGGCGGCCGGGCTCGCGACGAGCCAGGCGAGGAGAAGGAGGAGTCCGAGCCGAGCGCTCACCGGCCGACCTGGAAGGTGGTCTTTGCGGCGATCTCGAAGCGCTTCTCATTGTTGTAGAGCGTCGACAGCCAGCGCACCTCGTAGCTGCCCGGCGCGAACGGGCCGATCTCCCAGCCGTTGGCGAAGGATGTCTCGTTGTACATGTAGAGGGTCGCCAGGGGCGTGTCCCCTGCAGAGGTCCCGGCGGAGGCGGGCGAGCCGGCCGGCACCACGACCGACACATCGGTGCTCCCGGGCGTCGGCAGATCGGCGAAATAGACCTTCATCTTCATGCCGACGCGCGCCTTGGCCGGGGTGACGGTCAGGGTGGCGTCGCTCAAGGGCGCGTCGGGGTCGGGCTGCGGCTCGGGTGCGGCGGCAATCGCCGGATCCGCGGCCGGAGCGGCATTCGCCGTCGCCGGCGGGGCAGCGGGCACCGCCGGAGGCACCGGCGCGGCGGCAACGGGGGGCGGGCTGGCGACGGCAGGCGCGGCCGCGCTGCCGCCGAGTTGCTGCAGGCGGAGCTTGGCGAGTTCGGCGAACACGCCGTTCGGGAATGCGGCGAGGTAGGCCTGATATTCGGCCGGACTCTGGCTCGCCTGCACCGACTGCCAGAAGGCGATGTCGGTCTGATCCACGCCCTGCGCGCCCACCGGCCCGACGAGGCCGACGGCGAACGCCGCGACAGCGAGACTCCTGCGCATGTGATTGCCCCCCGGGGACCGGCGAGGCCGGGCTTCCCGAAGGGCAGTCTAGAGCGAGCTCAGTGTTGCAATCAACGAGGGTGACCCTGCGGCAGAATACCATCTTGCAGCCGACGCGGACGGTTTGGCAGCGCGGCTCCGTGCCATCGGATGAACCTGCGCGCAGGGGCGCGTCGACGCTGCGCCGCGCGCGTGACATAGCAGGGACAGGACGGACGAGCGGGCAGCGGAGCGGACATGACGACGGACGGTGGAGCAGCGGAGCGGCGGGTGCTGGCGGCCGATGTCGGCGGCTCCTTCATTCGCATGGCCGCGGTCGGCGGGGCGGACGACGTCGGCGCCGTGAAGCGCCGTCCGACGCCGGCCGATGACCTCACCGGCTTCGCCGACGCTCTGGGCGAACTGATCGGCGAGCTGGAGACGGCGACCGGCATCGGCAGGGACGCGCCGCTGGCGCTCGCGACCGCCGGCATCGTCGATCCCGACAACGGCCTCGCGCTCGCGGCGAACATCCCCTGCTTCACGGGCGAGCCCGTCGCCGAGCGCCTGTCGGCCGCGCTCGGACGACCGGTGGGGCTGATCAACGACGCCGACGCCTTCGCGCTCGCCGAAGCGACGGCCGGTGTCGGGCGCGGCCAGCGGATCGTCTTCGGCGCGATCCTCGGCACCGGCGTCGGCGGCGGGCTAGTCGTCGACGGGCGCCTCGTGCGGGGCGCCGGCGGCTTCACCGGCGAGTGGGGCCACGGACCGATCGCCAATCCGCTGCCGAAGGCCGCCGACGGCCCGCTCCCGCGCATGGCCTGCGGCTGCGGCCAGGTCGGCTGCGCGGACACCTTCGGCGGCGCCCGCGGGCTGGAGCGCCTGCATCTCGCGCTCGGCCACCCGGCGGCCGACAGCCACGCCATCGTCGCCGCCTGGACGGCGGGCGAGCCGGCAGCCGGGCGCACGGTGGCGCTCTGGGCCGAGCTCCTGTGCGAGCCGCTGGCGCTGACGATCAACCTCACCGGCGCCTCGATCGTCCCGACCGGTGGCGGGCTCGGGAGCGACCCCACCCTTGTCGCGCTGCTGGACCGGGAGGTGCGGGCCCGCATCCTGCGCCGGCTCGACACGCCGCTCCTGACGCCCGGCCGGCTGGAGAATGCGGCGCTGGTCGGCGCCGCGATCCTGGCGCGGCAGATCGGGCGCGGCGCGTGATCCTCGAAATCTGCGTCGACGATGCCGCGGGTCTCGACGCGGCGGTCGCGGGGGGCGCCGACCGGATCGAGCTCTGCGCCGCCCTCGCGCTCGGCGGCCTCAGCCCGTCCGAGGCGCTGCTGCAAGCCGCGCGCGGCTGTCCCGTGCCGGTCTATGCGATGGTCCGGCCGCGGGCAGGCGACTTCCTGTGGAGCGAAGTCGAGCTCGGTGCGATGGCGGCCGAGATCGCCCGCGTGCGCGCGCTGGGCCTTGCTGGAGTCGTCCTCGGCGCCGCTGCCGATGCCCCCGGCACCGCGCTCGACATGCCCGCCCTCGCCCGGCTCTCGCAGGCGGCCGAAGGGCTCGGGCGCACGCTGCACCGGGTGGTCGACCTCCTCCCGGCGCGTACGCCGGTCCTCGCCGATGTCGCCGCACTCGGCTTCGAGCGCGTGCTCACCTCGGGCGGCGCGACGGCGGCCCTCGCCGGACTCGAAGACCTCGCGGCGCAGGTCGCGGCGGCTCCGCCCGGCCTTGCGGTCATGCCGGGCGGCGGCATCCGGCCGGACAACGTCGCGGCCGTGCTCCGCCGCTCCGGCGCGCGCGCGGTTCATGCCTCGGCCTCGGCGGCGCGGTCCGACGTGCCCGCCGTGCTGACGGCGTTCGGCTTCGCGCCGGCCGAGCCCCGACGGACGGACGCCGCGACGGTCCGCGCGCTGCGCCAGGCGATCGACGCGCTCGCCTGACGGGCGCGACGGCGTCTCGGGAAGCCGCTCCGGTGAACGCACCGTCGCCTGCGCGGGCGGCTCGCGCCGGCAGCCGGCGATGGCGAAGCCCGACGCGGGCGCGCATATAGACGTGGAACCGCAGCGCCATGGTGCGCAGCCGTCGAAGCCTCGCGAAAGGATCGCGCCATGAAGAAGATCGGCTTCCTGTCCTTCGGTCACTGGTCCCCCTCGCCGCATTCGGCCACCCGCTCGGCCAGCGACGTGCTCCTCCAGTCGATCGACCTCGCCGTCGCGGCCGAGGCGCTCGGCGCGGACGGCGCCTATTTCCGCGTGCATCATTTCGCGCGTCAGCTCGCCTCCCCCTTTCCGCTGCTCGCGGCGGTCGGCGCGCGCACCCGGCGTATCGAGATCGGCACCGGCGTCATCGACATGCGCTACGAGAACCCCCTCTACATGGCCGAGGACGCCGGCGCGGCCGACCTCATCGCCGGCGGGCGGCTGCAGCTCGGCATCAGCCGCGGCTCGCCGGAGCAGGTGATCGAGGGCTGGCGCCACTTCGGCTATGCGCCGGCCGAGGGCGAGAGCGACGCCGACATGGGGCGCCGCCATGCCGAGGTCTTCCTCGACGTCCTGCGCGGCGAGGGCTTCGCCGAGCCGAGCCCGCGCCCGATGTTCGCCAATCCCCCCGGCCTCCTGCGCCTCGAGCCCCATTCGGAGGGCCTGCGCGAGCGCATCTGGTGGGGCTCGGCCTCGAACGCGACCGCCGTCTGGGCGGCCGAGATGGGCATGAACCTGCAGAGTTCGACGCTGAAGGAGGACGAGACCGGCGAGCCGTTCCACGTGCAGCAGGCCAAGCAGATCCGCGCCTATCGGGAAGCCTTCGCGGCCGCCGGACACGGACGCGAGCCGCGCGTCTCGGTATCGCGCTCGATCTTCGCGCTGGTCGACGACCGCGACCGGGCCTATTTCGGCCGCGACCGCGGCGGCGACCAGATCGGCGTCATCGACAACATGCGCGCGATCTTCGGCCGCTCCTATGCGGCCGAGCCGGACGCCCTGGTCGAGGAGCTGCGCGCCGACGAGGCGATCGCCGAAGCCGACACGCTGCTCCTCACCGTGCCGAACCAGCTCGGCGTCGACTACAACGCCCACGTCATCGAGACCATCCTGACGCACGTGGCGCCGGCCCTCGGCTGGCGCTGACACACCGCAAAACCCTGCGGTCCGGTGCCGCGCGGCCTAGCGGATCGGGGCGATCAGCCCGGCGCCGTAGAGCGCCAGGCCGGCGAGCGCACAGCCGGCGAAGGTCGCGATCGTCCCGGTGCGGAAGCGGAAGACCGCGACGAGCGCCGCAAGCGACAGGACGAGGGCCGCCGGGTCGAGGCTCGCCAAAAACGGCGCGTCGAAGCCAAGACCGAAGCCGCGCACGGGCCTGGTCGCGGTGAACAGGACGTGCAGCGCGAACCAGACGGCGAGGTTCAGAATCACGCCCACCACCGCCGCGGTGATCGCCGACAGCGCCGCGCGCAGCCTTTCGTTGCCGCGCAGCGCCTCGACGAACGGGGCGCCGACGAAGACGAACAGGAACGAGGGCAGGAACGTCACCCAGGTGGCGAGGAGGCCGCCGAGCGTTCCGGCGAGGAGCGGCGGCAGCGCACTGGGATCGCGGTAGGCGCCCATGAAGCCGACGAACTGCAGCACCATGACCAGCGGGCCGGGCGTCGTCTCGGCCATGCCGAGGCCGTCCAGCATCTCGTGCGGCGACAGCCATCCATAGGTCGCGACCGCCTGCTGGGCGACGTAGGCGAGCACCGCGTAGGCGCCGCCGAAGGTGACGACGGCCATGGTCGCGAAGAACGTCGCGATGCGGCTGAAGACGGTGTCGGGACCGAGCAGCGCGAGCAGGAGCGCGACGGGCAGCAGCCATAGGACGAGGCAGATCAGGCCGACGCGCAGGACCGCGGCGACCGAGCGTGGTTCTGCCGCGTCTCTCCACTCCAGGCCGTCGCGCCCCGTGGCGACGACCGGCGCCGCGCCATCGGCCGGGCGGCCGGTCCGGTCGCCGGCTGCGGCGGCGAGGACGCCGGCAAGCCCGGCTGCGACGACGATCGCCGGAAATGGCGCGGCGAAGAAGAAGATCAGCAGGAAGGCGGCACTCGCGATCGCATAGGCGGCCGGGCCGCCGAGGGCGCGCGCGCCGACCCGCACCAGCGCCTGCAGCACCACGGCGAGGACCGCCGCCTTCAGCCCGTAGAACAGCGCGGCCACGGCCCCGAGCGCACCGTAGAGGGCATAGACGATGCTGAGCGCGAGGAGCGCCGCGACGCCCGGCAGCACGAACAGCGTCCCGGCGACGACGCCGCCCCGCACGCCGTGCAGCAGCCAGCCGAGATAGGTGGCGAGCTGCTGCGCCTCCGGGCCGGGCAGCAGCATGCAGAAGCTGAGGGCGTGCAGGAAGCGGTCCTCTGCGACCCACCGCTTCTCGTCCACCACCAGCCGATGCATGACGGCGATCTGGCCGGCGGGCCCGCCGAAGGAGAGAAGCGCCACCCGGGCCCACAGCCGCGCAGCGACCCGCAACGGCACGACCGCCGGAACCGCGGCCGGTCCCAGGCTCTCCTCGTCTGCGCTCCGCGTCATGCCTCGGCCCCCGCCCTGCCGCGCGCACGCTCGCGGAGGAGATCGGCGGCGTCAAGCGGCCGGGTCTCCCGCCGTCGTCTTCCCGGCGGTGACGGCAGCACGACCCGCTGGACAGCGCGTCGATGCGCCTAGCTTTCCGGTGCAGGCCCCCTGTCCGGCGCCGGCCCGCCACCCGAACCCGAACCCGAACCCGAAGGAGCACGCCATGAGCATGACGGCCTTCCACGGCTTCGTCTTCGTCGCAGCCGCGACGGTCTGGAGCCTCAGCCTGACGAGCAAGGCGATGAAGGCCTACGTGGCGCCGCCGCTCGTCGTGCTCGCGATCGGGCTCCTCTATCGCCTCGTCGTCGGCCGCATCGCGCCGCAGGAGGCGCTCCTGCACGACCTGGAGGTCGTCGCCTGGTTCGCGGTCGGCTTCGGCGTGATGTCGATCGCCCTGCGCCTGCGCAGCGTCGACATCCGCAACCTCCTGCCGCTGGGGTCGGTGATCGTGCTGGTCGCCATGCTCGCCATGTGGGCCGTCTCGACCGTCGTCGTCATGGCGCTCTTCGGGCTTCCGCTGCTCACCGCCGCGGTGATCGGGGCCATCGTCACGCCGACCGACCCGGTCGTGGCATCATCGATCGCGACGGGTCCGTTTGCCGAAGCGCACATTCCAGGTCGGCTGCGGCAGATGCTGTCCTTCGAATCGGGCGCGAACGACGGTCTGGGGTTCCCGTTCCTCTACCTGCCGATCCTGCTGCTGCAACAGGGCGCGGAGGGCTGGCGTCCGTGGCTGCTCGACGTCGGCCTCTGGAAGATCGTGGCCGCCGGGGTGATCGCGGTGGCTCTCGGCTACGGCGCCGGTCGCCTCGCGGCGCGCGCGCGGGCGGCCGGGCAGATCGGCGAGCGGTCGGTGATGCTGGCGAGCCTGACGCTGACCGCCGCCCTGCTCGGTCTGATGAAGCTCATCGCCGTCGACAGCGTCTGGGCGGCCTTCCTCGCCGGCCTCGCCTTCACCTCCGTCCTTGCGGGGGACGTACGGGAGGCGTCGGACGAGTTCCAGGAGGGCGGAAACAACCTGATGATGGTGCCGGCGCTGCTCCTGTTCGCGATGGCGCTGCCCTTCGACGCCTGGCGGGATGAGTGGCCGGTCGGACTGGCCGCGGTGCTGCTGATCCTGCTGCTGCGCCGGCTGCCGGCAATCGCCGCGCTCTATGCGGTGCTGCGCGCTCCGGCGGGCGCGGCGCCACCTTCCGACGAGGCACAGCACCGGCGCGGGGTCGACCCGCGGCCCTTCCGGGCGCCGCGCGACTTCTGGTTCTATGGCTGGTTCGGCCCGATCGGCCTGTCGGCGATCTTCTATGCGGCGACGGCGCACCGCGAGCTTCACGACCCGCGCATCTTCGAAATCGCGAGCATGATCGCACTCGGCTCGATCGTGGTGCACGGCCTCAGTGCCGCCCCCTTCACCCGGTGGTATGCGCGCGTTGCGCGGCGCAAGCCCAATACGCACGGGCCGTCATCCGCCTGACGCGCAGGCGCCGTCCCACGACGGGCGCACGGCTTCGGCTCGGCCTCAAGGTCGCAGGCCGGTGCGGAACGCCTCTGCGACACCGGCGATCCCGAAGGCTTTGCCGGATGCCCCCGCTCCGGGCCGGCGACATCCCCTAGCGTTCGCGTCGGGCGGGTCCCGTAGCACGACGATCGCCTCCGGCGCCCTTCGGCAGGCGGTGCGGGAGCGCACATGCTCCGCCCGAATGAGAAGATCGGGCGCATTGCGTGCGGTGCCGGACGGATGGGGTAAAGCGCAGGATGAGGCCTTGACGCAGGTGTAGCCGTCCTCCGGCGGTCGATGCGGCGCTGCAACCTGAAGTAATGTCGACGCCGCGCCAGGCGCTTCGCGGCGCCGTGCTGCGGAAGCGGAAAAGAAAGGGCGCAGCCAGTTGGAGGGGTAAGACAGCTGCGCCCTATCGAGTTGCGGTCGACGGTCTGCGTCGCCGTTGGCAGGCAAAATGCGATCGTAAGCTTGTCTGAAGCTTTTTGTTATTTTCTATTTTGAGTTGATTTAATTCGCCTCTTCCTCAGGGCGTTTCAATCGGTCGCTCGAAGTGTTCTTGACCGCCGTTGCAGATCGGTTAGGAGTGCTGCAGGGGGCTGGATGTTCGAGGGGTGAGAGCATGAGCCGGAGTCTGGATGCCGCGATCGACCAGATGGGCGAGCGGGTGACGGAGATCTGCGAGTTTCTGCACGACATCCAGCCGGGGCAACCGGTGGATGTCGATGCGCTCAAGGATGCGATGCACGATTGCGCCAATGTGACGGCGTCGATGCAGAGCCTGAAGCGGGTGGTCAACCGCATCGAGGAGCGTGCTGCGCCGCGAGGCGATATCGTACCTAAAATGGGGCCGGCCGACACCGCCGACTGATCGCGAAGGCTGCCCGCGTCCCGACCGCCGCTCGGTCCGATACGAATCGTCCGTCTGACATCACTGAAAGTTCCGCCCTTTCGGCAGCACGGCGCGCGCCTCGCGATCCGGCAGACCCGCGGCATTGGCGTTTGCGGCCAGCCGCAGCCTCCGCTGCAGCGGGTTCGCGCGCGTCTCGTCGACCGGACGACGCACCTCGTCGGTGCGTGCGAGCGCCGCGGCCAGCGCCGCGGCCGCTTGCGCGATGACGGGCGAATCCGGCGCGTCCGCCTGCGGTCGGCGTGCGTTGCCGTGGTAGCGCAGCGGGCTGCGCACATGGTCGGCGGGCGCTGCCACCGCCGGCACCGGCAAGCCCGAGGCGAGGCGCATCAGCAGCGGCGTCAGGTCCGAGATGGTCTCGGCGACCACGTGGATGACGCCGTGATCGGCCTGCATGCGCCCGGTCACCTTGACGAAGCGAGCCCCCAGCACGAGCGGCCGGAAGGCCTCGAAGATCTTCGGCCAGACGATGATGTTGGCCACCCCCGTCTCGTCCTCGATCGTCATGAAGATCACTCCCTTGGCCGAGCCCGGCCGCTGCCGGATCAGCACGAGGCCGGCCACCGTGACGCGCCGGCCGGAGCGGGTCGTCTCCAGGCTCTCGGTCGGCGCGATGCCCTGCCCGGCCAAGGCTCCGCGCACGAAGGACACCGGGTGCGCCTTCAGGGAGAGAGACAGGAAGCGATAGTCGGCGAGCACCTCCTCGCCCGGTGGCATCGCGGGCAAGTGCACGTCCGGCTCGGCTTGGAGGTCGGCCTCTGCGACCCCATCGAACAGCGGCAGGCGCTCGGCTGCCTTGTTCGGATCGAGCGCCCGACAGGCCCAGAGCGCATCCCGCCGCGACAGTCCCAGCCCGGCGAAGGCATCGGCCTCGGCCAGCCGCTCGATCACCGACCGCTTGAGGCCCGAGCGCAGCCACACGTCGCGCACCGAATCGTAGCCCGCACCGCGCCGCGCCGCGAGCCGCTCCAGGTCGGCCTGCCCCAGGCCCTTGATCTGGCGGAAGCCGAGCCGCACCGCCGCCTTCGTCCGGATTACGTCCTGCATCTGCGCGTGGCGCCGGGCGATGCGGCGGGGCTCGAAGGGCGCCGGCTCCAGCGTGCAGTCCCAGTCGGACCGGTTGACGTCGACCGGCCGCACCTCCACCCCGTGCTCGCGCGCGTCGCGCACGATCTGAGCCGGCGCGTAGAAGCCCATCGGCTGGGCGTTCAGGAGCGCGGCGCAGAAGACGTCGGGAAAGTGGCATTTCAGCCAGCAGGAGGCGTAGACCAGAAGGGCGAAGGAGGCCGCGTGGCTTTCCGGAAAGCCGTACTCGCCGAACCCCTCGATCTGCTTGAAGCAGCGCTCGGCGAAGGCCACCTCGTAGCCGTTCGCGACCATGCCCTCGATCATCTTCTGGCGGAAGGTGTGGATCGTGCCGACCCGCCGGAAGGTCGCCATCGCCCGCCTCAGGCGATCGGCCTCGCCGGGCGTGAAGCCGGCCGCCACGATGGCGATCCTCATCGCCTGCTCCTGGAAGAGCGGCACGCCGAGCGTCTTGCCGAGCACGGCGCGCAGTTCCTCCTTCGGGTAGACCACCGGCTCCAGCCCCATGCGCCGGCGCAGATAGGGATGCACCATGTCGCCCTGGATCGGGCCGGGGCGCACGATCGCGACCTCGATGACGAGGTCGTAGAACTCCTTCGGCTTGAGCTTCGGGAGCATGGTCATCTGCGCCCGGCTCTCGATCTGGAAGACCCCGAGCGTGTCGGCCCGCTGGATCATGGCGTAGACGGCGCCCTCTTCCGGGGGGATCGTCGCGAGCGTCGGCGGACGGCCGCCGCAGAGCGCCCGCACCTCCTCGCCATAGCTCGCCTCCAGCAGCGCGAAGCCGCGCCTGAGGCAGGACAGCATGCCGAGCGCCAGGACGTCGATCTTGAGGATCCCGAGCGCATCGAGATCGTCCTTGTCCCACTCGACGATGGTCCGTCCGTCCATCGCCGAATGGAGGATCGGCACCACCTCGTCGAGCCGGTCGTGGGTGATGACGAAGCCGCCGACATGCTGGGACAGATGGCGCGGAAAGCCGGAGAGCTCGGCTGAAAACCGCAGGACGTCGAGGGTCGTGCGGTCCTCCATGGCGAGCCCGGCCGCCTTCGCCTCCCGTTCGCCGAGATCGGACTCCGAGTAGCCCCAGATCGAGCCGGACAGCGCCGCCACCGCGTCTTCCGACAGGCCGAAGGCCTTGCCCACCTCGCGGGCCGCCGAGCGGGCGCGGTAGGTGATCACCGTCGCGGTCAGCCCGGCCCGCTCCGCCCCGTATTTCCGGAAGACGTACTGGATCACCTCCTCGCGCCGCTCGTGCTCGAAATCGACGTCGATGTCGGGCGGCTCGCGCCGCTCCGGCGAAATGAAGCGCTCGAACAGGAGCCCCGCCATCTCCGGGGCGACCGCGGTGATGCCGATGCAGTAGCAGACGGTCGAGTTGGCCGCCGAGCCGCGCCCCTGGCACAGGATGCCGCGCGACCTGGCGAAGCGGACGATGTCATGGACCGTCAGGAAGTACGGCGCATAGTCGAGCGCGGCGATGATCTCGAGCTCGTGGGCGATCTGGTCGAGGATCGTCTGTGGCACGCCGTCCGGATAGCGCTCCTCGGCCCCCGCATAGGCGAGCCGCGCCAACTCGGCCTGCGGGGTCTCGCTCTCGCCCGCCGACTCCTCGGGATAGACGTGCTTCAGCTCGGTCAGGCAGAAGCCGAGCGTCTCCAGGAAGCGCAGCGTCTCGGGCACAGCATCCGGACAGGCGCGGAAGAGATGCGCCATGTCGGCCCGGCTTTTGAGATGGCGCTCGGCATTGCGCGACAGGAGAAACCCCGCTTCGGCGAGCGGCACGTGCGCGCGGATCGCCGTGACGACGTCCTGCAGCGCCCGCCGCTCCGGCTCATGGTAGAAGACGTCGTTGGTGGCCATCAGCGGCGTCGCGCAGCGGGCCGAAAGCCGGCTCGCCCGCTCGATCCGGCGCTGGTCGAGCCCGTCGTGCCGCGGCGCGACGGCGAGCCAGACGGCACCCGTGAACGCCCCGGCCAGGGCCTCGAGCCGCTCGGCCACCGCCGCCTCCACCGCGGCCGCGTCGGCCCCGCCGAGCGCGTCGGGGACGAGCAGCGCCAGCGACATGCCCGCGCCCCAGGCCAGGAGATCCTCGAAGCCGAGCCGGCAGTCGCCCTTCTCGGCGCGCAGGTTGCCGAGCGTCAGGAGGCGGCAGAGCTGGCCCCACCCGGCCCGGTCGCGCGGGTAGGCGAGGACGTCGGGGGCGCCGTCGGCGAAGACCAGGCGGGCGCCCGGCGCGAAGGCGAGGCCGGCCTCCCGGGCCGCCAGATGGCCGCGCACCACCCCGGCGACCGAGTTGCGGTCGGCGAGGCCGAAGCCGGCGAGGCCGAGCCGCGCGGCGGCGACCGCCAGCTCCTCCGGGTGCGAAGCGCCACGCAGGAAGGAGAAGTTGCTGGCCATGCCGAATTCGGCAAAGCCCGGCGCGACGTCCGGCCGGCTGCGCGAGACGAGGGGGAGACGGCGCACGGATCCTGTCCCTTCAGGCGAAGAAGCCGTGCAGGTACCAGGCCGGCTCGACCTCGCCCCGGCCATAGAACCCCTCGCGGAACAGCCAGTAGCGACGGCCCTCCTCGTCCTCGACGCGGAAATAGTCGCGCGCCGCCGCCCCGCTCGCGCGCCACCATTCCGGCTCGATCCGCTCCGGCCCCTCCGACCGGCGCACCCCATGCAGCGCCCGGCGCCAGCGAAAGCGGATCGGCGGCCCTTCCGGCACCTCGGCCACTGCCTCGACCGGCTCGGGATCGGCCAAGAGGCGCAACGGGCGCGGCGCGGTGAACAGCCAGAGCCGCTCGTCCTCTCCGCTTGCCGCAGCCGCCGGGCCAGCGACGGCCGGCGCCAGGTCCTGCGCCCGCTCCGGCCAGTGGCTGGCGACAGGCGACAGCCGCAGCACGCTCGCCTCGCCGAGCCGCGCGCCCAGCCGGTCGAGCAGGGTGCCGACCGTCCGGTCGTCCGCATCGGGGCGCGACAGATCCTCCTGCCGGTCGGCCAGCCCTTCGGCCTGCAGCACGGTCAGCTTGACCAGGTCGTAGCCGAAGCCGGCGTCGAGCTCGTCGCCGACGGCCGCCAGCCGCTCGCGGAAGAGGCTCTGGATGCGCCTCGGATCGCGCTGCGGCTCGGAGGTGCCCACCGTCAGGCGCGCCACCTGGCCATCCACCCGGAAGAGCGACAGCTCCAGCCGGCGCGCCCCCTCGCCCCGCCGCTCGAGATCGCCGCGCAGCCGCTCGGCGAGCGCGAGCAGGATCGCCTCCACGTCCTCCGTCCGGCTGACCGGCTCGAACAGCCGCCGTTCGGCGATCAGGAGCGGCACCGGCCGGCGCGGGCCGATCGGCCGGTCCGCCCGGCCCGCCGCACGATCGAGCCGCAGCAGGAGGTCGGCCCCGAATCGGCGGGCGAGCGCGGCGCGCGGCAGCGCCAGAAGCGCGCCGAGCGTCGTCAGGCCGAGCCGCAGGAGCGTTGCCGCAAGCTCCGGCTCGAGCCGGAGCGCCGCCACCGGCAGATCCCCGATGGCCGCAATCTCCGCGCCCGCGCCGACCATGAGACCGGGGCGATGGGCGGCGAGCGCCAGCGCGGTTCCGGCATGCCCGGCGATGGCCGCCGAGGCGGCGAACCCCTGATGGAACAGGCGCGCCAGGAGGTCGTCGAGCAGTCCCCGCTCGCCACCGAAAAGGTGGGCGCAGCCGGAAATGTCGAGCACCAGCCCATGCGGTGGATCGAGCGCCACCAGCGGCGTGTAGCGGTCGCACCAGTCGGCCACCGCTTCCAGCAGCCGACGGTCGGCGGCCGGATCGGCCTCCAGCACCTCGAGCCCCGGAAAGCGCGCCTTGGCCTCCGCGAGCCCGAGCCCCGGCGCAAGCCCTCCGGCCTCCGCCGTCTCGCAGAGCGCGGTCAGCCGGTTGGCGTTGGCAACCGTGCGATAGAGCGCCAGCGGCGCCGGCGCTCCGTCCCCGCCGTCCGCCGCCCGCCCCTCAGGCGCGGTGCAGCGCCAGGAGCGCCCCAGCCGCTCGCGCCGCACCCGGTCGGTGGAGAGCCGGGTGAGGCACAGCGCCAGCATGCGGCTCGCGGCGGTCGAGGGCTTGAAAACGGCGTTCATGGGGATTCCACTCCAGACGGAAGCGCTGCAGGCGGCCGTCCCGTGCCTTCTCGACGGCGACGTCGAACACGGGGTGGCCGAGAAGTTTAGCCTGGTCGGCGAGATCGGGGACGGTCGCGGCCGGTCCCGGCCGGATGCGCAGGCGCAGCGGCGCGGCAGTCGCCTGCGGCTGGCCGTGCTGGCGCAGGAGCAGGAGCGGCACCCCGGCCTCGCAGGCCCGCACGTGCAGCCGGCGCGTGCCGTCCAGCGACAGGAGCGCCGGGTTGCCGCGCACCTCCAGGACGATCAGCGACAGCGCCCGCGAGCGGGCCGCCTCCTCGCCGGCCCAGGCCGCGTCGGCCAGCCGCCGGGCCCGCACCAGGACGAGGCGCGACGGGTCGAGGCCGAAGCCTGCAAGGCCCGGCAGATAGGGAAGTCCCGCCTCACGGAAGGCCCGCGTCTCCCCGATCCAGAGCGCCGGGCGGGAGTCGGCCAAGAGGACCGCCAGCGCCAGGGCAAAGCCCACGCCCGTGCCGCCGCCGCGGGTCTCCTCGACATGCAGTTCGGTGAGGCCGCGGGTCGGAAAGCCGCCGGCCAGCGCCCGGTCCGCTTCCGGCACGCCGAGCGGCTGCATCTGCGCCACGCGGCGCCCCGACGCCGCCGCCCCCGGCTCCTCCAGCCGATGGACGGGCTCCCCCTCGATCCGGGCGACCGCCGCCCGCAGCGCCGCCAGCCGCGTCACGCGGCCGGCAGGTCCGGCGGCTCGGTCCTCCGGCATCGGCCCGGCCGCAGAATGGCGAGACATCGACATGCAAAAGCTCCGCCGGCGCATGACAGCCGCATGCCCGTTCATGCCTCTCCCGGAGGCCTTGTTCCTGATATGTTCTAATGGATTCCAGAGCCCTCCGGAGGAGTCAAGCGGACTCGCCGAAGAGATATTTTTCCGTCGTGCAGGAACCAAGTCCGGCTTCGACACCACAATGAGGAACCCCGTCTTTCACCGCGCATGGATCCGTCGGGAGGGACACGGGGCGCCGCGAGGGCTAAGATCGTCCGGCGTGATCGGCGGGAGGCACGGGATGGCACAGCTCGACCAGAGCGGCGACTGGAAGGACAGGCTGGCCCCCAGCCTCGACGAGATCACCTCTCTGGCGATCGAGGCCTACGCCTCCCTGCCCGAAAGCTTTCGTGCCCTCACCGGCGAGATCCGCTTCCACGTCGCCGACTTTCCCGACGATGCGGTGATGGAGGAGATGGCGCTCGAGGACAATTTCGAGATCCTCGGCCTGTTCGAAGGCGCACCGATCGGGCTCAGCGCCGGAGCCGGCGGCTTCACAGGCCAGTTGCCGAACCGCATCCTCCTCTACCGGCGGCCGATTCTCGACCACTGGGCCGAGACCGAGGACAGCCTCGGCGACATCGTCACCCATGTGCTGGTGCACGAGATCGGCCACCATTTCGGCCTGTCCGACGCCGACATGGAGGCGCTGGAGGCAAGCGCCGACTGAGCGGTGCCGCCGTCAGCCCGTTGCACCGCCGGCATGCAGGTCGAGCGACAGGAACAGCAGTTGCGGCAGCGGCGTCCACCATCCGGTGGTCACGCCGGCCCGGCGCAGCACGGCGGCCGTCCAGGTGTTGCATCCAAGCAGGGCCTGGAAGCGCCCCTCGGCTTCGTAGAAGCGGTCGAACGGCCCGTATCCGGCGTCGGCGATCGGCTGGTAGCGCCCGTCGGCACCGCGCGCGAAGGTGGCTGTGACGGCATCGAGGAGGCGCTCATAGGCCGCGTCGCCAAGATCGATGCCCCGCAGGGTGGGATCGTCCATGTCGATGACGCCGGCCAGCGCCAGATGCAGCACCGAGCGATCGCCGGCCAGTGCCCGCAGGAGCGGCAGCGGCTTCAGTTCGGCCCAGGTCGGGGTTTCAATGTAGAAGCTGCGGCCGCCCCAGCCGATGACCAGCCAGCGCGCCTGCGGATGGTCGAGCAGCAGGCCGGCATCGCGCAGGAACGAAAAGCGCGCGCGCGTCGCCGCGTCGAGCGGCAAGGCAATGTCGGTGTGGATCGGGTTGGCCAGCACCAGAATGTGGCGGACAGGCTCGGGTCCGGCTTCAGCGCGAGCCCCAGCAAGGCGATCGCCCTGCCGGGGGAGGAGGGTGCCGAGCCCGACGGCGAGAGCCGCCGCGGCCAGAACGGCCAGGACGGCGAGCCCGAACCGGCGCAGCCGCCGCTGGCGCGGTCGACGCCTCACTGCTCCCCGAGCTTCATCTCGGGATCGTAGTCCCGGCCCTCGACCTCCTTCACCACGGCCTGGCCGCAGCGCATGGTCTGATTGGCTTCGTCGAAGGCGTAGGTCGGATCGCCGTGCAGCACCCAGCCCTTGTTCAGGGCGGCGCTGACCTTGTGGCAGAAGCTGGCGTCGTCGGGTCCGGTGAGGAGGCGGTAGAGTTTCATGCGGGGTCTTCGCGGTTGGTGATGGCGTCGTGCCGCGCCAAGATTTGTTCGGCGGCGACAAGATGCAAGCGCTCGACCATGCGGCCGTCGATCTCGATGACGCCGCGGCCGGCGTTTTCGGGCGCGGCGAAGGCGTCGGCGATGCGCTGGGCACCGGCCACCTCCTCCGGCGACGGGGCGAAGGTGGCGTTGGCCGGCTCGAGTTGCGTCGGATGGATCAGCGTCTTGCCGTCCAAGCCGAGCCGGCGCGCCTGCCGGCACTCGGCCGCAAAGCCCTCGGTGTCGCGAAAGTCGTTGTAGACGCCGTCGAGCACCGCAAGCCCTGTGCTGCGCGCGGCCAGCAGGATCTGCATGAGCCAGGGCACCAGCTCCGGGCGCCCGGGTGACACCGACACGCCGGTCGCCAGCGCGATGTCGTTCGGGCCGACCACCAGCGTCGAAAGGCCGTGCGCGAGCCCGGCTTCGGCGATCCGCGGCGCCTCCAGGATGCCGCGCGGCGTCTCGATCATCGCCCAGAAGGCCGGCTTGCGCGCCCCGTAGAACAGCGCCGCCGCGGCGTCGGCCACCGTATCCGGCCGCTCCACCTTCGGCAGCAGGATCGCGTCGAGCGCGACCTCGCCGATCGCCGCGAGATCGGCCTGGCCGTCCTCGCCGTCGAGCGCGTTGATGCGCACCACCCGCAGCCCGGACGGGCGCGCGGTGCCGAGATGGGCGACGAGCCGCGCCCGCGCCGCCGCCTTCGCCTCCGGCGCAGCCGAATCCTCGAGGTCGAAGATCAGCGCATCGGCCGCAAGGCTGGCCGACTTCTCGAGCGCCCGTGGATTGGCGGCCGGGACGAAGAGGGCGGAGCGGCAGAGGAGCGGGGCGTGCGGCATCGCCGATGGGTGCCGCAAATCGGGGTCCGGCGCAACGCGTCCTCGGCTTTGCCCGCCTGCGTCGAAGGTGTTAATCGACGTCCTTCGCTCATCCGCAATCCGCGAGGCTCGATCATGGAGAAGTTCACCACGCTCACCGGCGTCGCCGCGCCGCTGCCGGTGGTCAATGTCGACACCGACATGATCATCCCGAAGGACTACCTGAAGACGATCGAGCGCACCGGCCTCGGCAAGGGCCTCTTCGCCGACATCCGCTATCGTGAGGACGGCAGCGAAAATCCCGACTTCGTTCTGAATAAGCCGGCGTACCGAAAGGCTCAGGTCATCGTTGCCGGCGACAATTTCGGCTGCGGCTCCTCGCGCGAGCACGCCCCCTGGGCGCTGCTCGACTTCGGCATCCGCTGCGTGATCTCCACGTCCTTCGCCGACATCTTCTACAACAACTGCTTCAAGAACGGCATTCTGCCGATCCGCGTCTCGCCCGAGGAACTGGCGATGCTGATGGACGACGCGGAACGCGGTGCCAATGCGACGCTGACCGTCGATCTCGAGGCGCAGACGATCCAGGGCCCCGACGGCGGCACGATCCGCTTCGACATCGACCCCTTCCGCAAGCACTGCCTCCTCAAAGGCCTCGACGACATCGGCCTGACGATGGAAAAGCGCGGCGCGATCGACGCCTACGAGGCCAGGCTCGCCGAAAGCCGGCCCTGGGCCTGACGCGCCCGACCGAGGACGACCGCATGACGCGCCAGTTGATCTCGACCGGCTCGCCCTTCGAGCGGCAGGCGGGCTATTCGCGCGCCGTCGTCGATGGCGACTGGTGCTTCGTGTCCGGCACCACCGGCTACGACTATGCGACGATGACGATGCCCGAGAGCGCGGAGGCGCAGGCCGAGCGCGCGCTCGGCACCATCGCCAAGGCCTTGGAGGAGGCCGGATTCGCGCTCGCCGACGTCGTGCGGGCGCGCTACCTCGTCACCGACGCCGCCCATGCACAGGGCCTCTTCGCCGCCACCGGCCGCGCCTTCGGCGAGATTCGGCCGGCCGCCACGTTGATGATCTGCGGCCTCCTGACGCCCGAGATGAAGGTCGAGATCGAGATCACGGCACGCCGGCGCGCGGCGAGCTGACGACGAGCGCAGCGTCCGGGCGCCGGCCTCAGGTCGGAAAGCCCGAGGTCTTGCCGATCGCCTCGGCATAGAGAAAGGCGTCACCCGCCGACGTCAGCCAAGCGGAAATCGCCTTGTCCAGCTCGTCCATCAGGGGCTTCTGCGCCGGGTCGCCGACGAGATTGTTCGTCTGGAACGGATCGGCCCGGTTGTCGAAGAGGCACCAGCGCCCGCTTTCGGCAACGGCATAGGTGTGGGTGTCGGTGCGCACGCCGCGATAGGTCGGCTCGTTCATGAACTGGCGCGCCGCGGCATGACCGCTGTGGCGCCGCGGCCGGCGCCGGCCGGCCTTGCCGCGCTTGCCCGTGCCCTCGATCGCGTCGACGAGCCCGTCGTCCTCGATCCCTTCGAGCGTGCCGACCTGGTTCATCAGGAAGGCGTGCGGGCTCGGTGCAACGCTGTCGCCGCGCATGACGGCCGAATGGTCGCGGCCGACGCAATGCTCCGGCACCGGCACGCCGGCAAGGCCGCACAGCGTCGGATAGATGTCCACCGTGGCGAAGAGCTGCTGCGGCGCGCCGCCGGCGACGGTGCGGCCTGGCCAGCGCACGAAGAACGGCACCCGGCAGGACTCTTCGAAGGGCACCTGCTTGGCCATGCGGCCGTGCGAGCCGAGCATCTCGCCGTGGTCGGAGGTGTAGACGACGATCGTGTCCTCTGCGAGCCCGGTCGCGTCGAGCGCATCGAGCAGCCGCCCGAACTCGACGTCCACCCCCGTGATGCCGCCGTAATAGCCGGCCATCGCCGTCTGCAGCGCCGCATCGGACTGCAGCGCCTTCTCCTCGCCGGCCGGATGCGCCACGGCGTTGAGGTGGACGTTCGGGCGCGTGCCGAGCCGGCCGGTGCGATAGCGCTTGGCGACGCGCGGCGGCGGGTTGAAGGGCGGATGCGGCGGGTTCCACGAGAGCGCCAGGAAGAAGGGCGTGTCGGCGCCCCGCTGGCGCTTGAGGAAGCCGATCGCCTGGTCGGTCATCAGCGTGCAGTTCCAGCCGCGCGGGCGGATCGTCTCGCCGGTGACCGGATCGAAGGTCCAGCTGCGATAATGCGCGTTGGTCTTCACCCAGACGTGCCAGTCGTCGAAGCCCTGGCGCCCCGGGCCGGGCGGGATGAAGTCGATATGACCGCCCTGCAGGTGCCACTTGCCGACATAGGCGGTGCGGTAGCCGGCATCGCGGAAGGCGCGGCCGAGCGAATACTCGTCGGTGCCGAGCGCGATGTTGTTGTGCAGGAGCCCGGTCTGCTGCGGCCAGCGCCCGCTCATCAGGATGCCGCGATAGGGCGTGCAGAGCGGATAGTTGGAAACGCAGCGCTCCATCGAGAGGTTCTCGCTGCGGAACCGGGCGAGATGGGGCGCCTGCGCCTCGTTGTGCGGTTCGCCCGGCAGCGACACGGCGCGATGCTGGTCGCTGAAGACGTAGAGGATGTTGGGGCGTCGGTCGGCGCGCCCGACCGTGGGCAGCGCGGCGGTGGCGAGCGCGCCGGCGGCGCTGGTGCGAAGGAACTCACGGCGGTTCATGGAACGCGGCTCCGGGACGACGCCATCGCGCGGCGCCGTCTCCTGAGATAGCGCCGCCGACGCCGGCACCAGAGGGAAACGCCTTACAAATTCGTAAGTTACCTCAGTGAGCCGATCGCCACGAGATCAGGCCGGGGCGCCTTCCCAAAGCGAGCCGACACCGAGCAGGGCCTCGCCGGCATTCACCGAGAGGCTCGTCAGCGTGTAGAGGACGTAACCCTCCTTCTCCGACGTGACGGTCGCGAGATCGGCGCCGAAGAAGTCGCGGATCACGCCGAGCGTCTCGCCGGCGGCGACCGGCTCGCGCAGCCCCTTCGCCGGATACCAGAGCCCTGCCACCGGCGCGGCGGGCACCCACATCGTCACATAGTCGGGCGCGGGCGTCGGCTTCGGCTCCCCGTTCGTCATGCCGAGCAGTGCCATCACCTGCGCCACGCCGTCGGTCAGCCGGGTGACGAGAGCGTCGTCCCACAGGCCGTTGCCGCTGACCTCCGGCAGGATCGCCGGCACCCCCGCTTCGTGCGCCGCCGCCACGCTGTAGCCGCCGCCCCTGGAGGCGATGGCGATGTCGAGGCCGAAGACCTCGGCCATCCTGCGGGAGCGCTCGCAGTTGTGCGGGAAGATCGTGAAGGGCGCGAGCGACTCGTCGAGATCGCCGCCATGCATGTCGATATAGGCGTCGGCCTGCGGGAAGACCTCGCCCGTCAGCCAGTGCGCCAGACGCTCGCTCAAGGTGCCGTCGGCGCGGCCCGGGAACTGGCGGTTCAGGTTCTTGCCGTCCTGCGGCATCACGTAGATGGCGCGCTTGAAGAACGCCTCGACGTTGAGCGTCGGCAGGACGACGAGCGAGCCTCGGATGGCATCCGGCGAGGTGCGCATCAGCCGCAACGCTGCCTCGATCGAGCAGAATTCCGAGCCGTGCACGCCGGCGGTCACAAGCAGGCACGGGCCCGGCTCGGCGCCCTCGATGACGGCGTAGGGGATCTCGATCCCCTCGATGGGTGTGACCGTACCGGTCTCGGCGCGACGGGCGCCGGTGCGGAAGGGCGGAAGCGTGGTCATGGCGGGCGGGATCCTGTTCGGGTCGGGCAGTCCGGACGACTCGGCGGCCGGCACCGCGGAGGGCGAGGATTCCGCAGATAAGTCCGACTGACAATCCGGAACTCCCGGAGGACCCGCGCGAAAAGGCCCGGTGCAGCGTCGTCTGCACCGGGCCTCGTCGAGCCAGATCGAAGACTGGGGTCAGCCCATCTTCGGCATCAGCACGCTGCCGATGACGTGCACGACGCCGTTCGACTGCATGACGTCGGGCGTCTGGATCACCGCGCCGCCGCCGGACTGATCGATCACCACGAGCTTGTCGCCGTCCATCTTGACGGTGATCGGCGCGCCCTCGACGGTCGTCAGCGTGGCGCTGCCGTCCTTCTTGACCATCGCCATCAGCTTCTCGGCGGTGTAGTCGCCGGCGACCACATGATAGGTCAGGACGGCAGTCAGCTGCTTCTTCGCCTCGGGCTTCAGGAGCCCGTCGACCGTGCCGGCCGGCAGCTTCTCGAACGCAGCATTGGTCGGCGCGAAGACCGTGAACGGGCCCTTGCCGGCGAGCGTGTCGACGAGACCGGCGGCCTTCACGGCAGCCACGAGCGTCGTCAGGTTCGGCGCGTTCGGCGCGTTCTCGGCAATCGTCTTGTTCGAGTACATCGGCGCCCCGCCGACCATCACCTGGTCCTGGGCGTAAGCCGGCAGCGTCATTACGCCGGCGGACAGGCTGCAGGCGGCAGCGAGCGCGAACGCGGTCTTGGTGAGCTTCAGCATCGTGAATTCTCCTTCCCGTCTAGGCTTCGGATTGGCGAAGCTGGCCGGAGCTACGGATGCGGGCGGGATACGGATGCAAAGGCGGACGATTTATTTCTAAGCTTTTCGGCAGCTGCGCTGAGTCGCACCGCCTGAGCGAGACGGGAGGCACCGATGCCCACAGCGTTCATCCTCGGCGGAACCGGCCAGATCGGCCGTGCGGCAGCCGCACGGCTGGCCGGCGACGGCTGGAGCGTGACGCTGGCCAGCCGGTCGACCGCGGCTCCGGATGGTCCCTGGCGGCAGATCCGGGTGGAGCGCAACGAGGAGGATTCGCTGCAGCAGGGGCTCGGCGACGGCGCGGATCTCGTCCTCGACTGCATCGCCTTCGACGACACCCATGCCGACCAGCTCCTCGCGCTCGAGGACCGGATCGGACGCCTCGCCGTCGTCTCCAGCATGGGCGTCTACCGCGACGCGGCAGGTCGCAGCCTCGGAACGGCTGCAGAGCGCGGCTTTCCGGACTTTCCCGTGCCCATCCCCGAGGACCATCCGACGGTCGAGCCCGGCCCCGAGGGCTACGCGGCCGGCAAGGTGGCGCTCGAGCGCCGGCTCCGGGATCGCGCGCGCGTGCCGGTGACGATCCTGCGCCCTGGAGCGATCCACGGCCCGTATGGCCGCGACACGCGCGAATGGTGGTTCGTCAAGCGCCTCCTCGACGGGCGCAAGCGCATCCCCCTCGCCTATCGCGGCCTCAGCCGGTTCCAGACGACTTCGACCGAAGGCGTCGTCGATGCGCTGCTCCACGGGCTGGACGGACGCGGCTGTCAGGTGCTGAACGCAGTCGATGCCGACGCGCCGACGGTCGCGGAGATCGGCCGCACGATCATGGACCTGATGGATCGGCAGGCGGAGCTCGTCGGCTTGCCCGATACCCCCACGCATCCGCCGGGACTCGGCATGACGCCCTGGTCCGTCGCCAAGCCGATGGTCTGCGCCTCCTCCGTTCCGCGGCTGCGGACGTATGCCGACGGCATCGCGCCGACCATCGCCTGGCTCGTCGAGGCGACGCGGGATGTCGATTGGCGCGTGGTCCTGCCGCAGCTGGCCGCCTATCCGAACCCGCTGTTCGACTACGACCTGGACGAGCGCGCCCTCGCTCTGCCGGGGGCGGCGCCGATCGGGATCTGACTCGCTTGAGCGGCGTTCGTCCGGGCGCCGCTTGAGCAGCGCGCGAGATCGACTATTGTCGCCTGCGCTCGTCCGACGGGCGCCGGACGAGAGAGGGAGGCTGTCCTGCACGACGAAGAGGCTCGCGCCGAGCTCGTCCGGCTGCTGCGCGCGGTCGCCGCCGGCGACCGCGCCGCGCACCGTGCGCTCTACGATCGCACCGCGGCGAAGCTATTCGGCATCTGCCTGCGTATCTTGTCCGACAGGCAGGACAGCGAGGACGTGCTGCAGGACGTGTATCTGACCATCTGGAACAAGGCCGACCGGTTCGACCCGGCGATCGCGAGCCCGATCACCTGGCTCGCCGCGATCGCGCGCAACCGCGCGATCGATCGCCGGCGCGCGCTGGGCAGC
Source organism: Mangrovibrevibacter kandeliae (assembly GCF_024519155.1). Lineage (GTDB taxonomy): Bacteria > Pseudomonadota > Alphaproteobacteria > Rhizobiales > Rhizobiaceae > Mangrovibrevibacter > Mangrovibrevibacter kandeliae. The sequence goes on along the minus strand of NZ_JANIFJ010000006.1, from coordinate 28,160 downwards.
CGGGTCGCGGGCGGTGAACTGGCCGAGGCCGACACGGTGCCGGATCAGAGCCCGGATGCCCTGCAGCGGCTGGAGAGCGCCGACGAGACGCGCCGGTTGCGCGAATGCCTCGGCACGCTCGACGAACGCGCCCGCCACTCGATCGCTGCGGCCTTCTTCGGCGGGCTCACCTACGAGGAGGTCGCGAGCCGGGCCGCCGTGCCGCTCGGCACGATGAAGAGCCTGATCCGGCGCGGACTGGCCAAGCTCAAGGGATGCCTCGAGACATGAGCGAGAGCCCCAACGAACCCGGCGAAGATCTCGCCGCCGAGTATGCGCTCGGCCTGCTGGGCGCCGCAGACCGGCGCTCGGTGGAGCGCCGGCGCGATCGCGATCCGGCCTTCGACGCCGATGTCGCAGCCTGGGAAGAGCGACTGGCGCCGATGCTGACGGTCGTCGAGCCGGTGGCCCCGCCGGCGGCCGTGTGGGAGGCGATCGAGGGCGACCTCGACCGGATGCAGCGCCGGGCAGCCGAACGGTCCGCGCAGCATGGCCAGGCGCGCCCGTCGGCCGGGGCGGCTCCACGCCGGGACGCGGGGCGGTTGTGGCGCTGGCTGGCGATCGGATCGATGACGATCACGGCCGCCTGCCTCGCGCTCGTCGTCTACAATCTCGTGGCGACCGAAAACCTGCCGCGGCTCGCCGCCGTGCGCCTCGGCCCCGATGGCGGCGCGCCGCTGTTCACCGCGGTGATCGATCCCGGATCGAACTCGGCGACGCTGGTCCCCGCCGGGGTGAGCCCCGACGCGCAAGGGCGCGTCACCGAACTCTGGCTGCTGCCGCAAGGCGACAAGCCGATCTCGCTCGGCGTGGTCGCCACCGACAAGGCCCAACAGGTGCAGCTGCCCGACGACTTCGCCTCGCTCAGCGGGAGCGCAATGGCGCTCGCGATCTCGCTGGAGCCGAAGGGGGGCTCGCCGACCGGCCAGCCGACGGGGCCGGTGGTCGCCTCGGGGCCGTTGCAGCCGATCTGATCTTGATTACCCGTGGCGCCTGGAGCGCTTCCGGATCCACGCGCTCACGATCCGTGCGACCGTCTCAGTAGCGCTGGTCCTTGGCGGCCTGCCCGTAGGCGATCTGGCCGGCGAGTTCGTCGAGCCGTGTCGGCTCCTCGCCCATCGCCGTCGCGAAATCGACCGAGAACAGCGCGTCGAAGCGCACCCGCCTGGAGAAGTCCGGCCGCTCCTCGGCGCGCGGACGAACCGGGGTCACCGGACGCGGCGTCTCGGCCTGGCCGGGCTGCAGCTTGTAGACCGTGCCTGTCGCGCCGGTGCGGGCGAGCGAGCTCGAATTGCGCAACCGCGTCCTGCCGTCCTGCAGGATCTCCAGAGCTGCGCCCTGCCGCAGCGCGCCGATGATCTGGTTGCCGTTCATGCCCTGCCGTCCTGCCCGCTCGTGGTCCCCTCACCCTTCATAGGTCAGCTTCGCTCAAGCTAAGGCGAGAGCGCTTAACGAGCCGTTGACGCTGCGGCGCCATGCCACGCCTCCCGGCACCGACGGCCTCGCGATGCGCCGGGGCCTGTTCGTGCGGGTCCGATCGTGTAAAGCCATGCCCGACTGACGACGGAGGACAAACACATGGCGACGCGCAAGCTCCTGCTTCTGCCCGGAGACGGCATCGGTCCGGAGACGATGACCGAGGTCGAGAAGCTGATCGCGGCGATGAACCGGGAGCACGCCACCGGCTTCGAGACCGAGACCGCGCTCGTCGGCGGTGCAGCCTGGGAGGCCCACAAGGTGTCCCTGCGCGACGCGGACATGGCGCTCGCGCATGCCGCGGACGCGATCCTGTTCGGCGCGGTCGGCGGCCCCCGGTGGGACGGCATTCCCTACGAACACAGGCCCGAGGCCGGCCTCCTGCGCCTGCGCAAAGAGCTGCAGCTCTTCGCCAACCTGCGCCCCGCGATCTGCTACCCCGCGCTCGCCGACGCCTCGTCGCTGAAGCGCGAGCTGGTCGACGGGCTCGACATCCTGATCGTGCGCGAACTCACCGGCGGCGTCTATTTCGGCGAGCCGAAGGAGATCCGCGATCTCGGCAACGGCCAGAAGCGCGCGATCGACACCCAAGTCTACGACACCTACGAGATCGAGCGCATCGCCCGCGCCGGCTTCGACTTCGCCCGCACGCGCCGCAACAAGGTGACGTCGATGGAGAAGCGCAACGTCATGAAGTCCGGCCTCTACTGGAACGAGGTCGTGACGCGCATCCATCGCGAGGAGTATCCGGACGTCCAGCTCGAGCACATGCTGGCCGACGCCGGCGGCATGCAGCTGGTGCGCCGGCCGAAGCAGTTCGACGTCATCCTGACCGACAACCTGTTCGGCGACCTTCTGTCGGACATCGCCGCCATGCTGACCGGCTCGCTCGGCATGCTGCCTTCGGCCTCGCTCGGCGCGCCTGACGCGACCACCGGGATGCGCCGCGCCATGTACGAGCCGGTACACGGCTCGGCGCCGGACATCGCCGGCAAAGGCGTCGCCAACCCGATCGCCATGTTCGCCTCCTTCGGCATGTGCCTGCGCTACTCGTTCAACATGATCGAGGAGGCCGACCGACTGGAGCGGGCGATCGCGCGCGTCCTCGCCAGCGGCCTGCGTACGCCGGATCTCGCGCCCGAAGGCGCGGCGACGGTGACGACCGCGGCCATGGGCGACGCGGTGGTGGCGGCGTACCTCGCGGACTGACGGCGCGAGCGAGGCCTCGCGGGGGAAGGTCGCGACGCCGCGGCGGTCTTCTCCCCCACCGAGGGAACATGCCGGAAGGCGGCGCGGGCGTGAGGGCGCCGCTCCTCTCGTCGTGCCCCCAAACTCTCACCCAACCGCGAGCTGACGCTTGCATTCCCCCTCTCCCTTGCCGGGAGAGGATCAGCGCCTGCGGACTCAGCAGCTTACACCGCCCTCACCTCTTCTCGAAGAACGCCGTCAATATCGCGCGCATCCCGCGGGGCGGGCGGCCGATGAGCGATTGCAGGGTCGGGTCGACGCGCGCGAAATCGCCGCGACGGGCGGCGCGGAAGGTGCCGAGCAGCATGCCGGCGTAGATCGCCGGCATGCCGGCCGTCACCTTGGCGGCGCGCCACGCCTCGTCCGACACCGTGACGTGGCGGATCGGGCGCCCGCTCGCTTCGGAAGCGAGCGCCGCAATGTCGGCCATGGTCAGCGCCTCGGCGGCAGTCATGGGCGGCGAGATGCCGTCGATCCGGCCCTCCTCGGCAAGGATCGCGGCATCGGCGGCGGCGAGATCGTCGCGCGCGGTCCAGGCAACCGGACCGTCCTCCGGCACGCGCAGTTCGCCCGACCTCAGGGCATCGCCAATCATGTGGAGACAGCTTTCGGCATAAAAGCCGTGCCGCAGCGCGGTGAAGGCGAGTTCGCCGGCCTGGAGGTCGGCCTCGGTGCCGGCATGCTGTTCGGCCGGGGCGAACGGCGAATCCGCGCGGGCGCCCGCATGGCTGGTGTAGAGCACGCGGCGGGCGCCGGCCGCCGCGGCCGCCTGGATCGCGTTGCGATGCATTCGCAGCGCCTCCGTGCCGAGCTTGTCAGCCGAAACGATCAGCACCTGCGTCGCGCCCGCGAAGGCCGACCGCAAGCTCTGCGGATCGTCGAAGTCGCCGGCGCGAATCGTGACGCCCCGTTCGGCGAGCGCCGTCGCCTTTGCCGGATCGCGCACGCTGGCAATGAGGTCGCCGGCGGGCAGGCGTTCCAGAAGATGCCGCACGACGGCGGTGCCGAGTTGGCCGGTCGCGCCAGTGACGACGATCATCTGCCCCTCCTTCTCGTTGAGAAGGAGGAAGCCTCGGCGCGAAAGCGGGTTCCCGGCGGCGGAGTCGGCCGTCAGTCAGCCCGTCAGATCTGCCAGGAGACCGCCGGCCACCGTCAGCCGCGCCACCGAGGTCTCGCCCGAGGCGACCAGGCTCTCGAGCTGCCCGCCGACCCGCTCCACCGCCGTCACTCGGCTCTCGGCCCAGGCCGCAGCCGGGTCGCTCTCGCCGCCGAAGCCGGTGAGCGCGTCGCGCGTCAGCTGGCGGCGGGCGCCGGCGATCTGGGTGCCGGCCCGCTCCAGTGCGAGGTTCTCGTAGTAGTCGGCGGGCGTCACCGCGCCGAGCGCCGCCTCCAGCCGGCCGATCCGCAACAGCCGCGTCACCGCGAAGTAGCAGGCCATCACCTGATCCAGCGGCATCACCGTGTCGCGCGCGATCGCCGCGATGTCCGGGACCAGCGCGACGAGCGGCAGCAGCGCCATGTCGCCCGCAAGGCCCTCCGGCACCCCTTCGGCCGTCAGCGCGTCGCGGCGGCGCTCGAAGGCCGCGCGCGACTCCTCGCTCGACAGGTCGAGCAGCCGCGGCTTCAGCTCGGTGCGGGCGGCGGCGAAGCGCTCGACCGTCTCGCCGAGCGGCTGGCCGGAGCGCGCGTTCTGCACGAACCAGCGGGTGCCCTGGCGCAGGAAGCCGCGCAGGCTGGCATAAAGCCGGTTCTGCGTCTCGCCATGAATCCTGCCGTCGAGCGCATCGACGGCCGCGTAGAGTTCGGCAGCGCCGAGCCCGTCCTTGGCGGCGACGAAGGCCTGCACCACCTCGCCCGCCGAGGCTCCGGTGGCGTCGCGCACGGCAGTGGCAAAGGTCGCGCCCAGATGATTGACCGCCTCGTTGGCGAGGACGGTCGAGACGATCTCGCGGTGCAGCCGGTGCCGCTCGATGTCGACGGCGAAGGCCTCGCGCATGGCGCTCGGAAAATAGCCGAACAGCCGCCCGGCGAAGTAGGGGTCGTCCGGCAGGCCGCTCGCCAGGATCTCGTCGAACAGCGTGATCTTCGAATAGGCGAGGAGCACGCCGTTCTCCGGCCGGGTGAGGCCGTTGCCGGCGCCGCGCAGCGCCGTCAGCGCCGCCTCGCCCGGCAGGGTCTCGACCTCACGGTTGAGGATGCCGCGCGCCTCGAGCGTCGCCATGAAGCGCGCCTGCAGCGGCAGAGCCGCCGGGCCCTCCGCCGTGTCGAGCGACAGCGCCAGCGTCTGCTCGTAGTTGTTGGCGAGAACGAGGTCGGCGACCTCCGCCGTCATCGAGGCGAGCAGCACGTTGCGGTCCGGCCGCGTCAGGCGGTCGTCCTGCATCGCGCCCTTCAGGGCGATCTTGATGTTGACCTCGACGTCGGAGGTGTTGACGCCGGCCGAGTTGTCGATGGCGTCCGAATTGATGCGCCCGCCGGCCCGGGCATATTCGATGCGGCCCTTCTGGGTGACGCCGAGATTGGCGCCCTCGCCCACCACCTTCGCGCGGACCTGCGCCCCGGTGATGCGCAGCGCATCGTTGGCACGGTCCCCGACCTCGGCGTTCTGCTCGCTCGAGGCGCGCACATAGGTGCCGATGCCGCCGAACCAGAGAAGGTCGACCGGCGCCTTCAGGATCGCCGAGATGATCTCCGCGGGCGTGCCGCTGGTGCGGTCCCAGCCGATCGCCGCGGCTGCCTCCGGCGACAGCCGGATCAGCTTCTCGCGCCGCGAGAAGACGCCGCCGCCGGCGGAAATCTTCGCCCGGTCGTAGTCCGCCCATGACGAACGCGGCAGGTCGAACAGCCGCTTGCGCTCGGCGAAGGAGGCCGCCGTGTCCGGGTTCGGGTCGATGAAGATGTCGCGGTGGTCGAAGGCGGCGACGAGCCTGGTTTCCTGCGACAGGAGCATGCCGTTGCCGAAGACGTCGCCCGACATGTCACCGCAGCCGACGGTCGTGAAGGGGACCGCCTGGATGTCGTGGTCGATCTCGCGGAAGTGGCGCTTCACCGCCTCCCAGGCGCCGCGGGCAGTGATGCCCATCGCCTTGTGGTCATAGCCGGCCGAGCCGCCGGAGGCGAAGGCGTCGTCCAGCCAGAAGCCCTCGGCCTGCGCGATGGCGTTGGCGGTGTCGGAGAAGGTCGCCGTGCCCTTGTCGGCGGCGACGACGAAATAGGGGTCCTCGCCGTCGAAGCGCACGACGTCCGCGGGCGTCACGACCGAGTCGCCCGCGAGCGTGTCGGTGATCGACAAGAGCGAGGCGACGAAGACGATGTAGGCCGAGCGCCCGGCCTCGAACCAGGCGTCGCGGTCGGCGGCGGCCGGCGGCAGGCGCTTCGGGTAGAACCCGCCCTTGGCGCCAACCGGCACGATCACGGCGTTCTTGACCTGCTGCGCCTTGACGAGGCCGAGCACCTCGGTGCGGTAGTCCTGGGCGCGGTCGGACCAGCGCAGCCCGCCGCGCGCCACCGTGCCGAAGCGCAGGTGGACGCCCTCCACCCGTGCGTCGAACACGAAGATCTCGCGGAAGGGCACCGGCTCCGGCAGGCCCTCGACGCGGGCGGAATCGAGCTTGAAGGCGAGCGCCGGATGCACCTCGTCCGGCGTCGAGCGCGGCGCGGCCGAGAGCGTCGGCACGGCGTAGTAGTTGGTGCGCAGCGTCGCCAGGATCACCGCGAGGTAGCGCCGCAGGATGCGGTCGTCGTCGAGGCTCTCGACGGCGTCGAGCGCCGAGAGGATCGCCTGCAGCGTCTCCAGGCTGCCACGCTCGGCGGCGGCGCGGCGCTGGCGGTCCTCCGGCTCGAAGCTGTCGGTCGACCCCGCCTCCGGCAGGTCGCGCCGGTCGGCCTTCCGCGGGTTGAACGAGTCGTCGAAGAGCTGCCACAGCAGCCGCGCGATCGCCGGCTGGCGCGCCATCACCGCGGCGAAGTAGTCGGGCGAGTAGGCAAGGCCGGTCTGGCGCAGGTACATCGCATAGGCGCGCAGGACGTTGGCCTGGCGGTGGTCGAGCCCCGCCTCCAGCGTCAGCGCGTTGAAGCCGTCGCTCTCGATCAGCCCGGCGCAGACCGCGCCGAAGGTCGATTCCAGCGCGGCGCCCTCGTCGGCGAGCGGGATGGCCGCGCCCTTGCGGTCGGCGAGATCCATGTCGTGGATGTGGACCGTCGTGCCGTCTGGCCGGGTCAGCCGGTGGGTCCGCTCGAACAACACGTCGAAGCCCATGTTTTCCAGGATCGGCACGCGGGTCGAGAGCGCGACGGCCGGGCCGAGATGGAAGAGCTTCAGGCGCAGGAGCGTGTCGGCATCGCCCGGCCGGCGGTAGAAGTCGGCGATCAGCCGGCGGTCGTCGCCGAGCCGGGCCATCGCGCCGGCGTCCGCCACCGCCTCGCGCGGGTCGACGGCGTCGCGGTAGCCCTCCGGCATGCCCGGCGCATAGCGCATGAGCTCCGGCGTCTGCGTCGCGGCGGCGCCGTAGGCGTCCTCCCAGTTGCGGGCCATCGCCGCGATTCGCGCCTCGAGCGCGCGCGCATCGACCTCGGGCGTCTTGCCCTCGGTGCGTCCGATGATGAAGTGGACGCGGGTCAGGAGCCCTTCCGGAAAGGCCGGATAGTAAGCCGAGACGTGGCCGTCGTAGCGCTCGGCGAGAAGCAGGCCGATCCGCTCGCGCAGGCGGGAATCGTAGCGCTCGCGCGGCACGAAGACGAGGACTGACACGAACCGGTCGAAGCGGTCGATGCGCGGCAGGACACGCACGCGCGGCCGCTCGCCGAGCTCCATCACGGTGCCGATGAAACCCTCCAGGGTGTCGACGTCGATCTGGAAGAGCTCGTCGCGCGGATAGGATTCGAGCGCGTTGAGGAGCGCCTTGGCCGAATGGGAGCCTGGCCGCAGGTCGAAGCGGCCGATCACCGTCTCGGCCTTCAGCCGGAGATAGGGGATCGCCAGGATCGAGCGCGTGTAGGCGGTTGAGGTGAAGAGGCCGACGATGCGCAATTCGCCGACGAAGCGGCCGTCCTCATAGCGCTTGATGCCGATGTAATCCATGTAGGCGCGGCGATGCACCACCGACCGGGTGTTCGCCTTGGTGACGATCAGCGGGTCCGGCCCCTCCAGGAAGGCGCGCAGCTCCGGCGTCGTCGTCGTCGCCTGACCGGCCCGCCGCAGGATGCGCATGTCGGGGTCGCGCAGGATGCCGAGCCCCACCTCCTCGCGTGGCACCAGCACCTCGTCGGCGTCCGGCCCCGCATAGTCGAATTCGCGGCACCCGAGGAAGGTGAAGTTCTCGTCGCGCAGCCATTCCACGAACTGGGCCGCCTCGCCGACGGCGACCACGCCCTCCACGTCCTCCGCCTCGGCGGCATAGCGGCGCAGCCCCTCGACCGCCTCGCCGACGCGGCTGCGCATGGCATCGAAGTCGAGATTGGCCCGCACCACCTGCGTCAGGACGGTGAGCAGCCGCGCCTCCAGCGACGCCCCGGCATTCGCCGGCCGGTCGAGCGCGACCTGGATCAGGCTGAGGCGCTCGCCGCCCCGCCCGCCCGGCGTCGTCGTCGCGGCGAAGCCGTCGAGCGCGCCCGCCGCGTCGCGGGTGACGTCGAGGATCGGGTGGGAGATGAAGCGGATCGTCGCCGCGGTCTCGGCGATCTCGCCCATCACCGAATCGAACAGGAAGGGCATGTCGTCGTTGACGACGGACACCAGGGTCAGGGGCGCACCGTCGAGCGTGAAGCCCTCCGGCTGCTCGACCCGCACCAGCGGCTCGCCGCTCTTGTGCTCCTCGAGCGCTGCGACACCCCGGCGGATGGCCGCGGTCAGCGCGGCCGGCTCGAAGGCGTCGAGATCGTCCGCCGGCGGACGAGCGAGAAGCAGCGGCGCCAATGCGGCGGCGGCTCCGTCTCCGAGCTCGGCCACCACGGCACGGATGATCGGCTTCTTCGAACTCACGTCGGCGTCCATGACTGCCCTCCTCGCGCCGCACTCCCCCGTGCGGTTTCGCTCGACCTGGAACCGGCCGCCGCTTCCCCGGTGTCAGGTCCGGCTTCCCCAACCTTCAGACCGCGTGCGGCACGGGGCGACGCGGCGGCTCTTGTGACACGTGGCGCGCGGCTGACGCAACGGCGCGTGCCTGCGCCTTTGCCGCGCTCAGAGCTCGACGAGGCGATCGGGCAGCTCGTTCGGGTTGTCGCTCCCGCCGGGAAAGTGCCGCGACAGGAGCGCCCCTGCCCGCGCGATGGCGTCCTCGTAGCCTTCGGCGAAGCGGCCGCCGCGCGCGGCCTCGACCAGCGCCTCGACGATTGCGTTCCAGTCCTCCTGAGGGACCTTCGCATCAATGCCCTCGTCAGCGACGATCTCGGCATGGTGCTCTTCGGCCGAGACGAAGATGAGGACGCCGGTCCGTTCGCTCGTCGGGTGGATGCGGGGCGACTGGCACTGCACCCGCGCCAGCTGGCCCGCGGGGGGCGCGCCCCCCGCGCGCGGCACCAGCATCATGCGCAACGACGGCGATGCGGCCGCGACCGCGTAGAGCAAAGCCCCCGCGAGGGTCTGGCCCGCCACGACCTCGAGCGCGGTGACAGGCAGTCCGGCGAGGGCGGCGACCAGAACCGCGAGCCAGCCGGCGGCGAGAGCCAGAGCCAGCACCACGCAGGCCGAGACGAAGCCGTAGCGGTCGCTGCGGCGCGCGAAGACGCAGTAGATCTCGCCGCGCGTCGTCGCCTCGGCCGTCCGGATGGCCTGCGCGATACGGCGGTGTTCCTCGGGGGTGAAGGCGACGCCGGCCATCTACCAGCTCCCCGAGGCGCCGCCGCCTCCGAAGGATCCGCCGCCGCCCGAAAAGCTGCCGCCACCGGAGAAGCCGCCGCCCGAGGAGCCGCGCGAGCCGGGATAGCCGCCGCCGAGCACCCAGGTGGTGCCGAGCCACCGGTAGCGGTTGGGGCCGACCCGCCGGCCGCGCAGGCGTGCCATCTGGGTGAGCACGAACGTCCCGGCGACGAACAGGAAGACGGCGGCGAAGATCGTGAAGAACAGCCAGGACGGCATCTCGTCGCCGCTCCACTGCCTGTTGCGTTCGGCCCGCGCCTTCAGCTCGGCCGCGTTGCCGGAGAGGACGGCGAGGATGCCGTCGACCCCACGCGCGATGCCGCCGGCGAAATCGCCGCCTCGAAAGGCCGGCAGGATGTCGCCGTCGATGATCGTGCGCGACAGCGCGTCGGTCAGCGTGCCCTCGAGGCCGTAGCCGACCTCGATCCGCACCTTGCGGTCGTCGCGCGCGACCAGCAGCAGGACGCCGTTGTCCTCCTTCGCCTGGCCGAGCGCCCACTGACGCGCCAGCCGATTGGCGTAGTCCTCCACCGCATAGCCCTGCAGGTCGGGCACGGTCGCCACCACCACCTGATCGGAGGAGGCCGTCTCGAATGCTTCGAGCTTCTGTGTCAGCGCGGCTTCCGCGGCCGGCGACAGGAGGTCGGCCGTGTCGACGACGCGCCCGGTGAGCTGCGGGAACTGCTGCGCCCGAACCGGCGCCATCCCGGCGACGAGGAGCAGCGCCAGGACGCCGAGAAGCAGCCCGACACCCGCCTTGGAGGCCGGCCGGGCTGGCGGAACGGGCGGCAACCGGACGCGTCTCATTTGCCGAAATCGACGGTCGGCGGTGTCGAGCTTCCGGCCGTCGCGGTGAAGGGCTGCATCGGCTCGGCTTCCGGATAGAACCAGCTCGCCCACCAGCGGCCCGGTATGGTCTTCAGCTCGGTGTTGTAGACCCGCACGGCCTCGATGTAGTCGCGCCGCGCCACCGCAATCCGGTTCTCGGTGCCCTCCAGCTGGCTCTGCAGCGCCAGGAAGTTCTGGTTGGACTTGAGGTCCGGGTAGCGCTCGACGGTGACGAGCAGGCGCGACAGTGCGCCGGACAGACTGTCCTGCGCCGCCTGGAACTTCTGCACCGCCGCCGGGTCGGTCAGCTGGTCGGCCGAGACGTTCACCTGTGTCGCCTTGGCCCGCGCCTCGACGACGGCGGTGAGCACGTCCTTTTCCTGCGCCGCATAGCCCTTCACCGTCTCGACGAGGTTGGGGATGAGATCGGCCCGGCGCTGATACTGGTTCTCGACCTGCGACCAGGCGGCCTTGGCCTGCTCCTCGTAGGTCGGGATCGAATTGACGCCGCAGCCGGACAGAAGCGGCACCAGCAGCGCCAGAAGACAAAGCGCGTGGACAAATGGCGCGGTACCCAGGCGTGCGACACGAGACTTTGGCATGGCATCCCCCGATGCGGCCGGCCCGAAGCGGCGGCATGCGCTCATCTAGCGCAGGGCAAGGCGACAGGTAGACGACAGCGCGGCGGAGCCGCAGCGCCACAGCACGACACAGGGTACGCGCTTCCTCCGGCTGCGCGGCGCCTTGCCGATCGCCTCTCTCGACCGTGCGAAGCCGGCGCCGGTCCTCCCGAGCTCCGCTTCCGTATTGCCCTTCGCGGGGTTTTCGGTAAGGCTTCGAGGCGATGCAGCGGCATGATCGAGACGACGACAATCAGCGCGAGGCGCGGGCGATCCTGGAGCGTGTGCGCCAGGAAACGGAGCCGCAGATCGGTGGCGACCTCACCCGCGTGATCCTGCGGACCCGCGACCACTTCTCGGCGAGCGACGTCGACCAGGACGACCGCGTCGAGGTCGCCGGCACCCGCATCGGCCGCCTCCTCGGCTTCGTCGCATTCGTCCTGCTTGCGGCTTCGCTGTTCGCCTTCCTCACCCGCAGCTGACGGCCGAATGACCGAAACGACCTCTTCCGCCAGGGGCGACAAGCCTGCCGTGATCGCGATCTCGAGCCACGTTGCGCGCGGGACGGTCGGCAACCGCGCCGTCGTGCTGGCGCTGGAGTCGCTCGGCTTTCCCGTCTGGTCCGTGCCGACCGTCATGCTGCCCTGGCACCCGGGACACGGGCCGGGCACGCGCATCGCGCCCGCAGACGGCGAATTCGCCGCGCTCGTCGATGACCTTGCCGGTGCGCGCTGGCTGCCCGAGGTCGGGGCGGTCATCACCGGCTATTTCGGCACGACCGAGCAGATCGAGCCCGTGGCGCGCCTGATCGAAGCCGTGAAACGGACGAACCCCGGCGCGGTCTATCTCTGCGATCCGATCCTCGGCGACGGCGGCCGCCTCTACCAGCCGGAGGCGCTGGTCGCGGCAATCCGCGACCGGCTGCTGCCGCTCGCCGACATCGTCACGCCCAACCGCTTCGAGCTCGAACTCCTCACCGGCCTCGAGTTCTCCGACAACACGCATCTCATCGAGGCCGCCGTCGCACTGGGTCCCGAGAGCGTGCTCGTGACCTCGGCCTTCCCGCTGCTGCGAGGCGGCACCGGCAACCTCCTCGTCGCCGACTACAAGGCGCTGCTGGCCGAGCACCGGCTGATCGAACGGGCGCCGCAGGGTCTCGGCGACCTGACGGGCGCGGTCTTCCTCGCCCGCATGCTGTCCGGCATGGCGGGAGAGAAGGCGCTGCAGACCGCCACCGCGGCCGTCTACGAGATCCTCGCCCGCTCCACCAAACGGGGCGCCGACGAACTGACGCTCGAAACCGATGCGGAAAGCCTGAAGCATCCGATGGCCATGGTGCAGATGCGCCGCCTCGCCTATCCCTCCGGCGACCGGCGAGCCTGACCGATCCACCCACGGCGGCGGGCACGATCGCGGATGTTTTGCGGACATATTTCAACCGAGAGTGAACCAGCCTTGTTCAGGGGAATCTAAGAGCTCTGCTTTAGCTCTGTGAACACCCTCTGCAGAGGCAGACGGACGATCTTCTGGAGGTTTGTGTGACGGGCTTTCCCGACCATCTTCTCAAGGGCTACGGCTCGTTCATGAACGGCCGCTACCAGGCCGAGGAGCAGCGCTATCGACAGCTGGCGCGCGAAGGCCAGACGCCGGAGGTGATGGTCATCGCCTGCTGCGACTCCCGCGCCGCCCCGGAGACCATCTTCGACACGCTGCCCGGCGAAATGTTCGTGGTGCGCAACGTCGCCAATCTCGTGCCTCCCTACCAGCCCGATGGCGACTACCATTCGACCTCGGCGGCGATCGAGTTCGGCGTTCTCGGCCTGAAGGTGAAGAACGTCCTGGTCCTCGGCCACGGCCGCTGCGGCGGCATCAAGGCTGCGCTCTCGCCGGACGCAAAGCCGCTCGAGGCGGACGATTTCATCGGCAAGTGGATGAGCCTGATCAATCCGGCCGCCAAGGCGGTCGCCGCCAACGGCCACATGACCAACGGCGAGCGGCAGACCTCGCTCGAGCGCATCTCCATCCGCTACTCCGTCGCCAATCTGCGCAGCTTCCCCTACATCGCCGCGCGCGAGGCCTCCGGCGAACTGCAGCTGCACGGCGCCTGGTTCGACATCTCGACCGGAGAACTCTGGACGCTCGACCCGGAGACCGGCGACTTCGAGCGGCCCTGAAAAGCCGAGGACCGGAACGGACGCAGCCCCTCGCCTGCGGCGCATGCCGGCGGTTCCGCCCGCCCACGGACGACGCCGCGGGGTTCGGCCGGACCGCGGCGCCGCCGCTGGCCTCGTTGCAACGGTTCACACCTTTCGGGCCGTTCCGGACCCGAACCGGCTTGACGAATGTGTCTCGACCGCCATCGTGTGACCCGAAGCGGGCACTTCGCACTGCGGATGCGTGTTCTGCGCAGCCGCACGCGAAGCAACATGGTGAACGAGGCGTTGGGGATTTCACGAATGATGCGGACAGCGAAGACGGGCCTGGTGCTGGCCCTGCTGCTTGCGGCGGCAGGATGCACGCGCAGTATGCCCACGATCAGCGACCGGGCCGCGTCGCCCATCGCGGCAGCGCCCTCCGGCCGCGTGGCGTCGAGCAGCCTGCCGCCACCGCCACCGCCTCCCCCGCCGCCCTCTGCCGAGGTCGCTGCGAACGATCCCTACGCGCAGCCCGCGGGCTCGCCGATCATCGACCAGCCCGGCGCCGGCGCGCCCAGCTCGAGTGCCCCGACCCAGACCGCCTCGGCCGCCCCGGTGACGCGCGAAAGCCTCGTCGGCGCGTGGAAGGTGACCTCCGGCGGCGGCAGCTGTCAGATCTTCATGGCGCTGACCAAGTGGACCGGCGGCTATCGCGCCGCCTCCCGCGGCTGCCCGGGGCAGGTCGCCGACGTCGCAGCCTGGGATGTCTCCGGCAGCCAGGTCGTGCTGAAGGACTCCGGCGGGACCACCGTTGCCACGCTGAACTCGTCCGGCGGCACGCGCTACGACGGCTCCACCAGCGCCGGCCAGGCGATCAGCCTCTACCGTTGAGCGGCGTTCGACCGCACGAGCGCGCACCCGCATGACGCCCGAACCGAAACCGGGGCGGGCGCGTCCCGGGCACGTGCGCGCCGCGCTCGACCGGATGATCGCGGCCGGCGACATCGAGGCGGACGGCGCGCAGCTCGACCTCGCCAGCCGTCTCGACTGGCTCGAGGCGGCGCTGTCTGCCGCCAGCCTCGGCGTCAAGAACAGCTCGCTCGGCTGGCTCTTCGGCCGGGCGAAGAGGCCCGAGGCCGTGCGCGGGTTGTACATCTGGGGCTCGGTCGGCCGCGGCAAGACCATGCTGATGGACATGTTCTTCCGCGCGAGCAGCGTGCCGGCCAAGCGCCGCGTGCACTTCCACGCCTTCATGGCCGAGGTGCACGAGCGGATCGGCGCGCATCGCGCCGCGGTGAAGGCCGGCACGGCGCGGGGCGACGACCCGATGCCGCCGGTGGCGGCCGACATCGCGCAGAGCGCGCGCCTGCTCTGCTTCGACGAGTTCGCGGTGACCGACGTCGCCGACGCGATGATCCTGTCGCGCCTGTTCAGTGCCCTGTTCGCTGAGGGCGTCGTGCTGGTCGCGACCTCGAACGTGGCGCCCGACGGGCTCTACAAGGACGGCCTCAACCGGCCGCTCTTCCTCCCCTTCGTCGCGACGCTGAAGGACCACGCGGACGTCGTCCGCCTCGACGCGGCGACCGACTACCGGCTGATCCGTCTCGGCCGCGAGCACCTCTACCTGACGCCGCTCGGCGCCGAGGCGCGAGCGCGCATGGACGAGGCCTGGCAGCTTCTGCTCGGCACGGAGAAGGAGCGGCCGGCCTCGCTTTCGGTGAAGGGGCACATCGTCCAGGTGCCGCGCGCCGGCAACGGCGCGGCGCGGTTCGGATTCGAGCAGTTGCTCCGCCGGCCGCTCGGTGCGCAGGACTTCCTCGCGCTGGCGCAACGCTTCCACACGATCCTTCTGGAAGACGTGCCGGTGATGGCGGAGGCCGAACGCAACGAGGCCAAGCGATTCATCGCCCTCGTCGACACGCTCTACGATGCGGGCCGGCGCATCCTGGTTTCGGCCGAGGCGCCGGCCGAGAGCCTCTATCGCGGGCGCTCCGGTGCCGAGGCCTTCGAGTTCGACAGGACGGCGTCGCGTCTCGTGGAGATGCGCTCCGACGCCTACCTCGAAGCGGCTGAGGCGGCCGCCCGTCCCGAACAGCTGGCCTGAGCGCTCGCCGGCCCCTGCGTCCTCACCCGTCAAAGTCGAGGACGTCCGTCACCGGATCGACATGCGAACGAAGCGCGCTGCATGCGACCTCGCACCTATGCGTTGATCTGCAAGTGGAATATCTCTTACGTTTACGTAAGTGCAAAACATACTAACCGTTTGAACATATTGGGGCGGTGCTTCGACGTATTGAATTTTTTACCGGTCGAGTCTAAGCCCGCTGCGACACGGGCCATTTGCTGCACTTGCTTTGCGCCGGCGCAACCGGATGTCCCGAGCCCGAGCGGCGGCGCGCGCCGTTCGAGAACCGGGAGTTGCCGCTGCGTTCAGGTGCCGCGGCGCTGAGGAAGGACCACAAGGCTCATGGCTCGCAACAAGATCGCACTCATCGGCTCCGGCATGATCGGCGGCACCCTGGCGCACCTCGCCAGCCTGAAGGAGCTCGGCGACGTCGTCCTGTTCGACATCGCGGAAGGCACCCCGCAGGGCAAGGCGCTGGACATCGCGCAGTCCGGTCCGGTCGAGGGCTTCGACGCGCACCTGTCGGGCGCCAACGACTATGCCGCGATCGAAGGCGCGGACGTGTGCATCGTCACCGCCGGCGTGCCGCGCAAGCCCGGCATGAGCCGCGACGACCTGCTCGGCATCAATCTCAAGGTGATGGAACAGGTCGGCGCCGGCATCGCCAAGTACGCGCCGAACGCCTTCGTCATCTGCATCACCAACCCGCTCGACGCGATGGTCTGGGCGCTGCAGAAGTTCTCGGGCCTGCCGAAGTCCAAGGTCGTCGGCATGGCCGGCGTGCTCGACTCCTCGCGCTTCCGCCACTTCCTCGCCGACGAATTCAAGGTCTCGGTGGAGGACGTCACCGCCTTCGTTCTCGGCGGTCACGGCGACACGATGGTGCCGCTCGCCCGCTACTCGACCGTCGCCGGCATCCCTCTCACCGACCTCGTCAAGATGGGCTGGGTCACCAAGGAACGGCTCGAGGAGATCGTCCAGCGCACCCGCGACGGCGGCGCCGAGATCGTCGGTCTCCTCAAGACGGGCTCGGCCTACTACGCCCCGGCCGCCTCGGCGATCGCGATGGCCGACAGCTACCTGAAGGACAAGAAGCGCGTGCTGCCCTGCGCCGCCAACCTGAAGGGCGAGTACGGCCTCAAGGACCTCTATGTCGGCGTGCCCTGCGTCATCGGCGCGGACGGCGTCGAGCGCGTCATCGAGATCGACCTCGACAGCGAGGAGAAGGCGCAGTTCGAGAAGTCGGTCGGCGCCGTGCGCGGCCTGATGGAAGCCTGCGCCGCCATCGCCCCGAATTTGAAATGAGCCGACGGGCCGGGGCGACCCGGCCCTTTTTCATGCCGAGCTCCCGCCAACTGAGAGACATCCGATGAACATCCACGAATATCAGGCCAAGCAAGTCCTGAAGGGTTACGGCGCACCCGTGGCCGAAGGCGTCGCGATCACGTCGGCGGACGAAGCGGAGGCTGCGGCGAAGCGGCTGCCCGGCCCGCTCTACGTCGTGAAGAGCCAGATCCATGCCGGCGGCCGCGGCAAGGGCAAGTTCAAGGAGCTCGGTCCGGAGGCCAAGGGCGGCGTGCGCCTCGCCCGCTCGATCGACGAGGTCGTCGCCAACGTCAAGGAGATGCTCGGCAACACGCTGGTCACCGCGCAGACCGGTGACGCCGGCAAGCAGGTCAACCGCCTCTACATCGAGGACGGCGCCGACATCGACCGGGAGCTCTACCTGTCGCTGCTCGTCGACCGCTCGGTCGGCCAGATCGCCTTCGTCGCCTCGACCGAAGGCGGCATGGACATCGAGACCGTGGCGCACGACACGCCCGAGAAGATCCTGACGCTGCCGATCGACCCGCTGGCCGGCGTCACCGCCGAGGCGGCGGGCAAGCTCTGCGACGCGCTGAAGCTCGACGGCGCGGCGCGCGAGGACGGGCTCAAGCTCTTCCCGATCCTCTACAAGGCGTTCACCGAGACGGACATGAGCCTGCTCGAGATCAACCCGCTGATCGTCATGACCGACGGTCGCCTGCGCGTGCTCGACGCCAAGGTCTCCTTCGACGGCAACGCGATGTTCCGCCACGACGACATCAAGGCGCTGCGCGACGAGACCGAGGAGGACGCCAAGGAGATCGAGGCCTCGAAGTGGGACCTCGCCTATGTCGCACTCGACGGCAACATCGGCTGCATGGTCAACGGCGCCGGCCTCGCCATGGCGACGATGGACATCATCAAGCTCTACGGCAAGGAGCCGGCGAACTTCTGCGACGTCGGCGGCGGCGCATCGAAGGAAAAGGTCGCGGCGGCCTTCAAGATCATCACCGCCGATCCGGCGGTGCAGGGGATCCTCGTCAACATCTTCGGCGGCATCATGCGCTGCGACGTCATCGCCGAGGGCGTCGTCGCCGCGGTGAAGGAGGTCGGCCTCAAGGTTCCGCTGGTGGTGCGCCTCGAAGGCACCAACGTCGACAAGGGCAAGGCCATCCTCAACCAGAGCGGCCTCGCCATCACCGCGGCGGACGACCTCGACGACGCGGCCAAGAAGATCGTCGCCGCGATCGGGTGAGGACCGCCGGCCATTCTGTCCGCGCGTGCCGGAACGACTCCGGCATGCGTCGGACGGCGGGCCCGTTGTACTCGGCATTGACCCACCAATCCACACAGGATATGTGCTTCACGTAATCCGTGTAGGCTTCTCATGGCCAAGAACCTGACCCTCTCCATCGACGACGATTTGCTCGACAAGGCGCGCGTGCTTGCCGCGATGCGGCGCACGAGCGTCAACGAGATGGTGCGCGAGTTTCTGCGCCGCACGATCGAAGAGGAGAAGGGCCGGGACGAGGCGCGCGAGGAGCTGCTGCGGCTGATGGACGAGTCAGAAGGTCGCCTTGGCGACTGGCGTCCGTCTCGAGAGGAGACGTATTCCGGCGAGCCCCGCTTTGACCGTTGGCGCTGATGTCTTCCTCGACACCAACATCCTCATTTATGCAGCCCTTGGTCAGGAGGACGAGCAGCATCGCTTCGAGACCGCTCGAAGAATCGTGCTGATGGAAGACTACTGCACGTCCAGTCAGGTGCTCGCCGAGTTCTATGTCAACGTCCAGAAGAAGGGGACACCGCCACTGACGGCCGAGCGCGCCGCCGAATGGGTCCGCGTGCTGGCCAGGAAGCCTTGCCAGCCCGTCGATGCCGAGGTGGTGAGGTCGGGAGTCGCCCTCTCCCGCCGCTACCAGATTTCCTACTGGGACGGAGCCATTCTCGCGGCAGCCGAACGGCTCGGCGCCCACACGGTGTACACCGAAGACCTCAGCCACGGGCAGAGCTACGGCTCGGTCCGCGTCATCAATCCATTCAAGTAGCGGCTGCCAGGGCCGAGCGAAGCCGGAGCGATCCCATGTCCATTCTCGTCGACAAGAACACCAAGGTCATCGTGCAGGGCCTGACCGGCAAGACCGGCACCTTCCACACCGAGCAGGCGCTCGCCTACTACGGCACGCAGATGGTCGCGGGCGTCCACCCGAAGAAGGGGGGCGAGACCTGGACGAGCGGCCTCGACGGCGCCGCCGCGCTGCCGATCTACACCTCGGTCGCCGAGGCCAAGGACCGCACCGGCGCCGACGCCAGCGTGATCTACGTGCCGCCGGCGGGCGCCGCCGCCGCGATCGAGGAGGCGATCGACGCCGAGATCGGCCTCATCGTCTGCATCACCGAAGGCATCCCGGTGCTCGACATGGTCCGCGTCAAGGCCAAGCTCGACCGCTCGAAGTCGCGCCTCCTCGGCCCGAACTGCCCCGGCGTCCTGACGCCGGAAGAGTGCAAGATCGGCATCATGCCCGGCTCGATCTTCAAGAAGGGCAATGTCGGCATCGTATCGCGCTCTGGAACGCTTACATATGAGGCGGTCTTCCAGACCTCGAACGAGGGCCTCGGCCAGACCACCGCGGTCGGCATCGGCGGCGATCCGGTCAAGGGCACCGAGTTCATCGACGTCCTCGAGATGTTCCTCGCCGACGAGGCGACCAAGTCGATCATCATGATCGGCGAGATCGGCGGCTCGGCCGAAGAAGCGGCGGCGCAGTTCCTCAAGGACGAAGCCGCCAAGGGCCGCAAGAAGCCGATGGTTGGCTTCATCGCCGGTCGCACGGCGCCCAAGGGCCGCACCATGGGCCATGCCGGCGCGGTCGTGTCGGGCGGCACCGGCGGCGCCGAGGACAAGATCGCGGCGATGGAGGCGGCGGGCATCCGCGTGTCGCCCTCGCCGGCCCAGCTCGGCAAGACGCTCGTCGAGGTCCTGAAGGGCTGAGGCGCGCCGCCTTCGAGCGGCAACACGCACACTGGCGGGGGCGCGGCGCCCTCGTCGACACTCATACGGAGGCGGCGACCCGCACGTGGCGCCGCAAGACCCCAGATGGCACGCAACCAGGCCAACGACCTCTTCGCCAGCACCTCCTTCCTCTATGGCGGCAATGCCGACTACATCGAGGAGCTCTACGCCCGCTATGAGACCGACCCGGCGTCGGTCGAGGGCGAGTGGGCCGACTTCTTCAAGGAGCTGAAGGACGAGAAGCGCATCGTCCTGAAGAATGCCGAGGGGCCGTCCTGGAAGCGGGCCAACTGGCCGATCGAGGCCAATGGCGAACTCGTGTCCGCCCTCGACGGCAACTGGGGCCAGGTCGAGAAGCGCGTCGAGACCAAGCTCAAGGAGAAGGCGCAGAAGGCCGGCGTCGACCTCAACCCGGCCGACGTGATGCAGGCGGCGCGCGATTCCGTGCGCGCCATCATGCTGATCCGCGCCTACCGGGTGCGTGGTCACCTGCACGCCAAGCTCGATCCGCTCGGCATCGCGACGCCCGCCGACAACGACTACAACGAGCTGTCGCCGGAGGGCTACGGCTTCACCGCGGCCGACTACGACCGCAAGATCTTCATCGACAACATGCTCGGCATGGAGTTCGCAACCATCCGCGAGATGGTCGAGATCCTGGAGCGCACCTACTGCTCGACCATCGGGGTCGAGTTCATGCACATCTCCAATCCCGAGGAGAAGACCTGGCTGCAGGAGCGGATCGAGGGGCCGGACAAGGGCGTCTTCTTCACCGAGCAGGGCAAGCGCGCGATCCTTAACAAGCTGATCGAGGCCGAGGGCTTCGAGAAGTTCCTCGACGTCAAGTACAAGGGCACCAAGCGCTTCGGCCTCGACGGCGGCGAGGCGCTGATCCCGGCGCTCGAGCAGATCATCAAGCGCGGCGGCTCGATGGGGCTCAAGGAGATCGTGCTCGGCATGGCC
Organism: Mangrovibrevibacter kandeliae; assembly: GCF_024519155.1. Classification (GTDB taxonomy): domain Bacteria; phylum Pseudomonadota; class Alphaproteobacteria; order Rhizobiales; family Rhizobiaceae; genus Mangrovibrevibacter; species Mangrovibrevibacter kandeliae. The sequence continues at coordinate 7,552 of NZ_JANIFJ010000006.1, read as the reverse complement.
CATCGCGGCCGCCTGAACGTGCTCTCCCAGGTGATGGCCAAGCCGCACCGGGCGATCTTCCACGAGTTCAAGGGCGGCTCCTACAAGCCGGAGGACGTCGAGGGCTCGGGCGACGTCAAGTACCATCTCGGCGCCTCGTCCGACCGCGAGTTCGACGGCAACAAGGTCCACCTGTCGCTGACCGCCAACCCCTCGCACCTGGAGATCGTCAACCCGGTCGTGATGGGCAAGGCCCGCGCCAAGCAGGACCAGCTTGTCGGCCGCACCCGCAACGAGGTGGTGCCGCTCGAGGTGCGCAAGAACATCCTGCCGCTGCTCATTCACGGCGATGCCGCGTTCGCCGGCCAGGGGGTCGTGGCGGAGTGCTTCGGCCTGTCGCAGCTGCGCGGCCACCGCGTCGCCGGCACGGTGCACTTCATCATCAACAACCAGATCGGCTTCACCACCAATCCGCGCTTCTCGCGCTCCTCGCCCTATCCGTCCGACGTCGCCAAGACCGTCGAGGCGCCGATCTTCCACGTCAACGGCGACGATCCGGAGGCGGTGGTCTATGCCGCCAAGGTGGCGACCGAGTTCCGCATGACCTTCCACAAGCCGGTGGTGGTGGACATGTTCTGCTATCGCCGCTTCGGCCACAACGAGGGCGACGAGCCGGCCTTCACCCAGCCGCTGATGTACAAGACCATCCGCGCGCACGAGACGACGCTGGAAATCTACGCCAGAAAGCTCGTCGCCGAGGGCGTCGTCACGGCGGACGAGGTCGAGGCGCGCAAGGCGGAGTGGCGCAAGACGCTCGACGAGGAGTTCGACACGGGCCAGGCCTACAAGCCGAACAAGGCCGACTGGCTGGACGGGGCATGGTCGGGCCTGCGCCGCGCCGACGAGGGCGACGAGCCGCGCCGCGGCGTCACCGGCGTGCCCCTGAAGACGCTGAAGGAGATCGGCAAGAAGCTGACCGAGGTGCCGGAGGGCTTCAACGTCCATCGCACCATCGGCCGCTTCATGGACAACCGCGCCAAGATGATCGAGAGCGGCGAAGGCATTGACTGGGCGACCGGCGAGGCCCTTGCCTTCGGCACCCTCGTCGGCGAGGGCCACCCGGTGCGGCTCTCGGGGCAGGACTCCGAGCGCGGCACCTTCTCGCAGCGCCACTCGGTGCTCTACGACCAGGAGACCGAGAACCGCTACATCCCGCTGCAGAACATCGCCAAGGGGCAGGCCGTCTACGAGGTCATCAACTCGATGCTCTCGGAAGAGGCCGTGCTCGGCTACGAGTATGGCTATTCGCTCGCCGAGCCGAACGCCCTGACGCTCTGGGAGGCGCAGTTCGGCGACTTCGCCAACGGCGCGCAGGTCGTGGTCGACCAGTTCATCTCGTCCGGCGAGGCCAAGTGGCTGCGCATGTCGGGCCTGGTGATGCTCCTGCCGCACGGCTACGAGGGCCAGGGTCCGGAGCACTCCTCCGCCCGCCTCGAGCGCTACCTCCAGCAGTGCGCGCAGGACAACATGCAGGTCGCCAACGTCACGACGCCGGCGAACTACTTCCACATCCTGCGCCGCCAGCTGAAGCGCGACTTCCGCAAGCCGCTCGTCCTGATGACGCCGAAGTCGCTGCTGCGCCACAAGCGGGCGGTCTCGGAGCTGTCGGAGATGGCTGGCGAGACGAGCTTCCACCGGCTGCTGTGGGATGACGCGGAGCTGAAGAAGGACGGCCCGATCAAGCTCGTCAAGGACGCCAAGATGCGGCGGGTCGTGATGTGCTCGGGCAAGGTCTACTACGACCTTCTGGAGGAGCGCGAGAAGCGCGGGGTCGACGACGTCTACCTCCTGCGCCTCGAGCAGCTCTACCCGTTCCCGGCCAAGGCGCTGATCAACGAGCTGTCGCGCTTCAAGCAGGCGGAGATGGTCTGGTGCCAGGAGGAGCCCAAGAACATGGGCGCCTGGTCCTTCATCGACCCTTACCTGGAGTGGGTGCTCGACCACATCGGCGCCGAGAAGCGGCGGGTGCGCTACACCGGACGCCAGGCCGCGGCTTCGCCTGCGGTCGGCGAGATGGGCAAGCACCTCGCGCAGCTCGAGGCCTTCCTCAACGACGCGCTCGGCGGCTGACGCCGGGCTCCCTCTCTCCCTTCCGCCGGCTTCGCCGGCCCACGCGACACGGACAGACGCAACAGATGGCCACCGAAATCAAAGTTCCGACGCTCGGCGAATCCGTCACCGAGGCCACGATCGGCCAGTGGTTCAAGAAGCCGGGCGACCGGGTCGAGCAGGACGAGACGATCGCCGAGCTCGAGACCGACAAGGTGACCGTCGAGGTCCCCGCACCCGCCGCCGGCGTGCTGCAGGAGGTCGCCTTCAAGGAGGGCGAGACGGTGGAGCCGGGCGCCGTGCTCGGCACCATCGGCGAGGGCGCCGGGTCCGGCGCCGGCGCCGCCAAGCCGCAGGCCTCGGCCTCCGCCTCGGCCGCCGCCTCCACCGCCCAGCAGAGCGCCCGCGAGGAGACCGCCGCGGCGGCCTCGGCCGGCTACGGTAGCAACGGCACGGCCCCGGCCAAGGCGGAAGCCCCGTCCGGCGGCGCGATGCCGGCGGCGCCCTCGGCGCAGAAGCTGATGACCGAGAAGGGTCTGGCCGACGGCGACGTCGAAGGCTCGGGCAAGCGTGGCCAGGTGCTGAAGGGCGACGTCCTCGCCGCCGTCGCCCGCGGCGCCCCGTCGAGCCCGCAGGAGAAGTCGGCGCCGCAGGTGGCACGCGCGCCTTCGTCTGCGGGCGATGCGGCCCGCGAGGAGCGGGTGAAGATGACCCGCCTGCGCCAGACCATCGCCAAGCGCCTCAAGGACGCGCAGGACACGGCCGCCATGCTGACCACCTTCAACGAGGTGGACATGAGCGCGGTGATGGACCTGCGCAAGAAGTACAAGGACCTCTTCGAGAAGAAGCACGGGGTCAAGCTCGGCTTCATGGGCTTCTTCACCAAGGCCGTCTGCCACGCGCTGAAGGAGATCCCGGCGGTCAATGCCGAGATCGACGGCACCGACATCGTCTACAAGAACTTCTGCCACATCGGCATGGCCGTCGGCACCGACAAGGGCCTCGTCGTCCCGGTGATCCGCGACGCCGACCAGATGACCATCGCCGAGGTCGAGAAGGAGCTGTCGCGCCTGGCGCTCGCAGCCCGTGACGGAAAGCTCGCGATGTCGGACATGCAGGGCGGCACCTTCACCATCACCAATGGCGGCGTCTACGGCTCCTTGATGTCGACCCCGATCATCAACGCCCCGCAGTCCGGCATCCTCGGCATGCACAAGATCCAGGAGCGGCCGATGGCGATCGGGGGCCAGGTGGTGATCCGCCCGATGATGTATTTGGCGCTCTCCTACGACCACCGCATCGTCGACGGCAAGGAGGCCGTGACCTTCCTGGTGCGGGTCAAGGACAGCCTGGAGGATCCGGAGCGCCTCGTCCTCGACCTCTGACCCCGACGCCTTCGGGCGAAGTCAGCGATCCCGGCCGCCCGCGCATCGACACGATCCGCGGGCGGTGTCGTTTCCACCCATCTCCAGGAGATCGGCCATGCGCCCCATCATGCTCGTCACCGGCGGCTCGCGCGGCATTGGGGCGGCGACCGCCCGTCTGGCGGCCCGGAGGGGCTACGACGTCGTCGTCGGCTACCGGAGCGACGCGCAAGCGGCCGCCGCCGTCGTTGCCGAGGTGGAAGCGGCGGGCGGTCGCGGCCTCGCGGTCGCGGGCGACGTCGGCGTCGAGGCCGACGTCGTGGCGCTGTTCGAGGCGGCCGATCGCCTCGGCCCGCTGGCCGTCCTCGTCAACAATGCCGGCGTCGTCGACGCCCCCGGCGTCCTCGCCGACATGAGCGCGGCGCGCATCGAGCGCGTCATGCGCATCAACGTCACGGGCAGCCTCCTCTGCGCCCGCGAGGCGGTGCGGCGCATGGCGCGCAGCCGCGGCGGTGCCGGCGGTGCCATCGTCAACCTCTCCTCCGCCGCGGCCAAGCTCGGGGCGCCGGGCGGGCGGATCGAATATGCCGCAGCCAAGGGCGCCATCGACAGCTTCACGGTCGGCCTTGCCCGGGAGGTCGCGGACGAGGCCATTCGGGTGACCGCCGTGCGGCCGGGGATCATCGACACCGAGATTCATGCGAGCGGCGGCGAGCCCGGCCGGGTTGCCGAGATCGCCGGCACCTTGCCGATGCGGCGCGCCGGGACTGCCGAGGAGGTGGCGGAGGCGATCCTGTGGCTCGCCTCGGACGCGGCCGCCTATTCCACCGGCGCCATCCTCGACGTCTCCGGCGGGCGCTCGATCACGCCGTAGCGCATGACGAAGACCCGACCGGACGGCCGCGCGCCGCGCGAGACCGTCAGGCCGTCGCAGGGCCGCCGACGATCCCCTCGCGCTTCTCCGCATGCTCCAGCGCGAACTCCTCCTCCGGCGACAGGATCAGCCGGTGGCGTCCCACGAGTGCGAAATAGGCGATGCCGAGCGCGAACCAGATCGCGACGCCGACGACGCCCACCCGGTAGGTTGGGTCGGACAGCTGGAACACCAGCGTCACCACGGCGATCACGATGGTCACCGCCGCGCCCGGGACGCCGAAGGGGCTGCGGAAGGGTCGCGCGATGTGCGCCTTGTTCCTCCGCAGGAGGATGAAGGAGGCGGCCTGCGCGATGTAGGAGCACATCGCCCCGAACACCGCCATGTTGAGGAGCGTGCCGCCGATCACCGCCGAGCCGGCCTCGGCGCCGAGGCCGACGAAGAGGACGAGCATGATCGCAAGGCCCACCAGCGCCCCGACGATCATCGCCACGTGCGGCGTCTTGCGCGTGTCGTGCGTGACCGAGAGGGCCGGCGGGAAGTAGCCGGCGCGCGACAGCGAGTAGATCTGCCGCCCCTGCGCGAAGATGATCGTGTGGAAGGAGGCGACGAGGCCGATGATGGCGACGAAGGCGAGGAGCTTGGCGAGCCCCTCGCCGTAGATCGCCTTGAAGCCGTCGAGCAGCGGCTCGCCGGATGCGCCGAGCTCGGCCGAACCGACGCCCGGCAACGACGGGTTGAGGAACAGGATCATGAAGGCGGAGAGGATCAGCGTCGCCATGCCGAGGATGATGCCCCGGGGCATGTCGCGCTTCGGATCGACCGACTCCTCGGCCGCGAGCGGCAGCTGTTCGATCGCCAGGAACAGCCACACCGCAAAGGGCAGCGCGGTGAAGATGCCGGTGATGCCGAAGGGCAGGAACGGCCCGTGGCCGCCGGGCAGCGGCGCCCCGTCCGCGCCGATGTTCAGAGCGTTGGCGGCGAAGTCGATCGACGGAAAGGCCGAGATCCAGAAGATCACGAGGACGGCGAGCGCCATCAGCGTCACCACCACCGTCACCTTGAACGACAGCTCGACGCCGATGATGTTGAGCCCGACGAAGAGGACGTAGCCGAGCACCCACCAGACCGGCTGGAACGCGGCGGGTGTCTCGAAAATGGCGCCGAGATAGGAGCCGATGAAGAAGACGATGACGGCGGGCGTCAGCACGTACTCGACGTTCTCGCAGAGGCCCGTGACGAAGCCGCCCCACGGTCCCATCGCGGTGCGGGCGAAGGAGTAGGCCGCGCCGGTGTGCGGCAGCGCCGGGGACATCTCCGCGATCGAGAAGGTGAGGCCGAGATACATGATCGCGATCAGCACGGTTGCGATGAAGAGGCCGCCCCAGCCACCCGAGGCGAGCCCGAGATTCCAGCCGGAATAGTGGCCGGAGATGACCGCCCCGACGCCGAGCGCCCAGAGCGACCAGACGCCGGCATAGGCCTTCAGGCCGCGCTTCTCGAAGTAGCCGGCCTCGGCCGTGCGGTACGCGATGCTTCTGTCCTCTGCCATGGTCGGATCTCCGGGCACACGCCGCGATCGATACGATCACCGAAGCGAACTGCCGTCAATCCATGCAGGTCATCGACCTGCACAGGCCGCAGGCAGCGGGACTGGCGCACCGCACTTCCACTGCGCCGTCGTCGGATCGAGGGCTTCGATCCGACGAGAACGTCCCACACTTCACGCGTCATCGGGTCGGACGTCGACCACGGTCGGCTGGTGCGCCATCATCTGCCACCGCCCCTCGGCGTGCGCCCAGACTGTGAGCGTGACGACGTTCAGCTGCCGCGGACCATCCGCGAGCTCCGCGCGCATGGTCAGATGCGCCAGAACCACCGCCGCATCGGAGACGACGCGCACCTGCCGCACGACATGGACGGCATCGAAGTAGCGAACGGCACCCGACCGTATCCTTGCCAGATAAGCCGGCTTGTCGTCGACGCGTCCGTCCGTATGGCTGAAGACCAGGCCATCGTGCAGCAGGAGATCCAGCGCAGCGCCGTCACCGGCGACGAGCGCGGCGACGCGCCGATATTCGAGCGCTTCGAGCAGCTGCGTCGTCTCGTTGTGATCGGTCATGGCGTCCCTTTTGGCCTGCAGCCGGTCCGTCCTGTGGCAGGCATGGGATGACGCGCAGGAAGGCGGGAGGATAGAGGCTGCCGCGCATGTCTGGCATGTGCCCTTCGGCAACCTCGTCGGGGCTTTGCGACGCGACGCGAGGAGGCCCGCACGTGGCCGCGCGGCGTGAGGCGCGCGTCTGCGGAGATGACTGGCCTGCCATTGCGGCGGGCGCGCGGCGTGAGGCGCGCGTCTGCGGAGGTGTCTGCCTGTCATTGCGGCAAGCGGGCCGCGTGAGGCGCGCGTCTGCGGAGATGGCCGGCCATCGCGGCGGGCTGGCCCGCTGCGGCGGGCGGGCAAGCGTGCGGCATGCATCGGCGCGGCCGGCGTGCGTGCGGATGGGCGCGTTGACGCTGCCTCGTGCGCTCTGCTGCGTGAAGACAACACGGCATCGCGCGGTGTTTTGTGTGGGGGTGTGGGGTGTTGGTTTGGAGAGAAGCGGGCTTGCGATTGGCAGACCTGGCAGCGACCGACTTTCCCGCGTCTTGAGACGAAGTATCATGGGCGCTGGGGCGTTTCACGGCCGAGTTCGGAATGGGATCGGGTGCGGCCGCCCCGCTGTTACCACCAGGTCGGCCAATCGCAAGCGTTCGAGAAGCTGGTTCGGCGCGAGGGCAAGGGCCGTCGCGGCAGGAGGAGCGCTGTCCGGCTCCGGGGCGCTCTCGCGGGATCGCAGTGCGATCCCACTGTCGCGCCGTCTCGCAATCGCGCGGGGCGCGATTGCGAGGAGAAGAATGAGACGATGTTCGCTGCTCTGGAGCGCTGTTCGGCTCCGGGGCGCTCTCGGCGGTTCGTTTGAACCGCCTGTCGCGCCGACCCGACGACAGCGTGCGCTGTCGCGGGGTGATGAACATTGGCGCCGAGCCGAGCCCGCGGAGGCGGGCGCTGGCGACTGAAGCCAAAGAAAGAAGAATGAGACAATGGTCATCGGCTCAGCCGATGAACATTGGCGAATGAGAATGATCAAGTCGATCGGGCGATTAGTACCGGTCAGCTTCATGCATTGCTGCACGTCCACCCCCGGCCTATCGACGTGGTGGTCTTCCACGGCCCTGATAGGGAGCA
>NZ_JANIFJ010000005.1 GCF_024519155.1 Mangrovibrevibacter kandeliae | reverse complement strand
CCCGCCCGGCGGCCAAACCCGCGGCAGCGTCCGCGCCGCGCCCGGTGGCACAGCTGAAGACGGTCGGCACCGGTGGCGCCGCCCGCAAGCCGGCCGCCGCCGAGGACGGCTGGGAAGAGTTCTGAGCGCGCCGAGGGCGAGGCTGGAGCGGTCGCTCAATGCGATCGCTCCCGTAGCGCATGGCATGAATGAAAACGGGCGGCCCGATGGCCGCCCGTTCGCATTTCAGCACTTGGCGTTGCGCCGTTACTGGAACAGCGCCAGCGCATTGCCGATCGTCGTCACCATTCCCCACAGGAGGGGAATGCCGACGAAGGCCCAGGCGAGCCAGATCTTGGCAGGGTTGGTCGTCGTTTCGGTTGCCATTGTCGATCCTCCTCAGGCACGTGCGGTGCGGATGGGCTGACCGGCCGTGCCGCCGGGCGCCGTATCGGTGACGGCCTTCATGTGATGCTTGCTGTCGACCGGCCGCATCAGGAAGTTGAGGACGAAGCCGACGGCGAGCAGGGCCGCCATGATGTACATCGTGACGGTGTAGGCGTCGGCCTTGGAGACGCCGCTGTCGAGCTGGTACTGGCGGATGTAGTTCACGAGCACCGGGCCGACGATGCCCGCCGCCGACCAGGCCGTCAGCAGACGGCCGTGGATGGCGCCGACGAACTGGGTGCCGAAAACGTCCTTGAGGTAGGCCGGGATCGTCGCGAAGCCGCCGCCATACATCGACAGGATGATGCCGTAGAACAGGACGAACAGGACGATGGACCCCATCGAGCCGGTGGTGGGCACGGCGGCATAGAGCGCGATGCCGAGCAGGAAGAAGATCATGTAGGTGGTCTTCCGCCCGATATAGTCCGAGGTCGAGGCCCAGAAGAACCGGCCGAGCATGTTGAACAGGCTCAGCAGACCGACGAAGCCCGCTGCCGCGGCCGCCGTGACGCCGCCGGTGACGAGGCCGTCCGCACCGGTGACCGGCGGGAACATCTCCTGGATCATCAGCGACGCCTGCCCGAGAACGCCGATGCCGGCGGTCACGTTCAGGAACAGGACGCCCCACAGCAGCCAGAACTGCGGCGTCCTCAACGCCTCGTCGACATGGACGTTGGCGGTGGTCACCATGCCCCTCGACGTGGTCGGAGCGACATAGCCCTCCGGCGCCCAGCCCGGCGGCGGCACGCGCACGATGGTTGCGCCGACCATCATGTAGATGAAGTAGACGACACCGAGCACCACGAAGGCGCCGGCGACGCCCTGGATCATCACGGTGCTGCCGTCCGCTGCCGGCGTCGCGAAGAGCTTCATCAGATAGACCGAGAGCGGCGAGGCGATGAAGGCGCCGCCGCCGAAGCCCATGATCGCCATGCCGGTCGCCATGCCCGGCCGATCCGGGAACCAGCTCATCAGCGTCTTCACCGGCGAGATGTAGCCGAGGCCGAGGCCGCAGCCGCCGAGGACGCCGTAGCCGAGATAGACCAGCCACAGCTGATGGGACCAGACGCCGAGCGCCGCGACGATGAACCCGCCGCCGAACAGGGCCGCGGCCGTCGCCATCGTCTTGCGCGGGCCGACCTTCTCCACCCAGGCGCCACCGAAGGCTGCGGCCAGTCCCAGGAAGAGGATGGCGATGGAGAAGATCCAGCCGAGCGTGGCGATCGACCAGTCGTCGGCGCCGGGCACCAGGGTCGGTGTGCCGCCCTCCGGCGTCTGGACGACGCCGTGCAGCAGGCTCAGCGGCTTGTTGAAGACGCTGAAGGCATAGACCTGGCCAATGCACAGGTGCACGCACAGCGCCGCCGGCGGCACCATCCAGCGGTTGAATCCGGGCTTGGCGACGGTGCGGCTGCGCGACAGCCAGCCCCCACCGTTCGCTTCTTTGATTGTAGACATGGAACTCCTCCCCTCAGCAAGGCTCGCGAACTATTACAGCAAGACTGGAGGAGAGCAACGGGCCGCATTGCCTGCGCCGCGACATAGCTGTGGGCCGTTTTGCTTGGCGCGCACTGATCTTAGCGAACGGCGGTGGCGATCGATGTGGACGCGTTCGCCCCAAATGCATGGCCGGGCCGTCGGAAGGGCGGATGCGGGGCGCGAACCGCCGACGCGGGGCGCGAACCGCCGACGCGCGGCGAGAACCGGAGGGCGCGGCGGCGAGCGCTCGCCTCTCAGTTGATCGAGACGCCGGCAGGGCGGACGGGCACCGCGGCCGGCACGGGCTCGGCCGCCGCCTGGACGGTCGCGTCGATCTTCTCGACCAGACGGCGCCGCCAGGCTTCCGCAGAACGGATCACCGGCTCCGGCTGCAGCTCGAACGGCGTCAGGAAGATGCCCCAGCGCCGGAGCGCGTCGCCGAGCGCGGGATCTCCAGAGAGGCTGATCAGGAAGGGCGAGACCACCAGCGGCACCGCGATCGGCAGCGTCCACGGCACGAGGTTCGGCGCATAGAAGGAGGTCGCGGCAAGGAGTGCCGCACCCGCGATCACCATCCACCAGCTGCTCGAGAAGGCCGCGCCGAGCGGCAGCGCGCCGTCCTCGCGATCGGTCGCCGGCCAGCCGCTGTCCGCACCGATGAGGATTTCCGCGACGGCCTTGGACTGGAACATCATCATGATCGGCGCCAGGATGCTGGTCAGGACGAGCTCGACCGTGGCTCCAGCGAGTAGCGCAGCCGCCCCGCCGAAGCGGGCGCTGTGCCGCCCGGAGGCGGTCGAGAAGGCGATCAGCGTCTTGGGGAGCAGCAGGAGCAGGAAGATCGCGAGCAGGAGCAGCAGCGCCTTGCCGGTCTCGGGCTGCGGGAACACCGGGAACAGCGTGTCGCCGGGGAAGTAGTTCGGCTCCGGTGCGAGGATCGGGTCGAGCAGGCTGACGATGAGGAACAGGAGCCAGATCGGCGAGGCCGCGTAGGCCATGATGCCGTTGATCAGCGAGATGCGGCTCCAGAGCTTCAGGCCCGGCGCCCGGAGCAGCCGGCTGTGCTGCAGGTTGCCCTGGCACCAGCGGCGGTCGCGCTTGGCATACTCGATGACGTTGGTCGGCGCCTCCTCGTAGGAGCCGCGCAGATCGGTGTCGACGCGCACCTTGTAGCCGCCGCGCGCCAGCAAGGCGGCCTCGACATAGTCGTGGCTGAGGATGTGGCCGCCAAAGGGCGCCTTGCCCGGCAGGTCGGGAAGGCCGCAGCAGGCGGCGAAGGCGCGGGTGCGGATGATCGCGTTGTGGCCCCAGAACGGGCCCTCCTTCCCCTGCAGGTAGGCGATGCCGCGCGAGAAGATCGGCGAGTAGAGAGCGGCCGAAAACTGCAGCGCCCGCCCGAACAGGGTCCGACGGCCGATGATCAGCGGCTGCGTCTGGAGCAGCGCGAGCTCTTCGTCCCGGTCCATGCGCAGCACCATCTCGACCATCGTCTCGGGGCGCATCAGGCTGTCGGCGTCGAGCACCAGCATGTACTCGTAAGCGCCCCCGCTGTTGGTGACGAAGTCGGCGATGTTGCCGGCCTTCCGTCCGATGTTCTTGGTGCGGTTGCGATAATAGAGATGGTGGCCGGCCTCGATGTCCGCTGCGAGGAGGAACGTCGCCCGCCGCTCCTCCTCGACGCATTCGGCGCGGGTGGAGTCGCTGAGGACGTGGACGTCGAAGCGGTCGAGCCACGCGATCGCCCGCAACCCTTCGATCATCGCTGCGACACGCGCGAATACCGCCACGGCGTCTTCGTTGTAGACAGGAACGAGGATCGCCGTGCGGCTCATGCCGCGCCGCGCGTCGGGCTGCGCCTCGATCACCGGCCGGGGCGTCGGGATCATCCCGCCGATGGCCGTCATGAAGCCCCAGGCCAGCCAGAGGCAGCAGACAACCAAGAGCGCGATCTGGATGACGTGCAGCCAGGTCATGCCGTTGGCCGTGATGACGGTCCCGAACAGGATGCCGGCTGCGATGGCCATGACGAAGGCCGTGAGAGCGAACAGGGACCGGCGCAGGATGATCATGAGCACCCGATACGAAACGACCGAAGGACGGAGCGCCCGGCGCCCCGTCCTTCGATCCTGTTGGTCATGCAAGGATGCAGGCTGAACCGCACCCTTGGCCGCACTGCGAAAGGAACCGGAAGGTCCGGTTCAGCCGCGGCGGAGCGCAAAGCGTACGGCCGGGACGGCTCGAGGCTCGGCGTCGCGGCGAACGACCTGCTGCGGCATCGCGAGGCGGCTCTTGGGGGCAGGTAGCACCAGACGTCGGAGCATCGCGCGCGCGGCGCCGTTGCCAGCGCGGGCGAGCCGCAGGACCGCCTGCGCGTCCGCCGGATTGCGGCGATCGAACGCGAGCCTGTCGGCGAGTGCGGCGAGCACCGCTTCGTCGTCGAGTTCGGGACGGCCCACCAGCATGCCCGCGGTGGGCAAATCCTGGTCGTCGAGGGACGCCGGCATCGACCGGGTGGCCTTGCGCATCGAAGTCGGGATCTGAACTGCGGCTTCGGAGATCATAGGGTGCCCGTCCACTGATAGAGCCATGTTTCGCTGATAATGCGTTGCAGCATGATAAGTTTCGCTCGGATTTCAACGGGCCCGGATTGAACCCGTTCCACCTCGATCGACAGTCGCCACCCGCCGTTCGGGAGTCGGTCGGCCGTCGCGTGCAGGAGTCTGCCGCCCTCCGCGACGTCGATCATGTGATCGATCTCGCTGCCCGGCGGCAGGGCCGCGGCCAGCCCGCCCTCGAAATCGATCGCAAAACGGCGGTTGGGACTGGTGTCGTCGGCCGAGTTGCCGCCCATCCCGCCGAAGGTGCCGGCGACGGTTGCGAGGCTCGTCTGCGGATCGATATCGAGGCCCCAGCGCATCCTGTAGCGGAACTCGTACTGACTGCCGGCCTTGGGACGCTCGTCCGGCACCCAGAACGCGACGATGTTGTCGTTCGCTTCCGAATTGGTCGGAATTTCGACGAGCTGCACGACGCCCCGACCCCAGTTGCCGAGGGGCTCGATCATCAGCGACGGACGCAGGTCGTACCGCGCCTCGATGTCCTCGTAGTGGCTGAAGTCGCGGTCGCGCTGCAGGAGGCCGAAGGCCTTCGGCGAGGTTTCCGTGAAGTAGGAGAGGGCGAGGCTCTCGGGATTGCGGAGCGGTCGCCACAGCCATTCGCCGGTGGAGCGCCGCAGGGCCAGGCCGTCGCTGTCGTGCACCTCCGGCCGGAAGTCGTCGCGATCGGCGTGCTCGTTCTCGCCGAAGAAGAACATCGAGGTCAGGGGCGCCACACCGAGCCGCTCGACCTCGTTGCGGAAGTAGATGCGCGCCGTCACCTCGATGACCGTCTGGGGGCCGGGTCGCAGCACAAAGGCATAGGCGCCGGTGAGGCTCGGGCTGTCGAGCTCTGCGAAGAGGCGGATCTCCTCGTCGCCCGGGCTGGGCTTGACGACATAGAAGGTGCTGAAGCGCGGAAACTCCTCCTGCACCGAGGTCGCCGTGTTGATGGCCAGACCCCGTGCCGACAGGCCGTACCGGTTGCCGGTGGCCAGTGCACGAAAATAGCTCGCGCCGAGGAAGGTGACGAGTTCGTCGAACCAGTTCGGCCGCTCCAGCGGATACTGGAGCCGGAAACCGGCGACGCCCGGGAGTTGCACGCCCTCGAACGCTGTGGGATCGAGCGGTGCGAGATACTCGAAATCACCGGGGGTGAAGTTCAGCGGCTGGAAGGCCTTGCCGTCGCCGACATAGATGCGGGTCGTCTGGCGGTAGTAGGAGCCCGGATAGAACGCCTGGATCTGGAAGTTGAGCGGATCGCTCCGCCACACCGCGTGGTCCTCGCGGAAGCGGATGAGCCGGTACTGATCGTAGCTGAGATCGGAGAGGAGCTGCGGCAGCGTGCCGGGCTCGACATACGGCACCGTCGCGCGCTGGCGCATCGCCGCGCTCAGCGTGTCGAAGCTGAAGTTCTGCAGATCGATCCCCGCGGACGGCGGTGCCGGCGGCGGTGTCTGCGCGTCAGCCCTGTCCCTGAAGATGGTTGCAAGGGCAGTGCCGAGGCCCAGCCGGAGAACGGTACGACGGGAGGAAACGGAAGACGCGATCACCGATCAGGAACTCTTACAGACGCCGCGGACGTGTTAGCACATGCAGCACCGCACGAACAGCGCGTCGGCGCTGTGGCGATGCTTTTTTACCAATGGTTAATAATTGGGCGCCGCGTCGACGCTCGTCGTCAACGCAGGCGTCGCAGCTTGCCGCTCAGCAGCTGGTCGGCCTGCTCAAGCGCCGACGATATCGTCGAAAGATCCTCTTCGCTCAGCGAGTTTCCGAGTTCGATCTCAAGCCGGTTCCAGATCGCGGTGACCGCGTGCTTGGCGCGTTCACCCGCCGGCGTCAGCATCACCATCGTGCGACGGGCGTCCCGGCTGTTGGCGGCGCGGATCACCAGCTGCTTCTCGATCAGCCGGTCGAGCATCTTCGAGACCGTCGACGGTCGGACCGACAACTGGTCGGCCAAGGCCGACACGCTGACGGGCTCGCCGGGCTCCAGCCGGTTGAGCAGCTGATCCTGGCCCGGATGGAGATCGATCTCGGCCAGGAGCAGCGTGAGGAAGGCCCGCGTGGACTTTGCGATCGAGAGCAGCGACGTCACCAGGCGCATGTCGGTTCCGCCCGTCGATGGAATATCCATCACCTCGGCGTCCGCGGTGATCGGCGCTTCTTCAACCATGCACTGCTTCTCGCGCATGAGGGCAATCCTTCGCTCTCGCTCCCCGCGTGGAGCGGATGGCCGCATCGCCGCCGCCATGACATCGCGTGTAACGGCAAGAGTGTGACAGGTGTTCCCGGGACATTGGTCGAACTCGCGCGCATCGGCTCTCTGAATGGTTGTAGGAGGGTCGCTTCTCTTTGCCAGTGAATCGCGTAAGAGCGAGCGCGGATGCAGCGTCGAGCCGGCGGGGGTGAAGAAGAATGGCGGATATCCGGGCGATCTGCGCGATCGGCATGAGCGGCCAGCTCGGGCTGCACGGCGTGCTGCCGTGGGAGGGGCGGCCGGAGCGGCCCTTCGTGGAGGATGTCGAGCGATTTTTCGACATCACGCGGGGTCACGTCCTCGTCGCCGGGCCAAAGACGATCGCCGCCGTTCCCGAGTTCGCGGCGCGCGACCGCACCCTCGTCACCATCCGCTCCTCGGACGATCCGCAGGAGGTGCTGGCCCGTTTTGCCGATCGCGTCGTCTATATCGGGGGCGGGCCGCGCGTCTGGGACGTCTATGCCGGCTTCATCCGGCACTGGGACATCAACCGCGTGCCCTATGACGGTGAAGCCGACACCTGGTTCGACCCGGCATGGCTCCTCGCCGGAGGCAAGGCGCCGCGACCATGACCGATCAGGCCGGCTGCGCCCCGGAGGGCGTAGAGCCGGAGGGGCCTCGGCCGGCGATCGTCTGGATCGCCTCGAACCCCTCGAACTCGGGATGCCCGAGATAATTCGGCGTGTGCGCGCCGGCCGTGCGGTGGGCGAGGCGGAAGGCCTCCGACCTCGTCCACGCCTCGAACGCACCGCGTGACGCCCACACGGTGTGGGATGCATAGAGGACGTGGTCTGCCGCCTGCGGGCCGCGCAACAGGTGGAACTCGAGGAAGCCCGGCACCGCGCCGAGATGGGAGTCGCGCTCGCGCCACACGGCCTCGAAGGCCTCTTCCGACCCGAGCCGCACCTTGAAGCGGTTCATTGCGATGAACATCGCGTCTCTCCCTCTGTTCGTAGCGTCCGCTCCCGACCGTCGAGCCGCCGACGCTCGCCGTGCTGCCCGGAAGATGCGGCCGGGGCCGCGCGGCGGCAAGCCACAGGAAGGCGCATGGCTGCGCATACGGAAACGGCGGCCTTGGCCGCCGTTCGAGCCGTCGGCCGAAGTGGCGACTACTTGAAGAGGTCGAAGCTGACGCTGACGCCGCCGACGATCTGGTTGGTGAACAGGTCGGTCTCGAGCGAACCGCCGCCCGCCAGGTCGACGTCGTTGTGGGTGTAGGTCAGCTTGTACTCGCCGAACACCGAGAAGTACTGGTTGAAGGCATAGTCGACGCCGGCGAGCGCCTGCACGGCCGGGCCGGCGACCTGATACTCGAAGGTGCGCGGGCCGCCCGCTTCCTGATATTCGACGTGCGGCACCGAGAGGCCGAGGCCGAGGCCGACATACGGCGTCAGCGCGGCGTCGGGATTCCAGCGATAGAGCGCGTTTGCGGTGACGAGGTTGAGGCCGTCGGTGAACTCGAAGGTGGTGACGCCCGCCGGCTTCGGATCTGCGATCACCTTGGCATGCGAGTAGTCGATCGCGATGCCCCAGTTCGGCTTGCCCCAGCCGCTGAGCCAGTAGGTGCCGCGCACGCCCCAGTACGGGGGATCGCCGAAGGAATCGCCGTCCCAGCTGATGGTCTTGCTGTATGAGGAGGGACCGTTGTCGACGTCGACATTGCTGTCGAAGGTGAAGTTGTAGCCGCCATAGGCGGAGATCGTGTACTCGGCGCTGGCGCTGCCCGCCGTCGCAACCAGCATGGCCGCAGCCAAAAGAAGCTTCGAAACCATTCGTCGTCCCCACTTCCACGCCCGCGCCCGACCATGGCCTGCGAGTCGCAACCCCACCCTTGAGCGCTTACTGAAGTTTGCCGCGACGGGCTATGGCAAAGCGGCAACAAGCGGCCATGAAGCGCCTGCGCACAAGGCATCCGCGCACGCTGCGCCGATTCCGCCGCAGCGCTGGCGGCGGCCTGCGGCGTCGGTCGCCGCGGGACGGTTCGGAGCCCTCAGCGCTGCACGATCCGCAGGGCATTGCTCTCAGCGGGGGAACGCCTGGCCGCCATCGCGTCGGCGAAGACGACGAGCGCCTTGTCCATCGCACCCGTGGTGCTCGTCAGCCAGGGAAAGTGGCCGAAATAGAACGACAGCTGCTCCTGGGCTTCGGCCAAGGGCTGGCCGGCGACGGCGAGTTCGTAGATCCCGGCCGCGAGCCCCGCACGGTCAGAGCCCGCCTTGCAGTGCACCAGGACCGGACCGCGCGCGTTGCGCAGCACCGCCGCGATCTCCTGCATGGTCGAGACCGGAGGCACGTTGTTCGCCGAGAGGTGGAAGTTGAAGAAGTCCACGCCGTTGCGGGCCGCCACCGCGCGCTCGCCCTTCAACCAGTCGCTGCCCTCGCCGCCGCGCAGGTTGACGATGGTGCGGATCCCCTTCTCGCGCACCAGCGCCTCGAGCTGGTCCGCGCGCAGCGTGCCGGAGCGGTACAGCCGGCCGTCGGCATCGACGGCATGAACGTTGCCCACCATCTGGAGATAGGCGGCGTAGCCTCCCATCGGAGCGGCAACGCCTGCGCACAGGCACAGGACTGCGAGTAACGCCCAGCGAACCATGCGCATGCTTCTTCCCCTCGCAGACGCCCCGAGAAGCGCTAGCAAGCAGAGCCAAGAAAAGCAACGCGACAATGGCGTTCTTCACGAGTCCGCAGGTCGCTCAGCCGGAGGACAGACGCCCGTGGCGGTGATTCAGCGCAGGTCGATGCTTTGCGGCGCGTAGGTCATTGCAGCCTTCACGCCGCTGGTTGTCCCTTGCAGCGGTCGCGACGCTTCCACCACACCTTTCAACCAGCACTCCTTTTTGCGGGCCACGAAGGTGAAGGCGGCACACCGTGCGTCGTTGATGCATGCCAGCCGGCAATCGGAGGGCGTGCGGGCCTGCGCCTGCGGTCTGCGCGAGAGATCCCCGCCGGGAAAGTCGATGTCGTGATAAAGGCTCTGGGTCGGATCGATCGCCCCGAAGCTGAAGGTCTGCGGCGCCGGGTCGCCTCGCCGCAGGAGCAGGCCAGACAGCGCGAAACCGCTGCCGTCGAGCTGGCCGCGACTGGACTTGAGAACGTTTTTCCAGGAGCTTGAATTCGTCGAAGAGTTCTTTGCCTGGATCGGCGCCGAGCCAAGTGACACAGTGCTCTTCGAGGAGGTCGCCGCCTACCACTTCTGCCTGCCGCTGCGGACGGCCGGCGGCCGATTGATCACCGCATGAGAGACGGCCACGCGGAGCGCCCTTCGTGGGGTCGTCATGAGCAAACACGAAGTGAGCGTATCCGATGCGTCCCGTCGAAGAACAGTCCGACCAGGAACTGAAGAACATCATCGCCAACCATCGCCGGCGGGAGCGAACCGGCGAGTCGGTTTATCTCGCGGCGCTCGCGGAGGAGGCCCGGCGCAAGGGCAACGGCCTCGACTTCGGAAAAACCTTTGCGCTGGTGCGCAAGGCGGCGGCCGCGAACCGCTTCCTCGGCTACAAGGAACTCGCCGACGAGAGTGGCGCCGACTGGTCAAAGGTCCACTACAGCGTCAACGGCCATCTCGGCAAGCTGATGGAATACGCCCATCGTCGCGGCTGGCCGCTGCTTCCCGCCGTCGTCGTCAACAAGAAGAACGTCGAGACCGGCGAAATGGAGCCCTCAATGCTGAAGGGCTTCGTTACTGCGGCGAAAGCGCTCGGCTATTCCGTCATCGACGAGGAAGCCTTCCTGCGCGAGCAGCAGCGCCGGGTCTTCGCCTGGGCGGCGTCGCTCTTGCCGGAGAGTCCGTCGACACAGCTACCGGCCGATGCGTCGCTTCCGAGGACCGCGAGCCGTTGGTCCGAAGCCGGGGGAGAAACGCTCGCATGAGAGGCGCCGCACCCTCGCAGGACTACCGCCAATGGGTGGAGCATGCGCTGCGGGCTCTCGGCCCGTCCACTCCAGCCGCCGTCTACAAGTGGATCCGCAACAACGAGCCGGTACCAGCAGCGGATCTTTCCGGATCCACGGCCGATGGCGAGAACCTGTTCGAGAAGAACGTCCGCTGGGCCCGCTTCCAGCTGGCGAAAGAAGGCGCCATTGTTGGTCCGAAGCGCGGCATCTGGGCATTGAAGTGACGGGCGCGTCCTACAACGGCTACGGCTGGGCCGACCGCACGGCGATCACGACGGCCTACAGGCGCGGCGATGCCGGGCCGGGCTTCACCTTTGCCGGCAAGCCCTGCGGTCTCTGCGGCGATCCCGAGCGCCCCGCGGGTGAGTGGCATTCCGAAGACTACTCGCGTCCGCACAGCTTCGTCGCTCCGCAGAGCTACCCGATCTGCAAGGCCTGCCACTTGCGCCTGCACAAAAGGTTCAACCGGCCGGCGGCGGAGTGGGAGCTGTTCTGCCGCCATGTCGATGCCGGCGGCTACGGACGCGAATTCGCGGTGTTCTACCCGCTGCCACAGCGCGACGCCCTGTGCCGCAGAATTGCCGATGGGCAGCCGGTGGAGCTTTCGCGTCCCCGCGATCGGCCGCCGGACCCCGCCTGGTGGCGGAGCCTGACGCTCGATCCCGAATCACTGGAGGCTCCGTGGGCACGGCCGAGACCGCTTCGCCCACGGCCCGATGCGGAGGCCTATCGCCACGCCATCGCAGCCGCCGCGCCGACCGAGATTGAGCGCCGCATCCTGTGCTTCCATGCCGCTGCGCCCCGCCGCACCGTCACGATGCGCGATGTCGCGCGGGAAATTCTGGAAAAGTCCGATCCTCGGGCCGCCAATCTCGCCTATGGCCGGCTGGCCCGGCGCATCGGCGAGAGGCTCAACTTTGAGCCGGACCGACGCGACGACGGCAGCTTCTTCTGGATGAGCGTCATCGCGGAAGGCTGGCAGCCTCCGAATTCCAGTCGCCAGCGAAGGGAATATGAGCTGGTTCTGATCCCTGTCCTGGCGGAGCTGTTCGCAAGTTGCTGCGCGAACTGACCATCCACCACGGCATCTGAACCGTGGACGCGAAAACTTAAATTGGCTGCGCTATGGCTCGTCGGCGTCGGAGCAACCGGAGGCGGGCCTTACCCTTTGAGGCTTTGAACTTCCGGGTGCAGACGGCCGGCCAAGTGCGGCGGCCAAAATCCTTACCAAGGGCAGTTACTATCGCGATTAACCGCCTGTTGTCGCGCATCCGCTGCTGTCAAAGGGCCGAAACCGGACTCGGAACGGCGACCGCCCCAAGAATTCGACGTGAAGCGCGGGAATTCGAAGTTCAAAGCGCCAACTGCTGGCACGCCGGGAGAGGTACGTCGGGGTCCGCTGGGTACGGCCGGGAAGGCGCAAATCTCTATAATTCAACGAGCGGGGATGGCGGAGAGAGAGGGATTCGAACCCTCGATACGGTTTCCCGTATACACGCGTTCCAGGCGTGCGCCTTCAACCACTCGGCCACCTCTCCATGCCGCCGCGCACGGCGCCCGCAGGCGCGCACCCGTCGCCCTGTGGTGAGGGGCGAGTCGGCGGCGCGGACTATAGCCGGAAGCGTCTGTCGTTCAAGCGGCTTTCGCGTCCGGTCCCTGTGGGGCCGCCGTTCCGGCGCCGGACGGCTCGACCAGCCGTCGCGCCGGCGAATGCTTTCTCCCGGGAGCGAGGTGGTCACATCTCGGCGAAGCCGTTGCCTCGGGGAGGCCGAGCCGCCACATTGGGCGCGGTGGCGCGGCACGGCGGGTGAACCGGGCCGCCGGATCACGCAAGGACCCTTCGGAGGAGTGATGCTGTCCTTTCTCACACGCCTGGTCGGCGGGCTGCTGCTGGCCGCGGCGGTGGTGTTCGCCATCGGCGACATCGCCCGCTCGCTCACCGGCACGACGATCGAGCTCCAGACGCTCGGCGACGCGGCGGCGGCGTTCGGCCTTGCCGTGCCGCACGGATCGGAAAGCCTCGTCGGCGCCGCCTGGGTCACCGCTGCGCCGTGGCCGGCCTCCGTCAGCCTGGCGGTCGCCGCCTTCGTGTTTCTTCTCGTCGGCCAGACTGGCGCGCGGCCCCGCCGCCGCCTGGTGCGCTGAGCGCCGGACCGACGCCAACTCGACAAGGAGTTCGATATGTACGTCCTCGACATGTTCAGCCGGAAGTCGAAGCTGCCCGCGCCCGGCGAGGCCCTGCCGGGCCGGCCCGAGCCGATCGAGACGGCCGATGCGCACTTCGTCTCCGGCCGGCCGCTCAAGGGCCCGTTCCCGGAGGGGCTGGAGTCGGCGATGTTCGGCCTCGGCTGCTTCTGGGGTGCCGAGCGCGCCCTCTGGCAGGCGCCGGGCGTCTATGTCACCGCGGTCGGCTATGCCGGCGGGCAGACCCCGAACCCGACCTATCAGGAGGTCTGCACCGGCATGACCGGGCACAACGAGGTGGTGCTCGTGGTGTTCGATCCGAAGGCGACGAGCTACGAGGCGCTGCTGAAGCTGTTCTTCGAGAGCCACAATCCGACGCAGGGAATGCGCCAGGGCAACGACGTCGGCACGCAGTACCGCTCCGGCGTCTACGTCTTCGGCGAGGACCAGCGGCGCGCGGCCGAGGCGGCGAAGGCAGCCTATCAGACGGCGCTCGGCGAGGCCGGCCACCGTGCGCCGATCACCACCGAGATCGTCGACGCGCCGACCTTCTACTACGCCGAGCCCTATCACCAGCAGTATCTCGCCAAGAACCCGAGCGGCTACTGCGGCCTCGGGGGCACCGGCGTGTCCTGCCCGGTAGGTCTGGGGGTCGCTTCGGCCGCCTGATCTGTCGCAGCGCGACAGATTTGTGATGAACTTGGGCGCCGGTCGTGCTTGTCTGCTGGACGGCACGGCCGGCGCTTGCATTTCAAGGGAGCGACGGTCCGGCATCGCCTCGTCCGCAGTCGTGCGGCAGGCGCTTTCCATCCTTCATGGGGATCGACGCGATATGAAACAGTTCCTGGCCGGGCTCCTGGCCGCCACCGTCCTGTCCGTCGGCGCCGCCGGCACGGCGACGGCGGCCGACATCAAGCCGGCGATCATCTACGATCTCGGCGGCAAGTTCGACAAATCCTTCAACGAGGCCGCCTATGAGGGCGCAGAACGCTTCAAGAAGGACACGGGGACCGAGTATCGCGACTTCGAGATCCAGAGCGACGCCCAGCGCGAACAG
This sequence comes from Mangrovibrevibacter kandeliae, assembly GCF_024519155.1. GTDB lineage: Bacteria > Pseudomonadota > Alphaproteobacteria > Rhizobiales > Rhizobiaceae > Mangrovibrevibacter > Mangrovibrevibacter kandeliae. The sequence goes on along the minus strand of NZ_JANIFJ010000005.1, from coordinate 345,492 downwards.
GCGCTTCGCCGCTTCGCCCGCGCCGGCAACAGCCCGATCATCGCGATGAGCTTCGCCCAGGCGACGGCGCTGGAGAAGGTCGCCAAGGACTTCCCCGACATCAAGTTCGCCATCATCGATTCGGTCGTCGACCTGCCGAACGTGCGCTCCATCACCTTCAAGGAGGAGGAGGGCTCCTATCTCGTCGGCATCCTCGCGGCGATGAAGTCCGAGACCGGCAAGGTCGGCTTCGTCGGCGGCATGGACATCCCGCTGATCCGCAAGTTCTCCTGCGGCTACAAGGGCGGCGTGAAGTCGGTGAAGGCCGACGACACCGTGTTCGAGAACATGACCGGCACGACGGGCGCCGCCTGGAACGATCCGGTGCGCGGCGGCGAGCTCGCCAAGGCGCAGCTCGATCAGGGCGCGGACGTCGTCTTCCATGCGGCCGGCGGCACCGGCATCGGCGTGCTGCAGGCGGTGGCGGATGCCGGCAAGTACGGCATCGGCGTCGATTCGAACCAGAACGGCCTGCATCCCGGCCACGTCCTGACCTCGATGGTCAAGCGCGTCGACAATGCCGTCTACCAGGCCTTCGAGGACGCCAAGAACGACAAGTGGACCAACGGCACCGTCGTCCTCGGCCTCAAGGAGGACGGCGTCGGCTATGCGATGGACGAGAACAACGCCGATCTCGTCACCGACGCGATGAAGGCGGCGGCCGACAAGGCGAAGGCCGACATCATCGCCGGTACGCTTCAGGTGCACGACTTCTCGACCGACTCGACCTGCCCGTACTGAGGCGGGCGCATCGACATGGGGCTGCCGGCTCGAAGGCCGGCGGTCCTCTGTCAGTAGTGCGGCGGCTTGGTGATCTCCGGCCGCGGCATCGCGACCTCCTCGAGCGTAAGGAAGCGCTCGCCGAGCTCGCGCAGCGCCCGCTCCATCCGGTCGACGACGCGTCCCTGCCGGCGGACCTCCTCCGACAGCTCCTCGGCGACCCGGGTCTGGTGGGCGAGCGCGATCTCGAGTTCGGTGATGCGGTCGCTGTCGGTCATGGCGGCTCTCCGTCGGGCGATACGCTCCGGCCGCGGCGCGGCAGCGTGAGCAGTGGCAATCCTCGGCGCCTGCATTAAGCTTCCCGTCCGGCGTGGCAAGAAAGAAGACCTCCGCATGGCCGACCCGGCGATCGAACTGATCGGTATCGACAAGCGCTTCGGGGCGGTGCACGCCAACAAGGACATCCATCTCACCGTCGAGAAGGGCACGATCCACGGCATCGTCGGCGAGAACGGCGCCGGCAAGTCGACCATGATGTCGATCCTCTACGGCTTCTACCAGGCCGATGGCGGCGAGATCCGGGTCGGCGGCAAGCGCGTCGAGATCACCGATCCAAACGCGGCGATCGCGGCCGGCATCGGCATGGTCCACCAGCACTTCATGCTCGTGCACAACATGAGCGTCGTCGAGAACGTGATGCTCGGCGCCGAGCAATCGCCGCTCCTCAATGCGGGCATCGGCAAGGTGCGGCGCGAGCTGAAGCGGCTGGAGGACGAGCACGGCCTCGAGGTCGATCCGGATGCGCTGATCGAGGACCTGCCGGTCGGGCTGCAGCAGCGCGTGGAGATCCTGAAGGCGCTCTATCGCGGCGCCGACATCCTGATCCTCGACGAGCCGACCGGCGTGCTGACGCCGGCCGAGGCGGGGCACCTCTTCGAGGTGCTGATGCAGCTGCGCGACGAGGGCAAGACGATCGTCCTCATCACCCACAAGCTGCGCGAGATCATGGCCGTCACCGACGCCGTCTCGGTGATGCGCCGCGGCGAGATCGTCGCCACCCGCCGCACGGCCGAGACGACCGTCGGCGAGCTCGCCGAGCTGATGGTCGGGCGCCGCGTCCTGCTGCAGGTCGACAAGGAGGCGGCGGCGCCCGGGGCGGTGACGCTGTCGGTGAAGAACCTGACGGTCGAGGACATCCGCGGCTACCGGGCCGTCGATGCGGTTTCGCTCGACGTGCGGGCGGGCGAGATCGTCGGGATCGCGGGGGTGGCCGGCAACGGCCAGTCGGAGCTGCTCGAGGCGCTTTCGGGTCTCCGGACCGCGACGGCCGGGACGATGCGTCTTGCCGGGCGCGACTTCGACCTGACGGCGGAGACCGACCCCGCGGCGCTGCGCCGGCTCGGTCTTGCCCACGTGCCGGAGGACCGGCACCACATGGGCCTCGTTCTGCCCTTCGAGGAGAACGAGAACGGGGTGCTCGGCTATCAGCGCGAGGCGCGCTACAGCCGCGGCCCGCTGCTCGACCGCGACGCGATGCGCCGCGACGCGCAGGCCAAGATAGCCGACTACGACATCCGTCCGCCGGACTGCAGGCTGAAGACCGCGAACTTTTCCGGCGGCAACCAGCAGAAGATCGTCCTCGCGCGCGAGATGGAGCGCGATCCCGACATCCTCCTGATCGGGCAGCCGACACGCGGGGTCGACGTCGGCGCGATCGAGTTCATCCACCGCCGGATCGTCGCCATGCGCGACGCCGGCAAGGCGATCCTGCTCGTTTCGGTGGAGCTTGACGAAATCCGTGCGCTGTCCGATCGCATCCTGGTGATGTTCGCCGGGCGGATCGTCGGCGAGCGGCCGCCGACGGCGAGCGAGGCGGAACTCGGCCTCCTGATGGCCGGCATCGAGGATCGGGAGGCGGCGGAGTGAAGGACGCGCGCGTCACGCTGGTGACACTGGCTTCGGACGACCTGGAGCGGTCGGCCGGGTTCTATGCGGCGCTCGGCTGGGTGCGCACGCCGGCCGGCAACGACACGGTGATCTTCATGCAGGGCGAGGGGATCGTCCTGTCGATCTTCGGGCGCGACGACTTCGTCAAGGACGTGGGGGTGTCGTTCGAAGGCGGCTGTCCGTTCCCGTCGATCGCGCTGGCGCTGAACCTTGCCAGCGAAGCGGATGTCGACCGCTTGTTCGATGCGGCGGTGGCGGCCGGCGGTGCGCCGGTGAAGCGGCCGGAGCCGACCTTCTGGGGCGGGTATTCCGGCTACGTGTCCGACCTCGACGGGCATTTGTGGGAGCTCGCCCACAATCCGTTCTTCCCGCTCGACGAGCGCGGGCATCTCGACCTCCTGACGCCGGCGAGCGGTTCCGACGCATGAGCCGGCCCTATGCCAAGCTGCCGGCCTGGATCGACTTCGGCCTGATCCCGCTCCTCAACCTCGTCATCGCCTTCGCGGTCGCCGGCCTCGTGGTGCTGATGGTGGGGGAAAGCCCGATCGCTGCGGCCCGGCTGATGCTGCAGGGCGCCTTCGGCTACGGCGAGGGCTTCGGCTTCACGCTCTACTACACCACCAACTTCATCTTCACCGGGCTCGCGGTCGCCGTCGCCTTCCATGCCGGGCTGTTCAACATCGGCGGGGAGGGACAGGCCTATGTCGGCGGGCTCGGCGTCGGCCTCGTGTCGCTCGTGCTCGACCGGCTGGTGCCCTGGTGGGTGACGCTGCCCTTCGCCATCCTCGGCGGCTTCCTCTTCGGCGCGCTGTGGGCGCTGATCCCGGCCTGGCTCCAGGCGCGGCGCGGCAGCCACATCGTGATCACCACGATCATGTTCAACTTCATCGCCGCCAGCCTGATGGTCTACCTGCTCGTCGGCCCGCTGAAGCCGGTCGGCTCGATGAACCCGCAGTCGCGCACCTTAGAGGCGGGTGCGCAGCTGCCGAAGCTCGACGGGCTCTTCGCCGCCTTCGGCGCCGATCTCGGCGGCGCGCCGCTCAACATCACGCTGTTCCTGGCCCTGATCGCGGCCTTCCTCGTCTGGCTGCTGATCTTCCGCACCCGGCTCGGCTACGAGCTGCGCACGCTCGGCTTTTCACCGCCGGCCGCGCGCTATGCGGGCATGTCGCAGACCCGCCTCATCGTGATCGCCATGACGATCTCCGGCGGCCTCGCGGGCCTCATGGCGCTGAACCCGGTGATCGGCGACCAGTACCGCGTGCAGATCGACCTTGCCGCCGGAGCCGGCTTCGTCGGCATCGCCGTCGCGCTGATGGGCCGGGCGCATCCGGCCGGCATCATTCCGGCCGCGCTCCTGTTCGGTGTCCTCTACCAGGGCGGCGCCGAGCTCGCTTTCGAGATGCCCTCGATCTCGCGCGACATGATCGTCATCATCCAGGGGCTCGTGATCCTGTTCGCCGGCGCGCTCGAAAACATGCTGCGCCCGGCGGTCGGCGGCGCCTATCGGCGCCTGCGGCTGCCGGCGACGCAGACGCTGCCCGTCGAGGAGGCGACCTGATGGAGCTCGCCAACATCCTCGCAATCGTCGACTCGGCCATCCGGCTTTCGACGCCGCTCCTCTATGCCGCGCTCGCCGGCCTCTATTCGGAGCGCTCCGGCATCTTCGACATCAGCCTCGAGGGCAAGATGCTGCTCGCGGCCTTCGCGTCCGGCGTCGTCGCCGCGCTCAGCGGCTCGGCCGTGGTCGGCCTCCTGGCGGGCGTCATGGCGGCCATCGGCTTCTCGCTGGTGCACGGCCTCGCCTCGATCACCTATCGCGGCAACCAGATCGTCTCCGGCGTCGCGCTCAACTTCATCGCCGCCGGCATCACGGTGATCCTCGGCGATGCCTGGTTCAAGCAGGGCGGGCGCACCCCGCAGCTCGACGGCGCGGCGCGGTTCGGCGACGTCGTGCTGCCCGGCGCGCACGCGCTCGCGCCGATCCCCGTGATCGGGCCGATCTATGCCGAGGTCATCTCCGGCCAGAACGTCCTTGTCTACGTCGCCTTCCTGATGGTGCCGCTGACTTGGTGGGTGTTGTTCCGCACCCGCTTCGGCCTGCGCCTGCGCGCGGTCGGCGAGAACCCGGCAGCGGTCGACACCGCCGGCATCTCGGTCAGCTGGCTGCGTTACCGCGCGGTGATCATCTGCGGCGTCCTCACCGGTCTCGCCGGCACCTATCTGGCGGTGGCGCAGGCCGCCGGCTTCAACCGCGACATGACCGCCGGCAAGGGCTACATCGCGCTCGCCGCGCTGATCTTCGCCAAGTGGCGGCCGGTGCCGGTGATGTTCGCCTGCCTCCTCTTCGGCCTGCTCGACGCCATCTCGATCCGCATCCAGGGCGTATCGCTGCCGGGCGTCGGCGAAATTTCGGTGCAGTTCGTGCAGGCGCTGCCCTATGTGTTGACCGTGGTGCTGCTGGCGGGCTTCGTCGGCAAGGCGATTCCGCCGCGTGCCGGCGGCGTCCCCTACGTGAAGGAGCGGTAGTGATGGCCGAGGACCTCTTCGTCCGCGCCCGGTCGGCGATGCGCAAGGCGCACGCGCCCTACTCGAAGTTTCCCGTCGGCGCGGCTCTGCGCACCCGCGACGGACGGATCTACGCCGGCTGCAACGTCGAGGTGGTCAGCTTCCCCGAAGGCTGGTGCGCCGAGACGACGGCGATCTCGCAGATGGTGATGGACGGTGGCGGCGAGATCGCCGAGATCGCCGTGGTCGCCGAGAAGCTGTCGCAGTGCTCGCCTTGCGGCGGCTGCCGGCAGCGCATCGCCGAATTCGGCTGGCCAGAGACCCGCATCCACCTGTGCGATGCGGAAGGCGGCGTGAGGACCACGCTGACGCTGGACGAGATGCTGCCCCGCTCCTTCCCGACCGAGGCGCTGTCGTGACCCCGGCCGCAACCTTCGTGCGCGAACGGCTTGCCGGGCGCACGCCGCGCATCGCACTGATCCTCGGCTCCGGCCTCGGCGCGCTGGCCGGCGAGGCGCTGGAGCCGATCCGCATCCCGTACGCGATGATTCCGGGCTTTCCGGAGAGCGGCGTCTCCGGCCATGCGGGCGAGCTGGTCTGTGGCCGGCTGGCGGGCGTCGAGGTGCTGATCCTGTCGGGGCGCATCCATTACTACGAGCACGGCGACCCGGCGGCGATGAAGCCGGTGATCGAGGCGCTCGCCGACCTCGGCGTCGAGAGCCTGGTGCTGACCAACTCGGCCGGCTCGCTGCGCGAGGATCTTGCGCCCGGCTCGGTGATGCTGATCGAGGATCACATCAACTTCCTCGGTCTCAGTCCGCTGATCGGCGAGAGCGGCGACAAGCGCTTCGTCGACATGACGGCGGCCTACGATCCCGAGCTGCGGAAGGCGATGCTGGCCGCGGCCGAGCGGGCCGGCGTGGCGCTGGGGCGGGGCGTCTACATGTTCTTCGCCGGACCGTCCTTCGAGACGCCGGCCGAAATCCGCATGGCCAGGGTCATGGGCGCCGATGCGGTCGGCATGTCGACCGTACCGGAGGCGATCCTCGCGCGCTATTTCGGCCTGCGCCTCGCCGGCTGCTCGATCATGACGAACTATGCCGCCGGGATGACGGAGGCCGGCCTCTCGCACGAGGAGACCAAGGCGATGGCGCCGAAGGGCGGCGAGACGCTGGCGAAGATCCTGAAAGCCGCCCTGCCGGAGTTCTGATGATGGCGGACATGGACGACCGAGCGGTCGCGCGGGCGCTGATCGCCTGCCTCGACCTCACCAACCTCAACGACGACTGCACCGAGGCGGATGTCGCCGCCCTGTGCGAGCGGGCCGTGACGCCCGAGGGCAAGGTCGCGGCGATCTGCATCTGGCCGCGTTTCGTCGCGTTTGCCAAGCCTCGGCTCGATTCGGCAATCCGCATCGCGACGGTCGTCAATTTCCCGCATGGCGGTGACGACGTCGAGGCGACCAAGCGCGAAACCCACGCTGCCGTGGCGGACGGCGCCGACGAGATCGACCTCGTCATCGCCTACCGCCGCCTGCGCGACGTCGACTTCGTCGAGGCGCAGGTGCGTGAGGTGAAGGCGGCAGCCGGTACCGCCCGGCTGAAGACGATCCTCGAGACTGGCGAGATCGGCGACCCCATGCTGATCCGCCACGCGGCCGAGGCGGCTCTGCGCGGGGGCGCCGACTTCCTCAAGACATCCACCGGCAAGACGCGCATCAGTGCGACTCCGGAGGCGGCGACGGTCCTTCTCGAGGCGATCGCCGGGCACGGCGGCACCGTCGGCTTCAAGCCGGCCGGCGGCATCAAGACCTTCGAGGACGCCAGGGGCTACCGGGACCTTGCCGAGCGGATCTGCGGCGCGGGCTGGGCGATCCCGGAGCGCTTCCGGATCGGAGCCTCCGGCGTCCTCACCGATCTCCTCGCCGTCGCCTCCGGCGCTGCGCGAGACGGGACCAGGGCGGGATACTGACGATGTTGCTGCCGCAGGAACTGGTGCGCGCCAAGCGCGACGGCGGGACGCTGGATGCCGGCGACATCAAGGCCTTCATTGCCGGCTTCGAGGGCGAACGCGTCACCGAGGGGCAGGTGGCCGCCTTCGCGATGGCGGTGTTCTTCCGCGGCATGGAACGGGCCGAGACCGTCGCCCTGACCGAGGCCATGCGCGATTCCGGCGACGTCCTCGACTGGTCGGGCTTAGACCGGCCGATCGTCGACAAGCACTCGACCGGAGGCGTCGGCGACAACGTCTCCCTCATGCTGGCGCCGATCGTGGCGGCCTGCGGCGGCGCGGTGCCGATGATCTCCGGGCGCGGCCTCGGACACACCGGCGGCACGCTCGACAAGATGGAAGCGATCCCCGGCTACAGCGTCTCGCCGGACAACCAACTCTTCCGCAAGACCGTGGCGGAGGTCGGCTGCGCCATCATCGGCCAGACCGGCCGGCTCGCACCCGCTGACAAGCGCTTCTATGGCATCCGCGACGTGACGGCGACGGTGGAATCGATCCCGCTGATCACCGCATCGATCCTGTCGAAGAAGCTCGCCGCCGGCCTGCAGGGTCTCGTCCTCGATGTGAAGACGGGCTCCGGCGCCTTCATGGCGCGCGAGGACGATGCGCGGGCGCTGGCAAAGAGCCTCGTCGAGGTCGCCAACGGCGCAGGGCTGAAGACGACGGCGCTCCTCACCGACATGAACCAGCCGCTCGCCTCGGCCGCAGGCAACGCCGTCGAGGTGCGCAACGCCGTCGAGTTCCTGACCGGCACCCGGCAGGACCCGCGTCTCCTCGACGTGACGCTTGGGCTTGCAGGCGAAATGCTGGCGCTTGCCGGCCTCGCCGCGTCGCCGGAGGCCGGGATCGCGGAAGCGTGCCGAGCGCTGGACGACGGCCGCGCCGCGACGGTGTTCGCCCGCATGGTCGCTGCGCTCGGCGGGCCGGCAGACTTCGTCGAGCGGATGGATGCCCATCTGCCGGTCGCGCCCGTCACGATCGAGGTGCGCGCGGCGCAGGCGGGCGTCATCGCCGAGGTCGACACGCGGGGCCTCGGGCTCTCGGTCGTCGCGCTCGGCGGCGGCCGGACACGGCCACAGGACCCCGTCGACCACGCGGTGGGACTGACCGACCTTGCAGCGCTCGGCGCGACGGTCGATGCCGGCGCGCCCCTCGCGCGGGTGCATGCCCGCACGCGCGAAGCCGCCGAGGCGGCGGCCGGGCAGGTGCAGGCAGCCTATCGCCTGGGCGACGGATCGGCGGCGGCCGGCGCCGCGGTGCTTGACCGGTACACGTGAGCGCCGCGTGTCACTGCTCGAGATCGAGCGTGCCGTCGTTCACCTGATAGCTGCGCAACTGGCTGAGGAAGCTCATGCCGAGCAACGTCGTGCCGAGCGCATCGTCGTGGGTCACCATCGCCTTCACGTCGCGCACCTCGATCCGCCCGATCGCGATCCGGTCGATCCGGGCAAGCGCCACCTTCGCCTCCCCGTTGGCGGTCCTCGCGGCGTGGACGAAGTCGGCCGGGGCCAGGCGGATGCCGAGCCGGCGGGCGGTCGTCTCGTTGATCGCGACATAGGTCGCGCCCGTATCGACCAGAACCTCCGCGGAAACGCCGTTCATCCGCGCGGTCGCTCGGAAGTGGCCATCGGGTCCGGCCTGCAGGCGTGCCTTCCGGCCGGAGATGGGCAGCGATGCTTGCAGGGGCTCGGGCTTCGGCTCGATGCGCTCGACCGCGTTGTTCTCGACGCCGGTCCGGTACCGGTCGAAGAGCGACGGCATGGCAAGCGCCACCAGCGAGGCAAAGACACCGATGATTGCGATCTTGTACATCCGCTTCCTCCGTCCGGCGATCCTTAAGCGGATCAGACGAGGAGGACGTTAAGGCTCGGGGACGCCCGCGCAGGTGCAGCCGTGCATCCGCCGGCAGGGTTAAGCAGGCCTTGCTGAACGGTGCGCAGAGGTCAGGACGATGCCGCGCGGCGCTTACTTGGTGCCGTACATGCGATCGCCCGCGTCACCAAGGCCGGGGACGATGTAGCCCTTCTCGTTGAGATGGCTGTCGATCGCTGCCGTGAAGACCGGCACATCGGGGAGGGCGGCGGTGAAGCGGGCGATGCCTTCGGGTGCGGCGAGGAGGCACAGGAAGCGGATCTGCCTTGCGCCGCGCTCCTTCAGCTTCTGGATCGCCGCGATCGCCGAGTTGCCGGTCGCCAGCATCGGATCGACGACGATCACCAGCCGGTTCTCCAGATCCTCCGGCGCCTTGAAGTAGTACTCGACCGGCTGCAGCGTCTCGTGATCGCGATAGACGCCGATATGGGCGACGCGCGCGGCCGGCACGAGGTCGAGCATGCCTTCGAGGAGCCCGTTGCCGGCGCGCAGGATCGAGGCGAAGACGAGCTTCTTGCCCTCCAGGATCGGCGCCTCCATGGCTGTCAGCGGCGTCTCGATCCGCCTGGTGGTGAGGTCGAGGTTGCGCGTGACCTCGTAGCAGAGGAGCGTCGAGATCTCCCGCAGGAGGCGGCGGAAGCTCGCCGTCGACGTCTCCTTGTCGCGCATGATCGTCAGCTTGTGCTGAATGAGCGGGTGATCGATGACGGTGACGCCGTCCATGCGCGCAGCCTTTCCGCGGATTTTCTCGTGGCTCTTCTTAAGCTGGCGCGGCCGGAGCGCCAAGCCGCAGGGCCGCCAGCTGGAGCCTGTCGAGCAGTTGCCGCCGGGTCGCCGCGTCGACGAAGGCGGCCTCGATCGCGGTGCGTGTCAGGCCGACGAGCTCCGCTTCGCTGAATCCCTGTTCGGCTGCCAGCCGATATTCGTTGGCGAGGCTGGTGGCGAAGAAGGGCGGATCGTCGGCATTGACCGTCACTTTCGCGCCGGCCTGGTGCAGCGCTCGCAGCGGATGGGCGGCGAGATCGGGATAGAGACCGAGCGCGAGGTTGGAGCCCGGGCAGACCTCCAGCACGATGCCGGCCTCGACGATCCGCGAGACGAGGTCGGGGCTCTCGGCGGCGCGCACGCCGTGCCCGAGCCGCTCGGGCCGCAGAGCGTCCAGCGTCTCGGCGACCGCCTCGTGCGCGCATAATTCACCGGCGTGCGCGGTGAGGCCAAGACCGGCGTCGCGGGCGATGTCGAAGGCGCGGGCGAAATCGCGTGGCCGCCCCTGCCGCTCGTCGCCGGCCAGGCCGAAGCCGGTAACGAGGGGATGCGCGCACCGCGCGGCGAACTCGGCCGCTGTCTCGACGACCTCGGCACCGAGATGGCGCACCCCGACCACGATCATGCGCGACACGATGCCGGACTGCGCTTCGGCCTGCCGCATGCCCTCGGCGAGGCCGGCGACGTAGGCCTTCGCGTCGAGCCCGGCGGCGCGGGCGTGGTCGGGCGAGACGAAGATCTCGGCGTACAACGTGCCGCAGGCGGACAGGCGAGCGAGATGGTCGCCGGCCAGTAGGGCGAAGTCCTCCTCGGTGCGGAACGCCGTGGACACCCGGTCATACCCGGCGAGGAAGCTGGTGAAGTCGTGCCAGCGATAGTTCTCGGCCTCGAGGATGTCGGAGAGATCGATGCCGTAGCGCTCGGCTTGGCGGATGGCCAGCGCCGGCATCGCGGCGCCCTCGATGTGGCAGTGCAATTCGGCCTTCGGCAGCCAGCGCAGCCGATCGCCGTCGGCGGGGGCGCTGCCTCTCACAGGAAGCTCCGGCCGTGCCGGCCGGGCGCCAGGCCCAGATGCGCGGCGATCGTTTCGCCGATGTCGGCGAAGCTGTCGCGACGGCCGATCGACCGGGTGCGGATCTGCGGCCCGAAGCCGAGGATCGGGACCCGCTCGCGCGTGTGGTCGCTGCCCGTCCAGGAGGGGTCGCAACCATGGTCCGCGGTGATCACGGCGAGGTCGTCGGCCCGCAGCCGGCGCTCGAGTTCGGGCAGCCGCCGGTCGAACGCCTCGAGCGCCGCGGCATAGCCTGCGATATCGCGCCGATGGCCGTAGAGCGTGTCGAAGTCGACGAAGTTGGCGAAGACGAGATCGCCGTCGCCCGTGTCGTCGAGGGCGCCCAGCATGGCGTCGAACAGCGCCATGTTGCCGTCGCCCTTGCGCACCTCGTCGATGCCCTGGTGGGCGAAGATGTCGCCGATCTTGCCGATGGCGACGACGCGGTGGCCGCTCGCCTGGACGCGGTCGAGCAGGGTCGGCTCGACCGGTGGCACGGCATAATCGCGTCGGTTCGCGGTGCGGCGGAAGTCGGCGGCGGTGGTGCCGACGAAGGGGCGGGCGATGACCCGGCCGATGTTCAGCGGATCGACGTGTCGCCGCGCGATGGCGCAGAGCGCATAGAGCCGCTCGAGCCCGAACCCCTCCTCGTGCGCGGCGATCTGCAGGACGCTGTCGGCGGAGGTGTAGAAGATGGGCTTGCCGGTGGCGATGCTGTCCTCGCCGAGTTCGGCGATGATCTGCGTGCCCGAGGCGTGGCGGTCGCCGAGGATGCCGGGAATGCCGCTGTCGTCGACGATCTGGTCGATCAGCGCGGCGGGGAAGGTGGGAACGGTGCGAGGGAAATACCCCCAGTCGAACGGCACCGGCACGCCGGCGATCTCCCAGTGGCCGGAGGGCGTGTCCTTGCCCTTCGAGCGCTCGCCGGCCGAGCCGAAGAAGCCGCAGCCCTCGCCCGGAGATCCGTCGAGGCCGGCCGCGAGCGGCAGGCCCAGCCGATCGAGATTGGGAAGTGCGAGGGGCCCGGAGCGTCCGCCAGGACGGTCGGCCTCGCCGCGGGCGCAGGACGCCCGGATGTGGCCGTAGGTGTCGGATCCTTCGTCGCCATAGGCCGCGGCATCGGCTGCACCGCCGATCCCGAACGAATCCATGACCATGAGGATTGCCCGCGCCATCGCCTCACCCGTGCTGCACGCCGGCCGGTGCCGAGGCTGCATGTGCCGGTTACCCTAAGCCGACGAACCGAGAAGGCAATGGACGCGCTGCGCCGACCCGGACGGCGTCTGGCGTCAGTGGCCGCCGGTGGCGAGCTGCTGGTGGGAGGTGAACTGCCCGCTCGCGGCGGTGAAGCTGTCGCTGTTGTCGCCGACGGTCACCGTGGGTTCGCACTCGGGCGCGCAGGCATAGGTGGAGCGCTCCGCCTGACGGAACACCCGGACGGTGCCGTCTTCACTGCTCTTCACGGTGACGTTCGTCTCCAGGATTGGATCGCCGTCGTTGTCGAGGATGATCAGATTGGTGACGCCGTAGGAGCGGCCGGTCAGGATTAGGGTCTGGGAGTCGTGGACGGTCGCGTCGACGATGGCCGGGTTGCCGATGATGATCGAGGCCGCCGGACGTGCGACTTTCAGAAGCTTGGCATGATCCAGGCTCACCATCATGCCGCGTCCCCGGGTCGTCTCGACCGAGGCGAAGACCGAGCCGCCGGCGGAGGCGGTGCCGACGTCGTCCGCCGGGACTTCGATGAGGTCGGCCGCACCGGCATCGGCGATCGCGAGCGCGAGCGGCAGAAGCGAGAGAAGGGCGGTGCGGCAGAACAGGCTCGGCATGAAACTCGTCTCGGTGATGGCGATGCCCGACAATGACATCCGTTTGGTGAAGCGGCAGTTAATTCGCCGAGCTGATCGGTAACCTTGCTACAGCCGCCCCGGGACCGGTTGAGAGCGATCGTAAAGCTCTCTAAGCACTTTGTGGAAAGGCCCTGCGGCGCCTTGCGGGGCGGGCTCCGGCCTGTCGCCGCGACAAGTTCAGCTCAAAATTTACTCAAGTATCTCCCGTTTTCGAAAGCATTGGATAAGCGTGTTCGTTAAGTGGATCGAAATGTCCGAGGGCTAGTCTGGGTTCAACCGATCGGCGGAAAGCTGACGGGAATGCTGTTGCAAACGGTCTCAGGAGTCCGAACAATGTCCAAGCTCTATTCTCGCTTCGTCAAGAACGAGTCCGGCGCCACCGCCATCGAATACGGCCTGATCGCCGCCCTGATCGCGGTCGGCATCATCGCCGGCGCGTCGCTGCTCGGCAGCAACCTCAGCTCCAAGTTCTCGGCGATCGCCACCAAGATCGGCACGACCGTTCCGTAATCGGCCGGCACGACCGAACGCCTTCGGGTGCAGCCCTCGGGCTGCATCCTCCTGTCCGTGCGGACAGGCACCGCCCCGATCGCCATCATGCGAGCAACGCGATGACGCATTTCACGCCGCTGTGGAAGCTCAAGAGATTCTGCGGGGCCCGCTCCGGTGCCACCGCCATCGAATACGCGCTGATCGCCGGGCTGATTGCCGTCGGCCTGATCGGCGGCGCGGCCACGCTCGGTACTGATCTCGGACTGAAATACACCGCCATCGCGGGACTGTTCACCGCCGGGGTCGAATAAGCGCCGGCCATTCGAGCCTGCCTGCCGCGGCGTTCACGCCGGCCGAACCGTCACCGCCACTCGCCGATCCGACCGTGAGGACCGCGTGACCCTCGCCCAACTGCTCCTCCTCGTCTTTCCGCTGCTGATGCTGTACGCGGCGGTTTCCGACCTCCTGTCGATGACGATCCCCAACTGGCTCTCGCTCGTCCTCATCGCGGCCTTCGGCGCCTTTGCGGTGGCGGCGGGTGTGCCTCTGGCGGCGCTGGGCGCCCACGCGCTGGTCGCGGCGCTCTGCCTGATCGTCACCTTCGGCTTCTTTGCGGCCGGCTGGATGGGGGGCGGGGACGCCAAGCTGATCACCGCGACGGCGATCTGGTTCGGACCTTCGCCGGAAATGGCGCAGTACGTCACCTATGCCGCGATCTACGGCGGTGTCCTCACCTTGATGCTGATCGCGCTGCGTGCGGTGTTCAAGCCGACCTTCGGCGTCGCCTCCCTCGACCGCCTGCTCGATCGCGCAACCGGCGTCCCCTACGGCGTGGCGCTCGGGGCCGCGGGCCTGGTGACCTTTGCCGGCAGCTACGGCCCGCAGCTCTGGGGCGCGGCCGTTTAGCGATGCGCAAGGAGTCCTAACGGTTTTCGACCGGCGGAACCGGACCGAGAGAATTCGTTAACCATGCATTGAGGATTTTCCGGCGATAACCATCCCAGCCCGCACGTGTGTCGATCTGCTGGGGATTGGAAATGAGACTTGCTCGCCTCGCCGTCATGGGAGTTGCCGTCGTCGCGGCCGTGGCTGCCGGCACGGTCGCGCTCAACCTCAGCTCCACCGAGCAGCCCGAAAGCGTGATCATCAGCGCGGCGCCGGTGGAACCGCCGATCCGGCTGACCGACGTCCTGGTAACGACCAAGGAAATCCCGATGGGCGGCCTCATCGACGGGGCGCTCGACTGGCAGTCCTGGCCGGCCGATAACGTCGCCTCGAGCTTCATCCTGAAGAGCCAGCGGCCGAACGCGATCACGGAACTCAAGGGCTCCCTCGCACGCCAGTCGTTCTTCCCGAGCGAGCCGGTGCGTGAATCAAAGCTCGTGAAGTCCGACCACGGGTTCATGTCCGCGATCCTGCCGGCCGGCTCGCGCGCGGTCGCCGTGCAGATTTCGGCCGACACCTCGGCCGGCGGCTTCATCCTGCCCAACGACCACGTCGACATGATCATGGCCCGCCGGCGTGCGACCGACGCGAGCGCCGGCACCGGCGGCGCGACGCAGTACGACACCGAGACCATCCTCCACAACCTGCGCGTCCTCGCGATCGACCAGACGATCGAGGAGAAGGACGGCGAGAAGGTGGTGGTCGGGTCCACCGCGACGCTGGAAGTGACGCCCGAACAGGCCGAGGCGGTGACGGTCGCCCAGCAGATGGCGGACCGCCTCGTGCTGTCGCTGCGCTCGCTCTCGGACTCGGTGCCCGGCGGCAGCGGCTACACCGCCTCGATGCTGCAGGACGACCAGTCCCGCAACGCCAAGATCCGCATCGTCCGGTTCGGCCTGACGAGCGACATCACCACCAAGAAGTGACGAGAGCGATCATGACCTGCGTCCGGACTCTCCGCCAGCGCCTGCTCGCCACCGCCCTCGGTGCGCTCACGGCAATCGGGCCCTGCCTCGCCAGCCTGCCGGCCGCGGCAGCCGGGGACGACAGCGTCATCAGCGTCAGCCGTCCGCATCAGACGATCACGCTCGGCCTCGACAAGTCGAAGGTGATCGACCTGCCGCGGGACGCGCACGACATCCTGGTCGCCAATCCCGCCGTCGCCGATGCGATCACCCGCACGTCGCGGCGCATCTACATCTTCGGCAAGCAGATCGGCCAGACGAACATCTTCGTCTTCGACGGGCAGGGCCACGAGGTCGCCGTGCTGGACCTGCGCATCGAGCGCGACATCCACGGTCTCGAAGACACCATACGCAAGTACATCCCGAACTCCGAGGTGAACGCCGAACTCCTCAACGACAACGTCGTCCTGACCGGCGCGGTGGAGACGCCGCAGGACGCCGCGCGCGCCGTGCGGCTGGCCGAGATCTACGTGACCGGCGGCGAGGCGACCACCAGCCAGTACATCAAGAGCGCCAGCGGCTCGGCCGGCAGCGGCGGCAGCGACGTCTCGCAGGCCTCGGAAGAGCGCCAGAAGAGCCAGATCGTCAACCTCCTGCAGATCCGCGGCGAAGATCAGGTCACGCTCAAGGTGACGGTCGCCGAGGTGCAGCGCTCGGTGGTCAAGCAGCTCGGCCTCGACGGCACGATCCAGAGCACCATCGACGGCATCGCCTTCGGCGCGGTCAGCGACAGCCCCTTCGGCCTCGGCAAGGCGATGTCGTCGGCCGGCGCGAACATCGCCGGCTCGATCGGCAGCTCCGACATCAGCGGTCAGCTGACGGCGCTGGAGCAGGCCGGCGTGATGCGCACGCTGGCCGAACCGAGCCTCACCGCCATCTCGGGCGAGAGCGCGAGCTTCAAGGTTGGCGGCGAGTTCCAGATCGCGGACGGCAAGTCGGAGACGCCCGAGACGCGCACCCCGATCCTCAACGCCGCCGGCAACATCGTCGGCTACGACACGACGCCGGCGACGGTGGACTACCCGCACCGCACCATCGACTACGGCATCGGCCTCGATTTCACCCCGGTCGTGCTGTCGCCGGGACGCATCAGCCTGAAGATCCGCACCAGCGTCTCCGAGCCGACCTTCGAGTCGCCGTTCTCCATCCCGCGCGGCTCGCTCGCCGCCGGCGTCAACCTCATCGGCATCCGCAAGCGCCTCGCCGACACCAGCGTCGAACTGCCCTCCGGCGGCTCGCTGGTGATCGCCGGCCTGGTGCGCGACGAGGCGCGTCAGGTGATTTCGGGGCTGCCGGGCCTGGCCAAGGTGCCGATCCTCGGCACGCTGTTCCGCAGCCGCGACTTCCAGCACTACGAGACCGAGCTCGTCGTCATCGTCACGCCCTATCTGGTGCGGCCCGTGGCACGCCAGGATCTCGCCCGTCCCGACGATGGCCTGAACTTCACGAGCGACGGCTCGGCCAACTTCCTCGGCAAGATCAATCGCGTCTACGGCGCGATGGAGACCAAGCTGCCGCCCGGCCGGTACCACGGCGTGGTCGGCTACATCTACAAATGACCGACGCAAGGAGAGGGACCGTGTCCATGCCCGCCCGCCTGGGCCACACTTCCAGGCCCCGCCGCCTGCGTCGCCTGCCGGCCGGTGCCGTTCTGGCGGCCGCACTGCTCGCCGGTTGCGCCGACCGGCACAGCGTCGACGTCGGCGCCGTTCCCGACGACTATCGCACCCGCCATCCGATCGTCGTGTCGGAGGCCGAGACCGCGATCGAGCTGCCGGTGGTCTCGTCGGAGCACCGCCTGCCCGAGTCGGCGCGGGCCCGCGTGGAAGAATTCGCCGGCCGGTTCAAGACCGCCGGCGCCTCGGTCATCCGCGTGATGCTGCCGTCCGGCTCGCTCAACGAGGCGGCGGCCGGCATCGCCTCCAAGGAGGTCGTGACCATCCTGCGCCGACAGGGCATCGCCAACGACCGCATCCTGCTTCAGCCCTACGAGGCCGGCGGTCTTTCCGGGCCGGCGCCAATCCGTCTCTCGTTCAACGCGCTGGCCGCGCGGACCGCGCCGTGCGGCCGCTGGCCGGAGGATCTCGGCGACACGAGCGAGAACAAGAACTACTTCAACTTCGGCTGCGCCTCGCAGCAGAACCTCGCCGCCCAGATCGTCGATCCGCGCGACCTTCTCGGGCCGCGCGCCTCCACCGGCATCGATGCCGAGCGGCGCACCAACATGCTCGACAAGTATCGCACCGGCGCCGCGACGGCGTCGGCCAAGCCCCCAACCGATCTCGACTACGACTGGTGAGCGCGATGGCCAACAGCAGCACGGAAGCGATGGCGTTCGCGGATCCGGCCGGCGGCATGGACGGCGAGACGCCCGAGGGCATGGAGCTCGCCCGGGCCATCCCGCGCATCTCGATCCAGGCCTTCTGCGAGACCGAAAGCGTCGCCGGGCCGATCGAGAAGTGCGGCCAGGACCGGCGCATGGCCAAGGCGCACATGCGCGTCCACATGGGCGGCATCCGCGCGGCCATCGAGCACTACACGAACGCGCCGACGCCGAACCTCGTGATCCTCGAGTCCCGCTTCGCGCCGGCCGAACTCGTCGAGGAGCTCGAGGGGCTCGCCGAAGTCTGCGATCCCGGCTCCAAGGTCGTGATCATCGGCCACTACAACGACGTGAACCTGTACCGCGACCTGATCCGCCGCGGCATCTCCGAATACATGGTGGCGCCCGTCGGCATGGCCGACGTGATGGGGATCGTCACCGACCTCTTCGTCTCGCCGGACGCCGCGCGGCTCGGCCGCTCGATCGCCTTCATCGGCGCCAAGGGCGGCGTCGGGTCCTCCACGATCGCCCACAACGTCTCGTGGTCGATCTCGAAGCTCTTCGCCACCGACGTGGTGCTCGCCGATCTCGACCTCGCCTTCGGCACCGCCAACATCAATTTCGACCAGGATCCGGCACAGGGCATCGCCGAGGCCGTCTACTCGGCCGACCGGATGGACGACGTCTTCCTCGATCGCCTCCTCGCACGGTGCTCCGACCACCTGTCGCTGCTCGCGGCCCCTTCGATCCTCGACCGCACGTACGACTTCGCGTCCGACGCCTTCAACGACCTGATCGATACCGCCCAGCGCGGCGCGCCGGTGGTGTCGCTCGACGTGCCGCACATCTGGACGGACTGGACCCGCACCGTGCTCGGGCGTGCGGACGAAATCGTCATCACCGCGACCCTCGACCTCGCCAACCTGCGCAACACCAAGAACCTCGTCGACACGCTGCGGCGGCACCGTCCGAACGATCGCCTGCCACGGCTCGTGCTCAACCAGCTGGCGATGCCCAAGCGGCCCGAGATCTCGCCCGAGGAGTTCGTGGAGCCCCTCGGACTCGAGCCGGTGGCGCTGATCCAGTTCGATCCGCACGTCTTCGGCATGGCCGCCAACAACGGTCGCATGATCGCCGAGACCGACGCCAAACATCCCGCCGTCGAAGCGTTCCAGCAGATCGCGCACGTGCTCACCGGCCGCGTCACCGCCAAGCGGCCGAAGAAGGCTTCGCCCCTGCAATTTTTCGGCCGCCTGCGTGGCAGGTAAGGCCGGCGTGTTCACGAGGATCGTCTAGCCATGTTCGGCAAGCGCGGCAAAGAGGGCGCAAGGCCCGAAGCTCCGGCGAGCGAGCCGGCGAAGCCGGTCGTCAGCGCACCGCCGATGTCGGCGGCGATGCCCGTCAGCTCGGCTCCCCCGGTGCTGGAAGACAGCCGTGGCGCAGGCCTCGGCCGCACGGCCCCGGCCGCGACCCCCGCGCCGGTCGCGCCGCCGCGCGCCCCGATGAAGGCAAAGTCCGAAACCTTCTATACGACGAAGACCGAGGTGTTCGCGGCGCTGATCGACACGATCGATCTCTCCCAGCTCGCCCGGCTGGCGCCGGAGAGCGCGCGCGAGGAAATCCGCGACATCGTCAACGACATCATCGCGATCAAGAACGTCGCGATGTCCATCTCCGAGCAGGAGGAACTGCTCGAGGAGATCTGCAACGACGTGCTCGGCTACGGCCCGCTCGAGCCGCTGCTGGCCCGCGACGACATCGCCGACATCATGGTCAACGGCTCGCGCCAGACCTTCATCGAAGTCGGCGGCAAGGTGCAGGAATCGAAGGTCCGGTTCCAGGACAACCAGCAGCTCCTCAACATCTGCCAGCGCATCGTCAGCCAGGTCGGCCGGCGCGTCGACGAATCCTCGCCGATCTGCGACGCGCGCCTTCCGGATGGCTCGCGCGTCAACGTCATCGTGCCGCCGCTTTCCATCGACGGTCCGGCACTGACCATCCGAAAGTTCAAGAAGGACAAGCTGACCCTCGATCAGCTCGTCAAGTTCGGGGCGATCACGCCGGAGGGCGCCGCGATCCTCCAGATCATCGGCCGGGTGCGCTGCAACGTCGTCATCTCCGGCGGCACCGGCTCGGGCAAGACGACGCTGCTCAACTGCCTCACCCGCTACATCGACGAGGACGAGCGGATCATCACCTGCGAGGACTCGGCCGAGCTGCAGCTGCAGCAGCCGCACGTGGTCCGCCTCGAGACCCGCCCGCCGAACATCGAGGGCGAGGGCGAGATCACCATGCGCGACCTCGTCAGGAACTGCCTGCGCATGCGGCCCGAGCGGATCATCGTCGGCGAGGTGCGCGGTCCGGAGGTGTTCGACCTCCTGCAGGCGATGAACACCGGCCACGACGGCTCGATGGGCACGATCCACGCCAACTCGCCGCGCGAGTGCCTGAAGCGCATGGAATCGATGATCGCCATGGGCGGCTTCACCCTTCCGGCCCAGACGGTGCGCGAGATCATCGTCGGCTCGGTGGACGTCATCATCCAGGCGGCGCGCCTGCGCGACGGCTCGCGCCGCATCACCCACGTCACCGAGGTGGTGGGCATGGAAGGCGACGTCATCACCACCCAGGACCTCTTCGTCTACGACATCCTCGGCGAGGACGCGAACGGCAAGATCGTCGGCCGCCACCGCTCCACCGGCATCGGCCGGCCCGTCTTCTGGGACCGCGCCCGCTACTTCGGCGAGGAGCAGCGCCTTGCCACCGCCCTCGACGCCTCCGAGATGAAGGGCGAGGGCATCTGATGAGCCCGACCCTTGCCATCGTCCTCTTCGTCGCGCTCACGACGCTCGCCGTGGCGGCATTCGCCTATGCGTTGCTCGAGCCGCGGATTTCGCAGGAGCGACGGGCGGGCACGCGCCTGAAGCAGTACAAGACGGCCGAGACCGACAGCCTGTCGAAGGGCGTCGCGCGCGATCGCGTGCAGGAGGCGGCCCGGCGGCGGCGCAACATCCAGTCCTCGCTGAAGGAGATCGAGACCCGTCAGCGCGAGCGCGACAAGCACGTGTCCAATCCTTCGCTGGCGCGGCGGCTGGAGCAGGCCGGCCTGCCGATCACCGTGCGCGCCTACGTGGTGTGGAGCATCGTGTCCGGCTTCGTCTGCCTGCTCTTCGGACTGCTGTTTCAGCCGTCGCTGCTCGTCGCGCTCGGCCTCGGCGTGATCGGAGGGCTCGGCCTGCCCCGCTGGTACATCAACCGGCGCGCCAAGCGCCGCAAGAACAAGTTCATCACCGAGTTCCCGAACGCCATCGACCTGATCGTCCGCGGCATCAAGGCCGGCCTGCCGCTGAACGACTGTCTGCGCATGCTCGCCCAGGAGACGCCGGAGCCGGTTCGCGGCGAGTTCGTGAAGATCGTGGAGGCGCAGCAGGTCGGCATGACGACGGCGCAGGCGGTGGAACGGCTCTACCAGAACGTGCCGCTGGCGGAGACCAACTTCTTCTCCATCGTCATCACCATCCAGTCGCAGGCCGGCGGCAATCTGTCCGAGGCGCTGAGCAACCTGTCGAAGGTGCTGCGCGAGCGCAAGAAGATGAAGGCCAAGATCCAGGCCGTCTCGATGGAGGCGAAGGCCTCAGGCGGCATCATCGGTTCGCTGCCGGTGGTGGTGGCGCTGCTCGTCTACGTCACCACGCCCGACTACATCACGCTTCTGTTCACCAACTCGATCGGCAACATGATCCTCGCCGCGTCGGCGATATGGATGTCGATCGGTGTTCTCGTGATGAAGCAGATGATCAACTTCGACTTCTAGGTCGGCGGGCGGCGCAAGGAGGAGCACCACGGTGGACAGCCTGTTCGGCATACCGATGACCACGCTGCTCGGCGTGCTCGTCGCCGTCGCGACCTTCGCCGCGCTGATGACGGTCGCCCTGCCGCTGCTCGCCCGCAACGAGCTCAAGGGCCGGATGAAGGCCGTGGCGCTCGAGCGCGACGAGGTGCGGGCGCGCGAGCGCGCCCGCCTCAGCGCCGAAAAGGATCGCGGCGGCTCGCTGCGCGAACGCGAACAGCGGGGCGTGGCCGCTGCCGTCGTCGAGCGGCTCGACCTGAAGAAGGCGCTCGCCGACGACAGGACGGTGCAGAAGCTGCGCACGGCCGGCTATCGCGGAAAGCGGCCGCTGACGCTGTTCCTGTTCCTGCGTGCGCTCCTGCCGATCGTCTTCTTCGTGCTCGCCGCAGCCTATGTCTTCGGCATCGGCATCATGGCCGAACGCCCGTTCTTCGTTCGCCTCGTGATCTGCCTGATCGTGGCCTATATCGGCTTCTATGCGCCGATCTTCTACGTCTCCAACAAGGCAGCCAAGCGCAAGAAGTCGATCAACCGGGCCTGGCCGGACGCGCTCGACCTGCTGCTGATCTGCGTCGAGTCGGGCATCAGCATCGAGGCGGGATTTCGCCGCGTCGCCGACGAGATCGGCATCCAGTCGGTGCCGCTCGCCGAGGAGCTGGTGCTCCTCAACGCCGAACTCTCCTACCTGACCGATCGCAAGCAGGCCTACGAGAATCTGGTGATGCGCACCGATCTCGACGGCGTGCGGTCGGTCTCGACGGCGCTGATCCAGGCCGAGCGCTACGGCACCCCTCTCGGCACCGTCCTGCGCACGCTCGCGCAGGAGGACCGCGACATCCGCATGAACATGGCCGAGAAGAAGGCCGCGGCGCTGCCGCCGAAGCTGACCGTGCCGATGATCCTGTTCTTCCTGCCGGTGCTGTTCGCGGTGATCATCGGGCCGGCGGTGATCCAGGCGATGGGCATCGCGCACTGAGACGCCGGCGCCCGCCCGGGGCGGAGGACCTCCGGCACCGGTCGACGCCGTGTGCGAGGCGACGGGCGCGAGGGTCGGCGACGGGGGTCAGGACTTCGGCTTGTCGCCGTCCTTCAGCATCGACCAGGTGTTCTGCTGTGCCAGCATCTGCCGGAGATAGGCGACGTTCGCGGTGGCCTGGTCCGCCGGAAGCTCGGCCGAGGCAATCTTCTCGGCTTCGTCGAACCGCCCCTGCAGTCCGACGCACAGCGCAAGGTTCTGCCGGATGCGGCTGTCGGCGCCGGGCTGCTGCGCGGCCTGCCGGAGGGTCGCCTCGGCCTGCTTGAGGTCGCGCGCCAGGAGGTAGGACATGCCGAGATTGGACAGCACCGACGGCTCGTTCGGCTGGATGTCGAGCGCCTTGCGGTAGAGCACCCGCGCTTCGTCCGGCTTGCCGATCTGGTCGAGGATGGCCCCTTCCGCCGACAGCAGGCGCCAGTCGGGATAGTCCGGCGTCTGGGCGCGATGGATCGCATCCAGCGCCTTATCGAAATTTCCGGAGGCGGCGAGCGCCTTGCCATAGGCGGCGAGCACCTCCCGGTCCTTCGGGAAGGCGATCGCCATCTGCTGCATCACCGCCAGAGACTGGTCGTTGCGGCCGGTCATCTGGAGGGCGGCTGCGTAGGAGAGACCGACGGTCTTGTCCTTCGGGTTCTTATCGTAGGCGGCACCGTAGCGCCGCACCACGCCGTTGAGCTCGGCGCTGCTCATGCTGGCGAGCGCCGCCCCGGTCACCGGGCGGCTGATGGAGCCGGTGGTGAGCTTCGAGGTCGAACTGCACGCGGCGAGGGCGGCAATCGCGCAGAACGCCGGAACGAGGAGTGCCTTCCGCTGCCGGCAGGCCGGCTTATAATACGACGAGGGCAAAGGCGATCTCCTGTCCGGCCGTGCTGACGCATCCCTGTCTTTGGACGCGCCGTCGCCGGACCCTAGGTCGTTAACCCTGCCTGAAGATTGACTCGGGTGGCGCGGCGCTGATCCGGCCGCCGAGGACGTGAAGGACATCCCATGCATCATCGCCTGCTGCCTCCCGACCATGCGGGAGCCCTGCCTGTCTGGCCCGTCGCGGCGCGAGCCCTGGAGGCGGCGCCGCAGGCCGCCCGGGACTGGGCGGCGCTCGTCGGCTTCAAGGCGGGAGCCGGCGAACTCCTGCCCGTGCCCGGGGCCGAAGGGAGCCTCGCCGGCGCGTTGCTCGGGCTCGGCGGCGAAGAGGGTGGCGCGCGCGGCGATGCGCCGATGCGCTCCCTCCTCGTCGGAGCGCTCGCCGGGTTGCCGGCGGGCGACTGGCGGCTCGCGGCGCAGGAGGGACTCGATCCGGCACTCGCGGCGCAGGCCTTCCTGATCGGCGGCTATCGCTTCGAGCGCTACCGCAAGCCGCAGGACGGCGAGGGGCCGCGGCTCGTCGTTCCCGACGGCGTTGACCCGGACGAGGCGGTCGCGGTGGCCGAGGCCGTCGCGCTCGCCCGCGATCTCATCAACACGCCGACCAACGACATGGGACCGGACGGCATCGAGGCCGCCGCCCGCGCCCTCGCGACCGAGTTCGGGGCCGAAATGCGCAGTGTCGTCGGCGACGACCTCCTGTCGCAGAACTTCCCGATGATCCACGCCGTCGGCCGGGCCAGCGCCGTCGCACCGCGGCTGATCGACCTGACCTGGGGCGCCTCCGACGCGCCCAAGCTGACCCTCGTCGGCAAGGGCGTCGCCTTCGACACCGGCGGCCTCGACATCAAGCCGGCATCGGCGATGCTCCTGATGAAGAAGGACATGGGCGGTGCGGCCAACGTGCTCGCGCTGGCCCGCCTCGTGATGGCCCGCCGGCTCGGCGTGCGGCTGCGCGTGCTGGTGCCCGCGGTCGAGAACTCGATCTCGGGCGCGGCCTTCCGCCCCGGCGACGTGCTGAGGAGCCGCAAGGGCAAAACGGTGGAGATCGGCAACACCGATGCGGAGGGACGGCTCGTTCTCGCCGACGCGCTGGCGCTCGCCGACGAGGAGGCACCGGAGCTGCTGATCGACATGGCGACCCTGACCGGCGCGGCGCGCGTCGCGCTCGGTCCGGACCTGCCGCCCTTCTACACCGACGACGACGCCTTCGCCGCCGCGCTGTCAGAAGCCGCTTCGCAGGTCGCCGATCCCGTCTGGCGCCTGCCGCTCTGGTCGCCCTACGCCGGCAATCTCGCCTCGAAGGTCGCCGACATCAACAACGTCACGAGCGACGGCTTCGCCGGCTCGATCACCGCCGCCCTGTTCCTCCAGGGCTTCGTCGAGCAGGCGAAGACCTGGGCGCATTTCGACATCTACGGCTGGCGGCCGAAGGCGGGCCCGTACGGTCCCGTCGGGGGCGAGGCGCAGGCGATCCGTGCGCTCCATGCGCTCGTCGCCGCGAAATACCCTAGTCGCTGACTTGGCGACGGCTCTGCTCGACTCTAGCTTTCGGTTCGCAGGCGAAACGAGGCTGAGTCGGGCGGTGGGGTTTGAACTGAGACCGGCGCAGGCGCTGCGCCTCCTGCATCGAACTTCGCTCAGCCAGGCCCGAAGTCAGGCTCCCGATCTCACCTTGCGCCAGACGGCGATCCTCTTGACGATCTATCTGGAGCCGCCGCCGCACACGGTGCGCGGCCTGGCCGCAAGGCTGAACGTGACGAAGCCGGTGATCACCCGGGCGCTCGACACGCTCGGCCGCATGGACCTCATCGAGCGACGCCGCGACGACGCCGACAAGCGGAGCGTGCTGGTCCGGCGAACCCCGGCGGGCAGCCTCTACGTCGCCCGGATGGCCGACCAGTTCGTCGAAGAGGCGGGGGCTCTCGCGTCGTGACTCTCAATCCGCGTCTGAACGCGTTCCGCGATGATCTCGCCGACGCCCGGCTGGAGGGCCAGGTGGCAGCCGCGCGTTTCGTCGCCGGCCGGCCAGCCAGGGTGACGGCGGCCGTCGCGCCGCTGCGGCGCCAGCCGCGTGCGGATGCGCCGCTCGACACCGAGGCGCTGCACGGCGAGGCGGTGTCGGTCTTCGAGGAGGATCGCGAGGGCTGGGCCTGGGTGCAACTCGCAGCGGACGGCTATGTCGGCTACCTGCCAACCGGCGCGCTCGGCCAAGCCGACCCGGTGCCGACGCATGTCGTGATCGCACCGCGCACGCTGGTCTTCCCCGGCCCCGACATCAAGCGACCGCCGCTCGGCGACGTGCCGATGGGCGCGGCGGTGCGCGTCGTCGGCGAGGCAGAGGACCACAATGCCCGCTATGCCCTCGTCGAGCCGGCGGGTGCGATCGTGATCCAGCATCTGGCGCCGATCGGCCAGCGCTCGCCGGATTATGTCGCAGTCGCCGAACGCTTCCTCGGCGTGCCCTATCTGTGGGGCGGCAAGACGGCGAGCGGCATCGACTGCTCCGGCCTCGTCCAGATCGCCTGCGCCATGGCGGGCATCGCCGCGCCCCGCGACAGCTCCGTGCAGGAGCGCGAAGTCGGCACCCGCTTGGCGGGCGTCGAGGCGCTGCAGCGCGGCGATCTGGTGTTCTGGCCCGGACATGTCGGAATCATGCTGGATGGCGAGCGGCTGCTGCACGCCAACGCCCATCACATGATGACCGCCATCGAGCCGCTGGCCGAAGCCATTGCCCGGATCGCCGCGAAGGGCGCGCCGGTGACCGGGGTCCGACGGCTCGCTGTCGGCTGAAGATCCATGGCTTCGGCGTCCCTGCGGTCCCGCGACCGCCCCACGGGCCTAGACCGGACGAGCCGATGTGCGAGGACGGGCGCCCGAGCCGGTCGAACACCGTCCCGTCCTGGCGAAAGTGGGTGAACGAGTGCTGCCCGACTGGCCGGTTCAGGCGGGTGCGCCGTGCACCGGCCGCGCCGGATCCACCGCGGCGAGCAGCCAATCCCGGAAGGCGCGGATCTTCGGCAGGTTGCGGCGTCCCTCCGGATAGCAGAGCCAGTAGAAGCGGGCCTCCTCCGCCATCGCGGCAAAGGGCTGGATCAGCGCGCCGGAGTCGAGCTCGGTCCGGTGGAAGGTCGGCGTGAGAATGGCGACACCCGATCCGCCAATCGCCGCCCGCGCCTCCAGATGCTGGTCGCCCATGCGCGACGAAGGCCAGCGGTGCGGATCGAAGCCGACGACCCCGCAGCGCTCGAACCAGAGCCGCCACCACGGGTCCTCCGGATCGATCAACGGATAGCGCATCAGGTCCGCGGCGTTCGTCGGCAACCCCAGCCGCTCGACCAGCGGCCTGCCGAGCATCGGCGTGAACTCCACGGGAAACAGCCGGTGCGCGATCAGGCCCGGCCACTGGCCGTCGCCGGAGCGGATCGCGGCATCGATGTCCTCGCGCTTGAAGTCGGCAACGCGCCGCGTCGGGTCGATGCGCGTCGCCATGTGCGGATGGTGCAGTTGGAAGCTGCCGATCCGCGGCGCCAGCCAGTTGGCGGCAAAGGTGGGGATTACGCTGAGCGACAGGACGTCGCCGGCACTGCCGCTCGCGGCCGCGAAGACCCCCGCCAGCCGATCCAGCGCCTCGGTCGTCGCCGGTGCCAGAAGCTGGCCCGTCGGTGACAGCTCGACCGCGCGTGGCCGGCGCAGGAAGAGCGGCGTCCCCACACGCTCCTCCAGCACCTTGATCTGATAGCTCACGGCCGCCTGGGTCATGCCCAGCTCGGCCGCGGCCCGGGTGAAGCTCAAGTGCCGTGCGGCCGCCTCAAAGACGCGGATCGCCGCGAGCGGCGGCAGGTCGCGACCGGTCATGCATCAATCCTCCTTATGCAGGATGATCGAGCTTTCGTTGGAAGACAAGCGGCCGCAGGCGCAGATGAAGGGGCATGAACCAATTGGAGCGCGGAGCGGAAAACGCCGCGATACAGGTAATGTCGCTTCTCTATTTCGCGCGGAGTAACCGCGTCGCCGTCTTTGTCGACCGGCTGAAACGCGTGTTGCGCAGCGCTGGCGCCAGGCGAGCGCGCATCAATCCCATTGATCCGTCGACGCTTCCGGCTCAGCGTCTTCGCGACCTCGGCCTGCTCGACGGGAAAGGCGGCACGAGCGATGAGAATCGCCGCGGTTGCGGGACGGCCGCTTATCGCGACCTGCTCTGATCGGCGTCAGTACCCGGCGCTACGATCGACCAGATGGCGCAGCGGATCGCCGCGGTCGTGCGCGTCCATCTGGGCGACCATCAGCGGCAGCAGCGCCTCGGGGTCGGAGACCGCCGCGGCGTGCGGCGTGACGAAAACCCGCGGGTGCGCCCAGAGCGGGCTGTCCTGTGGAAGGGGTTCGGTCGCGAAGACATCGAGCGAGGCTTCCATCAGGGTGCCGGCATCCAGCGCGGCGAGGATGTCGGCCTCCACCTGCAGGCCGCCCCGGCCGGCATTGATCAGCACCGGGCCGCCGAGCGGCGTCACCGACTTCATCTTCGACAGGAACGCGGCGTCGACGATGCCGGCGGTCTCGGCCGTGAGCGGCAGCAGCACGACGACGATGTCGCTCAGCGCGAGAAACCGGGTGAGGCCCTCGGCGCCGTGGAACGTCTCGACACCGCCGACGGTGCGCGGGCTGCGCGTCCAGCCGGCCAGCCGGAAGCCGAGTGCGCCGAGCTTGTCCGCCGCGTCGCGGCCGAGTTCGCCAAGGCCGAGAATGCCGACGGTGACGGCGCCCGCCGCCGGCTGGGAGCGCTCGTGCCAGAGGCGTTTGCCCTGCTGCTCGCGATAGACGCGGCCCTGCCGCAGATGGTCGAGCACCCGCCAGACGACGAATTCCGTCATGCGCTGGGTGAGGTCCTCGGCGACGACCCGCACGATCGGCACGTCCGGCAGATCCGGATCGCGCAGGAGGTGATCGACCCCGGCGCCGAGCGAGAAGATGGCCTTGAGGCCGGGCAGGCCGAGGAGGGCACGGGGCGGCTGCTTCCAGACGATCGCATAGTCGACTGCGGCGTCGTCGCTTCCGCTCCGTTCGGTGATGACGGAGCGTTCGGGCGCCACGCGCCGCAGGATGTCGAGCCAACGGCCGGGATCGAAGCCGGTGGCGCTGAACAGGATCGTCATGGATCAGGCCTCGTCGAGGGTGGCGTTGAGCGCGGCGGCGCGGGCACGCCCCTTGCGGGCGAACCAGTGGGTGCAGTTGACGAGGAAGCCGTTTTCGACGCGGCCTTCGTCCACCGCATCGATCAACTCGTCGACCTTCGCCAGAACCGGCCGGATGTCCTCGCCTTCGTCTGCCTGACCGGCGGCGCTCGGCAGGTCCGACGCATCGACGATGGCCAGATAGATGATGGCGTATTCGTCGGAGAAGCCCGGCGAGGAGAGAAAGGCGTAGCAGCGCTCGATCGCCTTCGCCGCGAGCCCGGTCTCCTCCGTCAGCTCGCGCGCCGCGGCCTCGTCCGGCGCTTCGCCCGGGTCGATCAGGCCCGCCGGCAGCTCGAGCGACGCCGCGTTCGCCGTCGCGAGGGCCGCGCCGATGCGGAACTGCCGGATCGCGACGATCGCATCGAGCGCCGGATCGTAGGGCACGACGACCACGATCGAGCCGATGGCGATCGCCTCCCGCCGAACCGGCGCGCGCATCTCTCCGTCGTCGAGCCCGCGATAGGAGACCGTCCAGTCGCTGAAGGTGCGGAAGTTGTCGGCCAGCACCTCCTGCGCATGGATCTCGAAGTCGAGCGGCTGGTCGGCGAGCGCGTCGCGATAGTGGCTCACTGCGACACCACCCCGGTCGGCGCCGTCTCGATGCGGAAGGCGGCTGCCATCAGGGCTTTCGTGTAGTCGGTCTGCGGCCGATCGAAGATCTCGTCCGCCGGCCCGCGCTCGACCACGACGCCGTTGCGCATCACGATCACCTCGTTCGACAGGGCACGCACCACCTTCAGATCGTGGCTGATGAAGAGATAGGCGAGGTTGTGGCGCTTCTGCAGGTCGCGCAGGAGATCGACGACCTGCGCCTGCACGCTCATGTCGAGCGCCGAGGTCGGCTCGTCGAGCATGACGAAGCGCGGGTTCAGCACCATCGCCCGGGCGATCGCGACGCGCTGGCGCTGGCCGCCGGAGAACTCGTGCGGATAGCGGAATCGGGTCGCCGGATCGAGACCCACCTCCTCGAGCGCCGAAACCACCCGAGCGTCCCGCTGCGCGGCCGACAGGGAACGCTCATGAATGCGCAGCCCCTCGGCGATGATGTCGGCGATCGACATGCGCGGCGAGAGCGAGCCGAACGGGTCCTGGAAGACGATCTGCATCCGCTCGCGCAGGGGCCGCATCGCGCGGAGAGCGCGGGTGTCGATGCGCTCGCCCTCGAAGCGGATTTCGCCCTGCGAGGAGATCATGCGCGACAGCGCGAGGCCGAGCGTCGTCTTGCCCGAGCCGGACTCGCCGACGACGCCGACGGTCTGGCCGGCGCGGATCGCGATGTCGATGCCGTCCACCGCCTTGACGTGATCGGTGGTGCGGCGCAGGAGGCCGGTCTTGATCGGGAACCAGACCTTGAGGTCGTGTGCCTCCATCACAACAGGCGCATTGGCGTTGGCCGGCGGCGGCGCGCCCTTCGGCTCGGCAGCTAGGAGGTGCCGCGTGTAGTGATGCTGCGGGTTCTCGAAGATCGCTGCGGTCGGCCCGGTCTCGACGATCTTGCCGCGATACATCACGCAGACCCGGTCGGCGATCTTGCGCACGATGCCGAGATCGTGGGTGATGAACAGCATCGCCATGTGCCGATCGGCCTGCAGCTTTTTCAGCAGTTCCAGGATCTGCGCCTGCACGGTGACGTCGAGCGCGGTCGTCGGCTCGTCGGCGATCAGGAGGTCCGGCTCGTTGGCGAGCGCCATGGCGATCATCACGCGCTGGCGCTGGCCGCCCGACAGCTGGTGCGGATAGGCGCCGAGACGCTTCTCCGGCTCGCGGATGCCGACCTGTCGCAAGAGTTCCAGCACGCGTTCGCGCGCCTGGCGGTCGGACAGTCCGCGATGAAGCTTCATCACCTCCCCGACCTGCTTCTCGATCGTGTGCAGCGGGTTCAGCGAGGACATCGGCTCCTGGAAGATCATCGAGATCTTGTTGCCGCGGACCTTGCGCAGGTCGCGCTCGTCGTCGTCGATCAGGTTCTCGCCGCGATAGAGGATGGCGCCCCGCGGATGGCTGGCGGCCGGGTAGGGCAGGAGCTTCAGGATCGAGAGCGCCGACACCGACTTGCCGGAGCCGGACTCGCCGACGAGCGCCACCGTCTCGCCGGGCGCGATGTCGTAGGAGATGCCGTCGACGGCGGTCGAGACGCGCTCGCCCTGGCGGAAGGCGACGGCGAGGTCCTGGACCGAGAGGAGGGTCTCGGCGGGTGACGTCCGGGCTGCAACCTGGTCCATGCGGGGTTCCTCAGACGGGCGCGGCGTGGGCGTGATGGTCGGAGTGGGTGTGGCCGGCGTGATCGTGCGGATGGTGCGCGTGCTCCCGGTGACCACAGCCGTCTTCCACCTCGTCCGCGCAGATGCCGTACTCGATCTCGACCGTGGTGTGGCCGATGCCGAAGGCCTCGCGCATCTCGGCCTTGATCGCACGCGTCACCGCCATTGCGTCGCTGTCCTCCTCCAGGCAGGCGTGGAGAGTCGCCATCTTGCGCTCGGGCGTGATCGTCCAGGCATGCAGATGGTGAACCTCGCGCAGCCCGGCGACCTGCCGGGTGAGATGCGGCGCGACCGCCTCGACGGCGAGATCGGTCGGCGCCCCCTCGAGCAGCACCTGACCGGCGTCGCGCACCAGCCTGTAGGCGGAGGCGAGCAGCAGCAGCGCGACGAGGACCGACAGGATCGGGTCGATCGGGGTCCAGCCGGTGAGGAGGATCACCAGCGCCGCGGCGAGCGCGGCGACCGAGCCGAGAAGATCGCCCATCACGTGCAGCAGCGCGCCGCGCATGTTGAGGTTCTCACGGTCGCCGCCGTGCAGCACGAAGAACACCGCGACGTTGACGAGCAGTCCGGCCGCGGCGATCGCGAGCATCGGGCCACCGAGGATCGCGGCGGGCTGCTCGAGCCGGTGCCACGCCTCGTAGACGATCAGCGCGGCGATGGCGAAGAGCGCAAGGCCGTTCACGAAGGCGACGAGCACCTCGAAGCGATCATAGCCATAGGTGCGCCTGTCGTCGCGTGGCTTGCGCGTCAGCCGGAACGCGATGACGCCGAGGCCGAGCGCCGCGAAGTCGGTCAGCATGTGCCCGGCATCGGCGAGCAGTGCCAGCGAGCCGGACCACAGGCCGCCGACGACCTCGGCCAGCATGAAGGCGCCGGTGAGGATGGCGGCGATGGTCATCCGACGCTCGTTGGCGCCATGGGCGTGGCCGCCGATGGCGTTGTGCGAATGGCCGTGGTGGTGGCCGTGGTCACCCGAAGGGTGGTGGTCGTCATGCATGGTCCGGCGATCGCTCATCTGTCTTCGGCACCATCGAGATCAAGGGCTCGAAGGCGAACGACGGTTTCGGGTAGTTGCAACCGTCTGTCCTCGGACAGGAGGTGGCTGCATCCGGTTTCGACGGCTGTCGCGATATGGATCGCGTCCGCGAGTTTGTTCTTCAGTTTCGCCCGCATGGTGGCGCTCCGTCTCAGAATGGTCCGATCGACCGGCACCACCAGCAGCAGCGGACCGGACACGAGCGTTTGCTCGTAGATCCACCAGAGCGGCGTCTTCGAGTTCGACCGGCTTGGCGAGGGCCTCGGCCAAGGTCAATTCGCTCGTGAATAGCTGGCCTCTGTCTGCCGCGACACGTTGCACGAATCGCCTCAGGGTGTCGTTCCGCCGCTCCACCAGGTCGATGAAGACGTTCGTGTCGAGATAGATGGTGCCGCCGGTCAGTCCCATTCGTCCCGCAATTCGCGAACGCGCGCCACGGCCTCTTCGATGCTCGGGTTCCGATCTGCCGCGGCCCCCCAGAACCTCAGGAGCGACGACTGCCGCGCCTCGATCGCGTCCGCGGCCGGTTCAGGCTCGACGAACTCGCCTTCGAAGACGGCGGTCACCGGCTTGCCCGGAGCGAACGCCGCGCGCACATCTTCGGGAAGTTCATTCAGTTCGAGCGTCTTCGTGATTTTACCGATCTCGCCCACGGCCATTGTCCTCTCGACCTGTCCTACCCGAAGCTCTTCCTGGGGTCGAAGGCGTCGCGCACGGCCTCGCCGATGAAGACCAGCAGCGACAGCATCAGGCTTATCACGAGGAAGCCGGAGATGCCGAGCCAGGGCGCCTGCAGGTTGTTCTTGCCCTGAGCGAGAAGCTCGCCGAGCGAGGGTGAGCCGGGCGGCAGCCCGAAGCCGAGGAAGTCGAGCGAGGTCAGCGTCGAGATCGAGCCGTTCAGGATGAAGGGCAGGAAGGTCAGCGTCGCCACCGTCGCGTTGGGCAGAAGGTGGCGGAACATGATCGTCCAGTCGCCGACGCCGAGCGCGCGCGCCGCGTTGACGTATTCGAAGTTGCGGGCGCGCAGGAACTCCGCCCGCACCACGCCGACGAAGGCCACCCAGGAGAAGAGCAGCATGATCCCGAGCAGGATCCAGAAGCCCGGCGGCAGGATCGCGGCGATGATCAGCAGCAGATAGAGGACCGGGATCGACGACCAGATCTCGATGAAGCGCTGGAACAACAGATCCACCCAGCCGCCGAAATAGCCCTGCACCGCGCCGGCGAAGACCCCGATCACCGCCGAGGCGGCGGTCAGCACGAGGCCGAACAGCACGGAGATGCGGAAGCCGTAGATCAGCCGGGCGAGGACGTCGCGTGCCTGGTCGTCGGTGCCGAGCCAATTCCAGTTGCCGACGATGCAGTTCGGATCGTCGACGCCTTGGGGATAGCGCTGGCAGCGCTCCTCCTTGGTGAAGGTCCAGGACGGAGCGGAGGGCGCCGGGGTCGGAATCTCGTTGTTGACGCTCTGGTAGGAGTAGCGGATCGGCGGCCAGATCGCCCAGCCGTTCTGGTCGATCTCGTCCTGTACGAAGGGATCGCGGTAGTTCGTGACCGGCAGGAAGCCGCCGAACACCTCCTCGGGGTAGTCGACCAGGATCGGGTAGTAGAAATCGCCCTTGTACTCGACGAGCAGCGGCTTGTCGTTGGCCACCACCTCGGCGAGCAGCGTCACCACGAACAGCACGGCAAAGATCCACAGCGACCAGTAGCCCCGGCGATTGGCCCTGAAGTTGCGCCAGCGCCGCTGGTTGAGCGGCGACAGGCGCGGCGGTCGGCTCGGCTCGGGCGACAACTGGCCGAGCCCGGCCGCCTCGTCGAGTGCCGTGTCGCGGGCCTCGAGTTCCTGCGGCCGGTCGGCGTCGCGGATCGTGTCCATCTCAGACCTCCCGCCGCTCGAAGTCGATCCGGGGATCGATCCAGGTGTAGGTGAGGTCGGAGATCAGGCTCGTGAGAAGTCCGATCAGCGAGAAGATGTAGAGCGTCGCGAAGACCACGGGGTAATCGCGCTTGTAGATGCTCTCGAAGCCGAGCAGGCCGAGGCCGTCCAGCGAGAAGATCGTCTCGATCAGCAGCGAGCCGGTGAAGAAGGCCGAGATGAAGGCGCCCGGAAAGCCGGCGACGATGATCAGCATGGCGTTGCGGAAGACGTGGCCGTAGAGGACGCGCCGCTCGGTCAACCCCTTCGCCCGGGCCGTGGTGACGTACTGCTTGCGGATCTCGTCGAGGAAGGAGTTCTTCGTCAGCAGCGTGGTCGTGGCGAAGGCCGAGAGCGACAGCGCGATCAGCGGCAGCGTCAGGTGCCAGAAGTAGTCCGGCACGACGCGGCCGAAGCAGCGCGGGAAGCTGAACGAGTTGTCCCAGGGCGCGCACCAGTCGCCGTGCAGGTTGTCGGACAGGAGCCCGCGCAGCGGGAACAGGTCGTAGAAGGAGCCGCCGGCGAAGAGGACGATGAGGAGGACGGCGAACAGGAAGCCGGGGATCGCATAGGCGACGATCACGACGCCGCTGGTCCACACGTCGAAGGCCGAGCCGTCCTTCAGCGCCTTCTGGATCCCGAGCGGAATCGAGATCAGGTAGGAGAGGAGCGTGATCCACAGGCCAAGCGAGATCGACACCGGCATCTTTTCCAGGATCAGGTCGATCACCGAGACGGAGCGGAAGTAGCTGTCGCCGAAGTCGAAGCGCAGATAGTCCCACAGCATCTTGCCGAAGCGCTCGAGCGGCGGCTTATCGAAGCCGAATTGCTTCTCCAGCCGCTTGATGAACTCCGGATCGAGCCCCTGCGCGCCGCGATATCCCGAGTTCGAGCCGCCTTGCGTCGATTGCTGCGCGCCGAAATCGGCACCCGAGCCACTGACGCGTTCGGCCGCGCCGCCACCTTGACCCTGCAGTTCGGCCAGCACCTGTTCGACCGGTCCGCCCGGCGCGAACTGGATGACCACGAAGGAGATCGCCATGATGCCGATCAGTGTCGGGATCATCAGGAGCAGGCGGCGAAGGATGTAGGCGCCCATGAGCGGTGTCTGCTGCTTCTCGTCTAAGGCGGCGCGGCACAAGGAGAATCAGCGCCGGCCGGGCAGCGGGCACTGTGCCACAAGCGCCCGCGGGTTGCGAATGGCGTCGCGGTCAGACGCGTCGCCTCAGGCGCGGCCGATCGCCTTCGCCTTCTGTTCGTCGAACCACCAGAGCGATTCGACCGGCCAGCCATAGTCCGGTTTCGGCTCCTTGAAGCCGAAGACGTTCCAGTAGGCGGCCCGGTGCACCGGCGAGGTGATGTTCGGCAGCCAGTCGAGCCGCCACCGCAGCACACGGTCGAGCGCCCTCATCACCGTGTTCAGTTCCTCGCGGCTGGTCACGCCCGCGACACGCTCGATCAGCGCGTCGACGCCGGCATCGGCCATGCCCGGATAGTTGTAGCCGCCCTGACGATCCTTCGAGCTCGAGCCGAAGAACAGCGCCAGGCTCTCGCGTGTCGGGTTCGAGCCGAGCGAGAAAGCCGCGAGGATCATGTCGAAGTCGAAGCGGTTGATCCGGTCCTGATACTGCGCCGCATCGACGAGGCGGATCGAGGCGTCGACGCCGAGGGCGCGCAGCGTCTCGAACATCTTGGCGTAGACCCGCTGCTGCTCTGCGCCGTTCGACAGGAACTCGAGCTGGAACGGTTCGCCCCCGGCGTTGGCGAGCCGGCCGTTCTTCTGTGTCCAGCCGGCCTCGCCGAACAGCCGCAGCGCCTCGCGCAGCACCGTGCGGTCGCGCCCGCTGCCATCTGTCACCGGCTGGGTCCAGACCGGGCCGAACACCGCGTCGGGGATCTGGCCGCGCAGGGGTTCGAGCAGTTCCAGTTCGGCCGGCGACGGGGTGCCCGTCGCCACGAAGTCCGAGCCCTCGAAGGGCGACTGCGAATGCGAGCGCTGGCCGAACAGGAGGTTGGCGTTGGTCCACTCGAAGTCGAAGCACATGTTGATCGCGCGCCGCACGCGCGGGTCCGCGAAGCGCTCGCGCCGCTGGTTCAGCGCCCAGCACTGGAAGTGAGGGCGGTGCTCGGCGGGGAACTCGCGCCTCACCACCTCGCCCCGAGTGACGGCAGGAAAGTCGTACTCGGTCGCCCAATCCTTGGTGGTGAACTCCTCGCGGAAGGTGATCAGACCCTTCTTGAAGGCTTCCAGGGCCGGCTGTCGGTCACGGAAGAAGTCGATGCGGATCGTGTCGAAGTGGTTGAGGCCACGTGCGAACGGCAGGTCCTTCGCCCAGTAGTCCGGGCGCCTGCGGTATTCGACGAACCGGCCGAACTCGAAGTTGCCGATCGCGTACTGGCCGCTGCCGGGAATGGGTTCGCTACCGGTGCGCGCAAACGTCTTGCCGTCGAAGAAGGCCTTCGGAACGATCGGCATGCCGAGGGCGTCGAGCGCGTCCGGCAGGCTCTGCTCGCCGGAGAAGGCGATCGTGACGGTTCGCTCGTCCTCGGCCGTCGCCGCGACCATCGTGCGCAGCACCACCTGCAGGCTCGGATGGCCATCGACCTTGAAGGTCTCGTAGCTGAAGGCGACGTCGGCTGCCGTCACCGGGTCGCCCGTCGAAAAGCGAGCCTCCGGCCGCAGCCGGAAGGTGAAGCGGTTCTTGTCGGGCGAGACGCTGACGCTTTCGGCGAGCGCGCAATAGTAGGAGCTCGGTTCGTCGAGCGTCGAGGTCATCAGCGAATCGTAGAGGAGCTCGATGCGAGGCGGTGCATTGCCTTGCAGCACGAAGGTGTTGAGCGTGTCGAAGGTCAACGGCGACTGGTTGAGCACCCAGTTGGAGACTGCCAGGTTCATCTCGCCACCATCCGGCGCGTCCGGCGCCGCGTAGTCGAGAACGTCGTAGCCTGGACCGTATTTCAGGTCGCCGAACACCGAAAGAGCATGCAGCGGGGTGTCGGCGGCGATGTCGGCCGCCGCGAGGCGGGGCAGAAGCGCGCCGGCGCCGGTCGCGAGCGCCAGCTGCCCGAAGCGGCGGCGGCTGAGCAGGTGCATCATGGCTTGGCCGAGGCCGCGTCGCTTCCGGCCTGCTTGATCCACCAGGAGTAGGGATCGATGCCCGAGGATTCCGGCTGCTTGTCCGGCATCCCGAACTTGTCCCAGTAGGCGAGCCAGATCTTGCCGAGATACCACTGCGGGACGACGTAGTAGTTCCAGAGCATCACCCGATCGAGAGCGCGCGTCGCCGAGACGAGCTCCTCGCGGTTCGGTGCAAACACGATGTCGTCGATCAGCTTGTCGACCGCCGGATTCTTGATGCCGGCGTAGTTGCGGCTGCCGGGTGCGTCGGCGGCAGCGCTCGACCAGAAGTCGCGCTGCTCGTTCCCAGGCGAGAGGGACTGCGGATAGTACTTGATCGAGGTCGCCTCGAAGTCGAAGTTGCGCATCCGGTCGATGTACTGGTTCTGGTCGACGACACGGATGTTCGTCTTGATGCCGAGGCGATTGAGCTGCCGCGCATACGGCGAGAGGACGCGGTCGTCGCTCGGGTCGTCGGCGAGGAACTCGATGGTGAAGGGCTCGCCGGTCTGGCCGTCGACGAGCGAGGAGCCGCGCAGCTCGTAGCCGGCCTCCTTGAAGAGGCTGAGCGCCTCGCGCAGGTAGCTCCGCTCCGCGTTGGGCTGGCTGTAGTCGGGCAGGGTGTACGCCTTGGTGAAGACCTCGTCCGGAATCGTTCCGCGCAGCGGTTCCAGGTACTTCAGCTCGCCCGCCGACGGCAGGCCCTCGGCGGCGAGTTCGCTGTTCGCCCAGTAGCTCGTGATGCGCTGGTAGAGGCCGAAGAACAGCGTCTGGTTCATGTCCTCGAAGTTGTAGGCGAGAGTCAGCGCCTTGCGCACGCGCGGGTCGGAGAACTTCGGCAGGCGGTCGTTGAGGACGTAGGCCTGCATCGACTCGACGCCGTGACTCTCGAGTGTCTTGCGGATCACCTCGCCGCTCTCGGCGGCCGGGAAGTTGTACTCCTGCGCCCAGCGGCGCGAGATGTTCTCGATCCTGTAGTCGCTGAGGCCGCCCTTCTTGAACGCTTCCCAGGTCGCGTTGGAGTCGCGGAAATAGACGTAGTGCATCGTGTCGAAGTTGTAGCGACCGACGCGCGTCGGGTTGTCGGCGGCCCAGTAGTCCGGCACCCGGACCCAGTCGATGCTGGAGCCGGGCGTGAAGGCGCCGATCTTGTAGGGACCGGAGCCGAGCGGCGGCTCGAGCGTCGGCTGCGTGATGTCGCGCGTCTTGCCCGAAGCATCCTTGCCCTCCCACCAGTGCTTCGGCAGCACGGTGAGATCGCCCATGATGTTCGGCAGTTCGCGGTTGTTGGCCTGGTCGAAGCGGAAGGTCACCTCGTTGTCGCCGGTCTTCTCCGCCGACACGACGTTGTGGTAGTAGGACGCCCACTGGGGGTGCAGCGACTTCAGCGTTTCGAAGCTCCAGATCACGTCCTCGACGGTGATCGGTTGGCCATCGTGCCAGCGCGCCTTGGGATTGAGCCGGAAGGTCGCCGACGAGTAGTCCGCCGGGTACCGCACCGCTTCGGCGACCAGCCCGTACGAGGTGGCCGGCTCGTCGGTCGATTGCTCCATCAGCGTGTCGTAGAGCAGCCCGCCGCCGAAGTTCGGAAGGCCGGCGGCCGGTGTGCCCCGCACGATGAACGGGTTGAAGCTGTCATAGGAGCCGACGGCGACGGAGTTGAAGGTTCCGCCTTTCGGCGCGTCGGGATTGACGTAGTCGTAGCGCTTGAAGTCGTCGCCGTACTTGGACGGCCCGATCAGCGACGTCCAGCTGCGCCACGCGGTGTCGGCGGCCTGACCTTCCGGGGCGGCCGCGGGCGTTGCGGAGGGCGTATCCTGCGCTTGCGCCGGCGTGGGCAGCGGAGCGAGCGCCAGGAACAGCGGCAGTGAGAGGATCAGGTGGCGGACGGGGCGCAGGGGCAGCGTCAAGTCGAACTCCGGTCGCATCGTGACGGGTCGGCGGGTCGGCGGGGCGGCGCAAGACCCGATGGCGGCATTGTGGGCCGGGCATTGTGGCCTTCGTTCGATCACATAGGGTCGGCCACCGAAAGTCTAACCACGTAAGGGAGGCGGCGCGACGGTGACGTGCTCAGCCGCCAAACAAAAAACCGGGCACAAGGCCCGGTTTCTCAGGTCGTTTCGCGCTTCTCCGCTTCACTGTGCCGGAGCGGGCTGTCCTTGCGCCGGCGCCGGTTGCGCCGGAGCCGCACCCTCGCCCGCGGGGGCACTGGTGTCCCCGGCAGTCGGCGCACCCGCCGGCTGGCCCTCCGGCTGCGGCGCGTTCGGCGTGGTGTCGCCGGTCGCCGGTGCGGTGGCCGGGGCAGGCTCGGAGGCGGTGCCCATCTTGTTGCCGGTCGTGGTCGTGTCTGTGGTGGCCGCGCCCTGCACCGCCGCGTTGCTGTCTGTCGTGGTCGAAGGATCAGTCGCGGCCGGCTGGTCGCCCGCCGGCGCCGCCGTGTCGGCACCCTCGGCCGGCGGCGGGGGCAGCGGCTGCGGGTTGTCGCTGAGGGTGCGCAGGTAGGCGATCAGATTGGCGCGGTCCTCAGGCTTCTTCAGGCCGGCGAAGCCCATCGCGGTGCCGGGGATGCGCTGCTTCGGGTTGGCGAGGAAGTAGTAGAGGTGGTCGTAGTCCCAGTGCTCCTCGCCGCCCTTGGAGAAGTCCTTCATCGCAGCGGAGTAGCTGAAGTCCGAGATCGAGGCGATCGGGCGGCCGACCACGTCCCACAGATGCGGGCCGACTTTGTTGGCGCCACCCTTGGAGCCGTCGTGGCAGGCCTGGCACTTCTTGAACTGCGCCTCGCCGGCGCTGGCGTCGGCCGACTGCAGAAGCGCCTCGATCGGCTCTTCCTTCGTCTCCTCGGCGCCGCCCGCCGCGGGAGCGGCCTCCTCGGCGGCCGCGACGACGAAGCCCGGCTTCTCGGGGACCTCGGAGTGGAAGATACCTTCGGCGAGGAGACTGCCGCCGAACACCAGGAAGACCGTCCCCAAAACGGCGCCGAGAATCTTGTTGACTTCGAACGAATCCATAGGCTGGGACGGCTCCCTCGTCAGGCCGCCCGCGATGCGGCCGGCGCAGCTCCCTCAAAACGCGCCGGACCCTAGGTCTTTTGCCTTGCGAAGGCAACACCTATAAGAGGCGCGCGCAAGCCTGGAAGCGCCGTATTTACAGGTGTTTCGGCTGGCTTGCTGTCGGTTGCGGAAGTCTTCGAACCGGCTTCGGCAACCGGATCGTCGCCCGGGTGAAAGGTACCGGATGTCCACGCTCGTTCTGATTCCCGCCCGGCTGGCCTCGACCCGCCTGCCCGGCAAGCCGCTCGCCGACATCGCCGGCAAGCCGATGATCCTGCGTGTCGCCGAGCAGGCGACTGCCGCGGCACTCGGCCGGGTCGTCGTCGCGACCGACACGCCCGCCGTCGCCGCCGCGGTGCGCGCCGGCGGCTTCGAGGCGGTGATGACCCGCGTCGAGCACCAGTCCGGCTCCGACCGCATCTACGAGGCGCTGCAGGCGGTCGATCCGGATGGGGAGGTCGAGACGGTGGTGAACGTGCAAGGCGACCTGCCGACCATCGATCCGGGAATCATCGCCGCCGCGCTGGCGCCGCTCGCCGATCCCGCCGTCGACATCGCGACGCTGTGCGTCGAGATCACCGAGGCGGGGGAGAGGACCAACCCGAACGTCGTCAAGCTCGTCGGCGCGCCGCTCGCCGCCCGGCGGCTGCGGGCCCTCTACTTCACCCGCGCGACCGCGCCCTGGGGCGAGGGGCCGCTCTACCACCATGTCGGCCTCTACGCCTACCGGCGCGCCGCGCTGGAGCGCTTCGTGGCGCTCGGCCCGTCGGCGCTCGAACAGCGCGAGAAGCTGGAGCAGCTTCGGGCGCTGGAGGCGGGGATGCGGATCGACGCGCGGATCGTGGACACCGTGCCGCTCGGCGTCGATACGCCGGAGGACCTCGAACGGGCCAGGGCCCTGTGTGGAGCATGACGATGACAGCAGACGACCGGCCGATGATCGCCTTCCAGGGCGAGCCCGGCGCCAACTCCGACATGGCCTGCGCGGCCGTGTTCGGAAAGGCCTACGAGCCGCTGCCGTGCCCGTCCTTCGATGACGCCTTCGCGGCGCTGAAGAGCGGCACGGTCGAGCACGAGGGCCGCACCCGCACGGTCGAGCGGGCGATGATCCCGATCGAGAACACGCTCGCCGGGCGCGTGGCCGACATCCACCTCCTGATGCCCGACTCAGGCCTGCAGATCGTCGGCGAGTACTTCATGCCGATCCACTTCCAGCTGATGGTGCTGCCGGGCGTCGGGCGCGACGAGATCCGCAGCGTCCACAGCCACATCCACGCCCTCGGCCAGTGCCGGAAATACATCCGTGCCAATGGCTGGAAGCCGGTGGTAGCGGGCGACACGGCAGGTGCGGCGCGTGAAGTCGCCCAGAGCGGCGAGCGCAGCCGCGCGGCCCTCGCGCCGCGGCTCGCGGCCGGCCACTACGGGCTCGACATCCTCGAGGAGGACGTCGAGGACGCCGCCAACAACGT
Source organism: Mangrovibrevibacter kandeliae (assembly GCF_024519155.1). Lineage (GTDB taxonomy): Bacteria > Pseudomonadota > Alphaproteobacteria > Rhizobiales > Rhizobiaceae > Mangrovibrevibacter > Mangrovibrevibacter kandeliae. Next base: position 304,169 of record NZ_JANIFJ010000005.1, on the reverse strand, counting down.
CACCCGCTTCGTCATCCTGGCCAATCCGGACCACCAGCCGCTGGTCGACCCGGAGGAGCAGCGGCTGAGCCTGTGGGCCGGGCGCGACGCAGCGATCGACGCGGCCGGGCGCGCCTATATCAGCCGCGACGTCGTCACCACGTTCGTCTTCCGGGTCCGCAACATCCCGGCGGCGCTCTACAAGGCGCTCGGCGGGTTCGCGACCAACGGCATCAACATGACCAAGCTCGAGAGCTACCAGCTCGGCGGCAGCTTCTCGGCCACGCTGTTCTATGCCGACGTGGAGGGCCATCCGCACGATCCGGCGCTCGGCCGGGCGCTGGAGGAACTCCGCTTCTTCTCCGCCGAATACCGCACTCTCGGCGTCTACCCGGCGGCGTCCGACCGGCGGGCGCTGCTGCTGCCGGGCGAGTAGCCGCGGTCACGCCGGGCCGGGTCAGCGGACGAGAACCGTCCGCCCCGCACCCGTGCGTCCCTGCCAGCCGCGGCGCTCCAGTTCGGGCGTCGCGTGCTCCTCGGCCGGCCAGCCGAGGCAGAGATAGGCGACGAGGCGCCAGCCGGCCGGCACGTCCAGCGCGGCCGTGACCGCTTGCGGGTCGAGGATCGAGACCCAGCCGAGGCCGAGGCCCTGCGCCCGCGCAGCGAGCCACAGCACGTGGATCGCCCCGACCACCGACCAGTCGAGTGTGTCCGGTATCGTCCCGCGGCCGAGGCCGTGGCCCTGAGCGGTCGCGCCGTCGCAGAACACCGCGAACTGCAGGGGCGCGCGGTCGAGCCCGGCGAGCTTGAGGCCAGCATAGAGGCGCGCCCGATCGCCCTCGTAGCCCGCGAGTGCCTCCTCGTTGCAGGCCTCGAAGCTCGCGCGCACCGTGGCGCGCGCGCCGGCGCTCTCGACCCGCACGAAGCGCCAGGGCTGGCTGTTGCCGACCGAGGGCGCCAACTGCACGAGGTCGAGGAGATCCTCGACCAGCGCTTCCGGCACGGCGTCCGTCCGGAAGTGGCGCACGTCGCGGCGCCAGACGAGCAACTGCTTCAGGATCTCCACGGCGGGTCCGTCGGCGGCGGAAGGCGGGCTGGAGGGTGCATCCATGCTGCAGCCATACGGGCTCGCGGGCCGCCGCGGAAGTCGTGCGAACGGCGCTGCGACACCGGGCTCAGCGGCGTTGTGGTGGATCGCTTACGGGAGCCGTGCCAGGAGCGCCGCACCGGCCGCCGGCCCCGGTCAGGCGCATCATCTCGGCGCTCATCCGCGCACAGTAGAGGCTGGCGGCCGCCGTGCGTTGGCCGCTCGTCAGCATCGCCGGGTCGACGCTCCAGCGCCCATCGTCGTCCGGAAACGGCCCGGTGCCCGGCACGAATCCCGGATCGATCGCGATCTGCCCGTCGACCGCAGCCGCGACTTCCGCCGGCGAGGGCTCCCGGCGCGGCGGTCGCGCGGTCGCTCAGCCGCCGGGCTTCAGCCCGTTCATCACGAAGTCCACGACGTGGTCCCGGCGGGTGTCGACGCCGCTCTTCGACTTCAGGTCCTTATCGAGGATCACCGACAGCGTGTAGATGTTGGAGAAATAGAAGAACGAGATGCCGGCGATCGTCAGCCACAGCTGCGCCGGGTCGACCCCGGCGCGGAAGACGCCGGTCGCGACGCCGCGGTCGAGGATCGTCTGGATCATGCCGATCAGCGGCGAGTGCATCGACTTGATGCGCGAGGAGTGCTTCAGGTGCCGGGCCTGATGCAGGTTCTCGCTGTTCAGGAGATTGATGAAGACGCGATCGCCGACGAAGGACTCGAAGGTGTAGCGCACGAGGGTCCGCATCGCCTGTTCCGGCTCGAGTTCGGCGAGATGCAGCCCGAGCTCGGCGGTCCGCACCCGCTCGTAGGCGGCTTCCAGGACGGCCAGCCAGAGCCCCTGCTTGTTGCCGAAATAGTGGTAGATCATGCGCTTGTTGGCGCGCGAGCGCGCGGCGATCGCATCGACCCTTGCGCCGGCAAAGCCGCGCGAAGAGAACTCGCTCGTCGCCGCCGCGAGGATGTTGGCCTTGGTGCGCTCCGGATCCCGTGTCCGCGTCCCCGTGGCGGCCGCCGGCTTGGCGGCCTGCCGCTCGGTGTCGCGCTCGGGGGAGATGGCGTCGTCCAAGGCAGCTCTCCTCTCAGCAATCCGGCGGCAGCAGCCGGGGCGGTGCCGTTCATCGGGCGTGCCGCCCGCCTGCGCGGCATGTCCGGTTCGCTCATTCCTGCGGACCGGGGCCCGGATCTGATCGATCCGGGCTTCGACCCCTGGCATCGGCTGCGCCGATCTTCGTCGTCAAGCAGAAGAGCGCGATAGCGCAGCGGCGCAGATTGCGCCACGGCTGACGCAGTAATTTCACGTCAGATCGCGCGCATGGCGCTGAAATCGGGCTCGGCTCCGCTGGCAAAGCCCGGCGCCGTCAGAAGCGAGGCCGTCGGCAGCACGCCGCCGCGCACCGCCAGCCGCCAGCCCTCGCCGCCGTTCGCATAGAGATCGGGATGCGCCGCCGCCATCGCGTCTGCCTCCGCAGCAGGGGCCGGACCAAACCCGTCGACATAGTGATGGCCGTTGCGCTCGACATGCGCGATCCCGAGGAGGGCGGCGAGCGCGGTGTCCTGCTGCACGGCGAGGCCGGGCTGGCAGGTGAGGTCCTCGCCGGCGACGAAGAAGCGGCCGGGTTGCCCGGCCTCGGCGCTGAGCCGGCGCGCCCGGGCGCCGTTGAGGAGCGCCTTGTAGAGGCCCTTGCAGCTCTTGGAGGACACGCCGCGATAGCCGAGCCCGACGGCACGCGGAAACGCGTCGAAGCGCCCGTCCGACTCGTCGATGATCACCGGCACGGCCTCGGCGACCGAGCCGAGCGGCGTCGCAAGCGTCAGGTCACGCGGGAAGGGCTGCTCGAGGTAGAGGAACCGTCGGCGGGCGAAGCCGAGGTCGTCGCGGCTCTGCAGGGCCTCGACGAAGCGGGCGAGCGGATCCGGGCGGTACTGCTCGTTGGCGTCGAGGGTGACGCCGTCGATCGCGCGGTCTCCCAGGCGGCGGCCGATGGCGGCCAGCCGCTCGATATCCGCCTCCGGATCGCCGCCGAGCTTGATCTTGAGGTGCCGGATGCCGCTTTCGGCGAGGCTGTGGTCGAGAGCGTCGAGGTCATCGACCATGCCGACGGTCCAGCGCACGGCGACGGCAGCCGGCGGCGCACGGCCCGACAGGACGGCGTGGATCCCGACCTCGTCGAGATCCGGCGTCAGCCGCGCGTCGAGGCCCGCGAGATTGCCGGTGATGCCGTCGCGGGCATTCGTGCCGAACGCGCGAAACAGCGCGTCGAGGATCGCCTTGTCGATCACCGAGGGGCCGTAGCTCGTGACGAGCTCGGCCGTCCCCGGCGTCGGCACCGCCGTCGTCTCGAAGCGGACGCGATGGCCGAACGCGGTGTCCGCGCCCTCCGCCGCGAGGTAGGCATCCCGCGCCGACACCAGGCTGCGGCGCAGGTCGTCCACCGTCTCGGCCGGGCTGCGCTCGGGGCGCCGGTCGAACCAGCGCGGCATCATCATCTCGGCCGTCGCGCCGCTCGCGCGGCCGGCGCCGTCGACCGAAATGACCACCCGCACGAAGGCCTGCGGCGCCGAGCGCACCGTCACGTCGCCGAAGCGGAACGGGTGGAGAAACGTCATCTCCCGCTCGAACAGGTCGATCGCCTCGATGCGGATCGCCGGAGCCCTCATCGCCTCTCCCTCTCAGTCCAGGGCGCCGATCGCTGCGAAGTGGCCGCGGATCCGCTTCACCAGGGCGATGAAGCCGCGTTCGCCCATCATCTCGAGGTCGCGCGGTCGCGGCAGCTCGACGTCGTAGACCGCCTCGATCCGACCGGGGCGGGGCGACATCACCACGACGCGGTCTGCCAGGAACACGGCCTCCGGGATGGAGTGGGTGATGAACAGAATCGTCTTGCCGGTCGCGCCGTGGATGCGCTGCAGCTCGACATTCATGTGCTCGCGCGTCATCGCGTCGAGCGCGCCGAAAGGCTCGTCCATCAGGAGGATCGCCGGGTCGTGCACGAGTGCCCGGCAGATCGCCGCGCGCTGCTGCATCCCACCGGAGAGCTGCCAGGGGTAGCGGGTCTCGAAGCCCTTCAGTCCCGCTGTTTCGAGAAGCTGCAACGCCCGTTCACGGTACCGCGCACGGTCGAGCCGGCGCACATCCACCGGCAGCATGACATTGCCGAGCACGCTGCGCCAGGCGAGCAGCACCGGGCTCTGGAAGACGATGCCGACGTCGTCCGGCGGTTCGCGCACCGGGCGGCCCTCGATGGAGATCTCGCCGCTCGTCGCCGGGATCAGGCCGGCCACCAGCTTCATCAACGTGGACTTCCCGCAGCCCGACGGCCCGACGACGGCGACGAACTCGCCGGCCCGCACGTCGAGGCTGACGGAGGAGAGCGTCGGCGTCTCGCCCGCCTTCGTTCGATAGGTCTTGGAGAGGTCGCGGATCCCGATCAGCGGGGCGGCAACCGGCGGGATGGGCACCGGACCGGCGGCAGCCGGCCCGGTCTCTGCGACGCGCGACGTGGCGATCCTCATTCGGCCGCCGGCAGGTAGTCGTTGGTGTAGAAGGTGTCGACTTCGTCCTTGGCCTCGGCCTCCAGGCCGCCATACTGGATCAGGAGATCGACGGTCTGCTGCATGTTCTGCGGCGTGACGCGGAACGGTGGCTGACCCTCGGTGTCCTTGGTGTGGTAGAGCGGGATCGTGCGCTGGAAGCCCTCCAGAAGCGTCGGCTCCTTGCCGGCCTTCGGCAGCGCGTCGAGGATCGCCTTGGCCGCTTCCTCCGGATGGGCCGAGGCATACTCCACCGACTTCGTCGCCGCGGCCATGAAGTGCCGCACGAGGTCCGGGTCGTTCGACAGCGTGTCGTCGTTCACGATCACGCCGGACGAGACCATGTTGATCCCGTAATCGGCGAACATGATCGGCGTCACGTCCTTGCCGGTCGCGTCCTTCAGCTTCATGCTCTGGTCCATCGAGTAGCCGAGCAGCATGTCGGCGCGCCCGTTCGCGACGGCGTTGAGCTTGGTCTGCGCGTCGCCCGAGACGACGTTGAAGTCGGAGTCCTTCAGGCCGGTCGTCTTCAGGAAGAGCGGCCAGATCTGCGACATGGAATCGCCGGGGGTCATAGCGACCGTCTTGCCCTTGATGTCCTCGGGCTTGCGGATGTTCTTGTCGGTGAAGGCCATTACCGACATCGGCGAGAGCTGCAGCGCGACGCCGACCGCCTTGACCGGCGCGCCCTTCACCGCGGCGCGGATCATCGTCGGCACGTCGGCATAACCGAAGGTCGCCGTGCCGGCGGCCACCGCCTGGATCGTCAGCGCCGAGCCGCGCCCCTCCTGGATGTCGAGATCGACGCCCTCGTCGGCAAAGAAGCCCTTCTCCTTGCCGAGATAGAACGGTGCGTGCTCGCCGTAGACGTACCAGTTGAGGAGCAGGGTGGCCTTCTCGGCGGCCGCGGCACTGTGCATCGCGGCAAGGCTCGCGGCGCCGGCGACCAGCATGCCCGTCAGAACGGTCTTCAGCGTCATCGTCTTTCTTCCTCCCGTTGTTGTCTGCACGTCAGCCCTCAGGCCGTCGCCGCGACGTCCACGCGGCGGCTGGCCTGCCAGGGCACCACGATCCGTTCGACGAGCTCGATGAGCCAGAAGAGGATCACCCCGATCAGCGCGAGGATCACCAGCGCCGCGAACATCGTCGGCAGCTCGAAATTGCCGATCGAACGCTGCAGCACGAAGCCGATCCCGGAGTTCGCGCCGACGAACTCGCCCACCACCGCGCCGACGACGGCGAGCGTCACCGACACCTTGAGGCCCGAGAAGATGGAGGGCAGCGCCTGCGGCAGGTTCACGTAGGCAAAGCTCTGCAGCCAGTCGGCGCGCATCGAGCGCACGAGGTCGCGCATCTCGGGATCGACCGACTTGAAGCCCTGGACGCCGGAGACGACGATCGGGAACACGCCGAGCAGGAAGGCGGTCAGCACCTTCGGCAACATGCCGAAGCCGAACCAGACGACGAGCAGCGGCGCGATGGCGACCTTGGGCACCGACTGCGAGAAGACGAGCAGCGGGTAGACGTAGGATTCCACCGTGCGCGAGCCGGCGATCAGCATGGCGAGCGGAATGCCGACCGCGACCGACAGCGCGAAGCCGCCGAGCGTGGCGAGCGTCGTCGGAACCGCCTCCGCGAGCAGCGTCTGCCACTGGTCGACCATCGCCTCCGCGACGTCCAGCGGGCGCGGGATGAGGTAGGCCGGGATGTTGAATATCTGCACCGCCAGCGCCCACAGCGCCACGATGATGACCAGCAGCAGCGCCGGGCGCAGCCAGGCCGCATCCCCCATTGCACGCAACGATACCCGACCGGCTCTCGCCCGCATCACGTCGCCTCCCAACAACGTGCCCACGTAAGTAACTAATCGGATGGTTACATGTCTGTCAATCGCGATCCGCCGCTTGCGCGCGTGAAGGCTGGCGTGCCGCGTGTTCGCGGGTTCCTGCGAACTGACCGACAGCGGAGCGAGGCGCCTCAGGTGCCGGACGGCATGTTCCAGCCCCGGCCGCCGTCGCCATAGGCCTCGAAGCCCGACGCGGTCACGGCGAGCGTATCTTCGAGCTTGATGAAGCCGCGCCGATGCTTCCACGTCGTCTCGATCGAGACGACCATGCCGGGCTCGAGCGGGTGCTCGCGGTCAGCTGCGGGATAGGGGACGGGCGCCTTGTCCATCAGGCGCGGTGCCTCGTGCGTGACGAGGCCCATGCCGTGGACGACGAACTCGAGCCCCGCGCCGTCCATCGGGCCGCAGGCGTGCCGTGCCGCGGCCTCGACGTCGCCGCCGGGTGCGCCGGGCCGGATGGCGTTTCGTGCCGCCATCTGGATCGCCTCGATCGCCGCGAGCGCGTCGACGAGCTCGGCGTCCGGCGCGCCGACGATGCCCATCCGGCAGAGGTCGCCGAGATAGCCGCGGAAATTGCCGCCGGAATCCAGCGACACGACGTCGCCGACCTCGATCGGCTGGCGCGACGGCGCCCGGTTGTGGCTGCGGCCGGCCGTGACGAGGCAGAACTCGAAGGTGAGGTCGCGCGCCACCTGTTCGCGCCGCAGCCGCGTGACGAGGTCGTGCTTGGTGTCGCCCGGCCGCATCGCGGCGAAGGTCGCGCCCATGGCCTCGATCACCATGTCGGAGGCGTAGGCGAGGGCGGCGAGCTCGTCCGGGCGCTTGATCGCCCGCAGGCGCTCCAGCACCACGGTTGCGTCGGCGATGGGTGCGTCGGGAAGCGCTTCGCGCAGCGCCAGGTACGCGTCGGTCGGCAGGAAGCCGACCTCGATGCCGATCCGCGCCGTGTCTCCCGCAAGCGCCCGGACGCAGTCGATGCCGCAGGCGGTGGCGTCCAGCGTGCCGCGCGTATCGAGATGCAGGTCCGACAGCCAGAAGGCGCCGAGTTCGGCCTCGAAGCGCTCGTTGGAGTTGCCGACATAGGCGGTCGCTTCGGCCGCGCCCTGCCGGTAGACGACCATCGGCAGGTAACGGCTAAGGCCGGTCGCGTCCATGTAGTCGAACATGAAGAAGCGATAGCCGCCAAGAAGGTACTGCACGTTGTGCTTGGACGTCGCGAGGAGGACGTCGAGCCCGGCCGCCTCCATCAGGGCGTCGAGCCGGGGCGCATCGAAGGGCGGGATCCCGGCTCTGACCGGGAGGGCCCGGGGTCTATCGGTCATCGCGCGTCCCGTCCCGGCCCGGCTCCCGTTTCGGTCGACGTGGACCGGCACCTGGGGCGTCACACAGGGCGATCAGCGATGCTGCGTCGGACCGCAACTGCGCAAGGTCGTCGCCGGCCACGAATTCCAGCATCGCATAGCGCGGTTTCTGCCAGCGCCCGGCCGGCAGGGCGCCGAAGACGGCGGACCAGTAGGCGGCATGGTCGGCGAGCGGATAGCGGCGGCGCTCGGCGTCCCAGGCGAAGACATGCAGGTGACACACGTCCGGCCCAATCAGCGTCAGCTCGTCGAGCGCCGCCTCGAGCGGCAGGCCCGGCGCCGGCTGCCAATAGAGATAGACGTCGTCGCGCCCGATCGCATCGACGAGTGCGCGGGCCGAGGCTGAGTCGTCGGTCAGCGAGCCCGGATGGAATTCCAGCCCGACGGTGATCGCGTGCCGCGACGCCTCGTCGGCAATGGCCACGATGGCGGATGCCACGGCGGCGCGCTCGGTGGACGTGTAGCCTTGCGAGGGCCGATCGCGGGTGCCGGGCCAGATGCGGATGTGATGGGCACCAAGCGCCGCGGCTGTCTCGACGGCGCGATGGACCATGTCGGCCGGGCTGTCGGGCGCGACGAGGTAGGCGCCATAGGAGGACACCGCGAGGCCGGCGCCGCGCGTGCGTTCGCCCACCCGACGGGCTTCATTGATGTCGCCGGGAGGGACGTGCACGTCCCCGCCCCATTCGATCGCGGCGAGGCCGGCGTCGGCGGCGGCGTCGATCACCGCCGCCGGCTGGAGGTGGCGCAGCGTGACCGAGCAGAGGGCGGGGCGGAGGCCGCTCACGCCATCGTCTCCAGCTGCGCGGGATCGACGGCGTGCAGCAGCGGCTCGCCGGCCGCGTAGCGTTCGATCTCGGCGATCGCCAGTTCGCCGAGGCGCGTGCGCTCGAGGCCGATCGCGCCGGCGATGTGCGGCGTCAGGAAGAGGTTCGGCGCCTGCCAGAGCGGCGAGCCCGGCGCCGGCACCTCGGGTTCGGTGACGTCGATCACGGCGAACAGCCGGCCGTCCTGCAGCTCGCGCGTCAGCGCCGCCTCGTCGACCAGCGCGCCACGCGCCGTGTTGATCAGCGTCGCGCCGTCGCGCATGGCGGCGAGGCGTGAAGCGTCGATCATGTGGCGGGTCGCGGCGAGCGAGGGGGCGTGGAGCGACACGACGTCGGACGCCGCGCAGAGCGCGTCGAGCGAGACCAGACGGGCGCCGAGCCGTTCTGCTTCGGCTTCGTCCAGCATCGGATCGCTGACGAGGAGTTCGATATCTTCGAAGCTCTGCAGCAGCGAGAGCACGCGCCGGCCGATGCGCGAGGCGCCGACGACGCCGACCGTGCGCCGGGCGGCCCCGATCGGCAGCGCCAGCATCGGGTTGGTCTGCTGCCGGCTGCGGGTGCTCCCGTAGAGTCGCTCGAAGTCGAAGGCCCGCTTCAGCGCGAGGATGACCATCGCCAGGGTGAACTCGGCGACGGGCCGGGCGTTCGCCTCGGCGGACGTCGTGACCGCGATGCCGGCCGCGAAGAGGTCGGGCGGCGCCAGCGCCTTGATCGTCCCCGCGGCATGGGCGACGAGACGCAGGCGGGGCATCGCCTCGCGCACGCCTTGTTCGATGGCCGGGCACCCCCAGCCGGTGAGCAGCACCTCGGCGCGCGGCGCCAGCGCCTGAAAGCGCGGGTCGTCGAAATCGCGGAGCGGCCGGCGGTCGAGAATCTCGGCCGAGCCGGCAAGGCGATCGAGAAGATTTTCGGTCAGGACGTGCGCCGTGCGCGCCGGGTCCATCGCGATCAGCACCGCGGGGCGATCCAGCCGCATCAGGGCGCGACCTCGATCGCGCTGACCGTGCGGCCGTCGCGCGCGAAGCGGGCGTCGAGCGCGGCGAGGTCGGGCATGGCCGGCACCGGCGGCAGGCCTCCCTCGGCGAGCGCCGCACGCGGGAGCGCCACGACAGCCGTCACGAGCAGCGTCTCGCCAGCGGGGAGGTCGCCACGCAGCTGCGCCACGCTGGTCTTCGAGACGACGAGGTTGGTGTTGGGCAGCGGCTTCTGGGCGACCGGTCGGCGCGCAACGCTGGATCCGAGGTCGACGATCGCGGCGACGTCGTGCGGTCCCTCCACCTCGACCCGGTCCGCGGTCGTCTCCACCCGGTCCGCGTCGCCTTCGCCGCGCTCGATGGCAAAACCGCCCTCGGCGATCGCCAGCGGTCGCGCCGAGCGGATGCGGTGGATGCGCAGGTGCCAGGCACCGGCCGGCACGAGCGTCGTCTCGACCTCGACATCGGTGAAGGGCCGCCACCGGGCGCGCAGCGCGTCGCCGGCGATCTCGGCCGTCTCGTTGGTCTCGCGCACCCGGTAGTGCAGGCCGTCCTCCGAGAAGGCGAGCGTGTTGTCGAAGGCCGCCGTTTCGAAGCCGCGCTCGTCCATCTCGACCGAGAAGCCATAGCGCGAGGCATAGGCGAACTTGGCGTATTTCTCCGGGCCGGCGCGCATCGCAAGGTTCTGCTGGCCGCTCGACAGGGCGACGACGTTGCCGGGCGTCTGCAGCAGCACCATGCCGGGGTGGCGCTGCGGGCGGGGTAGGGGGGCGTCGGCGAGCGGTGTCTCCGGCGCTGTCCAGAACGGGTGCGCGGCCGGCAGCATCAGCGGCAGGAAGGCCTTGAAGGCCCAGTAGGGCGAGCCGCCGGAGTTGTAGCTCTCCGACATCGAGAGCTGCGGATAGCCGTAGCCGATCGACAGCACGCCGTCACCGAAGGCGATCGGACGCTCCGCCCACCAGCGCAGATGACGCAGGTACAGCCCCTTCACTGCGCCCCATGGCAGCGCCTCCTCCTCGGCGAAGGCAAGCGCGCCCCAGAAGCCGGCGCAGGCGAAGCGGTAGGTCATGCTGCGGCCGAAGGCGAGCGTGCCGCCGTCGGCATCGAACCAGGCGCGGAAGTCGGGGGCAAAGGCGCGGGCCCGCTCACGGAAGCGCAAACCGCGCGGGTCGCCCGGTGGCGACAGGCGGGCGTGGATCAGGCCGTAGAAGTGCATCGCGAAGGCGATGTAGTGGTCGATGCGCCGCTCGTTGCCGTCCCGGTACCAGCCCTCGCCGAGATAGAAGCCGTCGAGCTCGTCGAGATAGGTTTCGCTCAGCGCGCGGTCGAAGTCGATGCCGAGCCGCTCGAGTGCGAGATCGACCATCACGCGGAAGAACTTCCAGTTGTTCGCCGCGTAGTCGTAGCGACGGGCATCGAGCAGATACGCGGCGATGTTGGCCTTGGCCGCCGCACTCTGCGGGTCCCACAGATGCTGCGGGACGAGGCAGAGCGCAAAGCCGATCGCGGCGAGCTCGACCAGCCGCTGGTCCTTGTCGCGCACTCGCCCCCAGAACTCTGGATGCGCCGGATCGGTGCCGTTGGCGAGCCCCTGCGCGAAGCGATGCCAGTGCGGGAAGTCGCCGCCGCCCGCCGCAAAGGGCGCGAGGCCCCACAGCGGCCGGGCGAAGCCTTCGAGATCCGCCGCGGCGCGGTCGAAATGTGCCGCCACCGCATCGAGTCGCACCCGTGCATTGCCGTTCGAGAAGTAGGGCAGGAGCGGATCGAACAGGTCGAGCAGCGCCTCCGCGACGTCGTCGCGGGTGACGAGCGGATTGCTGCAGAGCGGGTTCTGCGAGACAGGGTCGAGGATCATTCTGGGGCCTTCGAGCGGCAGGGCGCGACGGTGCCGCCGGCGACAAGCGTGACGGCGACCTGCATCTGGCGGGCGAGCGCAGCCGGTTCGTCGAGGCGGCGGCGCATCAGGAGCAGTGCTTCGTCGGCGATGGCGCGGCGGTCGACGTGGAGCGTCGTCAGGCGCGGCGTCATCATCGCGGCGAAGGGGAGGTCGTCGAAGCCGACGACGGAGAAGTCGTCCGGGATGCGCCGACCGGTCTTCTCGACGGCGTGCAGGGCGCCGAGGGCGATGGCGTCGTTCATGCAGAAGGCGGCCGTCAGGTCGGGGTGCAGGTCGAGAAGGCGGGTGATCATGTCGCCGGCCTCCTCGAAGGTGCGGCCCGCGAACTGCAGGATTCCGGTGAGCCCGACGGCGCCGCGGGCCACCTCGACCTCGCGCCAGAAGCCGCGCAGGCGCTCGCGCACCGTCGCCCGTCCGGCGCCGCCGAGGTAGGCGACCTTGCGATGCCCCGCGTCGAGCAGCGTGCGGGTGCCGAGCCGGCCGCCATAGAAGTTCGACGGCGCGACGCAGTCGAAGCGCATGTCGGGATCGGCCCCATTGACCAGGACCACGGGCTCGCCCCGGGCCTGCACCCGCTCGGCGGCCCCGGCGTCGAGGTCGACGCCGACGAGGAACAGCCCGCTGCTGCCCGCCCGAGGTTCGAGCGCCGCCTCGTCCGCCGCAAGGCGGTCGTGGCTGAGCAGCCGTACGGCGAGTTCGGCACCCCCCGCGCTTGCCGCGTCGCGAAGCCCGGTGAGGATGTCCTGGTAGAATGGGCCGAGTTCGCCGGTCGTGCGTTCGGCCGGAAACAGGACCGTAAAGGTCTCGCCCTGCAGCGAGGAGCGTCGTCCGCCCGCCGCTCCGGCCGAGCGGCGCACGTAGCCCAGGCGCTCCGCGGTCTCGCGCACCGCCGTCTGGACGGACGGGCTGATGCCGGCATCGCCCGCCAGCGCACGCGAAACGGTGCTGACCGAGACCCCTGCGGCGCGGGCGACGTCGGCCTGTTTTGGACGCTCGGCGGTCAAAAGAGGGCAGTCCTGTTCATGGCCGGGAGCCTACGTCATGCGGTTGCACATGCCAATGCAAATTTGCGTATTTCGCAAATCAGGCGGCATATTTGCAATTTGCATTACGGGATGCTTCTGTTGGGCTATCGCCCGGATAACAGGGCGGAGGAAGCCGACGGGAGGAAACCATGGCTTTGATCGTCGACAGGAGAGGTCTGCTTCGTTCAGGCGCTGCATTTGGCGCACTCGCCCTCACGGGTCTGCCGCGCGGGGCCTTCGCTGCGGGTACGGACATGCGCTGCGTCTGGTGGGGTTCGGCGGAGCGAAACCAGCGCACCCAGGCCGTCATCGACCTCTACGTGAAGCAGAACTCCGACCTTGCGATAACCGGCGAGCCGATCGCCGGCTCGGACTACTGGGTGAAGCTCGCCACTGCGATGGCCGGCCGCAACATCGCCGACATCTTCCAGCTCGAGCCCTCGACCATCTCGGACTATTCCGGCCGCGGCGCCTGCATGAAGCTGGACCCGTTCGTCGGCTCGGCGCTCGACGTGTCGAACTTCGCCGAGGGGACGGTGAAGCTGACGACGATCGACGGCACGCTCTACGGCGTCGGCCTCGGCCTCAACTCGTTCGCGATGCTCTACGACGCCGATGCGATGGCCGCGGCCAAGGTCGAGATCCCTCGGGATCGCCAGATGACCTGGACGGAGTTCGCCGCCCTTGCCAAGGCGTTCAAGGCGAACGGTCCGAAGAAGCGCAACTACTGGGCGGCGCCCTATGGCGCGCGGTACTTCTACCTCTTCGACGTCTGGCTGCGGCAGAAGAACAAGGAGCTCTTCAAGGACGGCGGCATCGGTTACGACGCCAGCGACGCCGAGGAGTGGTTCGCCTACTGGGAGGACCTGCGCCAGAACGACCTCTGCGTCTCGGCCGACATTCAGACCCGCGACGACAACTCGATCGAGACGAATTCGCTGACGCTCGGCAACTCGGCGATCGGCTTCGCCTATTCCAACCAGCTGATCGGCTACCAGAAGCTGGTGCCGGGGACGCTGGACCTCACCGCCTTCCCGAAGATGGAGAGCGGCCCGAGCGGCCACTACTATCGGCCGGGGCTCATCTGGTCGATCGGCGCGACTTCGCAGAACGGCGAGGCGGCGGCCCGGTTCATCAGCTACTTCGTCAACGACATCGAGGCGGGCAAGATCCTCGGCGTCGAGCGCGGCGTGCCGCTGTCGCTGCCGGTGCGCGAGGCTATCCTGCCGGGTCTGAACGAGACCGAGAAGAAGACGATCGCCTATATCGACTTCCTCGCCGACAAGGTGGTCGCCTATCCGCCGCCGGCGCCGATCGGGGCCAACGAGTTCGACCGCAACGTCATGCGTGTCGTCGCCGACCAGCTCGCCTTCGGCCAGATCGACGTCAAGACGGCGGCGCAGAGCCTCGTCGACCGCGGCAAGGAGGTCCTGAGCGCCCGCAAGTAGCGTTCAGGTGGCAGACGGGCGGAGGCCGCGCATCCCTGGATGCGCGGCCTCCGTCGTTTTCGGGGTGGGCGACAGAGGCGTGACGGCGGGGGCGCCCCGGCGCGCGGTCGATCCTCCTGAGGAAGAAGCATCGGCCCGACGTCGGCGGCCGGTCGTCCGGGCATTCGGAGCGGCGGATCAGATCCGCCGGCCGTCCTCGCCGAAGATGTGCGCGTCCTTGAGGTCGAAGGCGAGGGGGATCGTCTCGCCCGAGCGCAGCCCGGTCTGCCCCTCCATCAGAAGCGTCGCCGGTTCGCCCTCGGCCGTGTCGGCATAGATCACCGCCGAGCCGCCGAGATGCTCGACGAGCTGCACGCGCGCAGCGCCGAGGCCAGGCCGGCCCTCGGCCGCCGAGGCCTGCAGGTGCTCCGGCCGGATGCCGAAGGTCAGCGGCTCGTTCCGCCTGGCGCCGACTGGCTGGTCGAGCCGGATCGCCTGGCTGCCGAGCAGGATGGTGCGGCCGGACTGGTCGTTCTCGGCGAGGCGCGCCGGCAGGAAGTTCATCTTGGGCGAGCCGATGAAGCCGGCGACGAAGCGGTTGGCCGGCTGGTTGTAGAGATCGAGCGGCCGGCCGACCTGCATGATGCGGCCCTCGCGCAGCACCACGATCTTGTCGGCCATGGTCATCGCCTCGACCTGGTCGTGGGTGACGTAGATCATGGTGTTGCCGAGCGTCTGGTGCAGCTTGGCGAGCTCGACGCGCATCTGCACGCGCAGCTCCGCGTCGAGGTTCGACAGCGGCTCGTCGAACAGGAAGATCTTCGGCTCGCGCACGATCGCCCGCCCGATGGCGACACGTTGGCGCTGGCCGCCGGAGAGGGCCTTCGGCTTTCGGTCGAGGAGAGGGCCGATCTGCAGGATGTCGGCCGCATGCTTCACCCGCTCGGCGATGGCGTCCTTCTTGAAGCCCGCCGTCTCCAGGCCGAAGGCGAGGTTCTTGTAGACCGACATGTGCGGATAGAGCGCGTAGGACTGGAAGACCATCGCGATGCCGCGCTTGGAGGCGGGCACATCGTTCATCGGCTCGCCGGCGATCAGAAGCTCGCCGCCGGTGATCTCCTCCAGCCCGGCGATCATCCGCAGGAGCGTCGACTTCCCGCAGCCGGACGGGCCGACGAAGACGGTGAACTCGCCCGGCGCGATCGACAGGTCGATGCCGTGGATGGCGGTGAAGGATCCGAAGCGCTTCTCGATCCGGCGCAGTTCGATGCTGGTCGACATGGGGAACGTCCTTGCGTGCGGCGTCAGGCGGCGGGCCGCCAGCTCGCATAGTTCGGGTGGTCGGCGGCGATCGGGAGCGTCACGTCCCGCCCGCTCGAGGCGGAATCGTAGAAGGCGGTGACCAGCTCGAGCGCACGGCGCGCGTCGGCGCTCGTCACCGGTGCCGGCTCGCCGGCGACGAGCCTGGCGTGGAAATCGGCCATCTGGCCGGTGAACCGGCGGCCGACCGGCCGGTGGTCGGAGAGCACCGCCTCGATCCGCGCGGCGACCTCGGGACTCGCCGGCTGGATCGACCACGGCTCGTCCGCCGGTGAATAGGGCGAGAGGCCGCTCTCGAACGTCACGTTCTCGAAGCAGAAGCGCAGCCGGCTGATCTCGGTCTGGGCGCCGAGCGTCGCGCTGGAGGTGACGAGCGCGCCGTTCGCCATGCGCCAGCTCGATGACACGCAGTCCTCGACCTCGATGTCGTTGACGAGCGTGGCGACGCGGGCGAACAGGTTCTCGACGGGCCCCATGAAGTAGGTCACGAGGTCGTGGATGTGGATGGCGTGCGTCATGAGCACGCCGCCAAGCTCGGTCTCCCAGCGGCCGCGCCACGGGTTGTCGTAGTAGGCGGCGGTGCGCTTCCAGTGCGTCTCGGCGGTCGCGACGAAGGGGCGCCCGGCAAGTCCGGCGTCGAGGATGCGCTTGGCCTTCTGCGCGCCGTCCCCGTAACGGTACTGGAAGATCGGCATCAGCCGGCCCATCGCGCCGCGCTCGACCGCCATCACCTCGTCGACGTCCCGCAGGGAGCCGACGAGCGGCTTCTCGCAGACGACGTGCTTGCCGGCCTTGAGCGCGGCGATCACCATCCACTTGTGTGTCGCCGGCGGCGTGCAGACGTCGACGATGTCGACGTCGTCCATGGCGAGGACTGCGTCGAAATCCGCGACGCGTCGCTCGATGCCGAACTCGTCGGCGACCGTGTCGAGCCGCGCTTGGTCGAGGTCGCAGAGCGCGACGACCCGGAACTTGTCCGGCTGGGGCTTGTAGCCCTCGACGATGTGCGAGCGGCCGATGCCGCAGCCGACGACGGCGACGCGGTAGGGATCAGGCATCGGACGCGTCCTCGGCGAGCTTCTGGGCGGTGAGTGCGAGTTCCATGGCGAGGAAGCAGCGCGCCTGCGGCATCGCCGTCTCGGTGCGCGCGCGAATGTCGGCGAGGAGCTGGCGGCCATAGGGCAGCGCGACGTCGGAACAGTCGATGTGGCGCACGCCGTCGCGATCGGTCAGGAACAGGTGGTCGCCGCCGGGTCGCCCCGCGGGGTCGACATACTTGCGCAGCTCGATCGAGCCGTGCGTGCCGGTGACGAAGAGGCGCCCGTCACCCCAGGTCGGCAGCCCGTCCGGCGTGAACCAGTCGACGTGGACGAAGCCGGTGGTGCCGCCGCCGGACAGGATGACGTCGCCGGTGTCCTGGAGCTCGGGCGTGTCGGGATTGGCGCGGTTGGCGACCGTCGCCGCGACGACCGAGGCGGTTTCGGCGCCGGTGAAGAACAGGAACTGCTCGCACTGGTGCGAGGCGATGTCGGCGAGGATGCCGCCATAGCGGGCGCGCTCGAAGAACCAGTCCGGGCGGGAGGCCTTGCGCAGCCGGTGCGGGCCGAAGCCGGCGGTCGCGACGACGCGGCCGATGGCGCCGGCGGCGACGAGTTCGCCGGCCTTCACCGTCGCCCGGTTCTCGAAGTGCTCGGAGTAGAGGATCGACAGGATGCGGCCCGTGTCGGCCTGCGTCCGACGCAGGAGGTCGAGCTGCTCGAGGCTCACGGCACCGGGCTTGTCGAGCATCACGTCCTTGCCGCGGCGCATCGCCTCGACCGCGATCGGGGTGCGCTCGCTCGACACGGCGGCGGAGACGATGAGTTCGATCGACGGGTCGTCGAGCAGCCGCTCGGCCTCGGAGACCGGCTCGGCGCGCGGGAAGGCCTCGGCATAGTCCCGGGCGAACTCGTCCCCGGCGCCGTGGAAGCCGACGAGCTCGGCGCCGGCATCGAGGAGGCAACGCGTCTGGCCGAAGATGTGGTTGTGGGCGAGGCCGATGGCGGCGAAACGGACGGGACGCATGACGAGCCTCAGCGCTTGAGACCGGTGGTGGCGATGCCTTCGATCAGGAGGCGCTGGAAGAAGAGGAAGAACAGGAAGACCGGCACGAGCGAGAGGTTCGACATGGCGAACAGCGCGCTCCAGTCCGACTGGCCGGTGGAATCCACAAAGGAGCGCAGGCCGAGCTGGACGGTGTAGGTGCCGATGTCGTTGAGGTAGATCAGCGGCCCGAAGAAGTCGTCCCAGGTCCAGATGAAGGAGAAGATCGCGGCGGTCGCCAGCACCGGCAGCGACAGCGGCAGCATGATCTTGCGGTAGATCCGCCAGGGACTGCAGCCGTCCATCATCGCCGCCTCGTCCAGCTCGCGCGGGATCCCGCGGAAGAACTGCACCATCAGGAAGATGAAGAAGGCGTCGGTGGCCAAGTATTTCGGCACGATCAGCGGCAGGATGGTGTTCACCCAGCCGAGGTCGAGGAACAGGATGTATTGCGGGATCAGCGTCACGTGATAGGGCAGCATCAGCGTGCCCAGCATCAGCGCGAACCAGAAGTTCCGGCCGGTGAAGTTCAGCCGCGCGAAGGCGAAGGCCGCGAGCGAGCAGCCGAAGACGTTGCCGATGGTGGCGAGCACCGAGATGACGAGCGAGTTCCAGAAGAACTGGCCGAACGAGACCTGCAGGCCGCTCCAGCCGCGCACATAGGCGCCGAGCGACACCGAGGAGGGGATCAGCGAGGTCGAGCCGAAGATCTCGTCCTGCGGCCGGAACGAGCCGGAGATCATCCACAGGATCGGATAGAGCATCGCGAGCGATGCCAGGATCAGGACGGCGTGGATCAGCACCGAGTGCGACAGCGGTCGCCGGCGCCGCCCGCCGATCGCCGGTGCCGCCGCCGTGACGTCAGTCATCGTAATGCACCCAGTAGCGCGCCGACAGGAAGGAGATCGCGGTGAAGGTCGCGATCATCACGACGAGGATCCAGGCAAGCGCCGAGGCATAGCCCATGCGCAGGAAGCTGAACGCCTCCTGGTAGAGGTAGAGCGTGTAGAACAGCGTCGAGTTGATCGGGCCGCCGGTGCCGGACGAGATCACGAAGGCCGGCGTGAAGGCCTTGAAGGCGTCGATCGTCTGGATCACGACGTTGAAGAAGATCACCGGCGTCAGCAGCGGCAGGGTGATGCGGAAGAACTGCCGCACCGGGCCGGCGCCGTCGAGGTTGGCCGCCTCGTAGATGTCGGTCGGCACCTGCCGCAGCCCGGCGAGGAAGATGATCATCGGCGAGCCGAACTGCCACACCGACAGGATGACCAGCGTGTAGATCGAGTAGTTCGGGTTGGAGATCCAGCTCGGCCCCTCGATGCCGAAGAGCTGCCACAGGACGAGGTTGATGAGGCCGTCCGAGGCGAAGAGCTGGCGCCAGAGCACCGAGATCGCCACGCTCGCGCCGAGCAGCGAGGGCAGATAGAAGATCGCGCGGTAGATCGGCAGCCCGCGGATGCCGCGGTTGAACATCATCGCGATGGCGAGCGCGAAGATCAGCTTCAGCGGCACCGACAGCGCGACATAGAGGAAGGTGACCTTCATCGCCGCGACGAATTTCGGGTCGGCGGTCGCAATCCGCACATAGTTCGCCGCGCCCGCCCAGTGCGGAGCCTGGATGAGATCGTAGTCGGTGAAGGAGAGGTAGAGCGAGGCGAGCGCCGGCCCGAGCGTCAGCCCGAAGAAGCCGATCAGCCAGGGCGTGAGGAAGAGGTAGGCCGGGGCGTTGCGGCCCCAGGCGAGCCGCAGGCCCTTCGGGCGTGCGACCGGCCGGTGGGCCGGCCCCTCGACCCAGGTTGTGGGCTGCACCGACATCGGTTCAGCCTCGCGCCAGGACGTCTTGCGCCTGCTTGACCATGTCCTCGCCGGCCTGCTCCGGCGTCTTCTGGCCGAAGCCGACCTCCTCGTTGATGCGCTTCAGGACGAACTGCAGCTCGCCGGCACCGGTAGGCGGCGGCGGGGGCAGAGGGATCGCCCTCGGCGTGATGGCGCCGATGTAGTCGACGATCTTCGTCGCAGTCGCGTCGAGCGACGTGGCGACCGCGTCGCGGATCTTCGCCGACGCTGGGACACCGCGCTCGATTCCAAGCGCCTTGGCCGCGGCCGGGTCCTCGACGAGGAAGTTGCAGAACGCGACCGCGGCCTCCTTGTCGGCGGCGCCGGACGACACGCTGATCAGCATCGACGGCTTCAGGTAGTGGCCGGACGGGGCGTCGGGCGAGCGCGTCGGGTACGGGCCGAGCGAGAGCTCGGCCTTGTTCAGCGCCTGGTAGCCGATGAACTGGTTGGAGTGGAAGAAGGCTGTCGCCGCCTTGCCGGTGGTCAGCGCGTTGGTCTCGATCGTCAGCTGGTCGAGCGCCTGGACGTCGGCGGGCACGCAGGCGCCGCTCTTGCGCATCCGGTCCCAGAAAGCGAACCAGTTCGTCGCGTCCCCGACGGCGTAGCCGAGCTTGCCGTCGTCGGTGTAGAGGTTCTTGCCGTCTTGCTGCAGCCAGCCCTCGAAGGCAGGCTCGACGCCGCCCGCATCGGCACTGGCATAGAAGTTCGGCTTCGGCTTGTTGGCTGACATCCGGGCCGCCCGGTCGGCGAACTCGTCCCAGGTGATGCCCGGCTCCGGCGCGTCGACTCCGGCCTTCTCCCAGGCCTTGGCGTCGAAGCCCATCGTCACCGAGTTGACGCCGAGATTGATGCCGTAGAGCTTGCCGTCGACGCGGCCGGAATCGATGTTCTGCTGGCCGAAGTCGTCGATCCTCAGCGCCTTGCCGAGATCGTCGTCGAAGGGCATCAGCGCGCCGCGGCGCGCGTACTCGAAGATGTAGCGGTAGTCCATCTGGATGAGGTCCGGCGCGTTGCGCCCGGCAACCTGCGTGGCGAGCCTCGGCCAGTAGTCGCTCCAGCCGGTGAACTCGCCGACGATGTCGACGCCCGGCGCGGTCTGCCTGTAGGCGGCGAGGGCGGCGTTGGTGCGGTCGGCGCGTTCCTGCGAACCCCACCACAGGAAGCGCATCCGCTTGTCCTGGGCTAAGACGGAGCCCCCGCCGACGGTGGCCAGAAGTGCGGCCACACCGCCGGCGCGCAGTAAGCCGCGACGTGACGTCGTAAGCATGGACAGGTCCTCCCCAGAACCACGGCCGCCTCCCAGCAGCCGCACCGCCGATTTTTCATCGGTTATAACCGGTTGGTTACAAGATGGCCGCCAATGCGCGTCATTGTCAAGCGGTCCTTACGAGGTGGAGCGCGGCGTCTCGCCCGGCACGAGCCCTTCATGACCAGCCGCAGCCGCGCCCGGATCGAGCCGCCGTGGCCGAAACTTCGTGGAATGCCGGATTGACAAGGCGGTCGGAGCGGAAACATAAATAACTGTATAGTTACAAATGCCGCTTCGAGCGGCGCGACGATCCGCCAGGGATCGCGACGGGGAGGACAGAGAATGAGACGGATCGGCGTCATCATGCACGGCGTCACCGGACGCATGGGCTACAACCAGCACCTCGTCCGCTCGGTGCTCGCCATCCGCGACCAGGGGGGCGTCGCGCTGTCCACCGGCGAGCGGGTGATGCTCGATCCGATCCTCGTGGGGCGCAACGCCGAGAAGGTCGGAGCGATCGCCAAGCGGTACGGGGTCGAGCGGTGGACGGACGATATCGACGCCGCGCTCGCCGATCCGAACGACAGCCTGTTCTTCGACGCCGGCACGACGCAGATGCGCGGCAGCCTCCTGTCGAAGGCCATCGCGGCGGGCAAGGATGTCTACTGCGAGAAGCCGATCTCGGACAACGTCGAGGAGGCGCTGGACGTCGCCCGGCAGGCCGAGCGGGCCGGCATCAAGCACGGCGTGGTGCAGGACAAGCTGTTCCTGCCGGGCCTGCGCAAGCTGGCGATGCTGCGCGACTCCGGCTTTTTCGGCCGCATCCTCTCGGTGCGCGGCGAGTTCGGCTACTGGGTCTTCGAGGGCGACTGGCAGGCGGCGCAGCGCCCGTCCTGGAACTACCGCACCGCCGATGGCGGCGGCATCATCCTCGACATGCTCTGCCACTGGCGCTACGTCCTCGACAACCTTTTCGGCAAGGTGCAGGCGGTCAGCTGCCTCGGCGCGACCCACATTCCGCGCCGCGTCGACGAGGCGGGCCGACCCTACGAGGCGGACGCCGACGATGCGGCCTATGCCACCTTCGAGCTCGAAGGCGGCGCCATCGCCCACATCAACTCGTCCTGGGCGGTGCGCGTGCGCCGCGACGATCTCGTCACCTTCCAGGTGGACGGCACGCACGGCTCGGCCGTCGCCGGACTGACCAGGTGCTTCACCCAGCACCGGGTCAACACGCCGAAGCCGGTCTGGAATCCCGACGTGCCGCAGACCATCGACTTCTTCGGCGGCTGGGAGGAGGTGCCGAACAACACCCTCTACGAGAACGGCTTCAAGGCGCAGTGGGAGATGTTCGTCCGCCACCTGTGCGACGACGGCCCGTGGCCCTACGACCTCTACGAGGGCGTCAAGGGCGTGCAGCTCGCCGAGCTCGGGCTGCGCTCCTGGAAGGAGCGCCGCTGGCTCGACGTTCCCGCAATCGAGCGCTGAGGACGGCGACGATGTCGGAGATCAGACTTCCGGTCGAGGGCGGCGCGCTCGAAACCTATCGCCTGTCCGGGCGGGCCTCGCCGCTGGCGCACCGCGGCCGCGCGAGCTTCAACCGCGTCGCATTTGCGGCCGCGCACGTCGTCGCCGACCCGCTGGCGGCGGCCGACCCCTGGATCGACGCGGCGATCGACTGGGATGCGACGCTGCGCTTCCGCCACCGCCTGTGGGACCTCGGCTTCGGCGTCGCGGAGGCGATGGACACCGCGCAGCGCGGCATGGGCCTCAACTTTCCGCAGGCGCAGGAGCTGATCCGCCGCTCGCTGCGCGAGGCGGCGAGCCGCGGCGACGCGCTGATCGCCTGCGGGGCCGGCACCGACCACCTGGCGCCATCGAAGGACCTGTCGCTCGATGCGATCCTCGACGCCTATCTGGAGCAGGTCGCGTTCGTCGAAGGCGAGGGCGGGCAGGTCATCCTGATGGCCAGCCGGGCGCTCGCCGCCGCCGCGCGCTCGCCCGACGACTATCTCGAGGTCTATGGCCGGGTGCTCGACGCCGCCCGGCGCCCGGTGATCCTGCACTGGCTCGGCGAGATGTTCGATCCGGCGCTTGAGGGCTACTGGGGCTCGCCCGACCACGGGGCGGCGATGGACACCTGCCTCGCCCTGATCGAGGCGAATGCCGACAAGATCGAGGGCATCAAGATCTCCCTCCTGTCGAAGGAGAAGGAGATCGCCATGCGCCGGCGCCTGCCGGCGGGCGTGCGGATGTACACCGGCGACGACTTCAACTACGCCGAGCTCATCGCCGGGGACGGCGAGGGGCATTCGGACGCGCTGCTCGGCATCTTCGACGCCATCGCGCCGGCCGCCTCGGCCGCGCTCGAGGCGCTCGCCGCGGGGCGCGAGGCGGAGTTCCACGCGATCCTGTCGCCGACCGTCGCGCTGTCGCGGCACATCTTCCGGGCCCCGACCCGCTTCTACAAGACCGGCGTCGTCTTCCTCGCCTACCTCAACGGGCTGCAGGACCACTTCACGATGGTCGGCGGCCAGGAGAGCGCGCGCTCGACGTTGCATCTCGCCGAGCTCTTCCGCCTCGCAGACCGGGCGAACTGCCTCGACGACCGCGACCGTGCCATCGCCCGCATGCGAGCGGTGCTCGCCGTGCGCGGCGTCGCCTGACGCAGCGGGTCCGGCGGGGAGGCCGGGCCATCCGCGAACGATGATCCAGACGGGGCATCCGGCCGGCGCGCGAGCGCGGCACGGATGCGGGGAGAACGCCATGAGTTTCGAGGGCCTTTCGATCAACTTCGCCACCGTCCGCCAGGGCGGCTTCTTCGGCGAGATCGTCGATGCCTGCCTGCGCAACGGCATCACCGCGATCTCCCCTTGGCGCGAGCACGTGCAGGGCGTCGGCCTCGCCGAGGCGGCGCGCATCGTGCGCGACAACGGGCTGAGGGTCACGGGGCACTGCCGCGGCGGCTTCTTTCCTGCGGCGGACGAGGCCGGGCGCAAGGCCGCCATCGCGGACAATCACCGCGCCATCGACGAGGCGGCGGCGCTCGGCGCGGCCTGTCTCGTGATGGTCGTCGGGGGCCTGCCCAAGGGCTCGCGCGATCTGCCGGCCGCCCGGCAAATGGTGGCGGACGGCCTTGCCGAGATCCTGCCCTATGCCCAGAAGGCCGGCGTGAAGATCGCGATCGAGCCGCTGCATCCGTCCTACGCGGCGGACCGGGCCTGCGTGAACATGCTGGAGCAGGCGCTCGACCTCTGCGACATCCTCGGCGCGGGCGTCGGCGTCGCCATCGACGTCTACCACGTCTGGTGGGATCCGAAGCTCGCCGGCCAGATCGAGCGCGCCGGACGGAACGGGCAGATCTTCGCCCATCACATCTGCGACTGGCTGGTGCCGACCGTCGATCCCCTCAACGACCGCGGCATGATGGGCGACGGGGTGATCGACCTCCTGGCCTTTCGCCGGATGATCGAGGCGGCGGGCTTCCACGGGCCGCAGGAGGTGGAGATCTTCTCGCACCGCTGGGGCGCCCTGCCGGTCGACGAGGTGCTCGCGACGGTGAAGGAGCGCTATCTCGCCTGCTGCCAGCCCGGCGGCGGCGATGACGCGGCCTGACGGCCGATCGAGCTTCAGTTCGGCGGGAGGCCGGCATGTCGGATACAGGGATGCGACGTCGCTACGCGCTCGTCGGGGTCGGCAACCGCGGCACGACGATGTGGGGGCGCGAACTCCTCGCCGGCTGGGGCGCCTATGTCGAGCTCGTCGCGATCTGCGACCTCAACCTGATGCGCGCCGAGCGGGCGCGGGCAATGATCGGCAGCGAGGCCCCGCTCTACGACGATCTCACCCGCATGCTTGAGGAGCAGCGGCCGGACCTCGTGATCGTCTGCACGCCGGACGACACGCATGACGACGTCGTGGTGCGGGCGCTCGAAGCGGGCGCCCACGTCATCTCCGAAAAGCCGATGGCGACGACCCGCGACAAGATCGAGCGGATCCGCGAGGCAGAGGCGCGCACCGGGCGACGCGTCGACGTCTCGTTCAACTACCGCTTCTCGCCGACCGCGGCCCGGATCAAGGAGCTGATCGAGGAGGGCGTCATCGGCGAGGTCACCTCGGTCGACTTCCACTGGTATCTCGACAACCGGCACGGCGCCGACTACTTCCGCCGCTGGCACGCCTTCACCGCCCATTCCGGCAGCCTCTTCGTGCACAAGGCGACGCACCATTTCGACCTCTTGAACTGGTACCTCGAGTCCGACCCGCGCGAGGTGAAGGCCTTCGGCGAGCTCGTCCACTACGGCCGCAACGGTCCTTTCCGGGGCGAGCGCTGCCGCACCTGCCCGCATGCCGAGGTGTGCGACTACCACCTCGACCTCGCCACCGATCCGTTCCTCGACACGCTCTACGAGGAGCCGTCCCGCGTCGACGGTTATGTCCGTGACGCCTGCGTGTTCCGCGAGACGATCGACATCCCGGACACGATGACCGCCGCGATCCGCTATGCGAGCGGCGTCCAGGTTTCCTATTCGCTCAACACCTACATGCCGATCGAGGGGCACCACATCGCCTTCAACGGCCATCGCGGCCGCATCGAGCTGCGCCAGTACGAGAAGCAGGACTGGACGGTGCCGCCCGCCGACGAGATCATCGTCATGAAGAGCTTCGGCGGCGGCGTCGAGCGCATCTGGGTGCCGCACGAGCCGGGCGGCCACTATGGCGGCGACAACCGGATGCGCGACATGATCTTCAAGCCTGGATCGAACGACCGGCTGCGCCAGCGGGCTGGCTCACGGGCGGGCGCCATGTCGGTGCTCGTCGGCGTCGCGGCGTTGAAAAGCGCGCGCGAGGGCCTGCCGGTGCTGATCGATCCGGTCTGAGCGGCAGGCAGCAGGCGTCAGGTCGCCTCGTCCGCGAAGGCCTTCACCAGATGGTGCGCGATGGCGAAGGGTTTCGGCAGCATAAGGCCGTCCGGATGCTCGCCCGCGAGCATCGCGCGCACCTCATCCCGGGCGAACCAGCGGCAGGACTCGAGCTCGGTGCCGTCGAAGGCGACGTCGAGGCTCGTCGCCTCGGCCGTGCAGCCGAGCATCAGCGATCCGGGGAAGGGCCAGGGCTGCGAGGCGAGATAGTCGACCCGCCCGACCGTGATCCCCGCCTCCTCCAGCGTCTCGCGCCGCACCGCGTCCTCCAGCGTCTCGCCGGGCTCCACGAAGCCGGCGAGGCAGGACCAGAAGTTCTCGGCAAAGCGCGGCTGACGGCCGAGGATGCAGTGGCCGGCGCCGTCGTGGACGAGCATGATGGCGACGGGGTCGGTGCGCGGGAAGTAGAGCTCGCCGCAGCGGGTGCAGCGGCGGCGATAGCCCGCCGCCTCGCTCGCCGTCGGAGCGCCGCAGCGGCCGCAGAAGCGGGAGCGGGCGTGCCAGTTGAGGAGGTGGGCGGCCTGCGCCAGCTGGCCCTCGACATTGCCGTCGAAGAGGCCCTGCATCGCCGCCGCCCGGAGGTCGAAGGCCTCGATCGCGCCGTCGAGCGACAGGGGCGCCGCCTCGAGCTGCAGCGCGAGGCGGGGCACGCCATCGGTGTCGTGGCCGAGCAGCACGGCGTCGGCGAGGCTGTCACGCAGTCCCGGAAGGTCGGCGACGCGCAGCTGCGGCTGGAGGCGTTCCGCGCCGTCGCCGTGGGCGAACCACTGCCGCTCGTGCAGGAGGTAGACGGTCGCCCGCGGATCGGCGAGCGCGGTGGCGAGCGTCTCTTCGGTGCGGTGTTCGCCGTCGCGCAGCAGTCGATTTCCGGCAAAGCCGGTGCCGGCGCTGATCTCCGGGCGGTCCTGGCGAAGTTCGGTCATGCGGGCAGCACCGCCCGGGCGATGTCTGACACGAGGGCCTGCGCGCGCGCCGCCTCGTAGGGCTCGGCCATGCCGAAGCCCCAGACCGGCCCCGGCCAGTTCGCATCGCTGGCGAATCGCGCCACGATGTGCAGATGGAACATCGACACGACATTGCCGATCGTGGCGATGTTCAGCTTGTCGGCCCCGGTCAAGGCCTTGAAGGCGCGGGCGACGAGGTCGGTCTCGAAGGTCAGCATCGTCTGGTCCAGGGGGCTGAGTTCATAAAATTCGGTGATGGCCTCGCGCTGCGGCACGAGCACCACCCAGGGCCAGCGGCTGTCGTTCATGAGCCTCAGCTCGCAGAGGCCGAGTCGCGCGACGCCGAGCGTGTCCCTGGCGAGGCGCGGGTCCAGTCGAAATGTCCGCATCGAAGTCCGTCTTTCCCGTGGCCTTGCATTTAAGGCGCCGCTCGACGATATGTAGCCGCGGGAGGTTGGTGGTGGACGAGCCACTCGCCAACCGGGTCAGGTCCGGAAGGAAGCAGCCCCAACGAGCTCCGGCACGGGTCGCCGTGCCAGCCTCCCACCTTCACCAGTCTTCGCCACGGCAGGCAAGCGCGGTCTTCGGTCCGCGGCCCGGCCGTCGCGTGGTCCGGCTTGGGCTTGCCTCGGGGCGTGGTCCCTGCGGGATTGCCTCGGGGCGGAATCCGTCTAGGGTCGCGCCATGTCCGCGCCGCTTTGGAAACTGCTGGTGACCCGCCACATGAGGGAGAGGAGATCGCGACGGCCATGAGCAGCGATGTGCCTCAGACGCCTCCCGCCGCGCCGCAGGACGCGGGCTACCGTGTCCTCGCCCGCAAGTATCGCCCCCGGAGCTTCGACGACCTGATCGGTCAGGCGCCGATGGTTCGCACCCTGACGAACGCCTTCGAGACCGGGCGCATCGCACAGGCCTGGATGCTGACCGGCGTGCGCGGTGTCGGCAAGACCACCACCGCCCGCATCCTCGCCCGCGCCCTGAACTACCAGACCGACACGATCGACCAGCCGACGGTGCATCTCGCCGAGCCGGGCATCCACTGCCAGGCGATCATGGAGGGTCGCCATGTCGATGTCGTCGAGATGGATGCGGCCTCGCACACGGGCATCGACGACATCCGCGAGATCACCGCACAGGTGCGCTATCGGCCGGTGTCGGCGCGCTACAAGGTCTACATCATCGACGAGGTGCACATGCTCTCGACGCAGGCCTTCAATGGCCTGCTGAAGACGCTGGAAGAGCCGCCCGAGCACGCCAAGTTCATCTTCGCCACCACCGAGATCCGCAAGGTCCCGATCACCGTCCTGTCGCGCTGCCAGCGCTTCGACCTCCGGCGCATCGAGACCGCGACGCTGGTCGAGCACCTGCGCAAGATCGCCGCGGCCGAGGCCGTCGCGGTGGACGACGAGTCGCTGCGGCTCGTCGCACGCGCCGCCGAGGGCTCGGTGCGCGACGCGCTGTCGCTGATGGATCAGGCGATCGCGCACGGCGCCGGACAGGTGGAGAGCGAAACGGTGCGCGCCATGCTCGGCCTCGCCGACCGCAGCCGCATCATCGACCTCTTCGAGATGCTGATGCGCGGCGATGGGCCCGCGGCGCTCGGCGAGTTTCGCGAGCAATACCGGGTCGGGGCCGACCCGGTCGTCGTCCTCAGCGATCTCGCCGACTTCACCCATGTCGTGACCACCCTGCGCTTCGTGCCGGACGCGGCCGACGAGGCGGCCCTGGCGCCAGCCGAGATCGAGCGCGGCCGCGCCTTCGCCACGTCGCTGTCGGTGCGCAGCCTCAGCCAGGTCTGGCAGATGCTGCTGAAGGCGATCGAGGAGGTGCGCAATGCCAGTGCGCCCCGCCAGGCCGCCGAGATGGCGCTGATCCGCATCGCCCATGCCGCCGACCTGCCGGCGCCGGAGGATCTCCTGCGCGCCCTGCGCGACGGCGAGGTCCCGCGGCTGCCGGCGTCCCGCGCTCCGGATCCCGCGCCGAGGAGCAATGGCGGCTCGAACGGCGCCCATGCCGACGCATCGGCCGGATCGGGTGAGCCGATGCCGGCGCCTTCGCCACCGTCGCCGGTCACCCCTCCTGCGGCGCGGATGGCCGCCATCGGTGGAGGTGGAGACGCACGCCCGCGCGCGGCGCAGCCGAGCCCGGCACCGATGGCGCACCCGGACACGGCCGAGCCGCGGCTGACGAGCCTCGACGACATCGCCGCGCTCGCCGAAGCGAAGCGCGACTCGCTGATGCAGGTGTCGGTGCGGCGCTACCTGAGGCCGGTGAAGATCGAGACGGGGCGGATCGAGATCGCTCTGACCGATCATGCGCCCCGAGCGCTGGTCGGCGATCTCGCCCGCAAGCTGCACGACTGGACCGGCCGGCGCTGGGTGGTGTCGATCGCCAGCGGGCAGGGCGGCCAGACCATCGAGGAGCGCGAGGCGGCGCACAAGACTGCGCTCGTCACCGACGCCGGCGCCGATCCGGAGGTCGCGGCCATCCTGCAGATCTTCCCCGGCGCCAGGGTCGTCGACGTGCGCCTGCGGGCCGATGGGGTCGCCGAGGAGGCGCTCGCGCCGGTGGCCGCACCTCTGGAGGACGACGCGCCTCTGGCCGATCCCGACTTGGAAGACGATATGGGCTTCCAGGACGACGGCCTTGATCCGGACGACGACGTCTGACCGCGGGGTCCTCGCGAAAGCAGAACTGAGGGAGTGATGCGATGAAAGACATGATGGGCATGATGAAGCAGGCGAAAGCCATGCAGGAGCGCATGCAGAGCCTGCAGCAGGAGATCGCCGAGGTTTCGGCGACCGGCCAGTCGGGGGGCGGGATGGTCACCATGACCCTGAACGGCAAGGGCGATATGACGACCCTTGCCATCGATCCGTCGCTGGTGAAGCCGGACGAGGCCGACATTCTGGAGGACCTGGTGATCGCCGCGCATGCCGACGCCAAGACCAAGCTCGAGGTGATCGTGCAGGAAAAGACGCAGGAGCTGACAGCCGGCCTGCAGCTGCCCGGCGGCATGAAGCTGCCCTTCTGAGGGCTTCCCGGTAGAGACATCGCTTGCGGCGGCGGCTCTGTCCGCCGCGCCGCCCGTGCCCGCAGAAGAGTCCCGTACACCTCCATGTCGAAGTCGATCGCCGGCCCCGAGATCGAGCGGCTGATCCAGCTCCTCGCCAAGCTGCCGGGCCTCGGCCCACGCTCGGCCCGCCGCGCCACCCTGCATCTCGTCAAGCGCAAGGAGCAGCTGCTCGCGCCGCTCGCGGCCGCGATGGCGACCGCGCTCGACGAGGTGAAGGTGTGCTCGACCTGCGGCAACATCGACACGCGCGACCCCTGCACGATCTGCTGCGACCACAGCCGGGATGCGAGCGTCATCGTCGTGGTCGAGGACGTCGCCGATCTCTGGGCGCTGGAGCGGGCCAAGGCGCTGAACGCCGCCTATCACGTGCTCGGCGGCGTTCTCTCGCCGCTCGAGGGGATCGGTCCCGACGACCTCACGATCCGCCAGCTGGTGGCGCGCGTGGCAGAAGGTGGCGTCGTCGAGGTGATCGTCGCGGTCAATGCGACGGTCGAGGGGCAGACGACCGCGCACTACCTCATCGACCAGCTCGCCGGCTTCGACGTGAAGATCACCCGCCTGGCGCATGGCGTGCCGGTCGGCGGCGAGCTCGATTACCTCGACGAGGGCACGCTCTCGGCGGCGATGCGCTCGCGCACCGCGCTCTGATCTCGGGGCTCGTACGCCGGGGCTTGACGCGGTGCCCCCGGCCCGTGCTCCCTGACCGCCATCATCGCAGCTTGAATCGGGGGAAGCGGCCCATGCGCATCGTCACTTCGCTCTTCGTCCTCCTCGCCCTGCTGGCGGCGCTGCCCCGCCCGGCCGGCGCCGCGCCGGACAAGGCGGCCATCGCCGCGGGCTTTCGCCCCTTCCTGGAACGGGAGATCTGGCCGGAGGCTCAGAGGGCCGGTGTGCCGCGCACCGTCTTCGACGCCGCCTTCGCCGGCGTGACGCCGGATCTCGACCTGCCCGATCTCGTGCTGCCGGGCGAGCCGGCCAAGGTGGAGGAGAACAACTTCCAGGCCGAGTTCAAGAGCCCGGCGGCCTATTTCGACGAGCGGCGGATCGAGGCGCTGGCGGTGAAAGGCCGAGCGCTCCTGTCACGCTACCGCGGCGATCTCGACCGCATCGAACGCCAGACCGGCGTGCCGCCGACGATCATCCTCGCCATCTGGGCTCGCGAGTCGGGCTACGGTGCGGCGAAAATCCCCTACAACGCCTTCCGCGTCCTCGGCACCAAGGCCTACCTGTCGCGTCGCAAGGCGATATTCCAGGACGAACTGATCGCGGCGCTGCGCATCGTGGCGAATGGTCATCTCAAAGTCGACGAGATGCGTTCCTCGTGGGCCGGCGCGCTCGGTCAGCCGCAGTTCATGCCGAGCAAGTTCGAGGCGCTCGCCGTCGACTTCGACGGCGACGGGCGCAAGGACATCTGGAACACGGTGCCGGACATCCTCGCCTCGATCGGGCACTACCTGCAGCAATCCGGCTGGGTGCGAGGGCGCGACTGGGGCTTCGAGGTCAATGCGCCGGAGAGCGTCGACTGCAGCACCGAGGGGCCGGACCGGCGCCGCCCGATCAGCGCCTTCGTCTCCGACGGCGTGGCGCGGGTGTCCGGAAAACCGTTTCCGCCCGCCGAACTGAAGGCCGACGGCAACCTCCTGATGCCGGCGGGCCGCTACGGACCGGCCTTCGTTGCGACACCGAACTTCTACGTCATCAAGGCCTACAACAACTCCGATCTCTACGCGCTCTTCATCGGACACCTGGCGGACCGGATGCTCGGCGGCGGCGCGTTCCAGGGGGGATGGGTGGAGGCCGGCGCGATGACCCGCGGCGACGTCGCCCGGCTGCAGGAGAAGCTGCAGGCGAAGGGCTACGACGTCGGCGGCGCCGACGGGCTGCCCGGGTTCAAGACGCGACGCTCCATCGGCGGCTGGCAGACCAGGGCGGGCCTGACGCGCACGTGCTGGCCGTCGCCCGATCTGGCGCATCGGCTCGGCGGCTGAAGA
This sequence comes from Mangrovibrevibacter kandeliae, assembly GCF_024519155.1. GTDB lineage: Bacteria > Pseudomonadota > Alphaproteobacteria > Rhizobiales > Rhizobiaceae > Mangrovibrevibacter > Mangrovibrevibacter kandeliae. The sequence continues at coordinate 272,789 of NZ_JANIFJ010000005.1, read as the reverse complement.
GGCCACTGAGCGAAATACTCCGCCGCCGAAGATTTAAGCAGGGCGTTTTACAAGGCAATCAACCCGTATGATCCGTTAAGGGCTTTGCGCTACTTCTGGTCGGACCTTGGGAGTATCGTATGCGTCCGCACACCACTACGAACGCGTTCAGTGTCCGTATCGAAGATCGTTCCGGCAGGATGCCAAGTTGCACCGTCGCGGCTGCACTGCGGCCGGAGGCAGCGGATGGCATCCATGCCTGAGCGGGTCGACGACGACATCCGGGCGCTTCTGGAGCGTGAGCGTCTGGCCCGCAGCGAGGCGGAGCGCCAGCTGGAGTCGAAGAGCCGCGAGCTCTTTGCACTGAACCAGTCGCTGGTGGAAGCCAATCTCGCGTTGGAGAAGCGTGTGCAGGAGCGCACCGGTGCCCTGGTGCGCGAGCGCGAGAGTGCGATGCAGCTTGCCCGCACCGACCAGCTCGCGGGGCTTTCCAACCGGCTCGCGTTCAAGGAGCGTCTTTACGCGCAGGTCCAGAACGCGCAGCGGTCGGGAGGGGAGGTCGGCCTGCTCCTCATCGATCTCGACCACTTCAAGGAAATCAACGATGCCCTCGGCCACCAGGCCGGCGACGACGTGATCGTCGAGGCCGCGCGGCGCCTGAGCCTTGCGGCCGGGCGTGGCGAGTTCGTCGCGCGCATCGGCGGCGACGAGTTCGCCGTCGTCGTCAGCGGCTCGGACGTGTCGGCGCGGCTGGAGGCGGTCGCCTTCGGGCTCAAGGCCCTCCTGATCCAGCGGGTGATCGCCGGCCAGAGCGCCCTGTCGATCCGCTTCTCGGGCGGCTCTGCCATTTATCCGCAGGACTGCACGACCCCTGGCGATCTCGAGCGCTTCGCCGATATCGCGCTGTACGAGGCCAAGCGGGCTGGCCGCAATGCCAGCCTCGCCTTCGCGGGCTCGATGCTCGAGTCGTTCCATACGCGCCACCAGCTCGACGCCGACCTCGGCCAGGCGATCGCCTCGGGCCAGATCGAGGTCTGGTACCAGCCAATCCTCGGCCGGCCGGGCTCCGGGCGACGTCCCTCGGTGGAGGCGCTGGCGCGCTGGCGCCATCCGACGCTGGGCATGATCCCACCCTGCCGCTTCATCGAGGTGGCCGAGACCTCGGGCCTGATCGGCCGGCTTGGCCGTCACGTCCTTCTCGAAGCCTGCGTGCAGGCGAAGGGGTGGGTCGACGCCGGTCTCATCGAGACCGTTTCGGTCAACATGTCGCCGCGCCAGATGGCGTCGCCCGACGTTCTGGCAGATGTCCGCTGGGCGCTCGAGAAATCCGGGCTGGCGCCCAACCACCTGATCCTCGAGATCACCGAGAGCATGCTGTTCGAGGACATGGATCTCGGCCAGAAGATCATGGAGGACATGGCCGCGGACGGAATCCGGTTCGCGCTCGACGATTTCGGCGCGGGCTATTCCAACTTCTTCTATCTCGCCAAGCTGCCGCTGCACCGGTTGAAGATCGACCGGAAGTACACGGCCGACATTTGCAGCGATTCGACGCGCAACATCCTTCAGGGCCTCATCACCTTCGCTCAGCGCCTCGACCTCGAGGTCGTCAGCGAGGGGGTCGAGACCGAGGAGCAGCACCAGTTCCTGCTGTCGGCCGGCATCGATCTCCTGCAAGGCTTCCTCTTCGGACGGCCGCAGCCGCCGGGCGAGTTGGCACTCGCCACCCTTGCCGGTGACGGGGCAGTGCTCTGTCCGTCCCTCGTTCCAGAGCGGCGCGCCCGGGCCATCGCCTGAGCGCGCACCGTCTGTCCGGTCCTAATGTCGACTGAATTACTTTAACGCTCAGAGGGCAGCGTTAAGTAAAAATTAGTCTTTAATTCAATCAAGTGCCGCCTTAGAGCTGTATAGACTTTTCGTCGCAGGTGTCTCGGCGTATAAAGAACGTGGCCCGGGCGCCATCTTGCGACCATGATCGTCGCACCATGGAACGACCGCCGGGACCGGCGTAGCGGCGTTTTTCGTCATGAGGATGTAAGAACGCCGCCCCACGCGCCGCCGGCATATGGCGGCCGCGCCTTGCGGCGCGATGCCACGGCCGCCTCACGCACTCGACCCGCCTTTCCGAACGAGCCCCAACCGCTCAGTTGCGCAGCCGATAGCCGGTCCGAAAGATCCAGGCGACGAGCGCGATGCACAGCGCGAAGAAGACCAGCGTCATCGTCAGGCTGACGCCGACGTCGACGTCGGCCTTGCCGTAGAAGCTCCAGCGGAAGCCGCTGACGAGGTAGACGACCGGATTGAACAGCGTCACGGCGCGCCAGAAGGGCGGCAACATGTCGATCGAGTAGAAGCTCCCGCCAAGAAAGGTGAGGGGCGTGACGATCAGCAGCGGCACGAGCTGCAGCTTCTCGAAGCCGTCCGCCCAGATTCCAATGATGAAGCCGAAGAGGCTGAAGCTCACGGCCGTCAGCACGAGGAAGCACAGCATCCAGACCGGATGCTCGACGCGCAGGGGCACGAAGAAGCCCGCGGTGAGAAGGATGATCAGGCCGAGCACGATCGACTTCGTCGCGGCCGCACCGACGTAGCCCAGCACGACCTCCACGAACGAGACCGGCGCCGACAGCACCTCGTAGATCGTGCCGGCGAAGCGGGGAAAGTAGATGCCGAAGGAGGCGTTCGAGATGCTCTGCGTGAGGAGCGACAGCATCACCAGCCCGGGCACGATGAAGGCGCCATAGCTGACGCCGTCGATCTCGCTGATGCGCGAACCGATCGCAGCCCCGAAGACGACGAAGTAGAGGGACGTCGAGATCACCGGCGAGACGATGCTCTGCAGCAGCGTGCGAATGGTGCGCGCCATCTCGAAACGATAGATGGCGCGGATGGCGTGGATGTTCATTGCTTCTGCGTGATCAGCTCGACGAAGATCTCCTCGAGCGAGCTCTGCCGGGTGCGCAGGTCGCGCAGGTCGAGGCCTGCCGCATCCACGTCGCGCAGGAGCGCCGCGATGCCGGTCGTGCCGTTCTGGGTGCTGTAGGTGTAGGTGAGGGCATCGCCGTCCGGCGACAGCTCCAGGTCGTAGTCGGCGAGGGCGGGCGGGATTGACGGGAGCCGGCTCCCGAGCTCCAGCACGAGCTGCTTGCGGCCGAGCTGGCGCATCAGCTCGGCTTTTTCCTCCACGAGGATCAGCTCGCCGCCGTTGATGACGCCGATGCGGTCCGCCATCTCCTCGGCCTCTTCGATGTAGTGGGTCGTGAGGATGATGGTGACGCCGCGCTCGCGCAGCCGGCGAACCATCGCCCACATGTCGCGGCGGAGCGCAACGTCGACCCCGGCGGACGGTTCGTCCAGGAAGAGGATCTCGGGCTCGTGCGACAGCGCCTTGGCGATCAGCACGCGCCGCTTCATGCCGCCGGACAGCGCCATCATTTTGGTGTCGCGCTTGTCCCAGAGCGACAGCTCCTTCAGGATCTCCTCGACATAGGCGTCGTTGCGCGGCTTGCCGAAGAGGCCACGGCTGAAGCTCACTGTGGCGAAGACCGTCTCGAAGGCGTCGGTGGTCAACTCCTGCGGGACGAGACCGATCCGGTCGCGCGCCTTGCGGAAGTCGGCGACGGTATCGTGTCCATCCACGAGGACACGGCCGGAGCTGGGATTCACGATGCCGCAGACAGTGCTGATCAGCGTCGTCTTTCCCGCTCCGTTGGGACCGAGAAGCGCGAAGATCTCGCCGCGACGGATATCGAGCGAAACGTTGTTCAGCGCCTTGAAGCCGGTCGCATAGACCTTCGACAGCGCCTGCACGGAGACCACTGAATTCATGGAGCGCTTATAGCCAGCGCTCGGACCGTGTCCATGACGATTCGGAGAACACGCTGTTCCTCAGGCGCAGGTCGATCAGCGTAGTCGATCAACCCCCGAGGCAAAGGATCGGAAGGACGCCGTTCTGCACCTTGGCGGTCGCGTCGGGAACGCTCTCGAACGCCGCCGAAGCATCGGCCTTGGCGTAGTCGATCGCGTTGGCGTCGAGGAACTGCGTGACGGTGTCCGGCCGGATGGCGAAGTTGATCGCCTGCGGAATGTCACCAGTGACGTCGGCGACGGCGACGGCGTTCAGCTTCGCGGTCACGACGCCGACGACACGACCGGCGAGGTCAACCAGCGGGCCGCCGGAATTGCCGGGCTGAACCGGCGCCGAGATCTGAAGGTAGCGGGGATCATTCATCAGGCCGAGGAGCGACGAGACGTTGCCACGCGTCACGTTCAGGCTGTCGGCCAGGATCGTGCGCAGCGGAAAGCCAAGTGCCAGGATGTCCTCGCCGAGGCGCGGAGCGGCAGTCGAAATCTTCAGCGGTTCGCCGAGATCGGAACCGGAGGCGACATGCAGCAAGGCGAGATCGTTGGCGCTGTCGATGATCCGGTTGTCTGCCGCGCCATGATCGCCGACGAGGATCGTATGACAGGCCTTCGCGACATGGGCGTTCGTGAGCACCCAGCCGTCCTTTGACACCAGGAAGCCGGTGCCGGAGGAGTCGAGGTTCTGGCTGGCGGCAGCCGGTGCGCCGCCCTGGGCCGAGGCCGGCTCGGCCCGCGTCGGTGATCCGCGGTCGGCATAGGCAAGCGCATAGCGATCGGCGTCGCCGCCGCGCGTCAGGCCAGCAACGAGAGCCGAACCGGCGCCGGTGGCCGGCTCGCCCGCAAAGCCGTCGAACATGTTGGACGCGACGATGACGAAAGGCTGCATCTTGGCGGCCATGTCCGGCGTGTAGGACACGGAGAAACCGCGCAACTCCGGACCGCGCGAAGCCACGCGGATGTAGTAGGTGCGACCGCCGGCTTCTGTTCCGGACACGACAAACCAAGTGCCTGCGAACTTCTTGTAGTCGACGGTGCGGTCGGCCTGCGGGGTCTGCACCAGATCATACATGTCGGCCAGCGAACGCTGACCATCGGCGAAACGGACCGTCTCCACCTCGACATTGTCCTGCGGCGAACGCCACAGGCGTCCGATCTCGGTCGGCCCGAGATCACGGACCAGCGCGCTCGGCAGGCCGATCTCCGCACCGGTCAGCTCGTCTTCAACGAAAGAAAAGCCGAGCGCCTGCTGGGCGCGGTCGCTCTCGACGACCAGGAGGCGCAGGAAAGGCTCGTCGATCACACCATTGGCCTGAAGACCATGACGCGCCTGAAAATCACGGATCGCCCGAAGCGTTCCCGGACCGATGTCGGCGTCGAACAGCCCGGCATAGTCCCCGGTCCAGGCGAGGCGCATCTGCAGGCCTTGACGGAAGTCCTTGTCGGTCTGGCTGTTATAGGCGACGGTCAGGTCATTGGCGGCAGCCGCGGGGCCGACGACGGCGAGCGGTGCGAGGGTGACGAGGAGGCTCGCCAAGAGGGCTCTGACACTGCCGCGCATGAAGGTGTCCAAAAGACCGTATGAGTTGATGATCTACTGGCCAAAGAACGTGCGGCCGACCGAAACGATCCATTCGAATTTTACCTTTTGGTCATAAACAGCATAGCCGTCGATGCGATGGGGCTGCGGAGCGCTGTCTTGCTCCGCGCTGTCCGCCCAGCCTTTCAGCTTCGGCCCCCGCTCGCCGGCTGCATGTCAAGCTGAAAAGGCTGCTTGTCCTTCGGCTTGCGGTACTTCCTCCCCCGCCGCGTCGCCCAGTTCGACCGCTTCGATCCGTTCGCTCCGCCGCAGGAGCTTGCCGGTCGAGACGAGGATCTGATCGACGTCGCGTCCGGTCTGGACGAAGTGCGACTTCAACGCGCCGACCCGTGCATCGAGCCGCGCCAGATCCTCCATCAGCAGCCGCACCTCCTGCTGGATACGGCCGGCCTCCCGCCGCATGCGGGCGTTGCGCGTCAGAGCCTGAACCACCTGGACGCAGACCATCATGAGCGTCGGCGAGACGATGACGACGCGCGCCCGGTAGGCGCGCTGCACGATGTCGGGGAAGCTGTCGTGCAGGTCCGCGACGATCGCTTCGGACGGCACGAAGAGGAAGGCGGTCTCCTGCGTCTCTCCGGCGATCAGGTACTTTTCCGAGATGGCGCGCACATGCACGTCCATGTCGCGGCGCAGGCGTTGCGCGGCGGCGGATCGCGTGGCGTCGTCCTCCGCCTGCCGGAAGCCGCTCCAGGACTCGAGCGGAAACTTGGCGTCGATGGCAAGACCCGGCGCGCCGTTCGGCATGAGGATCAGGCAATCCGGCCGCTTGCCGTTCGACAGCGTCGCCTGGAAGCTGTAGCCCCCGGGTGGCAGCCCGTCGCGGATGATCGCCTCCATGCGCGCCTGACCGAAGGCGCCGCGCGCCTGTTTGTCGGACAGGATGTCCTGCAACTGGACCATCTCGCCGGCGAGCGCCGCGATCTCGGCCTGCGCCTTGTCGATCGCCGCCAGCCGCTCCGCCAGATTGCCGAGGCTGGTGCGAGTCTCGCGCGTCGTCTCCTGGATCGAGTGCCCGACGCGGTGCGTCAGCCCGTCCAGCCGGTCCGACAGGACGCGGGTCAGATCCGCCTGCCGGGACCCGAAGATCTCGGCCATCGTCTGCATCCGGCCCGTCATCTCGGTCTGCGCCCTGAGGATCGCCTCGAGCCGGTCGGTGGCGTCTCCTGCGCCGCGTTCGGCCTCGCGGACACGGCGGCGCAGCCGGCCCTGCGCGAGGAGGCTCCAGCCGATGAGCACCAGACCGACCAGAACGAAGGCGATCGCGACGTCGACGACCCCGGCGGGCGTGACGAGAAGCGGTCGATGAAGGAAAGCGAGCACGGACGACATGGACACAGCCTACTGCAACGGCTCGATGATGACTAGATCAAACCATGAACATCGAGACGGCGCAGCAGGTCCGAGGTCCACCTTGTTTTGATTGACCGGCGCTGGCGCAGACATTACCTCACGGCCATGACCATCAAGCCGCTCATCATCCTGCCCGATCCCCTGCTGCGCCAAGTCTCGAGCCCGGTCGAGCGGGTCGACGAGACGATCCGGCGCTTCGCCGACGACATGCTGGAGACGATGTACGACGCGCCAGGCATCGGCCTCGCCGCGATCCAGGTCGGCGAGCCGCTGCGCATGCTGGTGATCGACCTCAGCAAGGAGGAGGAGCCGAAGGCGCCGCAGATCTTCCTCAATCCCGAGATCGTCGCGACCTCCGACAGCGTATCGGTCTACGAAGAGGGCTGCCTGTCGATCCCCGACTACTATGCGGAGGTCGAGCGGCCGGCGAGCGTCACGGTGCGCCATCTCGGTCTCGACGGGGCGATGCACGAGCTCGAGGCCGAGGGGCTGCTCGCCACCTGCCTGCAGCACGAGATCGACCACCTCAACGGCGTCCTCTTCATCGACCACATCTCCAAGCTGAAGCGCGACATGGTGGTGAAGAAGTTCACCAAGGCGGCGCGCCGCAGCGCATGAGGTCGGCGATGCGCCGGGCGAGGAGCGGGGAGGGCAGGCGATGACGCTGCGCGTGATCTTCATGGGCACGCCGGCCTTCTCGGTGCCGACGCTCACGGCGCTGCATCAGGCGGGACACGCGATCGCCGCGGTCTACACGCAGCCGCCGCGCGCCAGCGGCCGGCGCGGGCTGGCCCTGACGCCCTCGCCGGTTCAGGTGGAAGCGGAGCGGCTCGGTCTTCCCGTCCGCCACCCGCAGCGGCTGCGCGATCCTGTGGACCAGGCCGAGTTCGCGGGGCTCGATGCGGACGTCGCGGTGGTCGTCGCGTACGGTCTCCTCCTGCCCCGGCCGGTGCTCGACGCGCCGCGCTTCGGCTGCCTCAACGGGCATGCCTCGCTGCTGCCGCGCTGGCGCGGCGCGGCGCCGATCCAGCGGGCGGTCGAGGCAGGCGACGCGGAGACCGGCATGATGGTGATGCGGATGGAAGCCGGCCTCGACACCGGGCCGGTGGCGCTGACCGAACGGGTTTCGATCGGCGCGACCGAGACGGCCGGCGAGCTGCACGACCGTCTCGCGCCGCTCTCCGCCCGGCTGATGGCGGAGGCGCTGGCGCGGCTGGAAGCCGGCGCGCTCGCCTTCGAGGAGCAGGACGCGATCGCTGCCCACACCGGCCGCGAGGCGGTCTACGCCCGCAAGATCGACAAGAGCGAGGCGGAGATCGACTGGACGCAGTCCGCCGCTGCGGTGCGCGGCCGGATCAACGGCTTCTCACCCTTTCCCGGCGCCTGGACCACCCTCGACGGCGGCAACGGCCCGGAGCGGGTGAAGCTTCTGCGGGCCGTCGAGGATGCCGGCGGCGGTGCGCCGGGCGAGGTTCTGGACGACGGTTTGCGGATCGCCTGCGGTTCGGGCGCGGTCCGGCTCCTCGACCTGCAGCGGGCCGGCGGCAAGCCGGTGACAGCCGACGCCTTCCTGCGCGGCGCGACCGTTCCCGGGGGCGCGCGCCTCGGCCGCACGGACTGATCCGATGCCGCGTTACAAGCTGACGATCGAGTATGACGGCCGGCCCTATTGCGGCTGGCAGCGCCAGGCGAACGGCTGGTCGGTGCAGGCGGCGATCGAGGCGGCGGTGCTCGCCTTCGCCGGCGAGGAGCGCACGCTGTTCGGTGCCGGGCGGACCGACGCCGGTGTCCACGCCAGCGGCCAGGTCGCGCATCTCGACCTGACGCGCGACTGGGCGGCCGACACGGTGCGCGACGCGCTCAACGCGCATCTGCGGGAGGAGGCGACCTCGATCCTGTCGGTCGAGGCGGTGCCCGAAAGCTTCGACGCCCGCTTCACGGCCTTCCAGCGGCACTATCTCTACCGCATCCTCAACCGGCGCCCGCCCGCCGCGCTGCTGCGCGGCCAGGTCTGGTGGGTGTGGAAGCCGCTCGACGTCGCGGCGATGGACCGGGCCGCCAAGCGGCTCCTCGGCACCCACGACTTCACCACCTTCCGCTCGACCCACTGCCAGGCGAAGAACCCGGTGCGCACGCTGGAGCGCCTCGACGTCTTGGCCGCCGGCGACGAGGTGCACATCCGCGCCTCCGCGCAGTCCTTCCTGCACAACCAGATTCGCTCCTTCGCTGGCTCGCTGAAGCTGATCGGCGAGGGGCGCTGGACGGACGAGGATCTCGTGGCGGCGCTCGGTGCGCGGGATCGCAAACGCTGCGGTCCGGTGGCGCCGCCGGACGGGCTCTATCTGACGGAAGTCGAGTATCGACCGGGCGCGAAGCTCCGGCGCTTCACATCCGATGCGGGGAACGTCTCAGATGAGGGGGACGCCGGTGACGTCCATGACGAGGCCGTAGCTGACGAGTGAGGCGATCACCATCAGCGCGACGACGGCGACGGCGATGGGAAGGTCGCGGCCGATCGACAGCGAGACGAGCCGCACCGTGAGGATGATCGAGGCGATGGTGGCGAGGAGGCCGAGCAGGCTGGTCGCCGGACCGCGCCCGGCGAGGATCAGCAGCACCCAGTAGGGCGAGAAGATCCAGGCGAGCAGCGCGCCGCCCCAGTTGGAGGCGACCACAAGCGGCCCGATCTTGCGCGACATGCCCATGCGCCGGGCGAGCAGCATCAGGATGGCGACCGGCAGGATCCAGGCGATCAGGTCGGCGATGGCGTGGGCGGCATAGGCGTCCACCGGATCGGGCGAGAGGTCGGGTGAGCCCGGCGCCTCGATCCACTGGAACTCGATCCAGGACAGGATCATCGGCGGCAGCGCCACGACGATCGCGAAGAACGACGTCCAGAAGCCGTCGGCCGACAGGTCGAGGAGCTTCAGCCCCTCTTCCTTGCCGCGCATCAGGAGCGCCGCACCCTGGAACTGGCGGAGGATCTCGGCAAGGCCCGGCATCGGCTTACGCTCGCGCGCGGAACCAGCCGCGGATGAAGGTCTCGTAGATGCGGGTGAGGCTTTCGAGGTCGGCGAGGGCGACGCATTCGTCGACCATGTGCATGGTCTGGCCAACGAGGCCGAACTCCACCACCGGGCAGTGGTCCTTGATGAAGCGCGCGTCGGAGGTGCCGCCGGAGGTCGACAGCGCCGGGCGTCGGCCGGTCACGGCCTCAATGGCGTCCGAGAGGGTCTGCGTCAGCGGCGCGTCGCTGGTGAAGAAGGCGTCGGAGGCCGGCGAGCGCCAGACGAGGTCGTAGCGGACCGGCGCGTCCTTGCCCGGCCGCAGCCGCAGGTCGCGCGCGGCCTCGGCCAGCCGCCGCTCGATCTCGGCCTTCAGGCTCGCCACCGACCAGCGGTCGTTGAAGCGGATGTTGAAGCCGGCCTTCGCCTCCGCCGGGATGACGTTGGTCGACGGGTTGCCGACGTCGATGGTGGTCACTTCGAGGTTGGACGGCTGGAACCGCTCGCTGCCGGCATCCAGCGGCTCGGCCATGAGGGCGTCGAGCAAGGTCACGAGGCCGCGCACCGGGTTGTCGGCAAGATGGGGATAGGCGACGTGACCCTGCCGTCCGGCGACCGTCAGCGTGGCGGAGAGCGAACCGCGCCGGCCGACCTTGATCATGTCGCCCATCGCGTCGGGATTGGTCGGCTCTCCCACCACGCAGGCGTCGAAGCGCTCGCCGCGGGCGCGGGCCCAGTCGAGCAGCTTCACCGTGCCGTTGACCGCCGGTCCCTCCTCGTCCCCGGTGATCAGCAGGGACACCTGGCCGGGCAGGTCGCCGTCCGCGTCGACGATCCGGGCGACGGCAGCGACGAAGCAGGCGATGCCGCCCTTCATGTCCACCGCGCCGCGGCCGTAGAGCGCGCCGTCGGCAATTTCCCCGGCGAAGGGCGGGAAGCGCCAGGCGCCGGCCTCGCCGGGCGGCACGACGTCCGTATGGCCGGCAAAGACGAGGTGCGGGCCGCTCGAGCCGCGCCTTGCGAACAGGTTCTCCACGTCGGCGGCGCCGGCTTCGTGGAAGGTCGGCCGCTCGACCGTGAAGCCGAGGGGAGCCAGCGCGGCGTCGAGCGCGTCGAGCGCGCCGGCCTCGCGTGGAGTGACCGAGGGGCAGCGGATCAGGTCGATCAGGATCGACGTCGGATCGATGGGAAACCGGCTCATGAACCGTGATTAGCGAAAGGCGCGAGGGCGGCCAAGCGCAAAGCCTTGCCGGACAGTATGGCGCATGCAAGCTTAACGAATGGTGCCCGACGCAAGCTCCGCCGCAATTCGGCCGGGATCGCAGTCGAGACCGGTGGGCGGGGATCACGGGGACGTGTGCATGCGAACGGGTCTGGGAACCGCGCATCGAATGGGCGCGAAGGCGAGACGCGTGTCCAGACCTGCGATCGCGGCGGCGATCCTGCCGTTGATGCTCGGCGCCTGCGTCGCCAACGGCCCGACGGCGCTCGCCGAAAACGCCGTTCCTGTGCCGCAGACCAAGCCGCTCGACAGCACCCAGGCGCTCGCGACGACCGACGTCGCGATGGAGGCGCAGGCCGCGACGCCGACCACCATCAGCGGCGACGCCAAGATCGACCGGCTGATCGAGACCTACGCCGAAGAGAACCATCTGCCGACCGACTTCGCCTATGCGGTGGTCCGGGTCGAGAGCCACTACAATCCGAAGGCCAAGGGCGTCGGCGTCTACGGCCTGTCGCAGATCCAGCCGCGCACCGCCCGCAGCCTCGGCTTCAGCGGCCCGGTGGAGGCGCTCTATGATCCCGACACCAACCTGCGCTACGGCATGAAGTACCTCGCCGGTGCGTGGGAACGAGGCGATGGCGACGTCTGCCAGGCGGCGATGAAGTACAAGGCCGGCCACCGTTCGACCGTCATGTCGCCGGCTTCCATGGCCTATTGCGGCGCGGTCAAGCAGCACATGGCGGCGATCGAGCGGCGGCGCGTGCACATGCACGAGGAGGTGCCGCGAGGCTTCCCGCAGCCGGGCGAGACGCTGGTGGCTTCGGCCGACGGTGCGCCGCTCAGCGTCACCGTGGCCAGCGCCGCCGCGACGCCGGCCGGCAGCGCGGTTGCCGCCGTCCTGCCGCAGGCGAAGGCTCCGGCCCCCGCCAACCCCGCCCTCGTGGCGCTGACGTCGGGACCCGGCGCCGCCGGGGTGCCGGGCGCAGCGCTCGCGATCTCCCAGATGATCCTGCCGGCGAGCGGGCCGATGGTCGCCGATCGGCCGGCGTCGGTCAGCGCCGGCGCCGGTACGCCGATCGCCGACATCGTCTTCCGCCAGGCGGCGCCCGGCGAAGCGCCGGTCGGCAAGACCGCGCGCCTCTCGACGAAGTCCGGCCGGGTCGTCCCGTCGCTGGCGCTCAGCTACGCAGCAGCTCGTTGATCGAGGTCTTCGAGCGGGTGCGCTCGTCGACGCGCTTGACGATCACCGCGCAGTAGAGGCTGGGGCCGGGCTCACCCGACGGCAGCGGCTTGCCGGGCAGGGTGCCCGCCACCACCACCGAATAGGGCGGCACCTCGCCATACATCACCTCGCCGGTGGCGCGGTCGACGATCTTGGTCGACTGGCCGATGAAGACGCCCATGCCGAGCACCGAGCCTTCGCGCACGATGCAGCCCTCGACCACCTCGGAGCGGGCGCCGACGAAGCAGTTGTCCTCGATGATGACCGGGCCGGCCTGCAGCGGCTCGAGCACGCCGCCGATGCCGACGCCGCCGGAGAGGTGGACGTTTTTGCCGATCTGTGCGCAGGAGCCGACCGTCGCCCAGGTGTCGACCATCGTGTTCTCGCCGACCGAGGCGCCGAGATTGACGAAGGACGGCATCAGCACGACGCCCCGCCCGATATGGGCCGAGCGCCGCACGATCGCGCCGGGCACCGCACGGAAGCCCGCCTCGCGGAAGCGGTTCTCGCCCCAGCCCTCGAACTTCGAGGGGACCTTGTCCCACCAGTGCGCGCCGCCGGGTCCGCCGGGGATCGGCGTCATGTCGTTGAGGCGGAAGGACAGGAGCACGGCCTTCTTCAGCCATTGATTGACGGTCCAGGCCCCGTGCGCACCCTTCTCGGCGACACGCGCCTCGCCTGAATCGAGGAGCTCGAGTGCGGCCTCGACCGCTTCGCGGACGTCGCCGCCGGTCGACGTGCCGACCGTGTCGCGCGCCTCGAAGGCCTCGTCGATGATGCGTTCAAGCGCGGCGCGGTCGGTCATCTCTGGCTCCTGTTCAAACCTCTCCTCGGCTCTAGTAAAAGGCCCTTCGGGGGTCAACCGAACCGGCACCGTGCCGGATCTCAGAAGACGTGAAAGTCGACGATGACCGACAAGAAGCCGCAGCAGCCGTCCTGGGATCCGTTTCCGAGCTCGCGCACCGACCGCGACCGGGACCGACGCGACGCGAAGGTCGACACGCCGCAGAGCCGTTCGCCGACCTACCGCCTCGCCTACGACGATGCCGACTTCCTGACGGGGGACGAGACGCGCGGCGTGCGCCTGCAGCTCGAATGGATGAAGCCGGAGATGGCGCTGCTCGAGGCGGGCATCGAGTCCACGGTCGTCCTGTTCGGTGGCGCGCGCATTCCCGAGCCGGGCACGGCGGCCTGGGCGGCGCGCAACGAGGCACAGAAGCGCAGCCTTGAGGCCAATTCGCACTATTACGAGGAGGCGCGGCGCTTCGCCCGGCTGTGCTCGCAGCACTCCGCGACGACCCACGGCGGCAAGGAGTTCGTGATCGTCACCGGCGGTGGGCCAGGCGTTATGGAGGCGGGCAATCGCGGCGCCTCGGACGTCGGCGCACCGTCCATCGCGCTCAACATCACGCTCCCGCACGAGCAGGCGCCGAACCGCTACGCGACGCCCGAGCTCTGCTTCAAGTTCCACTACTTCGCCATCCGCAAGATGCACTTCCTGCTGCGGGCGAAGGCGATGGCGATCTTCCCGGGCGGCTTCGGCACGCTCGACGAGCTGTTCGAGGCACTGACCCTGATCCAGACCAAGCGCATGGCCCGCATCCCGGTGATCCTGTTCGGCGAGAGCTTTTGGCGGCGGGTCATCAACGTCGAGGCCCTGGCCGAGGAGGGGACCATCGCGCCCGACGATGTCGGTCTCATCCAGTATGCGGATACGGCCGAAGACGGCTGGGCGATGATCCGCGACTTCTACAAGTTCTGAGCCGGAACCGCGGCCACAGGCGACCGTTGCCGCAGAAGCGCGGATGCGCGCGATGCGACGCAATGGGAGCCGAACCGATGTCCGATCCGAACGCCGACATGATCCGTGCGCAGCAGGACAAGGACGTTCCGGAGACGATCACGCCGAAAACCGCGGATGCGACGGACAGCGATCCGGCGAGCGAAGCCGACCGTCGGGCGGCGGGCCGCGACGAAGCCGGCGATCCTGGAGAGCAGATGGACGAGGTGCTGAAGGCCAACCGCCGGAGCGGCACTGGGCTGACCTCCGGTGCACCGATGCCGGGCGACACCGATCCGGGTGCGTCTCTCGCTCGGCCGGATCGTTCGCGCCTCGGCGACTGAGCGTCAGGCCGGTCGCACCCGCCGCAGAAACGTGGCGAGGTCGTCGGTGATGTAGTCGATGTGCTCGCCGTCGCGACCCTCGTGTTCCCACGCATCGCCGAAGGTCGTCTCCAGATTGCGCGGGACGACAAGGACGGTGCGCATGCCGAGGCGCTTCGGCACCTCGAGGTTGCGGGCGAGGTCCTCGAACATCGCTGCCCGCGACGCGTCGATCCGGTGCAGCCCCATGAACTTGTCATAGGTTTCGGCTGCCGGCTTCGGCAGGAGGTCGGCGGCGACGATGTCGAAGATGTCCTCGAAATGGTTGAGGATGCCGAGCTGACGCGCCGCACGCTCGGCATGCCGCCGGTCGCCGTTGGTGAAGATGAACTTGCGGCCCGGCAAGGCCCGCACCTCTTCGCCCAGCGCCAGATCGGGCGCGATCCAGGTGTAGTCGATGTCGTGCACGAACTGCAGGAACGTGTCGGGGTCGACGGCGTGCTCGCGCATCAGGCCCCGCAGCGTCGTGCCGTGCTCGCGGTAGAGGCGCTTTTGCAGCGCGCGCGCCTCCTCCGCGTCGAGCTGCAGGAATTGGCTGACGAACAGCGTCATCCGCTCGTCGATCTGGGAGAACAGGTTGGAGTGGCGTGGGTAGAGCGTGTTGTCGAGATCGAAGACCCAGTCGCGCACGTGTGCGAAACCCTCGGCCGTCGCGTCGGCGGTCTGTAGGATGGAGGCGGACACGGTCATGACGGGCTGGCTCTCGCGCTGGCGCAGGAAGAAGGAAACGTTCCGCGAGGCTAGCGTGGTTCCCTTGTGAGAAGGTGACACGGCCTCCGGTCGAGGTCCACCGGCGAACGCCGCGCAAGCTGCCGCCGGCCCCGGCGCCGTCAGCCTTCGCTCCAGCCCGGGCCGGCGAGCCGCATCGCGTGATCGCGCACGTCCGCCGGCCAGCCGGCGACCCGCGCTTCGAAGCCCGGCCGATCCCCGGCATAGAGCGCCCGCGACGCCTCCTCGAATCCTGGCTCGTCGCCGGCGATCGCCGCCATGAACCAGTAAGCCGCGTCCTGCGCCGCCCGCGTTCGACCGGTGAGGGCCTCGCGATGGCGGGCTTCGTCGATCAGCCGGCGCAGAACAGCCGAGGCGCCGCCGCGCTGCTCTGCCAGCCAGTCCCAGTGGCGGGGAAGCAGCGTCACTTCGCGGGCGATCACGCCGAGCTTCGGCCGACCGCGGCCGCGGCCCTGCGCGTCGTCCCCCTCATCCGGCTCTGCCGGCGTTTCCCGAAGATCGACGTCGACCGCCCGGCCCGTACCGTCGAAAACGAGAACGCGGCCGTGATCGACCGCGACCTCGCGCAGCGCCGTCACGATCGCGCCCGCCGGACCTCGGGCGACCACGTGGCCGTCGAGGAAGGCGGTAAGGTCGCTGTCCGCCGGATTTCGCCCTTTGCCCATGTCAGCCCTCGCACCGTTCGATGCTTTTTACCCGGATGGAATTGCGTAGGCAATATCACCCGGGTATAAATGGGCGCGATCCATTGGAGCGACCTGCGGTGACCCCTGAAGAGAAACGGCTGGCCGTTGCGGCCTACAAGAGGCGCGAGGCGCCTGCTGGCGTTTACGTCGTTCGTCACACCGGATCGGACCGGTGCTGGGTGGGCGCGAGCCCCGATCTCGATGCCGTGTGGAACCGCATCGCCTTCATGCTCCGTCTGAACGGACATCCGTGCGCGTCGCTGCAGGCGGCATGGCACGCCAGCGACGGCGAGGCCACGTTCGGGCTCGAAATTCTTGAGATCTTTGCGGACGAGGATCCGGCCTACGTGCGCCGCCGCCGCCTGAAGGAGCGGCGCGCCGCCTGGCGCGACGCACTGGGCGCCGAAGAGCTCGTTTGACGGCCCTGAGGGGGCGTCAGACGCGAGGCGATCGCTTCGCGCCGCGGAGGGACGCAGCCCGCGAGCGGGCGGCCGACCGGTGCGTCCTCAGCGCACGATCAGCGTGCCGGCGCCGTGCTCGGTCAGGAGTTCGAGCAGCACCGCGTGCTCCGTCTTGCCGTTGAGGATCACGACGCCCTCGACGCCGCGCTCCAGTGCCTCGATGCAGGTTTCGACCTTCGGGATCATGCCGCCGGATATGGTGCCATCCTTGATCAGGGCGCGGGCTTCGGCGACGGACAGCTCCTTGATCAGCTGACCGGACTTGTCGAGCACGCCCGGCACGTCGGTCAGGAACAGGAGGCGCGAGGCACTGAGCGCGCCGGCGATCGCACCGGCGAAGGTGTCGGCGTTGATGTTGTAGGTGTGGCCGTCACGGCCGGGCGCCACAGGCGCGATCACCGGGATCATCTCGGAGCGGGCGAGGAGATCGAGCAGCGTGCGATCGACCTCCACCGGCTCCCCGACGAAGCCGAGATCCAGCACCTTCTCGATGTTGGAGTCCGGGTCGATCACCGTCTTCTTCGCCTTCTCGGCGAAGACCATGTTGCCGTCCTTGCCGCACAGTCCGATCGCCCACTCTCCCTCGGCATTGATCAGCGCCACGATCTCCTTGTTGATCGAGCCGGCGAGGACCATTTCGACGATCTCGACGGTGCGCTGGTCGGTGACCCTGAGGCCGCCCTCGAAGCGCGATTCGATGCCCATGCTGCTCAGCATCCGCCCGATCTGCGGGCCGCCGCCATGCACGACGATCGGGTTGATCCCGGACTGCTTGAGCAGCGCGATGTCGCGGGCGAAGGCGCGGCCGAGTTCGGGATTGCCCATGGCGTGGCCGCCATATTTGACCACCACTGTCTTGTTCTCGTAGGCCTGCATGAAGGGCAGGGCCTCGGCCAGAAGGCTCGCCTGTTGTTCGGCGGTGTTATGCTGGTCGGCCATAAGGTCCTCGATCGAACTGTCGCGCTGGGCGCTTTTAGACCAAGCCGCGGCGATGGGGAACACGAGGCGCCGAGGCACCGCCCGAGACTGAAACGGGTCCGTGCGAGGGAGGGACGACCATGCGAGGCCTGCTGATCCTGCTGCTGATCGCAGTCGCCGCCGCAGTGCTGCCAGATGCCGCCCGGGCCGACCAGGCGGGCTGGGATGCGTTGCGCGAACCGGACACGGCAGTCCTGATCCGGCACGCCGAAGCCCCCGGCACCGGCGATCCGGCTGGCTTCCGGCTCGACGACTGCGGAACGCAGCGCAACCTCAGCCGCCGGGGCCGACGGCAGGCCGAGGCGATGGGCCAGGCCCTGAGGACGAACGCGGTGACGATCGATCGGGTGCTGACCAGCCAGTGGTGCCGGACGCGTGAGACCGCCGAGCTGATGGCGGTGGCCCCCGTCGAGGAGGAGCCGGCGCTCAATTCGTTCTTCTCCGATCGCCGTGCGCGGCAGGCGCAGAGCGAGCGTCTGATCGAGCGTCTGCGTGCGCTTCCGAAGGGTGCGAAGGTGGCCCTGGTGACGCATCAGGTGAACATCACCGCGCTGACGGGGGTCTATCCGCGCTCCGGGGAGATGATCGTGGTGCGGCTGGAGCCGGACGGCCGTCTTGCCGTGCTTGGACGGATTCGCGTCTGAGATCAGAGGCAGGATGCAACCCTCAGGACGGATCGTGACGATTCCGGTTGCATCTTCCCATGCCGCGGTGTTGCATCCGGGGGCCCGTCGCAAGTGAGGTTGCGCGCGTGTCCGGCCTGTTCTGCGTCCCGTCCGCCGCGCGGCGGATATCGCCGCTTTCCGACGTCGTGCCGCCATGCGGGCGGCGAACCCTGCGGAACTGTCTCGCGGCCCTCCTGCTGACGGCGGCGGCTGCCGAGGCCGGGCCTGCGGTCGCCGGAGCATGGACCCTGCCGGTCGGCCGGGGTCAGGTCATCGTCGGCCTGCTGGCGAGCCAGGCGACGAGCGGGTTCGACGCCGCAGGCGTGGCCGAGAAGCGCGCACGCTATCGCAAGCGTGAACTTTCTGCCTATGCCGAATACGGCGTGTTCGACGGCTTCACCGCGATCGGCCGGGGCGAGTATCGCCAGGTCGACGAGGGCGATCCGGTCGCGCAGACGGCTTCAGGCCTTGGCTATACCGACTTCGGTGCCCGTGTCCGCGTCTGGCACGACGGGGCGACCGTCCTGTCGGCAGAGGTCACGGCCAGAATGACTGCGGACGATGCCGGCGGCAGCCCGGCTCTCTCCGGCAGCGCCGACGGCGAACTCGATCTGCGGGGGCTCTACGGACGCGCGTTCGCCGTCGGCGGATGGCCGGGCTTCGTCGATCTGCAACTCGCCTATCGCCTGCGCGGTGGCGCGCAGCCGGACGAGCTCCGCAGCGATCTCACCTTCGGCGTCCGTCCGCGGCCGGACCTCCTTCTCCTCGCGCAAGGCTTCGGCACCTTCGCCGTGACCGACGCGTCCGAGTCGGCCTATAGCTACGAGAAGCTGCAGGTGAGCGCCGTCTACGACCTCGACAGCCGGATCTCCCTGCAACTCGGCGGGGTCGCGACGGTCGCGGGCACCGATGCCTTGCGCGAGCGCGGCCTCGTCGCCGCGGTCTGGTACCGCTTCTGACGGTTGATCAGAGAACGAGGATGGCGCGTACGTCGTTGACGTTGGTGAGCGTCGGGCCGGTGACGACGAGGTCGCCGAGGGCCGCGAAGACGCTGTAGGCGTCGTTGGCCGCCAGCCGAGCCGCAGGATCGAGGCCGGCGGCACGGGCGCGGACGAGCGTGTCCGGGTCGATCACCGCCCCTGCATTGTCCTCCATGCCGTCGATGCCGTCGGTGTCGAGCGCGAAGGCGTGCGCACCCTCGGGGCCGAGCGCGAGCGCGAGCGCGAGGAGGAACTCGGCGTTGCGTCCGCCGCGCCCGTCGCCGCGGACCGTGACGCTGGTCTCGCCACCGGAGAGGATCAGCGCCGGCGGCGCGAGCGGGCGGGCGGCGGCACGAATGGAGCGGGCGACGCCGGCCATCACCTTGGCGACCTCGCGGGCCTCGCCCTCGATGTGGTCGCCGAGATCGAGCACCTGCAGGCCCTGTTCCCGCGCGGCCGAACCCACGGCATCGAGGACCGTGCGACCGGACGCCAGCATGTGCAGCGGCCCGGCTTTGAAACGCGGCGGCGGATTGGCCCGTATCGCCGCTTTCATCGCGTCGGTGATCGCGATGCCATAGGCGTCGAGGACGGCGAGCGCCTCGTCCGGTCCGTCGGGCGCCGGCACCGTCGGCCCCGAGCCGATGGCGACGGGATCGTCGCCGGGCACGTCCGAGATGAGAAAGGTGACGACCGGGGCCCGCGACAGGGCCGCGAGACGCCCGCCCTTGATCCCCGAGAGTGCGCGGCGAACGCAGTTCATCGCCCGGATGTCGGCACCCGAGCGCAGCAGCGCGCCGGTGAGCGCCTGCTTTTCGGCAAAGTCGATGCCGGCCGCCGGCGCTGTGAGGAGGGCCGAGGCGCCGCCGGAGATAAGGGCGACGACGAGATCCTCCGGTCCGGCCGAGCCGACGAGGTCCATGATCCGCGCTGCAGCCTGCCGCCCCGCTGCGTCCGGCACGGGATGCGCCGCCTCCACCACCTCGATCGCTCGCGTGGGACAGGCATGGCCATAGCGGGTGACGACCAGGCCTTCGACGGGCGCCTGCCATGCATCCTCGAAGGCCGCCGCCATCGAGGCCGCCGCCTTGCCCGCGCCGACGACGATGGTGCGCCCGCGTGGCGGCTTCGGGAGTCGGCCCGCGAAGCGTCCCGCAGGATGGGCGGCAGCGAGCGCGACGCGGCCGAAGTCCAGCATCAGAGCACGCGCTTCGGCGGCGGAAAGCATGGGCAAGGCGACCTCCCGTTCGACATGGTGCCGACACTGCGCACGCCCGGCGCATCGGAGCAAGTCGCGTCGTGTGGATGGGGATCGACTGAACTCATGAAGCCGGTTGCCCGACCGCGCCCGAGCCGCCATAGCTATACCGGCGAGGGGTGTGGCATGACGAGCATCGAGGACCGGCTTCAGGAGGTGCTGGCGGAGAACGCGCGTCTGCGCGATTGCCTTGAGCTGGCCGAAGCACGATTGCGCGCTCCAGCCTTGGATTCGCCTGAGCAGAGCCAGGCGCCCGCTGCGGCGGACGATTACCGCAGCGTCCTGGACAGCGCCACCGACTACGCGATCATCGCCACGGATCTCGCGGGCGACATCACGCTGTGGAGCGAAGGCGCGCGCCTGATCTTTGGGTGGGACGCAACCGAGATGCTCGGTCGCTCCGCCGACACTCTTTCGGCGCCGGAGGATCGGGCGACTGGCCAGTGCGAGCACGAGCGCCAGCGGGCGATCGTGAGTGGGCGCGCCGCGATGGACCGCTGGTTCGTGCGGCGCAACGGCACGCGCTTCTGGGCCAGCGGGTCGCAGGTCATGCAGCAGGATCGGGCGTCGAGCCGAACCGGGCTGATCATCGTCCTGCGCGACCTGACGCTGCAGCACTTCGTGGAGCAGAGCCTCGAAACGTCTTCGCAGGTGCTGGAGGAAAATGAGCAGCGCCTGCGCGCGTCGCTGCGCGCCGGGCGCATGGTCGTGTGGGAATACGACATCTTGGCCCGGCAGTTGTCGCCGTCACCCGAGCTCGCACTCCTGCTCGGCTTCCCGGCCGACCATCGTCCGGACCTGGACGAGATCCGGGCCGGCTATCTGCCGGGGGAGAGCGAGCGCCTCAGCGAGACCGTGCGGGCGGCGCTGCGACGGGGCGAGCGGTTCTTCGAGCACGAGCTGCGTTATGTCAGGCCGGACGGCGCGATCAGCGGGCTGCAGGCGCGGGGGGAGGTGTTCCTCGATGCGGACGGCCGTCCGGTGCGCGTCGTCGGCGTGCTGCAGGACGTCACCGACCGGCTGCTGACGCAGGATCGGCTGCGCCGCAACGAGGAGGAGATGCGGGCGATCACCAACGCGCTGCCGGTGTTCATCGCGCGGGTCGACGCCAATGGCATCTATGAATACGTCAACGAGAACTACGAGGTCTGGTACGGCCTCAAGGCCGAGGCCATGGTGGGACGCCACATGCGCGAGGTGATCGGCGAGGCGCTGTACGAGGCGCGGCTGGAGCATTTCGCCAAGGCCTTCGCCGGCGAGGCCGTCGTCTTCGATGCCGCCCAGACCGACCCGTGGCGCGGCCGCAAACAGGTGCTGGAGACGCATTACATCCCGCGGCGGCGTCCCGACGGGCGGGCCGAAGGCTTCTTCATCCTCGCCATCGACGTCACCGGCCGCAAGCGCGCCGAAGACGATCTGCGCCTCGTCACGCACGAGCTGCAGCACCGGGTGAAGAACACGCTCGCGATGGTGCAGGCGATCGCCTCGCAGACCTTCCGGCAGGCAAGCGACGTCGCCTCGGCGCGCACGGCCTTCGAGGCGCGCCTCGCCGCCTTGGCCGATGTCTACGACAGTCTGGTGCATCACAACTGGCGCGGTGCGCCGATCCACACCGTCGTCGAGGGCGCACTCGCGCCGCACGGTCTCGGATCCGGCCGGTTCCGGATCGACGGTCCGGAGCTGGCGCTGGGTGCCCGGCACACGCTGGCGCTGTCGCTCGCCCTGCACGAACTGGCGACCAACGCGGCCAAGTACGGCGCCCTGCGGGAGGAGAGCGGCCGCGTCGACGTGATCTGGCGGGTCGACGGCCGAAGCGAGGAGGCGCGCTTTCATTTCAAGTGGCAGGAAAGCGGCGGGCCGCCTGTCACCGCCCCATCGACGTTCGGATTCGGAACGCGGATGATCGAGCGCACGCTCGGCGGCTACTTCGATGGGCAGGCCGTCTTCAGCTACGACACGGGCGGAGTTTGCCTGAAGCTGGAGGCACCTTGGCCGGACGCTGCACGCAACGCTTGAAACCAAATGCCGGCGGTTTAGTTTCGCCATCCTAGAGCAGGAAAATGCAAAGGGTGATGATGTCGGCCTCAATCGCATGCACAGCCGTGCTGATCGTCGAGGCTGATATTCTTGTCCGCATGGAAGCGGCCGACACCGTGCGCGACGTCGGCCTGACTGCCCATGAGGCTGCCGATGCCGACGAGGCGCTCGCGACGCTGACGGCGCACCCGGAAATCGGCATCGTCCTGCTGGACAGCGAGGCGTCTGGCACGATGGATGGGCTGGCTCTCGCACGATTCGTGCGCGACCGCTGGCCCCCGGTGCGGCTGATCCTCGTCTGCGGCGGCCTGACCCGGCCGGACCAGCTGCCGGCCGACGTGATGCTGGCGCGCAAGCCTTATCAGACCCAGCAGATCAGCGCCTTGTTGCGCGACGCTTCGCTCGCACCCGCGTGAGTGGGCCGTTGCTGCCGTCGCTTTTGCAATACGGCTAACGAACGGCTACTCCTCCCAAGCGCGAGCGAACCGGCGCCATCGTCCGCCGCGCCCGCCGGAAGGAGCGCTCCGCCATGCAGACAATCCCGTTCGAGGCCGCCCTGGCAGGGGCGGGCGTCGGCCGATTCCAGCGGCGCCTGCTCGGCATTTTCGGCCTCGTCTGGGCGGCGGATGCCATGCAGGTGCTGGCGATCGGCCTCACCGCGCCCTCGATCGCCGGCAGCTTCGGGCTCACAGTGCCGCAGGCGCTGCAGACGGGCACCGCCTTCTTCCTCGGAATGTTGGTCGGCGCCGCGCTGTTCGGCCGGCTGGCGGATCGTCTCGGGCGGCGCAGGGTCCTCATCGTCACCGTCCTCATCGATGCGGTCTTCGGAGTCCTGTCGGCTTTCGCGCCGGGCTTCGAGTGGCTGCTGGCGCTGCGCCTGCTGACCGGCATCGGCGTCGGCGGCACGCTGCCGGTCGACTACGCGATGATGGCGGAGTTCCTGACGCCGGAGAAGCGCGGGCGGTGGCTGGTGATCCTCGAGGGCTTCTGGGCGGTCGGGACCGTCGCGGTGGCGCTGATCGCCTGGGCGGTGCAGTCGAACGGGGTGCCGGAGGCCTGGCGCGTCATCTTCTTTCTGACCGGCCTGCCCGCGGCGATCGGCATCGTTCTGCGGTTCTGGGTGCCCGAGTCGCCGCTCTACCTTCTGCGCAGCGGCCGCGAGCCGGAGGCGCGGGCGACGCTGGAGCGCGTTGCGGCGATGAACGGAGGGGTCAATCCGGTGGCGCCGCTGACCGCCGCCCCGGCGACGCGCACCCGGCTGTCCGAGCTCTTCGCCGGCAGCCTCATGCGGCGCAGCCTGGCGATGTTCACCGCCTGGCTGCTCGTGTCGATCTCCTATTACGGGGTCTTCGCCTGGCTGCCGGCACAGCTCGCCGGCCAGGGCTTCGGCTTCGTGCGGGGCCACCTCTTCCTCGTGGTGATCGCGCTCGCGCAGCTCCCGGGCTACGCGCTGGCTGCCTATGGCGTTGAGCGCTGGGGCCGCAAGCCGACGCTGATCGGCTTCCTTCTCGTCAGCGCGGCCAGCTGCTCGCTCTATGCGCTCGCCACGTCGGCCGTTCTGGTCGCGGGCGCGATGATCCTGATGAGCTTCGCGCTGCTCGGGACCTGGGGCGCCCTCTATGCCTTCACGCCGGAGCTGTTCCCGACCCGGCTGCGCGCCAGCGGCATGGGGTTTGCAGGCGCGATGGCGCGCCTCGGCGGCCTTGCAGCGCCGACGGTGATGGCGCCGGTGGTCGCGGCCGGCTTCGGCACGGCGCTCACCGTTTTCGCGGTGCTCCTCCTGATCGGCGCGGGCGCCGTCGCGCTGGTCGATACCGAGACGCGCGGGACTGCCCTCGCCTGACGCATCGGCGGGACTGGCGCGGCGGCCGATCGCGGCGAGGGTCGATCCCGCTGGCGGTCAGGCCCGCGCAAGCCTAAGCTCCTAAGGCTGGCGATTGGGCAGGGATCCTGCACGATCCCCTTCAGACGCATGAGCGGGAGGATGACCCATGTGCAGACATCCCGACGCCGAGGTCCCGGCCGGTGACGGTGGCGAGGCCGGCGTGCAGCAGCCGAAGACGACCATCGACCGCACGTTCGTCGAGATCGCCCGCGAAGGCGGCTTCAGCACGGACGAAATCCGGTTCATGCTCGACATGGAAGACGACGCCGCCGTCGCTTGAGGCGCTGCCCTTCGAGCCGCGCGGATCGTTCGAAGTTTAGCGACCGAATGTGGGGCGCATTGACCCTGCCACGCAATTGCTGACGGCGTTGACGCTCCGGCAAGCCCCGGCTGCGATGCTGAAGGCCTGACTGTAAGACAGGATGTTCACATGGCGAGTTTCGGCACCACGGTCGCGATCGACTGCGTCACCGCAGAGACCCTCGGCGACAATCGGCATCCCCTGAGCATCGCGCAGCAGCTCGGCATCGAATACGCCTGGGCCGAGCCGCGGCCGGTGGACGAGGCCTGCCTGCTGCACGGCTGCACGCGCGTGCCGTCACGCCTGCCGATCTACGTGCGCCCGCTCGACTGATCGAATGAGCGCCGCGGAACGGCTGACACCCCTCGGCGTTGAGGCTGCACCGGCCGGCACGGATCCGGCGGCAGTTTCAGACAGGGGTAGCGACGTGGTTGATGTCCACTATCACATCGTCCAGCACGACGGCGGCTGGGCCTACAAGGTCAACGACGTGTATTCGGAGACCTTCACCAGCCACGAGGCGGCCCTGCGGGCGGCAAAGGACGCCTCGGAGCGTCAGGCGGTTGCCGGCGAAACGGCAGCAATCCGCTACCAGGATTCGACCGGCTTCTGGCATGAGGAACTCGCCGGTGGCACCGATCGGCCACACGCGGACGTCGTCGACGACGATGAGGACGATGCCGGCCGCGCGGCCTCGGCGTAAGCCTGCTCGGAAGATCAGATGACGACGTTGAGAACGTCGATGCTCGTCCACGGCTTCGGCAGATAGCGCACGCAATGCGGCAGCGCATCTGCCGCTCTCGTGGCCGGATGACCGGAGGTGATGACCACCTGGATGTCCGGCCACCGATCCTGCACCGTGCGGGCGAGAGAAAGGCCGTCCATCGTTCCAGGCAACGACACGTCCGTGAAGACATGCGTAAAGACGTTCGGCTGCCGTTCCAGGGCGGTGAGCGCATCCTCCGCATCGCCCACCTCGTCGACCGCGTAGCCTGCCTCCTCCAGAAGCATCGCTGCGGTCATGCGCGTCAGCGCATCATCCTCCACGATCAGGATCCGCATCAGTCACCTGGTCCAGTGAGTCGAGTCTGATCAACGGCGGGTTCACAGGAAGGTTCCCCGGTGACGCGGAACCTTTCGCACAATCGCGACACGAGTACGGAGCTTCGCCCTGCGGAGGGTCGGTCCCGCTGGTTCTGCGGGATCGCACACAGAGGTCATCGGTCGTCGCAGCCCACACTCCAGCTTCAAGAACGGGTCGGGACCGCCGTCATCCGAGTGACATGCAGAGCCGGTAACGGAGGGCCGCCATCAGTCTTGGAGACCTTTCAATGCGCGGCCTTCTCGCCCTTCTCACCGCCACGACCTGTTGCGTCTCGGCGGCCTCAGCGACGACCGTCTATCCGCTCGATCGCGCCACCATCCTCGCCCGGTCTCCATTCGACATGAAGGTCGAGTTCGACGCGGTCGTGAAGCCGGACGAGGTCACCGTGACCGTCAATGGCAAGCCGGCCGAGGACGTGCTCGGCCAAGACGTCGAGTTCGTCGAGAAGGAAGAGGGCCTGAAGGACGGCGTCGAAGCCTCTGCGGTGCTGA
The DNA here is from genome assembly GCF_024519155.1 of Mangrovibrevibacter kandeliae. Lineage (GTDB taxonomy): Bacteria > Pseudomonadota > Alphaproteobacteria > Rhizobiales > Rhizobiaceae > Mangrovibrevibacter > Mangrovibrevibacter kandeliae. Next base: position 246,805 of record NZ_JANIFJ010000005.1, on the reverse strand, counting down.
TCCGCGGCGCGAGCATCGCCACCCCGGGCTCCTACACCGTGCAGGCCAAGGCCGGCGGCGAGACCAAGAGCGTCACCTGGAACGTCTACGGCACCCCGGCGGCTCCTAAGGCGAAGAACATCATCTTCTTCCTCGGTGACGGCCTCTCCGTCGCGCACCGCACCGCCGCCCGCATCATGTCGAAGGGCATGACCGAGGGCAAGGCGAACGGCCGTCTGAACATGGACGACCTCGACCACATGGCCTTCATCGGCACCTCGTCGACGGGCGCCATCGCCACCGACAGCGCCAACACGATGTCGGCCTACATGACCGGCCACAAGTCGGCGGTGAACGCTCTCGGCGTCTATGCCGACCGCACCAAGCCGAGCCAGGACGATCCGAAGGTCGAGACCATCGGCGAGGCCCTGCGCCGCACCGGCGGCAAGTCGGTCGGTGTCGTCTCCACCGCCGAGCTCGAGGACGCAACCCCGGCGGCCGTCGTGTCCCACACCCGCCTGCGCGGCGACAAGGCCGACATCGTCGGCATGTTCTACGACGTCAAGCCGGAGATCCTGCTCGGCGGCGGCTCGGCCTACTTCCTGCCGCAGGCGACCAACGGCTCCAAGCGCAAGGACGACAAGGACTACATCCAGATGTTCAGGGACGCCGGCTACACGCTGGCGACCGACAAGAGCGAACTGGAGCAGGCCAACGGCACCAACAGCGGCAAGATCCTCGGCCTGTTCCACACTGGCAACATGGACGTGACGCTCGACCGGGACTTCCTGCACAAGGGCACGGTCGACAAGTTCCCGAACCAGCCGGGTCTGGTGCAGATGACCCAGGTCGCGCTCGACCAGCTGTCCAAGGACGAGGATGGCTTCTTCCTCATGGTCGAGGGCGCGTCGATCGACAAGATGTCCCATCCGATGGACTGGGATCGCGCGGAGTTCGAGACCATCGAGTTCGACAAGGCGGTCGGCCTCGGCATGGACTTCGCCAAGACCCATCCGGACACCTTGATCGTCGTCACCGGCGATCACACCCACGGCGTCTCGCTGATCGGCACCGTCGACGACGAGAAGCCGGGCGAGGAGATGCGCGAGAAGGTCGGCACCTATGCGGAGGCCGGCTTCCCGAACTACGAGGACAAGGACGGCGACGGCTATCCGGACCGCGTCGACGTGACCCGCCGGCTGGCGATGTTCGCCAACAACTACCCGGACTACTACGAGACCTTCCGTCCGAAGATGGATGGCCCGTTCGAGCCGGCGGTGAAGGGCGCCGACGGCACCTACGTCGCCAACGAGCAGTACAAGGACGTTCCCGGCGCGGTGCTTCGCACCGGCAACCTGCCGAAGTCGGCCGACAGCGCCGTCCACGCAGTCGACGACGTGGTGCTGCAGGCGACCGGTCCGGGCTCGGAAGAGTTCAAGGGCTACATGGAGCAGAGCGATGTCTACAAGGTGCTCGCGGATGTCTTCGCCCTGGCTCCGGCGACGAACTGATTTGAGGCTCTTTGCCTGAAATCGCGGCTCCGGGTGCTCTCTGCATCCGGGGCCGAACCGCTTGAAGAGGTCGATGACATGCTGACCAACGCCGTCTCGCGCCGCCGTCTCCTGCAAGGTGGTCTTGCTGGGCTCGTCGGCCTGACGCTGATGCCGGTGCGCCGCGCCCACGCCGAAACCTCGCTCACGTTCGACGAGCTCTACGGCAAGATCAGCGTCCTCGGCCTCACCTTCTCCGACAAGGTCAAGGGCCTCGACGGCCAGCCGGTGGCGATGAAGGGGTTCATGGCCCCGCCGCTGAAGGCCGAGTCGAACTTCTTCGTCCTCACCGAGATCCCGATGGCGCTCTGCCCGTTCTGCTCGACCGACGCAGACTGGCCGGACAACATCGTGGTCATCTATCTCGACGACGCCAGGACCTTCGAGCAGGCAAACGCCCTGATCGAGGTCGAGGGACGACTTGAGGTCGGATCCTGGCGCGATCCTGAAACCGGCTTCCTCAGCCGGTTGCGCATCGTCGACGCGTCCTTCGGCGCGGCCTGAGCATGCTCGACCTTGCGATCCGCGATCTCGAGGTCCGCTTCCCCGGCCTCGATCAGCCGGTGCTCGCCATTTCCGAGCTGGCTCTGCCGGCCGGCAGCCAGGTCGCCCTGACCGGCCCGTCAGGCTCAGGCAAGACGACCTTCATCAACGTCGTCACCGGCCTCGAACCCGCAAGCTCGGGCCATGTCGCCTGGCGGGGCACCGACCTCGAGGCCTTGTCCGAAAGCCGGCGCGACCGTTGGCGGGCGGCCAATGTCGGCCTCGTGATGCAGGACTTTCATCTGTTCCCGGGGCTGTCGGCGATCGACAACGTGCTGCTGCCGCAGCGTCTCGCCCGGCTTCGGCGGTTGCCGGCCCTGACCGAAGAGGCGCGACGGCTTCTCACCCGCGTCGGCATCCTGCGACACGGGCAGCCGGTGGAGACGATGTCGCGCGGCCAGATGCAACGGGTCGCGGTCGCTCGTGCCCTGGTCGCCCGGCCTGGCGTCATCGTTGCGGACGAACCGACGGCGAGCCTCGACGCCGAGGCCGGAACGGCGGTCGCCGACCTCCTGATCGAGCTCGTGTCGGAGGCCGGTGCGACGCTGATCGTCGCGAGCCACGACCCGCGCTTCGTCGGGCGGCTCGGGCGCGTGCTGCGGCTCGACGGCGGTCGGCTGCTGCACTGAAAGGCCCGCCATGTTCCAGTTCATCGCCGCGGATCTGAAGCGCCACTGGATCGGGGTCGCCGTGATCGTCCTCATCGTGGCGCTGGCGACGGCGCTGGGCGTCGCGGTGACGCTGCAGGAGCGCGCGCTCCGGCTCGGCAGCGCGCGGGCCGCCGAGGCCTTCGATCTCGTGGTCGGCGCGCCGGGCAGCGACACGCAGCTCGTCCTGTCCTCGGTGTTCCTGCAGGCCGCGCCGCTGCCGCTGATGCCGGGCGCGGTCTTCGCCGACCTGTCGCAGGACCCGCGCGTCGCCTGGGCGGCGCCGATTGGTTTCGGCGACTTCGTCGACGGCGACCCGATCGTAGGCACGACCGAAGCCCTCCTGAAGGGGCTCGGCGGTGTCACCGAGGGTCGCGGCTTCGCGAGCCTCGGCGAGGCGGTCGTCGGCGCGCTCGACGCGCGGCAGATCGGTGACAGCTTTCATCCCATGCACGGCACCGTGGGTAGCCAGGGCGAGGTCCACACCGGCATCACCTACAGGGTCGTCGGGCGCATGGCGCCGACCGGCACGCCTTGGGATCGCGCGGTGCTGGTGCCGATCCAGGCGGTCTGGATGGCACACCACCATCATCACGACGACGACGAGCACGAGAACGAAGCGGATGCCTCTGCGGGAGCGGACACCGGCGCGCCGGCTCTCAATGCCGCGGCAGCCGACCAGCCTGCGGAACGCGGTTTCGGCGAGGGCTCGGCTCCTCACGCGCAGGACGACGATGATCACGACGACGCGCCCGCCGACCTGCGGGCGCCGATCGACGAAGCCGCCGTGACCGATCCGCACGCGCCGGGCCTGCCGGCGATCCTGGTCAAGCCGCAGAGCTTTGCCGATGCCTACAAGCTGCGGCAGGCCTACCGTGGCGACCGCACGCTCGCCGTCTTTCCCGGCGAGGTCCTGACGCGGCTTTACGGCACGCTCGGCGACGTGCGCCGCATCCTGTCCTGGGTCGCCGCCGGGGCGCAGGGCCTTGTGGCGGCGGCAATCCTCCTGGTGGTGATGGTGCATGTGATGCAGCGGCGCCGGCAAATCGGTGCGCTGCGAGCGTTCGGAGCCCCGCGCCGGGCGGTGTTCGGCATCGTCTGGGTGGAGGCCTTCGCCATCATCGGGCTCGGCGTCGTCGTCGGCTTCGGCCTCGGCTATGCCGGCGCACGCGTCGCCTCCGGGGTCTTCACCGCCTCCAGCGGCATCAGCCTGCCCGTCACCTTCTTGGCGTCCGACGCCTCGTCGCTCGTCGTGCTCTTCGTGCTGACCGGACTCATCGCCGTGATCCCGGCAGCGCTCGCCTATCGCCAGTCGCCGGCGAGCGCCCTGCGAGGCGGGTGAAGGCCGGCTGCATCGTATGGACTGCGTACCCAGCGCCGGACCATCCGCAGGACCGCCACGGGCTCTATTGCTTCAAGGGCCCTCCGGCACGAGGTCGAGCGTGGACGTCAACGAGCCACAGACTCGATCTCATGCAGCCAGCAGTCCCGGCGTCGACGCCCGGCGCGGCTGGACGGCTGCGAGCGCGAATACGGCGTCGCGCAGCCGCTCGGTGAGGAGCTTGCGGTCGCCGATCGCCGACAGTTCCTCGAACGGGATCACGGAGCCGACGGTGAGGCGGATCGCCCGGCCGTAGAGCCTGCGGAAGGCGCCGATCAGGAGGCCGTAGCGCAGGGTCTGCGACCATTTGGAGACGAGGTGGAACAGCGGGCCGTTCTGGCCGGAGAAGTGGATCGGCAGCACCGAAGCCCTGCCGGTCTGCACCAGACGCGCGGTGAACTGCTTCCAGGGCAGGTCGTCGGCCTTCTCGAAGACCCTGGCGGCCGTGGCGACGCCGCCCGCCGGGAAGACGATGATCGTGGTGCCCTCGGCGAGCAGACGGATCGCCTCGCGCCGGGTCTCCATGTTCATCGCCAGCGCGTCCTTGGTCTCCTCGAAGGACACCGGAAGACCGTAGGCCTGCATTTCCGGGATCTTCATCAGGTCGTTGGCGATCAGGATGCGGAACGGTCGGCCCAACCGCTCGGCGAGCGCCAGGACGGCGACGCCATCGCCGATGCCGAAGGGATGGTTGGCGACCATCACCAGCCTGTCCGGCGTGTCGTCCGTCAGCGGCCAGCGACCGGTGATGTCCAGCCGGATCCGCATCAGTGTCAGCATGGCGTTGAAGACGAACCGGTCGCCGCGCGCGACGCCGGCCTTCCAGATCGCGTAGAGTGCGGCAAGCTTGCGGCGGCCGGAGAGTTGCTCCATCGAGCGGATGACCAGGCGTCGGGCCAGTCGGTCGTTCGGGCGGGCATAGGAGAGTTCGGCGTAACGCATGGCGATTCTGCTTGCGCTCGGTCAATCGTGCGCGGCGCTATAGCGGATGTCCTGTGACACCGATGTGACGCGGTGCGGCCGGCGAAGAAGGTCCGTGTACGGCCAGGGCGCTCCGAAGCAGGGTTCGATGGCCGTTCTGCCGGAGACATGGCGGTTCGAGGCGGCGATGGCAGCGGATCGCGCAGCGCAGGGATCGAAGCGGGCCGCTGCTGCGTATAGGCCGCAGAGCGGTGGACGAGGGAGGGACTGCCGGATGACAGCGCTTCTGGTGCGTGTGGTGGCGGCTCTCCTGGCCGGCACGCTGTTCAGCCAGACGGCCGAGTTCACGCAGCAGTATCTGCAGCGCCTGGGGGGCTGGACGGACGCGCTGCGGGTCGAGGTCGCACGCTTCGACGCAACTGCCGGCGCCTCGGGCCTTTCCCGCGTCGCCGCCATCGACCGGCTGCGCCGCAACCCGGATCGTTTCGTCGCGCGGCAGGGCGAGGACGCCGCCGTCACCGTCGCAGACTATGCGCACGCCGAGCGGCGCTATGAGGCGCTGATCGACAATCCGCCGCTCCTGCGGCCCTTCGTGGCTCTCGGCGATCCCGACTGGACGCTTGCCGGGCGCACGTTCGACGACTTTCGCCCGGCGTTTCCGATCGGTCTCGACGGCCTCGTGCTCACCGGCGCCGGCTTCTGCGCGGGCTGGGCGGGCGGTGCGGGCGTGCACGGTGCGGTGCGGATGCGCCGCCGCCGACGGCAGCGGGCCGCCGCAGAGCGGGCGACGCTCGACGCCTGACCGACGCCGTCGGCTCGGCCTATGCGTTTGCCGAGGCGGAGAAGTTGCCGGTCGGCGGTCCCATGGCGAGCACCTCCTCGGCGAACAAGCAGGCGGAACGGTGTGCCACGCCCACCTCGATCAGCGGTGGCGCTGTCTCGGCGCAGACCGGCTTGGCGATCGGGCAGCGGGTGCGGAAGGCGCAGCCGGAGGGCGGGTTGATCGGCGACGGGGGATCGCCGCGCAGGACCACGTGCTCGCGCCCGCGCGCTACCACCGGATCCGGGATCGGCGCCGCCGACAGGAGCGCACGGGTGTAGGGATGGGCGGGATGTGCGAACACCTCCGAACGCGGCCCGAGCTCGACGACGCGGCCGAGATAGAGGACGAGGATGCGATCCGACACCAGCCGCACCACCGACAGGTCGTGGCTGATGAAGATCAGCGTCAGCCCCATCCGCTCCTTCAGGCTCTTCAGAAGGTTGACGATCTGCGCCTGGATCGAGACGTCGAGCGCCGAGACCGGCTCGTCGCAGACGATCAGCTTCGGCTCGGTGATGATCGCCCTGGCGATGCCGATGCGCTGCGCCTGGCCGCCGGAGAACTCGTGCGGGTAGCGGCTCGCCATCTCGGGTGCGAGGCCGACCTCGTCCATCGCCTTGAGGACGCGGGCGCGCCGTGCCTTGCGGTCGAGCGACGGGTCGGCGACGCGCAGCGGCTCGGCGATGATGTCGGCGACCGTCATGCGCGGGTCGAGCGAGGCGATCGGATCCTGGAAGATGATCGACAGGTCGCGCCGCGCCTTGCGCATCTCGCTGGCGGAGAGGGCGGTGAGATCGCGGCCCTGCCACACGACGCGCCCGCCGGTCGGCTCGATCAGGCGCAGGATGGAGCGGCCGAGGGTCGACTTGCCGCAGCCGGACTCGCCGACGATGCCGAGCGTCTCGCCGGCCCTGAGGTCGAAGGACACGTCGTTCACCGCCTTCAGCGCGACCGGAGGCGCGAAGAGGCCCTTGCCGCGCAGCGCGAAGGTGGTCGACAGGTGGTCGACGGTCAGAAGCGTCTCAGACATGGGGCGCCTCCGCGGGCGTCTCGCCGGCGGTGCCCGCGGCGGCATCGATGAAGGGGAACCAGCAGGCGGCACGCCGGCCCGGCTCGACCTCGGCGAGCGGCGGGCGCTCGCGCCGGCACTTGTCCTCGGCAAAGCGGCAGCGCGGGTTGAACGGGCAGCCGGCGGGCGGGTGGATGAGGTTCGGTGGGCGGCCGGCGATTGGCTCGACGGCCTCGACCTCCCGGTCGACGCGGGGAATCGAGCGCATCAGTGCAGCCGTGTAAGGCATCGCCGGGCGCGCGAAGAGCGCGTCGACGGCGGCCTCCTCGACGATGCGGCCGGCATACATCACCGCCACGCGGTCCGCGATGCCGGCGACGACGCCGAGATCGTGGGTGATCAGCACCAGCGCGGTGCCGAAGTCGGCGGTGAGGTCGCGGAAGAGATCGAGGATCTGCGCCTGGATGGTCACGTCGAGCGCGGTGGTCGGCTCGTCGGCGACGATCAGCTTCGGCCGGCACAGGAGGGCCATCGCGATGACGACGCGCTGGCGCATGCCGCCCGAGAGCTCGTGCGGATACTGCTCGATGCGGCGCTCGGCCTCGGGGATGCCGACCTTCTTCAGCATCTCCAGCGCCTTCGCCTCGGCCTCGCGGCGCTTGACGCCATGGTGCACCTCCAGCGTCTCGGCGAGCTGGCGCTTGATCTTCATCGCCGGGTTGAGGGCGGTCATGGGGTCCTGGAAGACCATCGCCATGTCCTCGCCGCGCACCCTGTCGAGATCCTTCGGGCGCATCGACAGGAGGTCGCGCCCGTTCAGCTTGGCCGTGCCGCCGGTGGTGGCGTTGCGCGCCAGGAGCCCGAAGACGCCATTGAAGGTCTGGCTCTTGCCCGAACCGGATTCGCCGACGATCGCCACCGTCTCGCCGGCTGCGACCGTCAGGTCGAGGCCGTTGACCGCCTGCACTGTGCCGTCCGGCGTGGCGAAGGCGATGGTGTAGTTCTCGAGGGCGAGGAGGGGGCTGCCCTTCTGCATGACGTGCGTTTCATTTCGTGCGACGCTTTCGGATGCAATGCTCATGCTGCAGTCCTTGCGCAGTCGCGGGAGTTACCAGCCCATGCCTCTGTAGAGTTCATTCCAGCCCGGATTGATGCTTTCGATGAGGTCGAATTTCCATCGGCGGGGCCAGCGTTTGATGCTTTTCTCGCGGCTGATGGCGTCGCGGATGTCGAAGTGCTCCTCGTACCAGACGAGGCGGTGACAGCCGTAGCGGGACGTGAAGCCGCCAGTGAGGCCCTCCTTGTGCTCCCAGACGCGACGCGAAAGGTCGCTGGTGACGCCGACATAGAGCGTGCCGTTCTTCTGACTGGCCATGATGTAGACGTGTCCAGCCAAGGAGAGCTCCACCCGGCGCTTTTGGACCGAACGAAAGAATAGAGTTCTTCTTCTGCTGCGTCAGTCGTTTCCCGAGAGCACGCTCCCGCTTCGTCATCCCGGCCTTGAGCCGGGATCCATGCCAAATCCTCGCCCCCGCCGTACCCGTGGCGGGCCACCGCCTCGCTTGCATCGAAGCGCGCGTCATCTCGCGCTGTGGCCTCGCCGCGAGCTATCATCGGAATGCCGCCGGACTCGCCGAGGCATGGATCCCGGCTCAAGGCCGGGATGACGAGTGCAGGGGGCAAACCCCGTCCTGATGCGCTACGCGCCGCGCCGGTTCCCAGCATCACCGGTCCTTCGGGTCGAAGGCATCGCGCAGGCCGTCGCCGACGAAGGCGAAGGCGAGGAGCAGCGAGACGAGGACCGCGCCGGGAAAGAGCAGCAGCCAGGGCAGCACCTCGAGCACGTCGGTGCCCTCCGAGATCAGGGTGCCGAGCGAGGTGAGGGGCTCCTGCACGCCGAAGCCGAGATAGGACAGGAAGCTCTCGGTGATGACGATCTCCGGGATCGTCAGCGTCGCGTAGATCACCACGGGCCCGACGAGGTTCGGCACGATGTGCCGCAGGATGATCGGGAAGGTCGATACGCCCGCCGCCCGCGCGGCCTCGACGAACTCGCGCTCCTTCAGGGACAGGGTCTGGCCGCGCACGATGCGCGCCATGGTCAGCCATTCGAGGAGGCCGATCGCCGCGAAGAGGAGGAAGACGTCGCGCCCGAACATCACCATCAGCAGGATGACGAACAGGATGTAGGGAAGCGCGTACATCACGTCGACGAAGCGCATCATCGCCTGGTCGACCCGGCCGCCGACGAAGCCCGAGACCGCGCCGTAGAGGACCCCGACCACCACCGAGACGAAGGTCGCGATGGTCGCGACGGCGAGCGAGACGCGGGTGCCGTAGAGGACGCGGGCGAGAAGGTCGCGCCCGTTCTGGTCGGTGCCGAAATAGTGGCCGCTCTCGATCGAGGGCGGGGCGCGGAAGGCCGACCAGTCCGGCGTCTCGTAGTCGAAGGGGACGAGCCAGGGCCCGACCAGCGCGGCGAGCAGGATGAAGCCGAGCACGAAGAGCGAGACGACGGCCGCCTTGTTGCCGCGCAGCCGGCGCATCGCGTCGCGGGTCAGCGAGCGCGGCTTGCCGTGCGGCAGCTCGGCGTCGGCGGACAGGAACGTTTCCTCGAGCGCCTGGCGCTTGTCGACGTAGAGCGTCATCGGGCGCGCACCTTCGGATCGAGCCAGGCATAGGTGAGGTCGACGAGGAGGTTCAGCACCACGATCAGCACCATGTAGAAGATCACCGTCCCGAGCACCATGCCGTAGTCGCGGTTGAGCGCGGCGCCGACGAAGTAGCGTCCGATGCCGGGAATCCCGAAGATCTGCTCGACGACGATCGAACCGGTGAGGAGATAGCTCGCCGCCGGGCCGAGATAGGAGACGACCGGCGTCAGCGCCGGGCGCAGCGCGTGGCGCAGCACCGTGCGCCAGCGGCCGATGCCCTTGGCCTTGGCGGTCTTGATGAAGTTGGCGTTCAGCGTCTCGACCATCGAGCCGCGCATCAGGCGCGAGATGCGGGCGATGTGCGGCAGCGAGAGCACGATCACCGGCAGCGTCAGGAAGTAGGGTGAGCCGTCGCCCCAGCCGCCGACCGGCAGCCAGGCGAGCTTGACGCCGAAGACCAGCTGCAGGATCGGCGCGACCAGGAAGTTCGGTACGACGAGGCCGGTCATCGCGACGGCGGCGACGAAATAGTCGACCGAGCGGTTCTGGTAGATCGCGCCGACGATGCCGGCGACGAGCCCGCCGACGATCGCGACGAGAAACGCCGTGCCGCCGAGGACCAGCGTGTAGGGCAGGCCGATGCCGATCTGACGGGCGACCGAGAAGTCCTTGGTGACGAAGGACGGGCCGAGGTCGAACTGGGCCAGCCGGCCGAGATAGCGCAGGTACTGGACGATCAGCGGATCGTCGAGATGGTAGTAGGCTCGCAGGTTGGCGAGAACCTCAGGCGGCAGCGCACGCTCGGCGTCGAACGGGCCGCCGGGCGCGAGGCGGAGGATGAAGAAGCACGCGGTGATCGCGATCAGCAGGACCGGGATCGTCGAGAGCAGTCGTCGGAGGGCGAAACCGAACATCGGGCCTCGGGGGATGTGGCAAGGCTTCACGCATCGACGGACGCGCGGGCTTGCACTGTTGTTGGAAGCGGGTGCTTCGAGCTTTGGGCGAGGGAAGATGCATCAGGGAGGGCGGCCGGAACGCCGCCCTCGAACGGATCGAGGGCGGCCTGACGACCGCCCCTGATCCTTACTCCTCGATCGACATCCAGCGGGTGCGGTGCTTGTCGAAGACGTTGTCCTCGAAGCCCTTCACCTTCGGCGATACGATGTTCTCCGAAAGATAGTAGTAGATCGGCATCGCGGCATTGGCGTCGAGCGCCAGCTTCTCGGCCTGCTTCAGCAGGTCGCCGCGCTTTTCCATGTCGCGCGTGACGGCTGCCTCCTCGAGGATCTTGTCGTAGTCCGTGTTCGACCACTGGCCGTAATTCATCTCGACACCCGTCTTGAGGAGGTCGAGGAAGTTGGTCGGGTCGTTGTAGTCCGCGAGCCAGCCGGCGCGCGCGACCTGGAAGTCACCCTCGCGCAGATCCGCGTAGTGCACCTTCACCTCGGCGTTCGACAGCTCGACGTTCACGCCGAGCGGCTTCCACATCGCGGCAATCGCGACCGCGATGCGCTTGTGGTTGTCGTTGGTGTTGTAGCGCAGGGTGATGTTGAGCGGCTTATCCGGGCCATAGCCGGCTTCCGAGAGAAGCTTCTTGGCCTCTTCGAGACGGGTCTTGTAGTCCTCGTCGGCCCAGTCGACCTTGGCGCCCTCGTCCGGATAGTTGGCCATGCCGGGCGGCACCCAGCCATAGGCGGCCGGCTCGCCCGAGCCGAGGATCTGCGGGCCGATCACCTCGCGGTTGACCGCCATCGACAACGCCTTGCGCACGCGCATGTCGTCGAAGGGCGGCTTCTTGTTGTTCATGACGTAGTAGTAGAGGCCGGCATAGGGCACGAAATGGCCTTCGCCCGGCATGTTCTTCTGGATGTAGTCGAACTGGTCCTTCGGATAGTCCGTCATGTAGTCGATCTCGCCGGCGCGGTAGCGCTTGAAGCCGGCATTGACGTCTTCGAGCGAGAGGAAGCGCACGCCGTCGATCTTCAGCGATGCGGCATCGTGCCACTGGTCGTTCTTGGCGGTGAGGACGTGGCTGCCCGGCACCCACTCCACCGGCTTGTACGGGCCGTTGGTGACGATGTTGCCGATCTGCACCCACTGGTCGCCGACCTTGTCGATCAGGTGCTTGGGCAGCGGATAGGCGGTGTAGTGGGTGAGAGCGCCGAGGAAGAAGGGCGTCGGCCGCTCGAGCGTGATCTCCAGCGTCTTGTCGTCGATCGCCTTGACGCCGAGCTGGTCGAGATCCTCGATCTTGCCGGTGTTGATCGCCTCGGCATTCTTGATCGGATACTGCAGGTAGGCGTACTGCGCGGCCGTCTTCGGGTCCATGAGACGCTTGAAGGCGAAGACGAAGTCTTCGGCCGTCACCGGCTCGCCGTCAGACCACTTGGCGTCGTCGCGCAGATGGAAGGTGTAGGTCAGGCCGTCGTCGGACAGCTCGTAGCTCTCGGCCTCGCCCGGGATCGGCTTGGCCTTGGCGTCTTCCGTCATCAGGCCTTCGTAGATGTCGCCGGCGACGCGGTCCTCCCAGTCACCGGACATCTTCTGCGGGTCGAGCGAGGTCACGTCGCCGCCATTGTACATGATGAGGTCGCGGGCCTGAGCGCCGCTCACCGCGAGAATGGTCGAGAGCGCGAGCGCTCCCGTCAGAGTGCGAAGAGAAATCGTCATTGAACACCTCGTGTCATTGGTGGATCCGGAGGCCATCCGTTCTTTCGACGGGGTCGCCTTACATTTCACCACGGCGGTGCTCTTGTCTATAATCGATGCAAATACAAGCGCTTTGTCACATATGCACAGATGGGCACAGGGTTCGCAGTTAACGGGAACCCGACGATCGGCCTGCCGCTTCACGCGCTGTCCCGCCGCCTCCGCGATCTTCTCGAGCTCCCCGCGCCAGCGCTTGCCTTCGCCCATGGGCTGTGAAGACTAGCGCTCGAACAGCGCCAGGGAGGGCGAGCGGCATGAACGAGATCGGTCACTTCATCGACGGGGCCCGGGTCGGCGGGAGCGGCCGGACGGCGGATGTCTTCAATCCGGCAACGGGGCAAATCGCGGCGCGTCTGGCACTCGGCGGCGCTTCGGACCTCGAGCGGGCCGTCGAGGCGGCCAGGGCCGCACAGCCGGCCTGGGCTGCGACCAACCCGCAGCGCCGCGCCCGCGTCTTCATGACGTTCGTGGCGCTGCTCAACGAGAACATGCAGGCGCTCGCCGAGCTTCTCTCGTGCGAGCACGGCAAGACGGTCGAGGACTCCAAGGGCGACATCATCCGCGGGCTCGAGGTCTGCGAGTTCGTCTGCGGCATTCCCCATCTGATGAAGGGCGAGTTCAACGAGGGCGCCGGCCCGGGCATCGACATGTACTCGATCCGCCAACCGGTCGGCATCGGTGCCGGCATCACCCCGTTCAACTTTCCGGCAATGATACCGATGTGGATGTTCGCGCCGGCGATCGCCTGCGGCAACGCCTTCATCCTCAAGCCGTCGGAGCGTGACCCGTCGGTGCCGATGCGCCTCGCCGAACTCATGATCGAGGCCGGCCTGCCCAAGGGCATCCTGCAGGTCGTGAACGGCGACAAGGAGATGGTGGACGCGATCCTGGCGCACCCGGAGATCGGCGCGGTGTCCTTCGTCGGCTCGACGCCGATCGCCGCGCACGTCTATGCCGAGGCCGCGCGGCACGGCAAGCGCGCCCAGTGCTTCGGCGGCGCCAAGAACCACATGATCGTGATGCCCGACGCCGACCTCGACCAGGCGGCGGATGCCCTGATCGGCGCCGGCTACGGCTCGGCCGGCGAGCGCTGCATGGCGGTCTCGGTCGCCGTGCCGGTCGGCGAGGCGACCGCAAACGCGCTGATGGACAAGCTGATCCCGAAGGTCGAGAGCCTGAAGATCGGCCCCTACACCGATGCCGGCGCCGACTACGGCCCGGTGGTGACGAAGGCGGCGCAGGAGAAGATCCTCGGCTTGATCGACCGGGGCATCGAGGAGGGCGCGGACCTTGCGGTCGACGGTCGCGCCTTCCGGATGCAGGGCTACGAGGACGGCTTCTATGTCGGCGCCTGCCTCTTCGACCGGGTGACGCCCGAGATGGAGATCTACCGCCAGGAGATCTTCGGACCGGTGCTGTCGGTTGTGCGCGCCCGTGACTACGAGGAGGCGCTGTCCCTGCCGATGCGCCACGAGTACGGCAACGGCGTTGCGATCTTCACCCGCGACGGCGATGCGGCCCGCGACTTCGCGAGCCGCATCAACATCGGGATGGTCGGCGTCAACGTGCCGATCCCGACGCCGCTCGCCTACCACTCCTTCGGCGGCTGGAAGCGCTCGTCCTTCGGCGATCTGAACCAGCACGGCCCGGATTCGATCAAGTTCTGGACCCGGACGAAGACGATCACCGCCCGCTGGCCGTCCGGCATCAAGTCCGGGGCCGAGTTCTCGATGCCGGTGATGCGCTGAGGCGGAGCGCCGCGCCGTAGGATCGGCGCGGCACCGCAGACGCGGACGCGGTCAGCCTTCGGACCTGAAGTAATGGCCCTCCTCGAGGTCGGCGATCAGCCCCGGCTGCTCGGCCTTCCAGCCGAGCCGCTGGCGGGTCAGGTCGGCCGAGACGTCGATGTCGAAGCCGAGGAAGCCACCCATCCAGCCGAAATGCTCGCCCGCCCGGTCCGCCGGCACCGAAGCCACAGGCAGATCGAGGCCGCGCCCGATCGCAGCCGCGATTTCGCGCGTCGGAATTCCGGCGTCGCCGATCGCGTGGAAGCGCTGTCCAGGCTCGCCCTTCTCCAGCGCCAGTCGGTAAAGCCTCGCCGCGTCGAGCCGGTGGACCGCCGGCCAGCGGTTGTCGCCGTTGCCGACATAGGCTGAGACGCCCTCGTCGCGCGCAAGCTTGATGACGATCGGAACGAAGCCGTAGTCGCCCTCACCATGCGTCGAGGGCGGCAGGCGCACGACCATCGCCCGCACGCCGTCCGCGACGAGCGCCAGCGCCTGGTGTTCGCCACGCACACGGAACGCATGCGAACCCGACGGATCCCCCGCGTCCTCCTCCGTCACCGCGCGACCCGGCACGTGCAGCGCCATACCTGAGGTGACGATGAAGGGCTTGCCGCTGCCCTTCAGCGCGTCGCCCATCGCCGCGAGATTGGCCTCCTCGGTCTCGGCGGAGGACGCGAAGTTCGGGAAGTCATGGACATAGGCGGTGTGGATCACGGCATCGGCCTGCTCCGCGCCGCTTGCCAGACTGTCGGGCGCGTCGAGCGAGCCGCGATGAACGCGTGCGCCGAGTGCGGCAACCTTGGCTGCGGACGCGTCGGAGCGGGCGAGGCCGAGGACCTCGTGACCTGCCGCGATGAGATCAGCGGTGACGGCCGAGCCGACCCACCCGCTGGCGCCGGTGACGAATACACGCATGGGAGTTCTCCGTGATTGAACGGAGGGCTATGTCTGGCGGATCGACCGGTGGTAAAAGCCGTGACGGTTTACCGGTATGGAGACTGACAGGCTCGTGAGCGTCGTCGCTGCAGACAACCATCTCGGCCTCTGGCTGAAGGATCGCCGCGCGCGGCTCGATCCGTCGAGCTTCGGCTTCGCCGCAGGACGCCGGCGTACGCCCGGGCTCCGCCGCGAGGAGGTCGCCCAGCGCGCCAATGTCAGCGCCACCTGGTACACCTGGCTGGAGCAGGGACGCGGTGGCAAGCCCTCGGTGGACGTCCTCGACCGCCTGTCGCGCGCGCTCGCCCTGAACCCGGTCGAGCGTGAACACCTGTTTCTTCTCGCGCAGCACCGGCCGCCGGAGGTGCGCTATCGCGCCGCCGACGCCGTCTCGCCGCGGCTCCAGCGGGTGATCGACGGCTTCGTCGCCAGCCCGGCGCTGATCCGCACGGTGCGCTGGGACATCATCGGCTGGAACCGTGCGGCGACTCTCTGTCTCGCCGACTACTCGCGGATGCCGCCCGAGGAGCGCAACATCCTGAGGATCATCTTCCTGCGCCCGGAGGTGAAGCATCGCATGGTGCACTGGGAACAGGACGCTCGGCGGGCGGTCGCCGCCTTCCGCCATGCCGTCGCCAAGGTGGGAGCCGGCGAGGAGACGCGCGGCTTCGTCGACGAACTCTGCGCGGCGAGCCCCGACTTCGCCCGGATGTGGCGGGACAACGACGTCGAAGGCTATGGCGAGGGCACCAAGCACATCGCCCATCCGGACTTCGGCGCGATCGCGCTCGACTATTCGAGCTTTGCCGTCGATGGCGAGCCGGATCTCGGCATGGTCGTCTACACGCCCGCGAGCGGGGGCGACGCCGACCGCCTGCGCGCCTACATGGCGATGCGGGCGGAGCGGCAGGAGGTCTGAGAAGTCCGCCGCGGCGACCGCCGTCCAGCGGATGGCTCGGCGACCGGCAGGTTAATCGCGGTCGGCGTGCCGTGAACACGGTCAGCCTCCCGCGCTTGTGAAGGCTACGGCCGTCGCAACGGCTGAACCTTAATGCGTGCGGGCAACTTACGGGGCGACAAACCCCGGAGGTGTATCATGACCCAGGAAACCAGCCGCCGCACCCTCCTCAAGATGGCCGCCGCGACCGGCGCTGCCGGAGCCGCGGCTGCGGCTTCGCCGGCGCGTGCACAGGCATCCAGTGCGGCCGCCGCGCCTGTCGACCCGCAGACCAAGTACACCAGCGAGCCGTTCAAGGAGCAGCACCAGCCCTGGCCGGCCCTGCAGAAGAACATGGATCCGGTGCCCGACTGCGGCGAGAAGACCTATCGTGGCTCGGGCCGGCTCGCCGGGCGCAAGGCGCTCGTCACCGGCGGCGATTCCGGCATCGGGCGCGCCGCCGTCATCGCCTTCGCGCGCGAGGGCGCCGACGTCGCGATCAACTACCACCCCGACGAGGAGCCGGACGCGCAGGACGTGCGCCAGCTGATCGAGGCGGAGGGCCGCAAGGCGGTGCTCATCCCCGGAGACCTGACGGACCAGGCCTTCTGCGTCGATCTCGTGAAGCGCGCGGAACAGGACCTCGGCGGTCTCGACATCCTCGTCAACAACGCCGCCTACCAGCAGTCGAAGGAGTCGATCGACGAGATCAGCTTCGAGCAGTTCGACCGGACGCTGAAGACCAACCTCTACGCGATGTTCTGGATCACCAAGACGGCGATCCCGCTGATGAAACCCGGTGCGGCGATCATCAACACCGCGTCGGTCAACTCCTTCAGCCCGGAGAAGGAGCTTCTCGACTATGCCACCACCAAGGGCGGCATCGCGATCTTCACCAAGGGTCTGGCCAAACAGCTCGCCAAGAAGGGCATCCGCGTCAACGCCGTGGCGCCGGGGCCGGTCTGGACGCCGCTGCAGGTGGCCGGCGGCCAACTGCCGGGCAAGATGGGCGAGTTCGGCCAGGATACGCCCCTCGGGCGGGCCGGTCAGCCGGCCGAGCTCGGCCCGATCTACGTGGCGCTCGCCTCGGGCGAGCTGAGCTATACGGACGGCAGCGTGTTTGGCGCCAATGGCGGCACCGGCACGATCTGAGGCGCATCGCGGAACGCAGGCATTTGTCAGGAACTGGGAAAGGCCGACCGTGAGCCCGCGGCCGAACGGCTGATGACGCTGAAGCTGCCGTCGGTCTCCAGAACCACGGCCGCGACGTCTGCAAGGTCGCCGATCCCGCTCTTGCGGACGGCGGCCTTGACCTCCTCGATCGTCACCCGCTCCGCGGCGAGGGCGTGGCTGTCGACGCTGCCGTCCCGCAGGAGGAGGCGGGGCGATGACTTCACCACCTGCTCGACCCGCTCGGAGCGCTGCGACAGCCACGCGATGAGCGCCTGCAGCGCGGCGAGAAGGGCAAAGGCCAGGGCGCCTTCCAGGAGCGCGACGCTCTTCGACAGCAGCACCGTCGCCAGCGTGGATCCAAGTGCGACGGTGACCACGAAGTCGAAGGCGTTCATCTTGGCAAGTGTGCGCTTGCCGCTGACGCGCAGCACCGCAACCAGCGTCAGATAAGCCAGAACACCGACGACGAGGACGCGCACGAGGCCGAGAGTGCCATCGTAGATCATGGGTCGCCGATCGGTTGGAGTGGTCGGCGCGCTCGGCCTAGAGGGCGGCCATGTAGGTCGGCAGGTCGTCGAGGCTCTTGACCACGATCAGCTTGTTCACCCGCCCCTTGCGGAAGGCCTGCAGGAACTGCTCGTAGTGCTTGAACACCACGCAGCCGTTCGACTGCGAGCGGTCGCCGCCGCCGATATACATGTACGGGTGGGCGAGGAGACCGTCGCGGTTGAACTTCTTCTGTCCGTCGGCCGGCAGCAGGCGGATCGCCTGCGCGCCGTGGAACAGCTGCTCGCGCATGACGAGGTTGTAGACGTTCGGCGGCGTCGGACCCTTGTTCTTCTGGTCGACGTAGCGCGGGTTGTCCTGCATGTGGCCGAGGCCGGAATGGGCCTCGAGCTTGTCTTCGCCCGGCAGATACACCGCCTGGTCTTTGATGCTGTAGACGGCGACGCCGCTACCCGCTCCCGGCATCTGCGAGGACTTGCCGCGATTGAACAGCCGGTCGAAGAAGCCGCCGCCCTCGCTGGTGCCGGGCGCGCTCGGCCGGGCATAGGCGAGCGCGGTCGCCTTCTTCGGCTGCGTTCCGGGAACCGGCACGGGGGCAGCCGGCTTGGCGCTCGCCGCGGGGGCGTCCGGCTCGTCGCTGGCATCGTCCGCCGTCTCGCCGGGGCGCGGCACGGACTGCGGCTCGAGGCTGGCGAGGCGGCGATCCGGCGTGGCCGGCTTCGCCGGGCGCGCGACGGGCACGGCGACCGGCGTCGCTGCCTCGACCGCCGGCTCGGCGACCGCGGCCTCGATCTCGGCTGCGATGGAGCTGCGGAAAGACGGGACCGGCACGGCCGGTGCATAGCCGAGGGCCGCGACCGGCGGGCGCGTCTCCTCTGCCGGCACCGGAGCCGGTGCCTCCAGCGATGCGACCTCGATCGGCGCGGCCGGTTGGGGCGCCGGGACCGGCAGCGACACCGGCGTCAGCAGCGCGGCGCCGGCCGGCGGGGTGGCGGCGGCCATCGCGGTGACGGCGGCCTTCGCGCCCGACGCGGCCGTTGCCGCCGATGCGGCCGTTGCCGCCGATGCGGCGTCCTGGTCGAGCCTTGCGTACAGGTCCGCCAACCGGTCGTGGACGAGCTTGGGCGATACAGCGGCAACCCTCGGCTCGGACGAGGCGTCGGTGTGCGCCGCAACCCGGGCCGCGGCTTTCGCACGCGCCGGGGTGGTCGCGGCATGCGCCTGCAGTTGCGGTGGCTGGGCGTGATGCACCACGCGGTTCCCACGCTCTGCCAGCCCCGCGGCGCTCTCGGCGGCGGGCGCATGGAAGACGCGGCCGCCGCGCTGGGCTTCGACGAAGTCGGTGATGGAAGCAGTCGGCGGCTGCAGCGCGGCGACACGCACGGGCGCCGGCCCCGCGGACGGAGCTGCCGGTTCGACGGCCTGCGGCGCGGCGTTCACCAGCTTCAGTCGCTCGGCGACCGCTGAGGGCATCAGCGGCAGAACGGCCGTCTTCCCGGCCGGGCTGAGGTTCTCGAACGAGCCGGC
This sequence comes from Mangrovibrevibacter kandeliae, assembly GCF_024519155.1. GTDB lineage: Bacteria > Pseudomonadota > Alphaproteobacteria > Rhizobiales > Rhizobiaceae > Mangrovibrevibacter > Mangrovibrevibacter kandeliae. Next base: position 227,722 of record NZ_JANIFJ010000005.1, on the reverse strand, counting down.
GACGACCGCCGCGCCCGCGACCGTCAAGGCAACTCCGGCGAGGGCGACGCGTCCCATGGAGCCACGACGCCTGCGCACGTGCTGTCGCTTCACCCGTCGATCCCCCTCATTGGTCGTTCCGGCCAAGTGGTGTCCCCAAATCGTTCCGGCGTCTGCCCGCGCGCCCCCTCGGCGCCGACCGGCCAGCATCACCCCATACCATGCTTGGCGAACAGTCTCGCTCAACATGGTAACCAAATTATTTCCTTACCGCCCTGTCATGGAAGCTGTGATCTGTGGCAGCGATGTGGTGCGACGACAAATTTTCCACGCGATGTGGAACTTTTTTGCACTTGCCACGCCGCACCTGGCGCGCGCCTTACGATTCGGGGAGGTTGTCATGGCAGAGGACGGACTGCGGGACCTCGATCCGTCGCAAAAGATCGACGCACGAATCGCCGAGCTCGCCGATTGGCGCGGCGAGACGCTGGCGCGCATGCGTGCGCTCATCCGGGAGGCCGTGCCGGACGTCGTGGAGGAGTGGAAGTGGCGGGGCGTGCCGACCTGGTCTCAGGGCGGCATCCTGTGCACCGGGGAGACCTACAAGGCCGTGGTGAAGCTCACCTTTGCAAAGGGGGCGTCGCTGCACGACCCGGCAGGGCTGTTCAATGCCAGCCTCGACGGCAATGTCCGCCGCGCCATCGACATCCGCGAGGGCGAGATGGTCGATGCGGAGGCGTTCAAGGCGCTGATGCAGGCGGCCGCGGCGGCGAACGCCGGCAAGAAGGGGACGTCCAAGCCGGGCGCCGCTTGACCGCCCGGCGCTCAGGCGGCTGACGGCGCCTCCCGCCGCGACACGGCATCGACGAAGGACGCAGTGTCGGTGACGATGGCCTCACCGATGAAGCCGAGCGTCGCGAGCGAGCGCTCGGCGGCTGCCGCGTTGCCGAAGCCGCAGGCATCGGCGAGGACCGCGGCGACGAAGCCGTGATCCGTTGCCTGTCGGGCGGTCGGTTCGATGCCGATCTCGAGCGCGATGCCTGCAAGCGCCACGGCGCTCAATCCGCAGTCGCGCAGCGCATAGGCGAGCGGTGTCGCGTCGAAGGCCGACATCGTCAGCTTGTCGAAGACGGCATCCTCGGCCCGCGGCGCGAGTTCCGGCACGATCTGGCTTGCCGGAGCATCCCGGAGAAACCAGGCCGAGACGGCGTCGGGGTCCCTCTGCCGCTGCCATGCCATCGCGGTCCGCAACTGCGTCCGGCCCATCCAGGCCAGGGGCAGCGAAACGTGGCGCATGTAGGCCACACGCATGCCGACCGATCGGGCGGCTTCGAGCGCCGCTCCGACCTTCTCGACGATCGCGTCGGCATTCTTGATCTGCCGGACGATGCCGACCTGCATGTCGTAGACGACGAGCGCCATGCGGCGCGGGTCGCACCACTCCTCCAGCGTCGACGGAAGTTCGATACCACTGTGCGACGTGATCATGCGGCTGATGCCCCGCTGCATCCGCGCCTGGCGGCGCTGGCAAGACAGATAGGCCGTGCCCGCGAGGCTGTCGATCATGCGGCTGTCGGGAATGCTGCCCCGGCGCTCCGACCTCGCCGGGCCGGAGCATTGCCGCTCACACCGGCTTCAGCGTCGGGAACAGGATGACGTCGCGGATCGACCTGGCGTTGGTCAGGATCATGGTCAGGCGATCGATGCCGATGCCGAGGCCGCCGGCGGTCGGCATGCCGTGATCCATCGCCTCCAGAAAGTCGGTGTCGAGCTTTCGCTCGGTCTCGCCGCGGGCATGCGCCTGCTCGACCTGCTCGGTGATGCGCCGGCGCTGCTCGACGGGATCGTTCAGCTCGGAGAACGCGTTGCAGATCTCCCAGGCGTTGCAATAGGTCTCGAAGCGCTCGACGAGGCGCCGGTCCTCGGCCATCTCCTTGGCGAAGGGCGAGATGTCCTTCGGGAAATGGGTGACGTGGGTCGGCTGGATCAGCGTGCCCTCGACCGTTTCCTCGAACAGGAAGGCGAGGGTCTCGCCCCAGGTGAAGGTCGGGTCGATCTCGAAGCCCCTAGCCGTCGCGGCGGCGCGCGCGGCCTCGTCGGTATCGATCGCCAGGAAGTCGATGCCGGTCGCTTCCAGCACCGCCTGCGGCATCGGCAGCCGCCTGAACGGGCCGGTGAAGTCGATCTGCTGATCGCCGTAGGCGTGGGTGGTCGAGCCGGCGTTGAGATCCTTCACCAGCGTCCCGAACAGGCGCTCGACGAGGTCCATGACGTCCTCGTAGTCGGCATAGGCCCAGTAGGCCTCGAGCATCGTGAACTCGGGATTGTGCCGGGTGGACAGCCCCTCGTTGCGGAAGTTGCGGTTGACCTCGAACACCTTGTCGGTGAGCCCGGAGACGAGCACCCGCTTGAGATAGAGCTCCGGCGCGATGCGCAGGTACATGTCGAGGTCGAGCGCGTTGTGGTGGGTCACGAAAGGCTCGGCCGTCGCCCCGCCATAGATCGGGTGGAGCATCGGCGTCTCCACCTCCATGAAGCCGTCGGCCGCCATGAAGGTGCGGATGCCGGTCAGGATGCGGCTGCGGGCCCGCAGGCGCTCGCGGCTCTCCTCGTTGACCATCACGTCGAGATAGCGGCGACGATAGCGCTGCTCGACGTCGGCGAGGCCGTGATACTTCTCGGGCATCGGGCGCAGCGTCTTGCAGAGCATGGTGATGACGTCGGCATCGACCGTCAGCTCGCCGCGCTTGGTGCGGCGGACCTTGCCGGTGACGCCGATGATGTCGCCGATGTCGATCAGCGGCAGCAGCGCGCGAGCCGCCTCCGGCGTCGTGTCCTTGTGCGAGAAGATCTGCAGCTTCCCGCTGGCATCGTGCAGATCGATGAACATGCCGCTGTTGCGCGAGGAGTAGACGCGGCCGGCGACGGTGACCGTGTCGCCGCTGTAGGTATCGTTGGCGAGGTCCGCATAGGCCTCTGCCGCCGCCGCGTTGGTGATCGTGCGATGGAAGTGCGCCGGATAGGGATCGATCCCCATCTCGATCAGGCGATCGAGCTTCTGGCGCCGCACCTCCAGCGGATCGGAGGACAAGGTCGGGGAGGTGTCGTCGGTCGCCATGATCGTCTCGTCGGTCTCGGGCGTCGTCGCCGACGCCGTGCGGTTCGGAGAGACGGCGGACCGGAGGCGGGGTGCCGTCCGTTGCGCGCGGTCTCGTCACAGGAAAAGATTGGGCCTTGGCCGTACCGGCATATGCGGGGACGATCAAGAGCCGGCGCAGGCGCGGTCGGCGCACAGGGTGAAGATCGGGCCACTCGGGCGGACGGATCGCTCGCGGTCGGCGAGCGACGGGCGGGCGGGTTGTGCGGCGGCTCTTGCTGCAACGCGTCGTCTGGGCGATGGCAGATGATCCCGAAGCGGAGCCGCCCACCCGTGCCGAATCTCTCCCTAGATGCCGCTCAGTCCCTTGTGATCGATGCCATGCTGCGTGCCCGCACCGGACAGGCGCAGGCGGCCTCGGTCGCCCGTGCGCTCGTCGCCGCCGAAGCCTCGGGACAGGGGGGCCACGGCCTGCGCCGGGTGCCGGCCTATGCGGGCCAGGCCAAGGCCGGCAAGACCGACGGCTTTGCGGTGCCCGTCGCCGAACACGCGCGGGCCGGCGTGCTGCGGATCGATGCTCGCGATGGCTTCGCTTATCCCGCCCTCGATCTCGCCGTCGCCGAGCTTCCGGCGCTGGTTCGCGAAGCCGGAGTCGCGCTCGCCGCGATCCGCAACTCGCATCATGCCGGGGTGATGGCCCTGACGGTCGAGCGCTTCGCCGAGGCGGGGCTCGTCGCGCTGATGGTCGCCAACGCGCCGGCGGCGATGGCGCCCTGGGGCGGGCTCACGCCGATGTTCGGCACCAACCCCATCGCCTTCGCCGCCCCGGTGGGCGAGGGCGATCCCGTAGTGGTCGACCTGTCGCTGTCGAAGGTCGCGCGCGGCAAGGTGATGGCGGCGCGGCAGAAGGGCGTCGCGATCCCCGAGGGCTGGGCGCTCGACAAGGAGGGGCGACCGACCACCGACGCCGAGGCGGCGATGGCGGGCACGATGGTGCCCTCGGGCGATGCCAAGGGCGCGGCGCTGGCGATGATGGTGGAGATGCTGGCGGCGGGGTTGACCGGCGCGAACTACGCCACGCAGGCCTCCAGCCTGTTCGACGACCAGGGCCCGCCGCCCGGGCTCGGGCATCTCATCATCGCGATCGATCCGGCGGCCGTCGGCGGCGCCGGCGCGGTCGCGCGCTTCGCGGCCATGGCCGAGATGATCGCTGCCGAGCCGGGGGCGCGCGTTCCGGGTCGACGGGGGCTCGCGGCGCGGCGCCGGGCCGCCGCCGAGGGCATCGAGGTCGAGGACGAGGTGCTGGCGGCGATCGCCGCCGTCTGACGGCGGACCGGCTGCCGCTTCACTCGCCGGCGCGCGCAAGGCCGCTCACGCCGACGATTTCGGTGACGGTCACCTCCAGGCGCTCGACCGTCAGCTGCGCAGGAGGCTCGGGAGCCGGGGGCTTGTTGAAGGTGAAGACCGGCGTGACGGCATCGGACCCCCTCAGCAGGTAGCGCGACAGGGTCTCGCCGATCTGGCGCTCCTCGGCCGGTGTCTTCGGCTTCGGCCACCCCAACGCTTCGTAGAGCTGGAGTCGCCGCACGTCGAAGGCGGCGAGCACGAGATCGGCATAGTCGCGAGCGGACGCCGAGAGCGCCCAGTGACTGAGAGCCGCGCCCAGCAGCGCGACCGGGACGATCCACCAGACCCAGGGCGCCCAGACGAGACACAGGACGCACCACAGAAAGAGGCGCGCACCCTCGTCGAGCGCCGCGCGCGCCGAACCGATCAGCTCGCGGTCCTCCTTGGACATCAGCAGCCAAAGGCTTGGCCAGCACGACACCGTGTCGAGGCCGTATTTGTCGATGGGCCTGGTTTCCGCGCTGCAGAGGATGTTGCCGAGCCGGGTCGGCATCATTCGCGCCTCGATCGGGAACCGGCGGAGCTTGAAGTCGAGCCGGATCCTTTCGCGTCGCTCGCGGTCGTCGAGCGGCCTCTTCGCCTCCAGCAAACCCCACCGCATGCGATCGCGCTTGAACAGTCGCCGCTGGCGCACGGTGCAGGCCTGTCGGACGCCGAGCCATTCAGGCCAGTAGCCTTCGAGCAGCCTCAACACGGGAAGGGTCAGCGCCTGCACCAGCCAGCCGGACACGGCCATGGCGAACAGCAAGAGCGCCAGAACGACGAAGATGCGCCCGTTCTGATAGGCGCTGCCGAGCCGATCCCACGCATCGAGCAGATGATTGGCGTCCCGCAGCGATCCGGAGACGGCGAGCCAGCCGAGCACACAGAAGGCGAAGGCCGGAGACAGCAGCCGCAGCCACAGGCTCTTCCCAGCCTCGCCTGCCAAGGCTTCCGCGACCTTCAGCACCCCTCAGGCCCGGACCAGCGTCACGCCGTGGACCGGACACTCCGGAATCTCCTCCCCCATGGTCATGCGCACCCAACCGTAATGCGCGCCGTGCGGACAGACGAAGCGATCCCCGGTCGGCGGATCGGTCTCTCCCGGCAGCGTGAACGTGTCGAAGGTCTGACGCCGGAGGTCGTCGGAGTCGTGTTCCTCCGGCGACCGAGGCGTTTTGGTGATGCCCGTCATGGATGCGTCTCCAGACTGATGCTCGCCCTGAGATTAGGACAAGAACGTCCGCCGTGGAAGCGGCTTCGACAGGTGCTGGCGGTTGTCCGTGTCCGACGTCGATCGGCCGCCCCTTGGGTCGAGCGTCTCCATCGCTATCTATCGCCGCAACGTAATTTATGAGACCGAGGTCCGCACCATGCTTCCCACCCGCACGCTTGGCCGTCAGGGCCTCACAGTCTCCGCCATGGGCCTCGGCTGCATGGGCATGAGCCAGTCCTACGGCGCCGCCGACGAGGCCGAGTCGATCCGCACCCTGCACCGGGCGATCGAGCTCGGGGTGACGCTGTTCGACACGGCCGAGGTTTACGGACCGTTCCACAACGAGGAGCTGCTCGGTCGGGCCTTCGAGGATCGCCGCGACAAGGTGACGATCGCGACCAAGTTCGGTTTCGACATCCAGGACGGCAAGTCGGCCGGCACCGACAGCCGTCCGGCCCACATCCGCGACGTCGTCGAGGCCTCGCTGAAGCGGCTGCGGACCGACCACATCGATCTCCTCTACCAGCACCGGGTCGATCCGAAGGTGCCGATGGAGGACGTCGCCGGCACCGTCGGCGACCTTGTCGCCGCGGGCAAGGTGCGCTTCTTCGGCCTGTCCGAGGTCGGTGTCACCAACCTGCGGCGCGCCCACGCGGTGCATCCGGTGACGGCGGTCCAGAGCGAATACTCGCTGTGGGAGCGCAATCTCGAAGCGGACGTGATCCCGGCGCTGCGCGAGCTCGGCATCGGCCTCGTGCCGTTCAGCCCGCTGGGGCGCGGCTTCCTCACCGGAAACGTCAAGCGGGCCGAGGACCTGCCGGCGGACGACTTCCGCCACGACGACCCCCGCTTCCAGGGCGCGAACTTCGAGGCGAACATGAACGCCGCCCGTGTGGTGCACGAGGTTGCCGCCGCGCACGGCGCGAAGGCCGGGCAGGTGGCGCTGGCCTGGATCCTGGCGCGAGGGGACGACATCGTGCCGATCCCCGGCACCAAGCGGGCGGCGTATCTCGAGGAGAACGTCGCGGCTGCCGATCTCGCGCTGACGCCGGACGACCTGCGGCGGCTCGACGAGGCGCTGAAGGCCGAGGCGGTCTCCGGCCAGCGCTACAGCGACGCGCGCATGGCGACGGTCGACCGCTGAGAGCGGCACCGGGGCGCGGCGGGGTCAGCCGTCGCGGCCTCTCGGGTGCGGGAGTTCGAGCTTCGGTCGGCACTTCCGCCGCCCGCCCTCACTCGCCCGGGTGGAGCACAAGGTCGCCGCGGACCGCCTCGTCCGGCCGGTTCTCGGACCGGGATCTGCGCCCACGCAGCCGGCCGACGAGACGGCCGGTGCGGGCCCGCAGCCCCTCGATCTGCACGAAGATCACCGGCGTGATGAACAGCGTCAGCATCTGCGACACCACGAGCCCGCCGACCACGGCGACGCCGAGCGGCTGGCGCAACTCGGCGCTCGCGCCGCCGCCGATGGCGATCGGCAGGGTCCCGAGGAGCGCGCAGAAGGTCGTCATCATGATCGGCCGGAAGCGGCGCACGCAGGCATCGTGCATCGCCTCCGCCGGCGTGTGCCCCTCGTCGCGCAGGTTCGCCAGCGCGACGTCGATCATCATGATCGCGTTCTTCTTCACGATGCCGATGAGCATCAGCAGGCCGATGATGGCGATCACCGACAGGTCGAAGCCGAAGAGCTTCAGCGCGAGGAACGCCCCGAGCACCGCCGAGGGCAGGCCGGAGAGGATCGTCAGCGGGTGGATGAAGCTCTCGTAGAGGACGCCCAGCACGACATAGATCGTCAGCACCGCGGCGAGGATCAGCAGGCCTTGGCTGCCGGAGGACTGCTGGAAAACCTGCGCCGAGCCGCCATAGGAGGTGTAGACGTCGCCGGGCAGGCCGATCTGGCGCTTCAGCTGGTCGATCTCGGCGGTGGCATCGCCCAGTGCGACACCCTCCGGCAGGTTGAACGAGATCGTCGTCGACGTCAGCTGCCCCGTCTGATTCACCGTCACCGGGCCGTTGGTGCGCCGGATCTTGGCGATGGTCGAGAGCGGCACAAGCGTGCCTGCCGACGTGCGGATGTAGATGTTGTTCAGCGACTGGTCGCTCCAGGCAAGCGACGTGTCGAACTCCATGATCACGTCGTAGCTGTCGCCGGTCGACTGGATGTTGGCCGCCGTGTAGCCGCCGAAGCCCGCCTGCAGCGTCTTGCGCAGCGACTCTGCGGTGATCCCGAGCGCGCTCGCCTTGTCCCGGTCGATGACGATTTCGGCCTGCAGCGCGCTGTTCTCGGCGTCGGTGGCGACGTCGGTGAACAGCCGGTCCGAAGTCATCGCGTCCTGCAGGCGCGCCGACCATTCCGACAGCTTGGCGGTGTCGAGCGCCTGCACCACGAGCTGATACTGGCTCTGCGAGGACCGGCCGCCGAAGCGCAGGCTCTGGACGGGCGTGATGAAGCTCTTGATGCCGGCGATGCCCGACAGGCTCTTGCGCAGCTCGCCGAGCGTCGTGTCGAGCGGCGGCCGATGGTCCTTGTCCTTGAGCTGCACGAACATCGAGCCGGAATTGGTCTCGGAGCGGAAGCCGCCGCCGACGATCGGCGTGACGTGGTCCACCGCGGGGTTCTTGGCGACCGCGTCGGCCATCTCGCGCTGCAGCTTCACCATGGCGTCGAACGAAATGTCCTGCCGCGCCTGGGTCGAGATCTGCAGCTGGCCGATGTCCTCCGTCGGGAAGAAGCTCGTCGGCATGCTCGTGTACAGGACGTAGGTCGCGGCGATCGTGGCGACGAAGAGCATCATGATGATGCCCTGGTGCCGCAGGCACCAGCGCACGCTCCGGTCATAGCCCTTGAGCACCCGGACATAGCCCCACTCGAAGGCGCCGACGAGCCCGCGCGTCGAGGGTGAGGAATCCTTCGGCAGGCGCGCCGAGAGCATCGGGGTCACCGTCAGCGACACGAAGGCCGAGGCGGTGATGGCGATGGCGACGACCATGCCGAACTCGTTGAACACCTTGCCGACGACGCCGCCCATCAGCACGACCGGCAGGAACACCGCGATCAGCGAGATCGACATCGACACGATGGTGCCGGACACCTCGCGCGAGCCGAGCATCGCCGCCTCGAACGGCTTCATCCCCTTTTCCATGTGGTGGATGATGTTCTCCAGCATGACGATGGCGTCGTCGACGACGAGGCCGACCGACAGGGTGAGGCCGAGCAGCGAGATGTTGTCGATCGAATAGCCGAGCACGTACATCGCGCCGAAGGTGGCGATCAGCGACAGCGGCACCGCGAGGCCGGGAATGATCGTCGCGACGAGCCGGCCGAGGAAGAGGTAGATCACCAGGATGACGAGGCCGATCGTCAGGAGCAGCGTGAACTGCACGTCGTCGACCGCCGCGCGGATCGAGGTCGAACGGTCGTTCATGACGTCGATCCTGACCGAGCTCGGGATCTCCTCCTGGAGGGCCGGCAGGCGGGCCTTCACCGCGTCGACGGCGGCAACGGTGTTCGCGTCGGGCTGGCGCTGCACGGCAAGGACGATCGCGCGCTTGTTGTCGAACCAGCTGGCGGTCTTGGTGTTCTCGACGCTGTCCTCGACGCGGGCGATGTCCTCGAGACGCACCGGGTTGCCGCCGGGTGCCGCGACGATCAGCGAGCGGAACTGCTTGGCGTCGGTCAGCTGGGTCGGCGCGGTGATGGTCAGCGCCTGCGAGCTGTTCTGGATGGTGCCGACCGGGGCCTGGTTGTTGGCCGCCGCCAGCGCGTCGCTCACCTGGTCGACGCTGAGCCCGCGCGAGTAGAGCTTGTTCGGATCGAGCTCGACGCGCACGGCGTAGGTCTGGCTGCCATAGACCGAGACCTGGGCGACGCCGGCCACCGTGCCGAGGCTCGGCGAGATGATGTTCTCGGCGATCGAGTCCAGCTGCGACAGGGGCATGTTGTCGCTCTGCACGGCGAGCAGCAGCACCGGCGCGTCGGCCGGGTTCACCTTGCGGTAGCTCGGTGGCGTGGTCAGGTTGTCCGGCAGCTGGCGCTGCGTGCGGGTGATCGCCGACTGCACGTCGGCGGCGGCCGCGTCGATGTCGCGGTCGAGGCTGAACTGAAGGACGATCGAGGTCGAGCCGAGCGAGCTCGAGGCGCTGATCGTGTCGATGCCGGAGATGGTCTGGAACTGCTTGATCAGCGGCGTGGCCACCGCCGTCGCCATGGTCTCGGGGGAGGCGCCGGAGAGCTGCGCCGAGACGTTGATGGTCGGAAAGTCGACCTGCGGCAAGGCCGCCACGGGGAGCAGGCGGTAGCCGGCGAGGCCGGCGAGGATGATGCCGAGCGCCAGCAGCGTCGTCGCGACGGGATGGCGGATGCAGTATTGCGGGATCATGGCTGCGTCGCCCGGCTCGGCGTCGACGCGTCGGCGGTCTCCGCCGGGCCGTTGCCCGGTGCCGGCTGACCCTCCGCCGGCATCACCTTCTCCTGCACCGCCATGCCGTCCGTGAGGTTCAGCTGGCCCTCTACGACAACGTGATCGCCAGCAGCCAGGCCCTTGGTGACGCTGGTGGTTTCACCCGATGCATAAGCCACCTCGACCTTACGGATCTCGATCTTCTTCTGGTCGTTGACGACGTAGGCGATCGAGCCCTCCTGCGCCGGCTGCACCGCAACGCTGGGGACGAGGACGCCATCCGCGGTCTTGCCGAGCTCCACCTCGACCCGCACCGACTCGCCCGGCCAGAGCTGGAAGTCGTCATTGGCCATCGTCGCCTTGGTGGCGAAGGTGCCGGACGCCTGGTCGATGGCGCTGTCGATGAAGCTGAGCGTCCCCAGCGTCGGCGGATCGGTCGAGCCGCTGGGGGTGACGGAGACCGTGCCGGTCCCGTCGCGCATCTGTTGATAGACGGCGTGCAAGGTGTCTTCCGGCATGGCGAAACGCACGTCGATCGGCCGGAGCTTGGTGATCGTCACGATCGAGTTGCCCGGCTGGACGAGCGCGCCGATGGCGATCGAGAAGGCGCCGAGACGGCCGCTGAACGGCGCACGAAGCTCGGTGTAGGACACGTTGACCTCGTCCGCCGCGATCGTCGCCTTGTCGGCGTCGACCGTTGCCTGCGCGCCCTTCAGCGCAACCTGCGCGTCCTCCAGCGACTGGCGCGTGCCGGCGCCCTTGTCGACGAGGTTCTGGGTGCGCTGCAGGTCGGCCTGCGCCTGGCCGAGCGTCGCCTCGTCCTTGGCAAGCGTCGCCTGATCCTTGGCGAGCGTGGCGCGCTGCAGGCGGTCGTCGAACTTGACGAGAAGATCGCCTTCCTTGACCCGGGCGCCGTCCTTTGCGGCGAGGTCGGAGACCACCTCCTGCGAGCGGCTGGAGAGACTGGTCGTCTGCTGCGGCTGCACCCAGCCGATCGCCGTGCGGGTGATCGGCAGCTGACCGGTCGTCGCGACGACGGTGCCGACCGTCAGCGTCGAGGTGCCGCGACGGCCGCCGCCGCCGCCGGAGCGTCCGCCGCCACTGCCACCACCCGATTGGCCGCTGCCGGAGGCACCAGCGGCGCCGGCGTCGGCACCACGTCCGGCGCCTGATGTCGCGGTGTCGCCACCGCTCGAAGCCGATCCGCGGTCACGACGATGAGGGCCCGACCCGGCGCTGTCGCTGGAACCGGAGGAGGGGGCGCTCGCCCGGGGCGAAAGTGCCGCCACCTCCTGCGTCAGCGCGACGACCCGGTCGGGGAAGACGTAGACGGCACCCGCCAGAGCCGCCACGACGAGGAAGAGAGCGGCAACGACCCGCATGCGACGGCGTCTCCAAGCACAAGCCGACGCAGGATGCGCAGCATCGGTGAAACTACTCCCATTGCTGCAGTGCCAGAAGCGGCCGCCATGTTAAATTTTGTATACGGCTGCGGCGACTTGGATGGAGACCGGGGGGATCGCACGCCCTGCCTGCGGCGTCAGGTCCGCAGCGCCTGCTTGAGCTCCTGCTTCGACATTTTCGACCGGCCCTCGATGCCGCGCTTCTGTGCTTCGGCATAGAGTTCGTCCCTGGTCTTGCCGCCCGCAGGCGAGGAACCGGACGAAGCGCCGTGCTTTCGAAGCGTCCGATCCTGTGCGGCCTTGCCCTCGGCTTCGGCCTCGGCGGTCTCGCCCTTCTCCTCCTTGGCTTTCGTGCGGCGCAGCGCCTTCTGCTTCGTGTCGGAGCTCTCGCGATTGCTCGACCCGGCCTCCTCGAGAGCGATCGCCACCGCCTGCTTGCGGCTCTTCACCTTGGGACCGTTGCCGCCGATCTTGAGCTCGCCGTCCTTGAACTCGTGCATCACCCGCGCGACGGTCGCCTGCTGTTCGTCCGATTGAGCCTTCGCCATGGCTGGGACCTCCGTTGCAGTTCGCGGGATAACGCCGGGCGCTCTCGTCGGTTCGTCCGGTGCGACGTGCGGTTTCGTCCGACGCACGCCTGGCCCGGCGCGGTGAGGGCGCGCTGACGAGAGATGGCCGTGGCGCTCCGCATGATTTTCCACCGCTTCAAGGTTGCGGCGGCATTTGCGGCTGGACCGGCAGGTTATATCAAAGGTTGCGGCGGCGTTTTTGCCGATGATTCGGATATCCCGCGGGATGCGCGTTGCGGCACTCCCCTGCGGTGAGCTGGAGCAATCACGATGGCGAACGAAGAACAGATCCGGCAGCGAGCCTACGAGATCTGGATGAACGAGGGGCGTGTCGAGGGACGCGAGACCCAGCACTGGCGGCAGGCCGAACAGGAACTCGCGGGGGGCGGCGAGGACGTCGTGGCGAGCTTCGAGCCGGGCTCGATCACACCGGTCGGAGCGCCGGCGGAGCCGGCCGCGAGCGGCGTCGTCTCTGACGTCGTGATCGAGAGCGAGCCGTCGAAGGGCGAGGAGAAGGCCAAGGCACCGCGGCGTCGACGGGCGACGCGCTGAGATTTCGCCACGCGGGTGCCGCGGCGAGACGCGGCGGATCCCCGCGCCGGTGTCTGCAGAGCGTCTCGGTCAGGGTGAGGGGCGGCTGGCGGCGGCTGCGGCCGGTCCGAGCCGGCGGATCGCCTCGGCGAGCTGCGCCGCGTCATAGGGCTTCCTGAGAAGCACGGTGCCGCCATCGAGGGCCGGCACCGAGTCCTTGCCGGTGGCGAAGATCACGCCGAGTTCCGGCCTGAGGCGCCGCGCTTCGACGGCAAGCTCGAGGCCGGACTCGCCTGGCAGCGAGACGTCGGTGACGAGGATGTCGAACGGGCCGCGTGCGAGCTCGCCGCGCGCCTCTTCCGCGCTCGCGCACGCCGTGACGCGGTGTCCGGCGTCCTGCAGGAGTTCGGTGGTGCTCATGCGGATGATCGCCTCGTCCTCCACGAGAAGGATCGACGGCGGCTCCGCCGCGGCGGCGTTCGCGCTCGCGGCGCGCGCAAGCACCTGCCGGAGCTTGGTGGCGAGCGCCGCTTCCGTGTAGGGCTTCGACAGAAGCTCGACCCCGGCGTCCAGCCGTCCGTCATGGACGATGACGTCCTCGGCATAGCCGGAGGTGAAGAGCACCGCGAGCCCCGGCAGTGCCGCGCGGGCGCGCTCGGCGAGTTCGGTGCTCCTCAGATCGCCGGGCATCACCACGTCGGTGAACAGGAGGTCGATCGCGGCTCCGCCGTCGATGACCGCGAGGGCGCTTTCGGCGCTGTCCGCCGCGAGCACGTCGTAGCCCAGGTCCTTGAGCATCTCCACCACGGTCAGTCGGACCTCCGGATCGTCCTCGACCGCAAGAATGGTCTCGGCGCCGTGCACGGCGTCAGGTTGATGGTCGGTTCCGGCGACGTCCTCCGCGCACTCCGACCGCGGCAGGAACAGGGTCACCGTCGTGCCGCGGCCGATCGCGCTGTCGATCGCGACGTGGCCGCCCGACTGGCGGACGAAGCCGTAGACCATCGAGAGGCCGAGACCCGTGCCCTTGCCCTCGGCCTTCGTCGTGTAGAACGGCTCGAAGACATGCGACATCACCTCAGCATCCATGCCGCAGCCGGTATCGGTGATCGCAAGCGAGACGTAGGGACCGAGCGCCATCTCCGGATGAAGACGGCGCGCAGGCTCGTCGAGCGTCGCCACTGCCACGGAAATCGTAAGCCGGCCAGAGCCTTCCATGGCGTCGCGCGCGTTGATGGCGAGGTTCAGGACCGCGTTCTCCACCTGCACCGGGTCGGCGAAGATGGTGCAGGGCCCGTCGGCGAGGACCGTCTCGATCGAGACGGCTTCTCCCACCGAACGGCGCAGGAGATCGTCCATGCCGGTGAGCAGCCGGCCGAGATCGACGGGCTTCGGCTCGAGCGCCTGCCGCCGCCCGAAGGCAAGCAGCTGGCTGGCGAGCTTGGCGCCGCGCTCGACGCCGGCCAGCGCGTTGATGATGCGCCGCTCGGCGCGCGCGTTGCCCGCGACGTCCTTGTTGAGGAGTTGCAGGTTGCCGGAGACGACCTGGAGGAGGTTGTTGAAGTCGTGGGCGACACCGCCGGTCAACTGGCCGATCACCTCCATCTTCTGGGCTTGCTGCAGGGCACGTTCGGCCTGCTGGCGCTCGGCGATCTCCTGCGCGACACGCGCCTCGAGGTTCTCGTTCAGCTGCCGCAGCTGCTCCTCGGCGCGGCGGCGATGGCGCAGCTCGCGTTCGGCCGACTGCAGCAGCCGGGCGTTGTCGATGGCGACCGCGGCCTGACCGGCCAGGCTGACGAGGCTCGCCTCCGAGGCGTCGTCGAAGCGTCCGGCCTCTGGATGGCCGAGGAGAATGCCGCCGAGAACGTCGCCCGTGCGCGAGCGGACGGGGACGGCGAGGTAGCTGCGCACCGGCAGATGCCCGACCGGCATGCCGCTGTGCGGCAGGTTGCGGCCGTAGCGCGGATCCTGGGTGATGTCGTTGGAGCGCACGATCCCCTCGCCGCGGAACGTCGGCGCGAAGATGTCCGTGTTGCGCGGATGCGGAAACCGGGAGAAGGCATTCCGGTCGGCACCGGCGAGGGCGTAGAGCATGTAGCTCTCGCCGGCCGCGTCGACGGTGTTGTAGAAGAAGGCGCCGAACTCCGCCTCGGTCAGCTCGACGCTTGCGTCGACCGCCACCTGCACGGCGCGCTCGATGTCGAGCTCGGCCGTGATCTTCGCGCCGGCCTCGTTGACGATCGACAGCGCTTCGGTGCGAGCCTGAAGCGCGGCGGTGGCCGCCTCTTCGCGCCGCCGCGTCAGCACCGCATCGGTGACCTCCCGGGTCACGCAGAGAAGACCCTGGGCGGCGCCGGTGTCGTCGCGCAGCGGTGTGAGGGAATAGGTGAACCAGGCATCCTGCAGCCGCCCCCCGCGCAGCATCGGAATATGGTCCTCCTCGAACCGCATCGATTCGCCGGCGAGGACGCGGTTCACGACGATCCCGAAGCGGGGCCAGATGTCGGACCAGACATCGCCGAACGGACGACCGAGCGCAGTCGGATGCCGGTCCGGGAAGATCGGCACGTAGGCGTCATTGTAGATGAAGGCGAGGTCGGGCCCCCAGGCGACGTACATCGCATCGCGCGAGGCCATCGCCAGCTCGACATAGCGGCGCAGGGCCGCGGGCCACGTCGCGACGGGCCCCAGCCCAGACGCGCAAAACCCTTCGTCCTTCAGGCGTGTTTCGACCGTCTCGATTCCGCCAAGCCCGTCTATCGCCGCGTCCTCCAGCCGTCGGTCGCCCTGCGCCCCGCACTGCGGTCCCTCGTCGCAGGCGAGGCCAACTCAAGCTCTAGCCGATGCAGCGTGGCGCGAACATGGCGGCGAGGCCGCACCGGCATCATTTTCGTTCGCTTTGCGCAACGAGGACGGTTCGCGGGTCGACGCGCCGGCGCCATGACTTGTCCGCCGGCGCCGGCTCGCGCAAGCATGCATCCCGACGCGATGATTCCGCTGGCGATCAAGGAAGTGTGCGAAATGAGCGAGATCTGGTTCCGGACGGGCGAAGCGACGGTGCTCGCCGCCGAAGGACAATTCACCGATGCCATGCCGGAGGTGCTGATCGGCTCGGTGCATGGGCCGGTGGGTCAGGCCTTCGCCTCGATGATGGGGCAGGTGCAGGGGCACACCCGGATGTTCGTGGTGCGCGACCTCAATCAGCTCGTCCGCCCGTCGACGATGATGACGACCAAGGTCACCATCCACGACATGGCCTATGCCGAACTGCTCGGCGGCGTCGTCCAGGGCGCGACGGGCGATGCGATCGTCGACTGCCTCGCCGAGGGGATCATCCCGAAGGACGAGGCCGACGAACTCTGCATGATCATCATGATCTGGCTCGACCCGCGCTGCCCGACCGACGCGAACCTCGACCTGAAGGACCTCTACCGCACCAACTACGAGGCGACGAAGCTCGCCATCAGCCGGGCGATCAAGGGCGAGCCGACGGTGGACGAGCTGATCGCCAACCGCAAGACGGTGAAGCACTACGCGCTCGACGGCGTCGTCGACTACTGAGGCCGCTCAATCTCCGGCGGCCGCCGCATCGTCGGCGGCGGTCGTCGTTGTCCTGGCGCTCCCGCGCCGCCGCTTCGCCAGCACCTCGGCCAGCGTCACCGGCCGATAGTCCCAGGCGTCGACGCCGAGGTCGTACTGCCGCGGAATCGGCGTCAGCTTGCCGTGCGAGTGGCCGTGCAGGTCGACCGACTTCTTGCCGATCTTGTTCCAGGTGCGGAACGGGTAGTGGCAGATGACGAAGAGGGTGCCGTCCATCTCCATCTCGGCATAGTGCTGGGTGCTCGCCCAACCCTGCGCCGTCACGGTCGTCTCCGGGTCGTTGTTGCCGACGATCAGGTGCTTCTCGCCGTTGAGGCGCGCGAGCAGCGCCTCGACGTTCGGCCGGCCCGCCCGCGCGAAGTCGCCGAGATGCCAGATCGTGTCGGCGGGGCCGACCACCGCGTTCCATCGCTCGATCAGCGCCTCGTCGTGCGCCGCGAGCGAGGGAAACGGCCGCCGGTCGATCTTCAGGACCCGCGGATCGGCGAAATGCGTGTCGCTCGTGAAGAACAGCGCCATGCGCTGGCCTCAGAGGACGCCGGGGAAGGCGCCGCCATCGACCAGGAGGCTCTGGCCGACGATGTAGCCGGCATGCGCCGAGCACAGGAAGGCGCACGCCGCGCCGAACTCGTCCGGCACGCCGATGCGTCCTGACGGCACCTTGCCGGCCCGCTCGGCGCGGATGGTGTCGAGGTCCTTGCCGCTCTTCTCGGCGGCGGTCGTCATCAGCGAGGTCAGGCGGTCGGTGTCAAAGGCGCCCGGCAGGAGGAAGTTGATCGTCACGTTCGCATGCGCGACCTGCCGCGCCACGCCGGCGAGGAAGCCGGTGAGGCCGGCCCGCGCGCCGCTCGACAGGTCGAGGCCGGGCAGCGGCGCCTTCACCGACCCGGAGGTGATGTTGACGATCCGGCCGAAGCGGCGCTCGATCATGCCGTCGATCACCGCCTGCACGAGCGCGATCGGCACCAGCATGTTGCCCTCGACGCCCTTCAGCAGGCCCGCGTGGTCGATCTGACGGAAGTCGCGCGACGGCGGCCCGCCATTGTTGTTGACGAGGATGTCCACCTGCGGGACGGCCGCCAGCAGCTCGTCGCGGCCGGCCGGGTCGGCAAGATCGGCGGTGACGCCGACGATCTCGGCCCCGGTCTCCTCGCGCAGCGTCGCCGCGGCCGCGTCCAGCCGGGCGCCGTCCCGTCCGTTGATGACGACGGTGCAGCCGGCCTCCGCCAGATGCTTGGCGCAGGCATAGCCGAGCCCGCGGCTCGAGGCGCAGACGACGGCCGTGCGGCCCTTGATGCCGAGATCCATGGCGTTTCCCTTCGTGGTTGTCTCAGGTGGTGGTGTGCGGAACGTTGCGGTTCAGCTCGTCGATCCAGGTCCGCGCCGTACCGTCCGAAGGGGCCCGCCAGTCGCCGCGCGGCGACAGGCTGCCGCCGGGCGAGACCTTCGGACCGTTCGGCAGCGCGGACCGCTTGAACTGGCTGATCTCGAAGAAGCGGAAGAGGAATCGCTCCAGCCAGTGCCGGATCGTCGCGAGGTCGTAGGCGTGCCGGGCCGACTCCGGCAGGCCCGCCGGCCACTGGCCCTCGCCGGTGTCCCGCCAGGCATGCCAGGCGAGGAAGGCGACCTTCGACGGTGGCAGGCCGTAGCGCAGGACGTGGAACAGGAAGAAGTCGTTCAGCTCGTAGGGGCCGATCTTGGCCTCGGTGCTCTGGATCGCGCCGCTCGCGTCGGCCGGCACGAGCTCCGGCGAGATCTCCGTGGCGAGGATGGCGGTGAGGATCTCGCCGGCGGCGGCGTCGAACTGGCCGCTCGAGACGCACCAGCGGATCAGGTACTGGATCAGCGTCTTCGGCACGCCGGTGTTGACCGCGTAGTGGCTCATCTGGTCGCCGACGCCATAGGTGCACCAGCCGAGCGCCAGCTCTGACAGGTCGCCGGTGCCGACCACGAAGCCGCGCCGCTGGTTGGCGAGGCGGAACAGATAGTCGGTCCTGAGGCCCGCCTGGACGTTCTCGAAGGTGACGTCGTAGACCGGCTCGCCCTCGGCGAAGGGATGGCCCATGTCGGCGAGCAGCTGGCGGGCGGCCGGTCGGATGTCGATCTCCTCGCCGGTGACGCCGAGCGCGCGCATCAGCGCCCAGGCGTTGGCCTTCGTTTCGCTGCCGGTGGCAAAGCCCGGCATCGTGAAGCCGAGCACCGCCGAGCGCGGCACGCCAAGGCGATCGCAGGCCTTCGCGGCGACGATCAGCGCGTGGGTCGAGTCGAGCCCGCCTGACACGCCGATCACCATGTGCTCGCTCTTCGTCGCCTCGAAGCGCTTGGCGAGGCCGGCAACCTGGATGTTGAAGGCCTCGTAGCAGTCCTGATCGAGATGCTCGCGCGAATTGGGGACGAAGGGGAAGCGCCGCACCGGTCGGCGCAGGCCGACGTCCCGGCCGTGCGGCCGGTGCTCGAAGCGCACGCGCCGGAAGCGCGTCTCCGGGTGGCCGGCCAGCGCCGCGGCGTCGTTGAAGGTCGGCGTGCGCATGCGCTCCAGCCGGATGCGCTGCGTGTCGATGTCGGCGACTGCGAGCTGCGGTTCGGTCAGAAAGCGCTCCGACTGCACGAGGAGGTCGCCGATCTCGTGAATCGAGCCCTGACCGTCCCAGGCGAGGTCGGTGGTGCTCTCGCCGCTGCCGGCGGCCGAATAGACATAGGCGGCTGTGCAGCGCATCGCCTGCGAGGCCGACAGCAGCGCCCGGTCGACCGCCTTGCCGACGGTGATGTTGGAGGCCGACAGGTTGGTGAGGATCAGGGCACCGGCGAGGGCGCCGAGGGTCGAGGGCGGGGCCGGGGCCCAGTAATCCTCGCAGATCTCGACATGGAAGAGGAAGCCGTCGAGGTCGCTCGCCTCGAACAGGAGGTCGGGGCCGAAGGGCGCGGTCTGTCCGGCGAGCCGGATGTCCAGCCCGGCGAGGCCGGCGCCCGAGGCGAACCAGCGCTTCTCGTAGTATTCCCGGTAGTTCGGCAGGAAGCTCTTCGGCACGACGCCGAGGATCCGGCCCTGTGCGATCGCGACGGCACAGTTGTAGATGCGGCCCTCGCGGCGGATCGGCGCGCCGACGAGCAGGACCGGGTGCAAGGCTGCCGTCTCATCGGCGATCTGCGCGAGCGCCGCCTCCGTCGCGGCAAGGAGCGCGTCCTGCAGATGCAGGTCGTCGAGCGCATAGCCGGAGACGTTGAGCTCCGGGTAGACGAGAAGGTCGACGTCCGCCTCCGACGCCTGCCGTGCGAGCGCGATCGTCCGCTCCGCGTTGGCGGAGGGGTCGCCGACCGCCGCGACTGGCGTCGCCACCGCCGCGCGCACGAAGCCGTGGCGATGGATCGAGAAGAAGCCGCCGCCTGCGTCGTCCTTGCCCATGGTGGCTGCCGCTGTGCTCAAACCCTGTCTCCGCTGCGCCTCTGGCCGAAGGATGATCCGCCGCCCTGCGACTTCAAGCCGCGACGGCTCGGTGATGTGTCGGCGCCCCTTGTGAATCGTCTTAGAACGACTTGAAACTGGGGGCCGAACCGATACCTCCTTACGAGCGCGTCGCCAACGGCGATCCGCACCTCCTCGACGACATGGTGAGCGGCATGATCGAACTCAACGTCAACGGCAAGACGCGGGCGGTCGACGTGCCCGACGACATGCCGCTTCTCTGGGTGCTGCGCGACGTCGTCGGTCTCACCGGCACCAAGTTCGGCTGCGGCATCGCGCAATGCGGCGCCTGCACGGTGCATGTCGATGGCCAGCCCGTCCGCTCCTGCGTGATGCCCGTCGCCGCCGTCGCCGGCCGGCCGGTCACCACGGTCGAGGCGGTGGGCGAGAGCGAGGCCGGCCGGAAGGTCCAGGCCGCGTGGCTCGACCTCGAGGTGGTCCAGTGCGGCTACTGCCAGTCCGGCCAGATCATGTCGGCCGCCGCGCTCCTGGCCCGCACGCCCAAGCCGAGCGACGACGACATCGACAGCGCCATGTCCGGCAACATCTGCCGCTGTGGCACCTATCCCCGCATCCGCGCCGCCATCAAGGCGGCGGCAGAGGCTTGAGGAGCGCTCCGATGACCGACCGCAGCTCCCCCGCCTATGCCCGCCTCGATCGCGGCGGCCCGTCGCGCCGCGGCGTCCTGCGCGGCGGCCTCGTCCTCGGTTTCGCGGTCCTCGCCGGGCCGAAGCTCGCCTTCGCCGAAGGCGAGGAGCCGAGCGTTCAGGCGGCCGATGCTGCCAACAAGACCGGCGATGCCTTCAAGGGCTTTGCGCCCGGCGGCTTCATCCGCATCGCGCCGGACAATTCCATCACGCTCATCGCGCCGAACGTCGAGATGGGGCAGGGGATCTATACGACGCAGGCGATGCTGCTCGCCGAGGAGCTCGACGTCGGGCTCGATCAGGTGACCGTCATTCCGGCGCCGCCCAACGAAGACCTCTACAGCCAGCCGATCCTGAAGGGACAGGTCACCGGCGGCTCCACCTCGGTGCGTGCGACCTACGGGCCCCTGCGGCAGGCGGGTGCGGCGGCGCGTCAGATGCTGATCGCGGCGGCGGCCGGGCAGCTCCAGGTGCCGGCATCCGAGCTGCGCGCCGAGCGCGGCGCCGTCATCCACGACGGCAGCGGCCGACGGCTCGCCTACGGCGTCCTCGTCGACGATGCGCAGCGTCAGCCGGTGCCGAAGGACGTGCCGCTGAAGGACCCGAAGGACTGGGTGCTGCTTGGCACGCCGGCCAAGCGCGTCGACACGCCCCAGAAGGTCAACGGCCAGGCGATCTACGGCATCGACGTGCGGATCCCTGACATGAAGATCGCGACGGTCGCGATCTCGCCGGTCCTCGGCGGCAAGCTTTCCGCCGTCGACGACACGCGGGCGCGTCAGCTGCCGGGCGTCGTCGACGTCCTGAAGCTCGACAATGCCGTTGCCGTCGTCGGTGATCACTACTGGGCTGCGAAGACGGGCCTCGAGGCGCTGGACCTCACCTGGGCGCCCGGCGACAACGCCAAGATGTCGAGCCGCGATCTCACCGACGCGCTGGCCGAGGCCTCGAAGAACGGCAAGCCGGTGCTGGGCAAGGAAACCGGCGACGCGACGAGTGCGCTGGCCGGGGCGGCCAAGCGCGTCGAGGCGACCTATCAGCTGCCCTTCCTCGCCCATGCGGCGATGGAGCCGATGAACGCCTGCATCCACGTGTCGGACGCGGGATGCGACATCTGGATCGGCACGCAGGTGCCGGTTGCGACGCGCGACATCGCCGCCAAGGCGCTGAACCTCCCGAAGGAGAAGGTGCGGGTGCACAACCACCTGATCGGCGGCGGCTTCGGCCGGCGGCTGACCGCCGACGTGGTGATCCAGGGTGTCGCGCTTGCCCGCCAGGTGCGCTACCCGCTGAAGATCGTCTGGAGCCGCGAGACCGACATCCGGCACGATCTCTTCCGCCCCGCCTATTATGACCGCGTCTCGGCCGGTCTCGACGCGGACGGCAAGCCTGTCGCCTTCGTCGATCACGTGACCGGCGCCTCGGTGCTCGGCAGCTACCTGCCGACCGGCTATCCCGAGGGCAAGCTCGATTCGGACGCGGTCGAGGGCGCCGCGGAGACGCCCTACGCCTTCCCGAACACGCTGGTCGACTGGGTGCGCAAGGATGCGCCGCTGCCCGTGTCCTGGTGGCGGGGGGTCGGCCCCACCCACAACGTCTTCGTCGTCGAGAGCTTCATGGACGAGCTTGCCGCTGCCGCCGGGAAGGATCCGCTCGACTATCGGCTCGCGCTCCTCGACGACAATCCTCGCGCCGCCGGCGTCCTCAAGCTCGCCGCGGAGAAGTCCGGCTGGGGACGGCAGCTCCCGGCACGGCACGGACGGGGCATCTCGCTGCACGATTCCTTCGGCAGCCACGTCGCGACGGTGCTCGAGGTCGAGGTGACCGAGCCGGGCGAAGTGCGGATGAAGAAGGTGACGGTCGCGGTCGACTGCGGCATCGCGCTGAACCCCGACACGGTCGTCGCGCAGATCGAGGGCGGCATGGTCTTCGGACTGTCGGCCGCGCTCTACAACGGCATCACCTTCGCCGACGGGCAGGTGGTGGAGAGCAACTTCCACGACTACCGCCAGCTGCGGATGAACGAGGTCCCGCCGATCGAGGTGCATCTCGTCGAAAGTACCGAGCAGCCGGGCGGCATGGGCGAGTGCGCGACCGTCTCGGCGGCACCGGCGCTCGGCAACGCCATCGCCGCGGCGGTCGGCGTCCGGCTGCGCACGCTGCCCTTCGGCCGCACCGGCATCGCGCCCAAGGCGGGCGGCGCCGACGTCTCCGAAGAGCATCCCGCCGGGCCCGCCCGCTGGGATGCCGCCGATGCAAGCCGCCGCCAAGCCAGTCTGTGAGTTGAAGCATGAAACGTGTGGGTCTGGCGGTTCTCGCCGTCGTCGTCGTGGCAGCCGTCGCGGCGGCGCTGTTCTTCTTCCTGCCCGCCTCGCTGCCGGACGTGCCGGAGCGCACCGTCGCCGAGCGTCAGGACCCGGCTCTCGTTGAGCGTGGCCGCTACCTGACGCAGGCCGGCGACTGCATCGCCTGCCACCAGGCGCCGGGCGGGGAGCCCTATGCCGGCGGCCTCGCCTTCGACCTGCCCTTCGGCACCATCTATTCGAGCAACATCACGCCCGATCCCGACACCGGCATCGGCAACTGGACGGATGCCGAGTTCGTCCGGGCGATGCGGCAGGGCGTGAACAAGGCCGGCCAGAACCTCTATCCGGCCTTCCCGTACACCGCCTACGCCCAGATGAGCACCGAGGACATCCTCGCCATCAAGTCGTACCTGTTCACGCTGGCGCCGGTGAAGGCCGAGCAGGAGCCAAACAAGCTCGACTTCCCCTATGACCAGCGCTGGGCGGTGCGGGCCTGGAACCTCCTCTACCTGCCGGACGGCGCGATGAAGCCGCAGCCGCAGCAGTCGGGCGAATGGAACCGCGGCGCCTATCTGGTCGAGGCCTTCGGCCATTGCGGCGAATGCCATACACCGCGCAACAGCTTCTTTGCGCTCGACAAGGACCAGAAGTTCGCCGGCAGCGTGCAGCAGGGCTGGAAAGCCTACAACATCACCTCCGACGAGACCTCCGGCATCGGGGCCTGGTCGGTGGACGAGCTCACGGATTACCTCGCGACGGGTCACTCGGACGGCCATGGCACGGCCGCCGGCAGCATGGCCGAAGCGGTGTCGTTCAGCCTGCGGCACATGAGCCGCGAGGATCTTCATGCGATGGCGGTCTACCTGAAGTCGGTGCCGCCGCAGGCCTCGGAGGTCGACGCGAAGGTCGATCCGCACCCGCCGGGCCTCGATGGTGCGACGCGCTACTCGCCGCCGCCGGGCGAGCTCGGCGAGAACGAGGCTCTCGGCCTGCGGGTCTTCCAGGGTGCCTGCGCCAGCTGTCACGGCTGGGAGGGGAGCGGCGTGCAGTCGGTGTTCGCCGGGTTGCGCGGCGCCCAGACGGTCAATGATCCGGCCGCGATCAACCTTCTGCAGGTGATCCTCAAGGGCGGCCGGCTGGAAACCGAGCACGGGGTCGAGACGATGCCGTCCTTCGCCGCCTATTCCGACAGCGAGATTGCGGCCGTCGCGAGCTACGTGCTCGGCCATTTCGGCGGCAAGCAGGTGCAGATCTCCGCGGCGGACGTCGCCAAGGCGCGGCAGCCGGCGGTCCAGTGAACACAGCGCAGGTGGCGCGGGCGGGACGCGTCGCCTGCGCTGCGGAGTAACGCGAACGCCAGGGGTGCGGGATCGTCAGCCGAAGCGCCGGGACGCATCGATGGCAAGGCCGAGGCCGACCGAGCCGAAGGCATCCGACTGGGCGATCCGGGCATGGCCGAAGCGCCGCGTCGCGGCCGCCCGCACGGCCGGAACCTGCGCGCCACCACCGGTGAGGATCACCGTCTCTACCTCTCCGGCGTCGACGCCGGCGGCCACCAGAGCCTCGCCGACCGCCGCGTCGATGCGCCCGACAAGGTCGGCGGCAGCCGCGTCGAACTCGGCTCGGGTCACCGGCACCCTCATCGACAGGCCCGGCTCCTCCAGGCCGATGACGGTGTCCTCGATGTCGGTCAGCGCGATCTTGGCGGCCTCCGAGGCGCCGGCGAGGCGGTGGCCGGAGCGATGCGCCAGGACGTGCTCGTAGCGCATCAGCTTCTGGGGCTCGGCTGCCTCCTTGCGCAGTTCCTCCACCTCGCGCCGGACCTTCGGCGTGTAGAGGAGGTTGACCCGATGCCAGGTCGCCACGTCGTTGAAATACCAGTTCGGCATGATCCGTTTGCCGTCGGCGGTGCGGGTGCCCATGCCGAGCTCGGGCATCACGCGGGCGATGGTGAGCGCCCGGTCGAAGTCCGTGCCGCCGACATGGACGCCCGTCGAGGCGAGGATGTCGCCGAGCCGATCGGGCCGTCGCGCCCGCTCCGGCGAGAGGCGCACCACCGAGAAGTCCGACGTGCCGCCGCCGATGTCGACGACCAGCGCGAGCTGCTCGGCATCGACCTGCTGCTCGTAGTACAGCGCGGCGGCCACCGGCTCGAACTGGAACTCGATGTGGCGGAACCCCTGGGACCGCGCGGCCGCTTCGAGCTGGTCCTGCGCCGTGCGGTCCGCCGCCGCGTCATCGTCGACGAAGTGCACCGGGCGTCCGAGCGTCACTGCGTCGGCATCCTCGGGAAGCTTCTCGCGGAGGTTCTTCAGGAAGCGGCCGATCAGGTCGGTGAAGCTCATGCGCTCGCGCCCGACCAGCGTCGTCTCGCGCATCAGGCTGGTGCCGAGGATCGACTTCAGGGCACGCATGAAACGCCCTTCGGCGCCGTCGACATATTCGGCGATGGCGGCGCGGCCGAGATAGGTGTGGCCGTCCTCGAGACTGAAGAACAGCGCCGAGGGGATCGTCAGGCTCTCGCCCTCGACCGGCAGGAGGGTTGGCGTGCCACCGGGCACACAAAGGCCGAGCGTCGAGTTGGTCGTGCCGAAGTCGAGGCCAGGGAAGGGTGTCGGCATGGCGGATCCTCCAAAACGAAAGCGCCCGGCGGAGCCGGGCGCTGCTGTTCGAGAGGCTGCCTCTTACCCGATGCGGGCGACGCCGGGAAGAGATGCCGGATCGTCCCGGCGCCGACGCGCAGTCACTGGTTCGTGGTGCCCGGCACGTTCTCGCCCGGCAGGGTCGCCGGCGCGATCTGCGTTTGCGACGGCGCGGACGAGGAGCCGTCCGCCGCGGGAGCCGGCTGCTGCCCGGTCACCTGCTCGTCGAAGGATGCGGCCGGCGCGCCCGATGTGCTGCCGCCGCCCGCCGATGTGGTGGGTGCGCCACCGGCCGCCGCCGCCGTATCGCCGCCCGCGGCGGTGCCGCCGGCTGCTGCCGGTGCCGCGCTCGTCGAGAGACCGACGCGGTCGCTGCCGATCGGCTGCGGCGTCACCGAGCCGTCGGACGAAGCGACACGCCAAACCGTGTTGCCGGCATCGTCCGCGACGAGCAGCGCCCCGGTGCCATCGATGCCGACTCCGACCGGCCGGCCATGCGCCTGGTCGCCGTCGATGAAGCCGGTCACGACATCCTGTACCGTGCCCGCCGGCTGGCCGTTCTGGAACGGCACATAGGCGACCTTGTAACCGTTGAAGACGTTGCGGTTCCACGAGCCGTGTTCGCCGATGAAGGCGCCATGCGCGAAGGCGTCCGGCAGGGCCGAGCCGTCCGAGAAGGTGAGGCCGAGCGCGGCCACATGGCTGGACAGCGCATAGTCGGCCGGGATCGCCTTCTCGACCATGTCCGGGCGCTGCGGATGTACGCGTTCGTCCACGTGGTTGCCGTAGTAGCTCCACGGCCAGCCGTAAAACGCGCCGTCCTTCACCGACGTCATGTAGTCCGGCACGAGGTTCGGGCCGAGCTCGTCGCGCTCGTTGACGACCGCCCACAGCGCTCCCGACTCCGGGTTGAAGGTCAGGCCGTTCGGGTTGCGCAGGCCCGAGGCATAGACGCGTGCGGCGCCCGTCTTGCGATCGACCTGCCAGATCGCGGCACGGCCCTTCTCGGCCTCCAGCCCGTTCTCGGTGATGTTCGAGTTCGACCCGACCGAGACATACAGCGTCTGCCCGTCGGGACTGAGCGCCAGGTCCTTCGTCCAGTGATGGTCGATCGGACCGCCCGGCAGCGGGGTCAGCACCTTCGGCTGTGCGGTGATCTCGGTCTGGCCGAGCTCGTACGGGTAGGCGAGGATCGCGTCGGTCGCGGCGACATAGAGGGTGTTGTCCACCCACGCGACGCCGAAGGGCGAGTTCAGACCGGTCAGCAGGTCATGGCGCTCGTCCACCGTGCCATCGCGGTTGGTGTCGCGCAGCAGCGTCACGATGTTGCTCGGCTTCGGCGTGCCGCCACTGTTGCCGTGCGCAAGCGACATGATCCAGCCGCGGATCATGTCCTTCG
Organism: Mangrovibrevibacter kandeliae; assembly: GCF_024519155.1. Taxonomy (GTDB): domain Bacteria; phylum Pseudomonadota; class Alphaproteobacteria; order Rhizobiales; family Rhizobiaceae; genus Mangrovibrevibacter; species Mangrovibrevibacter kandeliae. The sequence goes on along the minus strand of NZ_JANIFJ010000005.1, from coordinate 201,084 downwards.
GCCGCGACAGCGGCTCAGCCGCAGGTCCGCGCGACTGCACGACGAGAACGTCGCCATTGGGCAGCGTGTGGACGGTGCGCGGGTTGGCGAGATCCTTGGCGTAGGCCGTGATGGTCAGTCCATCGGGCACCTTCGGCGTCTGGCCGTCCTGCCAGCCGATCACCTCGGCGACCTTCATGTCCGGCCAGAGCGACTGGTTCGGCTCGGGCAGCGCCGGGTCGGCGCCGATCTGGGTCGAGACATCGAAGTCATCGCTGTCGCTGCAGCCGGCGAGCGCGAGGAGGACAAGCGCACTGCCGGCGAGCGCCGCGACGCGGAAGGAGTGGGTGCGGTCAGTCATCGAGGCGTCCTCCGGCGTTCGGGAAGCGATAGGTGCGGGGCGGTGCCAGGAAGACCGTGATGAGGATGGCGACGAAGGTGACGGCCGAGGTGATCAGCCCGTTCGGCACGACCGCGGTCCAGCCGTCGCCGGAGTGGACGAAGCTGTTGAGGATGCCGAGTGCCAGGACGACCAGGTAGGCGATGGTCTGGAGGAGCGGCGGGCGAACGGCAACGGCAGAGGCCCGGAACAGGTCGACGATGCCCAGCAGCACTGCGACGGCACCGACGACGAGTCCGGCGAAAAGCAGCCACTCCGAGAAGTTCTGCCACATCAGGTTTGCGGTCTGCCAGTAGGCGATGTCGGTCGCGAAGGCCAGCGTGAAGCAGACGAGGGGGAACGGTACGAAGGGCGCGCGAACGGGATGCCCGACATAGGGGACGGCGGGCGTGTAGGAAACAGATGTCATAGAATACTCGGTCGGGACTCGAGGGACGTCTCCCTTCGTAATCGCTGCCGATGGCCCTGGTTCCAGCCGCGCGGTTCCGCCGCGCCGATCCCTGTGGCCCGCTCGCCGCTCAGGCGGCTCGCGCAGGTCGTGCCGCGGCCCACTCGGCCAGATCCCCGGCCGCCGTCTCGCCCGCGATCGCGCGCGCGACGCCTTCACCGATAAGGGGCCCGAGCTTGAAGCCGTGGCCGGAGCAGGCGCTCTGGATGTAGCCGGCGCGGCCGAGCGGGCGGACGACGAAGCGCTCGTCGTCGGTGACGGTGTAGTAGCAGATCTTCCGCTCGAGGATCCGATAGGCGTCGAAGTCGCGGAAGGCGAGACGGGCGGCATCGAAGAGCTGGCCCAGGTCCTCCTCTATCGCCACCCGGTCGTCGTCCGGATCGCCGATGCGGGTGAAGAGGTGGTCGCCGATCTTCAACCGCGTGCCCGGCCGCGGCGGCAGCGCGTAGGTGCCGCTCGCCGCGCCGATGTCGAGGATCACCGGCGCATCGCGCCAGGCATCGGCGAGCGCCGGCGGCGGTGCGAGGAACAGTACGGCCTGGCGTGACGGCGTGGCGAGTGCCCGCAGCGCGGGGACCAGCCGCTCGGCCCAGGCTCCCGCCGCGACCACCACGACGTCGCCGGACCGCACGCCGCCGTCGACGCTGACGGTGCCCGCATCGAGGTCGACGGCCGTGACCTTGGTATTTGCGTGGAAGACGACGCCGAGGCTCGCCAGGTGCACCGAAAGGTCGATGAGGATGCGGATCGGGAAGAGCACCCCCGCGCCTTCGCAGACGAAGGCGGCGGAGACACCCTCGGTGCTCAGCATCGGGTAGGATTCGGCGAGGGTCTCCACCTGGACCGCCCGGTACGGAACATTCAGCGAGTCCAGGCTCGCCTGGCTCGAGGCGAACCACGCGTCGCGCTCGCGCTGCAGGACGAGCAGCGGCAGCGGGTCGAAATGCCGCGCGCCGATATCGGCAAAGAGCCGGTCCCAGAGGGCGAAGGCGTGCGGCATCAGCTCGGCATAGCCGGTCGATCCGTAGACGTGCCGGGTGATGCGGTGCTCGTCGTAGGAGGAGGCGCGCGGGTTCGGCACCGGCCCCTGCTCGAAGACCTCGACGGCATAGCCGCGGCGGGCGAGCGCCCAGGCGGTGGAGAGGCCGGCGATTCCGGCGCCGACGATCAGGACTCTGGGCATGTCCGGCATGTGGATCCTCGTCAGGAGAGGCTCGAAGGTCAGGCGACAGGCGCCGCCGATTCGGCGGCGGCATCCCGCATCAGCCAACCCTGCCGCAGCCGCCAGTCCGGGTCGAGACCGGGAAAGCGCTTCAGCGAGAGCATCGAGATCCTAGCGAAGGAGCAATCCGCGGTCGCCCGGGCACTCTCACCCCCGCGTCCGGCGCACCGCGTCGGCCCAGCCGGCGAGTTTCTGCTCGCGCGTCGCCTCGTCCATGTCAGGCGTGAAGCGGCGCTGCAGCCGCCAGGCGGCGGCAAAGCCCGCCATGTCCGGCCACACGCCCGCCTTCTGCCCGGCGATCCAAGCGGCGCCCAGCGCCGTCGTCTCCAGCACCACCGGCCGATCCACCGGCGCGTCGAGGAGGTCGGCGAGGCGCTGCATCGTCCAGTCCGAGGCCACCATGCCGCCATCGACCCGAAGCACGGTGTCGGTCGCGGCCGGCCAGTCGCGCTTCATCGCGCCGAGAAGATCGGCGGTCTGGAAGCAGACGGCTTCCAGCGCGGCGCGGGCGAACTCCTTCGGGCCGGTGCGGCGGGTGAGGCCGTAGATCGCGCCGCGTGCACCCGCGTCCCACCAGGGCGCACCGAGCCCGGTGAAGGCGGGGACCATGTAGACCGCCTGCGCCTCGTCCGCGGCGTCGGCGAGCGGCCCGGTCTCCTCGGCCCGCGACACGAGGCCGAGCCCGTCGCGCAGCCATTGCACGGCGGCGCCGGCGACGAAGATCGAGCCCTCCAGCGCATAGGTCGTCTTGCCGGCGAGCCGATAGGCGACGGTCGTGAGCAGCCGGTTCTTCGAGGCGACGCGGTCGCTGCCGGTGTTGAGCACGGCAAAGCAGCCGGTGCCGTAGGTCGACTTCAGCATGCCAGGCTCGAAGCAGGCCTGGCCGAGGGTCGCGGCGTGCTGGTCGCCGGCCATGCCGAGGATCGGGATCGCCGCGCCGAACAGCGACGGCTCGGTGCGTCCGAAGTCGGCGTCGCAGTCGCGCACCTCCGGCAGCAGCGCGGCGGGGATGTCGAGAAGGCGCAGGAGGTCTGTGTCCCACTCGTTCGTCGCGATGTCGAACATCATGGTCCGCGCCGCATTGCTGGCGTCGGTGGCGTGGACGCGGCCGCCGGTGAGACGCCAGAGCAGGAACGTGTCGATCGTGCCGAAGGCGAGCCGGCCGGTTTCGGCCTTCGCCCGCGCGCCCTCGACAGTGGCGAGCAGCCAGGCGAGCTTGGTGCCGGAGAAGTAGGGATCGATCAGCAGCCCCGTCTTCTCCGCCACCATCGCGCCGGCCCCGTCGGCCTCCAGTCGCCGGCAGAACTCCGCGCTGCGCCGGTCCTGCCAGACGATGGCGTTGTGGATCGCCTTGCCCGTCTCGCGGTCCCAGACCACCGTCGTCTCGCGCTGGTTGGTGATGCCGAGCGCGGCGATGTCGCCGGCCGAAAGCCCGGCATTGGCGAGCGCGGTGCGCACGGTCTCCATGACCGTCCGCCAGATGTCCTCCGGATCGTGCTCCACCCAGCCGGACTGCGGAAACTGCTGGCGGAACTCCTGCTGGCCGAGGCCGACGACGCGGAACCCGTCGTCGAAGACGATGGCGCGCGTCGATGTGGTTCCCTGGTCGATGGCCAAGACGTAGCCCGGCATGCCGTTCCTCCCTCGTGTCGCCGCGCGACGTGGCTTCGGCGCGCGCTTCCCGTCCGCCGCGACGTGGCATCACGGCTCCTCCAGGACGATCGCGCTAGAGACTAGGCCAGGTGTCGGACAGGTGATAGCCGCCCGGCCAGGGGTCAGCGGGGTCGAGCATCAGCTGACTGGTGCCGGTGATCCAGCCCCGGCCGGAGATCGTCGGCACGATGGCGGACCGGCCGGCGAGGGTCGTGGCAGCCTCGATCCGGCACTCGAAGTGCGAGCCGAGGATCGAGCGCCCGACAAAGCCGTCGCCGACGGCGAGTTCACCCCGCGCATGCAGCACCGCCATGCGCGCCGAACAGCCGGTGCCGGTCGGCGAGCGGTCGAGCTTGCCGGGCCGGATCGCCACCGTGTTGAGGCCGGTGAGGATGCCGTGCTCGCGCGTCACCGGCGCGGTGAACTGGCAGAAGGAGATGTGGTCCCAGTCGGGGTTCTCGGGATGGCGGAAGCCGAGCTGCTCGTTCGCGGCGCGGGTGAGCGCCATGCCCATGGCGGCGAGATCGCGCGCCTCGTCCGGCCGGATGGCGAAGCCGAGGCGCGCGGCGTCGACGAGGACGAAGCTGTCGCCGCCATAGGCGGTGTCGACGGCATGCGTGCCGACGCCTTCCACCTCTATCGTGGCACCCAGCCGGTCGGCGAAGGACGGCACGTTGCGGACGGTGATCCGCTCGGCCTTGCCGTTGCGGCAAGCGGCGCGGATTTCGACCACGCCGCCCGGCGCCTCGAGCAGGAAGCGCGTCTCCGGTTCGACCATCGGCACGAGGCCGGTGTCGAGCAGCACGGTCGCAACGCAGATCGAGTTCGAGCCGGACATCGGCGGCGTGTCGGCGGGCTCCATGATGATGAAGCCGAAGGCGGCGCTCGGGTCCTTCGGCGGAACCATGAGGTTCACGTGCCGGAAGACGCCGCCGCGGGGCTCGTTGAGGACGAAGTTCCGCAGCGTCTCGTCACGAGCGATGAAGCGCGACTGCTCCCACAGGGTGGCGCCCGGCGGCGGCGCGACCCCGCCGACGATCACGTCGCCGACCTCGCCCTCGGCATGGCAGCCGACGACGTGGATGACCTTCGCCGCGCGCATCGCCTCAGCCGCCGATCGTCAGCACGGGGCTGCCAAGGACGTCGAAGCGCGGCGTCACGCCGAGCCCCGGCGCGTCCGAGGCAGTCATGAAGCCATCGACGCGGGCGGGCGCGCCCTCGGCGATCGAGACGGTGCCGTAGCTGTTGAAGTCGGTCGCCGAGAAGCAGAACTCGGCCGGCGTCGACTGGGCGAGATGGGCGATCGCGGCAGTGACGATGTCGCCGCCCCAGGTGTCCTCGATCGTCATCGCGATGCCCGCGGACACGCAGAGGTCGCGCATCAGCCGCGCCTTGGTCAGGCCGCCGACCTTGGAGATCTTCAGGTTGACGATGTCCATCGCGTCCTCGGCGATGGCGCGTGACAGGGTGGCGACGCCGTCGATGACCTCGTCGAGCACGAAGGGGCGGGCGGTCCGCCGTCGGATCGAGACGCACTCCTCGTAGCTCGGGCAGGGCTGCTCGATGTAAACGTCGAGGTCCTCGACCGCCGCGACCACCCGAGCGGCCTCGGCCTTGGTCCAGCCGGTGTTGGCGTCGGCGACGAGGACGTCGCCGGGCGAGAGGATCGCGCGGGTGGCACGGATGCGGGCGATGTCGTCGTCGGCATCGCCGCCGACCTTCAGCTGGAACTTGGCGTAGCCCTCGGCGCGGTAGCCGGCGATGTTGTCCGCCATCTCGTCGGCGCTGCGCTGGCTGATCGCCCGGTAGAGCGCGACCCGCTCCTGCGCCCGGCCGCCGAGCAGCTTCCAGACCGGCAGGCCGGCGACCTTGCCGAGAATGTCCCAGCAGGCGATGTCGATCGGCGCCTTGACGTAGGGGTGCCCCCGCAGCGCCGCGTCCATCGCCCGGTTCAGCGTGCCGAGTTCGGTCGGATCGAGCCCGATCAGCTTCGGCCCGAGCTCGGCGAGCCCGGCGCGCACGCCCGCCGCATAGGCCGGCAGATACGCCGAGCCCAGTGGACAGCATTCGGCATAGCCGGTGATGCCGGCGTCGGTCTCGACCGCGACGACGGTCGAATCGAAGACCTCGACGAAGTTGCCGTTCGACCAGGAATAGCGGCCTTCCCGGAGCGGCAGGTCGACTTGGTAGGCGCGGATGGCGGTGATCTTCATGCTCGGCTCTCCCGTTTCTCAGCGCCCGGCCATGGCGTCGATGGCGGCCAGCATCTCGCGGCCAACGAGGATGCCCGCGCGCTCGGACGTCTCACGCGCCGCGTGGCGGCGGTCGCCCGGCAGGCGCTCCTGGCCGGCGGCGTGGACCTCGGCGATCAGCTCCTCCACCCGCTCGGCGAAGCCCGGAAGCGCGCCGCGGCCGCAGGCGGGGTCGATCAGGATGAAGGATTGGCCGGTGTGCGGCGTCGCGGCACCGGGATGGGCGGCGAGATCCACCTCGTGCGAGAACTTGCCGCCGACCAGCGCGGCGCAGAGGATTTCCACCATCATCGCCAGCGTCGCGCCCTTGTAGCCGCCGAAGGCGTTCAGCGCGCCGCCGTCGAGCAGCGCCGTCGGATCGGTCGTCGGCTCGCCGTTTCTGTCGATGCCGGTGCCGGGCGGGAGGGCGCGTCCCTCGCGCGCCGCGATCTGCACGTCGCCGTTCGCCATCACCGAGGTCGCCTGGTCGAAGACGAAGGGAAGGCCCTTCGACCGCGGGCTGGCGAAGGCGATGGGGTTGGTGCCGAACACGGCCCGCCGGCCGCCATGGGGGACGACGGCGCGCATGGAGTTGATGAAGGCGAGGGCGACGAGGCCCTCCTCGGCGAAGGGCTCGACGTCGAGCGACAGCGCGCCGAGATGGTGCGAGTTGCGGATCGCAAGGATGCAGACGCCGTTGGCACGGGTCTTCTCCACGGCCAGCGCACGGCCGGCTGCGAGCGCCGGAACGGTAAAGCCGTTCCTGCCATCGATGCGCAGGAAGCTTGGTGCCGCATCCTCCACCTTTGGCACCGCGCGGCCGTCCACCCAGCCGTCGGCGTTCAGCGTCGACACGTAGCCCTTGAGCCGGAACAGGCCGTGGCTGTGGGCGCCGTCCCGCTCGGCTGCGGCGCAGTTCTCGGCAAGGAGCCGCGCCACGCCCGGCGCGCAGCCGTTGCGCTCGAAGATCGGACGGATCCGCTCGACGAGGTCCGGGTAGGCGAGCCGCAGGCCGTCGCGCTCCATCAGATCACCTGGAAGCCGTGCGCGAACGGGTCGCGATCGTCGATGAAGATGGTGTTGTAGCCGGTCATGCGCGCCCAGCCGGCGATCGAGGGCACCACGGCCCGCCGCCCGGCGACCTCGGTCTCGCGCTCGACCCGGCCGTGGAACAGGGAGCCGATGATGCTCTCGTGCACAAAGGCGTCACCTGGCGTCAGCTTGCCCTTGGCCGCCCACTGGGCGATGCGGGCCGAGGTGCCGGTGCCGCACGGGCTCCGGTCGATCGCCTTGTCACCGTAGAACACGGCGTTGCGCGCATGGGCGCCGGCAACCGTCGGCGCCCCGGTCCACAGGATGTGGCTGAGGCCGCGGATCTCCGGCTTTTCCGGATGGATGAACTCGTAGCGCTGGTTGAGCGCGGTGCGCAGCTGCCCGGACAGGGCGACGAGCTGGCCGGCGGTGAAGTCGGCCATGTCGCGGAAGTTCTTCTGGGGGTCGACGATGGCGTAGAAGTTGCCGCCATAGGCGACGTCGACCGTCAGCGTGCCGAGCGCCGGGCACTCGACCTCCAGCCCCTCCGAATGCAGGAAGGCCGGCACGTTCACGAGCCGCACCTCCTCCACGTACTGCCCTTCCTGCCGATAGGTCGCGGTCACGAGGCCGGCCGGCGTGTCGAGCCTTAGCACCCCCGGCTCCTTCGGTGTGACCAGCCCCTGCTCCAGCGCCATCGTCACCGTGCCGATGGTGCCGTGGCCGCACATCGGCAGGCAGCCGGAGGTCTCGATGAAGAGGATGGCGACGTCGCAGTCCGGGCGCGTCGGCGGGTAGAGGATCGAGCCCGACATCATGTCGTGGCCGCGCGGCTCGAACATCAGGCCGGTGCGGATCCAGTCGAAGTCTTCGAGGAAGTGCGCGCGCTTCTCGATCATGGTCGCGCCCGACAGGTTCGGGCCGCCACCGGCGACGAGACGCACCGGATTGCCGCAGGTGTGACCGTCGATGCAGAAGAAGGAGTGGCGCGCCATCGAAGACCTCGGGAGTGGAGCAAGGACAGTAACGCGGCCCGTTGACGCGTGGGAGATCAGAAGCGTCCGGGCCGGAAGGGTTTCAGCGAAATCGTCGGCTCGCGGCCGAGGATGAGGTCGACGACGAGCCGCGCGGTCGCGGCCGACTGCGTCAGGCCGAGATGGCCGTGGCCGAAGGCGTAGATCACGCTCGGCGAGGCCGTGGCTCGGCCGATCACGGGAAGCGAGTCGGGCAGCGAGGGACGGAAGCCCATCCACTGGCGGCCGCCTTCGGTCTTGAGCCCGGGCAGGAAGCTGCTCGCCTTCCTGAGCATGGCCTCCGAGCGCCTGAAGTTCGGCTTCAGCTCGAGGCCGCCGAGCTCGACGGCACCGCCGACGCGGATGCCGGAGGTGAGCGGCGTGACGACGAAGCCGTGGCCGCCGAAGGTCAGCTGCCGCTTCAGGTCGAAGGCGCCCGGCGGCAGCGTCGTATTGTAGCCGCGCTCGGTTTCGAGCGGGATCGCGTCGCCGAGCCCGGCGGCGAGCGGGCGCGACCAGGCACCGCCGGCGAGGACGACATGCCCCGCCCGCAGTCGACCGCCACCGTCAAGCACGAGGTCCGCACCGCTCTCCGCCGGCTGGATCGCGTCCACCTTGGCCTGCCGGAATGCCCCGCCGAGCTGCTCGAATGCCGCGAAGAGGGCTTTGGCGAAGTCCCGCGGGTCCGACACCGTCTGCCAGCCCGGCACGAAGGTCGCATGGGTGAAGCGCGGCGACAGCCCCGGCTGCAGCGCCCCGATCTCCTCGCCCTTGATGTGTCGGAAGCCGATGCCCTCGCTCTGGCGCGCCTGCCAGCCGGGCAGCGAGCGTTTCCACTCCGCCTCGCTCTCGTAGAGCTCCAGCACGCCATCGGAGCGGATCATGCCGGCGACGCCCGCGGCGCTGGCAAGATCGTCCATCTCCGTGCGGGCGAGGCGCATCAGCGTCACCTGCGCCAGCATCGAATGCCAGAAGCGGCTCGGCAGGCTCGCCTGATAGAAGTGCCAGAGCCAGGGCGCGATCTTCAGCGCGTAGCCCGGACGGATCGTCAGCGGACCGAGCGGGTCGAGCAGCCACTTCGGCGCCTTGCGGATGATGCCGGGCGAGGCGAGGGGCATGACATCCGAAAAGGCGAGCGCGCCGGCATTGCCTGCGCTGGTCGCCTCGGCGACGCCGCGCTCGTCGATGAGCAATACCCGCCGGCCGGCCTGCTGCAGACGGAACGCCGCGGTGATCCCGATGATACCCGCGCCGACGACGACGATGTCGCCACGACCGGATCCCTGCACACCCTCACTCATGCGTGTCTGTCGCTTGCGTCAGGCCGCCGGGAGCCCGGACCGCGGGTCCGGCACGGGACGTGCGGCCGCTTGCGTCCCGACGGCTTCGTCGGGGATCCGGATCCTGTCCGCGTCGAACGTGGCGGCGGCGGCGGGCAGGGGTCTGATCCGCATGCGGCGGGCTCTCCAGGCTGGCGTGACTTGCGGACCGACGCGGCAAGGCGTGCCGCAGCGGACGGCCAGTCATGCACCTTCCGCCGCCGACCGTAAAGCCGGCGGAACATCGGCGAGCGCAACGCGATCTCGACGGAAAGAAAGGGCGCGGCCGAGTTGGAGGGGTGTCGAGTGGCCGCGCCCGTCGCCTGATGCGATCGAGGCCTTAGAGCATGTGCGCCTTGCTCCGGTCCGACGCAGGCACGGGTTGCGTCAGGCCGGGGCAAGGCGACGGCGTGGCTCACGCATCGTCGGAATAGCGCTGCTCGCGCCACGGGTCGCCGCGGTTGTGGTAGCCGCGGACCTCCCAGAAGCCCGGCCGGTCGTCGCCTCGGAACTCGATCGACTTCAGCCACTTCGCACTCTTCCAGAAGTACAGATGCGGCACCACGAGCCGCACCGGCCCGCCATGCTCCTGTGTCAGCGGCTTGCCGCTCCAGGCGTGCGCGAGGAGCGCGTCCGGGGCGGCGAAGTCGTCGATGGCGAGATTGGTGGTGTAGCCGTCATAGCTCGCCAGCACGACGTGAGTCGCCTCCGGCCGCGGCTCGACGAGCGCCATCAGGTCGCGCGTCGCGAGGCCCTCGAACAGGTTGTCGTAGCGCGACCAGGTGGTGACGCAGTGGATGTCGCAGACCTCCTGGGTCTGCGGCTGGGCCGACAGGTCGGCGAAGCTCCAGTGGACCGGGTGCTCGACCTTGCCGATGACGTCGAGCGTCCAGCGCTCGCGCGTCACCGTCGGCTGCATCCCGAGGTCGAGCACCGGCCAGTCCCGAACCAGATGCTGGCCCGGCGGCAGGCGGTCGGTGTCCGGGCGAGCCATGCGCCCGGTGAGGAAGCGGCCTTCCTCGGCCCAGCGACGCTTGGTGCGGGTCAACTTGGTTTCCGCCTCCGGCGGGGTATCGGCGTCGTCCGTCATGTCCGCAGGGTCCTTCGGCCGGTGGTGCTGGTGCCGGATTCTGCGCGCGCTTTCGCGGTGAATGCAACGGGTTCACGGGAGCGCGGCAGGTTGCACGGGTTCGCTTACCATCTTCGGCAAACATCGTACCAAAAGCGAAGTTGTCGCGGCGCAGGCGCTTGCGTCTCCACACGCCTTGCGCCATTGGTACGACCAATTCGGGAGACTCGCTTTGGGAGGAGCGAATGATGCAGCCGGAACGGGCAAGTGTTGGCGTGCGCGGCGATCGGCCGAACCGCACCCTCGCGCTCGCCGCCGAGCTCGGCTGCAGGATCACCGACGGCAGCCTGGCGACCGGCGCACCGCTTCCCACCGAGAAGGAGATCCAGAGCCAGTTCGGCGTGTCGCGCACCGTGGTGCGCGAGGCGGTGCGGCATCTGGCGGCCAAGGGCCTCGTCAGCGTCGGGCCGAAGGTCGGCACGCGGGTGCGGCCGGACACCGACTGGAACATGCTGGACGCCGACGTCATGAGCTGGCAGCTCCTCGCCGACGTCCGGCGCCCCTTCGTGGAAGCACTCTATGAGATGCGGCTGATCAACGAGCCGCCGGCGGCCAAGCTGGCGGCCGGCCGGATTACGCCCGAGCAGTCGGTGCGGCTCGGCGAGGCGCTGACGGGCATGGCCGACAATCCCCGCGGCTCGCCGGAGCTGATCGCCGCCGACCTCGCCTTCCATCGCATCATCCTCGAGGCGACCGGCAATCCGATCCTGCGCTCGCTCGGCGCGATGATCGAGCGCAGCCTGTCGATCTCCTTCTCGCTGAGCTGGCGGCAGAATCCGCAGGAGGAGACGGTCCGCCAGCACCGGCGCGTGCACGACGCGATCGTCGCCGGTGACGGCGAGGCGGCCTCGCTGTTCATGCGTCGCCTGATCGAGAGCGCCTTTCACGACGTGATCGGCGCGCTCTACTCGGGCGGCGATGCCGCGGCACCGGTTGGGAAGGACCGGCCGCCGCAACACCAACCCCAGCGCGTCGCGTCGATGCGCTGAGCGGTCTTCCACCACGGCGCCGGGAGGCGCCTCAACCTTGGTCTTGGGAGGGTTAGAGTATGAGATTGATGAACACGCTGATGGCGGGCCTGGCGGTGACGCTGCTCGCCGCCGCGCCGGCGATGGCGCAGGACAAGGGCACGGTCGGCATCGCGATGCCGACGAAGTCCTCGGCCCGCTGGATCGACGACGGCAACAACATGGTCAAGCAGTTCCAGGCGGAGGGCTTCCAGGCCGATCTGCAGTACGCCGAGGACGACATTCCGAACCAGCTCTCGCAGGTCGAGAACATGGTGACGAAGGGCGTCAACGCGCTGGTGATCGCCTCGATCGACGGCACCACGCTGTCGAACGTGCTCGCCAACGCCGCGGCGGCCGAGATCCCGGTGATCGCCTATGACCGCCTGATCCGCGACACGCCGAACGTCGACTACTACGCGACCTTCGACAACTTCCAGGTCGGCGTCCTCCAGGCGCAGTCGCTGGTGGACGGCATGAAGCAGCGCTTCCCCGACGCCAAGCCGTTCAACGTCGAGCTGTTCGGCGGCTCGCCGGACGACAACAACGCGTACTTCTTCTACAACGGCGCGATGAGCGTCCTGCAGCCGATGATCGACTCCGGCGACATCAAGATCGTGTCCGGCCAGATGGGCATGGACAAGGTCGGCACGCTGCGCTGGGACGGCTCGGTGGCGCAGGCCCGCATGGACAACCTCCTGTCGGCCAACTACACCGGCGACCAGAAGGTCAACGGCGTGCTGTCGCCCTATGACGGCCTGTCGATCGGCATCATCTCCTCGCTGAAGGGTGTCGGCTACGGCTCGGGCGACCTCCAGATGCCGATCATCACCGGTCAGGACTCCGAGGTCCCCTCGGTCAAGGCGATCCTGCGCGGCGACCAGTACTCCACCATCTTCAAGGACACCCGCGAACTCGCCAAGGTGACCGTCGGGATGGTCGAGGCGGTGCTGAACGGCAAGAAGCCGGAAGTCAACGACACCACGACCTACAACAACGGCGTGAAGGTCGTGCCGTCCTACCTCCTGAAGCCGGTGCTGGTGACCAAGGACAACTGGAAGCAGGTCCTGGTCGACAGCGGCTACTACAAGGAAGACCAGATCCAGTAAGGGCTGGCAGCACCGGCGCTCCGGCGCCGCCTTTCCAACAGCCGGCGCGGCCGCGGTCCTCGAGGGACGGCGGCCGCGCTCGGACGACCCCATCGTGAGACGAGTACGGCCGAGCGCGTGTCTCCGGCCGCGGCAGGGCGCAATGACGACCATTCTGGAAATGCGCAACATCACCAAGACCTTCCCGGGCGTGAAAGCCCTCGACAACGTGTCGATGAAGGTCGAGGCGGGCGAGATTCACGCGCTCGTCGGCGAGAACGGCGCCGGCAAGTCGACGCTGATGAAGGTGCTGTCGGGCGTCTACCCGCACGGCAGCTACGACGGCGAGATCCGCTTCGAGGGCGACGAGTGCAAGTTCGCCGGCATCTCGGATTCCGAAAAGCGCGGCATCATCATCATTCACCAGGAGCTGGCGCTGGTGCCGCTCCTGTCGATCGCCGAGAACATCTTCCTCGGCAACGAGCGCGCGTCGGGCGGGGTCATCGACTGGGGCGAGACCTTCGGGCGCACACGCGAGCTCCTCGCCAAGGTCGGCCTGAAGGAGGCGCCGCAGACGCGCATCACCGATCTCGGCCTCGGCAAGCAGCAGCTGGTGGAGATCGCCAAGGCGCTGTCGAAGGAGGTCAAGCTCCTGATCCTCGACGAGCCGACCTCGAGCCTCAACGAGACCGACAGCCAGGCGCTGCTCGACCTGCTGCTCGAGTTCAAGGCGCGGGGCATCTCCTCGATCCTGATCTCGCACAAGCTGAACGAGATCGGCCGCGTCGCCGACGCCATCACCGTGCTGCGCGACGGCTCCTCGGTCTCCACCCTCGACTGCCGCGCCAACACGATCGAGGAAGGCGACATCATTCGCGACATGGTCGGCCGCTCGATGACCGATCGATTCCCGCCGCGCGATCCGAAGATCGGCGAGGTGATGTTCGAGGTGCGGAACTGGACGGCGCACCACCCGCTGCATTCGGACCGCAAGGTCGTCGACAATGTCAGCTTCAACGTGCGCAAGGGCGAGGTCGTCGGCATCGCAGGGTTGATGGGCGCAGGACGCACCGAGCTCGCCATGAGCGTGTTCGGCCGGTCCTACGGCGTCGGCATCTCCGGCGAAGTGCTCGTCAACGGCCAGCCGGTTGACGTGTCGACCGTCGGGCGGGCGATCGACAACGGCATCTGCTACGTCACCGAAGATCGCAAGACCTACGGCCTGGTGCTCGACGAGACGATCCGGCGCAACATCCCGCTCGCCAATCTCGACGGCATCTCCAACGGCATCGTGGTCGACGACCACCGCGAGCTCGCGGTTGCGCGGGACTACCGCGACCGGCTGCGGATCAAGAGCTCGAGCGTCGCGCAGGAGGCGGTCAACCTGTCGGGCGGCAACCAGCAGAAGGTGGTGCTGGCCAAGTGGCTGTTCGCCGAGCCGGACGTCTTGATCCTCGACGAGCCGACGCGCGGCATCGACGTCGGCGCCAAGTACGAGATCTACGCCATCATCGCCGAGCTCGCGGCGAGCGGCCGTGCGGTTGTCGTCATCTCCTCCGAGATGCCCGAGCTCCTCGGCGTCTCCGATCGCATCTACGTCATGAACGAGGGCCGGTTCGTGGGCGAATTGCCCGCCGCGGACGCGTCGCAGGAAAAGATCATGTCGATGATCATCCGCTCGGGCCACAGGAACTGAGGTTGAACCAATGACACAAGAAGCCGCACACAGCTTCCAGCCCGCCGCGAGCGGCAGCAGCGCCCGATCCTCCTCGATCGGCTTCATCCGCCGTCACATGCGCGAATACGGCATCCTGCTCGCGCTGATCGTGATCATGGTCTTCTTCCAGTTCATGACCGGCGGCATCCTCCTGAAGCCGATCAACCTCACCAATCTCGTCCTGCAGAACAGCTACATCATCATCATGGCGCTCGGCATGCTGCTGGTGATCGTGGCGGGTCACATCGACCTGTCGGTCGGCTCGGTGCTCGGCTTCGTCGGCGCGCTGGCGGCGGTGATGATCGTCCAGTGGCAGATGAACTACGTCCTGGCCGCGGTGCTGTGCCTCGGCGTCGGCGGCGTGATCGGCGCCGCGCAGGGCTACTGGGTCGCCTACTGGCGCATCCCGTCCTTCATCGTGACGCTGGCCGGCATGCTGGTCTTCAAGGGTCTCAGCCTGTGGCTACTGGCGGGTCAGTCGGTCGGGCCGTTCCCGGGCAGCTTCCAGCTCCTCAGCTCCGGCTTCGTTCCCGACATCTTCGGCGTCGGCAAGCCGAACGCCTTCGCGCTCCTGCTCGGTGTTCTCGTCGCGGCGGCGATCCTGTTCTTCGCGTTCCGCTCCCGCATGCGCAACCGCGCCGGCGGTCACGACGACGAGCCGGCGGCGTTTTTCTACGCCAAGAACCTCGTCTTCGCGGGGGCCATCCTCTATCTGGCCTATCTGCTGGCGACGTTCCGCGGGCTGCCCAACGTCCTGATCGTCATGGCGCTCCTGATCGGCATCTACTCGTTCGTCACCTCCAAGACGACGGTCGGCCGGCGCATCTACGCCATGGGCGGCAACGAGAAGGCCACCAAGCTGTCGGGCATCAACACCGAGCGCCTGACCTTCCTGACCTTCGTCAACATGGGCGTGCTCGCCGCGCTCGCCGGCCTCGTCTTCGCCGCGCGGCTGAACACCGCGACGCCGAAGGCCGGCCTCGGGTTCGAGCTCGACGTCATCGCGGCCGTCTTCATCGGCGGCGCCTCGATGTCGGGCGGCGTCGGCACCATCGTCGGCGCGGTCATCGGCGCCTTCATCATGGGCGTCATGAACAACGGGATGTCGATCCTGGGCATCGGCATCGACTACCAGCAGGTCATCAAGGGCCTGGTTCTCCTCGTGGCCGTCATCTTCGACGTCTACAACAAGAACAAGGGCTGACGCCCTTGCCGCCGCCGCCGGGCCTCGTCCGGCGGCAGGACGAACAGACAAGAAAGAGCATCAACGTGGACATCACCGGCGAAATCCTCATCGGAAACGCGAGCGTCAGCGCGGGGGAGACCTTCCGCGCCGTCAATCCGGCGACCGGCGCGACCATCGAACCCGACTTCTCCTCTGCCGGCCCGAGCGAGGTCGAAAAGGCCTGCGCGCTCGCCGCCGACGCCTTCGACGCCTACAGCGAGACCGACACCGAGACCCGTGCGACGTTCCTCGAGACGATCGCCGCGAACATCGAGGCGCTGGGCGACGCGCTGGTCGAGCGCGCGTCGGCCGAGAGCGGCCTGCCGCTGGCGCGCCTGACGGGCGAGCGCGGCCGCACCGCCGGCCAGTTGCGCCTCTTCGCGTCGGTCGTGCGGGCCGGTGATTTCCTGGAACTGCGGGTCGATCCGGCCCAGCCGGAGCGCAAGCCGGCGCCGCGCCCCGACATCCGCCAGCGGCATGTCGCGCTCGGCCCCGTCGCCGTGTTCGGCGCGTCCAACTTCCCGCTCGCCTTCTCGGTCGCGGGCGGCGACACCGCTTCGGCGCTCGCCGCCGGTTGCCCGGTGGTGGTCAAGGGCCATCCCGCCCATCCCGGCACCTCCGAGATGGTCGGCCGCGCGATCCGTGATGCGGTGAAGAGCTGCGGCCTTCCGGAGGGCGTCTTCTCGCTCCTCACCGGCCCGTCGAAGGAGCTCGGCGGCGCGCTCGTGTCGGATCCGCGCATCAAGGCGGTCGGCTTCACCGGCTCGCGGGCCGGCGGCCTCGCGCTCGTCGACATCGCCGGCAAGCGGCGCGAGCCGATCCCGGTCTATGCCGAGATGAGCAGCGTCAATCCGGTCTTCCTGATGCCGGCCGCGCTCGAAGCGCGGGGCGAGGCGCTCGGCAAGGCCTTCATCGGCTCGCTGGTGATGGGCGCCGGCCAGTTCTGCACCAATCCCGGCCTCGTCTTCGCCCTCGAGGGGCCGGCGCTGGACCGATTCACCGCTGCCGCCGCGACAGCCCTGAAGGACAGCACCGCCGCGACGATGCTGACGCCCGGCATCAACGCCGCCTACAAGGCCGGCGTCGACGCGCTGACCGGCAACGAGAAGGTGTCGCTCGTCGAGCGCGGCCAGGGCGGCGCGACTGAGAACGCCTGCCAGGCCGCGCTGTTCGTCACCGACATCGACGCCTTCCTCGCCGACGAACGGCTGCAGGACGAGATCTTCGGCGCGTCCTCGCTGATCGTGCGCTGCCGCTCGATCGACGACATGCGCCGCGCGGCGCAGCATCTGGAGGGCCAGCTCACGGCGACGCTGCAGCTCGACGAGGCCGATGTGGAGGCCGTGCGGCCGCTGCTTCCGGTGCTGGAGAAGCGCGCCGGGCGCATCCTCGCCAATGGCTGGCCGACGGGCGTCGAGGTCAACCACGCGATGGTGCATGGCGGACCCTATCCGGCGACCTCAGACAGCCGCACGACCTCCGTCGGCTCGCTGGCGATCCGGCGCTTCCTGCGCCCGGTCTGCTATCAGGATCTGCCGGATGCGCTGCTGCCGAAGGCGCTGCGCGAGAGCGAGGCGGGCGCGCTGCCCCGCCGCGTCGACGGCATCCTCCAGACGCGCTGAAACGACGAGACCAGGCGGCGCGGATCGGTCCGTGCCGCCGCGATGAAAAGAGACCGGAGTTGGATGAATGGCCTTGCGGCTGGTGCAGGTGAAGGACGAGGGCGGCGCGCGCCGCGTGGCGCAGGTCGCGGACGACGGGTCGGCGCAGCTGGTGACGGGCGTCGCCAGCACGTATGATCTGGTGCAGCGCGCGCTCGATGCGGGCCAAGGGCTCGAGGCGGCGCTGCGCGACCTCGGCACCGATGGCGCCATCGACCTCGGCGCGGCGCTGGCCGCCGGCCGCGTGCTCGCTCCGATCGACCATCCGGACGCCGCCCACCTTCACCTCACAGGCACGGGCCTCACCCATCTTGGCTCGGCCGAAGGCCGGGACAAGATGCACAAGGCGGCGGCCGCGGCGGAGAAGCCGACCGATTCAATGCGCATGTTCCAGATGGGCGTCGAGGGCGGCAAGCCGGCCGATGGCGGCGTCGGCGTGCAGCCGGAGTGGTTCTACAAGGGCGACGGTACGGCGCTCGTCGCGCCGGGTGCGCCGCTGACGAGCCCGGGCTTCGCCGAGGACGGCGGCGAGGAGCCGGAGATCGCCGGCATCTACGTCATCGATGCGGACGGCAATCCGGTGCGCCTCGGCTTCGCGCTCGCCAACGAGTTCTCCGACCACGTGACGGAGAAGCAGAACTACCTGTGGCTCGCCCATTCCAAGCTGCGGCCCGCGGCGGTCGGTCCCGAACTCCTCGTCGGCCCGTTGCCGGCCGACGTGCGCGGCGCCTCGCGGATCAAGCGCGGCGGTGACACCGTCTGGGAGAAGCCGTTTCTCTCCGGCGAGGCGAACATGTCCCACCACGTCGCCAACCTCGAGCACCATCACTTCAAGTACCCGCAGTTCCGCCGGCCGGGCGACGTCCACGTCCACTTCTTCGGCACGGCGACGCTGTCCTTCTCGGACGGCTTCAGGACCGAGCCGGGCGACGTCTTCGAGATCGAGGCGGCGCCCTTCACGCTCAAGCTGTCCAACCCGCTGGCGCAGGCGGACGACGCCGGCCCGGCGCGCGTGCGCGCGCTCTGATTGGCGGGACGGACATGGCTCCCATCCGCCTCGGCCTCGTCGGCGTCGGCAAGATCGCCCGCGACCAGCACTTTCCCTCGATCGCCAAGACCGACGGCATCGAACTCGTCGCGGCGGCGAGCCGATCGGCCAGCGTCGACGGCATTGAGAACTTCACGACGCTCACCGAGATGCTCGCCGGCGTCGAGCTGGATGCGGTTGCGCTCTGCACCCCGCCGCAGGTCCGCCATGCGCTGGCCCATGCGGCGCTTGCCGCCGGCAAGCACGTGCTTCTCGAAAAGCCGCCGGGCGCGACCGTCAGCGAACTCGCCGACCTCGTCTCGCTTGCGGCGCAGAAGCGACTGACGCTGTTCGCCACCTGGCACTCGCGCTTTGCCGCGGGCGTCGAGCCGGCGCGCCGCTGGCTCGCCGACCGTACGGTGCGTGCGGTCCGGGTCGAGTGGAAGGAGGACGTCCGCCACTGGCATCCCGGCCAGGCCTGGATCTGGGAGCCGGGCGGCCTCGGGGTCTTCGATCCCGGCATCAACGCGCTGTCGATCGTCACGCGCATCCTGCCGCTGCCGTTCTTCCTGACCGAGGGATCGCTCGAGTTTCCCGAAAACCAGCAGGCGCCGATCGCCGCGGACCTTGCCTTCACCGACGCCAATGGCGCGCGCATCGAAGCCGTGTTCGACTGGCGCCAGACCGGGCCGCAGACCTGGGACATCCACGTCGACACCGAGGACGGGCGGTTGACGCTGTCGAAGGGCGGCAGCGAGATGGTCGTCGACGGCAAGCCGGTGATGTCGGAGGCCGACAGCGAGTATGCCGGCATCTACCGGCGCTTCGTCGAGCTCGTCGGCGAAGGCCGCTCGGACGTCGACGTGGCGCCCCTCCAGCACGTCGCCGACGCCTTCCTGCTCGGAGCGCGCCGGATCGTCGAGGCGTTCCACGACGAACCGAACGGAGCCGCCTGATGTCGATCGCCGCCACCCGCAGGCCGTTCGGCACGCTCTCGGACGGCGGTGCCGTCGAGGCCGTCGAGCTGATCGGCGAAGGGATCTCCGTCCGGCTGATCGGCTTCGGTGCGGCGATCCAGTCGCTCTACGTCCCGGACCGGGACGGGCGGATGGCGGACGTGGTTCTCGGCTATCCCGATCTCGGCCTGTACGAGACGCGCCCGCTCTATCTCGGCGCGACCATCGGGCGCTATGCCAACCGCATCGCCCATGGCCGCTTCGAGATCGACGGGCGCCTCGTGCAGCTGGCCTGCAACAACGGCGCCAACAGCCTGCATGGCGGGCCCGGCGGGTTTCATCACCGCAACTGGACGATCGCTGCGCTGGGGGACGATCCGGTGCCGTCGGTCACGTTCGAACGGGTGAGTCCGGACGGCGAGGAGGGATTTCCCGGCACGGTGACCGCGAGCGTGCGCTACGCATTGACCGCGCCGGGCGAGCTGACGATCGCCTTCGAGGCGGAGACGGACGCGCCGACCATCGTCAACCTCACCAATCACAGCTTCTTCAACCTCGCCGGCACCGAGCGCCTCCAGGCCATCCTCGACCATCGCCTGACGGTCGATGCCGACGCCTACCTGCCAATCGACGCCGGCTCCATTCCGACCGGCGAAGTCCGTTCGGTCGAGGGCACCGCCTTCGACTTTCGGTCCGGGCGTGCCTTCGGCGAGCACATCCATGACGGTGCCGATCCGCAGATCGCGGCGGCCCGCGGCTACGACCACAACTACGTCCTCAATGCCGGCGGGTCGATCGAGCCGGTCTTCGCGGCGCGGGTGGAGGATCCGGCGAGCGGCCGCGTCATGGAGCTCCACACGACAGAGCCCGGCCTGCAGGTTTATTCCGGCAACTTCCTCGATGCGAGCACGGTCGGCAAGTACGGTCAGGTGCAGCGTCAGTCGGACGCCTTCTGCCTCGAGCCACAGCATTTCCCGGATTCGCCGAACCGGCCGGAGTTTCCGTCGGTGCGTCTGGAGCCGGGTGCCCGGTACCGTCACACCAGCATCTACAGGTTCACGACCTAGTTCACGACAGGGCGGTCCCGCCGAGGGGCGCCCGGCCTACCGAAAGAAGACCACGTCATGCTGAAGAAGAACGACAAGGCCCCGCAGAAGCTGCGCTCGCGCGCCTGGTTCGACAACCCGGACAACCCGGACATGACCGCGCTCTATCTCGAGCGCTACCTGAATTTCGGCATCACGCTCGAGCAGCTGCAGTCGGGCAAGCCGATCATCGGCATCGCCCAGACCGGCTCGGACATCTCGCCCTGCAACCGGCACCACATCGAGCTGGCCAAGCGCGTCAGGGACGGCATCTACGAGGCCGGCGGCGTCCCGCTGGAATTCCCGGTGCACCCGATCCAGGAGACCGGCAAGCGCCCGACCGCCGGGCTCGACCGGAACCTCGCCTATCTCAGCCTCGTCGAAATCCTCTACGGCTATCCGCTCGACGGCGTCGTGCTGACGATCGGCTGCGACAAGACCACGCCGGCCTGCCTGATGGCCGCGGCGACCGTGAACATTCCGGCGATCGCGCTGTCGGTCGGTCCGATGCTCAACGGCTGGTTCCGCGGCGAGCGCACGGGCTCGGGCACCATCGTCTGGAAGGCCCGCGAGCTGATGGCCAAGGGCGAGATCGACTATCAGGGCTTCATCAAGCTCGTCGCGTCCTCGGCCCCGTCGACCGGCTACTGCAACACGATGGGCACGGCGACGACGATGAACTCGCTCGCCGAGGCGCTCGGCATGCAGCTGCCGGGTTCGGCCGCCATCCCGGCGCCGTATCGCGATCGGCAGGAGGTGTCCTACCTCACCGGCATGCGCATCGTGGAGATGGTCGAGGAGGACCTGAAGCCCTCCGACATCATGACCCGCGAGGCCTTCGTCAACGCCATCCGCGTCAACTCGGCGATCGGCGGCTCGACCAACGCGCCGATCCACCTCAACGGCCTCGCGCGCCATCTCGGCGTCGAGCTGTCGATCGACGACTGGCAGACCTATGGCGAGGAGGTGCCGCTGCTCGTCAACCTGCAGCCGGCCGGCGAATATCTCGGCGAAGACTATTATCGCGCCGGCGGCGTGCCGGCGGTGGTCAACCAGCTGATGGGGGAGGGGCTGATCCACGAGGATGCCCTCACCGTCAACGGCAAGTCGATCGGCGACAACTGCCGCGGCGTCGAGATCCTCGACGAGAAGGTGATCCGTCGCTTCGCCGACCCGATCAAGCCGCATGCCGGCTTCCGCGTCCTGAAGGGCAACCTGTTCGATTCGGCGATCATGAAGAAGAGCGTGATCTCGCCGGAATTCCGCGATCGCTATCTGTCCAATCCGGACGATCCGGAAGCCTTCGAGGGCCGCGCGGTCGTCT
Source organism: Mangrovibrevibacter kandeliae (assembly GCF_024519155.1). Classification (GTDB taxonomy): domain Bacteria; phylum Pseudomonadota; class Alphaproteobacteria; order Rhizobiales; family Rhizobiaceae; genus Mangrovibrevibacter; species Mangrovibrevibacter kandeliae. Next base: position 179,568 of record NZ_JANIFJ010000005.1, on the reverse strand, counting down.
TCGACGGCCCGGAGGACTACCACCACCGCATCGACGACCCGGAACTCGCCATCGACGAGCACACCGTGCTGTTCATGCGCGGCGCCGGCCCGGTCGGCTATCCCGGCGCGGCCGAGGTCGTGAACATGCGCGCGCCCGCCTACCTCATCAAGCGCGGCGTCCACGCGCTGCCCTGCATCGGCGACGGCCGCCAGTCCGGCACCTCGGGCTCGCCCTCGATCCTCAATGCCTCCCCGGAGGCGGCCGCCGGCGGCAATCTCGGGATCCTGAGGACCGGCGACCGGGTGCGCATCGACATCGGCCGCGGCACCGCCAACATCCTGATCTCCGACGAGGAGATCGCGTCCCGCCGCGCCGAGCTCGAGGCGCAGGGCGGTTATCCGTATCCGGCGCACCAGACGCCGTGGCAGGAGATCCAGCGCGCCATCGTCGGCCAGATGTCGACCGGCGCGGTGCTCGAGCCGGCGGTCGCCTATCAGCGCATCGCCCAGACCCGGGGCCTGCCACGTGACAACCACTGAGGCGAGCCTCGACCTCGGCTTCGGCGGCGAACCGTTCGTCGCCGCAGTCGACTGGGGCACGTCGAGCTTCCGGCTCTGGCTGATCGACCGGGCGGGCCGCGTCCTGTCCGGCCGGCGCAGCGGGCAGGGGATGCTGGAGGCCGCCGAAACCGGCTTTTCGGCCGTGCTCGAGGCGCACCTTCACGCCCTCGGCGCGCCGCTGCACCTGCCGGTCGTGATCTGCGGCATGGCTGGCGCGCGGCAAGGCTGGGTGGAGGCGCCCTATGCCGACACGCCCGCCGATCTCGCCGCGGTTGCCGGCGCCGCGGTGCCTGTGCCGCAGGCCGGGCGCGACGTGCGCATCCTGCCGGGCGTGGCCCAGCGCGATCGGCTTCGGCCGGACGTGATGCGCGGCGAGGAGACCCAGCTCCTCGGCCTGACGCTGCTCGGCCACGCGAACGGCCTCGTCTGCCTGCCCGGCACGCACTCGAAATGGGTGCGGCTGGACGGCGGGTGCATCGTCGAGTTCGCGACGTTCATGACCGGTGAACTCTATGCGGTGCTCGCGAAGCACTCGATCCTGCGCCACAGCCTCGCCGCCGACGGCTCGGCGCCGGAGCGGCGGGAGGCCTTCGCCGGCGGCATCGCGGACGCGCTCGATGCGCCGGCGCTGACGACGAACCGCCTGTTCGCGCTGCGCGCCGGCGGTCTCCTCCACGACCGCGACCCGCAGGACGCGGCCGCACGGCTGTCAGGCCTTCTGATCGGCCTCGAACTCGCCGGGGTGCGACAGTTCGGCGACGCTGCGGGCGAAGTGATCCTCGCCGTCTCCGGCCCCCTGCAGGCGCTCTACGGCGAGGCGCTCGCCATCGCCGGCTTCGCCGCGCGCACGGTCGATGCCGAGGACGCGGTGCATCGAGGGCTCTACGCGGCGGCGCGGTACACGTTTCTGGAGGAAGTGACTGCATGAGCGAGCGTGTCCGCTGGCCTGACCTCGGCTGCAATCTCGTCGCCATCCTGCGTGGCCTGCAGCCGTCGGAAGTCGAGGCGGTCGTCGGCGGCCTCATCGAGGTCGGCTTCGAGGCGATCGAGATTCCGTTGAACTCGCCGGAGCCCTTCCGTTCAATCGAGACTGCGGCGAAGATGGCGCCCTCCGGCGTCTATATCGGCGCGGGCACGGTGCTCGAGGTCGAGGATGTCGACCGACTGAAGGAGGCCGGTGGCCGGCTGCTGGTCAGCCCGAACGTCGAACCGCAGGTGATCCTGCGCGCTGGCGCGCACGGCATGGTGACGATGCCCGGCGTCTTCACCGCCACCGAAGCCTTCACTGCGCTGAAGGCTGGTGCTTCGGGCCTGAAGTTCTTCCCGGCCAGTGTGCTCGGTCCGACGGGGATCGGCGCGCTCATGGCCGTCCTGCCGAAGGGCACGGTGGTGGGCGCCGTCGGCGGCGTTTCGGAGGAGAACTTCCAGGCGTTCGGCAAGGCCGGCGTCACCGCCTTCGGCCTCGGGTCGAGCCTGTTCAAGCCCGGCATGAGCGCGGCGGAGGTGATCGAGCGTGGCCGCCGGGCGGTCGCCGCCTATCATCGCGTCTTCGCACAGGGAGACACGGCATGACGGATGGGACAGCGGACACGGTCGGAACGCGGATCGTCTACGAGGAGGCCTGCCGGCTCGGCGAGGGCTGCACCTATGATCCGGCCAGCGATACCGCCTGGTGGTTCGACATCAAGGGCAAGGCGCTGTTCGAGCACAATGTCCGGCTTGGCCAGACGCGCAAGCACCCTCTGCCCTTCATGGCGAGCGCGCTCGCCATCGTCACCGACGACACGCAACTCGTCTTCGCCGAAGATGGCCTCTATCTGCGCGACGCCACGAGCGGCAACCTCTCGCTGCATCTGGCGGTCGAGGCGGACGATGCGGTGACGCGCTCGAACGACGCACGGGTTCACCAGTCCGGCGCCTTCTGGCTCGGCACCATGGGCCGCAAGGGCGAAGCGGGTGCCGGCGCGATCTACTGGTACCGCGGCGGCGAGCTGCGCCGGCTCTATGCCAACGTTTCGATCCCGAACGCGATCTGCTTTTCGCCCGACGGCGGCACGGCCTACTTCACCGACACCAAGACCAACCGGATCAACCGCGTCGCCATCGACCCGGCCACCGGCCTGCCGACGGGCGATCCCTCCGTGCTCCACGATCTCGGCGACGAGACGGGCGGTCCGGACGGCGCGGTCTGCGACGCCGACGGCCTGATCTGGAACGCGCACTGGGGCGGCGGCCGGATCGACGTCTACAGCCCCTCCGGCGAGCGCCTTCGCTCGATTGCGGTGCCGGTGAAGCAGCCGAGCTGCCCGGCCTTCATCGGACCGGCGCTCGACCGACTGCTCGTGACGAGCGCCTATGACGACATGGACGACGAGACGCGCGCGAACGACCCGGATGCCGGGAAAACGCTGGTCCTCGACCTTCCGGTCAAGGGGCGCATCGAGCCACGCATCCGTCTCTGAGTGCAGCGCACAACCGATTTTTGCGCTGCCGCAACCTTTTCGCGCGGCGCGGTCTGGACCGAAAAGTATTACGATAGTATAAGTGCGCGGTCGGCTGGGAGGCCGACGGACCCGGCGGGGAGGCCGGGGATCTCTGGGAGGAAATTCATGACGAAGCTCAAGCTCCTTTGCGGAGCAGCGATGGCTGCTGCGCTGATGACATCGGCTGCCTTCGCGGCAGATATGACCGTCGGCTTCTCGCAGATCGGCTCGGAGTCCGGCTGGCGCGCGGCTGAGACCAGCGTGACCAAGCAGGAGGCCGAGAAGCGCGGCGTCGACCTGAAGTTCGCCGATGCGCAGCAGAAGCAGGAGAACCAGATCAAGGCGATCCGCTCCTTCATCGCGCAGGGCGTCGACGCGATCCTGCTCGCACCGGTCGTCGCGACCGGCTGGGATGCGGTGCTGGAGGAGGCGCAGGACGCCGAGATCCCGGTCGTGCTGCTTGACCGCCAGATCGATGCGCCGGACTCGCTCTACCTGACCGCCGTCACCTCCGACCAGGTGCACGAGGGCAAGGTCGCCGGCGACTGGCTGGTGAAGCAGGTGGGCGACAAGCCCTGCAACGTCGTCGAGCTGCAGGGCACCACCGGCTCCTCGCCGGCGATCAACCGCAAGAAGGGTTTCGAGCAGGCGATCGCCGGCCACGACAACATCAAGATCACCCGCTCGCAGACCGGTGACTTCACCCGCACCAAGGGCAAGGAAGTCATGGAGAGCTTCATCAAGGCCGAGGGTGGCGGCAAGGGCATCTGCGCGCTCTACGCCCACAACGACGACATGGCCGTCGGCGCGATCCAGGCGATCAAGGAAGCCGGGCTGAAGCCGGGCAGCGACATCCTGGTGGTGTCGATCGACGCGGTGCCGGACATCTTCCAGGCGATGGCGAACGGCGAGGCCAACGCCACCGTCGAGCTGACGCCGAACATGGCGGGTCCGGCCTTCGACGCGCTCGAGAAGTACAAGGCCGACGGCACCAAGCCGGAGAAGTGGATCCAGACCGAATCGAAGCTCTACACCCAGAGCGACGACCCGATGAAGGTCTACGACGAGAAGAAGGGCCTCGGTTACTGAGAGCCGGCCGCGGCGGGCCGCCGCCCGCCGCCTCTGCTCCGCGGCCCGCCGGCCGCGGTGCCTCCGGTGTACGGGTCTTCGACATGGCAAGTGATGTGGTGCGGCTGCGCGTCCAGGGCGCGAGCAAGAGCTTCCTCGGCATCAGGGCACTCGACCGGGTGGACTTCTCGCTGCGGGCCGGCGAGGTGCATGCCCTGCTCGGCGAGAACGGCGCCGGCAAGTCGACGCTGATCAAGGTGATCACCGGCGCCTATCGGCGCGACGGCGGCGAAATCCTGCTCGATGGCGCGGCGATCGACCCGCAGGGCGTGACCGACGCGCAGGCGCTCGGCATCGGCACCGTCTACCAGGAGGTCAACCTCCTGCCGAACCTGTCGGTCGCCGAGAACCTCTTCATCGGCCGCGAGCCGACCCGTTTCGGCCTCACGCGCACCGGCGAGATGCGCCGGCGGGCGCGGGCGCTGCTCGGCCAGTACGGCCTGGCGATCGATGTCGGCGCGCCGCTGTCGAGCTTCTCCGTCGCCGTGCAGCAGATCGTCGCGATTGCCCGCGCGGTCGACCTCTCCGGCAAGGTGCTGATCCTCGACGAGCCGACCGCCAGCCTCGACGCGCACGAGGTCGACACGCTGTTCGAGGTGGTGCTGCAGCTGAAGGCGAGGGGCCTCGGCATCGTCTTCATCACCCACTTCCTCGATCAGGTCTTCCGCATCGCCGACAGTGTCACCGTGCTGCGCAACGGCCGGCTGGTCGGCAGCCGGCCCGTCGCAGGCCTCGAGCGCATCGAACTCGTCTCGATGATGCTCGGCCGCGAACTGCAGGACGAGGAGCGGGCCCGCTCGGGCGGGGCCACGCCCGAGGGCGCGGCGGCGATCCGCTTCACCGGCTATGGCAAGCGCGGCAGCGTCGCACCCTTCGATCTGTCGGTGCGCAGGGGCGAGGTCGTCGGCATGGCGGGTCTCTTGGGGTCCGGCCGCACCGAGACGGCGCGGCTCATCTTCGGGATCGACACTTCGGACGGCGGGCAGGCCGAGATCGACGGCACACCGGTGACGCTCGGCTCCCCGGCGCAGGCGATCGCGCATGGCTTCGGCTTCTGCCCTGAGGACCGCAAGGTCGACGGCATCGTCGGCGACCTGTCGGTGCGCGAGAACATCGTGCTTGCGCTGCAGGCCCGTCGCGGCTGGGCACGGCCGCTGCCGCGCCGGGCGCAGGACGAACTGGCCGCCCGCTACATCGAGGCGTTGGACATCCGCACGTCGGACGCCGAGAAGCCGATCAAGTTCCTGTCCGGCGGCAACCAGCAGAAGGCGCTGCTCGCCCGCTGGCTCGCCACCGATCCGCGCTTCCTGATCCTCGACGAGCCGACGCGCGGCATCGACGTCGGTGCCCATGCCGAGATCATCCGGCTGATCGAGCGGCTCTGCGCCGACGGCATGTCGCTCCTGGTGATCTCGTCGGAGCTGGAGGAACTGGTGGTCTATGCCTCGCGCGTCGTCGTCCTCAGCGACCGGGCGCACGTCGCCGAACTGACCGGCGAGGCGGTGACGCCGAGCGGCATCATGCAGGCGATCGCCGCGCACGAGAAGGCGGCTGCGGCATGAGCGTCGCCTTGAAGGGGCTCCGGCGGCTCGCGCCGCAGCTCGTGACCCTGGCGGTGGTGCTCGCCCTGATCGGCTTCGCCTTTCCCGGCTTCTTCCAGCTGAACTGGCAGAACGGGCGGCTCTACGGCAGCCTCGTCGACGTCCTCAACCGCGGTGCGCCCGTGGCGCTTCTCGCGATCGGCATGACGCTGGTGATCGCGACCAAAGGCATCGATCTTTCGGTCGGCGCGGTGATGGCGATCACCGGCGCGGTGGCCGCGAGCCTCATCACCAGCGACATGCCGCTCGCCGTCACGCTCGCACTGACGCTTCTCGTCGGCCTCGCCTGCGGCCTGTGGAACGGCGCGCTCGTCGCCTTCCTTGACATCCAGCCGATCATCGCGACGCTGATCCTGATGGTCGCCGGACGGGGCATCGCGCAGCTGATCACCGAGGGCGTGATCCTCACCTTCAACGATGCCGGGCTGATCTTCTTCGGCAGCGGCTCCGTCCTCGGCCTGCCGATGCCGGTGGTGCTGTGGCTTCTGTTCGGCGTCCTCGTCGCGCTCCTGGTGCGGCGGACCGCGCTGGGGCTGCTGATCGAGGCGATCGGCGTCAACCGTCGAGCAAGCATGCTGTCGGGCGTGCGCACCCGCTTCCTGCTCCTCACCGTCTACGCCACCTCCGGGCTCTGCGCTGCGGTCGCCGGCACGGTGGCTGCCGCCGACATTCGCGGCGCCGACGCCAACAACGCCGGCCTCTGGCTGGAACTCGATGCGATCCTCGCCGTCGTCCTCGGCGGCACGTCGCTCCTCGGCGGGCGGTTCTCGATCGCCGGCTCGCTGATCGGCGCGATGATCATCCAGGCGATCAACACCGGCATCCTGCTCTCGGGCTTCCCGCCGGAGTTCAACCTGATCATCAAGGCCGCGATCATCGTCGTCATCCTGGTGGTGCAGTCGCCGGCGAGCCAGAGCCTCTTCGTCTATCTTCGCCCTGAACGCCGCGACGCGACACCGGTGACGCGCGAAAGGCCGGCACGATGATCCGCGCGAAATACCTGCCGCTGATGACGACGCTGGTCGTCTTCGTCCTCGCCTATGCGATCTGCATCGCACAGTTCCCGGCGATGTGGTCGACGCGTGTCGTGGCCAACCTCCTGACCGACAATGCCTTTCTCGGGATCGCGGCGGTCGGCATGACCTTCGTCATCCTGTCCGGTGGCATCGACCTGTCGATCGGCTCGGTGATCGGTTTCACCGGTGTGTTCCTCGCCGTCGTCATCGAGCGCGCCGGCATCCATCCGGCCGTCGCCTTCGTCCTGGCGCTGGTGATCGCCACCGGTTTCGGCGGGGTGATGGGCGCGATCATCCACTATCTGAAGATGCCGGCCTTCATCGTGACGCTCGCCGGCATGTTCTTCGCCCGCGGCATGGCCTTCGTGCTGTCGACCGACTCGGTGCCGATCAGCCATCCCTTCTATGGCGAGCTGCAGTCGCTCTATTTCAAGCTTCCCGGCGGCGGTCGCCTGCGCCTCATCGGGCTCGTGATGCTGCTGGTGGTGCTCATCGGCACGATCGTCGCGCAGCGCACGCGCTTCGGCACCAATGTCTATGCCCTCGGCGGCAACCTCCAGTCGGCCGAGCTCATGGGCGTGCCCGTCGCCCGCACGACGATCGGCATCTACGCCCTGTCCGGCTTCCTCGCCGGCCTCGCCGGCATCGTCTTCTCGCTCTACACCTCCGCCGGCTACTCGCTCGCGGCCGTCGGCGTCGAACTTGACGCGATCGCCGCCGTGGTGATCGGCGGAACGCTCCTGACCGGCGGCGCCGGCTTCGTCGCCGGCACGCTGATCGGCGTCCTGATCCAGGGCCTGATCCAGACCTACATCGTCTTCGACGGCAGCCTCTCGAGCTGGTGGACCAAGATCGTCATCGGCCTCCTGCTCTTTGCCTTCATCGCCCTGCAGCGCGCCATCCTCTGGCTGTCCGAGCACCGGGCGGGGGCGCTGCGCACCCGGCCCGCCTGATGGGCCTCCTCCAGGCCGCGATCGCCGGCTCGGCGGCACGCAGCAGCCACGCTCATGTCGTCGGCGCGCTGGGTAGCGCCATCGTCGGCGGCGAGATCGCCGAAGGGGCCCTGCTGCCGAGCGACGACGCACTGACCGGACGTTTCAGCGTCTCGCGCACGGTGCTGCGGGAAGCGATGAAGACGCTGGCGGCCAAGGGGCTGGTGCGGGCGAAGGCGAAGGTCGGCACGCGCGTCCTCGACCGGGCTCACTGGAACATGTTCGACGCCGACATCCTGCACTGGCGGGTGGAGGCCGGGCTCGACGAGAACTTCCTCCTCGACCTCGCCACCACGCGCGCGGCCATCGAGCCGGCGGCGGCCGCTCTCGCCGCCCGCCGTGCGACGCCCGCCGACATCGCCCGGCTCTACGCCATCGCCGACCGGCTCGGCGATCTGAATCACGACCGGGTCAGCATCGCCAATGTCGATCTCGAGTTTCACCTCGCGATCGCGGCGATGTCGAAGAACCCCTTCATGCAGTCGATCAGCAGCCTGATCGAGGCGGCGCTGGCGATCTCGTTCAAGCTCAGCTCGCCGGCCGACGACGCGGAGAAGATCCGCGAGTGCGCGGTGAACCATCGACGCATCGTCGAGGCGATCGAGCGCGGCGACGAGGCGGCCACGCGCCAGGCGATGCTCGAGGTCATCGAAGTCGGCGTCGAGCGCACCCGCCGCGCCCTCCGCCAGGAGACACCCTGGCCCGAGCCGACGATGCAGCGGCGCTGAAGCCTGACTCATCGGCGGTGTACGTCGCGAGGCGGCCACGCAATTAGCGGGCGGCAGTGGCGCTCGCCGCAGCTAGAACTGCGCCAGCGATTCGCGCCGGGGCGAGCCGGGGTCGTCGCCGTGCGTCACGGGTGAGACTTCCGCCCGTTCTCGCCGGTTCTCCGCCACGCCGCTGCCGGCATCGAGCGGCCGGTGCGGTATCGCTTCGTGAGGCTGAGCCGAATGATCTTCCATCCTTCGCGCCGCTTTGGAGCGGTGCTGGCGACAATACCGATGACTTTCAAGGCGTTGGCGCCGTCGTAAGGGCAGATCATCGCGCCGAGCACGTCTCTCGGCCGTTCGAATGGAAAGCTGCCTGCAAGCTTCGTGCGGTTAATTCCGTCTTAACACTCTCCGATTCAGAGACCGCGCCGGACACCGAACGTTAACCGTCATGACCGAATCGTTAAAATCCCCGACACCCATCCGACTGCGCGGTCGCTCCTTCCTTGCGATCGTCCTGTCCCCCGAGCTGCCCTTCTCGAACTGGCTCGCCGGGCTCGACGATCTTGCGCGCCGCTCGACCGGTTTCTTCCTCGGCCGTCCGATCGTCCTCGACGTCGCGGGGCTCGACCTCTCGCGCGAGGCGCTTGAAGGGCTGATCGAAGAGCTGCAGGCGCGCAATGTGCGGATCATGGGCATCGAGGGCGCGCGCGCCTCGCTGCTCGGTCCGGGCATGCCGCCGGAGATGCGCGGCGGCCGGCCGGCCGGCGACATCGAGCCGGCGGAGGATCAGGCTCCCACCGAGGCCGCGGCGAAACCACCTGCGGCCGCGCCTGCCGCCGTTGCGGCCGCGTCGCCAGCGTCGGTGCCGCAGGTTACGACCGTGGTGCCGCCATCCCCGGCCTCGCTCCTGATCGAAACGCCGGTCCGCTCCGGTCAGTCGATCGTATTTCCCGAAGGCGACGTCACCGTGCTCGGTTCGGTCGCCTCGGGTGCCGAGATCATCGCCGGCGGCTCGATCCACATCTACGGCGCGCTGCGCGGCCGGGTGATGGCGGGCTCGGTCGGCAATCCCGACGCGCGAATCTTCTGCCGCAAGCTCGAAGCCGAGCTTCTGGCGATCGACGGCCTCTACAAGATGGCCGACGACATGGACCCGCAGCTGCGGGGCCAGCCCGTGCAGGTCTGGCTCGACGGCGACGCGATCAAGGCAACCACCCTCAATTAAAAGCCATACGGAGAGGTATTTCGAGCATGTCTAAGGTCGTCGTGGTGACATCGGGCAAAGGCGGCGTCGGCAAGACGACGTCGACGGCCGCGCTCGGTGCCGCATTGGCCCAGACCGGGCAGAACGTCGTGGTCGTCGATTTCGACGTCGGCCTGCGCAACCTCGACCTCGTGATGGGCGCCGAGCGGCGCGTCGTCTACGACCTGATCAACGTCGTCCAGGGCGATGCCAAGCTTGCCCAGGCGCTGATCCGCGACAAGCGCCTCGAGACGCTGTCGCTGCTGCCCGCCTCGCAGACGCGGGACAAGGACAACCTGACCGCCGAGGGCGTGGCGAAGGTGATGGGCGAACTGCGCAAGAAGTTCGACTGGATCATCTGCGACAGCCCGGCCGGTATCGAGCGCGGCGCGACGCTTGCCATGCGCCACGCCGACGTCGCGGTCGTGGTGACCAATCCCGAGGTCTCCTCGGTGCGCGATTCGGACCGCATCATCGGCCTTCTCGATTCCAAGACCGAGATCGCCGAGCGCGGCGGCACGATGGAGAAGCACCTGCTCCTGACCCGCTACGACCCCAACCGCGCCGACCGCGGCGACATGCTGAAGGTCGACGACGTGCTCGAGATCCTGTCGATCCCGCTGATCGGCATCATCCCGGAGAGCATGGAGGTGCTGCGGGCTTCCAACCTCGGCACGCCGGTCACCCTGTCGGACGCCTCCTGTGCGCCGGCCAAGGCCTATAGCGACGCCGCCCGCCGTCTGATGGGCGAGACCATTCCGATGGCCGTTCCGACCGACCGGAAGGGCCTGTTCGGCAAGCTGTTCGGCCGGAGGGCTGCGTAACGATGTTCGGCTTCTTCCAGAAAACGGCTTCCGCGCCCGCCGCGCGCGAGCGTCTGCAGGTGCTTCTCGCGCACGAGCGCGCCACGATGGGGCAGGGTGATCTCGTCGCCCTCCTGCGCGAGGAGATCCTCGAGGTGATCGCCAAGCACGTGCCGGTCGAGCGCGACAAGGTGCGGGTCAAGATGGACCGGAGCGCGTCCATGTCGACGCTCGAAGTCGACATCGAGCTGCGCGGCATCGCGATCGCCGGCCGCGCCTGACGGCCGACTAAAGACCAACTTCGACGAGCCGCCGGGGCCTCCCGGCGGCTCGTTTCGTTTCGGCCCGCCCGCCGGCTATAGTGCGGCGATGAGTGCCCTGATCCTGCCATCGGCCATCGTCCCGGCTGACTATCCGCAGCTGTCAAAGCTCGTCTGGAGTCGCGATCCGGCGCGTCCGATCACGTCGGAAGAGGCGTTCCGGCTTTATGAGGCGAACTGGCGGCACGTGGACGACGGGCAACTGACGCCAGCCGAATCTGCGCTGATCCACGCGTTGGCGAAGGCTCACGGCAACGGCCGGCTGCTGGTTTGACGTCCGAGCTGGCCGTTCGGCCCGACCTCACCCCGTGACCCGCATCCAGTCGAAGCCGTAGGCGCCGAGGCGCATCACGCAGCGTGCGCCGTCCTCGGCGAAATCGGTCTCCTGGCCGATCAGGTGGCGCACCTTGTCCGGCTCGACGACGCCGGTGAGATCGACCGTCGCCGGGTGCTCCGACAGGTTGTGCAGCGTCACAACCTCGCCGCCGCGCCAGCGGCAGCGCAGGCCGACGACGCTCGGCGCCTCGAGGTCGAGCACCTCGTAGTCGCCCCAGCCGATCTCGCGGCAGGCGCGGCGGATGCGGATGAGGTGCTCGACGGTGGTCAGCAATGCGCCGTCGACCATGCGCTGGCTTTCGGCATTGACGTGCAGCGGCGCATAGGGGCCGTTCGCCGGCGGCAGGCGCACGAGGTCGGTCCGGGCGGCGCTCGAAAAACCCCCGCTCTCGCCCGCCGTCCACTGCATCGGGGTGCGCACGGCGTCCCGCTCCTTCAGCTCGAGATTGTCGCCCATGCCGATCTCGTCGCCGGACCAGATCACCGGCGTGCCCGGCAGCGCCAGCATCAGGGCAAAGGCGTTGGCGAGCCGGTTCCGGTCGCCGCCGAGCATCGGCGCCAGCCGCCGACGGATGCCGCGATCGTAGAGCTGCATCGATTTTTCAGGACCGAACGCGGCGAACACCTCCTGCCGCTCCTCGTCGTTCAGCCGGCCGAGATCGATCTCGTCGTGATTGCGCAGGAAGGTCGCCCATTGCCCGACATGGGCGATGTCTGGCAGGCTCTTCAGCATGCTTTTGACCGGTTCGGCCTCCCGCCGCGCCAGCGACAGGAACAGCCGCTGGTTCAGGGGGAAGTTGAAGATGAGGTTCATCCGGTCGCCGCTGCCGAAATAGTCGTCGGCCTCGTCCATCGGGATGTTCGCCTCGGCGAGCAGGATCGCCTCCGCCTTCCGCCAAGCGAGGAACTGGCGCATCTCCGAGAGGTAGCGATGCGGATCGCGCGAGCCATCCGCCTCGGTGAGGCCCTCGATCAGGAACGGCACGGCGTCGATCCGGAAGCCGGAGACCCCGAGCGCGAGCCAGAAGCCCATGATCCGCTCGATCTCCTCACGCACCGCCGGGTTGTCGATGTTGAGGTCGGCTTGGTGCTTGTAGAACCGGTGGAAGTAGTACTCGCCCCGCTTGGCGTCGCGCGTCCAGGTCGTTTTCTGCACGCCGGGGAAGACGATGCCGCTCTCGGCGTCGGCCGGCTTGTCCTTCGACCAGACGTACCAGTCCTTGTATTTCGGGTCCCCCGCACGGCTCGCCTGGAACCAGGGATGGTCGATGGAGGTGTGGTTGACGACGAGGTCGACGATGACCCGCAGCCCGCGATCCTGCGCCGCCTGCATGAACTCCACGAAGTCGCCGAGCGTGCCGTAGCGCGGATCGACATTGTAGTAGTCGGTGATGTCGTAGCCGTTGTCGCGGTTCGGCGAGGGGTAGAACGGCAGCAGCCAGATGCAGGTCGCGCCCAGCGCCTCGATGTGGTCGAGACTGTCGGCAAGGCCGCGGAAGTCGCCGACCCCGTCGCCATCGGAGTCGCGGAAGGAGTCGACGTCGAGGCAGTAGAGGACGGCGTTCTTGTACCAGAGATTCAACATCGCGCGCTCCGCCGGCTGAAGGGTCCGGTGGCGGAGATAGGGCGCAGCGCCGCCCGCGGGACCGCGGAGCGGCGGTTTCGTCAGGCGGCAAGCCTGCGCCGCGACGCCTACTTCGACGCGACGGAGGCCGGCAGCGGCTGGACCGGCATCCCGACGCCGATCTTCTGGAGGTTGCCGGTGATGATCTGGTCGCTCTCCTCGACGCCGGTCGCGGCAACGAGTTCACCCTCGGCGGTGCCGAGCTGGATGTCCTTGCGCTGGACCGTGCCGTCCTTGCCCACGACATAGACGAACTTGCCGAGCTGGCTCGAGCCGACCGCGGCCTGCGGCACCATCAGCACGTCCGGCTCGTCCTTCACCTTCAGCCGGGCCCGCACGTACTGGCCGGGCAGGAGCGACAGGTCGGCATTCTCGATCGTCGCGCGGGCGGTGATGGTGCCGGTCTGCGGGTCGATCGCGTTGTCGATGAAGGTCAGTTCGCCGGCATAGGTCGTCTTGCCGTCGCCCGGCAGGCTGACCTCCACCGAAACCGTGCCGGCGGCGCGCGCGGCGGCGATTTCACCCAGATCGCGCTCGCTCGGATTGAAGGTGACGTAGATCGGGCTGAGCTGCACGAGCGTGTTGAGCGTGCCGCCGCTCGCGGCGATCAGCGTGCCGACCGGCGCCTGGTTGCGGCCGAGGCGACCGTCGAAGGGCGCGCGGATCTCGGTGTAGCTGAGGTTCAGCTCGGCCGCCTGCTCGGCGGCACGGCTGACCGCGAGCGCCGATTCCGATTGGCGCCGGGTGCTCTCGCGCTCGTCGAAGGTGTCCTTGGCGAGCGAGCCCGACTTGACGAGCGAGGTGGAGCGCTCGGCCGTCGCCTTGGCGTATTCGGCGGCCGCCTCGTCGCGTGCGACGGCAGCCTTGGTCTGGTCGAGCGCGGCCTGGTAGTCGCGCGGGTCGAGGCGATAGAGGAGATCCCCCGCCTTCACGTCCGAGCCGTCCGGGAACAGCTGCTCGACGACGAAGCCGCCGACCTTGGCCTGCAGCGCCACGGACTTCACCGCCTCGGTGCGGGCGGAGTAGTCCAGGAAGAGCGGGATCGTCTTCTTGACCACCCCGGCGGTCGGAACGGGCATGGCCTGCGGCGCCTGTCCGCCCTGCTGCGGCGCATCACCGGTGGCCGCGACAGTCTCCTCGCCGCCCTGGTGGCGCCAGAACATATCCGCGGCGACCGCCAGCACGAGCACGACCACCGTCGCGAGGATGAGCTTCAGGATCTTCATGACGAACTCCGGATCTTATTCGGCCGGTGCGGGATGGGCGTGCGTCGCCTCGTCCGCGCCTGGGGTCGGCCGTGCTGCCTCGTTCCGCTCGCGCCAGCCCTCGATGGTGGCGTAGAAGACCGGGACGAAGAGCAGGGTGAGGACGGTGGCGGCCAGCATGCCGCCGAACACGGTGGTGCCGATCGACTGCCGGCTCGCCGCGCCGGCGCCCGTCGCCTGCATCAGCGGCACGACGCCGAGGATGAAGGCGAAGGCCGTCATCAGGATCGGGCGCAGGCGCAGCCGGGCTGCGTCCTTGGCGGCCTCGACGATCGACAGGCCTTCGGCGCGCCGCCGCTTGGCGAACTCCACGATCAGGATGGCGTTCTTGGCGGCAAGGCCGATCAGCATGACGAAGCCGATCTGCGAGTAGACGTCGATCTGCATCCCGCGCAGGAACAGCGCGCTCACCGCACCGAAGAGGGCAAGCGGCACGGCGAGAAGCACCATGAACGGCATCGACCAGCTCTCGTACTGCGCGGCGAGGATCAGGAACACAAAGAGGATCGCGAGCGCGAAGATGATACTGGCGAGGGAGCCCGCCTTCAGCTCCTGATAGGTGATGCCGGTCCACTCGTAGCTGTAGTCGCGGGGCAGGGCGGTCGCCGCCGCGCGCTGCATCGCCGCCACCGCGTCGGCGGACGAGAAGCCGGGCGCGGCCGAGCCGTTGATCAGTGCCGACGCGTAGTTGTTGTAGTGCGGCACCGTCTCTGGACCGACGATCGGCTGCAGCGTTCCGAGCGTCGACAGCGGCACCATCCCGCCTTCGGCGTTCCGCACATAGATGCGCGAGAGGTCGGAAGCCATCGCGCGGGCGTTCTGTTCGGCCTGCAGGGTGACGCGGAAGGTGCGGCCGAACAGGTTGAAGTCGTTCACGTAGAGCGACCCGAAGAAGATCTGCAGCGTGTTGAACACGTCCGGCAGATCGAGGCCGAGGAGCTTCGTCTTGGTCCGGTCGAGATCGAAGTTGAACTGCGGCGTCGAGGTCGAAAAGGACGAGAACAGCGCCTGCGGATTGAGCTCCGGCTGCTTGCGCGCCTCCCCCAGCAGCGCCTGCACCGCCTCGCTCAGCGCCGCGGGACCGCGGCCGGCGAGATCCTCCACCTGGAACTCGAAACCGCCGGTCGCGCCGAGACCGGGGATCGACGGCGGATCGAAGGAGAGAACGATCGCCTCGGGGATGCCGAGCAGCTTGCCGCGGACGTCGCCGACGATCTTCGAGGCGTTTTCCTCGGGTCCGCGCTCCTCCCAGGGCTTCAGGATCGCGAACTCGACCGCCGAGTTCGACTGCGCTGCGTTGGTCAGGAAGTTGAGGCCGCTGATCGAGCCGACGATGTCGACGCCCGGCGTGCCCTCCAGCATGGTGCGGACCTTCGCCGCGACCGCGTCGGTGCGCTCCAGCGAGGCCCCGTCGGGAAGCTGGACCACGACGAAGAAGTAGCCCTGATCCTCGACCGGCAGGAATGTCGAGGGCAGCTTCTGCCAGACCCAGTAGGTCCCGCCGAGCGTCGCCACAAAAAGCAGAAGCAGCACCACGCGCCAACGGATCAGGCCGCCGACGAGGCTGGCATAGACGTGCGCCAGCCAGTCGAAGGTCGCGTTGAACCAGCGGAAGGCGAAGAACTGCGTCGCCGGCCGATGCTTCAGGAAGGCAGCGCTCAACGCCGGGCTGAGGGTCAGCGAGTTGAAGGCGGAGATGCCGACTGAGATCGCCACCGTGAGTGCGAATTGGTTGTAGAGGCTTCCCGCGACGCCGGGGATGAAGGCGACCGGAATGAACACCGCCATCAGAACCGCGGTCGTCGCGATGATCGGACCGGTCACCTCGCGCATGGCGCGGATCGTCGCCTCGAGCGGCGGATGCCCGTCCTCGAGCTGGCGTTCGACGTTTTCGACCACCACGATCGCGTCGTCGACGACGAGGCCGATCGCCAAGACCATGCCGAGCAGGCTCAGCATGTTCAGCGAAAAGCCCATCAACTCCATCACCACGAGCGTCGCGACGAGCGAAACCGGGATCGCGATCACCGGGATCAGCGTCGTGCGCCAGCTCTGGAGGAAGACGTAGACGACGAGCACGACGAGCACGAGGGCTTCGCCGAGCGTCACCAGGACGTCGTGCATGGAGGCCGACACGAAGCGGGTCGTGTCGTAGTGCATGGCGTATTCGACGCCCTTCGGGAAGCGCTCGGCGAGATCGTCCATCTTCGCCTTGACGTTCGCCTGAAGGTCCAGTGCGTTCGAGCCGGGCGCCTGGAAGACCGCCAGCACCACGGTCGGATCGTTGCCGAAGTAAGCGGTCGAGGCGTATTGCAGGGAGCCGAGTTCGATGCGCGCGACGTCGCGCAGCCGGATCGCCGAGCCGGCCTTCGGATCGGCGCGCACGATGATGTCGCCGAACTCGTCTGGATCGCTAAGGCGGCCGGCGGCGCTGATCTGCATCTCGAAGGGTGTGCCCGCGGGGGCCGGCGACTGGCCGATCTTGCCGGCCGCAACCTGGACGTTCTGCTCCGCGACGGCCTGCTGCACGTCGACCGCCGTGACGCCGAGATTGGCCATCCGGTCCGGATCGAGCCAGATGCGCATGGAATAGCGTCGCTCGCCGAAGATCTGCACGTCACCGACGCCTGGCACGCGCTTCAGCGGGTCGGCGACCTGGAGGAAGGCGTAGTTCGACAGCGCCACCGGATCGAGCGAGCCGTCCGGCGAGGTGAGGTTCACGATCAGCGCGAAGTTCGGGTTCTGCTTCTTGACCGTCACGCCGCTCTGGTTGACGATCGCGGGCAGCGCGGCCGCGGCCTGCGAGACGCGGTTCTGCACGTCCACCGCGGCGATGTCGATCGGGTACCCGACGTCGAAGGTGACGGTGATCGTCGCCGAGCCATCGTTCGAGCTGGTCGAGGACATGTAGGTCATGCCCTCGACGCCGTTGATCTGCTGCTCCAGCGGCGTCGTCACCGTGTTGGCGACGACCTGGGCGCTGGCGCCCGGATACTGGGCGCTCACCACCACCTGCGGCGGCGTGATGTCGGGAAACTGCGCGACCGGCAGCAGCACGTAGCAGATGGCGCCCGCCAGAACCATGACGATGGCGATGGCGGATGCAAAGATCGGCCGATGTGTGAAGAAGCTGACCATACCGGGTCCGATCAATCCCTACGAAGAGTGGCGGCTCAGGCGCAGAGGCCCATGGCCGAGACGCCTGCCCAGCAGGGCGTGTAGAGTTTGGGTGCTACGAGATCCTCCGACGCCTCGCCGTCCTCGCCCTTCAGCCCCTCGGCGAGGCGGTCGAGCTTGGCGCGCAGACGCTGCGGGTCGACCTTGTCGGCGCGCATCAGGACCCGCACGATCGGGTCGGCCATGATCTCATCGAGGGTCGGCTCGCGGCGCGCGCGCGTTGCCATCAGCGAAAGTCCCGCGTTCGACATGATCTGTCCTCCAGCTTCTGCGACAAAAGGCTCACGCCCCTTTTCCCGATTGGAATCGTTGAAAAGAGGCGAGAGAGGTGTTACTGGTCAGTACCATTGCTATGTGACAGAGCGGTAACATCCCGTCAAGAGGGTCGTTTGGGAGGTCTCGAAGCGATGACGAACGATGCAGGTGCTCAGGTACGCCCGCGTGACCGCATACTCGGTACGGCACGAGCACTCTTCGGACGATGTGGAATAAGGGCAACGGGTGTGGACGCGATCGCGGAGACCGCGGGCACCAACAAGATGACGCTCTATCGGCACTTCCAGTCCAAGGACGCCCTGATCGTCGCCTGTCTTGAACAGGCCGCGTCCGACGCGGATCAGCTTTGGGAGGCGGTCGAAGCGTCGGCGCCGGGCGATCCGCGGGCGCAACTCGACGCCTGGGTCGAGATGGTGGACGGGCTTCTGAAGGACAGCCGGGGCTGCGAGTTTTCCAACGCGGCGGTGGAGTTGCCCGAAGCCTGCGATATCGTCCGCGACACGATCACCCACTACAAGAAGACGCAGCGGACCCGCCTGGCGCAGCTCTGTCGCGACAGCGGGATTCCGGAGCCGGAGCGGCTGGCCGACACGCTCGCGCTGATGGTCGAAGGCGCCCGCATCAGCCGTCAGGCCGTCGGCGCCGATGGTCCGGCCGACAGCTTCACGAGCTGTGCGCGCACCGCCATCGGCTATTTCGCCAGCGTCAGGGAGCCGGCCTGATCCGCTTTCCGGCGCCTCGCACGGGAGACATCGGTCCGGGAACGCGATGAGGGACGGTGAGGTCTGTCGCTGTGGCCGATCGCCATCTTGAGCTTTGCCCGGCGAGCGCGCATCGAGGCTCGAGCTGAACCCACCGGACCGCTTCGACGATGCGCCGCGCTGCCTTGCTTCTTCCCCTCGTGCTGATCGCGACCGCTGCCATCGCCGGGCCGCTGCACCCGAACGGCCTGACCGAGCCGAGCCTGCGCCTGCCGCCGTCGAAAGCCGGCACGCTGCGCGTCGCGCTGACTTTGGACGCCTGCGGCGGCCGCACCGACGCCCGCATCCTCTCGGCGCTGGTCGAGCATCGCATCCCCGCGACGATCTTCGCGACGGGGCTGTGGCTCCGGCGCAATCCGGACGCCGTCGCCGTCCTCAAGGCGCATCCCGAACTCTTCGAGGTCGAGGATCACGGCGCCCGCCACGTGCCGGCGATCGATCGGCCGATGAGCGTCTACGGAATCCGCAGCGCCGGCAGTCCGGAGGCCGTGTCGGCCGAAGTGCAGGGCGGCGCCGAGGCGCTCGTGGCCGCCGGCCTGGCGCAGCCGCACTGGTTCCGGGGCGCGACCGCAAAGTACACGCCGAGCGCGATGGCGCAGATCAGCGCGCTCGGCTACCGCATCGCCGGCTATTCGATCAACGGCGACGGCGGCTCGCTGCTCGGTGCCGCGGCGACCGAACACCATGTCGAGGCGGCGCGGGACGGCGACGTGATCATCGCCCACATCAACCAGCCGACCCATCCCGCCGGTGCGGGATTGGTCAAGGGCCTGCTGGCGCTGAAGGCCCGCGGCGTCGTCTTCGTGACGCTGAAGGAGGGCGAGGGAAGTGTCTGAGGCGCTGCCAGCTTGAACGGAAGCACTTCCGGGCCGCGCGGCGTCAGTACGGCAACCCGACGTAATTCTCCGCCAGCGAGGTCTGCGCCGCCTTGGAGCCGGCGAGATAGTCGAACTCGGCCTCCTGGATGCGCTGGCCGAACGGGCCGGTGTCCGGGAAGCGGTGGAGCATCGAGGTCATCCACCAGGAGAAGCGCTCGGCCTTCCACACCCGGTGCAGCGCCGTCTCCGAATAGCGGTCGAGGGGCCCGTCGTCCTTGTCGCGATAGACCGCGATCAGCGCCTCCGACAGGTAGTGCACGTCGGAGGCCGCGAGGTTGAGGCCCTTGGCGCCGGTCGGCGGCACGATATGGGCAGCGTCGCCGGCGAGGAACAGCCGGCCGTACTGCATCGGCTCGGCGACGAAGGAGCGCAGCGGCGCGATCGACTTCTCGATCGAGGCGCCGGTGACGAGCGTCCCGGTCAGCCGCGCGGGCAGGCGGCGCGTCAGCTCGTCCCAGAAGCGGGCATCCGACCAGTCTTCGACCCGATCATCGAGCGGGCACTGCACGTAGTAGCGCGACAGCATCGGGTTGCGCAGCGAGCAGAGGGCGAAACCGCGCTCGTGATTGGCGTAGACGAGCTCTTCCTGGATCGGCGGGGTGCGCGACAGGATGCCGAGCCAGCCGAAGGGATAGACCCGCTCGAAAACCTTGAGGACGTCCTCCGGGATCGATTGGCGGGCGATCCCGTGGAAGCCGTCGCAGCCGGCGACGTAGTCGCAGTCCAGCCGCCGCGCCTCGCCCTCGAAGCGGTAGCTGAGGAAGGGCGCATCGGTTGTGAGGTCGTGCAGCGCGACGTCCTCGGCTTCATGCAGCACCGGCACGCCGGCCTCGTCCAGCGCATCGTAGAGGTCGTGCGTCACTTCGGTCTGGCCGTAGACGGTGACGGTCTTGCCGCCGGTGAGGCCGCGCAGGTCGATGTGCAGCGTCTCGCCGCGCCAGGCGATGTCGAAGCCGTCATGAACGAGCCCCTCGCGCCCGAGCCGGCCGCCGACGCCGGCCGCCCGCAGCATGTCGACCGTGCCCTGTTCGAGCACGCCGGCGCGGATGCGCGACAACACGTAGTCGCGGCTCCGGCGCTCGATCACGACGGACTCGATGCCGGCGCGATGCAGGATCAGCGCGAGCAGAAGCCCGGCCGGTCCGCCGCCGACGATCGCGACGCCGGTGCGCGCCGGAGGTTTCATCACACGCGCTCCAGCGCGATCGCGATGCCCTGGCCGACGCCCATGCACATCGTCGACAACGCCCTGCGAGCACCGCTTTCGCGCAGTTCGAGCGCCGCTGTGCCGGTGATGCGCGCGCCGGAGGCGCCGAGCGGGTGGCCGAGGGCGATGGCGCCGCCGTTCGGATTGACGTGGCTCGCATCCTCCGCGATGCCGAGCTGGCGCAGCACGGCGATCGCCTGGCTGGCGAAGGCCTCGTTCAGCTCAACGACGTCGAAGTCCGCCGGCGTCAGGCCGAGCCGGGCGCAGAGTTTCTGCGTCGCCGGCGCCGGGCCGATACCCATCACGCGCGGCGGCACGCCGGCGACCGCGCCGCCGAGGACGCGGGCGATCGGGGTCAGGCCGTGCCTGCGGGCCGCCGCTTCGGAGGCGACGATCAGCGCGGCCGCGCCGTCATTGACGCCGGAGGCGTTGCCGGCGGTGACGGTTCCGCTCTTGCGGAACGGCGTCGGCAGCTTCGCCAGCGCTTCGATCGAGGTCGCGCGGGGATGCTCGTCCCGTTCGACCACCACCGGATCGCCCTTGCGCTGCGGGATGGTGACCGGCGTGATCTCTCTGGCGAGGCGGCCGTTCTTCTGCGCTGCCGCCGCCTTCTCCTGCGAGCGGAGCGCGAAGGCGTCCTGATCCTGGCGCGAGACCTCGTAGTCCTCCGCGACATTCTCACCGGTCTCGGGCATTGAATCCGAGCCGTAGACCTCCTGCATCTTCGGGTTGACGAAGCGCCAGCCGATGGTGGTGTCGTAGACGGCATTGTTGCGCGAGAAGGCGGTCTCCGCCTTCGGCATCACGAAGGGGGCGCGCGACATCGACTCGACGCCGCCGGCGATGGCGAGCTCGATCTCGCCGGCCATGATCGCCCGCGCGGCGGTCATCACCGCGTCGGCCCCCGAGCCGCAGAGCCGGTTGATGGTGTTGCCGGGGATCGAGAGCGGCAGGCCGGAGAGGAGCAGGGACATCCGGCCGACATTGCGATTGTCCTCGCCCGCCTGGTTGGCGCAGCCGTAATAGAGGTCGTCGACGGCTTCCCAGTCGACTCCCCCATTGCGCTCCATCAGCGCCTTCAGCGGTATCGCGCCGAGATCGTCGGCGCGCACCGAAGACAGCGCACCGCCGTAGCGACCGATGGGCGTGCGGATGTAGTCGCAGATGAAGGCGTCAGCCATCCTTGGAACCTCTCTTGCTGGCAGTGCCCGCGTGGGCGGCGTCCGTGCGGGCCTTCAACTCCCGCAGCGTGCCGAGCTCCTCGGCGGTCGGCGGCGGCGTCTCATCGACGGATGCCGCATATTTCACGTCCCAGTCGCAGGTGCGCGCGATCTCTTCGCGCGTGGCGCCCGGGTGGATCGAGTTGACCTCGAACTCCTTGGTCTCCGGATTCGGCCGCCAGACCGCGAGGTCGGTGATCAGAAGCGTCGGCCCCTTGGTGGTGATGCCGAGCTCCTGGCGGTGAATGCCGCCGCGCCCGTGCCCGAAGGAGGTGTAGAAGTCGATGTCCTTCACCATGCCGCGCTTCGACTGGGCCATGGTGATGAACACCTCGCCCGAGGACGAAGCGATCTCCGGTGCGCCGCCGCCGCCGGGCAAGCGGGTCTTCGGGTGGGCGTAGTCGCCGATCACCGTGGTGTTGATGTTGCCGAACGGGTCGAGCTGGGCGGCGCCGAGGAAGCCGATCGTGATCCGGCCGCCCTGCAGCCAGTAGCGGAACATTTCGGGCACCGCGACGGTGGTCAGCGCCGTCTCGCACAGCTCGCCGTCGCCGATCGACAGCGGCAGGACGGTCGGCGCCGTCCCGATGGTGCCGGACTCGTAGATCAGCGTGATGTCCGGCGCATGCGTCAGGCGCGCCACGTTGCAGGCCGCCGACGGCGCACCGATGCCGACGAAGCACACGTCGTCGTTCGAGAGCGCGCGGGCCGCCGCAATGGTCATCATCTCGTTGGGGGTGAAGTCGCTCACTGCGCGGCCTCCTTCAGCGGTGCGACGCGGGTCGCGAAGATCTCCGGCCCGACCTCCAGCACGTTCTCGCGCATCCAGGACTGGAAGGCGTCGCGATCGCTCGCGATCTTGTCCCATTCGAGATAGGCCGCATTGTCGCGCGGGTAATAGCCCTGGGCATAGGACGGATGGGCGCCGCCCGGCACGTGGACCACCGAGGTGATCGTCCAGTGCGGGAGGATGCAGGCGTTCGGGTGGACGCCCTCGAAGCTCTCGACGATCTCCTCGACGGTGACCACCGAGCGCCTTGCCGCGAGCACGGCCTCCTTCTGCACGCCGACGATGCCCTCGATCAGGACGTTGCCCTTCCGGTCGGCCTTCTGGGCGTGGATGAAGGCGACGTCCGGACGGATCGCCGGCACCGCGGCGAGCTCCTCGCCGGTGAACGGGCAGGTGACCGAGCGGATGTTCGGGTTCACGTCCTTCAGGCCGGCGCCCTTGTAGCCGCGGAACACGGCGCAGGGCAGGCCCGCGGCGCCCGCCTCGTAGGCATTCGCCATCGCCGCGTGGCTGTGCTCCTCCACCTTGAGCGGCCGCGGCCACTGGTTCTCGACCGCGTCGCGCAGACGGCGCAGCAGCCCGACGCCCGGGTTGCCGGCATAGGAGAAGACGAGCTTCTTCACCATGCCCATGCCGATCAGCTGGTCGTAGACCACGTCCGGCGTCATGCGGATCAGGGTCAGGTCGCGGCGGCCCTGGCGGACGGCCTCATGGGCGCTGGCATGGGGGATGAGGTGGGTGAAGCCCTCGAAGGCGACGCTGTCGCCGTCCTTCAGGTTCTCGGCCACCGCCTCGGACAGGGACTGGAACTTCGCCATACGGCTGACGTCCTCGCTAAACGCTCAAATGTCGAAGAAGATGGTCTCGTCCGGCCCCTGGAGCCGGATGTCGAAGCGGTAGACGGGCATGCCGTCCTCCGCCGTTCGCGGCGCGATCAGGGTCGGCACGCGCGAGCGGTGCTCGATCCGCGACAGGATCGGATCCTCGGCGTTCGCCGCGTCCTCGTCGCCGAAATACATGCGCGTGTGCAGGCCGATATTGATGCCGCGCGCGACGATCCAGACGGTGACGTGCGGCGCCTGCAGCGCGCCGTTCTTGGCCGGCACACGGCCGGGCTTGACCGTGTCGAAGCGGAACTCGCCGGTCTGCATGTCGCCGGGCGAGCGGCCCCAGCCGGTGAAGTTCGTATCGGCCGTGCCGCGCTTGTCCTGCGGGCTCGGATAGAGGCCGTCGGCATCCGCCTGCCAGATCTCGACGAGGGCGTCCTTCAGCGGCGTGCCGGTGCCGTCGAAGACGCGGCCGACGATGCGGATGCGCTCGCCCTTGACGTCGCCGAGGATCATGCGCGTGCCGAGATCCTCGGGGAAGACGCCCTCGATCTCGCAGTAGTTCGGCGTGCAGCCGATATGGACGTAGGGGCCGGCGGTCTGCGACGCCGACTCCTTCAGGTGGCCGAGGGTCTGGGCCATCTCAGTTGCCCTCCATCCGGTTCTCGAACAGCGTCGAGCGGCGCCCGCGCAGCACGATGTCGAACTTGTAGGCGCGCGAGTCCATCGGCACCGTGTTGTTCATGTCGAGCGCGGCGGTCAGGCGCTCGATCGCCTCCCGGTCGGGAATCGTCGCCACGATCGGACACTTCCAGATCATCGGATCGCCCTCGAAATACATCTGGGTGATCAGCCGCTGCGCGAAGGCATGGCCGAAGACGGAGAAGTGGATGTGCGCCGGCCGCCAGTCGTTCGGCCCGTTCGGCCAGGGGTAGGCGCCGGGCTGGATGGTGCGGAAGCGGTAGGAGCCGTCTTCGCCGGTGATGGTGCGCCCGCAGCCGCCGAAGTTCGGATCGAGCGGCGCCAGATAGGATTCCTTCTTGTGGCGGTAGCGACCGCCGGCATTGGCCTGCCAGAACTCGACGAGGCAGTTCGGCACGCCGCGGCCGTTCTCGTCCAGCACTCGGCCGTGCACGATGATGCGCTGGCCGATCGGCTCGCCGTCCTTGGCGAAGTTCAGGATCAGGTCGTTGTCGAGCTCGCCGATGATGGAATGGCCGAAGGTCGGCCCGGTCATCTCCGAAATCGAGTTGTCGAAGGAGAGGAGCGCGCGCTGCGGCGAGCGCGTTACTGAGGTCTTGTAGCCCGGCGTGTAGGCCGGGGGATGCCACAGCCGGTCGCGCTGGTAGTAGGAGCCGCCGTCGCTCATCGTGTCTCTCCCCCCTCGCGCGCGGCGTCCATCTCGGCATAGACGCCCTTGGCGATCTTGATCGCATGGTTGGCCGCCGGTACGCCGGCATAGACGGCGACGTGCATCAAGGCCTCGCGGATATCCTCGCGGGTCGCGCCGGTGTTGGCGGTGGCGCGCACGTGCATCGCCACCTCGTCGTCCTGGCCGAGCGCGGCAAGGAGCGCGATGGTCACGATCGAGCGCTCGCGCAGGCTCAGCTGGTCGCCTGACCAGACCGAACCCCAGGCGCCCTCGGTGATGAAGGTCTGGAACGGGGCGTCGAAGTCCGTCTTGTTCGCCTCCGCCCGGTCGACATGGGCGTCGCCAAGGACCCGTCGACGGGTCCGCATGCCGCGCTCGAGGCGCGGTGCATCGATCTCGGTCATGTTCCTCCCGCCGAGTTCAGTCTTTTCACTTGTATGGCCGATGCGAAAGGTGATGTAAAATTACCTTTCGCCGCTGATCCATAACCTGTTCGTCATGCATCTCGACCCGCGCATCAAGCTTCGCCATCTCCAGACCTTCGCCGAGGTGGCGCGGCTGCGCAGCGTCGGCCGGGCGGCGGAGCGTCTGGCGGTGTCCCAGCCGGCGGTGTCGAAGACGCTGGCCGAGCTCGAGACCATCCTCGGCGCGAGCCTGATGGTGCGCAATCGCGGCGGCGCCGTGCCGACGCCGATCGGCCAGCTGTTCCTCACCCACGCCGAAGCCAGCCTGGCGATGCTGCGGCACGGCGTGGAGGCGGTGGCGGAAGGGTTGGCGCAGACGGCCGTGCGGCTGGCAATCGGCTGTCTGCCGAGCGTTGCCGCCCGCATCGTGCCGGACGCGGCAATCGTCTTCGCCGGTCTCGCGCCGGGTGCGACGCTCAGCATCGTCTCTGGTCCGAACGCCTTCCTCCTGTCGGAACTGGCGAGCGGTGCGCTGGACCTCGTGATCGGTCGCATGGGTCCGGCCGAGGCGATGACGCGGTTCTCCTTCAGCCAGCTCTACTCCGAGCGCATCGCGCTGGTGGTGCGGCCGGGCCACCCGCTCGAGCACGAGACGGATGCGGCCGCCATCGCCGACTTCCCGCTGCTGTTTCCCGACGAGAACGCCGCCATCCGCTCGATCGCCGAGCAGTTCTTCGTGGCGCGCGGCCTTCGGCGGCGCTCCGAGCGCATCGAGACCGTCGCCGACAGCTTCGGCCGCTCCTTCGTGCGCAAGACCAACGCGATCTGGGTCATCTCCTCGGGCGTCGTCGCGCTCGACGTCGCCGAGGGACGCCTCTGCGAGCTGCCGATCGACATGGCCGGCACCTCGGGGCCGGTGGGCCTCACCATGCGCGCCGAGGGCGAGATCCCGCCGGTGCTGCGCCTGTTCATTCAGGCCGTCCGCGACACGGTGGGACGGCTGGCGCTCACCCATGGCCGATCGTGAGGCCCGACCGTCACTGCTTCAGCGGCAGTCGATCTGGGCCTTGGTCGACAGCACCTCGGAGAAGTTCACGCCGTCCTCGGGCACCGGTGCGGTGTCGTCGACGCTGAGGGTGGAGAGATAGTTCATCCACGCCGTCGCCGCCTGGTCATTGGTCGGCATCTCCAGCGATTTCTTGCAGCCCTTCGGCATGTCCCTCAGCACGAAGCTCTGCGGTCCGGCGAAGTTGAAGGCGACGAAGTAGCTCTTGTCGAAGTCGAAGACGGTCAGCTGCCCGGCCTTCAGGTCGACCGGCGCCTTCGGCGTCATGGTGAAGCGGAACTGCAGCTTGCCCGTCTTGTCGCTCCAGGCGACGTTCAGCACCGACGGCGGGTTCATCGCCACCGGCGTGCCGTCCTTGCGCACGAAGGTGTAGAACTCCCACTCGGCGATCGATTTGCGCACCTGCTCGCCCACGGCCGCGAGCTCGTCCTTGTCGAGCTTGCCGTTGGCGTTCTTGTCGAAGTCGGGGATGACGCTGGAGGAGAAGATCTCGTCCATCCACCAGCTGTTGGTGATCGAGGCGAGGTGCCCGCGGCCGTCGCCGGTGATCGCGACCGTCGCATCGACGAAGACGTGCGGATGAGCGAGGGCTGGTGCAGCGCTGAGCGCAGTAACGACAGCTGCGGCGAGGATCGAGGCGGACTTCTGCATGACGTCTCCTGGACGTCTCCGAATGAATCGGACGAGCGGCGGATGCAAGCCCGGCAGCGGGCGCCAATCAGCGCAGCGACGTCATCCCCGGCCGCGATAGGGCGGTACGCCCATTTCCGGCAGGAAGGCGCCCTCAGGCGGGGCGCCGGTCTGCCAGAACACGTCGATCGGGATGCCGCCGCGCGGATACCAGAACCCGCCGATGCGCAGCCACAGCGGCCGTGTCACCTCGACCACGCGCCGTGCGATGCCGACCGTGCAGTCCTCGTGGAAGGCGCCGTGGTTGCGGAAGCTCGTCAGGAACAGCTTCAGCGACTTCGATTCAACCAGCCGCGCGTCGGGCGCATAGTCGATCACGATGTGGGCGAAGTCCGGCTGCCCGGTCACCGGGCAGAGCGAGGTGAACTCGGGGCAGGTGAAGCGGACGATCGCCGGCGGTCCGTCGCCGCGGGTGAAGGGCACCGTCTCGAGCACGGCCTCCTCGGGCGAGGCGGCGGGACGCGCATCCGCGCCGAGCTGGGTGAGGTGCGTCTCGGACATCGTCGTTCTACTTTCGAAGCGGTGCTCGCTCGGCCCGTCGTGCGGACCGGCGAAGCCGGGCTCAATGGCCGGTGTCGCCTACGGCGTCGCAGATGGTGGTCGACAGATCGGCCTGGCAGGCGACCTCGCCGCTGCCGCGCCAGATCATGTTGCAGGCGACGAACAGGATCACCGCGAGGCCGATCCAGGCGATGAAGCGGTAGCGATGCAGGAGCCGGGCGATCAGCGAGGCCGCCGCGCCCATCAGCACGACCGAGATCAGAAGGCCGCCGATAAGCACCTCGACGTGCTCGCGCGCCGCGCCGGCGACGGCGAGGACGTTGTCGAGCGACATCGACACGTCGGCAATGACGATCTGGAACAGCGCCTGTTTGAAGCTCTTGGTCTTCTTCGCCGTCTTCTCGGCGTTTTCGACGTCGTGTTCGTCGGGCCCGTCATTGCTGCGGATCTCGCGGAACATCTTCCAGCAGACCCAGAGGAGCAGGATACCGCCGGCGAGCGTCAGCCCCACGATCTCGAGGAGCTGCACCGCGACGACGGCGAACAGGATGCGCAGCAACACCGCCGCGCCGATGCCCCAGAAGATCACGCGGCTGCGGATCTTCTCGTCGACCCCCGCCGCCGCCATGCCGACCACCACGGCGTTGTCGCCGGCGAGCACCACGTCGATGAAGAGAACCTGCAGGAGAGCCGTCAGTTCGGCGGTGAGAAAGGCTTCGGACAAGGGCAATCCTGCTTGGCGTCGGCGTGTCGGGCGCGTTCGCTCCATATAGTGTTCCAGCCGCCCTTACGAGCCGCTATTTCGGCCGAGGGTGCTACGTACGGCACCCCGCAGGATCACGAGGATGATCGACAAGCTCGAATATTTCATCGCCCTCGCCGGCGAACGCCATTTCGGCCGCGCCGCCGAGCGGCTCGGGGTGACGCAGCCGACCCTGTCCGCCGGCATCCGCCAGCTGGAGGAGCGGCTCGGCGTGACCCTCGTCAATCGCGGCTCGCGCTTCCAGGGCCTCACAGCGGAGGGCGAGCGCGTGCTCGTCTGGGCGCGGCGGATCATCGGCGACGTGCGCACCATGCAGGACGAGTTGCGGATCGAGCGTCAGGGGCTGTCCGGGCACCTGCGCCTCGCCGTGATACCGACCGCGCTGGCCGTGGTGTCGCGGCTGACGACGCCGTTCTTCGAGCGCCATCCGCACGTCACCTTCGAGATCCTGTCGCGCACCTCGGCCGAGATCGCCGCCGGCATCGACAATTTCGAGATCGATCTCGGCATCACCTATCGCGACGAGGAGCGGCCGCAGCGGCTCGACCGGCGGGTGCTCTACGCCGAGCGCTACTGTCTGGTGACCACCCGCGGCAACCCCTTTGCCGAACGCCGGAGCGTGACCTGGGACGAGGCGGCGTCGATCCCGCTCTGCCTGCTGACGACGACGATGCAGAACCGGCGCATTCTCGAGAGTTACCTGCAGCGCGCGCCCGAACGCTTCGGCACCGTTCTGGAGTCCAACTCGATGATCGCCTTGATCGCGCAGGTCCGCACCGGCCGCTTCGCCACCATCATGCCGTCGCGCTCGGCCGAGATGCTGGGACTGGCCGAACCGGTCCGGTCGATCCCGCTGGAAGCGCCCGACGTCAGCTACGACGTCGCGCTGGTGCGCGCGGTGCGCGAGCCCCAGCCGCCGCTGGTCGCATCCTTCTGGGAAGAAGCGGCGCTCGTGACGCTGACTTGATAGACATCCTCTATCGAGAGACGGATTGTACCTCTTGATTTTCTCATCGTCCGCGCGCCTCCTGTTTGGAAACGTTCAAAAACTGCAGTGGGAGGTTGCGGCAGTTGGGCTACGCACACGCTTTCGATCCCGAAGACGCCGCCGCGATCATCGACGAGCTGAAGCATCTCGAAGGACCGCTGCTGCCGATCCTGCATGCCTTTCAGGCGCGCTACGGGCATGTGAGCGAGGCGGCGATCCAGCTGATCGCCGGCGGGCTCAACCTGTCGCGGGCCGAGGTTTACGGCGTCGTCTCCTTCTACCACGACTTCCATGAGGCGCCGCACGGGCGGCACGTGCTGAAGGTCTGCCGCGCGGAGTCGTGCCAGGCGGCGGGCGGCGACGCGATCGCCGCTTCGATCGAGGATGCGCTCGGGATCAAGTTCGGCGAGACCTCTTCGGACGGGCAGGTGACCCTGGAGGCGGTCTACTGCCTCGGCCTGTGCGCCGCGTCCCCCTCGGCAATGCTGGACGGCCGGCTGGTCGCCCGGCTGACCGAGGCCAAGGTCAGCGCGCTCGTCGAGGAGGTACGGCTGTGACCCGCGTCTTCATCCCGCTCGATTCCTTCGCGGTCGCCTGCGGTGCCGACGAGATCGCCGACGACCTCACGCGCATCGCCGCCGAGCGCAAGCTCGAGATCGAGATCGTGCGGACCGGCTCGCGCGGCATGGCGTGGCTGGAGCCGCTGGTCGAGGTCGAGACACCGAACGGGCGTATCGGCTATGGGCCGGTGGAGCCGGGCGAGGTCGAGGCGCTGGTGAAAGCCGGCCTGCTCGACGGGGCCGAGCACGAAAAGCACATCGGCCGGCCGGATGAGCATCCCTTCATCAAGGCGCAGACGCGGCTCGTCTTCCGCCGCTGCGGCATCACCGATCCGCTCTCGCTGGGCGACTACCGCGCGCATGACGGCCTGAAGGGGCTGGAGCGGGCGATCGCGCTCGGCCCGGCCGGCATCATTGCCGAAGTCACCGAGTCGGGATTGCGCGGCCGCGGCGGCGCAGGCTTCCCGACGGGGATCAAGTGGAAGACCGTCGCCGACGCGCCGGGCGCGAAGAAGTACATCGTCGCCAATGCCGACGAGGGCGATTCGGGCACCTTCGCCGACCGGATGATCATGGAGGGCGATCCCTTCGCGCTGATCGAGGGCATGGCGATCGCCGGCGTTGCCACCGGGGCGGACAAGGGTTTCGTCTATCTCCGCTCGGAATACCCGCAGGCCATCAGGATCATGCAGGCGGCGATCGAGGCCGCGCGCAAGGAGGGCGTCCTCGGTGCGACGGTGCTCGGCTCGGCCCATGCCTTCGACATGGAGGTGCGCGTCGGCGCCGGCGCCTATGTCTGCGGCGAGGAGACCTCGCTCCTGGAAAGCCTGGAGGGCAAGCGCGGGCAGGTTCGCGCCAAGCCGCCGCTGCCGGCCCATCAGGGCCTGTTCGGCAAGCCGACGGTGATCAACAACGTCATCTCGCTGGTCTCGGTGCCCTTCATCCTCGCGGAGGGTGGCGCGGCCTACAAGGAGTTCGGCGTCGGTCGCTCGCGCGGCACGATCCCGCTGCAGATCGCCGGCAACGTCAAGCACTCCGGCCTCTACGAGACGGCGTTCGGCCTGACGCTCGGCGAGATCGTCGATCAGATCGGCGGCGGCACGCGCAGCGGCCGCCCCGTGCGCGCGGTGCAGGTCGGCGGGCCGCTGGGCGCCTACTTCCCGCGCGCCCTGTTCGACACGCCCTTCGACTACGAGGCGTTCGCAGCGAAGGGCGGGCTCATCGGCCATGCCGGGATCGTCGTCTTCGACGACACGGTCGACATGCTGAAGCAGGCGCATTTCGCCTTCGAGTTCTGTGCGGTCGAGTCCTGCGGCAAGTGCACGCCCTGCCGGGTTGGCGCCGTGCGGGGCAGGGAGACGCTCGAGAAGGTGATGGCCGGCGAGCGGGTCGAGGCGAGCCTGACGCTGGTCGAGGATCTCTGCAACACGATGAAGTTCGGCTCGCTCTGCGCGCTCGGCGGCTTCACCCCTTATCCGGTGATGAGCGCGCTCGAGCACTTCCGCGAGGACTTCGAGCCTGCGCCGATGCGCGAAGCGGCGGAATGAGCCGCGGCGTCAACAAGAAGCATGTCTGCTGCGCCTCTGTGGCGGCGGCATAGGGAGGACCGACCCATGAGCCTCATCGAAGAAATCGACTACGGCACCCCGAAGCCGAAGACCGAGACGACCGTCACGCTCAGCGTCGACGGGCGCGACGTCACCGTGCCGGAGGGCGCCTCGATCATGCGGGCGGCGATGGAGGCGGGCATCGAGGTGCCGAAGCTCTGCGCCACCGACATGCTGAACGCCTTCGGCTCCTGCCGGCTCTGCGTCGTCGAGGTCGAGGGCCGCAACGGCACCCCGGCCTCCTGCACGACGCCGGTCGCGCCGGGGATGAAGGTGTCGACCCAGACCGAGCGGCTGAAGCGCATCCGCAAGGGGGTGATGGAGCTCTACATCTCCGACCACCCGCTCGACTGCCTGACCTGTGCGGCAAACGGCGACTGCGAGCTGCAGGACATGGCCGGCGCGGTCGGCCTGCGCGACGTGCGCTACGGCTATGATGGCGCCAACCATCTCGGCCAGGACAAGGACCAGTCGAACCCGTACTTCCAGTTCGACCCGTCGAAGTGCATCGTCTGCTCGCGCTGCGTGCGGGCCTGCGAGGAGGTGCAGGGCACCTTCGCGCTGACCGTGGACGGCCGCGGCTTCGATTCGATGATCTCGGCCGGCTTCGGCTCGGACAACTTCCTCTCCTCCGAGTGCGTCTCCTGCGGCGCCTGCGTGCAGGCCTGCCCGACGGCGACGCTGGAGGAGAAGTCGGTGATCGAGATCGGCACGCCCGAGCACTCGGTCGTCACCACCTGCGCCTATTGCGGCGTCGGCTGCTCCTTCAAGGCGGAGATGCGCGGCGAGGAGATCGTGCGCATGGTGCCCTACAAGGACGGCAAGGCCAATCGCGGCCACTCCTGCGTCAAGGGTCGTTTCGCCATCGGCTATGCCACCCATGCCGAGCGCATCCTCAACCCGATGATCCGCGACACGATCCACGAGCCGTGGCGGGAGGTCTCCTGGGACGAGGCGATCGGCTTTGCCGCCGACAAGCTGAAGGGCATCCAGGCGAAGTACGGCCGCAGCGCAGTCGGCGCGATCTCCTCCTCGCGCTGCACCAACGAGGAGGTCTACCTCGTCCAGAAGATGGTCCGCGCCGGCTTCGGCAACAACAACATCGACACCTGCGCCCGCGTCTGCCACTCGCCGACCGGCTACGGCCTGAAGACCACCTTCGGCACGTCGGCCGGCACGCAGGACTTCGACTCCGTCGAGGCCTCGGACGTCATCCTGATCATCGGCGCCAACCCGACCGACGGCCATCCGGTCTTCGGCTCGCGCATGAAGAAGCGGCTGCGCGAGGGCGCGCGGCTGATCGTCATCGACCCGCGCCGCACCGACATCGTCCGCTCGCCGCACGTTTCGGCCGATTTCCACCTGCCGCTGAAGCCCGGCACCAACGTCGCGATGCTGACCGCGCTGGCGCACACCATCGTCATCGAGGGCCTCGTCGACGAGGCCTTCGTGCGCGAACGCTGCGACTGGGACGACTTCCAGGACTGGGCCGAGTTCGTGGCCCGGCCCGAGCATTCGCCGGAGGCCGTCGAGGCGGTCACGGGCGTCAAGGCTGCCGACATCCGCGGCGCCGCGCGGCTCTACGCCACCGGCGGCAACGGCGCGATCTATTACGGCCTCGGCGTCACCGAGCACAGCCAGGGCTCTACGGCGGTGATGGGCATCGCCAACCTGGCGATGGCGACCGGCAACATCGGCCGTCCCGGCGTCGGCGTGAACCCTCTGCGCGGCCAGAACAACGTGCAGGGCTCCTGCGACATGGGCTCGTTCCCGCACGAGCTGCCGGGCTATCGCCACGTCGCCACCGACGCGGTGCGCGAGAGCTTCGAGAGCCTGTGGGGCGTCGAGCTCGACAAGGAGCCGGGCCTGCGCATCCCGAACATGTTCGACGCCGCGGTCGAGGGGACCTTCAAGGGCCTCTACGTCCAAGGCGAGGACATCCTGCAGTCCGATCCCGACACCCGCCACGTCTCGGCCGGTCTCGAGGCGATGGAGTGCCTGATCGTCCACGACCTGTTCCTGAACGAGACGGCGAACTACGCCCATGTCTTCCTCCCGGGCTCGACCTTCCTCGAGAAGGACGGGACCTTCACCAATGCCGAGCGGCGCATCAACCGCGTGCGCAAGGTGATGCGGCCGAAGAACGGCTACGCCGACTGGGAGATCACCCAGCTCCTCGCCCGGGGGATGGGCATGGACATGAACTACGCTCATCCCTCGGAGATCATGGGCGAGATCGCGGCGACGACGCCGTCCTTCGCCAACGTCTCCTACGACCTCCTGGAAGAGAAGGGCTCGGTGCAGTGGCCCTGCAACGACGCGCATCCCGAGGGCTCCCCGATCATGCATGTCGAGGAGTTCATGCGCGGCAAGGGCAAGTTCGTCATCACCGAATACGTGGCGACGGACGAGCGCACCGGCCCGCGCTTCCCGCTGCTCCTCACCACCGGCCGGATCCTGTCGCAGTACAATGTCGGGGCGCAGACGCGGCGCACGGCGAACGTCGTGTGGCATGACGAGGACGTCCTGGAGATCCACCCGCACGACGCCGAACAGCGCGGCGTGCGCGAGCGCGACTGGGTGAAGCTCGAAAGCCGCGCCGGGTCGATCTCGCTGCGGGCCAAGATCACCGATCGCGTCGCGCCGGGCGTCGTCTACACGACCTTCCACCATCCGATGACCAACGCCAACGTCGTCACCACCGATTTTTCCGACTGGGCGACCAACTGCCCGGAATACAAGGTGACGGCGGTGCAGATCTCGCCCTCCAACGGTCCGACGGACTGGCAGGAGGAGTATCGCGAGTTCTCGGACGAGAGCCGGCGGATCGTTCCGGCCGAAGCGGCGGAGTAGGCGGGTCGACGGTGCCAAGGCTGGTTTGCCTGCAGCAGGACACGACGCGGTTCGCCGGAGCTCTCGCATGACCGACGTCGCGGTTGGCACCACGAGCCTCGCCTTTTCGGGCGGGGCGTTCGTGCGTCGGGAGCGCGCGATCCCGGCCGAAACCGCGGTGGCGATCTCCGTCAACGGATCCTCGCATGCCGTGATGATGGCAACGCCCGAGCATTTGGGCGAACTCGCCCTTGGCCTCGCCCTCAACGAGCGCATCGTCGAGCGTCCGGGCGAGATCGAGCGGCTGGAGATCGAGGCGGGCGAGGCCGGCATCGACTGCCGCCTGTGGCTGAACGAGGCGCGCTCGGCCTCCTACGTCGCGCGGCGGCGGCAGATGACCGGGCCGGTGGGCTGCGGCCTCTGCGGGGTCGAGTCGCTCGAACTCGCCCAGCGCCCGCTGCCGCGTGTCGATGACGGGCTGGTGGTGACGCCGGCGGACCTGACGGCGGCAATGGCGGCGATGGCGCGGGCGCAGGGCCTCGGCCAGCGCACGCGTGCCGTTCATGCCGCGGCCTTCCATACGGCAGGGCAGGGGCTCGTCGTGACGCGCGAGGACGTCGGCCGCCACAACGCGCTGGACAAGGTGGCCGGGCATCTCGCGGCCGGCGGCATCGACGGCGCGTCGGGCTTCGTCACCATCACCAGCCGCGTCTCGGTCGAGCTGATCCAGAAGGCGGCCTTCATGGGCGTGCCGCTGATCGCCGCCGTGTCGGTGCCGACCGCGCTCGCCGTCGCCGAGGCCGAGCGCGCCAACGTCAGCCTCGTCGCCGTCCTGCGCGGCGAGGAGTTCGAGATTTTCACCGGTTACGGGCGGATTGCCGGGGCGGCGGACGCGCTCGTGCACCGCGCGGAGGAGAACAGCGATGCAGCATGACAAGCTGATCACGATGGCCAACCAGATCGCGACCTTCTTTCAGTCGCAGCCGAAGGCCGAGCAGGTGGCGGGCGTCGCCGACCACATCAACAGCTTCTGGGAGCCGCGCATGCGCGGTCAGCTGTTCAAGCGGCTCGATGCCGGCGAGACCGACGGCATCCACCCGCTGGTGGTCGAGGCTGGAGCGAAGATCCACCGCCCGGCGGCGGGCACGCCGGTCGGCACCGATCCCGGCATTCCCGCCGACGCCTGAGCGGCGCCTCGCTGCCGGACTGCCCGGCCACGAGCTCCCGCAGCTGTTCGAGCGGCTCGCTCGCGCAGCCAGTCCTCCTGATCTGATCCTGGACCTCAACTGATCCCCGCCGTCTGAGCCGCCCGTACCCTCACGGTCGTGGTTCGGGGGGATGCGCATGGCGGGACAGCGGCAGGCGGAGGTCGAGATCTCGGCGCGCGCCGCCCGGCATGGGCTGGCAGCGCTGCGCGTACGGATCACGGCCGTCCGTCTCGGCCTGGCGCTGTGGCGGGTCGGCGCCGTCAAGGCGAACTTCGATCCGAACCAGCCGCGCCATCCAAAGGGCAGCGGCGACGTCTCCGGCCGCTGGCGGGAGGCGGTCCTCGAGGTCGACATTCCCGGCCCGGAGGACGGCGCTCCGAAAACCCCGCCGAAGCAGCGGCGCCTGAACCTGCCGCGGCCCGGCCCGGGGCACAATGGCGGGCCGCCCCTCGACGAGCCGCCGCCGGAAATTCCGACCGAGCGTCCGATCCGGGAGAAGCTGCGCATCGCCGTTGTCCGCGGCATGATCCGCTTTGCAACCAAGGCCATCCTGCGCGGCGCGGCGGGACCGCTCGGCGCGGCGCTGACGACTGCGGAGGCCGTCCACTGGCTCTACCACTACTATCCGCTCATCGAGAGCTACTTCGATCCGCCGAAGACCCTGGCCGAGCTGCAAGAGGCCGCGGCGCAGGGCAAGGCCGAAGGCCACGACATCCACCATATCGCCGAGAAGGCACCGGCAGAAGCCGATGGAAGCCCGATGTCGATGATGGAGGGCCCGGAAAACCTCGCGCGGATCCCGCGCGCAAAGCATTGGGAGCTGAACTCGTGGTATGAGACTCCAAGTGATGCCTACGGCGGGATGTCTCCTAGGCGCTATCTCCTCGGAAAATCATGGGATGAGCGAACGAAGATCGGTCTGATAGGACTCCTTGATATGGGAATACTAAAGCCATGACGACCCAGCCGCTCATATCTTTGACTTTACAGGAGCTGGTCGCCGAGTTCGTCGAGGTGAGCTTGCAGCAAGAGCGAGCAGAACGTCTTCTTGAGCAGTCGAAAATCAACAGAGCCGTCCGACGACGCTTTGAAATTCGCGATGAGCTTAAATGCCGCGATGGTGATCAGCGGCGCATGCTGCGCGATCTTTATGATCACCCAAGCAGCCAGGTCCAACTGAACGCTGCAAGTTCTACCCTCTTTCATTTTCCTGAAGAGGCGCGGCAGAAAATCGAATATCTCTCCCGGTGGGAAGTTGGTCTTGTCGCGCTTGAAGCGCGCACGCTTTTGAGCGCGCTCGATAAACGCGGCTGGGTGCCGACCTAGTGGCTGTAGCACACCAGCACAAATCACGCCTCGGCGGAGGAGAGATTGAGATGGCGCCGATCGATCTCGAAGCTGTCTCCGACGACGATCTCGTCGCCCGCTTCCTCGAACTCGGCCTTGCCCCGGACAAAGCCGATCACGAGATGAGAAATCGTAAGGCCAATCGGGCGATCCTCGCCCGCTTCGATGTCGAAGCGGAGCTGAAGCGCCGCCCCGGGGACCTGCGACGCCTCCTGCGACAGTTCTACAATTACCCCAATGTGCAGGTACAGCTGAACGCCGCCACGGCGACGCTTGCACTGTTTCCAGAGGATGCCCGCCGCAAGATCGAGGAGATCGCCAGTTGGCGGCTGCCAAGTACGGGACTTGAGGCCGGAATGCGGCTCCGCGCTCTCGACAAGAAGATCTTCGTCCCAACTTGATCAACGCTAAGGCTTGAATGGGCGAGTCTGTCGAAGCTGCACCCATCACGACGTTGTAGACGCATCTGATGGGAGCGCCTTCCTGTAGCTGCACGCTTAGAGGTCGGATAGGTAGACCAATCATGCTCGCGAGCCGCGGGAGATCTGGAACGATGAAAGTCCCGAGCCTGACCAATCTGAGCGTCGAGGAGATCCTCGCGATCTATGTGGATGCCGGCGTAAAGCGACACGACGCCATCATGGTCGACAAGATAGGCACCTTCAACAGGCTCTGCGATATCCTGATCGCGGTCGAAGCCGAGTTGAAGGGAAGACCTGGCGACCAGCGCACGGCATTTCTGACGCTGTTCGATCATTCCAACTGGCAGGTGAAGCTGAACGCCGCGCGAGCCGCCGCTGCTGTTGCGCCGGACCATGCCCGGCAGATGCTGTAGGAAATCAGAGCCTCGCAATTGCAGCCTCAGGCGGCCGACGCGGGCATGTTCATCCGGGCGATGGAGGACGGCATCCTTACGCCGACATGATCCCGATGCGTTGTACCAAAAATGTCCGTCGAGGCTGGATAGAGAGCATCCGCAGTTCGACGAACTCCGACACCGGGGAGCGGTCGACGAAGCGGGACATGGCGGTGCTCCGAGTCGCAGATGGACCAGATCGTGGCTGGCGGCCATTCGAGAGATATGTCTCTCTGTCGGGATGAGCATGATCGGGATCACCTCCACAGACGATCCGAGGGCACCGCAGGGAGACCTGCGACTGAAGATCGAGTTCGATCCGGCATCCGGATCGCCGGCCCGCATCTTTGAGATCGCGTCCGATCTGATCCGCTCCTTCGAGGAGATCGACCGGGCTCTTCTCGAGTCGGTGACTAGTCGGATCGATACGACGTTCGTGCTGGAAGACGTCCAGCGCTCCAGCCTTCTGGTCGTCCTCAGGAACATACTGAAGCAAGTGGACGACGACGCTCTTAAGGACCTCGACTGGAAGAAGCAGGTCGGAAAATACCTCGTCGAAGGGAAGTACCTTGCGATCCGTTGGCTCGACCGCAGGATCGACGATGGACAGAACGCGGGCCTACCGGACCTGACGGATGAGCTCCGGCAGCTCGCGGTCAAGACCGACGTCCTGCATTTCCCGGACTATCCCTTAGTCAAGGCATCTAGGCTGGCGCAGGCGCTGGACGAAGTCCAGCGGGCGAAGGCGAAGCTTGGCTTCGGCGAGGGTCTGGTGATCGATCTCGGGAAGGGCGAGTACCGCGTCAATGTCCGGGAGACTTGGCTTCCGTCGGACCACATGCCGCCCGAAGCGCAACAGGATCTCGCGAACGAGCTAGACGTCGTCTACATCGTTCGACGTCCGGACTTCCTCGGCAATGCCCAATGGGCATTCAAGCATGGTCGCCAGTCGATATCAGCGCCGATCCACGACGAGGAATGGCTAGAGCGGTTCCGGACGCATGAAGAGACCATCCGTCCTGGCGACGCGCTGCGTGTGCGCGCCCGCTACGAAACAACCTACGACGAGATCGGCGCTATGGTCGATCAGAAGGTCGAGATCGTGAAGGTATATGGCGTCATCCGCTCGCCAACACCATCGGCGCGAGGTCTATTCGACGACGAAGACTGATCTGGTCCGTCCATAACCTCAAGCCAACCGCCGGACAGGCGAGCTGAAGTGCAACCACCCGGAGGAATGTCGCCTAATAAATTTCGACTCAGACCGCTCTTGCGGCATTCGCCAAATACGGGATTAGAAGCCGGGATGCTGATCTGGACGCTCGACAAGAAGATCTTCGTGCCGAGGTGACGCCATGCTGCAGGGCGTCCGCCGGCCAGCCGTTCACATCTGCGCTCGTCTGGACTGTCTGCCGAGCCTCAGAGCGGGTTGACGTGGCGCAGCACCCGGTGGAAGCCGCCGACGACGGTGTCCAGCGCGGCGGAAGCCAGACCCTCGTCCTCCTCCGCGCTCGCCTGTCGACGCAGCTCCGTAGCCCTCGCGGCGGCCGTCGCCGCGGGGTCGTCGACGTCCGGCCCGTCCGCCTCGAAGGGCGCAACGAGCGTCACAGGGGTCGCGGGCATGCCAGGCCGGTCGCTCGGCGCGACGCTGCGGGCCAGCAGCGGGTCGTGCGACTCGCAGGCGGTGCCGCAGTCGGTGAAGAGAATGACGCCCTCGGCCGCTGCCGTGGCTTCGGCGGTGCCAAGCGCGGCGCCCCGGGGCGTCGGCAACGAGTCCGCCGCGCGGCGGGGCAAGGCCGTGGGGGCCGGCGTCGCAGAGTCCGTGTCGACCGGTGCGGCGGCACTCGGCCCGAGGAGGCGCGGCGCCTTCGGCGTCGCCACCAGGGTCGCGGCCGCCTCAGCCTGTGGCGCCTGTCCAACCCCGCCGAGCCAGGCATAGAGCCCGGCGCCGTTGCCCACGAGATGCAGCGCCAGCGCCACCAGTCCCGAAATCACGAGCTGTTCGGTCAGGCGCCCGCCGAGCGAGCCGAGACGTCTCCAGAGTGCACCGACCATGCCGAACATCGCGAATCCCCTTGCGACCCATGTGAGGATTTCCGATCACAAGCGGGCGGAATTCGGACCGGTCGATGACGATTTGTGTCCGGTGCGCATGGCGCAGCCATCGCGACGACGCCGAAACTCCCCAGCGGGCAGCGCGTCACGCCCCCGTGCGTCCTATTCCGCCGGATCGCTCTCCTCGTCGAGCTCCTGTTCGGCCTCGACTGTCGGCTGGCGGGTGAAGCCTTTCAGGCCTGCATGCAGCTTGCGGTCGCGCTCGATCTCCACCGGCGAGGTGACATAGGCGGTGACGAGTTCGGCGAGCGAGCGCAGGGCGTGCATGTGGATGCGCTCGTAGCCGTGCGATGCATCGACGCCGAAGGTGATGAGGGCGGTGCGCACGTCGTGACCGGCCTCGATCGCGGAGGCTGAATCCGATCGGTAATAGCGGAAGACGTCCTTCTGGTAACGGATGTCCTCCTCGCGGCACAGCTTCACCAGCTTCTTCGTCAGGTGGTAGTCGAACGGGCCGGTCTGGTCGGCCATGGCGATCGTCACACCGAACTCGGACGAGTTCTGCCCGGGCGCCGAGGTGCCGTTGTCGACGGCGACCATCGAGGCGACGTTCGGCTCGATGATCGAGGCGGCGCCGACGCCGACCTCCTCGGCGATCGAGAACAGCCAGTGCGTGTCGACCGGGGTCACCGCCTTCTCGCGCTCCAGCGCCTCGACCGCGGCAAGCATCACCGCGACACCCGCCTTGTTGTCGAGATGACGCGAGACGATGAAGCCGTTGTCGAGGAAGTCCGGCTGCGGATCGACCGCGACGATGTCGCCGACCTCGATGCCGAGCCGCTCGGTCTCCGCGCGGCTGCGGGCGAGGGCGTCGATCCGCAGCTCCACATAGTCCCAGCCGATCGGCAGTTCGTCGACCTCCACGTTGTAGGTGTGGCCCGACGCCTTCAGCGGCAGGATGGTGCCGTGATAGGTGCCGGTCTCGGCGAAGAGGGTCACGCGCGCACCCTCGGCGAAGCGCGCCGACCAGGTGCCGATCGGCACCAGCTCCAGCCGCCCGTTCTCCTTGATGCGCTTCACCTGGGCGCCGAGCGTGTCGACATGGCCGACGATGGCGCGGGCGGCGGCGCGCCGCGAGCCTTGGCGCACGCCGATGATGGCGCCGCGGCGCGTCAGTTCGACATGCAGACCGAGGCGCTCGAGCTCGTGCGTGACGTAACGCACGACCGTGTCGGTGTAGCCGGTCGGGCTCGGGATCTTCAGAAGGGCTTTCAGCTGGTCGGCGAGGTAATGCGGGTCGATCTGGAGCCGCGGCATCACGGATCTTTCGGTTTCTGCTGTCGGGCTGCGCGCGAGGAATACGGCATCGACAGCGGAAAGAGAAGATCGACGAAGCGCTCGGCGGTCGGCTGCGGCTCATGATTGGCGAGCCCCGGCCGCTCGTTCGCCTCGATGAAGACGTAGTCCGGCTCGTGCGGCGTCTTCACCATGAAGTCGATGCCGCAGACCGGAATGTCGATCGCACGTGTCGCGGCGACCGCCGCCTCGATCAGCCGCGGGTGCACCTGCCCGGTAACGTCGTGGATGGTGCCGCCGGTGTGGAGGTTGGCGGTCTTGCGGACCGTCACCCCCTCGCCCTCCGGCAGGACGTCGTCCAAGTCATACCCCGCCTGCCGCACGCAGCGCTCGGTCTCGCCGTCGAGCGGCACGCTGCTTTCGCCGCCGGTGGCGGCCGCACGTCGGCGTGACAGGCGTTCGATCAGCTCGCGGATCGTCGTGTGCCCGTCGCCGGTGACGATCGGCGGGCGCCGGATCGCGGCGGCGACGAGTCGATAGTCGATCATCACGAGGCGCAAGTCCTCGCCCTCGAAGCAGGATTCGAGCAGCACGCGGTCGGACTGGACGCGGGCGACCTCGATCGCCCGCTCGGCGTCCTCGACCGTATCGATACCGACCGCGATGCCGCGGCCCTGCTCGCCGCGCGCGGGCTTCACCACGATCGAGCCGTGCTTCTCGACGAAGGTCTCAAGCGCCGCCCGGTCGTCGTCCGCAACGATCTGCTCCGGCACCCGCACGCCGGCGTGCTCCACCACGCGCCGCGTCACCGCCTTGTCGTCGCAGATCGACATCGCGACGGCCGAGGTCAGCTCGGACAGGCTCTCGCGGCAGTGGATGGAGCGGCCGCCATGCGTCAGGCGGAAGAACCCGCCTGCGGCATCCGTCACCTCCACCTGGATGCCTCGCCGCAACGCCTCGTCGACGATGATCCGGGCATAGGGATTGAGACCGGCGAAGGCATCCGCGCTGCCGGTGAAGAACTTCTCGTTGATCGGGTTCTTGCACTTGATGGCGAAGATCGGGACCCGCTCGAAGCCGAGCTTCTCGTAGAGGGCGATCGCCGAGGCGTTGTCGTGCATCACCGAGAGGTCCATGAAGGCCCGTCCGCGGGCCTGGAAGTGCTCGGCAAGGCGGCGCACCAGCGTCTCGCCGATGCCGGGATGGGTCGCCTGGGGATCGACCGCGAGGCACCAGAGCGAGGAGCCGTTGTCGGGATCGCCGAAGGCGCGCGGGCCGTCGATGCCCGTCACCGTGCCGATGATCGCGCCCGTCGCCTCGTCCTCGGCGACGAGGTAGGTGAGCGCGCGGCTGTCGCGGTGGGACCAGAAGAACACCGGGTCGACCGTGACCATGCCGCGGCTCTGGTAGATGCGGTTGACCGCATGCGCATCCGCCTCGCTCGCCAGGCGGCGGACATGGAACCCGGAGGCCCGCCGCCGCGACGGGCGGTAGGTCGCGAGGTTCAGGCGGTAGGTGTGCGACGGATCGAGGAACAGATCCTGCGGCGCGTGGCTCAGCACCACGTGCGGATCGGCGATGTAGAAGCCGATGTCGCGCCGGTCGGCCCCCTCCTGCATCAGCGTGTCGACCAGCACCTTGGGGTCGGCGAAGGTCTGGCCGAAGATCAGTCGGCCCCAGCCGCAATCGATCGAGGCGTCGGGGTGCATCGATCCCGCCTCGTCGGCGGGCTGAAGCGAGGGCGCCTGGAGGCCGCGCGTTCCCATCCGCCGGAGGCGGTGGCGCGCAAGCCGGCGGCTCGGCTGCCGAAGGTCGCTCATCTCAGACTCCCTGTTCCTGCAGCCACAGCTCCAGGAGGGCGACCTGCCACAGCTCGGAACCGC
This sequence comes from Mangrovibrevibacter kandeliae, assembly GCF_024519155.1. Taxonomy (GTDB): domain Bacteria; phylum Pseudomonadota; class Alphaproteobacteria; order Rhizobiales; family Rhizobiaceae; genus Mangrovibrevibacter; species Mangrovibrevibacter kandeliae. Next base: position 136,938 of record NZ_JANIFJ010000005.1, on the reverse strand, counting down.
GCAGCGGCGTGATGTGGTCGGCGGGATTGGCAAACAGCGTGTCGAGATAGGACTGCCTGAACAGCCCGCGCTCGCGGGCCGCCTGCGAGGACAAGGCGTCCCGCACCATGTCGAGATACGGCCCGGAGATGTATTTGAGCTGCGGGACGGGGAAGTAGCCCTTCTTGCGGTCGATCACCTCGTGCGGGATCACCTGACGGGCGACCTCCTTCAAGACGCCCTTGCCGCCGTCCTTCAGCTTCTCGGCGGCGGGGACACGGGCGGCGAGCTCGACGAGCTCGTGATCGAGGAAGGGCACCCGGGCTTCGAGGCCCCAGGCCATGGTCATGTTGTCCACCCGCTTCACCGGATCGTCGACGAGCATCACGTTGGTGTCGATCCGCAGCGCCTTGTCGACCGGATCACCAGCGCCTGGAAGGGCGAAGTGCCGCTCGACGAAGGCGCGGCTCTCGTCGTCGGCGAGCCATCCGTCGCCCAGCTGCTCGCCGAGGGTCGAATGGCTGCGGTCGAAGAAGGCCTTCGAATAGGCGCCGACCGGGTCGTTGGCGCCGGCCATGGGCGGGTACCAGTGATAGCCGCCGAACACCTCGTCGGCACCCTGGCCGGACTGCACCACCTTGATGTGCTTTGAGACCTCGCGCGACAGGAGGTAGAAGCCGACATTGTCGTAGGAGACCATCGGCTCCGACATCGCCGCGATGGTCCCGGGCAGGTGCTCCAGCAGCTCGTTCGACGGCACGAAGATCTTGTGATGCTTGGTGCCGTAGTGCTTTGCGATGAGGTCGGAATAGACGAACTCGTCGCCCTTCTCGCCGTTGGCCTCCTCGAAGCCGATGGAGAAGGTGGTGAGGCCCGTCTGGCCGGCCTCGGCGAGCAGACCGACGATCAGCGAGGAATCGACGCCGCCCGAGAGCAGGACGCCCACCGGCACGTCCGCCACCATGCGGCGGGCGACAGCGGTCTTCAGGCTGGCGAGCACACGGTCGCGCCAGTCGTCGGCCGTCAGGCTCTCCTCGCCAGAGGCCAGACCGAAGGGCGCGCTCCAATACACCTCGTCTTCGAAGGTGCCGTCGGCTTCGATCGTCCGCACCGTCGCGGGCGGCAGCTTGCGCACGCCCTTGATGATCGTCAGCGGCGCCGGCACGACCGCGTGGAAGGTCATGTAGTGGTGCAGCGCGACACGATCGATCGAGCGGTCGACGTCGCCGGTGCGCAGAAGCGCGGGGAGCGAGGACGCAATGTAGAGCCGCTCCGGCGTCTGCGAGAGGTAGAGCGGCTTGATGCCGAAGCGGTCGCGCGCCAACGTCACCCGGCCGCTTTCGCGCTCATGGATGGCGAAGGCGAACATCCCGTGGAAGCGCTTGACGCAGTCCTTGCCCCAGGCGTGGAAGGCCTTGCCGATCACCTCGGTGTCGCCGGTGGAGAAGAAGCGGTAGCCCTTGGCCTCCAGCTCCCGGCGCAGTTCCGGATAGTTGTAGATGCAGCCGTTGAAGGCGATCGTCAGTCCGAGGTCGGCATCGACCATCGGCTGCTCGGCCTTTTCAGACAGATCGATGATCTTGAGGCGGCGGTGCCCGAAAGCGACCCGTCCGCGCATCACCACGCCGGCGCCGTCGGGCCCGCGGCGAGCGAGACAGTCGCTCATGCGTTGGATGCGCTCCGGCGATGCCATCTGGCCGTCGAAACGGATCTCACCGCAAAGTCCACACATCGGATGTCGTTCCTCTCTCTGTCGAAGGGCGCCGCGGAAGGGCGACGAAGGGGCGTGCCGGACGGGCACATCTGCCGCGATGCGAAAGTGCGGTGCGACGAAAGGGTTCCTGACAATAAAGGGTGGCAGCGGCGCAGGGGCAAGGAGGAATGGCTGGAAGCCGGGCGAGACGTGCACTAGGAAGCAGGCGTGCCGCGTTGCGCATCGGGACGTTTCCGGTGACGGGCTGTCGCGGCCTTGGACCCTGCTGGAGTGTGTCGATGCCTAGCGATCCCTCGAAGAGCCCGGTCGAGGAAGCGATCCGCCAGCGGTTGATCCCGCTCGAGCGCTACCGGGCTTACGTCGACGGCGAGGCCTTCGTGTCGAACTGGCTGAGCGTCGACCAGCCGATGATCGATCGCTTCGCCGACGCCACCCACGACCACCAGTTCATTCACGTCGATCCGGAACGGGCGCGAGCGGAGACGCCGTTTGGCGGCACCATCGCCCACGGCTTCCTGACGCTGTCGCTCCTCTCGGCGCTTGCCTTCGATGCGCTGCCAGGCGTCGAGCACACCGTCATGGGCGTCAATTACGGGTTCGAGAAGGTGCGCTTCCTGACCCCGGTGAAGACCGGCAACCGGGTGCGCGGCAGCTTTCGCCTCGTCGGCCTGACGGAGCGGGCGGTGAGCCTGCAGTCGGCGTGGGACGCAACCATCGAGATCGAGGGCGCCGCGAAGCCCGCGCTCTCGGCGCATTGGATCACTCTGGCCGTGCTGCGGCCGCCGGAGACGGACGTCGAGGCGTGAACGCCCCGCGGCGGACCGCATCGGACATGGACCTGACTGGAGACTAGCGATGACGACACCTTGGCCGCAGGCGGTGCTGTTCGATCTCGACGGCACGCTCGTCGATTCCGCGCCCGACATCCAGACGGCTCTCAACGCCACGCTCGCGAGCTATGGCGAGCCGCCCTTCGAACTGGAGCAGGTGACGGCGATGATCGGCCGCGGCGTGCCGACGCTGATCGAACGCGCCTATGCCGCGCTCGGCAAGGAGATCGACCCGGCCACCCGCGACAAGGTCGTCGAGCGGTTCGAGGCGATCTACGGCCCGCAGTCGACCCAGCGCACAGTGCTCAACGCGGGCGCGGTGGAGGGCATACTTGCCCTGCAGCAGCGAGGCTGGCGGCTCGGCGTCGTCACCAACAAGGCCGCAGCAGCGACCGAGACCGTCCTCGCCCATTTCGGGCTCGCCGATCACATGGCGATCGTCGTCGGCGGCGATGCGGGGCCGGAGAGGAAGCCCGCTCCCGGCCTGCTTCTGCTTGCGGCCGAGAAGCTCGGGCTGACCCCGTCCGACATCGTCTTCGTCGGCGACAGCGACAACGACGTCATCGCGGCGGAAGCTGCCGGCATGACCGCCATCGTCATGCGCGGCGGCTATTCCACCCGGCCCGTCGAGGACTTGGGCGCCGATCTCGTCGCCGACCGGCTCGACGCCCTGCCGTCGCTGATCGAGGGCCTGGCACGGGCGCGGCAGGACGGCCCTTCCGGAGAGGCCTGACGTCGAGGCTTCAGCGAGCGCGCCGCGATCCAGTGCCGCGGGAGTTTTATTGTCCTGCAACCTTGGAAAGGACTACGCGCCAAGGTAGAATCCTTCTGAGCTCGAAGGAGGTCACAAGCATGCTCGACGGGATCGACGTGGCGCGCAGTCGGAACGCGGCGATCTTCACCTGCGACGAAAGCTGGCGCCGCGAACTGGAGGCGCTGGTTGGCGAGAGCCTCGCCGAGGCGCGTATCCCGGCCCGCGCCAGCCGTGTGCACATCGCCGAGCTGATCGAGATGATCTGGCCCGATTTGCAGATCCTCTTCGGCCGTCGGCCCGTTGGCGCGAACGAGGCATGCGATCCCGCATCGGCCGAGCAGGTCGGCTTTCTCTAGTGAAAGAACCGCGGCCAAGTCCGTTGCAATGAGACCGTTTGGCGCTCCCGAGTTTCGCCGAACCGACCGGCGAACGCCGCGCAGGGACCCCCTGACCGCGTTGCCAGCGCCTGCCGGTGGCGGCGCGTCAGCCCGACGATGCAGGGTCGGGGCTTCGCGCGCCGTCGGCCGTCAGGCCGTGCGCGCAACGCGTTCGAGCGTTCCGGCCATTCCCGACAGATCTATCGGTGGCAAGGCCTCAAATGTGGGGCGTGCGAAGTAGTAGCCCTGAAACAGGCGAATGCCCGCGGCCTTCAACGTCAGCAGCTCGGCTTCGCTCTCGATCCCTTCCGCCAGCAGCGTGATCCCGAGCTCCCGGCCGAGATGAGCGATCGCGGCGACGATCGACTGGCGAACCCGGCTTTCGGCGATCCCCCGGATGAGGTCCATGTCGATCTTGATCAGGTCGGGCTGGAAGTTGGCCAGGAGGGACAGCCCGGCATAGCCGGCGCCGAAGTCGTCGAGTGCGGTGATGAAGCCCTGCCGTCGGTACTCGGTGATGATCCGCTGCAGGTGGCCGGTGTCCACGACCTCCTCGTTTTCGGTGAACTCGAACATGATCGAGGAGCGGGGAAACCCGGTCTTGCGGGCCGCGGCGAGCGTGGCGCGCAGGCAGGCCGCGGGCTCGTAGACCGCGTTGGGCAGAAAGTTGATCGACAGCTTGCAGGACATGTCGCGCGGGAAGAGCCGCGCTGCCAGCTCGAGCGCCTTCACCCGGCAGGCCTGGTCGAAGCGGTAGCGCTGTTCGGGCGTCACCCGCGACAGGATCGCGCCGGCGCCTTCGCCATTTCTGCCGCGGACCAGCGCTTCATACCCCCAGACCTGACCCGACTCGGCGTCCATGATCGGCTGGAACGCCATCGAGAAGTCGAAGTCGAGCGGGGCGCTCGTCTGGCATCCGGGGCAGTTCGCCGTCATTGCATGTCATCCTTACCGTTTCACGCGTAAGGTTGCATGGAATCATTGACGCCATACTAAGGCGCCGTCGGCGCACGAGCCGTCGCAAAGGCATTGCAGAGGGCCGCTCACCACGCCGGGGATGCAGCGGTCTCGACGCCGGAGCTGCGTGCTCCGCGACCATTCAGCCGCTGGAGCGGGAGGTATCACCGCACGTTGTATGCGCTTCTGCGCTTATACTAAGATCATCTACTTTCATCAGAAGTATAGGTCGAATGGATTCATTGACATAGCACACTCGCGTAATTCAGACTCGTCGTTTGAGGCTGTGCACGCGCACCGATTGCGGGCGGGCGGCCGACAACGAGGAACGGACGCCCAAGCGGCCGTCAGGACGCCACGGATGCCACAAGGTTCCCTGCGGATCGCTGCGCTGCGCGCGCTGGAAACGCAACTGCGCGACATGATCGTGCTGACCCGCAGGATGGGGCTGCCGGAGGTCGCGCGCCACCTGAAGGCGGCGCGGCATGATCTGGAGATCGAAGAGGCCAGACAGTTCAGCACTCGCCGTCCAGCAGCCACCAACGTCACGATCAACGCCGACGGCGCCACTCGACGCAGGGATTAGCCGAGCGTCGCTGATTACGCGGGCACTTCTCCTGTCCCGCACGTTGGCGCTGGCGTGTCGGCATCATCGATCGAAGATCGAACTATATGCTGCGCAGACTACTTAAGGACGAGAGACGGGTTTACGAATAACTCAAGATTGTGCCGATACGATCAGCGCTTCATTGAGGAGCACGATCCGTGTCCGTTCGACGTCCCGGCCGACCATCGCACCGCCTGCAGAGCGGGGCCCTGTCCTGGGCGCTGGGCGTGGCGACGATGGCGTGCCTTTATGTCTTCGGTGCGGTGATCGCGTATCACACCGCGGTGCTGCCTTCGCAACTGCCGCTCCTCTGGCCACCGAGCGGCCTTGCGATCGGTTGCCTCGTCCTGTTCGGGCGTGGCTACTGGCCTGGCATCGTCATCGGTTCGCTGACGGTCGGTCTGCTGTACGGACCGGTGATCCCGGAGCCCGTCGGCCGCGTGGCCGTGCCGCTGCTGGTGGCACTCGGCGCGACGGGCCACGCGATCCTCGCAGCGTCGCTGATCCGGCACATCGTGGGATGGCCGGTGCACGTGAAGACTGTCGTTCACCTGCTCGCCTTGGTGCCGATCGCGCTCTTCGCCTGCCTGTTCCAGCCGACGCTGTCGGTGACGGCGCTTCACCTCTTCGGCCTGGTGCCTCAGGGCTCGGTGTTCGGGCTGTGGGTCGACTGGTGGACCTCCGGCCTGATCGGCGTGCTGGTCTTCACCCCGATCACCCTCCTCGGTCCCTGGCGCGGCGGCAGGGTCCGCTTCCGCGGCCACCCCGTCGCAGGCTTCACGCTTCTGACGCTGCTGGCATGGACCGTACCGCTGGGCGCGACCATGTACGGCTGGAAGCTCACCAGCATTCTCTGCCACGAGCGCGCGATGACGTCCTTCGAGGCAGTCGTCGACGACAGCCGCCAGGCCCTCCTGCATCGTCTGGAATCCTACCGTCTGGCATTGGATGGCGCGGCGGGTCTGCTGGCCGGCTCCACGGCCGTCAGTGCCAAGGACTGGCGTCATCTGGTCGAGGAGATGGACATCACCAAGACGTTGCCGGGCATCAACGGGCTCGGCTTCATCCGTCCTCTCAGGACTCTGCCGGTCGACCGCTACGAAGCCGATCGCGGGGTTGAACAGCGCGGCTTTCACGTGCACCCGACCCGCACCACCGACGAGCGGTTCGTCATCGAATACATCGAGCCGCTGTTTGCCAACGAGCAGGCCCTCGGCCTCGACATCGCCTTCGAGATCAACCGGTACCTGGCCGCCGTCGAGGCGCGCGACACGGGCGAGGCGACGATCACCCGGCGCATTCTCCTGGTGCAGGATCGCACGGCGAGCCCGGGATTCCTTCTGTTGCGGCCGTTCTACAAGCCGGCGCGACGGCTGGACACGGTGCAGGCTCGTCGCGATGCCTTCATCGGCTGGGTGTACGCCCCCTTCGTCGCCTCCCGCTTCATGCGCGGCCTGACGGCCAGCCAGAACAGCACGATCGACATCTCGATCTATGACGGTGACCTCGCCGCTCCCGACAATCTCATCTTCTCCAGCCTCGCGCCCAATACCACGCATCGGCCGGCCTATTCGGCGCGACGCACGCTGCACCTCATGCGGCGGGACTGGACTGTCGAATGGCAGAGCACGCCGGGCTTCGAAGCCAGCGTCAACAGCGAGGAGCCGCTGATCATCCTCGTCGCCGGGCTCGGCCTGTCCGTGCTCTTCGGCGCCTTCATCCTGTCCTTTGCCAACCGCGAGGCAAAGATTCGGACGACGGTCGACCAGAAGACCCGGCGCATCGCCGAGCGCGAACGGGAGAATCGCTCGGTGGTGGAGACCGCGATGGTCTCGATCCTGCTCTGCGACGGGGCGGGTCGGATCCTTTCGGCGAACCGCACGAGCGTCGAGATGTTCGGCTATGCTTCCGAAGACCTGCTTCAGCTTTCGCTCGGCCACCTCTGCCCGGACGACGTCCTCGCCGAGTGCCGGCAGCAGCAACTCGGGCAGGAGGGCGGGGCGGGCGAGACCCGGCCCACCTACCTGACCATCCGCCGTCGCGACGGAAGCGACATCGACATCGACATGGCCGTCAACCGCTGGATCAGCGACGACGGCGAGGAGCGCTTCACCGTCATCGCTCGCGACGTCACGCAGGAAAAGCGCATGACGATCGCCCTCGCCAACACGGAGAAGCGCTGGAACTTCGCGCTTGAAAGCGCGCGCATGGGCGTGTTCGACGTCGACGTGCGCGAGGGTCGTTCCATCGTGTCCCCGACCTGGATGACGATGCTCGGCTTTGACGAGGATGAGCGGATCGACACCAGATCCGAGTGGGCGAAGCGCCTGCATCCGGAGGATCGAGACCGGGTGCTGGCGGCGCAGGAGGCCTGCATCGCCGGCCGGACCGAACGGTCCGACATCGCGTACCGGATCCGTCACAAGCAGGGCCACTACATCTGGCTCCGCGCTACCGCCGTCGCGCTCGAACGCGACGGCTCCGGCCGGGCCGGCCGCCTGATCGGTGCGCAGAAGGACATCACCGACCTCAAGACCGCCGAGGCCGCGCTCCGGACCAGCGAGTCCCGTCTGCAGTCGGCGATCCTGAACGCGCCGACCGGGATGGCGCTGGTGGATCTCGACGGCAAGTGGCTGACGGTCAACGACGCGCTCTGCCAGCTGATCGGCTATCCGCGCGAGCAGCTCGTGGCACGCAGTCTCGCCGAGCTGACCCATCCGGACGATGTCCGCGTCGACCGCGAGCAGCTGAAGCAGCTTCTGGCAGGTGGGATCGCGAGCTACCAAGTGGAGAAGCGCTACCTGCACAGCGACGGGCACGCGATCAGCTGCCTCCTCAGCCTCTCCCTGTCGCTCGGTCCGGACGGGCAGCCGCAGTACTACATCGCGCAGGTGCAGGACCTGACGCAGCAGAAGGAGATGGACCGGATCAAGAGCGACTTCGTCGCCACGGTGAGCCACGAGCTGCGCACGCCGCTGACCTCGATCCGGGGCTCCCTCGGCCTCGTCGTCGGCGCCGCGGCCAGCGATCTGCCGCCGAACGTCGTGCGGCTTCTGTCGATCGCGCACAAGAACTGCGAGCGCCTGATTCTCCTGATCAACGACATCCTGGATTTCGAGAAGCTCGCCCGCGGTGCGATGCCCATGAACTTCCGGCGCCACACGGTGAGCGAACTCATCGAGCACGCGCTTGAAGCGAACCAGTCCTACGCCGACCAGTTCGGCGTCAGCATCCTGTACCACCCGGGCGCTGCATCGGACTGCCTGGTGGAGGTCGATGCCGGCCGGCTGCAGCAGGTGATGGCGAACCTGTTGTCCAACGCGGCAAAATACTCGCCGGCCGGGGGCGTCGTCGAAATCCGCACCAGCCGTCAGGACGCGTGCATGCGCATCGCGATCCGCGACCATGGCAACGGCATCCCGGAGGAGTTCCGCGCCCGGATCTTCGAGCGCTTCTCGCAGGCCGATTCGTCAGCGACGCGCGAGAAGGGGGGCACCGGCCTCGGCCTGCACATCTCGAAGCAGATGATCGAGCTCATGGGCGGCAAGATCGGGTTCGATAGCAAGACGGGGGAGGGGGCGACCTTCTGGATCGAGCTGCCGGTGACCGGCAGCGACGAGGCGCGGGCCGATCCGGAGATCTGGGAGCCGGCGACCCTGCCGACGATGCTGCATGTCGAGGACGAGCAGGACCTCTCGGACATCCTGGCGGCGCAGCTGCGCGGACGGGTGCGGCTGGTCAACGCGGCGAGCTGCGCCGAGGCCCGTCTTCTGCTGCGCGAGCGCCGCTTCGACCTCCTGGTGATCGACCTGACGCTCGCTGACGGCAGCGGGCTCTCGCTTTTCGACGAACCGGGCCTGCTGTCGCCCGACATCCCCGTCGTCGTCCTGTCGGCGTCGGAGACGCGCACGTCCGATCCCCGCGTGAAACGCTGGCTGGTGAAGTCGAAGCTGTCGGAGGCCGCCATCGCCGAGCAGCTGGCCGCGCTGGTGCCGCAACTCGACGCCGGAGCGGTCGCCGCGGAATAGCGGCGGCGAAGCGGGGCAGTGATGTTTCGACGAGGAGTGGCGCAGGGGATCCGGTGGCCTGCCGGCGTCCCCGCTCGCTTCACCCGCGCGGCAGGTGTGCGCGCACGCTCGCCGCAAGGGTCATGGGGTCGAAGGGCTTCGGGATCACGGCCACGGCGCCGAGCACGCGCAACTCCTCGACCTCGTGCGGCTGGGTGCGGGCGGTGATGAAGACGACCGGGATCGCGGCCGTCTCAGGCTCGGCCTGCAGGCGACGCTTCGTCTCCGGTCCGTCCATTTCCGGCATCATCACGTCGAGCATGATGAGGTCCGGCTGCCAGTCCCGGGCTTCCGCCAATGCCGCCGCTCCCGACGCGACGGAACGGACCTCGAAGTCCGGGTCGAGCTCGAGCGACATCTGGGCGACCTCGCGGATGTCGTGTTCGTCGTCGACGTAGAGAATCTTCGCCATGGGCCGGCCCCGTCAGGCAGTCAGTTGCAGCGGCGCGTCGGTGTCGCCCGCAGGTGGCGGAAGTGCGGCGAGCACCGCTTCGGCGACGTCGATTTCGCGCATCCTCGACTTGGTTATGACGGTTCCGACGCGCGCTGTAACCTCGGGACCGACATCGAAGGCGGAGAACACGATCACGGGCGTCTCCGGAGGAATGTCGTCGAGCAGGTCGAGGCCGCTGCCGTCTGGCAATTGCAGATCGAGCACCACGACGCCGAACGAGGCGGTCGCCAGGCTCGCGCGCGCCTCGGCCAGGCTGCGCGCGAAGGTGACGGCGACCTTGCCGTCCATCGTCTCGGCGAGAACCTTGAGCACCGACTCGTCATCCTCCACGTGAAGGATGCGGGGGCGCTTGCGCTGCGTCTGGCCGAGCGCCTTGCCGATGGCGGCGCCGAAGCGCTCGGCGTCCACCGGCTTCGCCAGCCAGTCGACGATGTCGGTCATGTGTCCGCGCAGGCTCTGCGCGCCATCGGCTTCGCCCTCGATGACGATGATCGGCAGGTCACGGGTCCGCGCGCCAAGCCGGATCTCGTCGAAGAAGCTCGCGCCGGCCGTCTTGATGAGCGCCGTATCGAGCACCATCGCCGAATAGTCGCGCGTCGCCAGGAGCTCGCGGCTGGTGTCGAGATCGGGTGCGGCATCGCTGCAGAGCCCGGCGGTGCGCAGCGCCTCCCCGACGATCGCCGAGATTTCCCGGTCGGCGCCGCAGATCAGCACCCGGGGGCAGTCCGCCCTCGCCTCCGGGGACCGGTCCGCCGGCCGCTCGGCGACGGTGGACCGGCGCATCGGCAGGTCGATGAAGAACACCGTGCCGCCCGCCGGCGGGCAGGCGAAATCGATGACACCGGCCATCCGTTCGACGATCGCACGGCTGATGTTGAGGCCGAGCCCGGTGCCGCCCGACCGGCGGGTGCTGGAGGATTCGGCCTGTTCGAAGCGCCCGAAGATGCGCGAGCGGAACTCCTCCGGGATGCCTGGCCCCTCGTCGGTGACGGAGATGCGGACCATCGTCCCGGCGAGAGCTGCGGCGACGGTGACCGTGGAACCCTCGGGTGCGAACTTCACAGCGTTCGACAGAAGGTTGGACAGGACCTGCTGCAGGCGGTCGGGATCGACCATCACCTTGACGTCGTGGGCGTCGTCGAGAAGCACCAGCTTGACGCCCTTCTCGGGCAGATAGTCCTTGTTGCCGCGGATCGCCTGCTCCAGCAGCGCGCGGAGCGGCTCCGGGCGGATGCTCAGCTCCATCTTGCCCGACCGGATCTTCTCCATGTCGAGGATGTCGTTGACGAGCAGCACCAGCCGCTCGCTGTTGCTGTGCGCGATGGCGGTGAGATTGGCGGCTCGCGGCGGCAACTGGCCGGCGGCTCCGCTGGTCAAGAGGCCGAGCGAGCCCCGGATCGAGGTCAGCGGCGTGCGCAGCTCGTGACTGACCACCGAGATGAATTCGTCCTTCATCTGCTCGGAGCGCTTCTGTGCGGTCACGTCCGTGGCCGTGCCGTCCCACACCAGCTCGCCACCGGCGTCGATGCGCGGTTCGGCGGCAAAGCGCAGCCAGACGATGCCGCTGTCGGAGCGTACGCATTCGACGTCGAGCGACCACGCCTCGAGGGTTTCCGCGGAAGTTGCGAGCTGCTCGGTGATGGACGTCGCCCCCTGATGCGACAGCATCTCGGTGAAGAGGGTGGGAGACGCGAGCACCTCGGCCGGATCGATGCCGAAGATGCGGTTCGTGCCGCGCGACAGGAAGGTGAAGATCGGAGCGCCGGCCGGATCACGAACCATCTGGAACAGGACGGCCGGCGCATTGTTGGCGATCGCCTGCAGCCGTGCCTCGGCGTCGCGATGCGCGGCAAGCGCCATCCGCCGCTCCTGGTCGCGCAGGAGAAGGGTCCCGAGGAGATAGACCGCGATCATGTTGGTCGGCACGAAGAGCGAGGCCGAGAGCGCGAAGGTCTCCATGCTGGCCTTCGTGGTCACCCAGAGCACGAGCGTCGGAACCACGCCGGCCAGAACGGCCTGCAGCGCGACATAGTGCGGGTCGATGTCCCAACCGCGCAGCCGTCGCCACCAGTACCAGAGCGCGGCGCTCGCGACCGCCATGCCCCAGATGCTGTAGGCGCCCGACCAGGCCCCGAGGCCGCCGAAATAGAGCCGGAGGGACGACAGCGCGGCTGCGGTGATCGCCGCACTGAGCGGTCCGCCAAAGGCGGCGGCGAGCGCCACGACCGCACTGCGAGGGTCCGTCCGGATGCCGGGGACGATCTCGACCGGGTTCTGCATGACCATCGCGCCGACGAGGGCGAAGACGATGCCGAGAAGCAGGCCCGACAGCCAGAAGCGCTCGGCGAAGCGAGCCCGGACAAAGGCAAGAAACAGCACGGCCAGGAGAATGATCGACGCACTCTCGGCCATCGTCATGACGAAACTCAAGACCAGCTCCCGCCGTCCGCTCGAAACAACTGAAGCGCGCCTGCGACGCGTTGCGCATCTTGGCGCGTTTGTCTGAAGGTTCTCTGAACTGAAAAGGCGGCAATCGCTGGGGCTTCGGCTCGCCGCGGCTCGGCCGGTGCGGTCCGGAGCGCCGGGGGCGGCGGCGATGCGACCGGCGCGGGGACCGCGGTCACGCCCGGCGCGCGGTCGCCACGCGGTTGCGGCCGCCCCGCTTGGCCTGGTAGAGGGCGACGTCGGCCTCGTTGATGATCGAAACCGTATCGAGGTCCGCGCGATTGCTGGCGACGCCGGCGCTGAAGCTGACGGTGAAGCGTGTATCGCCGGCCAGCATCGGGATTTCGGAAAACTGGCTGCGGATGCGGTCGATCACCACCTCCGCGTGATCGATGCCGGTGTCCAGCAGCAGGATGGCGAACTCCTCGCCTCCGTAGCGCGAGACCACATCGTTCTGACGCAGGCTGCGTCGCAGGGCCCGCGCCAGCGCCTGGATCACGTAGTCGCCGACCTGGTGCCCCCAGGTGTCGTTGATCGCCTTGAAGTGGTCGATGTCGAGGATGCAGACCGTGAGCGGCGCACCGGTGCGCCGCGAGCGTTCCATCTCTTCCGCGAGCCGTGCCTTGAACGAGGCGTGGTTGAGGAGGTCGGTGAGACTGTCGCGCTCCATCAGGCGCCGCAGCGTCACCGCCCGCTCGGCGCGCAGCCGGACCACGGCCGCGAGTTCGTCCGGATCGATCGGCTTGGTGATGAAGTCGTCGCCGCCGACCGCCCTTGCGTTGAACCGCACCTGGCGGTCGCGCTCGGCCGACAGGAAGATGATCGGCATCGCGAGGGCCGCGCGGGACTGGCGAATGAGCTGGGCGACCTCGAGACCGCTCGCGTCCGGCATGTGCATGTCCATCAGGACCAGATCCGGGCGCTGCGTTTCGACGGCGGCCAGCACCTGCGAGGCAGAGGTCACCAGATGGGTGTGCATGCCCGCGGCCTCGAGCGCCGCGGCATAGAATTCGCCGGCGAGATCGTCGTCGTCGACGATCAGGATCGTATAGGAGGGACGCTGCTGGGAAAGCTTGTCGCATTCGCTCAGCCAGGCGCCGAGCTCGTTGGGGCTGAACTCGCCGGAAATCACGCCATGCGCGCCGGCGCGGGCGGCGGCCAGGCGCTGCTCGAAGGTGTTGGGCAGGTCCAGGAGCACGACATAGGCATGCTTGGACTGGCTGCGCGTCAGCTCCAGGTGCGGATCGCACGCGGCCTGGATCAGCGAGGCGACGACCTTGTCGCCTGTGCCCGCGGTCCGACCGTCGATGGGCTGATAGCCGAGCGATGCGACGATGCTGAAGAGCTCTCCCGCTCGATCCTCGGCGGCCGTGACGGCGACCGTGCCGCGCATGCGCGCCTTCAGCCCCAACTCATCGGCCGGGTCGTCGATCCGGTCGGACGGGCCGGCGCCGTTGAGGCGCGCGCTTTCGCCGAGGTGGGGAGGGGAGGAGTCGTTCACGATCTACGTTCCGCGGTTTAGTCCGATGCGGCCTCGGCTGCCGGCGTGATCCGGTGCCGGATAATCCGCGAAAGGCCGTCGATGAGCGTCAAGACCTCTGCGGTAGGGGCGCCCGCCACGACGCCGTCCTCCAGCGCGGCGGCGGCCTCGGTGATGTCGCAAAAGCCGTAGAGCCCGGCCGAGCCGGCGAGCGTATGGGCGATCGATCGGACCTGCGGCGGCAGGCCCGCGGTGCGGCTCGTTTCGGCGAGCCGGTCGAGGAGGTCCGCTTGCTCGAGCGAGCGCTCGCAGAACTTCGCGCGGAGCTTTGCCATGCGATCCTGAAAGGCGGCATCGGTCGCAGCGCTCATGCGGGATCGTCCACGAATTCAATGCCGACGTTGAGGCCGCGCTGCCAGCGGGTGACCGCATGGCGCACGACGCCCGTGCCCAGGATCTGCATGCGGAACTTCTCGGGCGCCGCGACCCAGGTGTCCAGCCGCAGGCGTGCGCCGGCGCTGGAGATGTCGCCAACCCGGCAGAGGATCGCCATCTTGCCCTCGCCGAAGATCAGTTCGGCCTGCTTGATCACGCGCTGCCGGCGCTCGCGGCGCTGCTCGGAATGCTCGCTGACCGCCGGGCCGACACTCTCCGGAGCGACGTCGGCGACCGCCGGCTCGGGCATGCGCGACGTCTCCCGCAGCAAGTGCGCTTCGGCCGGCACGCTGGACGGGGCCGGCAGGATCGGTCGGGGAAAGGTGCGCGCCAGCAGCGTTTCGACGCTGTCGCCATGCAGAGGGTAGGTGGAGACCGTCAGCTCCGGCACCAGCTCGACGTAGATCTCGTCGAACTGGAGGCGGAAGCGCAACTGCGCCGTCAGGTGATCGCAGGTCGCCTGAAGCTTCTCCTGGGTGATCTTGGTGTCGATGAGGACCAGCCACCGGTCTCCGCCGATCGAGCCGGCAATCTCCGACCCCCTCGAGGCGAGCTTCAGGCGCTTGGCGAAGTCGGTGCACACCCGCTCGGTGTTCAGGAAGCCGAGGCCGGCCCGGATCTCCGGCAGCCGCTGGATGGCGATCCCGATGATGGTGAAGTTGTTGATCCAGGGGTCGCCGACCAGCTGACGCAGACGCTCCTGCATGAAGACGGGGTTGTAGAGACCGGTCAGGGCATCGGTGCGCCCGTCGTGCGTGCCGGCTGCAGCTCCCGGAGCGGGCGGGGCATTCTGCGCCACCGCGCGCCGGATGGCATCGATCAGCTCGCCGATGTTGAAGTTTCGCTTCGACACGTAGTCGACGAAGCCGCCGCGGAACGCCTTCACCGCGGTCCGCTCGCTGCCGCCCCCGGTGATCATGATCAGCGGCGGGAGAGCGGGCAGCTGCGCACGCAGGGTGTCGCGGATGTTGAGGCCGTTGTCGGCGCCGAGATCATAGTCGATCACGAGACAGTCGACCGGCTGACGTTCAAGCTCCGCCACGAGATTTCGCGCGCTGGCGAAACGCATCACGGTCAGGTCCGTCTGCAGGTTCAGGAGGTTCGACACGTGTTCGAGGAACAGCGGGTCGTCGTCCACCAGTCCGACTTTGATCGTCTCTCGCCGTGTCATCTCCAAACAGGCCTCGATAGTCACGTTACGGCGCAATGCTCGAGGTATGGTCCACAACCGGCCTTAAGATCCGGTGTAAATATAGGTCCATACGAGAGAATCCGGCGTGGATGCCGGACGGGTGAGCGCGTCGCAGCCGCCGGCGCCACGTCTCGCGCCCCCGCGACGGTCCCGCAGGAGAAACTTGACAAGACCAGTCATCTTTTGTCAGGGATGGCGCATCAAATCCGCCGAGGCGCTCGTTATGAACGGCGCTCTGCTCCTTCGCCGGGATCGCTCTCCCATGCCGCCGATCGCCGCAGACGATCCCTCCGATCCGGCGGACAAGCGCCGTCGGACCCTTCGCCGGCCGGCCGGCTCGCACGGGTCCTTTGGGGTCCCGGATGAGCCGCCGGGCATCGCGCGCCCCATCCCGGTGCACGACCTGGTGGGATTGGCCGGAACGATCTTTGCCGGCGAGCGACAGCACCTGGCGGATTGGTTTCAGGTCGGCGTCCCGCCGCCGGGGTCGATCCCCTGCGTGTCGCTTGGCGAGGAGGCCGTGTTGCTGCCGCTGCTCGAGGTCTATCGCGGGCAGACCCACCCAGCGGACGATGGACGCGCGGCGACATCGCTCTGGTCGCAATGGTATTTCGGACTGCTGCTCTCCCCGTTGCTTCTGCTCTCGGCCGCGGCCGGTTGCCAGGGCCTCGGCGCCGCCGCGGACATCGCGATGGTGCCCCATGCGACGGGGCGGCCGGAGTGCTTCGTCCTGACAAGGACGCAGAGCCTGCCGGCGGCCGTCGAACCGGCCGCCTGGCCGCGTCATGCCGCCTTGATCGACGGCCATCTCGCGCCCATCATCGACGCGCTGGCCCGCGCCGCCGACTTGGCGCCGCGGTTGCTCTGGTCGAATGCGGCCGTCGCCATCGAGTTCGTCGGCAGCATGCTGACAGGGGCGGGCGCAGCCCGGATCGCCGATCTCTGCCAGGCGCCATGCCGCCCCGACGGTGTGCGCAATCCCCTGCACCGCCCATTCGGGGCGCGGCAGGAGGCGGCAGGCGAACGCCTGCGGCGGATCTGCTGTCTGCGCTATCGGCTGGAGGGGGTCGAGCGCTGCGACACTTGTCCGGTCGCCGATCGCCGGAGTGCCAGGCCTGCTGCGCCCGCCAAGGCTTGATCGTCGCGGCTTATAGTGTGGTCTTAATGTATCGACGGCTGATGCAAAGCCACCCTCTAAGTATATGTACGAGTTTCCTCATCCTGATTCTCGTGCCTTACTGTGAAGGTCGCAGTCGCTGCTGCACCGCGGAACAGCTCGATCAGAAAGGGGCGCGTGCTCTGCAGCGGAAGAGACGTCTGGAGACGCGCGTTCCGAGCCGCTCCGTCAAGCGGATGAACCGGGACGCTACAACGGGGAAGATGCAATGGGCAGCTACAACAGGCCGAAGAAGAAATCGACGTTGAAGGCCGAGGAGATCCTCGGGCTGCTGCTGCGGTCCTACGAGGATCGTGTCGCGGAAATCGTTCGGGCGCTGTCGCCGGATCAGCTGCGCGATCTGGCCGCGCTCTGCCAGGCCCGCAGCTACGCGCTGCCGCTGACGCAGCAGATCCTGGCCCATTGCGGGCCGGAACCGGAGGTGGCCATCCCGACGGCCGGCCTCGATTTCCATATGACGCAGCCGTCGGTGGACTATCTCGGCGAGGACCTCCTCCTGCAGTAGATCCCGGCCACATCGGGAACTCGACGCCGCGTGGCTCTGCCGCGTGGCGTCTTTCTGCTGTCCTCTGTCGTCGATTGAAGTGTCGGATGCCCGTTCAGCCGCCAGAGGGGACGGAAGCCGTGTCGCCGTTGCCTGCTTCCAGGCCGATGCCGTGGATCCTGGGCAGCCCCGTAGCCGCGGCCTAGGAGGCGAGACCGTGGAGCGATGCGGGGGAGGGAGCCGCCGGACCCGCCGCGCGCGCGCCGCGCGCACCACATGTATCCCGGTCGCGCAGGCTGCGCTCGAGACGGGCCAGAATGCGATCGGCGCGGTAGGGCTTGCGGATGCAATCGGCATCCGGGCGCAGCGCCGTGACCTCTTCGACGTTGCCGGTGACATAGACGACGGCGGCCGACAGGGTGCGTTGAATGCGCTCGACCGCGTCCACCCCGTTGCCCTGCCGAAGCCAGAAGTCCACCGTGAGGGCGTCGGGGGCGACCTGTTGCGCCACGTCCACCGCCTCGTCTTCGGTCGCGGCCACGCCGCAGACCTCGTAACCGGCCCCCTCCAGTATATCCTGCAGGTCCATGGCGATCAGGTACTCGTCTTCCACGATCAGGACTTTGGGCTTGGTCGAGAGCATCGCCGCTCTCCTTTTCATGTTGATGTGAAGCGCCTTCAACAGGCATCTTCAGCATCTTCACGATGAATTAAGCTAAAGGATTTGCAAATACGTGACGTTACTGAGGATAGTCACGGAGCGCCATCGTCAGGCACGGTGCCGAACGCTCGTCCCACTCCCCCGCCGAGCGAGTGCTGCGGCACAGGTCCGACCCGCGAGGCCAGAGGGAAGTGGTGCCGCTTGCGTGACTCGAACACGCGACCCCATCATTACGAATGATGTGCTCTACCGACTGAGCTAAAGCGGCTGATCCGGCCCGGCGCTCTGCACCGACGGACGCCGCGTGAAATAGCCGTTAACGCCCGTCGGTTCAAGCGGCAATTCCCGCGAGGCTGGAGCGAAGCTCGGCGCGCGGGGGTGCGGCGTCCAGAGGGAGACTGTCGACGCTTTTGCCGTCGAAGGCTCTGCGACGTGCTGCCGCCAAGACAAGTGGCACGAAGCGCTTGCGCGCGATGGCCCGAATCGCGATCTATGCAAGAGCATGGACCTTTTCGCCGCCGTCCCGACCACGCTGTCGCTGTTTGCCGCTCCGCTCTCGCCCATCGTGCGGGTGATCGACACGGAGACGGCCGGGCAGCCGCTCGCCGAAGACGCGGTGATCGAAATCGGCTCGGTCGATCTCGATCTTTCGACGGGTGTGATCTTCAACCCGATGCAGACGCTCTGCCATCCGGCTGGCGTGCCGATCAACCCGCATGCCCGGCGGGTGCACAAGATCTCCGACAAGATGCTGGCCGATGCGCCGCCGTTCGCCGAGGTGATCGGCCGGTTCGCCGGCGCCCCGGCCTTCGCCGCGCAACGCGCCGACTTCGACCGCTCCCGCCTGCGGCTGACCGGGCGCTGGCTCTGCACGCACAAGCTGGCGCTGCGCGCCTTTCCCGACACGCGTGCCCACGGGCTCCAGTCGCTGGTGCGCCATCTGCCGCTCGATCTGTCGGGCATCGATCACATCCTCGCCGACCTGCATCCCCACCGGGCCCTCTTCGATGCGGCCTGCACGGCGGTGCTGCTGCGGTCCATCGCCGAGCAGCTGATGCCGCGCTGCGCCGATCTCGGCGACTTCTTCGAACGGGCCGAGCGGGTGTCGAACCAGCCGGCGCTTCTGACCAAGCTGCGCTTCGGCAAGCACAAGAACCTGCCGATCGCCGAGGTGCCGGACGATTATCTCGACTGGCTGACGCGCGAGCCCGGCATGGACGCCGACGCGGTGTTCACCGCTCGCCACCACATCGCGCTCCGTCGCCGCGCCGCCCTGGCGCGCCCTGATCCGGTGGCCCTGGCGCTCTAGATACCGGGTGTCTCGCGTTCCCGCCGGTGCCATGCAGCGTTTCGCCCAGCTTCTCGACCGCCTCGTCCTGACACCGTCCCGCAATGGCAAGCTGCGGCTGATGGCCGATTTCTTCGCCGCCGTGCCCGATCCCGAACGGGGCTATGCGCTGGCCGCGATCACCGGCGAACTCGACATCCGCTCGGTCAAGCCCGCGATGCTGCGCGCGTTGATGGCCGAGCGCATGGACGAGGTGCTGTTCGGCTATTCCTACGACTATGTCGGCGACCTCGCCGAGACCATCGCCCTGGTCTGGCCCGCCCCGCACGACGGCGAGCGGCAGGGGCGCAACGACGTGCCGACGCTGGCCGAGATCGTGACCACTCTCGATCGCGCTTCGCGACAGGAGGGGCCGCGGCTCATCGAGGGCTGGCTCGACCGGCTCGACTCGGCCGGGCGCTATGCGCTCCTGAAGCTCGTCACCGGCGCCATGCGGATTGGCGTCTCCTCGCGCCTCGCCAAGCAGGCGCTCGCCGACTTCGGCGGCAAGGAGATCACCGCGATCGAGGAGCTCTGGCACGGCCTGTCGGCGCCCTACGAGGATCTGTTCGCCTGGCTGGAGGACCGTGCGCCGAAGCCGGAATCGGCCGCCGCCGCGCCGTTCCGGCCGGTGATGCTGTCGCAGCCGCTGGAGGAGCCGGACTATGGCCGGATCACGCCGGACGACTACGCGGCCGAGTGGAAGTGGGACGGCATCCGCGTGCAGGCGACCTGCGAGCGCGGCGTGCGCCGGCTCTACTCCCGCACCGGCGACGACATCTCCGGCTCCTTTCGCGACCTCCTGGAGCACATGGACTTCGACGGCTCGCTCGACGGCGAACTTCTCGTCGCCCGCCCGTCGAAGGCGGTCGGCGCGCCGATCGTCACCGGCACCTTCTCCGATCTGCAGCAGCGGCTGAACCGCAAGAGCGTCAGCGCCACGGTGATGAAGAAGTATCCGGTGTTCCTCAGGGTCTACGATCTGCTCCAGGACGGACGGGACGACCTAAGGGCTCTGAGCTATCGGGAGCGGCGCGAGCGGCTGCGGGGCTTGCTCGGTGCGCTGGAGCCGACCCGCTTCGATTTCTCCGACAATGTCGCCTTCGCCGATTTCGATCAGTTGGCGGCGCGGCGGCGCGAGCCGCCCCACCCGGTGATCGAGGGCGTGATGCTGAAGCGGTGGGATTCGCCCTACGTGCCCGGCCGGCCGAAGGGGCCATGGTTCAAGTGGAAGCAGGACCCCCATCTCATCGATGCGGTGCTGATGTATGCCCAGCGCGGCCACGGCAAGCGCTCGAGCTTCTACTCCGACTACACCTTCGGCGTCTGGACGGGACCGGACGACCAGCCCGAGCTGGTGCCGGTCGGCAAGGCGTATTTCGGCTTCACCGACGAGGAGCTGAAACAGCTCGACAAGTACATCCGCGACAACACGATCGAGCGCTACGGCCCGGTGCGTTCCGTGCGGGCGGACCCCGACCACGGACTGGTTCTCGAGGTCGCCTTCGAGGGGCTGGCGCGCTCGACCCGGCACAAGTCCGGTGTCGCCATGCGATTTCCACGCGTCTCGCGGCTGCGCTGGGACAAGCCGGCCTTCGAGGCGGACCGGCTGGAGACGCTGCAGGCGATGCTGCCGGATTGACGTGCGGCAGGCACGGGGCGGTGGTGTCCACGGGCGGTCCAGCACGAAGCGTGCTTGCGAGTGATGGCCGCACCGCTTACCTCACGGCGGGACTTCTCTTGGGGGAACGCTTCGTGTCCGGACGTCTGACGCAGTTTCTCGGCGGCTCGCCGCTGTCGGTGCTGATCCGCCTGGTGATCATCTCGCTTCTGGTCGGGCTCATCCTCAGCTGGCTGCACCTCACGCCGGCGGCCATCGTCGACTGGATCGTCGACTTCTTCCGCTGGCTGAGCCGCGTGGTCTTCGGCTCGCTCGACAACGTCCTCAGCTATTTCCTCCTCGGCGCCGTGATCGTGGTGCCGATCTTCCTCCTGTCGCGCCTGCTCAAGCTCGGGCGCTGAGACGCCTTGGCCCTGCCACGCCTGCCGCGGCCCTCGTGCGCCGGCTTGCCGCCGCGCAGCAGGGAGACGATCAGCGCCGCGGGCAGGGCCACCGCCAGCGTTGCGACGGCAACCGTCGCGTCCCGCTCCAGCCGCTCCACCTCGGCGCGCTGGCGCGCCGCCTTCGCGCCCTTGCCACCCGGTCCGAGGCCGCTCGCAGCGTCCCCCGAGCTCGCCTGCCCGACACTGTCGGCCATCGTCGCGCCGCGACTTCCCATCGGCTGCGGCGCACCGGTCGTCGTGTCCTCGGCGGTCTGGTGCTCGAGTTCGGAGTTCAGTTCGCCGCCGACGATGACGATGGTGTTCGACAGCCACATCCAGGTCATGAAGCCGATGAGGGCGCCGAGCGAGCCGTAGGTCGCGTTGTAGGAGCCGAAATTGGCGCTGTACCAGGAGAACAGCACCGACACGACGAGGGTCAGGAGGAGCGACAGGATCGTGCCCGGCGTGATCCAGCGCCACTTGGCGTTCTGCCGGTTCGGGCCCCATCGGTACAGCGCGGCGATGCCGAGCGACAGCATCAGGAACAAGACGGCAAAGCTCGCGATCTGCACCAGCCATTGCGCGGAGTTGCCGAAGCCGAGGAAGTCCAGCACCGGCGGCAGCACCACGACGAGAACGACCATCGCGAGGATCATCGCGATGAGGCCGAGGGTGAAGACGAAGGAGGTCAGCGTCAGCTTCACGAAGGAGCGCGTCTCCTTCTGGTCGTAAGCGACGTTCATCGCCTCGAACAGCGACTTCATGCCCGAGTTCGCGCTCCACAGCGCGATCAGGATCGAGACGACGAAGGCGAAGCTGAGGGCGGAATCGTTCTGCTGCGTCAGGCGGTTCAGCTGGTCGTTGAGAATGTCGAGGGCGCCGCCGGGAACGATGCCCTGCAGCATGGACACCTGCTCGGCGATCGTGTGCGGATCGGCGACGAGCCCGTACATGGAAATGGTCGCCGTCAGGCCTGGAACGAAGGCGAGGAGGATGTAGTAGGTGACGCCGGCCGCCACCAGCATCACCCGATCGTCCGAGATCTCGCCCCACAGCCGCCAGAAAATGTCCTTCCATCCCTGCCGGGGGATGTCGCTCGGGCGCTGGGCCTGGCGCCCGCGCCCCTGCTGGTGGCTGCGGGCGATGTCGATGGCGTCGGTCATGGCGGTCCGATCGGCTGCAAGGGGACGGGGCGGAAATGCCGTGGCGGCGCTTCGGTTGCAGCCGTATCCGCTCGCTGAGCCGGAGACGTCAGACGAACTCGCTGGCGACGCGGTGCAGGATCGTGTGTCGGCGGGCCAGCGTCTCGATATCGCGGGAGTAGCCGCCGCCGATGACTGCGGCGACGGGGATCTGCCGGTCGCGGAAGAAGCCGATGACGCGCCGGTCCCGCTCGGCCAGTCCCTCGTCGCTGAGCGACAGCCGGCCGAGCCGATCATCGGCATGCGGATCGACGCCAGCGTTGTAGAAGACGAGATCCGGTCGTGCGGCCCCCAGCGCATGGCGCAGGAGGTCCGGCAGCAGCGCGAGATAGGCGGCGTCCGCGGTGGCGTCGGCCAGCGGCACGTCGAGATCCGAGCGCTGCTTCACCGGCGGATAGTTCTTCGCGCCGTGGATCGACAGGGTGAAGACGTCCGGTTCGTCGGCGAAGATCGCCGCAGTGCCGTCGCCCTGGTGGACGTCGCAGTCGAAGACGAGGACGCGGCGGATGTCGCCATCGGCGAGCAGGACCTCGGCGGCGACCGCCACGTCGTTGAACACCGAAAAGCCGGCGCCGCCGTCGCGCCCCGCATGATGGCTGCCGCCGGCGGTGTTGCAGGCCAAACCCTCGGCGAGCGCGAGCCGTGCGGTCAGCACCGTGCCGCCGGTGGCGCAGCGCGAGCGCATGGTCACCCGCTCGTCGACCGAAAAGCCGATCGCCTTCTCCATCTCGTGCGGCACCGCCTGATGCAGAACCTGGTCGACATAGCGCGACGAATGGGCGAGCCGCAGCCAGCTCGGCAGGGCCGGAGCGGGGACGTGCCAGCCGTCCCGCCCGACGATCCCGTCCTCGACGAGGATCTCGGCGAGGCGCGAAAACTTCGACATCGGAAAGCGGTGCTTCTCGTCGAAGCGAGCATCGAAGGCGGGGTGGTGGACGATCGGCAGGGGCATCTCGCGCCAGAGATAGGCGCGGCGAGCGGACTCGGCTATGCCGGGTGCCGCCCGATGATCCGCCGGAGCCCTGCCAGATGACCCCGACCATCGGTCCGCCGCCCGGCGGGGCGCTGCCCCGGATATCGCGCCCGTTCGAGGTCACCCATCGCGAGGTCTGGCGCATCACGCTGCCGATGACCTTCGCCTTCGTCACGACGCCGCTCCTCGGCGTCACCGATGCCGGCGTCATCGGCCAGCTCGGCGACCCGGTGGCGCTCGGTGGCCTCGCCGTCGGCTCGGTGATCTTCGACGTCGCCTTCTCGAGCTTCAACTTCCTGCGCTCGGGCACCACGGGGCTGACGGCTCAGGCGGCCGGCGAGGAGAACGGCCGCGAGGTGCAGGCGGTGTTCTGGCGGGCGCTGATGATCGCGCTGACCGTCGGTATCGCCATGATCCTCGCCGAGCCGGTCATCACCGCGCTCGGGCTTCTCGCCGTCGCTCCGGGTCCGGCGGTCGCTGTCGCGACGGGCACCTACGTCTTCGTGCGGATGTTCTCGGCGCCCTTCGCGCTGGTGAACTACGCCGTCCTCGGACACGTGCTCGGGCGCGGGCAGGGCGGTCTCGGCCTGGCGCTGCAGCTCCTCATCAACGGCGTCAACATCGCCCTGTCGATCACCTTCGGCCTGGTGCTCGGCTGGGGGATCGCGGGCGTCGCACTCGGCACGGTGGCCGGCGAGACGGTCGGCGCGCTCGTCGGAGCGGCCGTCGTGATCCGGCGCTTCGACCCGGCGGACCGGCCCTCGCGCGTCCGCATCCTCGACCGCGCCGGCTTCCTGCGGATGCTCGGCGTCAACCGCGACATCATGATCCGGTCCTTCTCGCTGCTCGCGGCCTTCACGCTATTCACCCGCTTCGGAGCCGGCTTCGGCGCCGTTGTGCTCGCGGCGAACGGCATCCTGATGAACCTCTTCCTCGTCGGCGGCTACTTCCTCGACGGGGTCGCGACCGCGGCCGAGCAGCTGGTCGGCCGCTCGGTCGGCGCGCACTGGCTGCCGGCCTTCGACCGGGCAGTGAAGCTCGCGATCCTGTGGAGCGCGGTGCTGGCGGCTGCGATTTCCCTCGTGTTCCTCCTGGCCGGCGACGCGCTGATCGCCCTCCTCACGGTGGACCCGGGCGTGCGGGACACGGCGGAGGCGTTTCTGCCCTGGGCGGCGCTGACCCCGCTCGCCGGGATGCTCGCCTTCGTCATGGACGGCGTCTATATCGGCGCCACCTGGTCGCGCACGATGCGCGACATGATGCTCGTCTCGCTGGCGCTCTTCGTCCTCGCCGCCTTCACGCTGACACCGCTCTTCGGCAATCACGGGCTGTGGCTGGCGATGGAGCTGTTCCTGTCGATGCGCGGCGTCTCGCTCCTGTTGTCGCTGCCGCGCCGGCGCAGGGCCGCCTTCGCGCCCGCCGGCTGATCAGTCCGTCGGCGGGCCTGCCTCCAGGATCTCGTCCACCCGCCGACCCTTGAGGTCGAGGACGTGGCGCGCGCCGACCCGGTCGAGATGGCCCACGAGGCCGTTCAGGATGCGCAGCGGCAGGTCCGGCCCCTCGTAGACGAGCCCGGTGTAGAGCTGCACCAGGTCGGCGCCGGCCTCGAACTTGGCGATCGCGGCTTCGGGACCGTCGACCCCGCCGACGCCGATCACCGGAAAGTCGCGTCCGACTGCCCTGCGGAAGGCGGCGAGCGCCCAGGTCGAGCGGGCGAAGAGGGGCCGGCCGGACAGGCCGCCGGTCTCCTCCGCGAGGGGGTGGCCCTTCATCGTGCGCGGGCGCGAGAGCGTCGTGTTGGAGACGATGAGCCCATCGGCCTTGTGGCGCTTGCACACCGCGGCGATCTCCTGGATCTGCAGGAGGTCGAGGTCGGGGGCGACCTTGACGAAGAGCGGCTTGCGCTTCGTCGCCGCGATGGCGGCAAGCCCGTTGCGCGCGGCAACGAGGGCCGCGAGCAGCTTGTCCAGCGCATCGCCCGCCTGCAGGTCGCGCAGCCCCGGCGTGTTGGGCGAGGAGATGTTGACCGTCAGGTAGCTCGCCACCGGCTCGAACAGGCTGATGCCGCTGACATAGTCGGCGATCCGGTCGCTCGTCTCCTTGTTGGCGCCGACATTGACGCCGACGATGCCCGGCTTGCGGACCCGCGCCTGCATCCGCTCGAACGCGTCCGCTTCGCCGCCATTGTTGAAGCCGAGGCGGTTGATGAGGGCGCGTTCGCTCTCGAGGCGGAAGACCCGCGGCTGCGGATTGCCGTCCTGCGGCTTCGGCGTGATCGTGCCGACCTCGGCAAAGCCGAAGCCGAGGCGCAGCGCCGCGTCGGGCACCTCGGCGTCCTTGTCGTAGCCGGCGGCGAGCCCGATCGGGTTCGGGAAATTGATGCCGGCGAGCGACACGCGCAGCCGCGCGTCGATCGGCAGGTTCCGGCGCGGCACGAGGCCGTGCTTCAGCGCCTCGATCGACAGGCGGTGGGCGCGTTCGGGTTCGAGCTTGAAGAGGAGCGGCCGCGCCAGCGCGTAGGCGCGCTTCATCGCACCGTGTCCGGGAAGCGGTGGAGGCCGTCCGGCCCGAGCGGCAAGGGCTCGACGCGCGCGACGTCGACGAGCGGCAGCGGGGCATAGAGATGCGGGAACAGCGCCCCGCCGCGCGAGACCTCCCACTTCAGCGCATCCCCGAGCCTGGCCGGCTCGACCGCGACCAGCAGCAGGTCGTCGATACCGGCAAAGTGCTTCGCCGCCGTCTCGCGCGCCTGGCTCGCGGTCGAGAAATGGATGTAGCCGTCGGCATGGTCGACCGGCGCGCCATCGAAGTGGCCGGCACGTTCCGCTGCCTGCCAGAGGTCGCGCGGGACGATCTTGTAGATGAACTCGCTCATGCTCTGGAGTTGCCAGAGGGGGGCACGGCGGTCAATCGGCCGCGACCTGCCTTGCTGCGTTCACAGTGAGCGCTTAACCCTCACGGGCCCGGACTTCAGTAAGAGAGAGGTGTCACCGCCATGCGATCCGCAACGCTGCTCCCGGCCCTGCTTTTCCTGGCCGTCCCGGCGGGAGCACAGGAAAACCTCTTCGCCGACCGGCCGGTGCCGCCGGCGCGCTACCAGATGCAGCCGGTGGAGGGCGGCATCGCGCGGCTCGACACCGAGACAGGTGCGATCACGCTCTGCCGGCCGCAGGCGGGGATCATGGTCTGCGCGCGCGGGGAGGACGGAGCCAGTGCAGCGGTGCCGCCCGGCGACGTGACGGCAGATCCGAGTGCTCCGGAGGCCGAGGACACGGCCTCGCCGCCGCAGGGCGATCGAGCTCGGCCCGGCAACCCTGCCGGGTCAGGACCCTCGCTGCCCGGGCTGGAGCGGCGGCTGACGCAGCTGGAAGCGCGCGTCGCCGGCCTCGAGAAGCGGCTGCAGGCGACGGGAGCCTCGACGAGCGACGAGGAGGACTTCCAGAAGTCCCTGGGTCAGGCGCGGCAGGTGTTCCAGATGTTCCGCGACATCGTCCGCGAGATGGACGAGGACCGGCGCGACCCGGCCGAGCCGACGCCGAACCGCACCTGACGCGCGCCCGCGCCGGCACTTCGGCTTCGACCGGAGGAAGGGAAGGCGCGGAGCGTGCGCACCGGCGACTGCGTCTCGCTCGTTCCCGGGCCGGGACCCGCGGCTTGCCGCGGTTCCGAGCCTTGGCCCCGAAGCTCCCAACGTTCATCCCGCACGGTGCATGAAGCTGCGCAGGCACCCTTCCATTTCGCCGAGGGAGGTGTCGCCGACGTCGCCTGGCCACATCTGGAAGACGTGCGCGCCGCCATTGTAGAGCGACAGGTTGGTGCCGTTGCCGGCCGCGAACCACCGGGCCGACATGAACAGCGTGTCGTCGAGGAGGAGGTCGCGGGTGCCGCAGGTGAAGAGCGCCGGCGGCAGTCCCGTCAGATCGGCGTAGAGCGGCGACACCTCGGGATTGGTCCGGTCGAAACTCTCCGGCAGGAAGCGGCGGACGAACTGCAGCACGTCGTTGCTGTTCAGCACCAGCCGCTCGGGCCCGAAATTGCGCACGCTCGGCGTCAGGGAGAGGTCGAAGCAGCCGGCGACGAGGTTCGCAGCGCTGAAGGGCGTCAGCCCATGATCGTCCCGCAACCGCAGCAGCGTCAGCACCGCCAGATGCGCCCCCGCCGACTCGCCTCCAATCGCAAGAAAGCCGCGCGAGACGCCTGCGATCCCGCCCGTCGCGAGAGCAAGGGCGGCGTCCTCGCAGTCGTTCGGCCCGAGGGGAAACGGGTGCTCCGGCGCCAGCCGGTAGTCGACCGAGACGACGTCGAGGCCGGTGTTGTCGGCAAGCCGGCGCAGCCGGGGGTCGTTCTCGTCGGCCGAACCATACATCCAGCCGCCGCCGTGAAGGTGCAGGTAGGTTCCGGCCGAACGGCCCTTGGCGGGGTGGAACAGGCGCAGCGGGATCGGGTGGCCGTCGCGCGCCCCGATCGTGCGGGTGGTGGCGGCCGGATCGAGAGCGAGCGCGGGCATGATGCCCCGGCCCGAACGCCGCGCCTGGCGAACGAGATCGACCGGCAGCGTCCACGGATCGGGCAGCGCGGCCTGGGTCCGGGCGATCCAGTCGTTCATCTCGCGCAGGCTTGGATCGACAGTGTCCGGATCGAAGGCCGACGGACTCAACGTGAGGCGCGCACTGCTCATGCCGGCATCCTTCTCCGTCTCGGATCAAAGGCGTTATAACCCGAACTCGCTTGGAAGTCGCCGGGCGGGCGACGCCCGGCCAGGACCTCGGGCAGCGGGAGGACGACAGGATGCGGCAGGCGATCGAAACCCTCACCGTCCAGACGCGCGGGCGCTCCATGCAGGACGTCTCGGCCAAGATGAATGCAAGGCTGCGGGACCTGCGGGTGCGCGACGGCCTGCTCACCGTCTTCATCCGGCACACCTCGGCCTCGCTGGTCATCCAGGAGAACGCCGACCCGGACGTGCGGGACGATCTTCTCGACGCGCTGGACCAGCTGGCGCCACAGGACGCACCGTATCGGCATGATGTGGAGGGGCCGGACGACATGCCGGCGCACGTCAAGGCCGCGATCACCGCGACCAGCATCGCGATTCCGGTGCAGGCGGGCCGCATGATGCTCGGCACCTGGCAGGGGCTCTACGTCGTCGAGCACCGGGCCCGGCCGCACGAGCGGCAGCTGGTGCTGCACTTTGCCGGGAGCTTCGAGGGCGAAGGCTGATCCGCCGCCGGCGCGGCGAGACCGGTCGTCACCGCCGGCCTTGAACGAAAGCGGCGCCCGAAAGGGCGCCGCCGATGGATCGATGCTCGAGGCGGATCAGGCCGCGTTCGCCTCGATCTGCTTCGCGTTGGCGTTGTCCGCCGCAGCGATCTCGATCTTGCGGGGCTTCATCGCCTCCGGAATGACCCGGACGAGATCGATGTGGAGCAGCCCGTTGCGCAGGCTGGCGCCCTTCACCTCGACGTACTCGGCAAGCTGGAAGCGGCGCTCGAAGGCACGCCCGGCGATGCCGCGATACAAGAGTTCGCTCTTGCCTTCCGTCTCGTCGGTCTTCTCGCCCTTCACGGTCAGCACGTTCTCGCGCGACTCGATCGAGAGTTCGCTGTCGGCAAAGCCGGCCACCGCCATGGTGATGCGGTAGGCGTTCTCGCCGGTGCGCTCGATATTGTAGGGCGGATAGCTCTGGGTCTCCGGCTGGGCGAGGTTGTCCAGCATCGAGAACAGCCGGTCGAAGCCGACGGTGGAGCGGTAGAGCGGGGCAAAATCATACTGGCGCATGGTTGTTCTCCTGAAGAAGCAACAGTGTTTGCGTGTGGCCGCTGAGGCTCCCTTACGGCGATCCGGCGGCCAGCGATCCCGTTTGGCGATCGCAGCCATGAAATGGTGACGCGCGCCGACGGCTTCAAGACGATTTCGGCAGCTGCGCGCGGACGAGCAAAGCGCTGATCGCGAGCCGTCCAAGCGATGAACGGGGCATGAACGGTCAGTTCCGAAGACGTTCAGCCGCCCTCTGCCAATCTCCACCCATCGCTCCAAGGGCGATCGTCACGAACGGCCCAACATGCGGCGGACCGTCCACACGGAGGCCACACCTCCACCGCCGCAGGTGCCGGCGTTTTCGAAAAACGACCGCAGCGTCCCGTCCCTTCCGCTGCGGTCGCTCGGGCCGGAGACCTCTTGCCAGGTCTCCGGTCCATCTTATCCCGGCCTCCACGTCCTGCCGCAGCGCTTTCCCGGCCCGCGGAAAGGCATTAGAGCTTCGAACGCGCGCCGCCTGCCGCCGTCAATCGTCCGGACCATGCTTGATCCCTTTCACCCCGACCGCCTGATCGAGACCGACGGCAACCTGCCGCCGCCGCAGATCCGATCGGCGAGCTTCCGCACTCCGGATCGGGTGCGGCTGCGCTATGCGATCTGTCCGAGCCAGCTGCCGACGACGCGGGGTACGGTCATCCTGCTGCACGGGCGCAACGACGCGATCGAGAAGTATTTCGAGACGATCGGCGACCTGACGCGCCGCGGCTTCATGGTCGCGACCTTCGACTGGCGCGGCCAGGGCCAGTCGGCGCGCCTTCACGACGACCCGACGCGTGGCCACGTGCGCAGCTTCCGCGCCTATGTGCGCGACCTCGAGGCGTTCCTGCACGCCATCGTCATGCCCGACTGCCGCGGTCCCTTCGTGATCCTCGCTCACTCCATGGGCGCCCTGGTGGCGCTGCTGGCGGCGCCGCGGCTGGTGAACCGGATCGAACGGATCGTCGCCGCTGCGCCGCTCATCGCCCTGCCGCCGCAGCGTGTCGGCCCGAACGCGCTCTACTTCGGCGCGGCCGCGATGCGGCTGGGCGGCTTCGGCGCGATGGCGGTGCAGAAGTGGCCGCAGGGCGGGCGGCGCTTCCGCTTCGAGGACAATCCCTTCACCTCCGACCGCCGCCGCTTCGAGCGCAACCAGGTGCTGGCGGAGACGGCGCCGCAGCTCTTTCTGCGCAGCCCGACGCTCGCCTGGCTCGTCTCGGCGCTCGGCGCCATGCGCAAGATGGACGACTCGAACACGATCGGCGCGCTGCGCATCCCCACGCTGCTCGTCACCGCGGGCGCCGACACGGTGGTGTCCTCTCATGCCACCGAGCGGCTCGCATGGCGGATGCGCTCGGGCCATCACCTGGTGATTCCCGGCGCCCGCCACGAGCTCCTGCAGGAGGCCGACCGCTATCGCGAGCCGTTCCTCTCCGCCTTCGAGAGCTTCGTCGGGTCGGTCCTGCCGCTCGACGGATCAGCGCTCGAGGGGGTCGGCTCGGCGGAAAAAGGCGGCAGCCTCCTCCCATAGGTCCGGTGTCGCGGCGGCGATGATGTCGCCGCCCGTCTCTGCCCGCGAACCGTCGATCCGGCGCACCACGCCGCCGGCCTGTTCGATGATCGGGATCAGCGCCACGATGTCGTAGGGCTGCAGTCCGGCTTCGACGACGAGGTCGATCTGTCCGGCCGCCAGCATCGCGAAGGCGTAGCAGTCGGCGCCGTAGCGGGCGAGCCTGACGCGTCGTTCCAGACGTTCGTAGGGCTCTGCGAGCGCTCCGGTGAACAGGCGGGGCGTGGTGGTGAAGAGCGTCGCCGCGTCGAGCGAGCGGGTTTGACGCACTGCCAGGCGATGCCGCTCGCCCGGTCCCTCGGCATAGGCGCCGCTGTCGTCGGCGAAGAAGCGTTCGCCGGTGAAAGGCTGGTGCATGATCCCCGCCCGAGCGACTCCCCCGACCGTGAAGCCGATCAGCGTGCCCCAGAGCGGCAATCCCGAGATGAAGGCGCGGGTGCCGTCGATCGGGTCGATCACCCAGCAGCGGTCGCCGGCGCCGCTGGCGCCGTACTCCTCGCCCAGGATAGCGTGATCGGGATGGGTGCGCTCGATCAGCGTGCGAATCGCGCGCTCGGCGGCCCGGTCCGCCTCGGTCACGGGATCGAAGTCGGCCGGCCGCTTGTTGTCGACGTCGAGCGGCAGGCGGAACCGTGGGAGCGTCTCCGCTGCGGCCGCCTCGGTGAGATCGATGAGAAAGTCGAGCGTCGGCAGCGCGGTCATCGCGGGGGGAACTCCGGCAGTTCGGACAGAAACCTCCGCTGGCTTAGGGACCGGGCGGGGGAACCGCAACCTCTCGGGGGCCCATCCGGGGCGTGGTGAAAGACCAGCGGCGAGAGGCCGTTGACAGCTGATGCACCGCACCATAGGTTTTGCATTGCAGCGGAGCGATCTGCTGCTGCCCTTCTTGGGCGTTTCCTCCCTAGACTTAGACCGCGCTGCCCGGCAGCGCGGTTTTTTTGTGCGTCACCGGCTGTTTCGCGTGTCTGCCGTCATTCGGCCGCGGCGGGGCGCTCCCACTCGATCGTGACGTCCATCACCAGCTTGGCCACCACCTCGCTCAGCCGCCGACGCAGCTCCGCCAGGCCCTCGTGCGGCACGAACCGCCGCTCGTCGGCATAGAGGCCGCGGTTGATCTCGATCTGAATGCAGTGGAGGCCGGCCGCAGGGCGGCCGTAGCGCTCGGTGATGTAGCCGCCGGCATAGGGCTTGTTCAGCGCCACGTCGTAGCCGCGCTCGGCGAGGTGACCGGCGAAGAGCCCGACGATGCGGCTCGACGCACTCGTGCCGAACCTGTCACCGAGCACGATGTCGGGCCGGCGGCCGCCGGGCAGGGTGCGCACCGTCGAAGGCATCGAATGGCAGTCGATCAGGATGGCGAGGCCGAATCGCGCCTGGGTGTCGCGCAGGAGCCGCGACAGGGTGTCGTGATAGGGCACATAGTAGCGCTCGATTCGCTCGAGGCCCTCCGCCACGGTGAGCTTGGACCGGTAGATGTCCTCCCGCTCGGCGACGATCCTGGGGATCGTGCCGAGACCGCCGGCGACGCGCACGGAACTCGTATTTACGAATGATGGAAGCTCTTCTGCGAACATGCGCGGGTCGAGTTCGAACGGCTCGCGGTTGAGATCGAGGAAGGCGCGGGGAAAGCGGGCGTGGAGCAACGGCGCGCCGAGGGCGGGCACGAAGTCGAACAGCTGATCGACGAAGAGGTCCTCGGAGCGGCGGATCGCTTCGCTGCCGAGCCGGGATGCCTGAAGGAATTCAAGCGGATAGGCTCGGCCGCTGTGCGGGGACGAGAAGACGAAGGGAGCGGTCGGGCGTGGCGGACTCAGAACTTCGAAGGCCGGGCACGGTCCGGCAGCGGTCTCGAAGCTCGGGGGTGGATCAGAGCGGTACCCGATCGATCCGGCGACGTTGTCGGTCAACGATGGGAACTCCCTGGAAACGCGCGTGCTCAAACTCTTGGGAAAACATTACCCAATCTGCTAAAACACTGTCATCCTTTGAACGTAGCATAGGCCGGGTGCGTTGCCTCCGGCACTTCGGGTTAACGTGAATGTCAAAGATCCTGCTCGCTGAAGACGACAACGACATGCGCCGCTTCCTGGCGAAGGCGCTGGAGAAGGCCGGTTACGAGGTGACCGCCTTCGACAACGGCGGCAGCGCCTACGAGCGGCTGCGTGAGGAGCCGTTCTCGCTGCTGCTCACCGACATCGTGATGCCGGAGATGGATGGCATCGAGCTGGCGCGCCGCGCGACCGAACTCGATCCCGACCTCAAGGTGATGTTCATCACCGGCTTCGCCGCGGTTGCGCTGAACCCCGACTCGAAGGCTCCCAAGGACGCCAAGATCCTGTCGAAGCCCTTCCATTTGCGCGAGCTGGTGGACGAGGTCGGCAAGATGCTCGAAGAGGCCGCCTGAGAGTTTCGTCGGCGGCGGGAGCGAAGTGTCGAGTCAGCCGCTTTTGGCTATTGACGGGCCGACCGCCTCTGTGGTCTATGCCGCCGCACTGGATGGGCGTGTAGCTCAGCGGGAGAGCACTACGTTGACATCGTAGGGGTCACAGGTTCAATCCCTGTCACGCCCACCATTCAAATTTACCGAAAGATCAAGGGCGCAGCGATCATCGCTGGGCCCTTTCGTTTTAGGTTCGGCAGCTGACGGCGCGCCTTCAAATGCGAACCGGTTTCGGTATGGGGGCGTCACCCGCATGGCGGGGGAGCGATCTGCCTTGCGCCGGAAGCAGCCGCCGGCCGGTTCTGCCGGCTCGGTGAAATCAAGCGCCGCCGGATTTGACCTTGACCAAGGTTCGATCTCGGCGGCGAGCCGTGCTGCTTCTGACGATCGTCGAGTCTCCGACATACGCCGAATGTCGTCCGGGTGGCCCGATGTCGCACCCCGGCTTTCGACAAACGAGGAACCTTCGGATGCCGATTGGTCGTTCCAGGTATCTGGGACCGCCGCGCCGATGAACCAACCTGCCGGTCGCTTCCGGCGCAGGCGCACCGCTCGATCGCCACGCGAGCTGGCCGGCTCGCATCCAGAGCAGTGCTTTCGAACCCTCGCCGGTATGAAGCCTGCCGCTTTCGCAGTTGTTTTCGCATGTCGACGACCCGGGCCGCAACGACATCCCGTAAGGCGAATCATTCGAATTCGATGTGCTATA
Organism: Mangrovibrevibacter kandeliae; assembly: GCF_024519155.1. GTDB lineage: Bacteria > Pseudomonadota > Alphaproteobacteria > Rhizobiales > Rhizobiaceae > Mangrovibrevibacter > Mangrovibrevibacter kandeliae. The sequence goes on along the minus strand of NZ_JANIFJ010000005.1, from coordinate 103,268 downwards.
GTTACGGTCTGATCTCGGGATCTGAGCTTGGCGGCTGGAGGCGAGAATGAGGGATGATCAATACCCCGCTTTATACCGTAGTGCCGACGCAGCTTCGAATAAGTATCAGCGCAATTACCTTGCGCTTATAAAGTCCGAATACGCCCTCCTGTTGGCGGCCTCCCTTCTGTCGCTGTCCGTGTTTTCATCCTCTATCGTCTATGCGATTGCGACGGCTGTGCTGGGCCTTTCTGCCGCCGTTCTTCTGACTCGTTCAATTTCGAAACCTGAGCAGGATTGGTACAAGTGTCGTGCGCTCGCTGAGAGCGTGAAGACGCTGACCTGGCGGTATTCCATGTGTGCATTTCCCTTTGGCGAGGATAATGAGGCCAAGGCGAGAAACGAGTTCAAGGAGAACCTCGAGAGGACATTCGAATCGAACAAGGAAGCCGCAGCAAGGATCGACGCATACTGGTCTGCTGAAAGCCAGATCACGGATGAAATGAGGCGCTTGCGCTCACTTCCATTGCCGGAGCGAAAGGCATTCTATCACCAGCACCGCGTCAATGACCAACGGATATGGTACTCGCGAAAGGCCGCATGGAACAGAACGATGTCGCGGCGCTGGGTCATTGCGAGCGTTGTCAGCTACATCGCGGCGGCAGGCTTCTCCGTCGCCAGAATTTTACATCCTCAAATCAGTCTATGGCCGATCGATCCGCTGATCGTAGCCGCGACCTCCATCGTCGGTTGGATACAGATCAAAAAATTTAATGAGCTTGCAGTCGCGTATTCCGTTACGTCCCAAGAAATCGGCATGATCAACATCATACTCGAGCATTCCGAAGACGTGAGTACGTTCTCCGATTTCGTCAACGAGGCGGAGACTGCTTTCTCACGGGAGCACACATTGTGGATTGCTCGTCAGGCTAACTAGAAGCTCTGGGCGTAACGCCCGGGGCCGTGCCGTTGTTTGCCGGCGATGACAGCGCGTGAGCCTGCCGGAGGCGGCAAACGAGCCCCGCTCACTCGGAAGTCGAGAGCCGGCCGACGGCGGTGTGTGACACACTCGTCAGTGGGACGGGGAGCCGCGTCTACCCTAAGGATCGACGCGGCGCATCATGTTTAATTGGCAGTATGGTCAGGGTGCGACATCAGCCGCCGTCGTCTCCAGGAACGGCGCCTTGCGCTCGCGTCGCAACCCGATGAACAGGCTCCAGCACAGCCCGAGCAGGATCAACGCGAAAGGGAAGCCTGTCGCGATCGCCGCCGCCTGAAGCGAAGCGAGGCCGCCGCCGAGCAGCAGCGCGATCGCCACCAGTCCCTCGAAGCAGGCCCAGAAGACGCGCTGCGGCACCGGCGCGTCCACCTTGCCGCCGGCGGTGATCGTGTCGATCACCAGCGAGCCCGAATCGGACGAGGTGACGAAGAAGACGATCACCAGGACGATGCCGATGAAGGAGGTGATCGCCGTCAGCGGCAGCTGGCTCAGCATCTCGAACAGCTTCAGCGGCAGGTCGGCATCGGTGATGCCGGTATAGCCGGCCAGTGTCTCGGTCAGCGCCGTGCCCCCGAAGACCGTCATCCAGATGATCGAGACGACCGTCGGCACGATCAGGACGCACGTGACGAACTCGCGCACCGTCCGGCCGCGGGAGACGCGGGCGATGAACATGCCGACGAAGGGCGACCAGGACATCCACCAGGCCCAGTAGAACGTCGTCCAGCCGGTGCGGAAGTTGAAGTCGTCGCGACCGAACGGGTTCGACAGCGGGATCACGTCCTGCAGGTACGCGACGGTGTTGCCGGCAAAGCCGCGCAGCAGCACCAGCGTCGGCCCGACCAGGAAGACGAAGGCGAGGAGCAGCAGGGCAAGCCCCATGTTCAGCTCGGACAGCCGCTTCACGCCCGAATCAAGCCCCGCCACCACCGATCCGAGCGCGATCGAGGTGATGATGCAGATCAGGATGACCCGGCTCAGCATCGTGTCGGGAATGCCGAACAGGAAGTTCAGCCCGGTGATCGCCTGCTCGGCGCCGAGCCCCAGCGAGGTTGCGAGGCCGAACAGGGTCGCAAAGACCGCGAGACAGTCGACGAGATGGCCGGGCCAGCCCCACACGCGCTCGCCGAGCAGCGGGTAGAAGGCCGAGCGGATCGTCAGGGGCAGGCCCCAGTTGTAGCTGAAGAAGGCGAGCGCGAGACCGACCACTGCATAGATCGCCCAGGGGTGGAGGCCCCAGTGGAAGATCGTCGCGGCCATCGCCAGCCGCCGTGCGCCCAGCTCGTCGCCGGCCGCGCCCGCGAGCGGGGCCCAGCTTTCGGCCGTGCCGGCATTGGCGGCCAGCGAGCTGTCGAAATGGGTCATCGGCTCGGAGACGCCGTAGAACATCAGGCCGATCCCCATGCCCGCGGCGAACAGCATGGAGAACCAGCCGACATAGCCGTAGTCGGGCCGGGCCTCCTTGCCTCCAAGCCGCAGGTTGCCGAACGGCGTGACGATTAGGAGAAGGCAGAAGAGGACGAAGATGTCCGCGGCAATCAGGAACAGCCAGTCGAACTGCGCGGTGAGGGTCGGCCGCAGCCAGCCGAAGAAATCTTCCGATTGACCGGGCAGCGCCAGCGCGATCAGCACGAACAGGACAACAAGTGCGGAAGAGATGGCAAAGACCGGATTGTGCACGTCCAACCCGAATTTCTGTACGTTGTCCTGCCCGATCTCGTAGTCCGAGACGGAAGGAGCGGGTGGTTGGTCGGCTTCGATACTCAAGACTTATGATCTCCCGTGAGGTTGATGGTGCGTTCCTCATGGTAGGGCATTGCCACGAGAAGGCCACACTCTGCTTTGCAAGGCGACCACAGACCGGCCGGCAACCCAAGGGAGGAGGACAGATGCTGCAATGGCTTCGGAGCAATCACGAGCTGCTGTCGGTGCTGACCAACATCGGCATGCTGGTCATCTGGATCGCCTATCTGCAGGTGTTCGTCGTGAACTTCCGCCGGCAGACGCGGCCGAAGATCATCATCAATCTCGGCTCGGGCCGCGGCCTCGACACCCACTGCATCGTCAGCAACATGAGTTCGGATGCGATCTATGTGCAGACGATGATTGCGGCGGTGGAGCGCGAGGACGATCGCTGGATGCTGCCGGTGACGGAGCTCGAGGGCATCGAGGAGTGGCCGTCACCCACCGATCTCAACCTGTGGAGCCGGCAGGGCCCGCTCCTGGCCGGCCACATGCGCGACATGGGCTCGCTGCGCGGGGTGATCCGGCACGTGGTGAGCAATGCCACCGGCGACGACACCGCGCTCGACCAGCTGGAGCGCCTGCTGCCCGTCCGCCTGGAGCTGCAGGTGATCGCGGCCTATGGGTCGGAGGAGCTTCCGATCGGCGCCCGGCGCGGCTTCGAGATCACACGCAACGAGATGGAGCGGACGGTGGTCAGGCCCCTCGACGTCGGCACGACGCAGATCCGCTCGCGCCGCGAGCGGCGGGCGATCGTCTCTCTGCTGGAGGAGCAGCTCTGAGCGAGCGACCGGCGGCGGCTCAGCCGTTGAAGACGAGATGATCGGCCGGCCGGCTCTGCGTCAGCACCAGCCGCATGTTGGGGAAGTCGTTGCCGTCGAGCTTTGCGGCCAGCGCGTCGCCGGACAGGCCGAGGTCGATCCAGCGGCGGGTCAGGCGCTCGCGCAGCACCGCTTCCGGCACGTCCAGCATCGCCGTCAGGTCGAAGCGAGGGCGAAGCGCGATCCAGCGCGGATCGTCGAGCAGGAGATAGTTCCCCTCCACGAGAAGGATCCGGGCCGATGGTCCGATGATCCGTGCGCCCGCGCGGGCGATCTCGATCTTCCGGTCGAAGACCGGCACGGCCACCTCGCGGCCGTCGTCGGCCCGTAGCCGGTCGAGGGTGACGGCGAGGCCGTCGACGTCGAAGGTGTGCGGGGCGCCTTTGCGGGGCCGGTGGCCGCGCGCGTTCAGAATGGCATCGTCGTAGTGGAAACCGTCCATCGGCAGAATCTCGGCACGGCCGGCCACCTCGGCGTTCAGCCGGTCGCGCAGCCACTCCGCGAGGGTGCTCTTGCCGGATCCGGGCGAGCCGGCGATGGCGACGACGATGCGTCGTTCGCCAGCCGATCGAGCGATCCTGTCGACGAGAGCGTCGCGAGACATGGACTGCGGCATGACGGCTGTTCCTTGATCCGCCCCGGGATAAGCCGGGGCGGGTCGGCGGCGTCAAGACCGATCAGCTCTCACCTGCGTCGCGCGGTCAGAGCATGGGCCGCCCGCCGGTCACCGGAAGGACGGCGCCGGTCATGTAGCTCGACTCGTCCGAGGCGAGGAGGACATAGGCGGGCGCGAGCTCGGCCGGCTGGCCCGCCCGGCCGAGCGGCGTCTCGGCGCCGAAGTTTGCCACCTTCTCGGCCGGCATCGTCGAGGGAATCAGCGGCGTCCAGATCGGGCCCGGCGCGACGGCGTTCACCCGGATGCCCTTGTCGGCGACGAGACCGGCGAGCCCGGCGGTGAAGTTGGCGATGGCCCCCTTGGTGGTCGCGTAGGGCAGGAGGGTCGGCACCGGGTTCTTGGCGTTGATCGAGGTCGTGTTGATGATCGTCGAGCCCGCCTTCATCTTCGGGATCGCCGCCCGGCAGAGATAGAACTGACTGTAGATGTTGGTGCGGAAGGTCGTGTCCCACTCCTCATCGGTGATGTCCTCGATCCGCTTGAGCGTGCGCTGGTGGGCCGCGTTGTTGACGAGGACGTCGAGCCTGCCGAACTCGGACACGGCACGCTCGACCAGGCTGGTGCAGAAGCCGGAGTCCTTGATGTCGCCCGAGACCACCACCGCCTTGCGGCCGGCCTCCTCGACCCACCGGGCCGTCTCCTTCGCGTCTTCGTGCTCGCTGAGATAGGCGATGAGCACGTCGGCGCCCTCACGGGCGAAGGCGATCGCCACGGCGCGGCCGATGCCGGAGTCGGCGCCGGTGATCAGCGCGGCCCGGCCGGCGAGCCGGCCCGAGCCCTTGTAGCTCGCCTCCCCGTGATCGGGTTTGGGGTCCATCGCGCCGGTGGTGCCGGGCATGGACTGCTGCTGCTCGCGCTGCGGCGGCTGCGGATGGGCAGTGGTCGGATCGACGGTCATCGTGCATGCCTTCCTTGAGGGGTGTCGCACCCGCAAGTCGTCAGCCTCGATGACAGTTCCGACCGTTTCCGTTGGTCGCGCAAGCGCCTGAACGCGCCGCGGCGGCCGACGGCGCGGCCTACCGCGCCCGCTTCTTGTCCTTGAATCCGCCCGGCTTCCTGGGCTTGCCGCGCTTGAAGGGCGCGCCCCGCGCCGGCCGCTCCCCCGCCGCCGGCTTGCCGCCGGCGCCGAGTTCGCTGATGGCGATGTCCTCCTCGTCGTCGCGGGCCGCCGACTGCAGGAAGCGCTTGGCCGACGCCTCGGCGATCTCGAACTTGGTCTCGTTGTCGAAGATGCGGATCGCGCCGATCTCGCCGCGCGAGATGTTGCCGCGCCGGCAGAGCAGCGGCAGGATCCACTTCGGATCGGCATTGTTCTTGCGCCCGACATCCAGGCGGAACCACACGGTCGGGCCGCCGCGCACGTGCTCCTCGCGCTCGCGCGGCTTGCGCCCGCGCCCGTCGGCATAGTCGCGCGGGCCGCGGTCGTGGTCGCGCGGCGGGCCGGGATCGAACACGTCCTCCGGCGCCGGCAGTCGGGCGCGGTGGAAGCGCGCGAGCGCCGCCGCGATCTCTTCCGGCGAATGCTGCTTCAGGAGGGCCTCGGCCATGCTCCTGTCGTCCTCGCCCGAGGGGGCTGTCAGCAGCGGATCGGCGAGCAGCCGCTCCTCGTCGCGCTTGCGGATCTCGTCCGGTGAAGGGGCGCCGCCCCAGATCGGCTGGACGCCGGCCTGCGCGAAGAGGTGCTCGGCCTTGCGGCGCCGCGACAGCGACACGAGCAGCACCGAGACGCCCTTGCGTCCGGCGCGCCCGGTGCGCCCGCTGCGGTGCTGCAGCGTCTCGGCGTCGTGCGGCAGGTCGGCATGGACGACGAGGCCGAGATTGGGGATGTCGATGCCGCGCGCGGCGACGTCGGTGGCGACGCACACCCGTGCCTGGCCGTCGCGCAGGAGCTGCATGGTCCGGTTGCGCTCGTTCTGGCCGAGTTCGCCCGACAGCGTGACCGACGAGAAGCCGCGTTCGAGCAGCACCGCGGCGAGGTGACGGACCGCCTCGCGGGTGTTGCAGAACACGATGGCGCTCGGCGCCTCGAAGTAGCGCAGGACGTTGACCACCGCGAGTTCGGCCTCGTTCGGCGCGATCCGCACCGCACGGTATTCGATATCGGCGTGGCCGTCGGTGTCGCCGGCGATCTCGAGCCGCAGCGCGTCCTTCTGGTAGCGCTTGGCCATCGCGATGATGGGCTTGGGCAGCGTCGCCGAGAAGAGGAGGGTGCGGCGCTCCGTGGAGGTGGCATCGAGGATGAATTCGAGATCCTCGCGGAAGCCGAGATTGAGCATCTCGTCGGCCTCGTCGAGCACGAGGGCCTTCAGCCCGCCGAGCATCAGCCGGCCGCGCTCCAGATGATCGCGCAGGCGGCCGGGCGTGCCGACGACGATATGGGCGCCGTCGTTGAGCTGGCGCATCTCGGCGCGCGGGTCCATGCCGCCGACGCAGGTGACGATGCGCGCGCCGGCCTCGCCATAGAGCCAGGACAGCTCGCGGTGGACCTGCAGCGCGAGCTCGCGGGTCGGCGCGATCACGAGGCCGAGCGGTTCGCCCGCGCGCCCCAGCGTCTCAGCGCCGCCGAGCAGCGTGTCGCCGATCGCAAGGCCGTAGGCGACCGTCTTGCCCGAGCCGGTCTGGGCCGAGACGATGAGATCGCGCCCGTCCGCCGTGGGTTCGAGGACGGCGGCCTGCACCGGAGTGGGGTCGGAATAGGACCGGGCGGCCAAAGCGCGGGCCAGCGGTCCGGTGGGGATCGGAAAGGGCATTGGAACTCTCGGGATGGTCGCGCGCGCAGCCGAATGGCGCGCGTCGGGCATGTTCGAAAAAGCGGGCTCGGTGCGGCCAGAGGGTCCGGCATCGATGCGAGCGTTCCGCCTCCTTAAGGCATTTCGCGCCGGATCGGGAGGGCAAAAGTCGCGAGAGGGTTTCCATCCGCGCAAGGCTGCCGCGCAGGCCCGTCCTGCGGTGGAGTTTGCGGAACGGGCTCGACATCATGCGCACGCTCGTGCGAGCGAGGTCTTCGCCGCACTTGGCTCCGGCCGCCCTGGCCGGGGAAGCGAAAGGACCGCCCGATGCAGCCGATACGCCGCCGCCGCTTGCCGACGCTCCTTGCCGCGGCATTCGCAGTGCTGGCGCTCTCGACGGCGGGCGCGGCGGCGAAAGATGGCGTCGTCATCGCGATGGGCATTGAGCCCGCGGGTCTCGACCCGACCATCGCGGCGCCGGCGGCGATCGGGCAGGTGACCTGGCAGAACGTCTTCGAGGGGCTCACCCGCATCGACAGGGACGGCAAGGTCCGTCCGCAGCTGGCGGAAGCCTGGGACATCGCCACCGACGGCAAGACCTACACCTTCCACCTGCGCAGTGGCGTTCGCTTCCACAACGGCGTCGCCTTCGATGCCGCCACCGCGAAGTTCACGCTCGACCGGGCGCGCGGCGAGAAGTCGACCAACCCGCAGAAGCAGTTCTTCGAGACGATCGAGCGGATCGAGGCACCCGATGCGCAGACGCTGGTGCTCTCCCTGAAGCAGCCGACCGGCAACCTTCTCTACTGGCTCGGCTGGCCGACGGCCGTGATGCTCGAGCCGTCGAGCGCCGAAGACGACCGCACCCACCCGATCGGCACCGGGCCCTTCGTCTTCGATGGCTGGCGGCAGGGCGTCAGCGTCGACTTGAAGCGCAACGAGGCGTACTGGGATGCTGCCCGTCGCCCGCAGCTGTCGAGCGCGACGTTCCGCTTCATCGCGGATGCGCAGGCGCAGGCCGCCGCCGTCCAATCCGGCGAGGTCGACGCCGTGCCGGAATTCGGCGCCCCCGAGCTCTTCGCCTCGTTCAAGGACGATCCGCGGCTGGAGACGGTGGTCGGCGACACAGAGCTCAAGGTCGTGGCCGGCCTCAACCTGCGCAAGCCACCGCTCGACGACGTCAGGGTGCGCCAGGCGCTGATGATGGCGATCGACCGCCAGGTGGTGATCGAGGGGGCCTGGTCGGGCTTCGGCACGCCGATCGGCAGCCACTACACGCCCAACGATCCGGGCTATGTCGACCTCACGGGCCGGCTTGCCTACGATCCGGCGAAGGCGCGCGCGCTTCTCGCCGAAGCCGGCCATGCGGACGGCCTCGATCTGACGATCAAGGTGCCGCAGATGACCTACGCCACGCGCTCGGCCGAGGTGCTGCAGGCGCTCCTCGCCGAGGTCGGCGTGCGCCTCACCATCGTGCCGACCGAGTTCCCGGCCAAGTGGATCGACGAAGTGTTCAAGCGTCACGACTTCGACATGACGATCGTCGCCCATGCCGAACCGCTCGACATCGGCATCTATGCCCGGCCGGACTACTATTTCGGCTACCGCAACCCGCAGTTCGACCGGGTGCTGGGCGAGGCTGAGGCCGCCACCGACACGGCGCGGCGCCTCGAACTCTATGGCGAGGCGCAGCGGATGCTCGCCGACGACGTGCCGGCGCTGTATCTCTTCGTGATGCCGAAGCTGGGGGTCTGGAAGGCCGGGCTGAAGGGTCTTTGGGCGAACGAGCCGATCCCGTCGAACGACCTGACCGAGGTGCGCTGGGACGATTGAGCGGGGGTTCTCGGCAAAGCGTCTATTCCGGGTGGAAAGTCCATCGACATGCTGTTGCGTCGCCTCATCGGCCTCCTCCTGACGCTGCTTGCGGTCTCGCTGCTGCTCTTCCTGGTGATGAATCTCCTGCCGGGCGATCCTGCAGCGGTGATGCTCGGGACTTCGGCCCGACCGGACACACTGGCGGCGATGCGCGAGGCCATGGGGCTCGACCGTCCGCTTCCCGTCCGCTTCGTGGTGTGGCTCGGCGGCGTCCTGACCGGCGATTTCGGCACCTCGATCACCTACGGCACGCCGGTCGCGGAGCTGATCCGCGACCGCGCGGCGGTAACGCTGCCGCTCGCGGGGCTCGCCATCCTCCTGTCGATCCTGATCGCGCTGCCACTCGGCCTCGTCTCGGCAGCGCGCCGGGGCCGGCGGGCGGACGCGGTGGCCGGACTGTTCGCGCAGCTGGGGCTGGCGCTGCCGAATTTCTGGATCGGTCTCCTCCTTGTGCTGGTCTTCGCCAGCGAACTGCACTGGCTGCCGTCCGGCGGATTTCCCGGCTGGTCCGCCGGCCTCGGGCCGGCGCTGTCGGCGCTCGTGCTGCCGACCGTCGCGCTGGCGCTGCCGCAGGCGGCGGTGCTCACCCGCGTCACCCGGGCGGCGCTGCTCGACACGCTCGCCGAGGATTTCGTCCGCACCGCCCGCGCCAAGGGCCTCACCCGCCGCGAAGCTTTGCTGCGCCATGCGCTGCCCAACGCCATGGTGCCGATCCTGACGATCCTCGGCCTGCAGTTTTCCTTCCTGGTGGCCGGTGCCGTGCTCGTCGAGAACGTCTTCGATCTGCCGGGGCTCGGCCGGCTGGTCTACCAGGCGCTGCTGCAGCGCGACGCGGTTGTGGTGCAGGGCACCGTGCTCTGCTTCACCGCGCTCGTCGTTGTCGTGAACTTCCTCGTCGATCTCGCCTATCTGCGGTTCGACCCCCGTCTTCGGGCGGCGTCGTGACGGCGCTGGACCGAGTGCGCACGCCGCGTCGGCGTTCTGTTCCGAAGCGCCTCGTCGCGGGCGCCGTCCTGACAATCCTGCTCGTCGTCCTGGCGCTCGTCTCGCTGGTCTGGACGCCGCAGCCGACGAGCGGCATCCGCATCCTCCTCAAGCTGCAGCCGCCGCTGTCGTCCGGTCTGCTCGGCACCGACCAGCTCGGCCGCGACGTCTTTTCCCTGCTGATGGCCGGCGCCGCCAACTCCTTCGCCATCGCGGCGGCCGCGGTGGCGCTCGGTGGCACGCTCGGCACCGTGACGGGGCTGCTCGCGGCGATCCGTGGCGGCTGGACGGAGACGCTGACGATGCGCGGCTGCGACGTGCTCTTCGCGTTTCCGCCGATCCTCTCTGCGATGCTGCTCGGCGTCGTCCTCGGACCGGGACGGCCGACGGCGGTCGTCGCCATCGCCGCCTTCATGGTGCCGGTCTTCGCCCGCGTCGCCCGCGCCTCCGGCGCTCGCATCCTGGCACTCGACTACATCCTCGCCGCCCGCTGCGCCGGCAAGGGCGCAGCGCGGATCGCCGCCGAGCACGTCTTGCCGAACATCGCGGGCGACCTGCTCGTGCAGGCGACGCTGCAGCTCGGCCTGGCGATCCTGGCGGAGGCCGGCCTCAGCTTTCTCGGTCTCGGGCCGACGCCGCCGGCGCCGAGCTGGGGTCGGATGCTGGCCGACGCGCGCACCTATGTCCAACTCGCACCCTGGCTCGCGATCGCGCCCGGCGCTGCCGTCGCGCTCGCGGTGCTCGGCCTCAATCTTCTCGGTGACGGTCTGCGCGATCGGTTCGATCCACGGCTGCGGGGGCGCACGTGAGCGCGCTTCTGCAGGTGTCGAACCTTTCGCTGACCCTGCCGATGGCGGATGGCCGCCGCTTGCCGGTGCTCGCCGACATCGGCTTCTCCCTCGGCCGGGGCGAGCGGCTCGGCATCGTCGGCGAATCGGGCTCCGGCAAGACGATGCTGGCCCTCGCGCTGATCGGCCTCGAACCGGAGATGGCGGGACTGAGCGGCAGCATTCGCTTCGACGACCGCGAGCTCCTCGGTCTGCCCGAATACAAGCGCGCGCGCCTGCGGGGGCGGCGCATCGCGATGATCTTCCAGGAACCGATGAGCGCGCTCAACCCGGCGATGCCGATCGTCGCCCAGATCGCCGAGGGCCCGCTGCGCATCGGACTGTGGCGGCGGAGCGAAGCGCGGGCGCGGGCGATCGCGCTGCTCGAGCGGGTGCGACTGCCCGACGCGGCCCGCCGCGCCGACGCCTATGCGCATCAGCTGTCGGGCGGCCAGAGGCAGCGGGTGATGATTGCGATGGCGCTCGCGCAGTCGCCCGACCTCCTGATCGCCGACGAGCCGACCACGGCGCTCGATGCAACGCTCCGCGACGACATGCTCGACCTCGTCGCCGGGCTCGTCGAGGAGGAGGGCATGAGCCTTCTCCTCGTCAGCCACGATCTGCGCGCGGTCGCCCGGGCGAGCGACCGGGTGCTGGTGCTCTACGCCGGAACGCGCTTCGAGGATGGGCCGACGGCCGATGTTCTGGGCGCGCCGCTCAACCCGTACACGCGGGCGCTGATCGCGGCGCTGCCGCGGCGGCCGGATGTCGTCGGCGGACATGGCCCGCGCCCGCGGCTTGCGGCGATCGACGGCCAGATCCCCGCTCTGGGCGACCTGCCGACCGGTTGCCGATTTGCCGACCGCTGCGCCTGCCGGATCGAGGCCTGCACGCCGCGGGAGCCGGATTGGCGCGAGCTCGCGGGGCGCGGCGTGCGCTGCATCCGGGCCGTGCCTGCGGGGACGAGCGCATGACACCGCCGCTGCTCGAAGTGCGGGCCGTCTCGCGCCGCTACGCCGGCGTTCGAGGGGCGCCGGAGATCCAGGCGCTCGACGACGTGTCGCTCACCCTCGAGCGCGGCGAGGTCCTCGGCCTGGTCGGGGAGAGCGGCAGCGGAAAGTCGACCCTGGCGCGCCTGATCCTCGGCCTCGGGTCGCCGTCTTCGGGCTCGGTGCTGTTGCAGGGCCACGACATTCACGCCGCACGCGGGACGGCCCTGCGTCGGCTGCGCCGCGACGTGCAGATGGTGTTTCAGGATCCCTACGGCTCGCTCGATCCACGCCAGCGTGTCGCGCGGATCGTCGCCGAGCCGCTGCATCTCCTCGACGGCTGGACGCGCGAGCAAAAGCGGCAGCGCTCGATCGAAGTGCTCGGTGCGGTCGGTCTTGGCGAAGATGCGCTCGATCGGTTCCCGCACGAGTTCTCCGGCGGGCAGCGTCAGAGGATCGCGATCGCCCGGGCGATCATATGCCGTCCCAAACTCCTGGTTGCGGACGAGGCGGTTGCATCGCTCGACCCGTCGGTGCAGGCGCAGATCCTCAACCTCCTGATCGACCTTCAGGAGACCGAAGATCTCGCCATCCTGTTCATCGCACATGATCTCGCGGCCGTGGCAGCGGTGGCCGATCGCATCGCGGTCATGAAAGACGGGAGAGTGATCGAGACAGGGAGACGGGACGAAGTACTGTCACGCCCTATGCAAAAATTCACAGAGCTGCTAGCTGCTGCGGCGTTCGGGGGCGGGACGAGGTCGACAATCCTGTGAAATCCTCAGACGATTGCATTTGCAAGCCGCGGAATGTGGGGTGAAGCCGCGAAGTTGAGCCTTATATGAGGCGTCTGCATAGCTGTGCAGCAACTTTACTCGCGTTATGAGAGTAAAGCATGACCGCGCTTGTCCAATTTTCCACCGAGGCGCGGTTGCTACCATGAGGAGATAGCTGTTAGCTCGCTATCAGTTCCCATCACGGAATGGTGATAACACGTTGTCCGCAGAGATGATCCCCGCCGCGGCTCTCGCTAGCCTGCTGGAGCAGGTTGCACGGCGTATACATTCGCAAGGCTATGCCTCTGACTTGTTTCCTGCTCAGTGGGCGGCCCTGCGCTATCTGAACGGGGCGCCGCCGCAACTGCGGACAGCGATCGATCTCGCGCGTTTCCAGGGACTGGCGTCAGGAGCCGTCGCCCGTACGGTGCGCACGCTCGTGACCAAGGGGCTGGTGATCAAGGTCGGGACCATCGGCCGCGGCCGCGCGGAACAGCTGGACGTCACCGACAGCGCCAAGGAGCTGCTGGCGACCGATCCGCTGAAGAACATCGCGGAAGCCCTGGAGATCCTCGACCCGCGTGACCGCGAGGCGCTGGCGAACGCCCTCGAGATCGCCATCCGCTCGACAATGCCCGGCGAGCGCTAAGTTCGGGGTCAACTGCAGGTCGGGAAGGCAGATAATGCGCGTATGGTGGTTCTTCGCACGCTGACCCTGCTGGTGCTGCTCGTCGGTCTCGCCGCCTGCCAGCCGGCGCAGGAGCCCGGAACGCTGTTCATCGGGCGCGGCGCGCCGACCTTCGTCGATCCCGGCGGCTCCTTGTCGCCCGAGCAGGTGGTCGCCGACGGCGAGAACCTCTTCCGCCCGTCGGACGACCATGCGGCCAATGCGGGCATGCCGCCGACGGGCGATACGGTCTTTTGGGTCAAGCTCGCGATCCCGAGCGCGCAGGAACTGAGCGCGGACGGCTGGACCGATGACTACATGCTGTCGGTCGAAGAGCCCCGCATCGTGCATGTCGATGCCTATGTCGTGCGCGGCCGACACATCGGGCAACGCCTGACATGGGACGGGCGGGACCGTGCCAGTGCCGGAAGCCTGCGCTACCCGGCCTTCTTCCTCGAAGCGTCGGAGGTCGAGGGCTCCTTCATCTACCTCGCGATCCAGACCTACGGAGCCATGCGCGCGAGCGTCTGGTTGGCGGACGCGAGCCACTTCAGCGCGACCTACGGGGCGGAAATCTTCTTCCTCGCACTTCTCGTCGGCATCATGACCGGCGCGCTGATCTATCTCGTCGCGCTGGGAGCCAATCTGCGGGATCCGACCAACCTCTGGCTCGCGCTCTGCCTGTTCAGTGCCAAGTTCTACATCCTGACCACGAACGGGCTGTTCGAGACCTATTTCCTCCCGGGCGCGATCACCACGTCGCGGGTCATGGCGCTTGCCTCCGCGCTTCTGATCTACTGCGCCTTCACCGCCTTCACGTCGCACTTCCTGCGCATTCCCGAAATGATGCCGCGCCTGGCGCGCGCCGCCGATGCGGCGGCTCTCTTCTTCTGTGTCCTGGCCGTCCTGTCGCCGCTCGAGATCGTCCTGTCGCTGAACGTGTGGCGCTTCCTCGGCCCGCTTCTCGCGGCGGCGGTGATCCTCTTCGCGGCCCTGCTCGCGGCCGTGTCGGCCCGGCGCGCACCAATGCGCAGCCTGCTCTACCTCGCGGCCTGGTCGCCGCTGGTGCTGTGCGTGATCCTGCAACTCACGCTGATCCTGCTGCCGGGCGTCGGCGTCGTCCCATTCAGTGCCTCGGCGCTGTACTTCAGCATCGCGGTCTCGCTGGTGTCGTTCAGCATCATCTCGACCCTCGACATCCAGCAGCGCGAGCGTGCGCTGCAGCGTCAGATCATCGCCAACGCCAACCGCTTCCGGGCCTTTGCTGAAATCGGCACCGACACCTTCTGGGAGGTCGACGCGCAGGGCCGCATCACCTTCCTGTCCGGCGGCCGGATCAAGGGTATTGCGCTGGAGCGCGGGGGCGCCTTGCTCGACCGCCTCGCGGAGGCGAGTTCCCCCGACTTCGCCGCGCCGCTCGCCGGGGCCATCGAGGCGCGCCGCCCGATCGACGACCGGCGGATCCGCATCACGCTCACCGATCGGGAGCACTGGATCTCGATCAGCGGCCGGCCGATCGGCGAAAGCCCGGAGAGCGACGCGACCTACCGCGGCATCATCAAGGACATCACCCTGGAGGTCGAGCGCGAAAGCCGCCGGCTGATGGAGCAGCAGATGTTCACGCTCGGCCAGATGGCCGGCAGTGTCGCGCACGAGATCAACAACCTGATCCACCCGATCATCAACCTGACCAAACGGCTGCGGCATCGCCTGAAGGGCGACGCCGAGATCGAGCGCATGTTCGACCTGATCGACCTGTCGAGTCGCCAGGCCGCCAACGTCGTCTCGGCGCTCCTGACCACCACGCGCAGTGGCGAGAAGTGGCGCAACGCCGACCGGCCGCTGCACGAGGCCGTACAGTACGGGATCGATGCCCTCCAGCCGGCGATGCCGTCCAGCATCCGTATCGATTTCACGAGCACCGAGGTGCCCTGCATCATCGTCAAGGCCGGCGACGTGCTGCAAGTGCTGGGCAACCTGATCGCGAACTCCGTCCATGCCGTCAACGGCTCGGGATCGATCAGCGTCACTCTCAATCCCGCGCCGGACGGCGGCGCGCGGCTGACGGTGGCCGACGGCGGGCCGGGCATGAGCGAAGCGGTCCTGCGGCGTGCGCTGGAGCCGTTCTTCACGACGAAGGCCGACGGCGGGACTGGGGTCGGGCTCTATATTGTGCAGCGGATCATGCACCAGTATGGCGGGTCGATCGACATCCAGTCGGCTACCGACCGCGGAACGGTGGTCGCCCTGACATTTCCTGCGGGAGAGGAACCCGATGCCCGAGAACAAGCAAACCGCGCTCGTCGTTGAGGACGTGCTGACCGTGCGCGAATCGCTGCGCATGGCGCTCGAGGGCGCCGGCCTCGAAGTCAGCTGCGCCGAGAACGGGCGCGAGGCGCTGGAGATGCTCCAGACGCGCAGCTTCGACGTCTTGGTCACCGACATGTGGATGCCGGAGGTCGACGGGCTGCGCCTTCTCAAGGAGATTCGCGGCACCCATCCGGAGATGCGCGTCTTCGGCATCACGGGCGGCGGCCCGAAGCTGACCATCGAGGCGATGAGTTCGCTGGCGCAGATCTGGGGGGCCGAGCGCGTGTTTCTGAAGCCGTTCGACGACGACGAATTGATCGACGCGATCCAGGCCGCGCCGCGGGTCTGATACCTAACGGGTAGGAACCGGATCGTCGCCGTAGGCTGTCGCGTCCGCCGCATCCAGCATCCGGCGGACCTGCGTGACCAGGAGCTCCCCGTCCGGCGTGCAGTTGTCGTGCGTCAGGAGATCGCCGCAGCGGATCGGTTGCGTGACCCGCGATCCTTCGGCAAGCCCGAGCGGCAGCGCGCGGGCGCTTCGCGCGTCCGTCCAGGCCATGGCGAAACCGCGATACTCGCTCTCGCCGATTCGTCCGAGCGTCTCGCCCGGTGCGAGGTCGCGCTTGGCTCGCGCACCGCACTCCGCGACGGGGCGGGCGAGGGGGCGCATGTCCGCGCGCCTGTGCATCACCGCGCGCGCTGCCGAGAGCGGCGTCTCAAGACTCGTCAGATGGAACGGCCGCACCAGGCTGAAGCACGGCCCGGGTCCGACCTTGAGGTCCGCCATGCGCTCGATCGCGCGCGGGTGGCGCGGCTTGGCGATGCAGAAGACGCCGGGGGCGACGCCCCTGCCGACGGTGAAGTCGACGCGGCCCGGCGCGGAGAGTATGCCGCCGTCCTCGGTCGTGCACAGCACCTGCGCCAGCGTCTCCAGCGTCGCTTCCGGCCCGTGCATGCCCGGCACGTCCGGCACCAGCCCCGTGCAGTTGGCGATCGCCGTCATCTCGACCATCGTCTTCGACCCGTCGACGAACTCCACGAGCATGCGGGGGTTCATGTCGCGGGCTTGCGCTTCGGCCTCGTAGTCCGCAGGCACCGCGTCGATGCGCAGCGGGTTGTTCTTGCCCTTGCCGGCCGCAACGACCTCCATGCCGAGGCTCTGGGCGAAGGCGATCAGCTCCAGCGTCGCGGCCGGTTCGTCGCCGGCCGATCCGGTGTAGACGACGCCGGCGCGGTCGGCTGCGGCGACGAGGTGGCGGCCGACGGTGATGTCGGCCTCCACGTTCAGCATCACGATGTGCTTGCCGTTGGCGATGGCGTCGAGCGCCAGTTGGGTGCCGAGGTTGGGGCTGCCCGTCGCGTCGATCACGACGTCGATCCGCCCTGCGGCGCACAGGGCCGCGAGATCGTCGGTGACGGCGATCTTGCCGCGCTCGATCGCCGCGTCGATCGCCGAGGCGCTCGACGCGATCACCCCGTGGTGGTCCGGGTGGCCGGCCATCGCGATCGCCGCGCGCGGACGGTCCGGACGGCGGGCGGCGATCGCGCCGATGCGGATGCCCGTCATCAGCGCCACCTGGACGACGATGTCGGTGCCCATCTGGCCGGCTCCTGCCAGGCCAACGGTGATGGGCCCGTGCGCATCGGCATGGGCGGCGAGTTCGGCGGCAAAGCCGACGCGGTCGAGTCCTGACATCCGCCTCTTTCTCGGTTAGGTCTGCTCTCGGACGAGCGGCGCGAGCCGTGCCGCTTTAGCCGTTTCCGGGGCGTTTGTAAGGCCTCGAAGCGTATCGGGCGAGGAAGAGGCCTCGCCGGGCCGGCAGGATGCGACGATGACGGACGAGACGACGCGGACAGCGGCCGAGCAGCGCCGGCTGCGGCTGGAAGCCCAGCTGCGCGACAATCTGCGCCGCCGCAAGGACCAGGCGCGGGCGCGGCGCGAGGAGGTTCAGGACCTTGAAGCGCCGCGCGTGCCGGAGCCGGAGGCGGGCCCGGACGGCTGATCCCGGCGGCGCGGGAATGGCGGCGAGGTCGGCGGCCAGCGTCTCCACATCGGCAGATCGGAGGCGGGCGAGCCAGCCGCAGCGCTTCGGCAGGTCGGATCGCCCGGCGACGGATTGGCACGCCCCCAAACGTGGACTTCGGCAAGGCGAGACCTTAGAACCGTTCTCGAAGGGAGTCCCCGATGATCGACTACAAGGGCCGGTTCGCCGCGGCCATCGACGCGCTCCACGACGAGAAGCGCTACCGCGTCTTTGCCGACCTCGAGCGCATCGCCGGCCGCTTTCCCGCCGCGATGTGGCGGCACGAGGGCGAAGCGCGCGAGATCACCGTCTGGTGCTCGAACGACTATCTCGGCATGGGTCAGCATCCGGCGGTGATGGAGGCCATGCGCTCCGCCGTCGCCGCGATGGGTTCAGGCGCCGGCGGCACCCGCAATATCTCGGGCACCAATCACCCGCTGGTCGAGCTGGAGCGCGAACTCGCCGACCTGCACGGCAAGGAAGCGGCGCTCGTCTTCACCTCAGGTTTCGTCTCGAACGAGGCGTCGATCTCGACCATCGCCCGGCTCCTGCCGGACTGCCAGATCTTCTCCGACGAGCTGAACCATGCCTCGATGATCGAGGGCGTCAAGAAGTCGGGCTGCCGCAAGGCGATCTTCCGCCACAACGACGTCGACCATCTGGAAGAACTCCTGAAGGCGGCCGACCCGGCCAAGCCCAAGCTGATCGTCTTCGAGAGCGTCTACTCGATGGACGGTGACATCGCGCCGATCGCTGCGATCGCCGACCTCGCCGAGCGCCACAACGCGCTGACCTACATCGACGAGGTCCACGCCGTCGGCATGTACGGCGCGCGCGGCGGCGGGATCACCGAGCGCGACGGCGAGGCGCGTCGCATCGACGTCATCGAGGGGACGCTCGCCAAGGCGTTCGGCGTCCTCGGCGGCTACATCGCGGGCAGCCGCGACGTGATCGACTGCGTGCGCTCCTATGCGCCGGGCTTCATCTTCACGACCGCGCTGCCGCCGGCGCTCGCCGCGGCGGCGACGGCCTCGATCCGGCACCTGAAGACGAGCCAGGTCGAGCGCGACAGCCAGCAGCGCCAGGCTGCACGGGCGAAAGCCGTGCTCGGCGCGGCGGGGCTGCCGGTGATGGCGTCGCCGACGCACATCGTTCCCGTGCTCGTCGGCGATCCCGACCTCTGCAAGAAGGCGAGCGACCACCTGCTCGAGGTGCACGGCATCTACATCCAGCCGATCAACTACCCGACGGTGCCGCGCGGCACCGAACGCCTGCGCATCACGCCGACGCCGTTTCACGACGACGCGCTGATCGCCAAGCTGCGGGATGCGCTGGTCGAGACCTGGCAGGCGGTGGGCATTGCCTTCGCCAACGCCGCCAAGCCGGCCGAGCCGGCGCGCAGTCGCGTGACGCCGCTCGTGGTGTCCCAGGCCGGGGGCTGACGCCCGGCTTCCCGGGCACCTCGGAGGAAGATCGGACGGCTCTACCGGTGCACACTGGGCCCGCAAGAGTGGCGCTGGCCGTTATGGGCCTTCTGAGATCGCTGCGGCGAGAGGTCAGACCGAGTGCCCGGCACGCATCGAATAGCAGCGGCGTGCACCGCAAGGACGGCGGCGGGCCGCGAGGGACCGCTCAGCCAACCTTCCCGATCCAGTCCGCCAGCCGGTTCGCCGCCGTCTCGACCTCATCGAGGCGCCGGTGGAAGCAGGCGCGCATGAAGCGCGGCCCCGCCGGGCCGAAGGCGGTGCCTGGCGCGATCCCCACCCGCGCCTCGTCGACGATGCGGAAGGCGGCGCTGCGCGTGTCCTCCACCCCGTCCACCGCGAAGAAGGCGTAGAAGGCGCCTTCCGGGGGCACCAGCGACACCCGGTTGGTCGCCATCAGCGTCTCGCAGAAGATCGATCGTGCCTTGTGGGCCCGCTCGATCTGTCCGGCGACGAAGCTCTCGCCCTCGGCCAGGGCGGCCACCGCGGCACGCTGCATGAAGGCGGCGACGCCGGAGGTCGAGTACTGGACGAGGTTCTCGATGACGTCGCCGTAGACCGGCGGCGCCTCGATCCAGCCGATCCGCCAGCCGGTCATCGCCCAGTTCTTGGAGAAGGACTGGACGAAGATGACCGCGTCCTCCGGCTCGATCAGGTCGTGGAAGGACGGCGCCCGCTCGCCGGCATAGAAGAAGCGGCTGTAGATCTCATCCGCCACGATCGTGACGCCGGTCCGGCGCGCGAGATCGAGGATCGCCCGCAGGGTCTCGAGGTCGGCGGTCCAGCCGGTGGGGTTCGACGGCGAGTTGACGAAGAGTGCGCGGGTGTTCGGGCCGATCGCAGCCTCGAGCTTGGCGATGTCCAGCTGCCAGCCGCTTTCGGTCCAGTCGAGCGCCACCTCGCGCGGGGCGGCGCCGGCAACACCGGCCGCCGCGGCGAAGTTCGGCCAGGCCGGGCCGAAATAGACGACCTCGTCGCCCTTGCCGGCCAACGCGGCGATCGCGATCTGGATCGCGTGCATGCCGGAGCCGGTCACGAAGAAGCGGTCGGCGCTCGCCGGCCGGCCGTAAAGCCTCGCCGTATAGTCGGCAAGCGCCTGGCGCAGTTCGGGGATGCCGCGCTGCCAGGTGTAGAAGGTCTCGCCGGCCGCGAGCGAGGCGCTCGCCGCATCGGCGATGAAGCGCGGCGTCGGCAGGTCGCCTTCACCGGCCCAGAGCGGGATCAGGCCGTCCGTGCCCCTTGCGCGGGCATAGTTCATGACGGCGACGATGCCGCTCTCGGGGGCAGCGAGCGCGTCGGGGCGCAGACGATCGAGAAGCGACATGACGACTCCGTACGGCGATGTGGACGGCTTCGACATCCGCCTTTCCCCGCAGCGCGTCAAGTTCGCGCCACGGACGTATCGTCCTCGCCCGCTTACCGAAAGTGGTGCCTGCATCTGGACAGGGAGCGGTGGTGGTGCTTGGCTTCGATCCCTCGGCGGAAGACCCTGACAAGGGCGAGTCTGCCGGGCTGAGGCGTCGACGGGAGGCGACGGCTTGCCGAGCTGGATCATCATTGCCGCCGCGGCAGGCTATCTGCTGCTGCTCTTCGCCGTCGCCTGGGCGGGCGATCGGCGACGGCGTGCCTGCGGCTCGTCGGCGGCCCGCCCGGCGATCTACGCCCTCAGCCTTGCCGTCTACTGCACGTCCTGGACCTTCTTCGGGTCGGTCGGCGTCGCGGCACAGAGCGGCCTCGGCTTCCTGGCGATCTATCTCGGCCCGATCCTCGTCTTCCTGTTCGCCGGCCGGTTGATCGAGCGCATCATCCGCCTCGCCAAGGCCGAGCGCATCACCACCGTCGCCGACTTCATCGGCTCGCGCTACGGCAAGAGCAGCTCGGTGGCGGCGATCGCGACCCTGATCGCTCTGGTCGGCGGCATTCCGTACATCGCGCTGCAGCTGAAGGCGATCTCGACCTCGGTCGCGACGCTCGCCGCGGCACAGCCGCCGCAGCTCTTCGCGCCGCAGCCGTTCTTCGGCGACCTTGCTCTCCTGATCGCCATCGTGCTCGGCCTCTTCGCCATCCTGTTCGGCACCCGCCACGCGGACGCGACCGAGCATCAGGACGGGCTGGTGCTCGCCGTGGCGATGGAATCGACGGTCAAGCTGACCGCCTTCCTCGCCGCGGGCCTGTGGGTCTGCTTCGGCCTGTTCTCGCCGGGCGAGCTCTGGCAGGCGGCGCGCGCGAGCCCGTCGGTCGATACGGTGCTCGCCGTCGGCGACCTCGGACACTTCGCCGTCGCGACGCTGCTCAGCGCGGCGGCCATCCTCCTCCTGCCGCGCCAGTTCCACATGACGGTCGTCGAGAACCGCTCCCTGGTCGAGCTGCGCCGGGCGCGCTGGCTGTTCCCGCTCTATCTCGTCGCGATCAACCTCTTCGTCATCCCGATCGCGGCGGCCGGTCTCCTGCGTCTGTCGCCGGCCGGAACGCCGGATCTCTACGTCCTGTCGCTGCCGCTCGCGATGGGCAACCAGGCCCTCGCGCTCCTCGTCTTCGTCGGCGGCCTCTCGGCCGCGACGGCCATGGTCATCGTGGCGAGCGTCGCGCTGTCGGTGATGATCTCCAACAGCCTCGTGCTGCCGATGCTGTTGCGCCGCCGGGCGCGCCTCCCGCTGCTCTCCGACCGGGACGAGATCGCCCTGATCCTCAACATCCGGCGCGGCGCGATCCTTGCCATCGCGCTGTTCGGCTATGTCTACTACCGCCTCGCAGGCGACGGGGCAGGGCTCGCCGAGATCGGGCTCCTGTCCTTCGCCGCGATCGCCCAGCTCGCGCCGGCGCTTCTCATCGGCCTCCGGTGGAAGCGGGCGAATGCGCGCGGCGCCAAGGCGGGCATGATCGCGGGCATCGCGGTGTGGTTCTACGCGCTGCTGCTGCCGGCCGTCCTGCCCGGTTGCGCGCTCGTCGAGAGCGGCCCGTTCGGTATCGCCGCGCTGAAGCCGCAGGCGCTGCTCGGCCTGTCGATCGACCCGCTGGCGCACGGGGTCTTCTGGAGCCTGGCGTTGAACGTGGCGATGCTGTTCACCGCCTCGCTGACCCGGCGGGCCGCCCCGCTGGAGCGCATCCAGGCCGCCACCTTCGTGCAGCGCGGCGTCGTCCCGCTGCCGAGCCTGCGCCGCCAGAAGCCCGGCGTGTCGGTCGGCGAGCTGAAGGCTGCCGTCGGGCGCTACCTCGGCGCCGAACGCGCGGAGCGCAGCTTCCAGAGCTTCGCGGCGGAAGCCGGCGAGCCGCTGCCGCTCGGCGTCGAGCCGGCCGACGGCGCGCTCCTGCGCCACTGCGAGCAGCTGCTCGGCTCGACCATCGGCTCGGCCTCGGCGCGGCTCGTCCTTTCCCTGCTGGTCGAGCGCAATGCGAGCACCAGCCCGGCGGCAATCCGCCTGCTCGACGATGCCTCGCAGGCGGTGCAGCACAACCGCGATCTTCTCCACATCGGTCTGGAGCAGGTCGACCAGGGGCTCGCGATCTTCGATCCGGACTATCGCCTGAGCTTCTGGAACCGGCAGTTCCGGCTGCTGCTCGGTCTGCCGCCGCAGTTCGGCCAGGTCGGCGTGTCGCTGGCCTCGCTGCTCGAGCAGCTGCATCTGGCCGGCGAGATCGGCCACGAGGAGTTCGTCCGGGCCTTCGGCGCGCTCACCCGCAGCCCGGCGATGCGCCAGCTCGCGCTCGCCGGCAGCGGGCGGACCATCGAGATTCGCGCCAATGCGATGCCGGACGGCGGTACCGTCGTCACCGTGTCGGACATGACCGAGCGGGTGCGCCAGGCCCGGGTGCTGCGCGAGCTGAACGAGACGCTGGAGCAGCGGGTGCGCGAGCGCACCGGCGAGCTGGTGCGCGCCAATGCCGATCTGGCGGAGGCGCGGCGGGCGGCCGAAGCGGCCAATCTCGGCAAGACGCGGTTCCTTGCGGCGGCGGGCCACGACATCCTGCAGCCGCTCAACGCCGCCCGTCTCTACGCCGCGGCCTTGGGCGAGCGGCTGGCCGGCGCCCCGACGGCGCGCCTCGCCGACAACGTCGCCTCCTCGCTGGAATCGGTCGACGCGATCCTCGCCGCCCTCCTCGACATCTCTCGGCTCGATGCCGGCGGCATGGCGCCGAAGTTCGAGGACGTCCGTCTCGACGCGCTGTTGCACCAGGTGGAGACCGATCTGCGGCCGCTGGCGGAGGAGGGTGGCGTGCGGCTGACCCTCGTCAACACGGCCGCGGTGGTGCGGACCGATCGCAACCTGCTGCGGCGGCTGGTCCAGAACCTTCTCTCCAACGCCATCAAATACGCGCCCGGCGGCCGCGTCGTGGTGGGGGCGCGTCGAAGCGGCGGCGGCGTGACGCTGCAGATCGTGGACGACGGCATCGGCATCCCCGACGAGCAGAAGGACGCGATCTTCCGCGAGTTCGTGCGCCTCGACGAGGGCAGCCGCACGGCGCGTGGTCTCGGTCTCGGGCTGTCAATCGTCGACCGGATCGCGCGGATCCTCGACCACCCCGTGAACTTCGACTCTGTGCCGGGCCGGGGCACGCGCTTCCGGGTCGCCCTGCCGCCCGGGCACGAGCCGGCGCTGTCGGCCCCGCCGCCCGCGGTGCCGGAACCCAGCTCGCACAACATGGCGCTGCGCGGCGCCCGCGCGCTCTGCATCAGCCCGGACGAGGCCTTGCAGGACGCTCTCGCGCGGCTGCTGTCGAGCTGGGGCTGCGAGGCGATCTGCGCGCAGGACCTCGCTGCGGCGCGCGATCGTCTCGCCTCCGGTCCGACGCGTCCCGACATTCTCCTCGTCGACAACGAACTCGGCGAGGGAACCGGCGTGACCGCGATCGCGCGGCTGCGGTCGGTCGGCGAGGACGAGCCGCGCACGATCCTGATCACCGCCGACCGCACGCCCGCTCTCTTCGAACAGGCGGCCATGCTCGGCATCGACGTCTTGACCAAGCCCTTGAAGCCGGCCTCGCTGCGCGCCGCGCTCGGTCGCCATTCGCCGCGCCGGGCGGCAGCGGAATAAACAACCTGCACCCCAAGCCGGCCGCGTGCCGGTTTCAGGTTTCGGAGGCGAGCTTGTTCAGCCGGATCACCGCCTGGGTGCGGCTGTCGACGCCGAGCTTCTGCAGGACGGCCGAGACGTGCGCCTTCACCGTCGCCTCGGACACGCCGAGCTCGAAGGCGATCTGCTTGTTGAGGAGGCCCTTGCCGAGCATCGTCAGGACGCGCGTCTGCTGCGGCGTCAGGCTGCGCATCCGCTCGATCAGGTCCACCACCTCGGGGTCCTGTTCGGGCGGCAGGTCGAGGTCGGGCGGACAGTAGATCTCGCCGGTGAGGATGCGCTCGAGCGCCTCGCGGATGCCGGCGAAGGAAGCCGACTTCGGGATGAAGCCGGAGGCGCCGAGATCGAGCGCCCGCCGCGGCACCGATGCGTCCTGGCTGCCGGTGACGATGGCGATCGGCAGGCCGGGAAACTCGGCCCGCAGCATCGCCAGTCCGGACAGGCCGGTCGAGCCGGGCATATGGATGTCGAGCAGGAGGAGGTCGGGGTCCGGATTGTCGGCGAGCGCGACCACCACGGCCTCGAGATCCGCCGCCTCCACGATGCGCGCCGCCTGGCCGAGCGAGCCGACGATCTCCTTCAGCGCACCGCGCACGAGCGGATGGTCATCGGCAACGATGAAGGTGGAAGGCGGGGTGGCGGTCACGACGGGTCCGATGCGGCTGGGCGCGAACGCCGCTCGCGGCGTCGACGCTCGGGATGGACGGCCAGTGTAGCGGGTGGAGGCACCCGCTCACCAGTGCGGCGGCCGGAAGAACCGTGCGTGATGCCGCGGACGCCCGGGCCTCCTCAGGCGATCAGCGCGCAGAAGCGGTCGACGTCCTCGACCGCCGTCGACCAGCTCGTGACGAGGCGGATCAACTGCTCGTTCTCGGCGACCGGCATCCCATGCGGCGCGTTCCAGTCGTAGAACACCGCACCCTTCTCTTTGAGCTGGCGGGCGGTGGCCCGCTCCACGACGGCGAACACCTCGTTGGCGCGCGTCGTCCAGGCGGGCCGCGCCTGACGGCTGGCCGCCAGTCCCTCGCGCAGCCGGTCGGCCATCGCATTGGCGTGGCCGGCGAGCTCGAGCCACAGTCCGTCCTGCAGATAGGCCTCGAACTGCGCCGCCACGAAGCGCGTCTTTGAGAAGAGCTGGGCGCCGCGCTTGCGGATGTAGGGGAACTGCTCGGCCTTGGCCGGGTCGAAGAAGACAACCGCTTCGGCGCACCAGCAGCCGTTCTTGGTCGCGCCGAAGGACAGGATGTCGACGCCGCGCCGCCAGCTCATCTCGGCCGGCGTCGCGCCGGTGGCGGCAAGTGCGTTGGCGAAGCGGGCGCCGTCCATGTGGAGGGCAAGGCCGCGCCCGTGCGCGACGGCGGCGATGGCGTCGATCTCCTCGGCCGCGTAGAGCGTGCCGACCTCGGTGGTCTGGCTGATCGACACGGCCATCGGCTGGCCGGCATGGACGAAGCCGGGATTGAAGCGGCCGAGCTCGGCCTTCAAGTTGGCGACGTCCATCCGCCCGTCCGGCCCGTCGACCGGGTGCAGCCTGGCGCCATGGGTGAAGAATTCCGGTGCGCCGCACTCGTCCTCGACGACATGCGCCTCGCGGTGGCAGAGGACGACGCCGCCCGGCCGGTTGACCGCTGCGAAGGAGAGGGAGTTGGCCGCCGTGCCGGTGCCGACGAAGAAGACGGCCACCTCTCGCTCGAAAAGGTCGTTGAACCGCGCCTCTACCGCCTTGTCGAGGGCGCTGGTGCCGTAGGCGGCGGCCATGCCCGAGGCATTGTCGGCGAGGGATCGGGTGATGGCGGGGTGGGCCCCGGACCAGTTGTCGGACGCGAAGATCATGCCAGATGACCTATCCCGCAGCGCGAAGACACGCAAGCTGCGCCATCTTGCCGGCGCGGCGCCGGCTCCCGCAGCCGCCTCGCTGCGCCAGTTGCTCCTGCGCGGAACATCTGCCATATTGCTGCCGATAGGACAGCAGTGCTGCCATAATAAACGGGAAACCGCACGCGGTGCAGCCGCAGGCGGACAAAGAAGCAGCCGCACCCTATCCTGACGTAAATCACCGTGCGATGAGCGCGGTCGATCGAGTTCAAGCCTGGTCCTGCGTCTCTCGAGGCTCGCGCCTCGCGACGCGGGGGCCGGGCAGGGCGCGCGCCCGGCTGGCGTGCCATCGAAGGGAGAGACGCGATGACGAAGACGACGCCATCCCACGCCGCAGGGGCCGCTGTGGCCGCCACGACGCCGGACCTGCGCGCCGTCAAACCGCGTGTGCTGCCGGAGGCGGTCGGTCTGTACGACCCGCGCAACGAGCACGATGCCTGTGGCGTCGGCTTCATCGCGCACATGAAGAACGTCGCCTCGCACGACATCGTCGCCAAGGGCCTGACGATCCTGCAGAACCTCACCCATCGCGGCGCCGTCGGCGCCGATCCGCTGATGGGCGACGGCGCGGGCATGCTGGTCCAGATCCCGCACGGCTTCTTCGCCGCGGAGATGGCGACGCAGGGCGTCACGCTGCCGGAGCCCGGCCACTACGGCGTCGGCCACATCTTCATGCCGCAGGACGACGCGCAGCGCCGCCACTTCGAGGAGGTCTTCGAGGCGGTCGTCGCCGAGGAAGGCCAGACCGTCCTCGGCTGGCGCGACGTGCCGGTGACGAACGAGTCCCTGTCGAAGGCCCCCGAGATCGTCGCCACCGAGCCGGCGCAGCGGCAGATCTTCATCGCCCGCTCCGCCTCGATCGCCACCGACGACGACTTCGAGCGCAAGCTCTACATCCTGCGCAAGGTCGTCTCGAACCGGGTGCAGAACGAGTTCGGCGGCAAGGATGTCGGCTTCTACGTCGTCTCGCTGTCGGCGCGCACGGTGGTCTACAAGGGCATGTTCCTGGCCTACCAGCTCGGTGCCTACTACAAGGACCTCACCGATCCGCGCTTCGAGAGCGCGCTGGCGCTCGTCCACCAGCGCTTCTCGACCAACACATTCCCGTCCTGGCGGCTGGCCCATCCCTACCGCATGGTCGCGCACAACGGCGAGATCAACACGCTGCGCGGCAACGTCAACTGGATGGCGGCCCGCCAAGCCTCGGTCGATTCGGAGCTCTACGGCAACGACATCGGCAAGCTCTGGCCGATCTCCTACGAAGGCCAGTCGGACACCGCCTGCTTCGACAACGCGCTCGAGTTCCTGACACAGGGCGGCTATCCGCTCGCCCACGCGATGATGATGCTGATCCCGGAGGCCTGGGCCGGCAACAAGCAGATGTCGCGCGAGCGGCGCGCCTTCTACGAGTACCACGCCGCCCTCATGGAGCCGTGGGATGGCCCGGCGGCGGTCGCCTTCACCGATGGCCGGCAGATCGGCGCGACGCTCGACCGCAACGGCCTCAGGCCGGCGCGCTACGTCGTCACCGACGACGATCTCGTGATCATGGCCTCGGAGGCCGGAACGCTGGAGATCCCGGAGGAGCGGATCGTCAAGAAGTGGCGGCTGCAGCCGGGCCGGATGCTCCTGATCGACCTCGAGAAGGGCCGCATCGTCTCCGACGAGGAGGTGAAGCGGGAGATGGCGAGCGGCCATCCCTACGGCGACTGGCTGAAGAACACCCAGCTGATCCTGGAGGATCTGAAGCCCGTCGCGCCGCGCGCCTCGCGCTCGGACGTGTCGCTGCTCGACCGCCAGCAGGCCTTCGGCTACTCGATCGAGGACACCCGCATCCTGATGGCGCCGATGGCGACCACCGGCCAGGAGGCGATCGGCTCGATGGGCACCGACACGCCGATCTCGGCGATGTCGAGCCGCTCCAAGCTGCTCTACACCTACTTCAAGCAGAATTTCGCGCAGGTCACCAACCCGCCGATCGATCCGATCCGCGAGGAGCTGGTGATGTCGCTGGTGTCCTTCATCGGGCCCCGGCCGAACATCTTCGACCTCGAGGGCACTTCGCGGCGCAAGCGGCTGGAGGTGCGCCAGCCGATCCTGACCAATGGCGACCTCGAGAAGATCCGCAACATCGGCCACACCGAGGACCGCTTCGACACCAAGACGATCGACATGACCTATCCGGCCGAGGGCGGCGCGGCGGGCATGGCCGGCGCGCTCGACCGTCTCTGCGAGCGGGCCGAGGCGGCGGTTGTCGGTGGCTACAACATCATCATCCTTTCCGACCGGCAGGTCGGGCCGGACCGCATTCCGATCCCGGCGCTGCTCGGCTGTGCGGCCGTGCACCATCACCTGATCCGCAAGGGCCTGCGGACGGCGGCCGGGCTCGTGGTGGAGTCGGGCGAGCCGCGCGAGGTGCACCACTTCGCCTGCCTCGCCGGCTACGGCGCCGAGGCGATCAACCCCTATCTCGCCTTCGACACGCTGACCGAAATGCACCGGCGCGGCGACTTCCCGCCGGAGGTCGACGCTTCGGAGGTGGTGACCCGCTACATCAAGTCGATCGGCAAGGGCATCCTGAAGGTCATGTCCAAGATGGGCATCTCGACCTACCAGTCCTATTGCGGCGCCCAGATCTTCGACGCCGTCGGGCTGAAGTCGGCCTTCGTCCAGCACTACTTCACCGGCACGGCGACCACCATCGAGGGTGTCGGGCTGGAGGAGGTCGCCCGCGAGAGCGCCGAGCGCCATCAGCTCGCCTTCTCGGAAGACCCGGTGCTCGCCCGCTCGCTCGAGATCGGCGGCGAATACGCCTACCGCATGCGCGGGGAGACGCACATCTGGTCGCCCGACGCGGTCGCGACGCTGCAGCATGCCGTGCGCCTCGAATCCTGGGAGAAGTACCAGGAATACGCGGCGATGGTGAA
Organism: Mangrovibrevibacter kandeliae; assembly: GCF_024519155.1. Taxonomy (GTDB): domain Bacteria; phylum Pseudomonadota; class Alphaproteobacteria; order Rhizobiales; family Rhizobiaceae; genus Mangrovibrevibacter; species Mangrovibrevibacter kandeliae. Next base: position 74,510 of record NZ_JANIFJ010000005.1, on the reverse strand, counting down.
CCAGAGCGACGTCGCCAACTCGACCATCCGCGGCCTGTTCCGGATCAAGATGGCCGCGGAGATCGGTCGGACGCCGGTCCCGCTGGACGAAGTCGAGCCGGCCAAGGAGATCGTCAAGCGCTTCGCCACCGGCGCGATGAGCTTCGGCTCGATCTCGCGCGAGGCACACTCGACGCTCGCGGTCGCGATGAACCGCATCGGCGGCAAGTCGAACACCGGCGAGGGCGGCGAGGAGCCCGACCGCTTCAAGCCGCTCCCGGGCGGTGCGCCGAACCCGGAGCGCTCGGCGATCAAGCAGGTCGCCTCCGGCCGCTTCGGCGTGACGACGGAGTATCTCGTCAATGCCGACATGCTGCAGATCAAGGTGGCGCAGGGTGCCAAGCCCGGCGAGGGCGGCCAGCTGCCCGGCCACAAGGTCGACGCGACCATCGCCAAGACGCGCCACTCGACGCCGGGTGTCGGGCTGATCTCGCCGCCACCGCACCACGACATCTACTCGATCGAGGATCTGGCGCAGCTGATCTACGATCTGAAGAACGTGAACCCGGCGGCCGACATCTCGGTGAAGCTCGTCTCGGAGGTCGGCGTCGGCACGGTGGCAGCCGGCGTCGCCAAGGCGCGGGCCGACCACATCATCGTCGCCGGCTATGACGGCGGCACCGGCGCCTCGCCGCTGACGTCGATCAAGCATGCCGGGTCCCCTTGGGAGATGGGGCTCGCCGAGACCCAGCAGACGCTGGTGATGAACGGGCTGCGCTCCCGCGTCTGCCTGCAGGTGGACGGCGGCCTCAGAACCGGGCGCGACGTCATCGTCGGCGCGCTCCTCGGCGCCGACGAGTTCGGCTTCGCCACGGCGCCGCTGATCGCGGCCGGCTGCATCATGATGCGCAAGTGCCACCTCAACACCTGCCCGGTGGGCGTGGCCACGCAGGACCCGGTGCTGCGCCAGCGCTTCAAGGGCACGCCCGAGCACGTCATCAACTTCTTCTTCTACGTCGCCGAGGAGGTCCGGCTGATCCTGGCCGAGATGGGCGTGCGCTCGCTGAACGAGCTGATCGGCCAGACCGATCGCCTCGACAAGGCGGAGCTGATCGACCACTGGAAGGCGAAGGGTCTCGACTTCTCGAAGGTGTTCTACAAGCCCGAGGCCGACGCCGGCGAGATCCTCTGGACGACCCGTCAGCACCACCCGATCGCCGACGTCCTCGATCACAAGCTGATCGCCGGGGCGCAGGCCGCCCTGACGGCGCGCCAGCAGGTGAAGATCGAGACGACGATCTCCAACGTCGACCGCTCGGCCGGCGCGATGCTCTCCGGCGAGGTGGCCAAGCGCTTCGGCGCCAAGGGGCTTGCCGACGACACGATCCAGGTGACGCTGACCGGCACCGCCGGCCAGAGCTTCGGCGCATTCCTGGCGCAGGGCGTCACGTTCGACCTCGTCGGCGACGGCAACGACTATGTCGGCAAGGGCCTGTCGGGCGGCTGCATCATCGTGCGTCCGCGCGAGGAGACGCGGATCAAGCCGGAGGAGTCGATCATCGTCGGCAACACCGTGCTCTACGGCGCGATCTCCGGCGAGTGCTATTTCCGCGGCGTCGCCGGCGAACGCTTCGCGGTGCGCAACTCCGGCGCCATCGCGGTCGTGGAGGGTGTCGGCGACCACGGCTGCGAGTACATGACGGGGGGTGTCGTCGTCATCCTCGGCCACACCGGGCGCAACTTCGCGGCCGGCATGTCGGGCGGCATCGCGTACGTGCTCGACGAGGAGGGCAACTTCGCCGAACGCTGCAACATGGCGATGGTCGAGCTCGAGCCGGTGCCGGAGGAGGACGACATCCTCGAGCGCCTGCACCACCACGGCGGCGACCTGCAGCACAAGGGCCGCGTCGACGTCTCGTCGAACATGACGGGGCACGACGAGGAGCGCCTGGCGCAGCTGATCTCCAACCACCACCACTTCACCGGCTCGACGCGGGCGAAGGAGATCCTGGAGAACTGGGAGACCTTCCGGCCGAAATTCGTGAAGGTGATGCCGGTGGAGTATCGCCGCGCGCTGCAGGAGATGGAGCGCATGCGCATGGGAGTGGCGGCGGAGTAGAGTTCGTCGTCGCTGGACCGGGCACCATCCGACGCAAGCGGTCTGGTGGTGTTTGCCGCTGGTGATGTGCTTTCGTCATCTCACATGGAGGTGCGCGGTGGGGATCAGGACGGGGGAGGAGAGGGTGGTCAGCCTCTTCCGGAACGGGAGAAGCCAGGCCGTGCGCATTGCGAAGGAATTCGGGATCGCGTCGGACAGGGTCATCATCGCGCGGCAGGAGGACGGCTCTCTTCTCCTGAGACCTGCGGTGCCGAAGATGTCGCTGATCGAGACGCTCGACTGGATGAAGACCCTGGAGCCGATCGACGATTTCCCGGGAGACCCCGGAGACGACGATCTGCCTCGGCTCGATGACGTCGTCCTTTGACTCGATACCTCCTCGACACGAACATCATCTGCGATGTCTTCCGGCATGCCGGGGGACGGGTGGATCTGGCGCTGCGGGCGCGCAAGGATGAAGAGATCGGAACCAGCCTGATCGTGAAGGGAGAGATCCTGTTCGGGCTGGAGAAGAACCGGAACGTGCGCGGGCTCGATCGCCTGAAGGTCTTCCTGCAGGCGATCGAGGTCTGGGGTCTTGAGGCTCCGACCGAGGCGAACTACGCGCAGGTGAGGGATGAGCGGGAACGGAGCGGGGTGAGGATGGGCGCGGACGATCTTTGGGTCGCCGCACACGCGATCGCCCTCGATGCGACTCTCGTGTCCGACGACAGGGCGTTTCCGGACGTGCCCCGTCTGTCTGTCGAAAATTGGTTGCGCGACTGAGCGCGCAGAAGAACGGATCGAACATGGGCAAGGTTACAGGATTTCTCGAGATCGACCGGCAGACGCCGAAGTATCAGCCGGCTTCCGATCGCATCCGGCACTTCCGCGAGTTCACCCTGCCGATGTCGGACGAGGAGGTCGGCAAGCAGGCGGCGCGCTGCATGGACTGCGGCATCCCCTATTGCCACGGACCGACGGGGTGTCCGGTGCACAACCAGATCCCGGACTGGAACGACCTCGTCTATGCCGGGGACTGGGAGACCGCGATCCGCAACCTCCACTCGACCAACAACTTCCCCGAGTTCACCGGCCGCATCTGCCCCGCGCCCTGCGAGGAAGCGTGCACGCTGAACCTCGAGGACTCGCCGGTCGCGATCAAGACCGTCGAGGAAGCGATCGCCGACAAGGCCTACAAGCTCGGCTTCGTACGCCCGCAGCCGGCGGCGACCCAGAGCGGCAAGAGCGTTGCGATCATCGGCTCCGGCCCGGCCGGGCTCGCTGCAGCCCAGCAGCTCGGCCGCGCCGGCCACCAGGTGCACGTCTACGAGCGCGAGTCGCGCCCGGGCGGCCTGCTGCGCTACGGCATTCCCGACTTCAAGATGGAGAAGCACTGGATCGACCGCCGCGTGCAGCAGATGCAGGGCGAGGGCGTGACCTTCTTCTGCGGGGTCGAGATCGGCAAGGACAAGAGCCTCGACGAGCTGCTGGCGACGTATGACGCGGTGCTCTATTGCGGCGGTGCCGAGCGACCGCGCGATTCGGGCATCCCGAGCGAAGGACTGGCCGGCATCCATGACGCCATGCCCTATCTCGTGCAGCAGAACCGACGCGTCGGCGGCGAGCCGATCCGCAGCACCGCTTGGGCCGCCGAGGAGATCTGGGCCGGCGGCAAGCACGTCGTGGTGGTCGGCGGCGGCGACACGGCATCGGATTGCGTCGGCACCGCGTTCCGTCAGGGCGCCGTCAAGGTGACCCAGCTCGACATCCGCCCGCAGCCGCCGAAGCAGGAGAACAAGCTGACGGTCTGGCCCTACTGGGCGACCAAGATGCGGACCTCCTCCAGCCAGGCCGAAGGGGCGAACCGGGAGTTCCAGGTCGCGACGCTCGCCTTCGTCGGCGAGGACGGCCAGCTGACGGGCGTGCGCTGCGCTGAGGTGGACGACAAGCGTCAGCCGATCCCCGGCACCGAGTTCGTCATCCGGGCCGACCTCGCGTTCATCGCCATCGGCTTTGCTGGTCCGTTGGAGGCCGGCCTCGTGGCCGAGGCCGGTCAGCGCCTGTCGCTGCGCACCGACAGGCGCGGCAACGTGGCCGTCGACGCCGACGAGAAGAGCTACGCGACCTCGCTGGACAAGCTCTATGCGGCCGGCGACGTGAGGCGCGGCCAGTCGCTGGTCGTCTGGGCGATCCGCGAGGGTCGCCAGGCGGCGCGGTCCATCGATCTCGCGCTGACCGGTACGACGACGCTGCCGCTCTGAGCGGCAGGCGAGGCGATCCGATCGAGGGCACCGGCGGGTCGGCCGGTGCAGCCTCAGCCTTCCGGGCCCCGCTCCAGTCCCGGCGGCGCGGCACTCTGCGGCGGCTCGGCCCTCGGGGGCTGCGCTGGCTCCGACGGGGCAGCTGCCGCTGCCGCAGCGTCCGCGGGCGGCGCGGCCTGCGGGTTGTTCAGCCAGTCGTCGATGATCGCGTCCTGCAGCGAGGGCATCGGCTTCGGCGGCACCGGCTCGCCGGTGCCCCGCAAGGTGTCCAGCGCCACGGAACCGCGCTTGACGATCGCCGGATCGCGGCCGGCGGAAACCGCTTCGGTCTTGCGATTCCAGTCGAAATCGTCGGCCCGGCCCTCCACGCCCGGGTTCGCCATGCCGGAGATCAGTCGTTCGCGCGGCGAGGGCTCGAGCGCCGGAACGGCTCGCGCCGGTCCGCCGAGGAGGATCTCGCCGCCGTCGAGCGCGGGATCGTTGAGGGCCATGGCCGGCGTCGAGGTCTGGTTGGCGACCGCGGCGAGGGGCGGCAGTCCGAAGCCGGGCGCTTCGCCGTTCGGCAGGGCAGCCACGGCGCCCGGCGCGCCGGCATCGCCGAGGAGGCGCAGGATCGGCTTCTCGGCGAAGAAGGCGAGCTTGTTCCGGCCGGCATCGGTCATGGTGATGCCGTCGCTGTTGCGCAGCCGCGCCGGCTGGCCATCGGTATCCGGCCCGGACAGGGCGAAGGCGCCGCTCGAATCGACGAAACCGTCCCAGACGTCGACGAACTCGCCCCCGGCGGTCGTCGCAGCCGTCATGTAGACGCCGTTCAGATAGACCATGTCCTCGCTCATCCGCTCGGACTTGAACGAGGGCATGCCGACCCAGACCAGCGGCACGTCGCGGCCGCGGATCGCCTTCGCCAGCGTCTCCGCCCGGCGCCCGTACGCACTCGACCAGCGATCGCTGCGCAGGTCCAGGGTTTCGGCACCGGACTGGATCGGCTGGCGGTCGTTGGATCCCAGCATCACGACGACGAGCGCGGGTTTCACCTCGTCGATCAGCGGGCCGATCTCGGCCAGCCAGTCGTAGTGGTCGTCGCGCACCAGCCCGGAGGAGCCGTCGGTGCGATCGACGATCCGAACGTTGGCGTCGTCGCTGAAGGCATCCGCCAGCCCGGTGGCGAGCGCTGAGGCCATGAAATCGCCGACCACGAGCACGGCCTTGGCGTCCGCGACCTTCTCGACCGGCGCCGCGTCGGCGGCATCGACAGCCGCGCTTGCGGCTGTCGCGGACGATGAACCCGCCGGCGCCTTGACCCGCTTCGGCGCCTTCTTGCGGATCCGCCGGGGCTCCGGCGCGCCGGGCTGACCCGGCCGGGCCTGACGTGCCGAACCGCCGAAGAGCATGTCCATGATGGTGCGCGGCCGCTCCTGTGCCACGGCCCGCGCGGCGGGCACGAGCAGTCCCGTGTCGAGAGCGAGCGGCACCACCAGCAACAGGGCGAGCAGGCGCGTCACGGGCTTCGTGTGCGGAAGCGTCCTGCTCGCAGCCATCGCTCAGCGGCTCCGCAGGATGTCGAGAAGCGCCTTCGACGCATTGCCGTCTTCCGGCATCCCGTACTGCCGCTGGTAGGCCATGATGGCGGACTTGGAGCCCGACCCGATCTTGCCATCGATCTTGCCGTCGTACAGGCCCCTGTGGGTCAGGCGCTGCTGCAATTCGTAGCGCTCCTCCATGCTGAGCGGCGTGTAGCCGCGCGGCCAGGTGTTCTCGAAGGCGCCGTAGCCGCCGATTCGATCCGCAAGGTGGCCGACGGCAAGAGCATATTTGTCGGCGTTGTTGTAGCGCTTCAGAACGAAGAAGTTCTTCGTCATCAGGAAGGCCGGCCCATCCGGACCGGCCGGCAGGACGAGGTTGGCGCGGTCGGACGGCCGCGGGAAGTCCTTGCCGTTCGGACGGCGGAAGCCGAGCGCGGCCCACTGGGCCAGCGTCTTGTTCGCCCGGCGCAGCTTGCGGGCGACGGCGTCCGACGGGATCTCGATCTCGTAGCCCCAGGTGTGACCGCTCTGCCAGCCGTTCTTGCGCAGGAGGTTGGCCGTCGTCGCGAGCGCGTCGGGGACCGACGTCCAGATGTCGGCATGACCGTTGCCGTCCATGTCGGCGCGGTAGATGCGGTAGCTCGTCGGAATGAACTGCGTGTGGCCCATCGCACCGGCCCAGGAGCCGGTGAGGCCGGCCGGCGACACGTCGCCCTCCTGGACCATCTTCAGGGCGGCGATCAGCTGGGTGCGTGCATATTTGGCACGGCGCTGGTCGAGATAGGCGAGGGTGGCGAGCGAGCGCGGCACGCTGCGCACCACGTCGTCGCGCTTCAGCACGCGGCCGTAATTGGTCTCCATGGACCAGATCGCGAGAAGCACGTCGCGGTCGACGCCGAAGCGCGCCTCGATGCGGTCGAGCCATGGCTTCAGCTTCGTGCGAAGGGCGCGACCCTCGGCGATGCTCTCCTCGTTCACCCGGTTGTCGAGGTAGTCCCAGACCTGGTCGTTGAATTCCGGCTGATAGCGCGCCTTCTCGATCACCGCGGGATCGGGATCGTCGATGCCGGCAAAGACACGTCGATAGACATCGTGTCGCACGCCGGCCTTGGCGGCGACGCTTTCGAAGTCCGAGATCCAGCGGCGGAAGCCGGCGTCGGCGGCCGCCGGCGCGACGGCCGCGAGCGACAGGCCGGCCGCCAGCAGCGCCGCGGCGGCACCGCGGACCAGGCGATCATGGGTTGCTTCAGGCATGATTCTTCTCCTTCGTCAGGACAGGATTCTGCTCGAGGCGAACTCTAGCCGTAGGGCGTTAAGCATTGCTTTACCACGCCGGGCGCTGGAAAATGCCGGCCTTTGCTGGCAGATGGAGCCATTGCCGCTATTTCGCGGCGAAAGCACGGCAGCCGGCGCGCAGATCGGCCGAAAGCCGTGATCTGCGGTGGTGTTGAGAGCGCCAGAGGAGTGATCGTGACGATGCAGAAGGTGCGCAAGGCGGTGTTCCCGGTGGCGGGCCTCGGAACCCGGTTCCTCCCGGCGACCAAGGCCATCCCCAAGGAGATGCTGACCGTCGTCGACCGCCCGGTCATCCAATACGTCGTCGACGAGGCGCTTCAGGCCGGCATCGAGCATCTGATCTTCGTCACCGGCCGCAACAAGGGCGTCATCGAGGACTATTTCGACATCCAGGTCGAGCTGTCGAACACGCTCGCCGAGCGTGGCAAGACGGCCGAACTCCAGCTGCTCGACGAGTTGCAGCCGCGTGCCGGCAAGTCGAGCTTCACCCGCCAGCAGGCGCCGCTCGGTCTCGGGCATGCGGTCTGGTGCGCGCGCGATCTCGTCGGCAACGAGCCCTTCGCGCTGCTCCTGCCGGACATGATCATGCAGGCCGAGAAGAGCTGCCTCAGTTCGATGGTCGAACTCTATGAGCAGTCGGGCGGCGGCAACGTGATCTCCGTCGAGACCTGCGACCCGAAGGAGACGGCGAAATACGGCATCGTCGGCCGCGGCTCCGAAGTCGGCTCCGGCTTCCGCGTCGACGGCATGGTCGAGAAGCCGAAGCCCGAGGATGCGCCCTCGAACTTCTTCATCTCCGGCCGCTACATCCTGCAGCCCGAGATCTTCGACATCCTCGAAACGCAGGAACGCGGCGCCGGCAACGAAATCCAGCTCACCGACGGCATGCTGAAGCTCGCCGATCGCCAGGATTTCTACGCCTACCACTTCACCGGGCGCACCTTCGACTGCGGCTCCAAGGAAGGCTTCATCGAGGCCAACGTCGCCTTCGCGCTGTGGCGCGCCGACATTCGCGACAAGGTGCGGGGCAATCTGCAGGAGCTGATGGAGACCGTGGAGCCGGCCCGGCGCTGAGCGGCGCGGGCAGCTTTCAACACGCTTGAGAGATGAGGGCCGGGCGCCGAGCGCTCGGCCGATCCGTTTCAGCGCTGCAGCTTCAGCCCGATCCGGGCGCTCTCGGCGGAATAGTCGCTGCCCGGCGCCTCGCTGTCGACGGTCTCGTGGCGCAGCAGGCCCGTCAGGGCGAGGCTGCGGTTCACCCAGTAGGTTGCGCCGCCCTCCGCCGAGAGCGTGCGCTCCCGGTCGCTCTCGACGTCGCTGTCGCGGTAGCCCGCGGTCACGGCGGCGTTGAGGTCGAGGCGCTCGGTCGCACGGTGGCGCAGGCCGAGCGAGGCCTCGTAAACGGTTGCCGGCGCGATGTTCTGCGTGTCCGGGTCGAAGCGCGTCGTGCCGGTGAAGATCACGTCGGTGCCGCGCCATGGCGACCAGGCGAGCTTGGCGTCGATCGTCGGCGAGCCGACGGTGTCGAGTTCGTCCGCATCGGGCACGTTCACGGCATATCCGAGGGCCAGCTCGCCGTTCAGCTTGTCGCCGAAGTCGAGGGAGATGCCGGCCCGCATCGCCTCGATCAGGGAGTTGCGGCTGCGTCCGGTGTCGTCCTTCTCGTCGTCGAACAGGCGGCGGGCGAGGCTCGCCTCGAGGAAGGGCTGCAGCGCCGGCGAGATCTCGTAGCCGCCGCGCAGCCGACCGGTCAGCGTCGTGTAGCTCTGGCCGGGCGTGCCCGCGGTCTCTTCGGCGTATCCGTCGCGCCGCAGGTCGGCGCCGAGATCAGCCGAGAAGCGTCCGAACGTCTTCTGGACGTCGCCGCCGAGCGAGGTGGTGTAGATCTGCGGCCGGGTGGCGAGCTCGGCCGGGCTGTCGGCATCGGCCGCCGCCTCGCGGCGATATTCGAAGCCGCCATTGATGGTCGCCACCAGGTCCCGCTCGATGTCGAGCCGAAGCCGACCGTCGAACACCAGGTGCGGATCCTCTTCGATGTCGCCTGCGAAGTTGCGGCGATAGGCTGCCATCGCGTTGATTTCCGCCTCGTGCAGCGACCAGTCGGAGCGCAGACGGGCGGACACTGCGGTGTCGGTGAAGAGGCCGGAAGCGCCGCCGGGGCTGAGGCTCACATTGGTGGAATAGCCGGCGCTCTGCTCCAGCGCCGAGGTGAGAACGAAGCTGCCGAGGCGCAGGCCGACGGGCGCGAAGGGATCCTCCGCCGTCGTCGGCACCATCGGGCGCAGGCCTGTGACGGGCAGATTCTGGCGGCTGAGGCTGCGGTCGAAACCGGCGCGGCGCTCCGGCTCCTCGGCGAGGTTGCGCGACTGCCTCAGCCGCGCGTCCTCGACCGTGTCCGCATCGCCGGCGAGATTGGGAAGGCCGGCGAGGGCGGCATCGGAGCCGCGGCGGCGCGCAGCCGGATCCGCAGCGTCGGCCTTCTTCGCGTCGTCGGCCGGGCGGTCGGTCGGCGTTGCGGTGCGTGCTGCGCGCCGGTCGACGGAGGTTGGAAAGGTCTGGGAGGGCGAGCGGCTCGAGCGGCCGTCATCGAGAAGATCGAAGGGCTTGGGCTGCGCGTCGTCGGCATCGTCGGACAGGCCGTCCGAGGATGAAGGTCGCGATGCTGCACCGTCGTCGGACAAGCTCGTCGTGCCGGTGGAGTCGTCGGAGGCATCGTCCGAAGCCGGCGCGGCGACGGGGTCCAGCGGGTTCGCGTCGAGATCGGAGGCGGCGTCCCCAGGTGCGCCCGAGGCGGCATCGCCGCTGCCGAAGGCGCGGCTCCCGGCGTCGGTTGCGCCATACTGCGAGGTCGCCGCAGGTGGCAGAGGTTGTGCCAGCGCCTGGTCAGCCCGTGCGGGAGCGGCATCGCTGATCCGCAGATCGCTCGTGGCAAGGTCGCCGCTGCCCCGCAGGGGCCCGACGATCGCGCCGGTGCGCAGCTGGTCGAGCACCGCGTCCTGTCCGAAGGCCGCGAGAGGCAGGAGGACGCCACCGGCCAGAAGCGCGTAGCCGCCCCTGCGTTTCCAAGCTGCGTTCGCGGCGAGGGGCATCACCTTACGTTCCGTCATGGGGCCGAGGATGGGCGCGCCAAGTCGGGACGCGTCGTTACCATACCGTAAAGGGATGTGGTTAACCGAAGCTTACCGAAATCGGTTCGCCCGGCCTGCGATTTACAAGCGGCGCGGGACGGACGATAACCGCCCGATCTCCGGAGCCCTGCAGGGGGGCGCGCCGGAAGCCATGTGGCGGACGATTGCCGGCCCGGCCGGACGGCGCACCGCCGAAGCGGGGACGAGTTGATGCAAAGACTGCCGGTTCCGGCGCAGGATGCGCATGCCGGGGTCGCGTCCGCGATCCGTACGATCGAGATGGAAGCCGCCGGGCTGCACGCCCTGGCCGAAGCTCTGACCGGTCCGATGGGCGACGCGTTCGAGGCGGTGCTCGCGGTGATCGCCGCCACCACCGGCCGCGTCATCATCACGGGCGTCGGCAAGAGCGGCCACATCGGCTCCAAGCTCGCTGCGACCTTCGCCTCCACCGGAACGCCCGCCTTCTTCGTGCATCCCTCGGAAGCCAATCACGGCGACCTCGGCATGATCGGCCGCGACGACGTCGTGCTGGCCATGTCGTGGTCGGGCGAGACGACGGAGCTGAAGGGGATCGTCTCCTACACGCGCCGCTTCAACATCCCGCTCGTCGCCATCACGTCACGCGACACGTCCACGCTGGCGCGCGAAAGCGATTTCCGGCTCGTTCTACCGCGCGCCGCCGAAGCCTGCCCGCACGGCCTGGCGCCAACCACCTCCACCGCTGTCCAGCTGGCGATCGGGGACGCCCTGGCCGTCGCCTTGCTGGAGCGGCGCGGCTTCAGTGTCGGCGACTTCCGGGTCTTCCATCCCGGCGGTCAGCTCGGGGCGAGCCTGACGCATGTCGGCGATATCATGCACCGGGGCGAGCGGATGCCCCTGGTGCCGCCCACCATGTCGATCCCCGACGCGCTCGCGGTGATGTCGAGCAAGGGCTTCGGATGCGTCATCGCGGTGGAGGACGATCGGCTCGTCGGCATCTTCACCGACGGCGACCTGCGACGCCATCTCGGTCCCGATGTCCTCAACCGCACGGTCGGCGAGCTGATGACGCCGAAGCCGCGGGTCATCGAGCCGGAGATGCTCGCCGGCAAGGCGCTCGAACTCCTCAACTCGGCCAAGATCAACGTTCTGGTTGTCGCGCGCGATCGCCAGCCGGTCGGCATCGTCCACATGCACGACTTCGTCCGGATCGGCGTCGCCTGAACGCTTCGCTCGCCGCGTCTTACGCCTCGATCGCCCTCAGCCGGCGCGGGCCTGCGGTGCCGGCTCGCTCGCCACCACCGTCAGCAGCGATCCATCCGCGCCGACGATGCGCACGCTGGAGCCCGCCGGCAACTCCGGACCCTGCACGGTCCACCAGCCATCGGCGATCGCCACCCGCCCGCGGCCACCCTGGATCGGCTCGGTGAGGCGCGCCGTCTGGCCGATCAGCCGGTCGGTGCGCCGGTTCAGCGTCGAGGAGCCTTCGCCGGTGCGGCGCAGGCTGTAGACGCGTCGCCCGACGAGCACACACACCGCCGAGAGGATGACGAAGGAGACGACCTGCAGCTCCCAGCCGAACCAGGCAGGCAGCAGCAGTGCGTTGAATCCCACGATCAGCGCGGCGATGCCGAAGAACAGGAGATAGACGCCGGGGAGCGCAACCTCGAGACCGAGCAGCACCAGCCCGAGGATCCACCACCCGTAGCTGCCGAAGGCGGCGAGGTCGGCACTCACGATGCCGACCCGTCATAGGGCACCGGCGGCACCGTCGCGGCCGGGCGCGCCGAGCGGCCACGCGGAACCGGCGCGGGGGCCGGAGGCTGGGGCCTCGACGCATCCGGAAACGCCGCGCGGGCGATCTCGGCGATACCGCCGACCGCGCCGATCAGCGAGGACGCCTCCAGCGGCATCAGCACCACGCGCTGGTTGTTGGCCGAGGCGATCTTGGCGAGCGCCTCGGTGTACTTCTGCGCAACGAAGTAGTTGATCGCCTGCACGTCACCGGCGGCGATCGCCTCCGACACGAGGCGCGTCGCGGTCGCCTCCGCTTCGGCCAGGCGCTCGCGCGCTTCGGCTTCCCGGTAAGCGGCCTCGCGCTTGCCTTCGGCCTCGAGGATCTGGGACTGCTTCTCGCCCTCGGCGCGCAGGATCTTGGCGTTGCGCTGGCCTTCGGCCTCCAGAACCTCGGCGCGCTTTTCACGCTCGGCCTTCATCTGCCGTGCCATCGAGTCGACGATGTCGCGCGGCGGGCGGATGTCCTTGAGCTCGATGCGGGTGATCTTGATGCCCCAGCTGTGCGCCGCCTGATCGACCACCCGCAGGATGCGGTCGGAGATCTGGTCGCGGTTGGACAGGAGGTCGTCGAGATCCATCGCGCCCATCACCGAGCGCAGGTTGGTCATCACCAGGTTGAGGATGGCGTTCTGCAGGCCGCTCACCTCATAGGCCGCGGCCGCCGCGTCGAGGATCTGGTAGAAGGCGACCGCGTCGGCCGCGACCGACGCGTTGTCGCGGGTGATCACCTCCTGCTCGGGGACGTCGAGCACCTGCTCCATCATGTTCAGGCGTGCGCCGATCCGCTCGACGAAGGGGGTGATGAGGTTGAGTCCCGGCGTGAGCGTGCGGGTGTACCGGCCGAAATTCTCGACGGTGTAGTTGTAGCCCTGCGGCACGATCTTGATGGTGGAGCTGAGGACGATCAGGCCCACCACCAGAAAGACCACGATCACGATGCCGAACGCCGTCATGCCTCGCCTCCCGAACAAGCAGCGCCGCAGATGCTACGGCGCGCGGCCACACTAGCATGGGCGGCCCGGCGCCGCGTGAAAAGCGTCCCGTGCGCCGGCGCTAGGCGATCCAGCCCTGCAGCTCCCGCCGCACCAGCGTTTCGATGACCGCCATGCCCGGTTCGCTGTCGTTGAGGCAGGGGATGTGGGTGAAGTTCTCCCCGCCATGCTCGCGGAAGATCTCGCCGACGCCGACCGCGATCTCCTCCAGCGTCTCGAGGCAGTCGGAGACGAAGCCGGGGTTGAACACGGCGATCCGCTTCGTTCCGCCTTCGGCGAGCGCCTGCACGGTCTTGTCGGTATAGGGCTGCAGCCACTCCTCCGGGCCGAAGCGCGACTGGAAGGTCGTCATCAGCCGGCCTTCCGGCCAGCCCAGCCGCTCGTTCAGCAGCCGCGAGGTCTTCTGGCAGTGACAGTGATACGGGTCGCCCTTGCGGAAGTAGCTCTGCGGGATGCCATGATAGGAGGCGATGACCTTTTCCGGCTCGAAGTCCAGCGTCGACAGATGCGTCTCGATCGAACGGGCGAGCGCGTCGATGTAGACCGGCTCGTCGTGGTAGGCCGGCACGGTGCGGGCCGCCGGCATCCAGCGCTTGCCCATCAGGTGCTTGAAGAAGACGTCGTTGACCGTCGCCGTCGTCGAGGCCGAGTACTGCGGGTAGAGCGGGAAGCAGAGGATGCGCTCGCAGCCACGGGCGATCAGCGCATCGACCTTCTCTGCGACGGAGGGCTGCCCGTAACGCATGCCCCAGTCCACCGCGATCTCCGGATGCGCCATGAGGCGCTCGGCGAGCTTTTCCCCCTGTGCCCGGGTGAAGGTGCGCAGCGGTGACTCGTTGCGCTCCTTGTTCCAGATCGTCGCGTAGGCGTGGCCCGACTTCTTCGGCCGCGTGTTGAGGACGATGCCGTAGAGGATCGGATACCACACCGCCCGCGGCCATTCGATGACGCGCCTGTCGGACAGGAACTCGGCGAGGTAGCGCCGCATCGGCTTGTAGTCGGTGCCGTCGGGTGTGCCGAGATTGACCAGCAGCACGCCGATCTTCGGCTTGGCGACAGGGGGATGGCCGGCGGGCAGGGGGCCGATGGCACGCTCGGCGACGGTGAGGGTATGGGCGGTCATCGGATCTCGGTGCAGGTTCGGGTCGCGGTCTGGACCTCATATAAACAACCCATGTCGGCGAAACAGCCTTGTGTCTCGGCACACCGTCGCTTCGGCCCATCAGGCAACTTCGGGGTTGCATGTCGTTCGTGCCTGTGCGATCGCTAAGGCAACCAGGAGGTTGCATATGAACGAGATCAGGAAAGAGATCGACCTCGCTGCGCCGGTCGACCGGGTGTGGCGCGCGGTGACCGACCACGAGGAGTTCGGCAGCTGGTTTCGCGTCTGGCTCGACGGGCCGTTCCGGGTCGGCGAAATGGCGACCGGCGCAATGACGTATCCCGGCTACGAGCACCTGACATGGCGAGCCAGGGTGGAGCGGATGGAGCCGTATGTCTTCGCCTTTTCCTGGCACCCCTATGCGATCGATCCGACGGTGGACTACGCGGACGAGCCCCCGACGCTCGTCACCTTCGCGCTGCGACCGTCGACGGTCGGAACGCATCTGACGATTACCGAGAGCGGCTTCGACGCACTGCCGCCGCACCGCTTCGACGAGGCGCTGCGGATGAACGACCGCGGCTGGACGATCCAGGCCGCCAACATCGCCGCACATGTCGCCTGAGGCCGGCGCATCCGGGCTTGCCGAGGCGGCGCGGATATTCGCCGCTCTTGGCGACCCGACGCGGCTCGCACTCCTCCACCGGCTCGCAGACGGGCAGGAGCGGTCGATCGCCAGCCTCTCCACCGACGGCGCGCTGACACGCCAGGCGGTGACCAAGCACCTCGCGGTGTTGGAAGCGACGGGGTTCGTCGGGCGTCAGCGTCGCGGCCGCGAGACGCGGTTCAAATTCAAGCCGCACTCCATCCAGGAGGCGGGCGCCTACCTGCAGGCCGTTTCCGGCCAGTGGGACGATGCGCTGGCGCGACTGCAGGCGCATCTGGAGGGGAAGGGGGCGGCCGCGATCGATCGGTGAGGGGATGCCGCCGCTGCCCGAGGATCAGGCGCGGCGCGCCAGATCGAACCGCGTGCCGTTGGACGAGGCGCAGGAGAGCCGGTCGGGCTGCACTTGGTTGCAGTTCACGGCGATCTGCTCGTTGGTGCTGGGCCGCCGATAGTTGATGGTCGCCTGGTGGGGCCCGTTCAGGACGTAGGTGCCCTCGGCGAGAGGCGCCCGCGTCGCCGTCTCCATCGAGACGAAGCGGCCGCCGGTGAAGGTCGCGGTGTAGGCCACCGGTCCGCCGACCGACGACCAGACGCCTTCGACACCCTTCGGCGCCGCCGCGACCACGGTGGTCGTGCGGGTCTCGGTCTGGCAGGCGCCGAGTGTCGCGGCGGCGAGGACGGCAAGAGCAACGGCAGTTGGACGGCGCATGAGGTGGCTCCGGGAGTGGTGTCGATGGCGTGAGGAAGGACGACCGGACCACATGCCGATCAAAGAAGAAGAGGGCTGCCCTTCGGTCTCCGCGAGGGGCACGGGGATCAGCGGGGCGCCGACGCGAGCGGGGCGCCGGCGAGGGCGGTGTCGGCCGCCGGGATGACGGAGTGGATCGAGCCGATGCTCTCGATCGAGCGGATGCGGTCGTCGCTGGTGAAGGCGAACCAGTACATGGTCGTACCGATGACCAGCGAGCCGTCCCGCTCGTCGCGCTTGGTCCAGTCGCAGCGGCTGGCGCCCTGATCGTCCTCGATGATGATGCCGCGCAACGTATAGGATATGAACGTCGCGCGCCGCATCAGCTCGCTCAGGAAGGCTTTGGCCTCCGGCTCGCCGCCGAGGCGGAACTCGCCCTCCAGCCGCTCGAACCACGGGGCGTCGAAGCTTCCTGCATTGCTGCGGCTCGACACCACCGCGCCTGGCGCAAAGTGGCGGGCGACGTTGCCCGGTTTGCCGGACATCACCGCATCCATCACCTCGCGCAAGACCGAGCGCCTCTTGCCGAGATCGGCCTCCACCACACTCATCACCAGCGATCCTCAAGCGTTTCGCATCCCCTTGAGGTAAGGCCGTTTTTTCAGAAGGCCAGCCGCTGCCATCCCAAAGCGAGTGATTGTCAAGCCTTATCTACAGGTTTTATCGCACGAGGATGTTCTTGAATTGCCAGGGATCGTCCATATCGAGATCCTCGTCGAAGAGCCCGGGCCGGTCGGTCAGCGGCGTCCAGTCGGTGAAGATCCCCTCGACGGGACCGAGATACGGCTTCTGGATCTCGAGACAGCGGTGGAAGTCCATCTCCTCGGTCTCCACGATGCCGCGCTCCGGATTTTCCAGCGCCCACACCATGCCGGTGAGAACCGCCGAGGTGACCTGGAGCGCCGTGGCGTTCTGAAAGGGTGCCAGCTGCCGCGCCTCGGCGAGGCTCAGCCGGGAGCCGTACCAGTAGGCGTTCTTCTCGTGCCCGAAGAGCAGGACGCCCAGTTCGTCGACACCCTCGACCAGCACCTCCTCCGTCATCAGCTCGTGCACCGGCTGGAACTTGCCGGCCGCGCCGAACAGCTCGTTCAGCGACAGCACCGCGTCGTTGCAGGGGTGGTAGGCATAGTGGCAGGTGGGGCGGAACTGGACCTCGCCGCTGCCCGATCGCACGGTGAAGTAGTCGGCGAGCGAGATCGCCTCGTTGTGCGTCACCAGGTAGCCGAACTGCGGCCCCGGGGTCGGACACCAGGTGCGCACGCGGGTGTTGGCGCCGGGCTGCTCGAGGAAGATCGCGGCGCGCGAGCCGCGGCTGTGCTTGCGCGCGGTCGCCGGCAACCACTTCTCGTGCGTGCCCCAGCCGAGTTCGGCCGGCTGCATGCCCTCCGACAGGAACCCGTCGACCGACCAGGTGTTGCGGAACACGCCGATCGGCTTCTGCGTCGGGGCATACTGGGTGTCGCGTTCGGCGACGTGGATGCCCTTGACGCCGACCTGGCGCATCAGCGCGGCCCAGGCGGCACGGTCACCGGCAGCCGGCTCGGGCGTCTCGATGCCTGTGTCGCGCGCGATGTCGAGCAGGGCCTGCTTGACGAACCAGGACACCATGCCGGGGTTGGCGCCGCAGCAGGAGACGGCGGTCGTGCCGCCCGGATTGGCCAGCTTCTCGCGCTGCACCGCGTCGCGCAGGCGGTAGTTGGTGCGCTCCTCGTTGCGCAGCTCCTCGTCATAGTAGAAGCCGAGCCACGGCTCCACGACGGTGTCGATGTAGAGAACGCCGAGCTTGCGGCACAGCTTCATGAGGTCGAGCGAGCTGGTGTCGACCGAGAGATTGACGCAGAAGCCCTGGCCTTCGCCGTTGGTGAGAAGCGGGGTCAGCAGCGCCTCGTAGTTCTCCCGCGTCACCGCCTCCTTGACGAAGCGATACCCATGCGCGTCGACCTGAGCGCGGTGGCGCTCGTTCGGATCGACGACGGTCAGGCGGGACTTGTCGAAGGTGAAGTGGCGTTCGATCAGCGGCAGCGTGCCGCGGCCGATCGAACCGAAGCCGATCATCACGATTGGGCCGGTAATGTCGGCATAAACGGGATAATCTTCATTCGCCATTCGGCAGGTTCCTTCCGGTCTGTGGGATGATGCGTCGGGGCTTCCGTGGGCTACGGGCTACGCTGAGGTCTCCGGCTAAAGCACATTGGCAAGGATGGAAAGGGCCGGGGAGCGGGCGGCATCGACGGACCTCCGTCCCTCGATGCGCTCGTGCGGCCTTGGTGATCGCATCTCCCGCTCACGGCCGCCGGCGATCAGGCGGCGTCCAGCGCCTCGAGTTCGTCGATGAACCCGGCGATCACCGACAGGCCCTTCGACCAGAAGGCCGGGTCCGAGGCATCGAGTCCGAACGGCGCCAGAAGCTCGGAGTGGTGCCGCGTGCCGCCGGCCCGCAGCATTTCGAAGTACTTCTCCTGAAAGCCGCTTGCGGCGCCCTGGTAGACCGCAAAGAGCGAGTTCACCAGGCAGTCGCCGAAGGCATAGGCGTAGACGTAGAAGGGCGAATGGATGAAGTGCGGGATGTAGGTCCAGAAGGTCTCATAGCCGGGGCCGAACTCGATCGCCGGGCCGAGGCTCTGCTTCTGGACGTCGAGCCAGATCTCGCCCAGCCGCTCGGCGGTCAGCTCGCCGCCGCGCCGCTCCACATGGACCGCGCGCTCGAACTGGTAGAAGGCGATCTGCCGAACCACGGTGTTCAGCATGTCCTCGACCTTGGAGGCGAGCAGGGCCTTGCGCTCGCGGCGATCGGTCGTGCGATCGAGCAGCGAACGGAAGGTCAGCATCTCGCCGAAGACCGAGGCGGTTTCGGCCAGCGTCAGCGGCGTCGGTGCCATCAGCGCCCCCTGCGGGGCCGCGAGCACCTGGTGCACGCCGTGACCGAGCTCATGCGCGAGGGTCATCACGTCGCGCGGCTTGCCCATGTAGTTGAGGAGCACGTAGGGATGGGCCGAGGGCACGGTCGGATGCGCGAAGGCGCCCGGCGACTTGCCAGGGCGCAGCGCCGCATCGATCCAGCCATGGTCGAAGAAGCGGCCGGCGATCTCGGCCATGTCGGGTGAGAAGCCGGCATAGGCCGACAGCACGGTGTCGCGTGCCTCGTTCCAGCCGATCTCCCGCTGCGGCGTCTCCGGCAGCGGCGCGTTCCGGTCGTAGTGGGCGAGCCGCTCGAGGCCGAGCCACTTCGCCTTCAGCGCGTAGTAGCGGTGCGACAGCGTCGGGTAGGCCGCCACGACGGCGTCCGACAGGGCATCGACGACCTCGCGCTCGACCCGGTTCGCCAGGTGGCGCGAGTCGGCGACATCGCCGAAGCCGCGCCAGCGGTCGGAGATCTCCTTGTCCTTGGCGAGGGTGTTGGTGATCAGCGTGAAGACGCGCAGGTTCGCCCCAAGAACCTCGGCGAGGGCAGCGGCCGCGAGCCGGCGCTTCTCGCGGTCCGGGTCCTGCAACAGGTTGAGCGTCGATTCGAGGCCGAGGTCTTCGCCGCCGACCGAGAACCGCAGCGCCGTCATCGTCTCGTCGAACAGCCGGTTCCAGGCGGAGTGGCCGGTCTGCGACTTCTCCAGGAACAGCTCCTCGAGCCGGTCGTCGAGCTGGAACGGCTTGTCCTTGCGCAGGTCGAGGAGCCAGGGCCGGTAGTGCGCGAGGGCCGGATCGGCCGCCACCGCGGCATCGACGTCGGCGTCCTCCAGCCGGTTCAGCTCCAGCGGAAAGAACAGGAGCAAGGCCGAGATATCCGTCAGTTTCGCCTGCATGTCGCCGTAGAACTTGGCGTGTGCCGGCGCGGACGTGTCGCCCGCATAGACGAGGCTGGCGTAGGAGATCAGCCGTCCGAGCCGCTCGTCGAGGTCCTCGAAGGCTGCGATCGCGGCGGCGAGCCCGTCCGTGCCGGCGCGCGTGGAGGCCTCCGCCAGACGACCGCGCCAGCGGGCCTGGAACTCGCGCGCGATCGTCTCGGATTGCGCGACGTCGGCCTTGATCCGCGGATCGTCGAGGCCGGCATAGAGATCCGCCAGGTTCCAGTGCGGAAGCATGTCGGCCCCGGATCCGGCGGTGGAGGAAGTCGAACGCATGGGATCCTCGTCTTCGTTGGGGGCGGCCACCGGCGAAGGTCGGTGTCCGACGCAGTCGGGGGCGGTCTAGCGCCAATCGGGCCCTCTGTCATGCCGTGTGCGGTGGCTGCACCTCGAGGGGGGTGCGGCTTGCTTCTTGATCTTGTCGCGGCTGCACCCGAGTAATATAGCCCGATTGTCATAGTTCGAGACGAACGGGGCGGGGAGGCCATCGCCTGTAGAGGGCCGCGAGGTCCGCGTACGGAACTTGCTCCACGCTGGAGGGCAGCCAATTTCACCGGCGATTAACCATTTTATTTTGTATTGGACGCGTGATCTGAGCTAAGCGTCATCTTGATGCCGCACTTCTCTCCCAACGAGATGCTGCACCAACATGTTGCCGGGCCGGCTCGGGGAGTTTTGCGGGCCCAGCGATCGAGGGGAACCGGACGAGAATGTTTGGACTGACCGACCTTGTCGGCCGCGCGATTGGGCGCGCTGCGACGATCGCCACCTGTGCCGCGGTTCTCGCCCTTGCCGGAACGGCTGCCCGAGCCGAGACCCGCACCCTGAAGTTCTATCATCTCCACACGCACGAAAAGGCCGAGATCGCCTACAAGAAGGATGGCCGATATCTTCCGGACGGCCTGAAGAAGATCAACTGGATCCTGCGCGACTGGCGCGAGAGCCAGCCGGTCAACATGGATCCGCGATTGCTCGATCTCGTCTGGGAGGCCTACCGGCAGTCGGGCTCCAGCAGCTACATCCAGGTGATCTGCGGCTATCGCGCGCCCGAGACTAACAGCATGCTGCGCTCGCGCACCAACGGTGTCGCCAAGAAGAGCCAGCACATGCTCGGCCGCGCCCTCGATTTCACGCTGCCGGACGTGCCGCTGAAGAAGTTGCGCGAGATCGGCCTGAAGATGCAGGTGGGGGGCGTCGGCTACTATCCGACCTCCGGCTCGCCGTTCGTTCATTTCGATGTCGGCAACGTGCGGCACTGGCCGCGCATGAGCCGCCGGGAGCTCGTGGCCGTGTTCCCGAACGGCGGCACGCTGCACGTTCCCTCGGACGGCAAGCCGCTGCCGGGCTACCAGCAGGCGCTCGCCTCCTACAAGCAGCGCAAGACCTCGACCTCGATCGAGGTCGCCAATGCCGGTTCGGCAGGCTCCTCGTCCTCGGGCGGCGGCTCGGGCGGCAAGACGCTGCTCGCAGCCCTGTTCGGTGGCGGCGGGGGTGAGGACGAGGCGGAGGACGATGTCGAGGCGGCAACGCCCGAGCCGCGTCCGCAGCCCGCGGCCCGTGTGCCGCAGCCGAAGGCGCCCGCGCCGGAGGTCGAGGTCGCCGCGGCCGTTTCGCCGCCGGCGCCGGTGCCGGCCGTTTCGGTGCGCGCCGCAGCGCTGCCCTCTGGCGTCGCTATGCCCGATCGCTTCGACTCGGGCCCGTCGAAGCGTCCGGTGCCCGCGGCGGAGATCCCCTTCGAGGTCCGCACCGAGGTCGCGGCGATCGTTCCGCTGCCGAGCCGGGCGCCCTCGCGCCCCTCCGTTCCGGCCGCGGCTCCCCGTGCTGCATCCGACGATGTGGCGGCGCTCGTGGCATCGCTTGAGACTGCCGAGCCGGAGGCGAAGCCGGCCGGACCGCGGCTCGCCTTCGCCGTGCCGACGCCGCTTGCGCGGCCGCGGTTCGAGCGGATCCTCGATGCCGCGGCGAACCCGCCGGCGCCGGCTTCCGATCCGCTGCTCGTCGCCACGTCCATGCCTGCTCCCACAGCGCCGGCGGCACTGCACACCGCCGCCATACCGGCGGCAGTTCCGGCTGCCCCGGGTCCGACGATCGATCGGAGCATCGTGGAGGAAGTCGCCGCGCTCGTTCCGCCGCAGGGCGACGGGCAGGCGGGTGGAACACCGGACGCGGCGCCCGGCGTGACTGCCCGTGCCGCGGCGACCGGAACCCGCGTCGCCTCGCTGCAGGCGGCGGCAGCCCCGGCCGCTGGCCGCCTCGAGGTGATTCCGGCTGGCAAGACCGGCCGTCTGACCCGCAAGAGTGCCGAGATGCGGCCGCGCTCGCGCCGCATCGAAGCTCAGGATGCGATCCGCTCGCGCATCGAGGTGGCCACCCTGGTCACCAGTCCGGAGATCCGGGCCGAGGCCGAGCCGCTGGTGACGCCGAAGGCCGACATGCTGATGCGGGACGTTCCGACCTCGGTCTACGCCGCCGGCTTCACGGCGGGCCCCCGCCGCAGCGCGAGCCGCATCTTCGGCGAGACCATCAAGTTCCTGCCGGTCGCGAAGTTCGAGTAGCCTCCAAGGCGACCCCGCCGCAGGCGCTTCGACTTCGCCGGACCGGGACCGGGCGCAACCGGTCGATGGTTCGGCGTGCCGCCCGCGGGCCTTTCTGCCGCCCGGGGTCGCTCCCGGCGTCGGGTCGGCTCGAGGCGTTGAAGCCGCTCAGCGCGCGTGCCCAACGCTGGAGCGCCGGAAACGGCAGTGCACGGTCGCATCTCCCGGTCTCCTGCGTTTGACACTGGTCCAGCGCCCGCTGGCCGCGCCTCCTGCTGCTCGTCGGTTGCAACTTCTGCTTAGTATTGGTCTGCGGATACGTCAGAGCCTCGCCCGGCCGATGCGTGTGTTTCCGGGCTGGCATCAATGCGGCCATAGTAGAGTGTCGCTGGTGATTCGGCTCCGATCCCTCGGATGCTTCAACGCGGGTCGTCTCGCTCGCCGCGAGAAGGCACTGGCTCAGCGAACAACACAGCTATAGGTCGCACTGCGACAATTCGCATGTCAAAGCGAGGGTTTGGGTTGAACCGATGAATTGGACTGATCTTCGCGCTGCGCGCCGCCGCAGCTCCGCAAGTTACTTCCGAACGTCGAAATCAACCAGAAATTTTTCCCGAAACTTGCGATCAGGCGAATCGGACTTGACATTAAGTATTGCCCCTACAATACACGAGGCACTGATCGCACTGATGTTCAACGAGGAGCGGCAGCTCGGTAAAGAAGCGTCTTCGACGCTGTGGCGTCGACATCAGGCGCGGTCCAGCCGCGCTGCCGGAGATGCGCTCAAGGATTGGATAAGACAATGGAACAGATCGACGGCGTGGACAACAACGAGATGCTGATGGAGCTGACCGCCGAAGTGGTCGCCGCTTATGTCAGCAACAATTCGTTGCCGGTTTCGGATCTCCCGAGCCTCATTTCCGACGTCTACGGCGCGCTCGGCCGCACCCATGCCGCCCCGCAGGCGCCGCAGGCCGAGAAGCCGAAGCCGGCGGTGCCGGTGAAGCGGTCGGTGACGGACGACTACATCATCTGCCTGGAAGACGGAAAGAAGTTCAAGTCGCTGAAGCGGCATCTGATGACCCACTACAACCTGTCGCCCGAGGAGTATCGGGAGAAGTGGGATCTGCCGGCCGACTATCCGATGGTGGCACCGAACTACGCGGCCGCCCGTTCGCGGCTCGCCAAGCAGATGGGCCTCGGCCACAAGCGGCGCCGCAGCCGCTGATCAGAGACCGAAAAGGGGCGGCGCGGCCGCCCCTTTTCGCGTCGGTTCACAGGAGCGGGCCTGCAGCACCGCCCGGTGCGCTCGACGCTCCGACCCGCTCAGGCCATGCCGAGCGCCTGCATGTAGAGGTCGAGGATCGCCTCCATCTCCTGCCGCTCGTTCTTGTCCTGCTTGCGCAGCGACACGATCCGCCGCATCACCTTGACGTCGAAGCCGCGGGATTTCGCCTCGCCGTAGACGTCCTTGATGTCGTCGGAGATCGTCTTCTTCTCCTCCTCCAGCCGCTCGATACGCTCCACGAACTGCTTCAGCTCGTCTGCGGCTACACCGGTGTCGGCGACGTCTGCGACCATTCCACGTCCCTTGATCTTCGAGAAGAAACCCGCCCGTCGCGAAGGACGGCGGAGCCGGGCGCGGCCGGCAAAGGCCCGCACGCGCGACTCGGATGGCGCGCTCTAGCAGAAACGGTCGGAAAATTGAACCGGAAGGGACGTGGAGCCGCAGGGAGCCAGGCGTCAGTGGCCGGCGCCTTGCCCCGCCTGGAATGCCTCGATCGCGCCCGGTGCCGCCTCGCGCTGGTGCAGCCGGCGCCATTCGTCATAGGGCATGCCGTAGACGTGCTCGCGGGCATCGTCCTTGCTGACCTCGACCCCGGCCGCCTCGGCGGCCTCGCGATACCAGTTGGACAGGCAGTTGCGACAGAAGCCCGCGAGGTTCATCAGATCGATGTTCTGAACGTCCGTGCGCTGACCGAGATGGTCGATCAGCCGGCGGAAGGCGGCAGCCTCGAAGGCGATCCTCTGTTCCTCGCTGAGCTCGGACATGTCGATGACCCTTCCGTTCCGTTTCCGCTGTGGCAGCGTCGTTCCGCACATATCGGCCGCGCGTGTCCCGGCTTCAAGAAGCCACGCGCGTCGCGTCGCTTACTAGGCAGCGCGCGAGGTGCGACGCATCGCGTCGTGTCTCGGGACGGTCATCGCGTTGACAGCATTGGCGGCTATGCGAAGAGTCGCACTTTTGGTATCGGCGCGGCACGCTCCGCCGGCCGTCGTTGGGAATCGTCAATGCCATCCTTCGGGACACTCATCCGCTTCGGCTTCGGCCCTGCCGGCACGGCAGCGCTCGCGCTCGCCGCTTTCCTGTCGCCGTTGTCGGCCGCGCCGGCCCGGGCCGACTTCCGCGTCTGCAACGGCACGCAATCGCTGGTGGGCGTCGCGATCGGCTATCGCGCCGAGGCCGGCTGGACGACGGAGGGTTGGTGGCGTATTCCCGCCACCACCTGCAAGTCGATCATCGAAGGTGAGCTGTCCTCGCGCTTCTACTATCTCTACGCCGAGGACGCGGAAGGCCGCGGACGCTGGGGCGGTCAGATCGACCTCTGCATTGCCGAGAACGAGTTCAAGATCGTCGGCGTCAAGGACTGCTTCGCCCGCGGTTATCAGAAGATGGGCTTCCGTGAGTACGACACCGGCGAGCAAGGCAGCTGGATGGTGCAGCTGACGGAGGCTCCACGCGAAGGAGTGGGCGCACAATGAGACGCGATCGTCGAGTGAAGATCCTGGCCACCCTCGGACCCGCATCGTCCGACGAGGCCATGATCCGCAAGCTGCACGAGGCGGGTGCGGACGTCTTCCGCATCAATATGAGTCATACCAGCCACGACCTGATGCGCGAGCTCGTCGCGCGGATCCGGGCGGTCGAGACTGCCGTCGACCGGCCCATCGGCATCCTTGCCGATCTGCAGGGGCCGAAGCTGCGGGTCGGCAAGTTCGCCGAGGGCAGCGTGGCGCTCGAGATCGGCCAGTCGTTCGTGCTCGACGACGATCCGACGCCGGGCGACGCCACTCGGGTGCACCTGCCGCATCCGGAGATCCTCGAGGTCGTGCGCCCCGGACACCGGCTTCTGATCGACGACGGTCGCCTGGAGCTG
The DNA here is from genome assembly GCF_024519155.1 of Mangrovibrevibacter kandeliae. GTDB lineage: Bacteria > Pseudomonadota > Alphaproteobacteria > Rhizobiales > Rhizobiaceae > Mangrovibrevibacter > Mangrovibrevibacter kandeliae. The sequence goes on along the minus strand of NZ_JANIFJ010000005.1, from coordinate 49,406 downwards.
CAGGCCGAATCCGCCGACGGCAAGCGGATCGTGACGCGGGTGGTCACCGGCACCAAGATTTCCGATCGAAAGGGCGTCAGCCTTCCGGACTCGACGCTGCTCAGCGGCGCGCTGACCGACAAGGACCGGGCCGATCTCGACGCGGCGCTGGCCGAGGAGGTGGACTGGATCGCGCTGTCCTTCATCCAGCGGCCGGAGGATCTGACCGAGGCGCGCGCCATCGTCCGCGGGCGCGCCGGCATCCTGTCGAAGATCGAGAAGCCGCAGGCGGTCGAGCAGTTGGACGAGATCATTCGCCTGTCGGACGCGATCATGGTCGCGCGCGGCGACCTCGGCGTCGAGATGCCGCTGGAGGACGTGCCCGGCATCCAGAAGCGAATCACCCGCGCCTCGCGCCGCGCCGGTAAGCCGGTGATCGTCGCCACCCAGATGCTGGAATCGATGATCTCGGCGCCGGTGCCGACCCGCGCCGAGGTCTCGGACGTCTCGATCGCAGTCTTCGAGGGCGCCGATGCGGTGATGCTGTCGGCCGAATCGGCTGCCGGCAGCTATCCGGTCGAAGCGGTCGGGATGATGAACCGCATCGCAATGAAGGTGGAGCGCGACCCGCTCTATCCGGGCATCATCTTCGCCCAGCGCCCCGAGCCGGAGGCGACCGGCGCGGACGCGATCTCGCTCGCGGCCCGGCAGATCGCCGACACGCTCTCGATCTCGGCAATCGTCACCTACACCTCGACCGGCGGCACCGGCCTGCGCACCGCGCGCGAGCGGCCGCGCACGCCGATCCTGGCGCTGTCGCCGGAGCGCTCGACGGCACGCCGCCTGTCGCTCGTCTGGGGTCTGCAATGTGCGGTCACCGAGGACGCGGTCGATCTCGACGATGTCGTCAAGCGGGCGTGCCGCGTCTCGGTCGAGCAGGGCTATGCGAAGGTCGGCGAGAAGGTGATCGTGATGGCGGGCGTGCCGCTGCGCACGCCGGGCGGCACCAACATGCTGCGCATCGCCACGGTCGAGGGCTGAGCTTCCGGCCGGCCGTCGCCACGGCCACAGTCCGGGCGCCCCGTGCATTCGTGTCCGGCGGGCCTCCAAACGCCTCAGATGGGCTGGCCCGACAGGTCGTCGGCCAGCCGCCCGACGGCCTCCTGCGCCGAGCGCAGTGCCGGATAGATGGCGAGCACCCGCATATAGGTCTCGAGCGCCTTCTGCTTGCGGTCGGTCTGCTCGAGGATCGTCGCGAGGCCGAGCAGCGCGCCGAAGTGGCGCGGCTCGAGCGCCAGCGTGCGCTCGATGTCGGCCAGCGACTTGCCGAACTCGTCGCGCGTGAAATGCAGCGTCGCCCGCCGGTTCCACGCCTCCGCATAGCGGGGGTCGAGGAGGATTGCCTGGTCGAGAAGGTCGAGCGCACTGGCGCCCTCCTTGTCCGACATCGCCTGGCCCGCCCACAGCATCAGGAGGTCGACGGTGGCGCTGCCGCTCCTGGACCATTCAGCCTGGATTTTCGTGGCGACGACCTGCGCCTTGTCAGGATCCGATTCGCGTTTCAGGTCCGCAAAGAGCTGGTCGAGGCGCTGCGCCGGCGTCTGGTCCGGCGTTGCGGCGGCTGCGTCCGACGCCCCGGCTTCGGGCGCCGGTGCGGCACTGTCCGGAGCGGGGAGGCTCGGCGGGATCGCCTCCGGCTCCGCAGTCTGGGCCTGCAGGGCGGTCGCGCTCAGCGGCAGCGAGACGGCAAGGGCAATGGCTGAAAGACGAACGGCGCGCATGCGACCGACCATACGTCGTGCAGGCGCGCCGTCAAATCGTGAAAGCGTGAGCCGGAACAGGCCCGGCCGACCGGCTCAGCCCTGGCGGGCCTTGAAGCGCGGCGCTTCCTTGTTGATGATGTAGATGCGGCCCTTGCGGCGGACCATGCGGTTCGCACGGTGGCGGGACTTCAGCGCCTTCAGCGAGTTCTTGATCTTCATTGTTCCGGACCGTCGTCGATGCGAGCGGCGGGCCGCTCAATGAAAAGCGCGCCGGAGGGCGCGCTCGAAAGGTTTGGACGAATTAACCGGAGGGGCCTGCGGTGTCAAGATCGTGACGCAGGCTTGCGACCGGCAGGATGCTCATGCGGGACGCGGCTGAAGCCGCGTGAAATGGCCCATCTTGCGGCCGTCGCGGCTCTCCGCCTTGCCGTAGAGGTGGAGCACCAGATTGGGCTCGGTCAGGAGGTCGAAGGCCGACTCCGCCTCGGTTCCGATGAGGTTGTGCATGACGCAATCGGAGTGCCGGACGGTGTCGCCGAGCGGCAGTCCGGCGATCGCGCGGACGTGCTGCTCGAACTGCGACACCGCACAGGCCGCCTCGGTCCAATGGCCGGAGTTGTGCACACGCGGCGCCATCTCGTTGACCAGCAGGCGGTCGTCGTCGGTCACGAAGAACTCGATGCCGATCACGCCGACGTAGGAGAGACGTTCGAGAATCACCCGGCCGAGCGCCCGCGCCTCATCGGCGACAGCGGGAGGGAGCGTGGCCGGCACGCTCGAGGTGCGCAGGATGCCGTTGCCATGGACGTTCTCGGCGGGATCGTAGAGCGCGATCGCGCCATCCGGGCCGCGCGCGCCGATGATCGAGATCTCGCGCTGGAAGCGCACGCGCTTCTCCAGGATCGCCGGCACGCCGCCGAGATTGTCCCAGACGCCGTCATAGGGTGCGCCCTCGCGCAAACTCGCCTGGCCCTTGCCGTCGTAGCCGAAGCGGCGGGTCTTCAGGATGCAGTCGCCCCCGAGTTCGAGCAGCGCGTGACCGAGTTCCTCCTCCCGGTCGATCGCCCGCCACGCGGCGGTGCCGACGCCGACGGCGTTGAAGAAGGCCTTTTCCGTCACGCGGTCCTGCGAGACCTCGAGCGCATCCGGTGGCGGGAAGACCGGGCGCCTCGCCGCAACCTGCCGCAGCGGCGCGACCGGGACGTTCTCGAACTCGTAAGTGATCACCGCCGCGCGCTCGGCGAGCTGCGCCAGCGCCGTCGCGTCGTCATAGGATGCCCCGATCACCGTGTTGGCGACCTGTCCGGCCGGGCAGGCGGGGTCCGGGTCGAGCACCACGGTGTCGAATCCGAGCCGCGCCGCGGCCATCGCCAGCATCCGCCCGAGCTGCCCGCCGCCGACGATGCCGATCGTGTCGCCCTGCACCAGTGCGCTCACGCTTCGGTCTCCGGCCGCTCGGCCACCGCCTCGCTCTGGTTGCGGCGCCAGGTGTCCAGCCGGTCGGCCAATGCCGGATCGGAAAGCGCCAGGACGGCGGCGGCAAGCAGGGCGGCGTTCACCGCCCCGGCGCGGCCGATGGCGAGCGTACCGACGGGAATGCCGGCCGGCATCTGCACGATCGACAGCAGGCTGTCCTGGCCGGACAGCGCGCGGCTCTCGATCGGCACGCCGAAGACGGGAAGGGGCGTCATGCTGGCGGTCATGCCCGGCAGATGCGCCGCGCCGCCGGCACCGGCGATGATCACCCGATAGCCCGCAGCCTTGGCGCCCCGGGCAAAGTCGTACAGGCGCTCCGGCGTGCGATGGGCCGAGACGATCCGCGCCTCGAAGCCGACACCGAGCGCTTCCAGCGTTCCGGCGGCATGCTGCATGGTCGGCCAGTCCGACTGGCTGCCCATGATCAGCGCGACCTCGGCACTCATGCCGTGATGTCCGGGATGATCTGGTCCTCCAGGTCCTGGAGCTTGTCCTTGATGGCGAGCTTCTTCTTCTTCATGCGCTGGATCTGCAGCCGGTCGCAGCCCGTCATCTCCATCGCGTTGATGGCCGCGTCGAAATCGGTGTGCTCCTGCCTGAGGCGCGCTACCTGCAAGCGCAGCGCCGCCTGCTCCTGATCCGCCATGATCGTCCCTCGATGACGCCCGTCCCTCGGGATCCCCGATCCCGCCGCATCGCATGCGATTAACAGGATGGAAGGGATTGGGAAACAGCTGACGAAACGAGGTTCGACACTGCAACGGATTTATGACACGATTCGCTGGTCCGCTTCGAGGTCCGGCAGGATCGGAATGCCGGGTCCCGAGAGGGACGGAACCGGATGAAAGGAGCTCTCTATGGCTTTGGATGCTCATCTCGCGACGCTGGAACAGCGCCACTCGGCGCTCGACGCACAGATCCATTCCGCAAACACCAGCCCCGGCACGCGTGAGTCCGACATCAAGGAGATGAAGCGGCGCAAGCTTCATCTGAAGGACGAAATCGAGCGGCTCCGCTTGAAGCAGTAGAGGTTCTCTCCACGATCCTCGGGTGCGGCATCCACCGCGCCCGAGACGACGCGTTCGCCGTCGCGGCCGCGACGTGCAGCGGTCGCCCGCCCGGCCTTCCCGCAGCGACCATACGCCCCGCCCGCCGGCTTGACCGCCTCCCTCCGATGCCGCTTATGACGTTTCGGCCCGGCCCCGTCCGCACCAGCTCGTGCCGACCGGCTCGAACAGGCGGAGCGCCGCTCCCGGCCGGCCGCAACCGAACATGGCGCAGGTGATGTCCCAACCCGATCCAGTCCGTCCCCGCCTCGTTCTCGTGACGACGCCGCTCGGCGACGCCGAAGCCGAGGATCGTCTGCGCGCGGCCTTGTCCGGCGGCGACGTGGCCTCCGTGATTGTCGATGCCGCCGGTCGCGACTCCGCTGCGTTCCAGCGCCTCGCGGAACTTCTCGTGCCGATCGTGCAGGAGGCCGGGGCCGCAGCGCTGATCGCCGACGACACCCGCTGCGCCGGGCGGGTCGGGGCGGACGGCATCCACCTGACCGGCGGCGACCTCGAAGCGTTGGCCGAGGCGGTCGAGCGGTTCCAGCCGAAGTCGATCGTCGGCGCCTCCGGCTTCGAAACGCGCCACGACGCGCTCGAGGCGGGGGAGAACCTGCCGGATTACCTGATGTTCGGCCGTCTCGCCGGCGACCAGAAGGACGCGCCGCACGAGCGCAATCTCGAACTCGCCGCGTGGTGGGCGCAGATCGTCGAGCTGCCGTGCATCCTGATGGGCGGTGCGAGTCTCGAGGCGCTCGACGAGGCGATCGCCAGCGGTGCCGAATTCGTCGCTCTCGGCGCGGCCGTCTTCGGGCCGGGCGTCGACAGTGCGGAGGCTGTACGCCGTGCCAATGCGATGTTCGACGCCGCGCTTCCCGGAGCTAAGGCGTGAGAGGAGCGCGAGCCGCGCTTCTGGCCGCGACGCTGCTGGCGGTCGCGCCGGCATCCGCGGAGCCTGCCAAACCGGCGCTGGCGCCCACGGGGCACCGCGACCACGCCGGATCCGCCGGGCCGAAGGCAAGCCCGAGCAACATGGCCTACGGCGCGTTCCAGCGGGGCCTCTACGTCACCGCCCGCAAGCTTGCCGAGCCGCTCGCCAATCTCGGGGATCCCGCGGCCCAGACGCTGCTCGGCGAGATCTATTCGCGCGGCTTCGGGGTCACCCGCGACCCGAAGACGGCGGCGCACTGGTACGAGGCGGCGGCCGCGAGCGGCAGCGCCGAGGGCGAGTTCCGCTACGCGCTGATGCTCCTCGACGGGAAGGTGGTGACGCAGGACCTCGCACGGGCGCGCGACCTCATGAAGGCGGCGGCCGACGCCGGCAATCCGCTCGCCGAGTTCAACTACGGTCAGATGCTGATCCAGGCTTCTCCGAGCGGAGGCTTCACCGAGGCGCGCGGCTATTTCGAGAAGGCGGCGACGGCCGGCGTTTCAGACGCGCAGTACGCCATGTCCCAGCTTCTCGCCTATGCGCCGGGCGGCGGTCATCCGGACCTGCCGGCGGCGCGGGCCTGGCTGCTGGCCGCCGCCATCAACGGCCACGACACCGCTCAGATCGAGATCGGCATCTGGCTGATCAACGGCAAGGGTGGCCCGGCCGACGCCCGGCAGGGCTTCTTCTGGCTGCGGCGCGCGGCCAATCGCGGCAACCCGATCGCGCTCAACCGCGTCGCGCATCTCTACAAGGACGGGATCGGCACCCCGCCCGACACCGTCGAGGCGGCGAAGTGGGCGGTGCTCGCCAAGCGGGCCGACAACAGCGACCCGGTGCTCGACGACTTCTTCCGTGGCCTCGATCAGGGGGCGCAGAAATCGGCGCTCGAGGCCGCCAACCGCTTCCGCTCGGTCCGCTCGGGCTCGCGATCTTGAACTGGCGGACCATTTATGGTCTTCACCGGCCGGACCGCCTCCGGCTCCAGAGCACCACATGAAAATCAGCGGAAACGAGATCAAGCCCGGCTTCGTGATCGAGCACAATGGCGGCCTGTGGGCGGCGGTGAAGAGCAATCACGTCAAGCCTGGCAAGGGCGGCGCCTTCAACCAGGTCGAGCTGAAGAACCTCATCGACGGCACCAAGCTGAACGAGCGCTTCCGCTCCTCCGAGACGGTCGAGCGGGTCGAGCTCGAGATGAAGGACTTCCAGTTCCTCTACGCCGAGGGTGAGCAACTGGTGTTCATGGACACCGACAGCTACGAACAGCTGGAGCTGCAGAGCGACTTCGTCGGCGACAGAGCCGCCTTCTTGCAGGACGGCATGCAGGTGACCGTCGAGCTCTACGACGACCGGCCGATCGGCATCCGGCTGCCCGACCAGGTGAAGCTGAAGATCACCGAGGCCGATCCGGTGCTCAAGGGCCAGACCGCGGCGTCTTCCTACAAGCCCGCCATCCTCGAGAACGGGATGCGGGTGATGGTCCCGCCCTTCATCGAGGCGGGCGAGACCATCCTCGTCGACACCAACGAGATCACCTACCTGCGTCGCGCCGACTGACGGCGCCACGCGCTTCGAACACGCTGCGAGCCGGCCGCCGGCTCCCGAACCCGAGAGACCACTGCCATGCCCCGCTCCGCCCTCCTGAACGTCATGACGCAGGCCGCCATGAAGGCCGGCCGCTCGCTGACGCGCGATTTCGGCGAGGTGCAGAACCTGCAGGTCTCGATGAAGGGCCCGGCCGACTTCGTCTCCAATGCCGACCGCAAGGCCGAGGAAATCGTGTTCCAGGAGCTCACCCGCTCCCGGCCCGACTGGGGCCTCCTGATGGAGGAGCGCGGGGAGGTGACCGGCGCGGACGAGCGCCACCGCTGGATCGTCGACCCGCTCGACGGCACCACCAACTTCCTGCACGGCATCCCGGTCTTCGCGATCTCGATCGCGCTGGAGCGGGACGGCGAGATCGTCGCCGGCGTGGTGTTCAACCCCGCGATGGACGAGCTCTACACGGCCGAGAAGGGCGGCGGCGCCTTCCTGAACGACCGGCGCATCCGCGTCGCTTCGCGCAAGAGCCTGCCGGAGGCGCTGTTCGGCACCGGGATCCCGTTCCTCGGCAAGGGCGATCACGCCCGTTTCCTTTACGAGATCCGGCAGGTCATGGGCGAGAGCGCCGGCGTTCGGCGCATGGGCGCTGCGGCGCTCGACCTCGCCTATGTGGCGGCCGGGCGGCTCGACGGCTTCTGGGAGCGCGATCTGCTGCCGTGGGATCTGGCGGCGGGCTCGCTCCTCGTGCGCGAGGCCGGCGGCTTCGTGACGCTGACCGATGGCAGCAAGTTCGACCACATGGCCGGCGAGATCGCCTGCGGCAACGAGCCCCTGCACAAGGCGCTCGTCGATCAGCTGAAAAAGGCCGAGGCGGCCCGCAGGAGCTGAGGCCGATCGCCGCCGCCGAGCGAGGCCGGCAGCGGCATCGCAGGTCGCTCCGCACGCTTTCGCATCCGGCCGCGATGCACTAGGTCATGACCTGAAGCCTTTCATGGTGGCATGGAAGGCTCTACGTTCCGCGGGAGGCAAGGCCCCCGAGGAAGAGTTTTCGGAAGCGCGATGCAGGTTTTCAGTTCGCCGCCAGACAACCGAACGCGCATCGACGGGGTCGACACCGGCCACCTTTCGAGCCCGCTCGTCTTCCTGTGGTCGATGCTGGTCTTTCTGGCGCTCGCCGGCTTCGTCGCCGCGATCCTCGGCAACCAGATCCGCACCGCCTTCTCGACCAACCCCGGCCTCAACGGCCTGATCATCGGCGTCCTCACGGTGGGCGCGGTCCTGGCGCTGATCCAGGTGGTGCGGCTGAGCCGCGAGGTGCGCTGGGTCAACGCCTATCGCAGCGGCGAGGGCGACTTCGAGACGATGCGCGCGCCGGTGCTGCTGGCGCCGATGCGCGGCCTCATCGGGCGCCGGCGAGGCCTGGCGCTGTCGACGCTCTCGTTCCGCTCGATCCTCGATTCGATCGCCACCCGGCTCGACGAGACGCGCGACATCTCGCGCTATCTCATCGGGCTTCTGGTCTTCCTCGGCCTGCTCGGCACCTTCTGGGGCCTGTTGCGCACCATCGGCTCGATCGGCGACACGATCCAGGGGCTGAACCCGGCCGGCGGCGACACCAACAGCATCCTCAGCGCCCTCAAGGCAGGTCTTGCCGCGCCGCTGTCGGGCATGGGCACCGCGTTCTCGTCCTCGCTCTTCGGTCTGTCCGGCTCGCTCGTCCTCGGCTTCCTCGACCTGCAGCTGGGACGCGCCCAGAACCGTTTCTACACCGAGCTCGAGAACTGGCTCTCCTCGGTAACGGACGTCGACACCGATGCCCTGCCGGCCGCCGTCGTGCCGCCGAACGGCAGCGAGGAGATGCGCGTCCTGTCGGAAAAGCTGAACCGACTGGTTGCCGAGCAGGGCTCGAGCCCGCGCACGAGTGCGGCGATGGCGAGCCTGGCGGAGAGCATCCAGGGCCTCGTCCAGCACATGCGCTCCGAGCAGCAGATGCTGCGCGACTTCGTCGAGGCACAGGCGGCCGAGCAACGCGAGTTGCGCGGCGTGCTCGACCGGCTGTCCAGCGCCATCGGCAAAGAGAGCGGAAGCTGATCCATGGCGTTGTCGCGCAACCGCCGCGGCGAGCGGCAGATCGACTACTGGCCGGGCTTCGTCGACGCGCTGTCGACGCTGCTTCTGGCCATCATGTTTCTCCTGTCGGTGTTCGTGCTGGCGCAGTTTCTCCTGTCACGCGAGATCACCGGCCGTGATGCCGTGCTCGAGCGTCTGAACAGCCAGATCAACGAGCTGACGCAGCTGCTGGCGCTGGAGCGCAGCAGTGCGCAGGACCAGGAGGACCAGATCGCCCGGCTGCAGGCCTCGCTCGCCGGGGCCGAAGACGCGCGCTCGCGCCTGCAGCGGGCCCTCGACTCCGGCAGCGGCTCGACCGCCGCGGCGACCCAGCGCGCCGACAGCCTGGCCGGGCAGCTGGACAGCGAGAAGCAGATCTCGCAGCGCGCGCAGGCCCAGGTCGAACTCCTCAACCAGCAGCTCGCCGCCCTGCGGCAGCAGCTCGCCGCGCTCGAAAGCGCACTCGACGTCTCGGAAACCCGGGACCAGGAGAGCCAGGTCAAGATCGCTGATCTCGGCCGCCAGCTCAACGTGGCGCTGGCGCAGCGCGTGCAGGAGCTGTCGCGCTATCGCTCCGACTTCTTCGGGCGGCTGCGCGAGATCCTCTCGGACCGGGAGAACATCCGCATCGTCGGCGATCGCTTCGTCTTCCAGTCCGAAGTGCTGTTCCCCTCCGGCTCGGACACCCTGCAGCAGGCCGGTCAGGACGAGATGATCAAGCTCGCCGACGCGATCAAGGAACTGGCGCGCGAGATCCCGTCCGACATCAACTGGATCATCCGCGTCGATGGCCACACCGACAACATTCCGGTGTCGAGCAACCGCTTCATCGACAACTGGGACCTGTCGGCGAGCCGCGCGGCCTCGGTGGTGCGCTTTCTGATCGCGCAGGGCGTGCCCGCTGATCGGCTGGCCGCGACCGGCTTCGGCGACGAGCAGCCGCTCGACACCGGCGACACGGTGGAAGCGCGCGCCCGCAACCGGCGCATCGAGCTGAAGCTGACCGAGCGCTGAGCGCGCGGCGGAGAGCTGCGCCGCTGTCCGGCGGGTCGACGGGCGCCTGAACGGCGGGGCGCGGGTCCGGCTCAAGAGGCTCCGGCGTTCGCAGCGCAGTCTTGCCGACACGACCGCAAAAGCCGGGCGTCGGACACGCGATCCGTTAAGGAATCCGGCTTAGTCTGCGAGCCGTATTGCTCCGAGCGGCCGGTTGGATGTCCTTTTCACTTCAGGATCGCCTCGCCTCGACACGACCAGGACTCCTCTACGCCGCCGGCGGTGCGGCCTTGGGGGCGCTGTTCTGCGTCTCCGGTTTTCTGATCGACATGCAGGTGCGCCACTGGCTGCATCTGCAGGCGGACCCCGTGCACGTCTTCACCTCGACGACGATGCACGTGCTGGCGCTGGTGGCGCCGTTCATCCTCGGTTACGTGTTCCTGCAGTTCGGCCGGCAGCGGCACGTCAACGACGAGCGCCTGCAGCAGCTCGGCCAGCTTGAGGCGCAGCTGCGCGACCGGGCGCGGCTCGACGAACTCACCCGGCTGTCGAACCGCAGCCACCTCATCCGCTCGCTCGAGCAGGGGATCGCCAGCCGCGAGTGGCACGCGCGCGGCGCGCTGGTCTACATGCTCGATCTCGACAAGTTCAAGCAGATCAACGACACGCTCGGGCACCGCGCCGGCGATCTCGTGCTGGCGGAAGTCGCTCGCCGCATCCAGAGGCTCTGCCGCAGCGAAGACATTCCCGTGCGACTCGGCGGCGACGAGTTCGTCGTCGTCCGCTTTCCCGAGGCGGGCGAGCGCCCCGAGGATTTCGGCGAGGCGCTCATCGCCTCGATCGGCAGCCCGATGGATCTGCAGAACGCCTTCCTGAAGCCTGGCGTCAGCGTCGGCGCGGCTCGTATCGGCGTCGACGGGGGCAACTGGTCGGACGTGCTTCTGTCCGCCGACCTCGCGCTCTACGTCGCCAAGAGCAGCGGCACCGGCTCCTTCCGTCCCTTCCAGCCGGACATGCGGCGCGCCAAGGATGCCGACGCCGAGTTGGCGGTCGACCTGCGCAAGGGCCTGGAGCGTGGCGATCTCGAGCTGCACTATCAGCCGCTGTTCTCCACCCGCACCGGCCGGGTGAGCAGCGTCGAGGCCCTCTGCCGCTGGCGTCATCCGACCCGCGGGCTGGTCTATCCGAACGAGTTCATCAGGCTCGCCGAACGCAACGGCCTGATCGTCGCCCTCGGCCGTGCCGTTCTGCACAAGGCCTGCGAGACGGCCGCGCTCTGGCCCGCGCCGGTGGGTGTGGCGGTCAACCTCTCGCCGCTGCAGTTCGAGGACGGCAATCTCGCGAGTCTCGTCTCCGGGGTGCTCGCCGAAACGGGTCTCGCACCCGGGCGGCTCGACCTCGAGGTGACCGAGTCGCTCCTGCTCGAGCCGAGCCCGATGGTTCAGCGGACGATGGACGAACTGCGTGCGCTCGGCGTGAAGATCACGATGGACGATTTCGGCACCGGCTTCTCGAGCCTCAGCACGCTGCGCCGCTTCCGCTTCGACCGGCTGAAGATCGACCGGTCCTTCACCACCGAGCTCGCCAATGCCGAGACGGCCGAGATCGTGCGCACCATGGTGCGGCTGGCGAGCACGTTGCGCATGGACACCGTGCTGGAAGGCGTCGAGACCGAGCAGCACGAGCTCTTCGCCCGGCTGGAGGGGCTCGACGAGGTGCAGGGCTACCGCTACGCCAAGCCGATGGCCGACGCCGACCTCCTGCAGCTCCTGTCCGCGCAGTGGCCGGAAGGCGAGGTCGCCGCGGTCGCCTGAGGCCGACCCCCGCGCGCCTCGCCCGTCGCCGCGCTCAGGCGCCGTCCGACCGGGCCACAGCCGTGCGTCTCTCACGGAAGAAGAACGGTCGCATGCCGACGCCGATGATGTTGCCGGCAAAGGCCGCGACGGCCCACAGCCAGCCGTGCAGGCTGCCGGAGGCGATCCCCGAGAAGTACGCACCGATGTTGCAGCCATAGGCGATGCGGGCGCCATAGCCGAGAAGCAGGCCGCCGATGGCGGCGGCGACAACCGAGCGCAGCGGAATGCGAAGGCTGGGCGCGAAATTGCCGGCCAGCGAGGAGGCCAGCATGGCGCCTGCGACGATGCCGAAGTCCATCACCGAGGTGACGTCGGCGAAGACGCTCGCCTGCAGCGCCTTGGCGTTGGCCGGCGCCTGCCAGTAGGCCCAGGCGGTGGGATCGACGCCGACGAGCTGTGCGATCTTGGCACCCCACAGCGCAAAGGCGGACGTGATGCCCCAGGGCCGCCCGGCGATCGCGAGCGTCGCAAAGTTCAGGAGGACGAGGGCGATCGCACCCGCGACGAGCGGCCACGGACCGCGCAGCCAGCGCGCCGGGCCCTGCCGCGGCGCGACGGGCGCCTGCTCGAGCTTGCCGTTGCGCCGCTTCTCCACGAGGACCGTTAGCCCGGCGATCGCCGCGAAGATCGCCAGCGACACCGCGATGCCGGCGGGCGCCCCGAGCGAGACGAGCGAATAGGGCAGCAGCGCCGGCAGGCTCGTCCACCAGTCGAAGTTGATGGTGGCGAGGAGCGAGCCGAGGATGAAGAAGGCCAGCGTCACCAGCATGCGGGCATTGCCGCCGCCTGCGGTAAAGAGTGTGCCGGAGGCGCAGCCGCCGCCGAGCTGCATGCCGAGCCCGAACATGAAGGCGCCAGCCACGACCGACAGGCCAATCGGTGAGACGAAGCCGGCGACGGGGTGGCCGAAGAGCGAACCGGAGGCGAGGGCGGGGAAGAAGAGGACGACCGCCAGCGCAAGCAGGATCATCTGGACGCGCAGCCCGCGCCCGCGCCCGTCGAGGATGAAGACCCGCCAGGCGGAGGTGAAGCCGAAGGCGGCATGATAGAGCGCAATGCCAAACCCGCCGCCGATCAGGAAGAGCGCCGCCTGCGGCATTCCTTCGGCGACGCCGAGGGTGAGCGCGCCGAGAACGAGCAGGGCAGCCGCCAAAAGGCCGGGTGTGCCGAGAACGGCGGGTGTGGGAACGCGCGGTGGCGCGCTGGCGATACTGGACATGAGGGGACTCCGTTGATCCGCCGAGTGTGACGTCTCGGGATGCCCAAGGCGACGAAGGATCGTCTGCAGATGCCGGGCGGAGGCAATTGGATTTGCGCTCGGCGCACGCTCCGGGAAATCAGGATGCGCCCCGGCCCGTTTCGGGCTCGGACGAGCGTCTCCGAGCCAGCGGCCTCGTGGGGGCGTCAGACGGTCGCGGCGGGCAAGCATTCGACTTGGAAACGGCTGCTCTTCGGCGGAAAGTCTGCCGAAACAAGTTGTTACCAAGTAATATTGATCAGGCGATCAGGGCCAGCTGTCAACGCGCGGTAGCATCCAAGTCGATTGACAACCACGTCCGCCGTTCCTAGTATTGCCCTTGTAAAGCTTTCCCACCCGCTTCCCAAATCTTTGAGGTCTTTCGCTCCCGCGACGCTGCGGGGGTACGGCTTCGTGTCTTCCAACATCCATTCACCCTGACTGCAGCGCCTCGGCACCGCAGCCCTTCGGGCTGTGCGAGCCCGAGGGAGGAGCGACGCATGACGATCGGTATAGACACGGTCAAGACTTACTGCCCCGCCTTCTACTTTCACGACAACGAAGGCTATTTCCCCTGCGGCATCGAGCATCTGCTGCAAGGCAGCGTGCTGAAGGATCGAAACGACCCGGGCTTCTCGCAGCCTTCGCCCAGCCAGGCCGATCTCGCGGCGCATCCCGCCGACAATTATTACGTCAGCATCGCCGCGTCCCAGTTCGCGGGCGATCTGGCGCACGCGCCGATCTACTACGCCGTACGCGAGTATCAGGACGCGGTGGAGCTGCACTACCTCGTCCTCTACGCCTTCCAGGGCGGGCAGACCTGCCGCGCGCTGCGCGCCGGCACAGAGTTCAACTGCATCGTCAAGACGCTCGGCATGCATCAGGGCGATCTCGAGCACGTCGTCGTCCGGCTCGTGCCGAAGAGCGGCGGGGGCTACGACGTCCTGCAGGTCGGCTACGAGGCGCATGGCGACATGCACTTCTATCCGACCCAGCGCGTCGCCTGGGAGGACGGCACGCATCCCGTCGTCAACGTCGCGCTGAACGGACACTCCTCGCAGAACCGCCTCGTCAGCGGCGACCGCGTGACCGAGTTCGAGCAGCCGGGCTCGGTTGCGATCATCTCCGCGCTCAGCGGCAGCGGCCCCTCCTGGCGACCCTACAAGACGGCGGACTTCAAGTTGCTCGGCCTCGACGGGTCGGGTCAGCCGATCGGCGACCAGGTGTGGGCGAGCTTCCGCGGCCGGCTCGGCGACAGCCAGGACAACACGATGGACAGCGCGACCTACTTCGACGGCAGCAACCTGTCGTCGCTCGACTGGTCGTTCGTGAAGCTCACCGACTGGGCAGCGCGGCTGTTCGACAAGTATCCGGACGACATCAAGCATGGCGATGGTCCCAATGGCCCGGGCGGACGAGACTGGGTGACCCCGGCCTCGGGCGTCCTCTACGGCGACCAGATGATCGTCCTCCAGCACACGGAAGACATGGGGCAGGGGCCCGGCGCGGTCGCCTGGCTTGCCGGCAACGTCGTCTCGACCGGCCGGACCGAGATCGTCCAGGGTTGGGCCAATCACTCCAGCCTCGGCATGATCGTCTACGGCAATGACGGCGGCAGCGGCCTGAAGACGCTGTGGGCGACGGGCGACATGGGGCAGGGCCCCGGCGCGGTCGCCTGGTTGACCGGCAACTTCATCGGCGACGAGCGCAAGGAGGTGGTCCAGTGCTGGGCCAACCATTCGAGCCTCGGGATGATCGTCTATGGCACCGACGGCCAGAGCGGCCTGAAGACGCTCTGGTCGACCGACGACATGGGGCAGGGACCCGGCGCCGTGGCCTGGCTCGTCGGCAAGTTCCTCGGCAACGGCAAGGACCAGATCGTGCAATGCTGGGCCCACCATTCCAGCCTCGGCATGATCCTCTATGGCAGCGACGGCGGCAGCGGCCTGAGGACGCTCTGGGGGACGGACGACATGGGGCAGGGGCCAGGCGCGGTGTCGTGGCTGGTCGGCGACTTCAACGGCGACGGCCGGGACGAGATCGCGCAGTGCTGGGGCAACGGCTCCCGTCTCGGCATGATCGTCTACGGCTTCGACGGCGGCTCCGGCCTGACGACGCTGTGGGCGACCGGCGACATGGGACAGGGCCCCGGCGCGGTCGCCTGGCTTGTCGGCGACTTCGTCGGGGACGGGCGCAAGGAGATCGTGCAGTGCTGGGGCAACGGCTCCCGTCTCGGCATGATCGTCTACGGCAGCGACGGCGGCAACGGCATGAAGACCCTATGGGCGACCGGCGACATGGGGCAGGGGCCGGGCGCCGTCGCCTGGCTCGTCGGCAACTTCCGCGGCGACGCGAAGTCGGAGATCGTGCAATGCTGGGGCAACGGGTCGAGCCTCGGCATGATCCTGTACGGCAGTGACGGCGGCAGCGGCATGAAGACGCTGTGGGCGACGGGTGACATGGGCGAGGGCCCAGGCGCCGTCGCCTGGCTGACCGGTAATTTTCGCGGCGACGACCGGGACGAGATCGTTCAGTGCTGGGGCAACGGATCGAGCCTCGGCACGATCGTCTACGGCACCGTCTGAGCGGGAGGGACGCGAGAGGCACCGACAGCCGCTGCTGCCGGTGCCGGCTTCGCTACTCCGCCGCGCTGACGAGGCCGCGGCTGCCGGCTTCGAACTGCAGCCGCGCGAGACGCGAGTAGAGCCCGTTGCGCGCGAGCAGGGTCGCGTGCGTTCCGTCCTCCACGATCCGGCCCTCGCTGAGCACGAGGATGCGGTCGGCCTTGAGCACCGTCGCAAGGCGGTGGGCGATGACCAGCGTCGTGCGGCCCTGCATCAGCGTCTCCAGCGCCTGCTGGACGAGGATCTCGCTCTCGGCATCGAGGGCGGAGGTTGCTTCGTCGAGCAGCAGAATCGGCGCGTCGCGCAGGATGGCGCGGGCGATCGCGATGCGCTGGCGCTGGCCGCCCGACAGCGTCACGCCGCGCTCGCCGATCTGCGTGTCGTAGCCCTCGGGCAGGTCGCTGACGAAGGCGTCCACCCGCGCCGCCCGGGCGGCCGCGACGATCTGCTCGCGGCTTGCCGCGGGATCGCCGAAAGCGATGTTGTCGGCGACGCTGCCGGCGAAGACCGTCACCTCCTGCGGCACGAGGGCGACACGCTGGCGCAGCGCGACGAGGTCGGCGTCGCGCACGTCCACGCCGTCGACGAGGATGCGGCCTGCGACCGGGTCGTAGAAGCGCTCGATCAGCGCGAAGACGGTCGACTTCCCGGCGCCGGAGGGGCCGACCAGTGCGACCGTCTCTCCGGGCCTCACCTCGAAGTCGAGATCGTAGAGCGCGGAGCGGTCAGGCCGGCTCGGATAGCTGAAGGACACGTCGGCAAAGCGCAGAGCCCCGCGAGCGGGAACCGGTAGCGCCTGCGGGTGGACGGGCGCCGCCACGCTCGGAACTTCCGCCAGCAGCTCGCCGAGCCGCTCGGCCGCCCCGGACGCCTGCGAAAGCTCGCTCCAGACCTCGGAGAGCGCGCCGAAGGAGCCGGCCGCGAAGACCGAGTAGAGCATGAACTGGCCGAGCGTTCCGGGCGAGACCGAGCCCGCCACCACCTGCTGCGCGCCGATCCACAAGACCACGACGATCGAGGCGAAGATCATGAAGATCGCAAACGCCGTCAGCGCCGAGCGCGCGACGATGGACGCCCGCGCTGCGCCGAAGGCGCCATCGACCGCCGTGGCGAAGCGGCCGGCCGCCGCGGCTTCGCCGGTGAAGGCCTGAACGGTGCGGAGTGCGCCGATCGCCTCGCTCGCATAGGCCGTCGCCTCGGCCAGCGTGTCCTGCGCAAGCCGCGAGCGTCGGCGGACGTTGCGCCCGAAGGCGACGAGCGGCAGCACGATCACCGGAATCGCCCCGACGACGATGAGCGACAGGCCGGGACTGGTGACGGCCATCATGGCGACCGCACCAAAGGCGAGGATGACGTTGCGCAGCGCGACCGACGCGGTCGCTCCGACCGCCGACTTGATCTGCGTCGTGTCGGCCGTGAGGCGCGAGACGAGTTCGCCGGACAGGGCTTGGTCGTAGAAGGCCGGCGAGAGACGGGTGAGATGCCGGAACACGTCCGTCCGCAGGTCGGCGACGACCCGCTCGCCGAGGGTGATGACGAAGTAGTAGCGTCCGGCGCTGGCGATGGCCAATACGCCGGCGAGCACCACCAGCATGGCGAAGTAGGTGTCGATGAAGGTGGTGTCGGAGCGCTCGAACCCGTGGTCGATCACCCGACGCACGGCGAGCGGCAGCGACAGCGTGGTCACCGCCGCGAGCGTCAGGAAGACGAGGGCCCCGGCGATCAGCCCCTTGTAGCGCAGCAGATAGGGTCCGAGATTGGAGAGCGGCCTCAACGTCCGCCGGCGTCTGGTGTCCGCAGCCTGCACCCTGTCCGTCTCCCCCGGGTCGATCTCGTGCCGCCCCTTGTGCCGTCCTGGGCGGTGATGTATAGGCTCGACCCCAGTTTTGAAAGCGTTCGCGCTTTCCAATCCATCACAATCCGGCATCGTGGGCGGCTTGGTCGCAGGCTCGGGCTTGACCGGACAGCGCTCGAACAGGACGTGAGACGATGAAGAAGAGCATTCATCCCGACTACCACACCATCACCGTCGTGATGACCAATGGCAGCAGCTACCAGACGCGCTCCACCTGGGGCAGCGAGGGTGACACGCTGAACCTCGACATCGATCCGACGAGCCACCCGGCCTGGACCGGCGGCAACCAGCAGCTGATGGACCGCGGCGGTCGCGTCTCGCGCTTCAAGAAGAAGTACGAGGGCCTCGGCATCTGAGCCTGGCCTCGCGCCGACGCAACGAACCCGGCCCTCGTGCCGGGTTTTTTGTTGCCGTGGTGCCCTACCGGCGACGACGGCCCGCCAGGGCAAGGAAGAGATCGTAGCTGGCCATCAGGGCCACAAGGCCGACGATCAGCACCAGATCCGGCTCGCGCGCCGGACCCAGGATCACGAAGAGGAACGCGGCGAGCGCCGCAAGCGAAACCGAGGCGACCAGCTTATCCATTGCGTTCGGCTCCCCCAGTGCCTGACTGTAAATGGATGACGGCAGATAGTTCGCAAGTCTTTATTTGTTGCCGATCCGGTGGCACGTTTGCAACCAAATCTTGAAGGAGGCCGGGGCGGGCGTGGATCGGTCTGTCCGGTCGGCCGGACATTTGAGAGCGGGCGTCACGGCCGGCGTTCGAGAACCTCGGCGCGCAACGCCATCGCGGCCCGCAGGATCGCGGCATTGTCCGGCGCCACCGAGCCGTCCTGAAGGTGCTGCCCGTCCTCGAGCCCCACTCGCGTCGACAAGCCGCGCTGGAAGGCATGCCTTGCCAGGGGCCAGACCGTCGCGTCGAAGCCGTGGAGCAGGATCGGCCGGCGCAGGCCGGCTTCGGCGAGCACATCGAGGATCGCATCCGCGGCGGCGAGCGCGGTGGCGGCATCCTGCTCCTCGAGCTCCACGAGCACCCGCAGCGGATGCATGGGCGGCTGCAGGCTGGCGAGCCGCCGGGCATCGGCGACGCTCGCCAGACCCGCCTCGATGGCGACACCCTTGTCGCGCAGCCGCGCCATGACAGCCGGGGCGTCCGGTTCCGAAAGATTGACCGAGGCGTGGTCCGGCAGATCGGTCCAGCCGTCGATCGCATCGAGCGTCGCCTGGGGCGAGCCCTCGATCCAAGCGCCGGTGGACGCCCCGATCAGCGTGCCGGGGCATGCGGCGCGCACTGCGCGGACGGTCTCGCTGACCGCGCGCAGGCTCTCACGCCCGCCGCGCCGCGCGTGGAGATGGAGTTCGGCGGCGCCGGCTGCAACGCAGGCGGCCGCGTCCTCGGCCATCGCGGCAGACGTGAGGGGAAGCTTCGGATGGTAATCTGAAGCGCGGGCGCCGTTGATGCAGGCCTGGACGATCACGTGTGATCCCTCCGCTGCGTCCCGCCAGCCGTCTGAAGAGCCGACGAACTGCATCAGCGGCCGCATTCGAGCGGAACATTGCGCCGTGCGGCGCGACGTCAGCTCACGATGGCGGTGCGCAGAAGGTCGATCTGCTCGGCCACCGGATTGCGAGACGTGTCGACCGCGAGCGCGGCGTCCCCGTAGATCTCGCGGTCCAGCATGGCGATCCGGCGCTCGAGCTTCATCGAGCGCTCCACCAGCGAGCGGAACTCCTCCGGCAGGTCGGTGTAGTACTGCGCGTCACGGCTGTTGCCGACGCCCTCGAGACAAACCTTCGACTTCTCCGCCTCGACCTGGGTGCGCGACATGTCGCCCTGGTTGGCGGCGCGCTGCAGGAGAAGCCAGGAGGCGACCTGCATCAGCCGGGTCGTCAGGCGCATCGACTCGGCTGCGTACAGCGTCGACGCGGCCTTTGAGAGGCGCTTGGCTTCCAGCCGCCCGAGACCGTCGAGGTAAGCTGCCGTCTCGTCGACGAGTGCCATACCCTCGTTGAAGAGGGTCTGGAACGATCGTGAGAAGGCCAGATGCTCCGCAAGCCGGATGGTGCGGTCGTCATCGCGCTGATCGAAGCTCTGCGTCGTCATGAGAGAAAACAGCCCTGCCTGCCGGAGACGAAACGGAGCCGGGCGCCAGATGCGCTGACTCGTTCGAGGCCCGAAACTGATTGCGCCCCGCCCGAAAAGCAAGCTGGCCGCACCCCGCTTGGTTAATGCAGCTTAACCGAATTCGTTCAACTTGCGAGGGACGCGGTAAGCCTGCGTTGCCTGTCGGCAAGCTTGGCGCAAAAAAAGAGCCGCGTGAGCGGCTCTCAGGAGTCTCAACAGGGAGGCGTCGAGCGATGCGGTTTCCCGCATCGCCATACCGGCAAATGCCCGACAATCGCTTTATCGCTCAGAAAGCTTAAGTACCGCTTAAAGCGGAATGGAATCCATTGGCAATTCGTAAAGCATGCAGCCCGGCGGGCGGGGAGCGGACAGGGTGATCAAGGAGACGATGAAGGCGGCGGTGCTGGATGGATTCGGCGGGCCCGAAGTGCTGACGCTCGCGGAGCGGCCCGTCCCGGTGCCAACCGCGGGCGAGGTGCTGATCGAGGTCCTCGCCGCCGGAGTCAATCGGCCGGACGTGCTGCAGCGCCTCGGCCACTACCCGCCGCCGCCCGGCGCACCCGATTGGCCGGGCCTCGAGGTCGCGGGACGCGTCGTGGGTCGTGGAACGGACGCGGGGCGGTATCGCGAAGGCGATCTCGTGACCGCGCTGGTGTCCGGGGGTGGCTACGCGCAGTTCTGCACCGCACCCGAGGGCAGCGTGCTGCCCATTCCGGCGGGGCTCGATCCTGTGGCCGCGGCCGCGCTGCCTGAGACCGTCTTCACCGTCTGGCACAATCTCTTCCAGCGCGGCGGCCTGAAGGAGGGCGAGACGGTGCTCGTGCATGGCGGCACGTCGGGCATCGGCACGATGGCGATCCAGCTGGCCTGCGCCTTCGGCGCCACCGTGTTCACGACTGCGGGGAGCGCCGCCAAGTGCGCGGCGGCCGAGCGACTGGGCGCCGCGAAGGCGTTCGACTACCGCCGGATGGATTTTGTCGCGGCGGTGCGGGACGCGACTGACGGACGCGGCGTCGATCTCATCCTCGACATGGTCGGCGGCGACTACGTGCAGCGCAATCTCGTCGCGGCTGCCGAAGACGGACGAATCGTCCAGATCGCTCATCTCTCCGGCAACAGGGTCGAGCTCGACATCGGTCTCGTGATGCGCAAGCGGCTGACCGTGACGGGCTCCACCCTGCGCAACCGGCCCGCCGCGGTGAAGGCGGCGATTGCCCGCGAGGTGGAGGCGAAGGCCTGGCCGCTCGTCGCTCAGGGGCGTGTGCGCCCGCTGATCGAGGCGACCTACCCGCTGGAGCAGGCCGGCGACGCACACCGCCACATCGAGCGCGACCACATCGGCAAGATCGTCCTCTCGATGTGAACATCCGGCGCTGATCCGACGACTGCGCCGGCACTTTTCTTGATTCAGCGCCGCCGAGCGCCTATAGAAGGGGCAATTCCCGGACAATGTGGTTTACCCCACGGCCCGCCTCTCCGGGGCGGACGATCAGGAGACATTTATCCATGGCGCAGCAACTTCTCATGCCGAAGGCGACTGCCGTCTGGCTGGTGGACAACACCGCGTTGTCCTTCGACCAGATCGCGGAGTTCTGCACGCTGCACCCGCTCGAGGTGAAGGCGATCGCCGACGGCGATTCGGCCCAGGGCATCAAGGGGCTCGATCCGGTGATGACCGGCCAGCTGACGCGCGAGGAGATCGCCAAGGGCGAGAAGGACACGAATTATCGCCTCAAGCTTGCGCCGCCGAAGGTTCGTGTGCCCGAAGCCAAGCGCAAGGGGCCGCGCTACACGCCGGTGTCCAAGCGCCAGGATCGGCCGAACGCCATCCTCTGGCTGGTGCGCAACCACCCGGAGTTGAAGGATCCACAGATCTCGCGGCTCGTCGGCACGACGAAGCACACCATCCAGCAGATCCGCGAGCGCAACCACTGGAACTCGGCCAATCTCCAGCCGATGGACCCGGTGACGCTCGGCCTGTGCTCGCAGATCGATCTCGACCTGGAGGTCGAGAAGGCCTCGCGCGACCTCCCGCGGCCGGAGGAGGCCGAGGAGGAGCGCCTGCTCGCCGCCTCGCAGACCCAGAACTATCGCCCCGAGGCAAGCCGCTCGGACGAGGACGAACTCGATGCGGCCGCCGTCTTTGCCAAGCTGACCTCGATGCGCCGCACCGAGCCCGAGGACGGCGACGAACTGGAATAGGTCAGGCCTTCGCCGGGGCAGGGCGCTTCCTTGCCCCGGCGTGCCCAGCCCTTGCGGCATCCCCCCAATTCAGGTGACGCTGTCAGACGCTTGCCGGGCATTCGGTCTTGAGGTGGCGCGTCGCTCAGTCTTCGACCGGCACAGTGTAGTTCAGCGCAAGCCGGCCGCCATCGGCGAAGATCGTCTCGCCCGTGATGTAGCTTGCATCTTCGGAGGCGAGAAAGGCCGCGATCGAGGCGATCTCCCGCGGTTCGGCCACTCGTCCGAGCGGGGTGCGGGCGAGAATGCCGCGCATGGCGTCCTTGTCGCGGGCCACCGAGCGCAGGATGTCGGTCATGATCGAGCCCGGGCCGATCGCGTTGACGCGGATGCCGTATTTCGCAAGCGACAGCGCCATCACCTTGGTGAGCTGCGTGAGGCCGCCCTTCGAGACGCAGTAGCCGACCTGATCGGGTATCGCGACCTCGGCATTGATCGACGACATGTTGATGATCGTGCCCGCCGGCCCGCCGGCCTCCACCCGCTCGACCATGTGCTGGGCGACCGCCTGGCCGCACAGGAACGCGCCTTTCAGGTTCACCCGCAGAACGCGGTCGAAATCCTCCTCCTGAAGCTCCAGGAACCCCGCCTTGTGGACGATGCCTGCGTTGTTGACGAGGATGTCGACCTCGCCGAAGCGGTCGAGCGTCGCGGCGAGGAGGTTGCGGGCGTCGAGGCGCTCGGAGACGTCAGCACTGAGGAATGCGACCTCGCCGATCTCCGCCAGCTCTTCCACGGCCTGGGCGCCTGCCTTCTCGTCGATGTCGGCCAGCATGACGCGGGCGCCGTCGCTCGCAAATCGCCGGGCGATGGCATTGCCGATGCCCTTCGCCGCCCCTGTGACGATCGCCACCCGTCCGTTCAGCGCCATTCTCGTCTCCTTCGGCTTGCGGGATCATCCTGCTGTATCGCCCGTCTTACATGGGAAGCGGCGCCCTGCGCCAGAAGCCGCCGGCTGCGCGTTCACCCGTTGCCGCGAAAGCTCGGGTAGAGGGTCATGCCTCCATCCACCGTCACGGTCTGGCCGACGAGGTAGTCGGCTGCATCCGACACCATCCAGGCGACCACCCGGCCGACATCCGCCGGATCGCCAATCCGCCCGTAGGGGATGAGCTCCAGCATCTTCGCTTCGTTGTCGCGCCGTTCGTCGGCATTGATGCGCGTCGCGATCGCCCCGGGCGCGACGGCATTGACGCGGATCTTCTCGTTCGCGACCTCCTGCGCCAACGACTGCATCAGGAGCGCGAGCCCGCCCTTGGAGGCGGCATAGTTCACCCGGCCCGCCCAGGGGATCACCTGGTGGACCGAGGAATCGAAAACCAGCTTGCCGAGGGCCCGGCTGACCTCGGCGCGCATCCCCTTGGCGCGGAACCGGCGGATCGCCTCCCTGCCGACGAGGAAGGCGCCCGTGAGATTGACGCCGATCACCGTGTTCCAGTCCTCGATCGTCATGTCGGCGATCGCTGCATCGCGCTGCAGGCCGGCGTTCGACATGACGATGTCGGGGGACCGGAATTCTCTCTCGCACGCGTCGAAGAGCGCCGCGATCTCCGCCTCCTGCGAGACGTCGGCCTTCACGGCGACGGCGCGTCGTCCGAGCGCCTCGACGCCTGCCACCGTTTCTTTCGCCCCGTCTTGCGAACTGTGGAAGTTCACCACGACGTCGGCGCCGGCGCGCGCGAGTTCGATGGCGCTCGCCTGACCGATGCCGGAAGAGGCACCGGTCACCAGTGCGACCTGTCCGTCGAGGCGAAAGAGATCGGCCGTCATGCGCGTGGCTCCGCTGGTGGCGTAGAGAGGACGGTGCGGGAACGTCGATGCCGTCGAAAAGGCTGCGTCCAGCGCTGCGCGAGGCCGTGGCCGGTGGACAATGCGTGCGAATCGTCGGATTGCTGCAAAGGATCGGGTCGTTGCCGAAACAAGCGCGGGCATGAGGCTCGGGCGGCCGCTGGGCGCCACGGCCTCGCAGGTCGCGCTGCTCGCCGATACACCGGTCCGAGCGCGGATCCGGGGCGGCAGGCGCTGCCTCGTCCACGTCGACCGTTCGTCCGAGGGAAGTATGAGCGCGATCGAGGCCAGCATCCGGCGCACCTTGGAAGCCGGCGACGCGAGCGATCCGGCGTTCCGCGAGCGCGTCTACATCGCCTCGCGCAACGCGCTGGAGCGGCTGATCCAGCGCGAGAGCCTGTCGCATGAGGATGCCATGGCGCAGCTGCAGCGCCTGGCGGACGCCCTGGTGAGCATCGAGACCGACTACGCCGAGCGCGCGGCTGCCTCGAACGCCGCGGCGCCACCCGACGAACGCGCCGCAGACGAAATCGAGCCGCAGGAGGCCGAGGCGTGGCCGCAGGAGGACTGGGACCCGGACGCGCCGGCCGCGGGCGGCCTGGACTACGACGGAGCTGACGATGTCCCATCATCGGCGGACGATCCGGACGGGCTCGAGCCACACGGCTACGTGAGCGACTGGGAGCAGGCCGGATGGGGGCACACCGGCTGGAGCGAGACCGAGTGGCACGGTCGATCCGACGGCACGACCCCGGCGCCGGAGCCGGAGCCGCAGGACGAGACGGCAGCCGCGCCGGAGTGGATCGAGCCTCCGCCACAACCGCCCGTCGTCCGCCGTTCGCTGACGCGCCGCATCCCCGTGGCGGTGTGGATGGTGGTTGGGCTCCTCGCCGTCGTGCTGGCGGGGGGCGTCATCTGGAGCCTCGTGCTCGGCCGGCCGCTGCTGCCGACCGAGGCCGAACTCGCGGGAACCGGGCAAGGCGACTGGATCGAGCTCTTCGGGGGCGGCGACCTTCAGGCTGTGACCACCGCTGACGGCGCGCGCGCCGAGGCGGTGACGCGCCGGGACGTCGCGGCGCTCGGCATCGCGTCGGCGGAAGACGGTGGAGGCGAGGTGGCGATCGCGATCGGCCCTGGCCTCCTCCCGCGGCTCGCGGGCCGCCGCATGAGCGTCGAGATCGAGGCGGGCTCGCCCGACGGCGCCGAACGGGTCTTCGGCGTGCGCTGCCTCGTGGCGGGTGAGAGCGTCTGCGGGCGCCAGCGCTTCGCCACCGCCCAAGCGAACGAAACCTTCCTCTTTGAGACGGACCTGCCGGAGCGTCTGGACGCGGCGAGCCTCGGCATCGATCCGGGCCTCGGCACACCAAAGACGCTCGACCTCTACCGCGTGCGGGTCCGCCCGGTCCCCTGACGTCGGCCACGGCGGGCGTGCCTGCACCACTTCCAAGCATCGGCCGATCCTCATGTCCCTGCCATCTCCATCCGAACCAAGACAGCCGCTGCGTCGGCTGCGTGCCGCCCTGACCGTGCGCGCGCTGCTCGCCGGCGCCGCGGGCTTTGCGGGAGTCGCCCTCCTGCAGCCGGAGGCCGCTCCCGTTGCCGCCGGCGGCTTCGTGCTGCTTGCCGCTTGCGTCCTCTGGCCGCGTCGCATCGCGCCGCGCGCCATAAGCCCGAAGCGGCCGGCCCTCGAGCGCCGGCAGATCGTCCTGTGGCCCGAGGCCGGCATGAAGGCGGTGGTCGAGACCATGCGTCAGCCGGCGCTGATGCTCGACCGCAACATGATGCTGCGCTACCGCAACTCGATGTCGGAGCGGGCCTTCGGCAGCATGGCGCTGGGCGATCCCATATCGCTGCGCTTCCGGGCGCCGGAGCTGCTCGCGGCCATCGAGGCGGTGATCAAGGGCTCGGGGCCGGCCAGCGTCGGCTATACCGAGCGCCGACCGACGGAACGGACCTGGTCGGTCGAGATCGCCCCCATTCCCGCGCCGCAGGGCGAGGCGCCGTACTTCTTCCTCGTCCTGTTCCAGGATCGCAGCGCCGAGCGGCGGGTGGAGCGGATCCGGACGGACTTCGTCGCCAACGCCAGCCACGAGCTGCGCACACCGCTCGCCTCGATGCGCGGCTTCATCGAGACGCTGCAGGGGCCGGCGAAGGACGACGCGGCGGCTCGCGTGCGCTTCCTTGCCATCATGCACGAGCAGGCCGCGCGCATGTCGCGGCTCATCGACGACCTCCTGTCGCTGTCGCGCATCGAGATGAAGCGAGACGTGAGGCCGGAGGAGCGCGCCGACCTCAAGGGCGTCCTGCAGGAGGTCTGCGAGATCCTCGGACCGCTTGCCGAGGAGAACGACGTCGTCCTCGAATGGCAGCCGCCGGCCGAGGACTTCGTCATCAACGGCGACCATGACGAGCTGATCCAGGTGTTCTCCAACCTCGTCGAGAACGCCTGCAAATATGGCAGCAGCGGCGGGCGGATCGTCCTGACCCTCGCGGCGGTCCAGGAGGGCGGCGCCCGCTACTTCGATGCGTCGGTGCAGGATTTCGGCCCGGGCATTTCGGCCGAGCACGTGCCGCGCCTCACCGAGCGGTTCTACCGCGTCGACGTCGACGCCTCGCGGCTGAAGCGCGGCACCGGCCTCGGCCTGTCGATCGTGCGCAACATCCTGGTGCGTCACCGCGCCCGGCTGGTGGTGACCTCGAAGATCGGCGAGGGATCGACCTTCACGGCCCGCTTCGCACGCTGAAGCAGCGGCAGGCTGGCCTCGTCGCGCGCCGTCTCGATCGAAGATCGGCCATCGTCTTCAAGGCCTTCCGCCTTTATATTCCTGCTATAAAACCGACACATGAAGGTCATCCGACGCTGCTAGGGCTGCAGCGGACCGGCTTTGCCCTTCGGCAGAGCGCGCATCCGGTCCGAGCCGCTGACGGAGGGATGCTCGGCTTGCGCTCGGTCGGGTCACCCGGCGTAGATCCACGAGGATGGCCGCTCAGGAGAGTTCGCGGGGACCCGTGACCGTCGTCCGTCGTGTCGGGGCGGACCGCCTGTCAGGTCTCCGCCGTCGCAGGCGGGCGGCATGGCGGTCGACTTCGGCGAGGCGGATGGACTATCGAATGTCCGGCGACGGGCCGGCGCAAGGACGACATCACGGGCGGCTTCGGCCGATCCTCGAAGGAGATGGTGACATGGACGAGCACATCGTCAAATCCTACGACGAAGAGCTGAAGCAATTGGTCCGCCGGATCTGCGAGATGGGCGGCCAGGCCGAGCGCATGGTCGAGCAGGCGGTCTCGGCGCTGATCCACTCCGACCTCAGCCTCGCCCAGTCGGTGGTCGCCGAGGATGTGATTCTCGACGCCGCACAGCGGGACCTCGAGGAGCGGGCGATCGTGACCCTCGCCAAGCGTCAGCCGATGGCCCTGGATCTTCGCGAAGTGGTCGGTGCGATCCGCATCTCCAACGATCTGGAGCGGATCGGCGACCTCGGCAAGAACATCGCCAAGCGGGTCATCGCCGTCCACGACTACAGCTATCCCGTGCAGCTCTCGCGCGGCATCGAGCATCTCTCCGAGCTCGCCCTCGATCAGCTGAAGGAGGTGCTCGACGCCTATGCCGAGCGCGACCACAAGCGCGCCGAAGCGATCCGGGTGAACGACGAGCTGATCGATTCGATGTACACCTCGATCTTTCGCGAACTCCTGACCTACATGATGGAGGATCCGCGCAACATCACGGCCTGCACGCATCTCCTGTTCAGCGCCAAGAACATCGAGCGCATCGGCGATCACGCGACCAACATCGCGGAGACGATCTACTATATCAAGACGGGATCGACTCTGGACAACGAGCGGCCGAAGGACGACCGCACGCCGTCGGTGACCGTCGCGCCGGACGCGGATCGTCCGGCGACGTCGTTCTGAGCGGCCGCCCTCGATGTCGGCGCGCATCGCAGTCGTTGAAGACGAAGAAGCCCTGGCGATCATTCTTCGCTACAACCTGGAATCGGAGGGCTACACGGTCGACACCATCGGACGCGGCGACGAAGCGGACGTCCGGCTGAAGGAGGAGGTGCCCGACCTCCTGATCCTAGACTGGATGCTGCCGGGCCTGTCCGGCGTCGAGCTCTGCCGGCGGCTGCGGATGCGGCCGGAGACCGAGCGGCTGCCGATCATCATGCTGACGGCGCGCGGCGAGGAAAGCGAGCGCGTGCGCGGCTTGTCGGTCGGGGCGGACGACTACGTCGTCAAGCCGTTCTCCACGCCGGAACTCCTGGCGCGCGTGAAGGCGATGCTGCGCCGGGTGAAGCCCGAACGCATCTCGAGCCAGCTCTCGGCGGGCGACATCGACCTCGATCGCGAGACGCATCGCGTCCGGCGCGCGGGACGGGAGGTGAAGCTCGGGCCGACGGAGTTCCGCCTGCTCGAGTTCCTGATGCAGTCGCCTGGCCGCGTGTTCTCGCGCGAGCAGCTGCTCGATGGCGTGTGGGGCCGGGACATCTATGTCGACGAGCGGACGGTCGACGTTCATGTCGGCCGGCTGCGCAAGGCGATCAACCGCGGTCGCCAGCGCGATCCGATCCGCACCGTGCGCGGCGCGGGCTATGCGCTCGACGAGCACTTCGTCGCCGCCAAGGCCAACGCCAAGGTGGAAAGCGTCGGCACGCCGGCCTGAGTGCAAGGGACGCGTCCGGCGTCGGCGCTGCATGTCTGCGCTCGGCCGCCGTCTTGGGACAGCGATGCTGGCTCCACAGCAAACGGAGCAAGCGCAGGAGCCTTCGGTGCTGGTACACTGAGCGACGTCCGACCCGTGATCTGCCGGTTGCAGCTGATCTCCCGCGCAGGCTGTGGCCGCGGCGTCAGCCGGCTATGGTGTCGATCAACAGCTTGACGTTCAGCACCACGATGATGGCGGCAACCAGCCAGGCCAGGATGGCGATGCCGCGCGAGATGGCGAAGCTGCCCATTACTCGCTTGTCCGAGACGAACTGCACCAGCGGGATCACCGCGAAGGGAAGCTGCATCGACAGGATCACCTGACTGAAGATCAGGAGCTCGGCCGTGCCGCTCTCGCCGTAGAGCGCCGTCACCACCACCACCGGGATGATGGCGATGCCGCGGGTGATCAGGCGGCGCATCCACTGCGGCAGGCGCAGTCGCAGGAAGCCCTCCATCACGATCTGGCCGGCGAGCGTGGCGGTGACGGTGGAGTTCATGCCGGACGCCAGGAGCGCGACCGCGAACAGCGTCGAGGCGATGCCGAGACCGAGCACCGGCGACAGCAGCTCGTAGGCCTGTTCGATCTCGGCCACGTCCGAATGTCCGCTTGTGTGGAAAGCCGCGGCGGCAACGATGAGGATCGCCGCGTTCACGAACAGCGCCAGCATCAACGCGATCGTGCTGTCGGTGGTGGCCCACTTGATCGCGTCGCGCTTGCCCTCGTCGGTTCGCTCATAGGCGCGCGTCTGCACGATCGAGGAGTGGAGGTAGAGATTGTGCGGCATCACCGTCGCGCCGAGAATGCCGATCGCGACATAGAGCATGTCCGGGTTGGTCACGATCTCCGACGTCGGGATGAAGCCGCCGAGCACCGCTGTCACCGGCGGCGCCGCCGCCACGATCTGGATGGCGAAGCAGACGGCAATCACCGTCAGGAGCGCGATCACGAACGCTTCGAGAAAGCGGAAGCCGCGCTGCATCAGAAGCAGCAGCAGGAACGCGTCGAGTGCGGTGATCAGCGCACCGGCGATCAGCGGAATGCCGAAGAGAAGCTTCAGCGCGATCGCCGTGCCGATGACCTCGGCAAGGTCGCAGGCGATGATCGCGGCCTCGCAGGCGATCCAGAGCAGAAGGTTGACCGGCCGGGGATAACGGTCCCGGCAGGCCTGAGCGAGGTCGCGTCCGCCGGCGATGCCGAGGCGGGCCGAGAGCGCCTGCAGGAGGATCGCCATCAGGTTGGACAGCATGATCACGGTGAGGAGCGTGTAGCCAAACTGGGAACCGCCGGCGAGATCGGTCGCCCAGTTGCCAGGATCCATGTAGCCGACCGACACGAGATAGCCGGGGCCGACGAAGGCGAGCAGCCGGCGGAACCAGGAGGCGCCCGCCGGCACGCGGACCGAGGCGTTGACCTCGGGCAGGCTCGGCCGGTCTCCCTCGGTGCGGGTCAGCGGCCAGTGCGGGTGCGAAGTTTCGGAAGCTGTGTCGGCCATGAACGGACCCGGGGGATGTTACGGGTGCTAATATGCACCGAAGCCAACATTATTCAATAGGCTATAATTCATGGGGTGAGCTGTCCAGCTGCGTCGGGGGCGCGCCGGCTGCGGCCGACCATCGGCCCAGACGAGACCCGGCGCGTCACGGCGGAATAGGCGAGGGGCGAGAACGGAAGCGATGACACCCGAAGGCCGTGCAAGGTGGCTGCGAAATCGAAGCCCGTGCTATACTTCCTCAGTCGACTTCCATCCACGCACGAGGATTGCCTGCAGTGCCCGCAACCCGACGCACCACCGTCCGCGACGAGCCGCTGCCGGATGCCGACATCCACTCGGAGGGCTTTCGGCAGGCGCGCGCGGCCCAGCGCGGGGCGCTGGTGGAGGACTATGTCGAGCTGATCGCCGACCTCATCGAGGACGGCAACGAGGCGCGGCAGGTGGATATCGCCGCGCGGCTGGGCGTGTCCCAGCCGACCGTCGCGAAGATGCTGACCCGGCTCTGCGCCGACGGT
This sequence comes from Mangrovibrevibacter kandeliae, assembly GCF_024519155.1. Taxonomy (GTDB): domain Bacteria; phylum Pseudomonadota; class Alphaproteobacteria; order Rhizobiales; family Rhizobiaceae; genus Mangrovibrevibacter; species Mangrovibrevibacter kandeliae. The sequence goes on along the minus strand of NZ_JANIFJ010000005.1, from coordinate 19,114 downwards.
CTGATCTCGCGCAAGCCCTATCGCGGCGTCTTCCTGACGCCGGAGGGACAGAAGGTGGCGCAGTCGATCCGCGCCCGGCACCAGACCGTGGAAGCCTTTCTGCGCTGGCTCGGCGTCAGCGCCGAGACGGCCCGGATCGATGCGGAGGGAATCGAGCATTACGTCAGCGAGGAGACGCTCGAGGCGTTCCGGACGCTGATGGCCGAGCGGCGCTGAGGGGCGCGTCGCACCGGGCGCGTGTGGCACCCGGGCGAGATGCACCCGCGCCCGGCGGTCCCGAGGATCTCCGAATACGAAAGCGGCCGCAGCGCGGGAGGCGATGCGGCCGGCACGGGCGCGGCAGGGGCGATGCGCCTCAACGCATGCGGCGACGATCCGAGGCCGGTTGGAAGGCCATGCGGTTGTGGTAGGCGCAGTAGGGTGAGCCCTCACCGGAGTGATTGCCGCAGAAGCGGAAGTCCTCGGACAGCGGGTCGCCCAACGGCCACTTGCAGGTCCGCTCGGTGAGCTGGATCAGCGTCAGGTTGCGCGAGATTGGCACCACCTCGGCGCTCGGCGTCTCGATCACGATGTCGCTGACCGCATCGGCGACCGTCTCGAACTTCAGCGCGGTCGCACCGACGAGGCGTGGCATCGGGCGGGAGACCGTCTGGGCAACGGCCCGGGTCACCTCCACCGCCTGCTGGTCCTCGGCGCTGCGGATCTCGGCCGCCGCCGGCTTCTGCTTGACCGCCGCCGACGCCACCGCCGCCGGCGCCTTGGCACGGCTGTCGAGCTTCAGGCGATGGACCTTGCCGATGACGGCGTTGCGGCTGATTCCACCGCCCAACTGCGCGGCGATCTGACTGGCGCTGAGGCCTTCGCTCCACAGCCGCTTCAGGAGATCAACCCGTTCGTCGGTCCAGCTCATCAACAAGCTCCTTTTTTCCAAACACGCGGCCTGTTGGAATCCGTCCACGCTCTCCGGACCGGGGAGGTCCGCAGACGCTGCACACAAAATCTATTGGTCAACTAGGTCCGCCGCACGAAATCTAGTGTATGCGCAAAATTTACCTCAGCGGTGGACTCGTGTGCAAGAGTCGCTCCCGGTCGCGCGAATCGATTGTCGCGCTTTTCCCCAGCTTGTGGCTGCGGCGGTGAGCCTCGCGCAAGCTCCGGCAGCTACCGCGCGCGCCCCGGGCCGCGTTGACAACGCGGCGTGCGGCCGTGCTATAGCAACGCCTTCGAGCGCCGTTGCGTCACGGTCGGCTTGCCGCGCGCAGTACCCGCTCGAGGTCGATGATCGGCATGCGGCGGCGGCGGCGCCGTCGATCGCACGTCCCCACCCCAGGCCAGAATCGAAGCCTGCCCGACCGGCAGGCTTTACGCGTTTCAAGAACCGCCCGCTCCGGTGCGGGCCCACCACAAGGCGCATCGCCATGGCTACCGCAAGCAAGGACACCTCGCCCCTCTACGCCACCTATGCCCGGGCGAACCTGCGCGTTAAGCGAGGCGAGGGCGTGTGGCTCTACACCGAGGACGGCCGGCAGTTCCTCGATTTTTCCGGCGGCATCGCGGTCAACGTCCTCGGCCACGCCCACCCGCATCTCGTGGAGGCGCTGAAGGCGCAGGCCGAGACGCTGTGGCACGTGTCGAACATCTTCCAGATCCCGGGCCAGGAGCGTCTGGCCGAGCGGCTCACCGAGGCCACCTTCGCCGACAAGGTGTTCTTCACCAATTCCGGCGCCGAGGCGCTCGAATGCGCGATCAAGACCGCGCGGCGCTACCACTACGTCAACGGCAGGCCGGAGGCGTTCCGCCTGATCACCTTCGAGGGCGCCTTCCACGGCCGCACCCTCGCCACCATCGCGGCCGGCGGCCAGCCGAAATATCTCGAGGGCTTCGGACCCAAGGTCGAAGGCTTCGACCAGGTGCCGTTCGGCGACCTTGACGCGGTCAGGGCCGCCATCACCGACGCCACCGCCGGCATCCTGATCGAGCCGCTGCAGGGCGAGGGCGGCGTGCGGTCCACGTCGCCGGAGTTCATGCGGGCGCTGCGCAAGCTGTGCGACGAGCATGGGATCCTTCTCGTCCTCGACGAGGTGCAGACCGGCGTCGGACGCACCGGTCGGCTCTTCGCGCACGAGCATTTCGGTATCACGCCCGACATCATGGCGGTCGCCAAAGGCATCGGCGGCGGCTTCCCGCTCGGCGCCTGCCTTGCGACCGAGGCTGCGGCCGCCGGCATGACCGCCGGCACCCACGGCACGACCTATGGCGGCAACCCGCTGGCGATGGCCGTCGGCAACGCCGTTCTCGACGTCGTCCTCGCCGAGGGTTTCCTGGAGGGCGTGCGCGAGATCGCGCTGCAGTTCAAGCAGTCGCTCCAGTCGCTCGCGGAGCGCTTCCCGGAGGTCATCGAGGAGGCGCGCGGCGAGGGCCTGCTGCTCGGCCTCAAGGCTCGGGTGCCGAACACATCGCTGGTGGCCGAGATGCGCGAGCAGTCGATGCTGGCCGCGCCGGCCGGCGACAACGTGGTGCGCCTGTTGCCGCCGCTGAACGTGACGCCGGACGAGGTGCGCGAGGGCATGGAGCGGCTCGAGGCGGCAGTCGCCAACCTGTCGGGCGCCGCCCGCAAGAGCGCGTGAGACCCGGAATGCAGACAGCAAAGCACTTCCTGGATCTGTCCGCCGTCGATGCCGGCGAGCTGCGTGCGATCCTGACCGATGCCGCTCGGCGCAAGGGGGAGGGGCGCGAGGGCGCCCGTCCGCTCGCCGGCCGCATGCTCGCGATGATCTTCGAGAAGCCGTCCACCCGCACGCGCGTCTCCTTCGACGTCGCCATGCGCCAGCTCGGCGGCGAGACGCTGTTCCTGTCGGGCACGGAGATGCAGCTCGGCCGTTCGGAGACCATCGCCGACACGGCGCGTGTCCTGTCGCGTTACGTCGACGCGATCATGATCCGCACGACCTCGCACGACCGGCTGCTCGAGATGGCCGAATACGCCACCGTGCCGGTGATCAACGGTCTCAGCGACGACTCTCACCCCTGCCAGATCATGGCCGACCTGTTGACCTTCGAGGAGAAGCGCGGGCCGGTGAAGGGCAGGACCTTCGCCTGGACCGGCGATGGCAACAACGTCCTCAACTCGTTCATCGAGGCCTCCTGGCGCTTCGGCTTCGAACTGCGGGTGGCGACGCCGGAAGGCTCCGATCCCGATCCGCGCTACGTCGAGCGGGCGCGCGCCGAGGGCGCCCGGCTGCTGCTGACCGACGATCCGGTCGAGGCGGTCAGCGGCGCCGACTGCGTCGTCACCGACACCTGGGTCTCGATGGGCCGCGAGGATCAGGCGCGGGGCCACAACGTGTTCATGCCCTATCAGGTCAATGAGCGGCTGATGGCGAAGGCTTCGCCGGATGCGGTCTTCATGCACTGCCTGCCGGCCCACCGCGGCGAAGAGGTCACCGACGCGGTGCTGGACGGACCGCAGTCCATCGTCTTCGACGAAGCGGAGAACCGTCTGCACGCGCAGAAGTCGATCCTGGCATGGTGCTTCGACGGGATCGGACGATGAGCGATCTGTCCGGCAGCCTCGGCGAACTCGGCTTTGCTGGCGACGATGCGGTCGTTCCCTTTGCGGTCGAAGGTCTGGACGCGCGGGGCCGGGCCGTGCAGCTCGGCCCGATGCTCGACAGCATCCTGGCACGCCACGCCTATCCCGAGCCGGTCTCGCGCCTCCTTGCCGAAATGATCGTGCTGACGGTGCTGCTCGGCACCTCGCTCAAGTTTCAGGGAAAGTTCATCGCCCAGACGCAAACCGATGGGCCTGTTGATCTTCTGGTCGTCGACTTTTCCACGCCGTCGGACGTGCGAGCCTATGCCCGCTTCGACGAGGCCCGACTTGCCGCGGCGGTCGAGCGGGGGAAGACCGAGCCCGAGGATCTTCTCGGCAGCGGTGTCATGGCGCTCACCGTCGATCAGGGGGCGCACACCCAGCGCTACCAGGGCATCGTCGAACTCAACGGCACGACGCTGGAAGAAGTCGCCGAGGGCTATTTCCGCCAGTCCGAGCAGATCCCGACCACCGTGCGCCTCGCGGTCGCCAGGATCGCGCGGCGCGAGGAGACGGGCGGGTTCCGTGAGAGCTGGCGTGCCGGCGGCCTCGTCGCGCAGTTCCTGCCCGAGGCGCCCGAGCGCATGCGGTTGCCCGACCTGCCGGGCGGCGACCTGCCGGAGGGCGTGGAAGCCTTCGAATTCGAGCCGGACGACGCCTGGCTCGAGGTCCGGGCGCTGGTCGACACGATCGAGGATTCCGAACTCGCCGATCCGGAGGTCGGGGTCGAGCGGCTGCTCTTCCGCCTGTTCCACGAACGCGGGGTGCGGGTCTTCCCCTCGGACGAAGTCCGGGACGAGTGCTCCTGCTCGCGCGAGCGGATCAAGGAGGTGCTTTCGAGCTTCACCGCGACCGAGATCGAGGAGAGCATCGAGGATGGGCGGATCGAGGTGACCTGCGAATTCTGCGGGCAAGCCTATGAGTTCGAGCCGTCGGAGTTCGATCCCGAGGGTGAAGGTCCCGCCGAAGAAGCTTAAATTTCGGCAAGGTGGCGCTGCGGCGGGGGTGCCGCCAAGTTTCGTCACAATTCGGCAGGCTTTCGGGATCATCAGGACCGACGGCGGCCCTCGACGGCCGCAGTTCCGGGCAGTGATCCGATGACTTCGTCCAGCTCCGTTACCGCGCAAGGTGGCCGCTCGTCGCCCGGCCTGCTGCGCATCGTCTTCGCCTTCCTGCTGCGTTACCGCGCCGCCCTCGTCGCCTTCATCACGCTCTTCATGCTGCTGATGATCGGCGTGGCCATCGGCGGATTGACGCAGGAACTTCGCTATCACGACGTCGTCCACGCTCTGCGGCATACGCCCTGGAGTGCGGTCGTGCTGGCCATGCTCTTCACCGCCGGGAGCTTCGCGGCGCTGTCGTTCTACGATGTCTCGGCGATCCGCTTCGCCGGCGCGAAGCTGCCTTATCCGCTCGTCGCGATCACCGCCTTCAGCGCCTACGCGGTGGGCAACATCGCCGGCTTCGGCCCGCTGAGCGGTGGCGCGATCCGCTATCGGCTCTACACGCGCTTCGGCATCGCCCCGGAGGACGTCGGCCGCATCATCGCCTTCGTGACCGGCGCCTTCGGTCTCGGCCTCGCCGTCACCACCGGCGTCAGCCTGCTGATCGTGGCCCCGGAGGTCGCCGCGCCGCTCGACTTGCCGGCCGTGGCGCTGCGGCTGGCGGGCGTCGCGGCGCTCCTGCCGGTCGGGCTTCTGCTGGTGGTGGCGCGGCGCTCGCGCGTCTTGCGCCTCTGGCGCCTGCACGTTCCGCTGCCCGAGCCGGGCCTGCTCCTGCGCCAGATCGTTATCACTTCGGCCGATATCCTGGCTGCGTCGGCCGTCCTCTACGTGCTCCTGCCGGACGGCGCGTTGAGCTTCCCGGCCTTCGTCGCGATCTATGCCGTCGCCATCGGGCTCGGGGTCGTGTCGCACGTCCCGGGCGGCGTCGGCGTCTTCGAGACCGTTATCCTCGCGACCGTCGGCCAGACCCTGCCGCTCGGCGGCGTGCTCGGCGCGCTGGTGCTCTACCGCATCGTCTACTACGTGCTGCCGCTCGTCGTCGCGGCCGCGCTGGTCGGGGCGATCGAGGCCCGGCAGATCGCGCGCGGCCCCGCGGGCGCGGCGCTCCGGCGCGCCGGCAGCCGGCTGTCGGCGCCGCTGCTCTCGACCCTGACGCTCGTGCTCGGTGGCATGCTGATCCTGTCCGGCGTCACGCCGACGCCGCACCAGCATCTCGACCTCCTCTCCGATCTCCTGCCGCTGCCGATCCTGGAGGGCGCGCACTTTCTCGCCAGCCTCCTCGGGCTCGTGATGCTCGTCGTTTCGCGGGGCCTGTCGCAGCGCCTCGACGGGGCGTGGTGGGCGGCGGTGAGCGCTGCCTCGGCCGCGCTGGTGCTGACTCTCGCCAAGGCCATCGCGCTCTACGAGGCGGCCTTCCTCGTCGCACTGCTGCTGACGCTGGTCGCCACGCGCCGCGACTTCGACCGGCCGGCTTCGCTCCTGCGCCAGGCGCTCAGCCCGCAGTGGCTGCTGGCCGTCGCCATCGTTCTCGTCAGTGCCGCGACGGTGCTCTTCTTCGTCTATCGTGACGTCGAGTATTCGAACGAGCTGTGGTGGCAGTTCGAGTTCTCGGCCGAGGCGCCGCGCAGCCTGCGGGCGCTGCTCGGCGTCGTCGTCGGAGGCGGTCTCGTCGCCGGCTGGAGCCTCCTGCGCCCGGCGCTCCTCGCCGTCGCCCCGCCGGATCGCGCGGCGCTCGACCGGGCCGTCGCCATCGCCGAAGCGCATGGCCTCGCCGACGCCAATCTCGTGCGGATGGGCGACAAGAGCCTGATCTTCTCCGAGGACGGCGACGCCTTCATCATGTTCGCCCGGCAGAACCGCTCCTGGGTGGCGCTGTTCGATCCGATCGGTCCGCGCGAGACCTGGCCGAACCTCATCTGGCGCTTCGTCGAGGAGGCTCGGGCCGGCGGCGGTCGCGCGATCTTCTACCAGGTGACGCCGGCCGCGCTGTCGATCTATGCCGACGCCGGCATGCGGGCCTACAAGCTCGGCGAGAGCGCCTCGGTGGACCTGCCGGCGTTCAGCCTGAAGGGCGGGCGCAGCGCCAACCTGCGCAACGCCCTGAACCGCGGTGAGCGTGACGGCCTCACCTTCGAGATGGTGCCCGCCGACGCCGTCGCGCCCATCCTGCCTGAACTCGCGGCGGTCTCGGACGCGTGGCTGGAGCATCGCGAGGTGCGCGAGAAGGGCTTCTCGCTCGGCGCCTTCCGCTCCGACTACGTGACCTCGCAGCCGGTCGCCCTGATCCGTCACCACGGGGAGGCGGTCGCGTTCGCCACGCTGCTCGTCGCGGGCAACCGGGAGGAGATGTCGGTCGACCTGATGCGCTTTCGTCCGGGCGCGCCAAACGGCACGATGGAATACCTGTTCGTGCAGCTGATCACCCATGCCCGGGACAGCGGCTACAGGCGCTTCGACCTCGGCATGGCGCCGCTCGCCGGCTTGTCGGACCGGGCCGTGGCGCCGGCCTGGGACCGCATCGGGCGCATCGTCTTCGAACGGGGCGAGCGCTTCTACAACTTCCGCGGCCTGCGGGCGTTCAAGGCGAAGTTCTCGCCGCAGTGGGAACCGCGCTACCTCGTGGTCTCCAGCGGGCTCAATCCCGCCGTTGCGCTCGCCGACGTGACCATGCTGATCGGCGGCGGCCTGCGCGGAGTGCTCGGCAAATGAAGATTCTCCTGGCCGCGACGGCGTTCGCCGCAGCGTTCTCCACGTTCGCTCTCGCGCCGGCCGTGGCCGACGACTACGACACCGGCCTCATCCCGTCGCCGAAGATCCTGTTGCCGCAGAGCGCACCGAAGGCGGCCGTGGTGCTGATCTCGGACAGCGACGGCTGGGGCGCGGCCGACGACGGCGCCGCCGCCACGCTCGTCGGGGCCGGGGACGTGGTGATCGGCATCGATCTGCCGTCCTACCTGAAGTCGATCGAGGCCGACGACGGCGACTGCACCTACCTCGTGTCGGACATCGAGAGCCTCAGCCAGCAGACCCAGCGGGAGGTGGGCGGCTCGGCCTACCATCTGCCGGTCGTCGCCGGCCGCGGCGCCGGCGGCACGCTGGCGCTGCAGATCGCGGCGCAGACGCCGGCCGCCACGATCGGCGCGACAGTGGCGGTCGACCCGGACGTCGTCCTGCCCCTGTCGAAGGAGCTCTGCACCGACGCCGCGCACGAGAAGACGCCGGCAGGCTGGGTCTACCAGCTGAGCGACGAGGATCTTCCCGATCCTGTCACGGTCGCCTTCACGCCCGCCGGGGCGCCTGACGCGCGGGCCCATGTCGACGCCCTGAAGTCCGCCCATCCCGCGATCGCCATCGAGGCGGCGACCGAGGCGCCGGATGCCGCGCTGCTGAGGCTGGTCGAGCGCGAGGCGGCGGCCTCACAGGCGACGAATGCGAGCTTCGACCTGCCGATCACCGAACTCGACGCGACGCCGACGCGCGACACCATGGCTGTCATCATCTCCGGCGACGGCGGTTGGCGCGACCTCGACAAGGAGGTCGGGGGTTATCTGCAGGGCGAGGGCGTGCCGGTGATCGGCGTCGATTCGCTGCGCTACTTCTGGTCCGAGCGCACGCCGGAACAGACGGCGGCGGATCTCTCGCGCATCATCGAGACCTACCGCAAGCGCTGGCACGTTCGCCACGTCCTCCTCGCCGGCTATTCGTTCGGCGCCGACGTGCTGCCCGCCGTCTACGCCGAGCTCAATCCCGCGATCCGCCAGCGCGTCGTGCAGCTGTCGCTGATGGCGCTGTCGGAGACCGCGGACTGGGAGGTGTCGGTGTCCGGCTGGCTCGGCGTCGACACCGGCGGGACACCGACGCTCCCGCCGCTGGGCAAGATCGACCCGAAGCTCGTCCAGTGCGTCTACGGGACGGAAGAGGACGACAGCGCGTGCCCGGCGTTGAAGGGCAAGGCCGAGGTCATCGCCATCGAAGGCGGCCATCATTTCGACGAAGACTATGACGCGCTCGGCGCGAAGGTCCTCTCGGGGCTCGACCGGCGGCTCAGCGCGGCGCCGGGCAAGGTGGCGACGGAGTAGGGCGCCGTCGCCTGCGTCGAAGTTCAGTTCAGAACCCGCTCGCCCGCCGGCAGATCGAGGGAGAAGGCAGGGATCGTCACTTCGAATGTCCCGCCCTCGGCCTCCATCTCGTAGTGCCCGCGCATGATGCCCGATGGCGTGCCGAGCGGGCACCCCGAGGTGTAGGTGTAGCTGTCGCCCGGCTCCAGCACCGGCTGCTCGCCGACGACGCCAGGGCCTTCCACCTCCTGCACTCGGCCGAGGCCATCGGTGATGTGCCAGTGGCGTGATCGGAGTTGAACGGTCAGGCCGCTGCCGTTTTCGATCTCCACCGTGTATGCCCAGACCCAGCGTGACTTCTCCGCGTCGGAGTGCTCCTCCAGGAAGCGGGGCGTCACCGTCACGGTGATGTCGTGGGTGGTGGTCCTGTACATCGAGCAGTCGAGCCTTAGCGGGTCTGGTCGAATGCTATCGGGGAGCGATGCGTCGCGGTCAATGCCGCGGGCGAGCAAGGAGACGGCGTGCTGGACGGGACATTGAAGCCGCACATCGATCCTGCGCTCGACCGCGTGGCGCGGGGTCTGGCGGCAGCCGGTTGCACGGCCGACGGTGTGACGGTCGCCGCACTCGTCGTCGGGCTCGCGGCGGCGCTCGCCATCGCCTGCGGATATCCGGTGCTGGGACTGGCGCTGCTTCTCCTGTCGCGCATCGCCGACGGGCTCGACGGGGCGCTCGCCCGCACGACCCGGCCGACCGACCGCGGCGGCTTTCTCGACATCGTCTTCGACTACGTCTTCTACGGGGCGATCCCGCTCGCCTTCGCCGTCCTCGACCCGCTGGCCAATGCGCTCCCCGCAGCCGTGCTCCTGATGAGCTTCTACGCCAACGGGGCGAGCTTTCTCGCCTTCGCCATCATGGCCGAGAAGCGCCAGGTGCGTGCCGAACTGCGGGGCAAGAAGTCGCTCTACTTCTCGACCGGGCTCGCCGAGGCCAGCGAGACGATCGCCGCCTTCGTCCTGTTCTGCGTCTTTCCGCAGCACTTCGCGGCGATCGCATACGTCTTCGCCGCGATGTGCTTCTGGACGTTTGCAGCGCGGGTGGCGCTCGCCGTCCGGGTCTTCGCCTGATCCGTCAGACCGCGGCGAGCGCCGCCTCCAGATCCTCCAGGAGGTCTTCGACATCCTCGAGGCCGGCCGACAGGCGCAGGAGGCCATCGCCGATGCCCAGCTCGGCCCGCACCTCCGGGGCAAGGTTCTTGTGCGTGGTGGTCGCCGGATGGGTGATGAGGCTCTTGGCGTCGCCGAGATTGTTGGAAATCTTGATCACCTCGAGCGCGTTCGAGAAGCGGAAGGCTGCGTCCTTGCCGCCGGAAAGCTCGAAGGCGACGAGCGTCGATCCGGCGCCCATCTGCCGGCGCGCGATCGCATGGTCGGGATGGTCCTCGCGGCCGGGGTAGAGCACCCGGGCGATCTTGCCTGATCCCGCCAGGTGATCGGCGATCCGCGCCGCGCTGTCGGTCTGCGCCCGCACCCGCAGGGGCAGCGTCTCGAGGCCCTTCAGCAGCGTCCAGGCGTTGAACGGCGAGAGCGACGGGCCGGTATGGCGGAAATAGTCGTGAAGGTTCTCGTCGATCCAGTCCTTCGAGGAGAGGATGACGCCTCCGAGGCAGCGGCCCTGGCCGTCGATGTGCTTGGTGGCCGAGTAGATCACCACGTCCGCGCCGAGCGTCAGCGGCTTCTGCCAGATCGGCGTCGCGAAGACGTTGTCGACCACGAGCCTGGCGCCGACGGAATGCACGATCTCGGCGACGGCGGCGATGTCGATCACCTCCAGCGTCGGATTGGTCGGGCTCTCCAGGAAGGCAACCTTGGTGTTCGGGCGCAGCGCCGCCCGCCACTGGTCGAGGTCGCGCCCGTCGACGAAGGTCGATTCGACGCCGGCGCGGCCGAGCACGGTCTCGATCACGTAGCGACAGGAGCCGAACAAGGCGCGGGCGGCGACGATGTGGTCGCCGGCCTTCACCTGGCACTGCAGCGCGGCCGCGACGGCGGCCATGCCGGACGCGGTGGCGCGCGCATCCTCGGCACCCTCGAGCAGCATCATGCGCTCCTCGAACATGCGGGTCGTCGGGTTGGAGTAGCGCGAGTAGATGAAGCCCGGCTCGTCGCCCTTGAAGCGGGCCTCGGCGGCCTCGGCGGTGTCGTAGACGAAGCCCTGGGTCAGGAAGAGCGCCTCGGAGGTTTCCCCGAAGCCGGACCGCATCGTGCCGCCATGGACCATCGCCGTTGCCGGCCGCAAAGCTCGCTTGCCCGTCGTGTCGCTCATCGTCGTCGCCTCGATCCAAAACAAAAACCGGCCGTGCGCTGCCGCAAAGCCGGTTGTCGGATCGCGGCCCTTTAGCGAGTTGTTTAACGTGGCTGCAAGCCGGCCGGCCAAATCACCACGATCCCGCTGCCATACGCCCGCTGTGGACAGGCGTCAATTCTCTGGTACAGCAGCGCCGAGGGCCAACGGGAAGCTTCTGCGCGCAATGACCAACGGAATCCTGCCGGACCGGGAAATCGCGGCGCTGTTCGAGACGGGCGCGATCGCCGCGCCGCGACCGCGCGACGGCGACCAGATCCAGCCGGCGAGCCTCGACCTGCGGCTCGGCGCGACCGCCTATCGCGTGCGGGCGAGCTTCCTGCCGGGGCAGGGGCAGCCGGTGCAGGCCAAGCTCGACCGGTTCGGGCTGCACGCCATCGACCTGACCTCCGGCGCCGTGCTGGAGACCGGCTGCGTCTATCTCGTGCCGCTGCTCGAAAGCCTCGCGCTGCCGGCCGACCTTTCGGCGGCGGCCAACCCGAAGAGCTCGACCGGCCGGCTGGACGTCTTCACCCGCGTCATCACCGACGGCGCACAGGAGTTCGACAAGATCCCCCAGGGCTATAAGGGGCCGCTCTATATCGAGATCAGTCCACGCACCTTCCCGGTCGTGGTGCGCACCGGCTCGCGTCTCAACCAGATCCGCTTCCGGCGCGGCATGGCAGGGCTCGACGAGGCGGCGCTGCTGGCGCTCAACGCGGCCGAGCGGCTGGTCGATCGCGACGATGCCAACATCTCGGGCGGCGGCGTCGCCCTGTCGATCGACCTTGCAGGCGACGCCAGCGGTCTCGTCGGCTATCGCGGCAAGCGTCACACCGGCGTCGTCGATGTCGACCGGCGCGGCGCCTATGCCGTCGCCGAGTTCTGGGAGCCGATCCATCGCAGCGGCGCGGGCGAGCTCGTGCTCGATCCGGACGAGTTCTACATTCTCGTCTCGAAGGAAGCGGTGCACGTGCCGCCGGACTTCGCCGCCGAGATGACTCCGTTCGATCCCCTCGTCGGCGAGTTCCGCGTGCACTATGCCGGCTTCTTCGATCCCGGCTTCGGGCATTCCAAGGCCGGCGGCACCGGCAGCCGGGCCGTTCTGGAGGTGCGCAGCCACGAGGTGCCGTTCATCCTTGAGGATGGCCAGATCGTCGGCCGGCTAGCCTACGAGCAGATGGCAGCACCGCCCGGACGCCTGTACGGCGCCGACCTTGCCTCGAACTACCAGGCGCAGGGCCTGAAGCTCTCCAAGCACTTCGTGTGACGCCTCCAACACGTGCGGCGAAAACGCACTTTTAGCGATAAACATGCGCAGTTATATAACTCTGTATGTTAAGTGATGCGCGAGGTTCCTGAGTGGTCGACGACATCGTGCGCAGCCTCGGGCTGCTATGTCTTGGGACGCGGCTGAAGCGCATCGGCGACCGGCTGCAGGCCGACACCGACGCGATCATCGGACGGAGCGGCCTCACGGTCGCGGCCAGCCAGTATCCCTATCTTGCTGCCATGGACCGGCTGGGGCCCTTGACGGTCGGCGATCTCGCGCAGGCCGTCGGCGTCAGCCAGCCCGGTGCGACGCGCAGCGTCAACGTTCTGATGCGCGACGGTCTCGTCGCGGCCGAGGCGGGCGAAGGCGACCTGCGCCGCAAGATCCTCCGGCTCACCGAAGCGGGCCGGCGGGCGGTCGAGATCGGCCGGCTTCGGGTCTGGCCCCAGATCGAGGCGGCCGTCGCGGACCTCTGCACTGGTCTGAGCGGCCCGCTGCTGGACCAGCTCGCGGGGCTCGAGGATGCATTGCAGGACGCTCCGCTGACGCGGCGCGGAGGGTTGCCAGACGCCGGCTCCAGGATGCCTGAGGCCGTCCTGGCCGGCCTTGCACGGCCGATCTGGACTTCGTTGACGACGCGGCACGCGGCTCTCGCCGAGGGCGGCCCGTCAGCGCTGCGCTACCGGCCGGAGACGAGCCTGTTTGCCGCGACGCCCGACGACGAACCCGAGCAGCTGAGCGCGCTCGCCGCACTCGCCGCGCCCGGCGAGGAGATGCTCGTGCTGCGGGAGGCCGAGGCGCCCTTGCCGGCGGACCTGACGCTCCTCTCCGGTGCGAGCGTGGTGCAGATGCTGGCCGAGGACGCCGTCCCGATCGTCGAGGACGCGCGGATCGAGCGGCTGGGCGCGATGGACGCGGCGGAAATGCTGGCGCTCGCGGAGGCGACGAAGCCCGGTCCCTTCACGCTGCGGTCGCAGGACCTCGGGCCGTTCTGGGGCATCCGCTCGGAGGGACGGCTGGTCGCCATGGCCGGGACGCGGATGGCGATCCCGGGCGCGACCGAACTCAGCGGCCTCTGCACCCGGCCGGACATGCAGGGGCGCGGCCTCGGTCAGCTGATGCTGAGGTTCGTGGCGGGCCGGATCTCAAGCCGGGGCGAGCGCGTGTTCCTGCACGTCTTTGCCAGCAATACCCGAGCGATCGCCCTCTACGAAACGCTCGGCTTCCGCCGGACGCGGCAGTTCGAGGTGCTGCGGCTGCGGCGCGAGTGACGCCGGCAGCGGCCCTGTCGGGCAGCGCTTGCCGCATCGGCTGGCCACGTCGGGCACCGGCGTGAGCGCGCTTGCGCGGACCCTCGGCCTCCTATAGGAATTCCGGCACGGCGCGGGTGTAGTTCAGTGGTAGAACGCAAGCTTCCCAAGCTTGATGTCGTGGGTTCGATCCCCATCGCCCGCTCCAGCCGCCCAAGGCCCGACAACGGGACGTGGCGGGATCCGGATCGATCATCGGTCGAACGCCGCCGGACGCGATGCCGCTGCGGCATCGGCGAACTGCCGCTCCCGCGTTTCGAAGGCTTGCGTTTTCCCTCGCATGTGCCGACTTCTTAACGTGAATTTGCGATAGAAGCGCGTGCACAGCGTGGACGACGGGATGAACGAGCGCGCAAGACCGGGCGGCGAAGCGAGATTCATGGGCGGCGCGAGCGTGCGCGCACCGCTGGTGACGCCGCTGTCGGCGGCCCGCTGGCTGCTGGTGCTCGTGCTCGCCGCCGGGGTCTACTTCTTTCACAGCTTCCTCGTGCCCGTGCTGGCCGCTCTGGTCATCGGCTTCGCCAGCTGGCCGCTCTACCGGCGCCTGCTCGAGATGGTCGGCGGCCGGCGCACGCTCGGCGCGGCGGTGGCGCTGATCCTCATCGTCGCCGGCCTCGTGCTGCCGATTTCGCTCGCCATCACCTATGCGGTCGGCGAGTCCCGCCTCTGGGTGGCCTGGGCGAGCCAGGTCAACCGGTTCGGCGAGCCGGTGCCGCACTGGCTGGCCGCCCTGCCCATCGGCGGCGACTGGCTGTCGGAGCGCTGGATGGAGGCGGTGGGCCGGCCGGGCGCGCTCGGCGATCTCGTGCAGCTGGTCAGCGGCGAGAATATCGCCGGCATCTACCGCATCCTTCTGGCCGCCGGCAGCGGCGCCTTCGAGCTGCTGCTCGGGCTCCTGTTCATGCTGATCGCGCTGTTCTTCGTCTATCGCGACGGCGCCAACTTCGCGGCGCAGATCGACCGCCTCGGCGAGCGCATCCTGCCGAGCCACTGGCAGGGCTTCTCGCGTGTCGTGCCCGCCACGATCAGCTCCACCGTCACCGGCATGGGGCTGATCGCGATCGGCGAGGGCGTCGTGCTCGGCTGTGCCTATTTCCTCGCCGGCGTGCCGTCGCCGGTGACGCTCGGCGTGATCACCGGCTTCATGGCGCTGATACCGGGTGGCGCACCGCTCTCCTTCACGCTGGTGTCGCTCTACCTCGTCGGCAGCGGGTCGCTCGCCGCCGGGATCGGCCTCTTCGCGTGGGGTGCCGTCGAGCTCTTCATCGTCGACAAGACGCTGCGCCCCCGCCTCGTCGGCGGGCCGATCAAGCTGCCGTTCCTGCCGACGTTCTTCGGCCTGGTCGGCGGAGTGAAGACGATGGGCCTGCTCGGCCTGTTCATCGGACCGGTCCTGATGGCGCTGATCGTGGCGATCTGGCGCGAGTGGATGCGCGAGCTGCAGGAGAGTGAGGCGCGCGCGCTCGCCGAGGGGCAGTTCCGGCGCGCGGTCAGCGAGCCGTTGCCACCGGAGCCGCTGGAGACGTCGCGGGTCGCCAGTCGGTGACGACGGGGGTGTGCGGCGTCTTCTCCCAGCGATGCGGCGCCCGCACGAGTTGCCACAGGGCGCGCAGCGTGGCGCAGCTCGTCAGCAGCCAGTAGGCGTGCATCCAGATCAGCCGGCGCGCCAGCGGGCGCTCCTGCGGTTCGAGGCTCCGCCACGCGAGCAGCGCAAAGCCGAGCGTGCCGCCGACGACATTCCAGATGTCGAGCGCATAGAGCAGCGACAGGATCAGTCCCGGTGCTCCGTGGCGCAGGATGTCGAACGTGGCCCAGGCCACGGCGAAGGCGAAGAACAGGTGTGCGGCGCCCGCCACCAGCATCCCGAGAAACAGGAACTGGAACACGGCAAAGCCCTCCGGCCCGAGGTCGCGCAGGAGTCGCAGCGGACTGCGCATGTGGACGAGCCAGGTCTGCATCCAGCCTTTCATCCATCGCATCCGCTGCGGAAACCAGACGCGCCGGCTGGTCGGAGCATCCTCGAGCGTCGGGCAGTCGATGGTGCCCGTGCGGTAGCCGCGTCGGTGCAGCCGCATGCCGAGATCGGCGTCCTCGGTGACGTTGTGGCTGTCCCAGCCGCCGACCGACACCAGCGCCTCGCGACGGAAGTGGTTCGACGTGCCGCCGAGCGGCAGTGGCAGCCGATGCCGCGCCAGCCAGGGAAGAAGGCCGCGGAAGAGCGCCGCGTATTCGAGCGCGAAGAGGCCGGTAAGCCAGTTCGATGCGCCGTTGCCGATCACCAGCGGCGCCTGCAGGCAGGCAAGGCCGGCGTCCGCCGATCGGAAGCGCTGCCATGCCTGCAGCAGCTGGTCGGGATGCGGCCGGTCCTCGGCATCGTAGAGGACCACGAACTCGCCGCGAACGAGCGGAAGGGCGAAGTTCAGCGCCTTCGGCTTCGTCCGTGGCTCCGAAGGTGGCACCTGGATCACCCGCACGCCGTGATGCCCTTCGCTCGCGCGCTGCGCCGCGGCGACGGTCGCGCGGTCGTCGGCCTCGCAGACGAGAAGGATCTCGCGACGCGAGCGCGGCCAGGACAAGGTGTTCAACGCTTCGACGAGCGGCATGACCATGTGCGCCTCGTCGCGCAGCGGCACCAGGATCGAATACACCGGAAACAGCGGTCGCTCCGACGCTTCGGAGCACGACGGACGCTCGACCCCGCGGTCGATCAGCGCCGCCCAGCGCAGGAGAACGCAGCCGAAGAAGACGAGGCTGGTCGCCGCGTGGAGGCTCACCCATAGCCCGGGCCAGGTGACGGCACAGGCCACCAATGCACTGATCAGCAGACCCGCGCACAGGCCCTGGTGACCCGTCGCCACGGTGCGCGCCGAGGCCTCAGGGTCGCTTGCGGCAAGGCTGAGACGGGCGCGCTCGGCGCGCTCGCCAAGGTCGCGCGCCTCCTCGCGCGTCAGCAGCGCGCCAACCGCCGCCACCCGCGCGAGCGACCTGAGGCTTGGCGCCGCAGCCAGATGGTCGGCGACCAGCGGCAGGCTCTCGAGCGTCGGGAGGATGAAGAGCTTGCGGCGAAAGCCCCTCGAGCAGGTCGCGACGAGGCGGGCGGCCGAAGGACCCGAGCCGAGGCGGTGCTCGCCGACGATGACGTCGTCATCCCCCGGGCCGTCCAGCGGGAGCTGCAGGGCGCGCGCCATCGCTTCGGCAAGAGCTCCGGCGTCGACCACCCCTTGCGCGAGGAGTTCGGTTGCGGCATCGGTGCCGAGACGGTCGGCGCGCAGGCATGCGGCCGCGATGTCGGCGGGGGCAAGATCGAGGTGCCGAAGCGCGCGGGCGATGGCGTCGGTGCCGTCGAGGGGTGCAGCCGGGATGCGCGGGGAGGGCCCCTGGTCCAGGCCGAAGGGGTCGAGCGGCGGCGCGTCGGCGATGCGCACGGGCTCAGGCTCGCGGAGAGCATGCGGTTCATGCAGGGGGGCAGCGACTTGCAGCGACACGGGTGGTGCATCCTTCGTCAGACACCACTCGCGCCGCCGAGTGTGACCTAAGGTTGCAGAACCGTTCGCTGCCCGAAACGAACTAGAAGAGGTAATTTTCGTGCCCTGGTTGCGTCGCCTCCTCTTTGCCATCGGATGTCTGGTGTGCGGCGTCGCCGCGGCTCAGAGCATCGCCACGCCAAACTTTGCCGATCAGCACCAGCGGCTCACCAAACCGGATCTTGCATCGCGCGAGCGTATCCGGTTCCTGACGAGCACCGACTTTCCGCCGTTCAGCTTTCTGGACGTGCGCGGCCGCCTGGGTGGCTTCAACGTCGATCTGGTGCGAGCCATCTGCGACGAACTCGGCCTTTCCGACCGCTGCCAGATCGAGGCGATGCCGTTCGACCAGCTCGTTCCGGCCCTGCTCAGCGGGCAGGGGGACGCGATCATCGCGGGGATCGCGATGACGCCGGTGAACCACGCCCAGCTGGCATTCACCGAGCCGTATTTCCGCTACCCGGCCCGTTTCGTGACACGGCGCGACCATGGGCTTGCCGAGCCGCTCGCCGTCAGCCTGCGCGGGCGCAAGGTCGCCGTCGTGGATGGAAGCGCACACGCCGCGATGCTTGCCTCGTTCTTTCCGGACGCCGTCGCGGTGGCGTTTCCCGACCGGGCGCGGGCCCTCGAAGCGATGACCGCCGGCGCCGCGGACGCCTTTTTCGGCGATGGCGTCGGGCTGTCCTTCTGGCTGGCGAGCAGCGCCGCGGGCGACTGCTGTGCCTTTGCCGGAGGGCCCTTCCTGTCCGACCGCTATCTCGGCGAAGGGCAGGCGATCGCCGTGGCGCCCGACGACCGGGATCTCGTCCAAGCCTTCGACTACGCCATCGTGCAGGCGGTCGAGCACAAGCGCATGTCCGAACTGCTGCTGCGGTACTTCCCGATCAGCGCCTTCTGAGCGATGCCGGAGACCGCCTGCTGCGAGCCACGTTCGCCGCTCGTTAACCCTGATTGGCGATTGCATGGAACTTTACGCCACCAACGCCCTGGTTGCGCGAAAATTTAAGTCCCGCCGTGGACACTCGGCATCCTGACCTTGCCCGATCGACCGGCCGACCTGATCGCCGGCGCTCGAGCGATCTGGTTCATCGTATTGCTGAAGGCGCCCACATGCTGAAGAACGTTTCCTTTCCTGCCAAGATCTCAGTCATGGTGCTGGGCAGCCTGGCGATCCTGACGATATTCTTTGCCGCGATCGCTTACGTCGTCCTGTCTGAAGAGGGCACGCGAAGGGCCGTCGACCGGCAGGAAGTCAACATGCGCGTGGCGTGGGACGTGCTCGGCGCCTACGGCGATACCTTCCGCCTGCAGGACGGCAAGATCTATGTCGGCAGCGCGGCGCTGAACGACGACAACGGGCCCGTGGACAAGATCAAGGATCTGGTGGGCGGCACCGCCACCGTCTTCATGGGCGACACGCGCGTCGCGACCAACGTGAAGAAGCCGGACGGCAGCCGCGCCGTCGGCACCAAGCTCGCGCCGGGTCCGGTCTATGACTCGGTCCTGAAGGACGGCAAGCCGTTCCGCGGCAAGGCGGACATCCTCGGGACCGCCTATTTCACCGCCTACGATCCGATCAAGGACGCCAGCGGCAAGACGATCGGCATCCTCTATACCGGCGTCAAGCGCGACGACTTCTTCCAGTCGGTCAACACCCTCCAGATCCAGATGGGCCTGACCGCGGCGGTCGTGGCGGTCATCCTCGGCGCGGCCGCGCTGTTCCTGTCGCGGCGGATCTTCGCACCGCTGCGCACGCTGACCGGCACCATCGCGGCGGTCGCCGGCCGCCGTACGGACGTGCCGGTCGAAGGGACCGAGCGCAAGGACGAGATCGGCCAGATCGCCCGGGCCGTCGACAACATGCGCGAGAGCCTCGCCGCATCCGACCGCCTGGAGGCCGAAGCCAAGGCGGCGCGCGAGGCGCAGACGGCCGAGCGGGAGCGCCAGATGGCGGCCGAGCATGCCAAGGCGGAGGAGCTGTCGGCCTTCGTGCACGACATCGAGACGGGC
>NZ_JANIFJ010000004.1 GCF_024519155.1 Mangrovibrevibacter kandeliae | reverse complement strand
TCGGCCGGGCGGTGGAAGCCATGCACGCGATCGAGCAGTCGTCCGAGCAGATCGGCAAGATCATCGGCGTCATCGACGAGATCGCCTTCCAGACGAACCTGCTGGCGCTGAACGCGGGCGTCGAGGCCGCACGTGCCGGTGAGGCCGGCAAGGGCTTTGCGGTGGTGGCGCAGGAGGTGCGCGGTCTGGCGCAGCGCTCGGCGGAAGCGGCCAAGGAGATCAAGGACCTGATCTCGACCTCGTCGAGCCAGGTGGAGGAGGGCGTCGAGCTGGTCTCGGCCTCGGGCAAGTCGCTCGAGGAGATCGTGGCGCAGGTTGCGGCGATGTCGTCGGAGGTGTCGGAGATCGCGCGCAGCGCCCGGGAGCAGGCGGCGAACCTGAAGGAGGTGTCGGCGGCGGCCGACCAGATGGACAAGGTCACGCAGCAGAACGCGGCGATGGTGGAGGAGGCGACGGCGGCGGCGCAGACGCTGGCGAACGAGACCGACGAGCTTGCGCGGCTGATCTCGCGCTTCAGGACGGCGGCCTCGAGCGGCCACCAGCAGCAGGCGCGCCGCGCCGCGAGCCGGCCGAGCGCCGCCGCGCCGGCCCGCCCGGCGGCCAAACCCGCGGCAGCGTCCGCGCCGCGCCCGGTGGCACAGCTGAAGACGGTCGGCACCGGTGGCGCCGCCCGCAAGCCGGCCGCCGCCGAGGACGGCTGGGAAGAGTTCTGAGCCGCGGGGGAGCGACAACCACAGCGGCCGTTGAGGCCAAGAGAGGGCGTCGACATCCGCGGGATCCGTCTTGCCGGCCGGCCATCGGCCGACCCCGCCCGCTCAGCGCGAGTGGACCGATCATCCCACAGGGCAGCGCCTCGCGCTGGTGCCCGGAGACGGTCAGCGAGCCGCTGAGCCGCGAGGATCGTCGCATGCACGTCGCGTGCGTCCTGCACCGGCTGACGGTCCTCCATCCCCTCCACTTCTGCACCAGCGCACGCGCCCGCGCCACGACTGCGACGGGACGTCCAATGGCCGAGACGGAGCGCGCGACCGCATCCGTTCGATGTCTCCACCTGACCATCTCCGCCATCGGCGCCTTGGCGATCTGTTGCCGGACGGCGATCGTGCGGGCATCGTGCGGCCAGTTGGAGACCGACGATGACCGTGACCATCACCGCCTTCGCCCGATCGCCGGACCGAGGATGCGGGCACGCGCGCGACATGCGCGTCCGCTGGGCGCTCGAGGAAGTCGGTCGGCCCTATGAGGTCCGCCTTCTCTCCTTCGACGCGATGAAGGAGCCCACGCACCGCCGGCTTCAGCCCTTCGCGCAGATCCCGACCTACGAGGACGGCGACCTCGCCCTGTTCGAGTCCGGCGCGATCATCATGCACATCGCGGAGCACAATGCGGGGCTGCTGCCGGACGCCCCGCAGGCCAGAGCACGGGCGATCATGTGGACGTTCGCCGCGCTGAACACGATCGAGCCGCCGATCGTCGATCTCGAGATCACCATGATCATCGAGCGCGACAAGCCGTGGTACGCCGAGCGGCTGCCGATGCTCCAGGATCGTGTCCGCACTCGGCTCGGCGAACTCGCCACGCATCTCGGCGATGGCGACTGGCTCGACGGCGCCTTCAGCGCCGGCGACCTTCTGATGGTCACGGTGCTGCGCCGGCTGATCGGCACGGGTCTTCTGGAAGACCATCCGAACCTCGGCGCCTATGTCGCACGGGGCGAGGCTCGACCGGCCTACGCGCGCGCCTTCGCCGCTCAGCTGGCAGTCTTCACCGGCAGCACGGCAAGCCGCTGATCATAGGCGTCGCGGGGTCACTCATGGCGATGCAGTCGGTAGACGCTTCCAATGGGGCCGCCTCAAGGGCGATGGCTATTGCGCCTCGCCGCCCTCGCCCGGGCCGCGTGTCGGCGCCGACACCGGCATCTCCTGCTTGCCCGGCAGAGACCGCCCGCCTTTTTCGTACAGCCGGCGACCCGCGGCGTAGGTTGCGACCGTCGCGCGATCGTCGCCCATCGTCATCAGGACAAACAGCTCCTCGGCCAGCGTCTCCACGCGCTCCATCCGCCAGCTCTGGGCCGGCGTCGCGCGGCTGTCGAGGACGGTGAGGTCCGCCTCGTAGCCGGGAGCGAGGCGCCCGATCCGGTCGTCGAGGCCGAGCGCGGCGGCATTGCCCGCCGTCAGCATGTGGAACGCGGCGAGCGCGTCGAGCGGCTGGCCGAGCAGCGCCAGCACCTTGTAGCCCTCCGCCGCGGTGCGCAGCATCGAGTAGCTGGTGCCACCGCCGATGTCGCTGGCGATGCCGATCTGCGCACCCGCTTCCATCAGGCCGGCGCGGTCGAAAAGGCCCGACCCGAGGAAGAGGTTCGAGGTCGGACAGAAGATCGCGCTGGCTCCGGCCTCGGCTAGCGCCGCGCGCTCTCGGTCCGACAGATGGATGCAGTGGCCGAACAGCGCCTTCGGCCGCACGAGGTCGTAATGCTCGTAGACCTCGGTGTAGTCCTTCGACCACGGGAAGGCCTCGCGCACATAGGCGATCTCGGCCGCGTTCTCGGACAGGTGCGTCTGGATGTGCAGGCCGGGATGATCGGAGGCGAGCGCCCTGGCGGCCTCAAGCTGCTGCTCGCTCGAGGTCGGCGCGAAGCGCGGCGTGATCGCATAGGACAGCCGTCCGCGGCCGTGCCAGCGCTCGATCAGCGCCTTCGTCTCGCTATAGCCGCGCTCGGCCGTGTCGAGCAGGGCCGCCGGGGCGTTGCGGTCCATCATCACCTTGCCGGCGATCATCCGCAGCCCAAGCCGCTCCGCCGCTGCGAAGAACGAATCCACCGACTGCGGATGCGAGGTGCAGTAGACCGCCGCAGTCGTCGTGCCGCTGCGCAGCAACTCGGACAGGAGAAAGCGCGAGGCGGCGTCGGCGACGGCCGGGTCGCCGTATCGGCTCTCCTCGGGGAAGGTGTATTTCGCCAGCCACTCCATCAGCTCGGCGCCGTAGGAGCCGATCACCTGGGTCTGCGGCATGTGCAGGTGCGGATCGATGAAGCCCGGCATCACCAGATGCGGCCGGTGGTCGGCGAGCGGCAGGTTGGGCCGCAGCCGACCCAGGAGATCGCGCGCCTCGCCGACGGCGGT
Source organism: Mangrovibrevibacter kandeliae (assembly GCF_024519155.1). Taxonomy (GTDB): domain Bacteria; phylum Pseudomonadota; class Alphaproteobacteria; order Rhizobiales; family Rhizobiaceae; genus Mangrovibrevibacter; species Mangrovibrevibacter kandeliae. The sequence goes on along the minus strand of NZ_JANIFJ010000004.1, from coordinate 379,917 downwards.
GATCATCCCGCCCTCGACGACGACGACGCCGTCCTCGACGAAGCGCAGCGCCGCCGCGCCGTCGAGCGTCGGATCGCCGTCGAACCAGAGGAGCCGACCGCGGATCGCGACGCTGGCCCCCACCCCCGAGCGGCTCATGGATGCGGCAGTCCGTCGCCCGAGGCGATCCACTTGGCGAGCAGCATGCGCTCCTCCGGCTCCATTCCCGTCAGGTTGCCGGGCGGCATGGCGTGGCTGCGCACCGCCTGGCGCTCGATCAGGGGGGCATTGTGCACGATGTCGGCGGCGGTTTCGAGAAGCACCGCCTTCGGCGCATGGATCAGCCCCGGCCAGAGCGGCTGGCGGGCATGACACATCGAGCAGCGCGACTGCACGATCAGCTCGGCGTCGGCAAAGTGGGGCGAGGTCGAGAGCGCCAGTTCCGGATCCCCCGGCCAGTCACGCGCCGCCACCCCCTCGCCCGCCGACGCAGTCCAGCCCGGCGCACCGGACAGCGTGATGACCGCGGCGAAGAGCACGGCCGCCACGGCCCAGCACCACCAGAGCTTGGCGCCGGTCCTGTGCAGGGTGTTGAAGAAGTGCCGGACGACCGCGCCGATCAGGAGCACGAGCCCGGCGATCATCCAGTTCCACCGCGTCGCGAAGGCGAGCGGATAGTGGTTCGACAGCATCAGGAAGACGACGGGCAGCGTCAGGTAGTTGTTGTGCAGCGAGCGCTGCTTGGCCTCAGCGCCGAGCCGCGCCTGCGGCGTGCGGCCGGCCTTGAGGTCGGCGACGACGATCGTCTGGTTCGGGATGATGATGCGGAACACGTTGGCGCTCATGATCGTCGCGATCATCGCGCCGGTGTGCAGCATCGCGCCGCGGCCGGAAAAGACCTGCGTGAACAGCCAGCTGGCGAGGACGACGTAGACGAAGAGGACGGCGAGGAGCGCCGTGTCGTTCTTGCGCAGCGGCGACTTGCACAGGCCGTCATAGACGATCCAGCCAAGTGCGAGGCCGGCGAGGCTGATGGCGATCGCACCCCAGACCGGCAGGTCGGCGACCTCAGGATCGATCAGCGTCCACTGCGCACCGATGTAGTACGTGAGGATCAGGAGCGCGAAGCCGGAGAGCCAGGCCGAATAGCTCTCCCACTTGAACCATGTGAGGTCCTCCGGCATGTGGCCCGGCGCCACCAAGTATTTCTGCACGTGGTAGAAGCCGCCGCCATGCACCTGCCACGCCTCGCCGCCGACGCCGGCGGGCAGGTCGGGACGCTTCCTCAGGCCGAGATCGAGCGCGATGAAGTAGAAGGACGAGCCGATCCAGGCGATGGCCGTGACGACGTGCAGCCAGCGCGCGGCGAAGCTCAACCACTCCCAGAGATAGGTCCACATCTGCCTTCAGCCGGTTCGCCCGCTCCGGGCCGGACACGATGAGGGGCGCCGCGGCGCCCCCTGTGTTTGCTCGCGGCGGACCGCCGCCTCAGGCGTTGACGCCCTCCACGTACCAGTCGAGCTTCAGGAGGTCGGCGTCGGGGATGCGCTCGCCGTCCTTGGCCTTCAGTTCGCCCTTCTGGTCCTTGATCGGGCCGGTGAAGATCTCGTAGGTGCCGGCCTTGGTCTCGTCGACGATCTTCTGCGCGGCGGCCTTCACGTCGTCCGGCATCTTCGGATTGAAGGGCGCCATTTCGAGGACGTCCTCCTGCATGCCGAGCCAAACGTCGTGGCTCTCCCAGGTGCCGTCGAGCAGCTTCTGCACCTCCTGCACGTAGTACGGACCCCAGTGGTCGACGATCGCCGTCATGTGGGCGTTCGGCGCGAAGCTCGACATGTCCCAGGCCTGGCCGAAGGCGATGGCACCGCGCTGCTCGGCGGCCTGCAGCGGGGCCGGCGAGTCCGTGTGCTGGGTGATGACGTCGACGCCCTGGTCGAGCAGCGCCTTGGCGGCGTCCGCCTCCTTCGCCGGGTCGTACCAGGAGCTCACCCAGACGACCTGCGTGGTGAAGTTCGGGTTGACCTTGCGCGCCGCGAGCGTGAACGCGTCGATGCCCATCACCACCTCGGGGATCGGGAAGGAGGCGACGTAGCCGCCCTTGCCGCTCTTCGACATCATGCCGGCGATGGTGCCGAGGACGGCGCGGCCCTGGTAGAAGCGCGAGTTGTAGGCGGCCATGTTCGGCGCCGTCATGTAGCCGGTGGCATGCTCGAACTTCACGTCCGGGAACTGCTTGGCGACCTTCAGCGTCGGATTCATGAAGCCGAAGGAGGTGGCGAAGACGACGTCGTTGCCGCCCTGCGCGAGCTGGCGGATGACGCGCTCGGCGTCCGGCCCCTCGGCGACGTTCTCGACGAAGCTCGTCTCCACCTTGTCGCCGAGCTTCTCCTCCAGGAACTTGCGGCCCTGGTCGTGCGCGAAGGAGTAGCCGTAGTCGCCGACCGGGCCGACATAGACGAAGGCGGCCTTCACCTTGTCCTTGCCCTGGGCGCGCGCCGGCAGGCCGAAGGCGCTGACCGTGGCGAGCGAGCCGGCGGTGGTGAGGAGGCGGCGGCGGGTGATCTCGAACATCTCTACAGGCTCCTTTGCGGGACAGGGATCATGCACTGGCGCGGAACGGCCTGCCGAGGCAGGCCGGCGCGCGGGTCTTGGCGCTGCGCCGTCCGGCCGAGATCACGGCGAGGACGACGATCGTGGCGAGGTACGGGAGGCTCGACAGGAACTCCGGCGCAAAGGCGTTGAAGCCGGCGGCCTTCGACTGCAGCTCGAGCGTGATGACGGCACCGAAGAGATAGGCGCCGGCGAGCACCCAGGCCGGGCGCCAGGAGGCGAAGACGACGAGCGCGATGGCGATCCAGCCGCGCCCGGCGGTCAGCCGCTCGGCCCACATTGGCGTCAGCACCAGCGAGAAGTAGGAGCCGCCGAGCCCGGCCATCGCGCCGCCGAAGAGGATCGCGAGATAGCGGATCTTGAGGACGGGATAGCCGATCGAGTGGGCCGCCTCGTCCCCCTCCCCGACCGCCCGCAGCACCAGTCCGGTTCGCGTTCGGGCAAGGAACCACCACACGCCGAAGGTGAGGATCAGGCCGAGATAGACCAGCGGCGAGTGGCCGAAGAGGACCCGCAGCCAGGGGTCTTCGGCAAGCGCTTGCGGGAAGATCGAGCCGAGCCGCGTCGTCGTGATGCCGACATAGGGGGCGCCTGCGAGCGCCGAGACGCCGGTGCCGAAGATCGTCAGGGCAAGGCCCGTAGCGACCTGGTTGGCGGTCAGCGTGAGCGTCAGGACGGCGAAGATCAGCGAGGACAGCGCCGCGGCGAGCATGGCGGCAAGGCAGCCGAGGGCGGGCGAGCCGGTATGGACCGACACGGCGAAAGCGGTCACCGCGCCGATCAGCATCATGCCCTCGACGCCGAGGTTGAGGACGCCGCTCTTCTCCACGACGAGTTCGCCGAGCGCCGCGATCAGGATCGGCGTCGCCGCACCGGCGATGCCCATCACCACTGATATCAGGAGCATGGCGCTCATGCGGCCTCCACCGGCTGGCGCCGCTTCGACGCGGCCGGCTCGGCCGCGCTCCCGCCTGCCGGAGCGGACGCCGCAGCCGGTGTGACGGCTCCATGCGCGGCGCTTCGGGCCACCCGGTAGCGTACGAGCACGTCGGCGGCGAGCAGGAAGAACAAGAGCATTGCCTGGAACACGCCGACCGCAGCGGCCGGCAGCCCGATCGCCGTCTGCGCGCTCTCGCCGCCGACATAGGTCAGCGCCAGCACCATCGCCGCGACGAGGATGCCGAGCGCGTTCAGCCGGCCGAGAAAGGCGACGATGATGGCGGTGTAGCCGTAGCCGGTCGGGAAGGCCGGCACCATCTGGCCGAAAGGACCCGACGCCTCCAGCGCGCCCGCAAGGCCGGCGAAGCCTCCGCCGGCCAGAAGCGCCAGCCAGACCGTCGCGCGTTCGCGGAACCCGCCATAGCGCGCCGCGTCGGGCGCGAGGCCGACGACGCGGATCTGGAAGCCGGCGACCGTGCGGCCGACCGCGAACCAGACGGCGAGCGCGAGAATGGCAGCGAGAGGGACGCCCCAGTGGATCAGGGTGCCCGGCACCGCCATCGGCAGGGTCTGCGACGCGCTGAACAGCACCGTCTGCGGGAAGTTGAAGCCCATCGGGTCCTTCCAGGGCCCGCGCATCAGGTAGTAGAGCAGCTGGATCGCGACATAGTTCAGCATCAGGCTGGTCAGGATTTCACTGACGCCGAGCCGGGTGCGCAGCGCCGCCGGCACCGCCGCCCAGGCCATGCCGCCGAGAATGCCGGCGAGGACCATCGCCGGAAGGATCCATGCGCCCTCCATCTCGTGGGTCAGGAGCGCGACGTCGGTCGCGGCGAGACCGCCCAGCACGTACTGCCCCTCTGCCCCGATGTTCCAGACATTGGCGCGAAAGCCGATCGACAGGCCGGTCGCGATCAGCGCCAGCGGCGCCGCCTTCACCAGGAGATCCTGCCAGCGGTAGGGATCGAACAGCGGCGTGACGAAGATCGACCGCACCGCGCCGGCGCCGTCATAGCCGAGCAGCGTGAACAGGATCGCGCCGGCGGCGAGGGTGAGCGCCACGGCGACCAGCGGCGCGGCGAGGAGCATCACGCGGCTTTCCTGCCGACGCGGTACGAGGCGCAGGACCATCAGGCGGCGCGCTCTGACGTCGCCGGCCGCGGCGCGGCACCATGGATGCCGCCCATCAGGAGGCCGATCTCGTCCACCGTCACCTCGGCAAGCGGACGTGCCGGCGAGAGATGTCCGTCGTTGATGACGGCGATCCGGTCGGCGAGTTCGAACAATTCGTCGAGGTCCTGGCTGATGACGACGATCGCCGCCCCCCTGGCCGCAAGATCAAGCATCGCCTGGCGGATGAAGCCGGCCGCACCCGCATCGACGCCCCAGGTCGGCTGCGAGACGACGAGGACGGCCGGATCCTGCAGGATCTCCCGCCCCATCACGAACTTCTGCAGATTGCCGCCGGACAGGCTCCTGGCTTTCGCCGCCGCACCCGTCGCGCGCACCGAGAAGGCCTCGATCACCCCACTCGCATAGGCTTTGGCCGCCCCGAGCCGCAAGAGGCCGCCCGCGGCGAGCCGCTTGCGCGTGCGGGCCGACAGGATGGCGTTCTCCGACAGCGACAGGGCCGGCACCGCAGCGTGGCCGTTGCGCTCCTCCGGCACGGCGGCGAGCCCGCGCCGGCGGCGCGCCGAAACGCCGAGGCCGCAGACGCAGGTCTCGTCGATGCGGATGTCGCCGGTCACCTCCTCCAGCCGCTCGCCCGAGAGCGCCAGCAGGAGCTCGTTCTGTCCGTTGCCGGCGACGCCGGCAATGCCGAAGATCTCGCCACCGCGCACCGAGAACCCGACATCCTTCAGCGTCGTGCCGAACGGCGGCTCGCCCGGCGCAGACAGGCCGTCCACGGCGAGGCGGACGGGGCCGACCGGCGCGCCGTCACGGCGGGCGACGTCCTTGAGGCTGCCGCCGATCATCATCTCGGCCATCGAGCGGGCCGTCTCGCTGCGGGGATCGCACGTCGCCACGACCTTGCCGCCACGCAGGATCGTCGCGCTCTCGCACAGCGCCTGGATCTCGCCGAGCTTGTGCGAGATGTAGAGGATCGAGCAGCCTTCGGCGGCGATCCGGCGCAGTGTCGCGAACAGCTGCTCCACCTCCTGCGGGGTCAGCACCGAGGTCGGCTCGTCCATGATCAGGAGCTTGGGGTTCTGCAGGAGTGCGCGCACGATCTCGATGCGCTGGCGCTCGCCGACCGACAGCGTGAAGACGTCGCGGTGCGGATCGAGCCCGAGGTCATAGGTGTCGAGCACCGCTCGCACCGCCGCTTCCAGCTCGCGCTGCGGCGGCGGATCGTCCATGCCGAGCGCGATGTTCTCGAGCACCGTCATCGCCTCGAACAGCGAGAAGTGCTGGAACACCATCGCGATGCCGAGGCGGCGCGCGGCGCGCGGGCTCTCGATCGAGACCGGGGCGCCGTTCCAGCGGAGCTCGCCCTCGTCGGCCTGCTGCACGCCGTAGATGATCTTCACCAGCGTCGACTTGCCGGCACCGTTCTCGCCGAGGAGCGCGTGGATCTCTCCGGCCGCTACGGAAAATCCGACGCCGTCGTTGGCGACGACGCCGGGAAAGCGCTTCGTGATGCCGGAAAGCTCAAGTCGCGGCGGCATGGCGGGGCGCAGGATCTCCTTCAGGGTCGGCGCCACTATTGCACCGCCCACCGCCCGTTGCCAATGGATCAGTCAGGCTTTCCACCTGACCTTTCGAGAGGCAGACGAGCAGCTCGGCGGCGGTCATGGCGGCGATCACCTCGGGCCGCTTGTCGCGCAGTGCCGACCCGCCGATCGGCAGGCGCAGCCGGTCGATCTCCGCTTCCCGCCCGTCGCGTGCGAGATGGCGGCGGAACTGCTCGCGCTTGGTGCCCGAGCCGATCATCCCGACATAGGCCGCGTCCGGGCGCCGCAGCGCCGCAGCGGCGATCAGGAAGTCGAGGCCGTGGTCGTGCGTCATGACGAGGAAGGCGGTGCCTTGCGGCGCGGCGTCGACGGCGGCCTCCGGCACGGCGCTGCGCAGCGGCGTCACGCCGGGCGGCAGGGACGCCAGCGCGTCCCCCCGCTGGTCGACCAGCACGACGTTGAGGGGCAGCGGCGACAGGGCGGCGGCGAGCGCCCGACCGGTGTGGCCGGCGCCGAAGATCAGCACGGCGGGACGGGCGGCCTCTGACGCGGCGGCCTCGTTCTCCGCCTGCGCAAGCACGGCCGGGCTCAGCGTCCGCAAGACCAGTTCCACGCGCCCACCGCAGCATTGGCCGATCGCCGGGCCGAGCGGCACGTCCATCGCCGCCTCGCACTCCGCCTCCGCCAGCATCGCCCGCGCCCGCGCGACTGCGTCGAATTCCAGCCGCCCGCCGCCGATCGTGCCCTCGACCGAGATGGCCGTCACCAGCATCGCCGCGCCCGCCTCGCGTGGCGTCGAGCCGTGCGCGCGGGCGACAGTGACGAGCACGGCAGGGGAATCAGCGGCAAGTGCGCGCCTCATGGAATCGAGAAGAGCGGTCATGCGTGCCCCCATGCGCCACGCGATGAGACGACGCACGCTGCTCCAGTGCGCGCCCTCCTCTCCCCCGTGGGGAGTGGGCAGGGTGAGGAGGTCCGCACGACATTTTCGACGGGGTCGCAGGAGATGCTGGCCCCGGGTTGATTGAGGTGGGCGGAGGCAGAACCCAGGACTATCCTCATCCGCCTGCCGGCACCTTCTCCCCGGTGGGGAGAAGAACCCCTGTCGCATGTGCCGCCGCCCCGGCGTGCATCGTGGCGGATTCGGAAAGTGCCCGCTTGCGGGGATCGATGGGTTGTCATCCAGAAGTCCGCACGGCCTCCACCGCCCGCAGGATCCGCTCCGGTGTCGCCGGCGCGTCGAGATCGGGAAACGCCCGCCCCTCGCCCGCCGCGACCACCGCATCGGTCAGCGCGCTGAAGGCTGCGATCGCCAGCATGAAGGGCGGCTCGCCGACGGCCTTGGAGCGATGGATGGTCGGCGCGCGGTTCTCGCCCTTCTCCCACAGCCGGATGCGCAACGTGTCCGGCCGGTCGCCGGCCGTCGGGATCTTGTAGGTCGAGGGGGCGTGCGTGCGCAGCCGCCCCGCCTCGTCCCACCAGAGCTCCTCGGTGGTCAGCCAGCCGAGGCCCTGGATGAAACCACCCTCGATCTGGCCGCGATCGATCGCCGGGTTCAGCGACGTGCCGACGTCGTGCAGGAGGTCGGCGCGAAGGACGCGGTTCTCGCCGGTGAGCGTGTCGATCACCACCTCGCAGCAGGCCGCGCCATAGGCGAAGTAGTAGAAGGGCGTGCCGCTCGCGCTCTCGCGGTCGTAGACGATGCCGGGCGTCGCGTAGAAGCCGGTCGACGACAGCGAGACGCGGGCGAGGTAAGCCTCCCCGACTAGGTCGCGGAAGCGCTTCTCGGTTCGCCCGATGCGCACCCGGTTCGGCAGGAACTCGACGTCGCCCGCCGCGACGCCGTAGCGCTCGCAGGCGAAGGCGATCAGCCGCTCCCGGATCGTACGTGCGGCCGCCTGCGCGGCCATCCCGTTGAGGTCCGAGCCGGACGAGGCGGCGGTCGCGGAGGTGTTCGGCACCTTGCCGGTCGTCGTCGTCGTGATCTTCACGCTCTCGACGTCGATCTGGAATTCCTCGGCGACGACCTGCGCGACCTTGGTGAAGAGGCCCTGCCCCATCTCGGTGCCGCCGTGGTTCAGGTGGACCGAGCCGTCCTTGTAGACGTGCACCAGCGCCCCGGCCTGGTTGAGGTGGGTCGTCGTGAAGGAGATGCCGAACTTCACCGGCGTCAGCGCGAGGCCCTTCTTCAGGACCGGGCTCGTGTCGTTGAAGGCCCGCACCGCCGCCCGCCGCGCGCGGTACTCCGACCACGCTTCGAGATCGTCGACGAGCGCGGCGATGATCGAGTCGGTCACCGGCATGTGGTAGGGCGTGAGCTTCGCCGCGCCGGCCGGGTAGAAATTGCGTTTGCGCAGATCCAGCGGGTCGAGCCGGAGCGCGAAGGCGGCGCGGTCCATCGCCCGCTCGATACCGACAATGCCCTGCGGGCCGCCGAAGCCGCGAAAGGCGGTGTTGGAGGCGGTGTGCGTCTTCAGCCGGCGCGAATGGATGCGCGCCGCCGGCAGCACATAGGCGTTGTCGGCATGGAACATCGCGCGGTCGGCGATGGCGCCGGAGAGGTCCGACGAGTAGCCGCAGCGCACCAACTGCTCGAAGTCCGCCGCCCGGATCCGGCCGTCGGCATCGAAGCCGAGGTGGTAGTCGATCCGCACCTCGTGGCGCTTGCCGGTCATCTCCATGTCGTCGTCACGGTCGAGTCGGCACTTGGCGGGCCGGCCGGTCTTCACCGCGACCAGCGCCGCGACCGCGGCGAACAGCGCCGGCTGGCTCTCCTTGCCGCCGAAGCCGCCGCCCATGCGCCGCACCTCGACGGTCACGGCATTGTCCGGCCGCCCCAGGGCCTTGGCGACGTTGTGCTGCACCTCGCTCGGATGCTGGGTGGAGCAGCGCACGAGGACGTCGCCGTCCTCGCCGGGCACGGCGTAGGCGATCTGCCCTTCGAGATAGAAGTGGTCCTGACCTCCGACCTCGACCCGGCCCTCGACCCGATGCGTCGCCCTGGCGAGTTCGCCGGCCGCATCACCGAGTCGCATCTCGTGCGGATCGAGGAGGTCGCGGCCGGCCGCATCGGCCATCGCGACCGCCGCGTCGAAGTCGATCGCCGCCGGCAGATCCTCGTACTCGACCCGCGCCAGCAGCGCGGCAGCACGCGCGGCCTCCACCGTTTCGGCCGCCACGGCAAACAGCGGCTGGCCGACGAAGTGGACCTCGTCCTCGGCAAAGATCGGATCGTCGCCGAACACCGGCGAGTAGTCGTTCACGCCCGGAATGTCGGCCGCCGCGAGGACGCTCGCGACGTCTGGCGCCGCGCGCACCGGCTGAAGGTCGAGCGAGACCAGCCGGGCATGGGCGCGCTGCGCCATCGCGATGTAGACCTGCAGCGTGCCCGGCAGTTCGGGTTCGTCGTCGGTGTAGCGCGCTGCGCCGGTGACGTGCTTCGGCCCGCTGTCATGGGGGATTGCCTGGCGCACGCCGCCGCGGATCGAAGCCGGATGCGGCGGCGGCGCCTCGTGCAGGGCTTCGACCGGCACCGTGCCGGCGCCGCCGCGATCCTGAATGCGGGTCTCGTCCATCACGCCACCTCGAGCACGCGGGTGCGCACGTCGCTGGACAGCTCCAGCTGGAAGCGGCGGAGAAGGTTCTGCGCCACGCTCAGGCGGTAGCCGGCGGAGGCGCGCATGTCGGTGAGGGGCTGGAAGTCCTCGGCGAGAGCGGTCGCGGCGGCATCCACGGCCGCCGCGTCGAACGGCCGGCCCAAGAGCGCCGCCTCGGCCGCCTTCGCCCGCTTCGGCGTCGCCGCCATGCCGCCGAAGGCGAGGCGCGCGGCACGCACCACGTCGCCGTCCATGTCGAGCCGGAAGGCGGCCATCACGGCGGAGATGTCGGACTCCAGGCGCTTGGAGATCTTGTAGGCGGCGAAGCGCGCCGTCTCCGGCAGGAGCGGCACCTCGACCGCCGCGACGAACTCGCCGGGCGCCCGGTCCTGCTTACCATAGGCGAGGAAGAAGTCCTCCAGCGCGAGGTCGCGGGCCTCGTCGCCGCGCCGCAGATGCAGCTGCGCGCCGAGCGCGATCAGCGCCGGCGGCAGGTCGCCGATCGGCGAGCCGTTGGCGATGTTGCCGCCGACCGTGCCGGCGGCGCGGATCTGCGCGCCGGCAAAGCGCCGCATCAGCTCGCCGAGGTCGGGATGCAGCTCGGCGAGCCGTACGGCCACCTCCGCATGCGTCACCCCGGCCCCGACGAAGAAGCGACCGCCCGCCGCCTCGATCAGCCGCAGTTCCGCGACGCGCGAGACGTCGATGATCAGCGGCAGGTCGCGGTGCTGCTTGGTCACCCACAGTCCGACATCGGTGGCGCCCGCGACGAGACGCGCGTCGGGGTGAGCGGCATAGAGGTCGGCGAGATCGTCGACAGTGTCCGGCGACAGCCAGGTGCCGCCCGCCGCCTCGTAGCGGAAGGTGCCGGGCCCGCGCAGCGCCGTCAGCCTCTCGGCCAGCGCCGCGTCGGCGGCGTGGGTGTCCGGCTTCGGCGTCGCGGCAAGGTCGAGCCCCGCATCCACGATCGGTCCGTAGCCGGTGCAGCGGCAGAGATTGCCGGCGATCGCGTCCTTCACCGAAGGCCGGTCGGCGAGCCCGCCGTTCAGCCAGCCGCCATAGAGCTGCATGACGAAGCCGGGCGTGCAGAAGCCGCACTGGCTGGCGTGCCGCTCGACCATCGCGTTCTGGATCGGGTGCAGGCCGTCGCGCCCGAGATGCTCCACCGTCTCGATCGCGCGACCGTGCAGGCTCGGCAGAAACAGGATGCAGCCGTTGACCGTCCGGCGCCTGAGACCACCCGCCCCGTCCGGCTCCGCGACGAGCACCGTGCAGGCGCCGCAGTCGCCCTCCGCGCAGCCCTCCTTGGTGCCCGTCAGCCGCGCCTCGCGCCGCAGCCAGTTCAGCACCGTGGTCGTCGGTGCGAGCCCTGAAATTTCTCGCGGCTCGCCATTCAGGATGAAGCGGATCGGCTCGCCCATGTCAGGAGCCCCGATAGGTCGAGTAGCCATAGGGAGAGATCAGCAGCGGCACATGATAGTGCCCATCCGGATCGGCGATGCCGAAGACGATCGGCACCACGTCGAGGAAGGCCGGCTCCGGCAGGTCGATGCCGCGGGCACGGAAATAGGCGCCGACGTGAAAGCGCAGCTCGTAGGTGCCGACGGTCAGGTCTCCGCCGATCAGGAGCGGCCCGTCCAGCCGCCCGTCGGCATTCGTCGAGGTGGTGACGAGCGGCGTGCCGGCATCGGCGCTGCGGCGGATCAGTTCGACCCGCAAGCCGGACGCCGGCAATCCATGCGCCGTGTCGAGCACATGCGTCGTGAGCCGTGCGGCCTTTCCGTCGGACATTCAAGCGCTTCCGTGTCGGACCCCGTTGACCGGCACAGTGCAACGCCGGGGCGATCGGCCGCAAGCCCGCCCCAACGTTCCGCTCACTGGAAACTTGGAGGCGCTGTCCTACCTGATGTGACCAGAGGGCCGGATCTGCGCAGTGCCGCGTATCCCAAGCGCCGGCCGGGAGATCCGATGAAAATCAAGGCGACGATCGACCGCATTCCCGGCGGCATGATGGTGGTTCCGCTGCTTCTCGGCGCGACGATCAACACCTTCGCGCCGGAGGCGCTACGCATCGGCAACTTCACCCAGGCCCTCTTCGTCGACAGCGCCAGCGCACTGATCGCGCTCTTCCTCCTCACCGCTGGCGCCCAGATCAACCTCTCCAACATCGGCTCGGCCGCCGCCAAGGGTGCGACGCTGCTCGTCCTGAAATGGGTCGTCGGTGCCGCGATCGGCCTCCTCGCCTATGCCGTCGCCGGCGCGAACGGCATGTTCCTCGGCATGGTGCCGCTCGCCATCATCGCCGCGATGACCAACTCGAACGGCGGGCTCTACGTCGCCATCGTCGGCCAGTACGGCCGGCCGGACGACAAAGCCGCCTATTCGCTGCTCGCGCTCAACGACGGGCCGTTCCTGACGATGGTGGCACTGACGATCTTCGGCGCGATGGGCTTCGTCAACGGGCTGTTCTCGATCGTCTCCTTCATCAGCGTGCTCCTGCCGATCCTCGTCGGACTGGTGCTCGGCAATCTCGATCCGGATCTCAGAAGCTGGCTCGCCAAGGGCAGCGACATGCTGATCCCCTTCTTCGCCTTCGCGCTCGGCATGGGCATCAACTTCGCGGCGATCCTGCAGGGCGGCCTCGCCGGTGTGGCGATCGGCGTCATGACGACGCTGTTCACCGGCACCGCCGGTTACTTCGTCTTCCGCGCGCTCGGCTGGAACCCGATCGTCGGCTCGGCAGAAGGCTCGACCGCCGGCAATGCGGTGGCGACGCCGATGGCGATCGCCGCCGCGAATCCCGCCTTTCAGGGCCTTGCCCAGCTCGCCACCGTCCAGGTCGCGGCCTCAACGGTGACGACCGCAATCCTCCTGCCTCTCTACGTGTCCTTCCTCGTCTCGCGCACCGATCCGAAGCGGCTGGACCTCGGCACCGACGCGTCAGCGGCCGAAGCCGGGCTCGAACCCGCGGCGCCGACGCGCATCGTGCGGCGGTGACGGGCGATGGCCGCACCAACGGCTGAAGCCAGCGGACCGGCGGTGGTCGTTCTCGCCGACGACCTCACCGGCGCCAATGACAGCGGCCTGCAATTCGCCGCGCATGGACTGCGTACCCGCGTGTTCGTCGATCCCCGCTCGAGCATCGGCAGCGCCGATTGCGACGTCGTGATCCTCGACTGCGAGAGTCGCGGCATGGAGGCAGACGAAGCGCGCGCTGCGGTGCGCGCGGCGCATGCAGCCTTCGCGCCCGGCGCTTCGCATCTCTACAAGAAGATCGACTCCACCCTGCGCGGCAATGTCGGCGCCGAGATCGACGAACTCGCCCGCGCCGCCGGCGCGACGCTCGTCCTGATGACGCCGGCCTATCCGGCGATGGGACGGACGGTGGTGGACGGCGTGCTCCTGGTGAACGGGACGCCCGTCGCCGAGACGGCGATCGCCGCCGATCCGGCCAACCCGGTGCGCGAGAGCCGGATCCCGGCACTGCTGGAGGCCGACATGCCGGGCGTCACGATCCGCCGGATCGAGCCGCACGACCTTTCCGACGCTGGCGCCCTCGCCGCTGACGCAGAGCGCCTGCAGGGGGCCGGCGGCTATCTCTGCCTCGTCGCCGATGCGGCCAGCGACCGCGATATCGAGGCGATCGCCGTCTATGGCGCGGCGCTGTCGCGGCGGACAGGTCCGATCCTGTGGGCCGGATCGGCAGGCCTCGCCGCGCCGCTGCCGAAGCTCTGGGCGCTGGCGCCCGGCGAAGCCGCGCCCGCCCTTGCTCCGGCCGCTCGGCCGGCGCTCCTCGTCTGCGGCAGCGTCAATCCGGTGGCGGTCGCGCAGCTCGACCGGGCGGCCGAGGTTCATGGCGTCGAGCCCGTGGTGCTGGCTGCCGACGCGCTCTTTCGCACCCGGGCCGATGCGGATGCGGAAATCGAGCGCTGCGTCGCGCACCTATCCGAGACGTTGGGCACGGCCGGCAGCGTCGGGATTCTCACCACGGCGCATGCGCCCGGCGAGGTTCGCGGTGCGATGGATCTCGCCCGCCGCAACGGCCTGTCGCGGCGCGATGCAAGCCGGATCATCGCGCGCGGTCTGGGCCAGGTCGCCCAGGTGCTGATCGAGCGCGGCGCGATCGGCCGGCTGCTCGCCACAGGCGGCGACACCGCGCGGGCCGTTCTGGAGGCGGCCGGCATTGAGGCGCTCGACGTGCGCGGCACGGTGCTGCCGGGGATGCCGCTCGTCACCGCCCGCGGCACGGTGGACTGCCACATCGTCACCAAGGCCGGCGGCTTCGGCGAACCGGACGCCCTGGCCGACGCCATGCGATATCTGATCGAAGGAAGGATCGCGCCATGAAGCCGATCATCGCCATCACCATGGGAGACGTCGCCGGCATCGGGCCGGAGATCGTCGCCAAGACACTCGCCGATCCCGCGACGTGGCAGCTCTGCCGACCGCTGGTCGTCGGCGACGCCGGCGCGCTGGAGCGCGCGCGTCAGGTCGTCGGCGCCGACTTCTGCATCGCTGCGTTCAAGCCGGACGAGCCGATGCCGCAGGAGCCGACGCCGGACGTGGCGCTGTGCGCCGACCCCGGCCTTGCCGTCGGCGACCTTACCTATGGCGCGATCAGCCCGGCCGCCGGCCATGCGGCCTTCGAGTTCCTGAAGGCCGCGATCGAGCTCGCGCAGGCGGGGCGCGTCGCGGCCATTGCCACCGCCCCGCTGAACAAGGAGGCGCTGCACGCCGGCGGCCACATGTATCCCGGCCACACCGAAATCCTCGCCGAGCTGACGGGCACCGAGAGCTACTCGATGATGCTGGCGACGCCGAAGATGAAGGTGATCCATCTCACCACGCATGTCGGCCTGATCGAGGCGATCCGACGCATCAATCCCGAACGCACCTACCAGGTGATCCGCCTCGCGCAGGACACGCTCGCCGCCGCCGGTACGCCGCACCCGAAGATCGCCGTCTGCGGCATCAACCCGCATGCCGGCGAGAACGGCCTCTTCGGCGAGGGCGAGGAGGAGGAGAAGCTGGTGCCCGGGATCGAGCGGGCGCAGGCCGAGGGCATCGACGTGAAGGGGCCGCTGCCGGCCGACACCCTGTTCTATCGCGCGATGCGCGGCGACTTCGACGTCGTCGTCGCCTGCTATCACGACCAGGGCCATGCGCCGGTGAAGGCCGTCGCCTTCGACGAGGGCGTGAACATTACCGTCGGGCTGAAGGGCGGCATCATCCGCACCTCGGTCGACCACGGCACGGCCTTCGACATCGCCGGCAAGGGCATTGCCCGCCACGAGAGCCTCGTCGCGGCGATCCGCTACGCGGTGCAGCTCGCGCCGGAGGGACGCGCCACCGGCGCGGCTGCCTGAGGCTGGGTTGCGAGATTGCGGGCGTCGCGGGTCCGCAAGCGGCGCGTCGGTGCGGCTTTGCAGACGCGCCGCTTCGGCTATTGTCGTCATCGAGTTTCGAGTCGATGGGCCTGATGACCGACCGCTACCCCCGCAACCTCCTCGGCTACGGCCGCACTCCGCCCGACCCGCGCTGGCCCGGCGGAGCGAAGATCTGCGTGCAGTTCGTGATCAACTACGAGGAGGGCGGCGAAAATGCCGTCCTGCACGGCGACGCCGCTTCGGAGGCCTTCCTGTCGGAGATCGTCGGCGCCGCCGCCTGGCCGGGCATGCGCCACATGAACATGGAGTCGATCTACGAATACGGTTCCCGGGCCGGCTTCTGGCGGCTCTGGCGGATGTTCACCGAGCGGGCGATGCCGGTAACGGTGTACGGCGTCGCCACCGCCATGGAGCGCAATCCGGAGGCCGTCGCGGCCATGCAGGAGGCTGGGTGGGAGATCGCCTCGCACGGCCTGAAGTGGATCGAGTACAAGGACTACGACCGGGACGCCGAGCGCGCGCACATGCGGGAGGCGATCGCGCTCCACACGGCGCTCACCGGCGAGCGGCCGCTCGGCTGGTACACCGGCCGCTCCTCGCAGCACACGCTGGAGCTCGTGGCCGAGGAGGGCGGCTTCCTCTACGCCTCCGACGCCTATGCCGACGACCTGCCCTACTGGCAGGACACCGAGGCCGGCCCGCTGCTGATCCTGCCCTACACGCTCGACACCAACGACATGCGCTTCGCGACGCCGCAGGGCTTCAACACCGGCGACCACTTCTTCGCCTACCTCAAGGACGCGTTCGATACGCTCCATGCCGAGGGCGAGGCCGGCGCGGCAAAGATGCTGAATGTCGGCCTGCACTGCCGCCTCGTCGGGCGGCCGGGACGGGCCGCGGGGCTCGCCCGCTTCCTCGACTACGTCCAGTCGAAGCCGGACGTCTGGGTGGCACGGCGGATCGACATCGCCCGCCACTGGCGCGAGCACTTCCCCTTCCGCCCGGGCCTGCGACCCAGCCGGATGAGTCAGGCCGACTTCATGGCCCGCTTCGGCGGCGTCTACGAGCACTCGCCCTTCGTTGCCGAGCGGGCCTATGCGCAAGGGCTGCACGACGCACATGACTCGCCCTGCGGCCTCGCCGGCGCGATGGCGGCGGTCTTCCGCTGCGCTTCGCCCGAGGAGCGGCTTGGCGTTCTGCGCGCCCATCCCGATCTCGCCGGCCGGCTGGCCCTGGCGGGAGAACTTACCGCACAGTCCACGGCCGAGCAGGCGTCCGCCGGCCTCGACCGCCTCTCGGCGGACGAGCTGTCTCACCTGACGGCGCTCAACGCCCGCTATGGCGAGCGCTTCGGTTTCCCGTTCATCATCGCGGTGAAGGGCCGGACGAAGGACGCCATCGTGCAGGCCTTCGAGGCGCGATCCGGTAACGACCCCGACACGGAATTTTCCACCGCCGCGCGGGAGGTGGAGCGGATCGCGCGTCTGCGCCTCGAGCAGCTATTCGGAGAGCACGCATGAGCGAGACCTTCCTCACGGCAAAGCCGGCGCCGGAGGCCGAGGGCCTCCTGAAGCGCTTCGTCGATCTCGCCCATCCCCGCCTCGGCACCGAAGTGGTCTCGGCCACCGACGACTTCTTCGCCGACAAGAGCCGGATGATTTCACCGGAGCCGGCGATTTTCATCCCCGGCAAGTACGACGACCACGGCAAGTGGATGGACGGCTGGGAATCGCGCCGCAAGCGCACGCCCGGCCACGACCATGCGGTGATCCGGCTCGGCCAGCGTGGCACCATCCATGCAATCGACATCGACACCGCGTTCTTCACCGGCAACTACCCACCGGCCGCCGAGATCGAGGTCGCCGACACCGACGATGTGCCGAGCGAGGGCGACTGGTCGGTGCTCGTCCCGCGCATGAACCTCAAGGGCGACAGCCACCACGTCGTCGAGACCGACGCGTCGCGTCCCTGGCGCTGGCTGCGCCTGCACATCCACCCCGACGGCGGCGTCGCGCGGCTGCGCGTCTATGGCCGCATCGCCAAGGACTGGGACGGCGTGGACGGGTCCGAGACGCTGGATCTCGCCGCGCTCGTCAACGGCGGCACCGCGATCGCCTGGAACGACGCGCATTACGGCGCGCCCGCCAACATCCTGGCGCCGGGCCGCGGCGTGAACATGGGCGACGGCTGGGAAACCGCGCGCCGGCGCCGTCCCGGCAACGACTGGTGCATCCTGAAGCTCGGGCATGCCGGCACGATCGAGCGCATCTCGATCGATACCGCGCACTACAAGGGCAACTATCCCGATCGCTTCTCGCTGAAGGCGGCGAAGCTGACGCACGATCCCCTGCCGGAGGACGCCGAGGCCGACAGCGCCGACTGGCCGCTGCTCCTGCCCGAGACCAAGCTCGCCGCGGATGCGGTGAAGGACATCGAGTCGCTGCGGCCGGTCGGGCCGGTGACGCACGTGCGGCTCGACATCTTCCCCGACGGGGGCGTCTCGCGCCTGCGCCTCTTCGGCCGCAAGGCATGAAGGGGCTCGTCGTCGAGCCGCTGACGATCGACGCGTTCAGGCCGTTCGGCGACGTGATTGAGCCGGACCACGCGGCCGAGATCAAGCTCATCAACGGCGGCACGACGACCCGCTTCCACGACGTCGCGACGGTGGACGTGGAAAGCGGCGGCGGCCGGCCGCTGATCTCGATCTTCCGCGGCAAGCCCTTCGCGCCGCCGATCGGGATCGCGATGCTGGAGCGCCATCCACTCGGCAGCCAGGCCTTCGTGCCGCTGTCGGACCGTCCCTATCTCGTCGTCGTCGCGCCGGACGAGGCCGGGCGGCCGGGCACGCCGCGCGCCTTCCTCGTCGACGGCCGGCGCGGCGTGAACTACGCCGCCGGCACCTGGCACCACCCGCTGCTGGCGCTGGACGCGGTGAGCGACTTCCTCGTCGTCGATCGCGGCGGCGAGGGGGAGAACCTCGAGGAGATCGACCTGCCGGAGCGGTGCGCCATCGACGCTTTCTGAGCGCCGATGCAGGACCGGCGGACATCGTGACCGCTCTGTCCGTACCGCAGGCTGGTGACGATCGAGGCGGACGTGTCGGACGGGAGCGGGCGGCTTGGGGACGCACAGCCCCTTTGACCTCCCGGCGACCGCGCCTAGTTCCCGCCACAAAGTCTGCGCTGCGTTGCAATGAGGGGGCACCATGGCCGAGGCACGCAATTTTCCGGCCCTGTGGATCACCGGCGCCGTCCTGGGCTTCATAGGCCTGATCCTCGGGGCCGGCGGTCTCTGGCTGATCCTCCTCGGCGGTTCCTGGTACTACCTCGTCGCCGGCGCGGTGCTGATCCTGACGGCGGCGATGCTGATTGCCCGGCGGCCGGAAGCGCTTTCGGTCTACGCCCTCCTGATCCTCGGAACCCTCGTGTGGAGCATCTGGGAGTCGGGCTTCGACTGGTGGCGGCTCGCGCCGCGCGGCGATCTCCTCGTCATCATCGGCGTCTGGCTGATCACCCCCTTCATCACCCGCAGCCTCGGCGCGATGGATATCAACGCCGCGTTGGACGGGGTGAAGGTGCACCCGAGCGCGACGCGCGGCTCCGGCCTCGCGCTCTCCTTTTCGCTCCTCGTCGCGCTTCTCGTTGCCGGCGTCGCCCTCGTCGGCGACCCGACCCGCGTCGAGGGAGAGCTGCCGCAGGCGCGCGCCGACGTGCCGGACGACGCGCAGGGCGTGCCGGCAGCCGACTGGCATGCCTACGGGCGCACCGACTATGGCCAGCGCTTCTCGCCGCTCGCGCAGATCACGGCCGACAATGTGGGTCAGCTCGAGGTCGCCTGGCACTACGAGACCGGCGACGAGCGCGGCCGCCCGGGCGATCCGGTGGAGACGACCTACGAGGTGACACCGCTGAAGATCGGCGACCGCCTGTTCCTCTGCACGCCGCATCAGAACGTCATCGCCCTGGACGCCGTCAGCGGCAGGGAGATCTGGCGCTTCGACCCGAAGATCCAGGGCGAGCTGGCGCTGCAGCACCTCACCTGCCGCGGCTTGTCCTATCAGCCGCCGGGTGCGGCCAATGCCGGCGCCACCGCCACCTCGGCGCCTCCGGCCGACGCGGCCGCGCCGACAACCCCGCCTGCCGGGGAGGCCCCCACTGCGGCTCAGGCCGCGCCCGCCCCCCGGGACGCGATGGCCGATCCCGCCCAGCCGCAGGTCGCCGCGAACGGACCGGAAGGCACCTGCGACGCCAAGCTGTTCATGCCGACCGCCGACGGGCGGCTGATCGCGCTCGACCCGGACAGCGGCGAAGCCTGCTCGAACTTCGGCGAGAACGGCCAGATCAATCTCTGGCAGAACATGCCGAACGTGAATCCCGGCTCGTATTACTCGACCTCGCCGGTGGTGATCGCCGGCAATCTCGTCATCGTCGGCGGTACGGTGCTCGACAACGTGTCGGTCAACGAGGCCTCCGGAGTCATCCGCGCCTTCGACATCTCCACCGGCGCGCTCGTCTGGAACTGGGACTCCGGCAACCCGGACCAGACGGCGCCGTTGCCGCCCGGCGAGCACTACGTGCCGAACTCGCCGAACTCCTGGTCGATCTCAGCCCTCGATCCCGAACTCGGCCTCGTCTACGTGCCGCTCGGCAACCAGCCCCCGGACCAGTGGGGCGGCAACCGCTCGGACGCGGTCGAGCGGTACTCGTCGTCCGTCGTCGCGCTCGACGTCGCGACCGGCACGGTGCGTTGGGTCTTCCAGACGGTCCATCACGACCTGTGGGACTACGACGTGCCCTCGCAGCCGAGCCTCATCGATCTCACGGTCAATGGCGAGACGGTGCCGGCGCTGGTGCAGCCGACCAAGCAGGGCGAGCTCTACGTGCTCGACCGGCGCAACGGCCAGCCGGTCCTGCCGGTCAACGAGGTGCCGGCCCCGCAGGGCGCGGCGCAGGGCGATCACACGGCGCCGACGCAACCGGTTTCGGCGCTCTCCTACGATCCGCCGAAGCTGACCGGCGCCGACATGTGGGGCGCGACCCCGTTTGACCAGCTCTACTGCCGCATCGCCTTCCATCGGATGCGCTACGAGGGGCGCTACACGCCGCCGACCGAACAGGGGTCGCTGATCTACCCGGGCAATTTCGGCGTCTTCAACTGGGGTTCGATCGCCGTCGATCCAAAGCGACAGGTCGCCTTCACCACGCCGACCTACCTCGCCTTCCGCTCGCAGCTGGTGCCGCGGCAGAACCCGACCGACCTTTACGTCCAGGGCGGCAACCGACCGCAGGGCTCGCTGCCGGCGCTGAACGAGAACTTCGGCGCGCCCTTTGCAGTCAAGCTGTCCGCTTTCACCTCGCCGCTCGGCCTGCCCTGCCAGGCGCCACCCTGGGGCTATGTCGCCGGGGCGGACCTGACGACCGGCGAGATCGTCTGGAAGCACCAGAACGGCACGACGCGCGATGCCTCGCCGATCCCGCTGCCCTTCGCGATGGGCGTGCCCAACCTCGGCGGACCGATCATGACCGCCGGCAACGTCGCCTTCCTGTCCGGCACGATCGACTACTATGTCCGCGCCTATGACGTGACGACCGGTAAGCAGCTGTGGGAGGACCGGTTGCCGGCCGGCGGGCAGGCGACGCCGATGACCTACATGGGCGCGGATGGACGCCAGTACCTCCTCGTCGTCGCCGGTGGCCACGGCTCGCTCGGCACCAAGGCCGGCGACAGCGTCATCGCCTATGCACTACCGAAGGGTGCGACGCCGGCACAGTGACGGGGCAAGCGACGGCTGTCCCGTGCTTCCGGCTGTCCCAAAGGCACATTGCGGAGGTGCGCTCGCACCGCGAGTTGCCGGACGCTCGCGGCATCCCTTGCCCTGCCCTCTCCCGATAAGGAGAGGAAGTTCGTTGCTGGATTGGAATCGCGGCGATCACGGAGATGAACCGCACGTCCGAGCCGCTTCTTCTCCCCTTCGGCGAGAAGGTTACGGCAAGGGAATGGAGGCTCGTGGCAGGGCTTAAGAGGCAACCTGCTCCCAAGCCCCGCTCTACGTCGCATTGCTTGTCCACCCAGCGGACGTGCAATCGGCGCAAGGATTTTGCATGGGCGATGCAAACCCGACGAACACGCTCCACAGCGCCGCGCGCGACGGCTTCGCCGCCCGTGCCGCCACCTATGCGAAGGCGCGGCCGGACTACCCGGCCGCCGTCGAGGCCTGGCTGCGCGATTCAATGGGGCTGGGACCGGGCTCGGTGGCGATCGACCTCGGCGCCGGAACGGGCAAGTTCCTGCCGCGGCTGCTTGCAACGGGCGCCAGTGTGACCGCCGTGGAACCGGTCGCCGCCATGCGGTCGGAGCTATCGTCGCGCCACCCCGGCGTCACCGCGCTCGATGGAACGGCCGAGGCGATCCCTCTTCCCGAGGCGTCGGCGGATGCGATCCTCTGCGCGACCGCCTTCCACTGGTTCGCGACGCCCGCCGCGCTCGGCGAGATGCGGCGCGTGCTGAAGCCGGGCGGCCGCCTCGGTCTCGTCTGGAACATCCGGGACGACACGCCGGCCTGGGCGCAGGCAATCGCAGCGATCGTCGAACGCCACGCCGGCGACGCGCCGCGGCGGCGTGACGACGCCTGGCGCGCCCTGTTTCCCGGGCACGGCTTCGGCCCGCTCGCGGATACCCGTCTCGTGCACAGCCAGGTCGCCCCGAGCAGCGTGATCGTCGACCGCGCGCTCTCCATCAGCTTCATCGCGGCCCTGCCTGACGACACGCAGAGCGAGGTCGCCGAAGAGATCCGCATGGCGGTGGCCCACGCGCCGGAGCTTGCGGGGGATCTCGTGACGCTGCGCTACGAGACGCTCTGCTGCCGCGCCGACAGGCTCGACTGACGTCAGGCGAAGCGGCGCGCTGCCCGTCCGTGCGCTTCGCGCAGCGCCGGCAGGTCGACGCCGACCGGCGTGCCGTCGATCACGCGCCACTCGCCCTTCACCATCACCCGGTCGGCGCGGTGCGCGCCGCAGAGAACGAGTGCGGCGATCGGATCGTGCGCGCCCGAGAAGCGCAGCTCGTCGAGCGTGAAGAGGGCGAGATCGGCTTGCCGTCCCGCGGCGATGCGGCCGATGTCGGCGCGGCCGAGGCAGGCGGCGGAGCCTTCCGTCGCCAGACGGAGCGCGTCGCGCGCAGTCATCGCCTCGGGTGCGCGGTAGTTCAGCCGCGCGACCATCAGCGCATGACGCACCGCCTCCATCATGTTCGACGCGTCGTTCGAGGCCGAGCCGTCGACGCCGAGGCCGACGGGCGCACCCGCCGCCTGCAGCTCGTTCACGGGGCAGAAGCCGGAGGCGAGCACCGCATTGGAGGTCGGGCAGTGGCAGACGCCGACCTTGTGCGCGCCGAGCCGCCGGCACTCATCGGTCGTGAAGTGGATGCCGTGCGCCAGCCAGGTGCGTGGCCCGAGCCAGCCGGCCTCTTCGAGATAATCGAGCGGCCGGCAGCCGAAGAGCTCCTGGCAGTACCGGTTCTCGTCCTCGGTCTCCCCGAGATGGGTGTGCAGGCGGCAGTCGTGCCGCTCGGCGAGCTCGGCGCTCGCGCGCATGACGGCAAGGCTCGACGAGAAGGGTGAGCACGGGGCGAGCGCGATCTGCAGCATCGCGCCGTCCGCGCGGTCGTGATGGCGCGACAGAAGCCGCTCGCTGTCGGCCAGAATCGTGTCGGCGTCCTGCACGACGCTGTCCGGCGGCAGGCCGCCGTCCTTGACCGAGACGTCCATCGAGCCGCGCGTCAGCGTCACCCGGATGCCGAGTTGTGCCGCCTCCTCGGCCTCGATGTCGATCGCGTCCTCCAGCCCGGCGGAGAAGAGGTAGTGGTGGTCGGCCGCGGTGGTGCAGCCGGAGAGCAGGAGCTCGGTCAGCGCCAGGCGGACCGACAGCCGGAAGCTCTCCGGATCAAGACGCGCCCAGTAGGGATAGAGGCCGACGAGCCAGGGGAACAATGCCTTGTCGGTCGCGCTCGGGTGGGCGCGCGTCAGCGTCTGGTAGAAGTGGTGATGGGTGTTGACGAGCCCGGGCAGCACGACGTGCCGGGAGGCGTCGAACGTCGCGTCGACCGGCGCCGAGGGCCTGCCGCCGCCGGGGACCAGCTCGGCGATCCGGCCGTCCTCGACCACGAGGCCGCCGCCGGCGCCGTCGGCGAGGATCGCCAGCGGGTCCTTGAGGAACAGCCGCATCAGGCTGCGGCGGCAAGCGCCGGCATACCGCCCTGCCGCACCAGGAAGTCGAGCACGCCGTCCAGTCCGTGACTGCGGGACAAGTCGGTGAAGATCACCGGCAGATCGCCCCGGCCTTTGGCCGCGTCTTGGCGCATCCGGTCGAGATCGACGCCGACATGGGGCGCGAGATCGGTCTTGTTCACGAGCAGGAGGTCGGAGCGGGTGATCGCCGGGCCGCCCTTGCGGGGAATGTCCTCGCCCTGGCAGACCGAGATGACGTAGATCGAAAGATCGACGAGATCGGGCGAGAAGGTCGCGGCAAGGTTGTCGCCGCCGGATTCGACAAGCACCAGGTCGAGATCGCCGTGCCGCGACCGCAGCTCGCGGATCGCCTGGAGGTTGATCGAGGCGTCCTCGCGGATCGCGGTGTGCGGGCAGCCGCCGGTCTCGACGCCGATGATGCGGTCGGAGGACAGCGCCTGCAGCCGCACCAGCGCCTCGGCGTCCTCGCGGGTGTAGATGTCGTTGGTGACGACGCCGATCGACCAGGCTTCGCGCGCCGCCTTGCAGAGCTTTTCCACGAGGGTCGTCTTGCCGGAGCCGACAGGACCGCCGATGCCGACGCGCAGGGGCCCGTGCTTGGAACTCGGCAAGGCTCTGGACGTCATGAGCGGAAGATCCTCGGCGACAGCGCTTCGTGCCGCAACGCGGCGATCTCGGAAAAGAACGCCGCCGTGCCGAGGTCGTCAAGGTCGGAGAGCGCCGCCCGTGCGGCGACGTCGAGGAGGACGGGCTCGAGCCGGGCGAGGACTGCGACCGCACGGCTCTGACCGAGCGGCACGAGCCGCGTCGCCGCGCCGACGAGATTGGCCGCGCCGGCATGGGCGAACGCCGCGAGCGCGTCGTGCAGAGGGATGTCGACGCGACCGGTTACGGCGCCGACCGCAACGCAATAGGGCAGCACCGCCGTGGCGGCGTCGACGCCTTGAAGATCCTCCCACGGGCGGGCCGCCTCGGCGAAGGCTGCGCCGAGCGCGAGCGCCTCCTGCCGGCGCTCGGCCGATCCGGCGAGGGCGGTCGCAAGTTCGGCGACCTCCGCCAGCCGCGACCCGTCGCCGGCCAAGGCCGCCCTGTGCGCCTCGGCACAGAGGACGAGGTCGTTCCAGAGGCTGCCGTGCCGCAGCAGCGTGCCGATCCAGTCGCACACGGCCTCGGCGTCACCAAGCCGCCCGTCGCGCACCGCCGTCTCCAGCCCGCTGGAGTAGGCGAAGGCGCCGACCGGGAAGGCCGGCGAGAGAAAGGTCAGGAGACGCAGGAGCGACAGGCTCACGAGCGCTTCGCGAGATCGTCGTAGTCGCCGATCCACAGGTAGTGCAGCTCGCGCGCCACCCTGAGGGTCGGCTTCAGCCCGAACAGCACCGAGCCGATGACGAAGAGCCAGGTGCCCGCGGTCATCAGCTCGTCGTAGAAGAAGAAGATCGAGCCGACGAGGAAGGTGAGCGCCGCGGCGAAGTCGACGACGGTGTAGGCGACCTCGTAGAGCGCATAGAGGCGACGGTTCCGGTGGGTCTTGTTGCGGGTGTCGGGCTGGAACATCTGCATGCGTCTGGGACCGGCTGTCCTTGCGGTTGATCGGATGCCGCCGATGTGGCGCAGCCGGCCGCGCTCTCAATGCTCGTGGGCGACACCGTGTGCCTGCGCCGCATCCTGATCGTGGGAGTGCGCGTAGGCACCGCCCTCCGGATCGAAGGCCGCCTCGACCTCCTCCACGCGGGCGCCGAGCCCGAGCAGCATGTCGCGGATGACGGGATCCTGGCGGATCAGCAGGCCGTCGGCGGACACCTGCGCGGCCTGATGCCGGTTGCCGAGATGCCAGGCGAGCGACAGGAGATGGCCGGCGTCGCGACCGCTGACGGCATAGAGCGGCTCGGGCTTCGCCCGCACCTCGACGATCCGCCCGTCGTCGAGGAGGATGCCGTCGCCCTCGCGCAAGAGCAGCGCCTCCGGCAGGTCGAGCAGGAAGGCGATGCCGCCATCGGAGACCATCGCCATGCGGCGGCGGTGGCGGGCCTGCTCGTCCAGCGTGATGGTGTCCGCTGCCCCATCCCAGTCGCCCTTGCGACGCACGCTCTCCGCCACGATCATCCACACCGCTCCTCGATCGCGCCCGCGACGGGCCGCCGGTGATCCATATCGGCCTCCGGCACGTCCCGCCGCAAGCGCACGCATCGGTCCGGCTAACTAGAACAGGAAGTAGCGCTGTGCCATCGGCAGGACGTCGGCGGGCTCACAGGTGAGGAGCTCGCCATCGGCCCGCACCTCGTAGGTCTCCGGGTCCACCTCGACATGCGGCGTGGCCGCGTTGTGGATCATCGACGCCTTGGAGATGCCGCCGCGGGTGTTCTCGACGGCGAGGAAGGTCTTGTCGCAGCCGAGCCGGCCGCGCAGACCGTCCGCCATCGCCGCGCCCGAGACGAAGGTGACGCCCGTGGCGCCGACCGCCTTGCCATAGGCGCCGAACATCGGCCGGTAGTGCACCGGCTGCGGCGTCGGGATCGAGGCGTTCGGGTCGCCCATCGGCGCGGCGACGATCATGCCGCCCAGCAGCACCATCATCGGCTTGACGCCGAAGAAGGCCGGATCCCAAAGCACCAGATCGGCGCGCTTGCCGACCTCGATCGAGCCGATCTCCCGGCTCATGCCCTGCGCGATGGCCGGATTGATCGTGTATTTGGCGACGTAGCGCCGGGCGCGCAGATTGTCGTTGTCGCCGGTCTCCTCGGAGAGGCGCCCGCGCTGGCGCTTCATCTTGTCGGCCGTCTGCCAGGTGCGGATCACCACCTCGCCGACGCGGCCCATCGCCTGGCTGTCCGAGGCGATGATCGAGAACGCGCCCATGTCGTGCAGGATGTCCTCGGCCGCGATCGTCTCCTTCCGGATGCGGCTTTCGGCGAAGGCGATGTCCTCGGGAATCGACGCGTCGAGATGGTGGCAGACCATCAGCATGTCGAGGTGCTCCTCGAGCGTGTTGACGGTGTAGGGCCGGGTCGGGTTGGTGGAGGACGGCAGGACGTTCGGCAGGCCGCAGACCTTGATGATGTCCGGCGCATGACCGCCGCCGGCACCCTCGGTGTGGAAGGCGTGGATCGTGCGCCCCTTGAAGGCGTCGACGGTGTGCTCGACGAAGCCCGACTCGTTGAGCGTGTCGGTGTGGATCATCACCTGCACGTCGTGGTCGTCGGCGACGGTCAGGCAGCAGTCGATCGCCGCCGGCGTCGTGCCCCAGTCCTCGTGCAGCTTCAGGGCGCAGGCGCCCGCCTTCACCATCTCGACCAGCGCGGCGGGCAGCGAGGCGTTGCCCTTGCCGGAGAAGCCGATGTTCATCGGCAGCGCGTCCGCCGCCTGGATCATCCGCGCCAGATGCCAGGGGCCGGGCGTGCAGGTGGTGGCGAGCGTGCCGTGGGCCGGGCCGGTGCCGCCGCCAAGCATGGTCGTCACGCCCGAATAGAGCGCCTCCTCCACCTGCTGCGGGCAGATGAAGTGGATGTGGCTGTCGAAACCGCCGGCGGTGAGGATCTTCCCCTCGCCGGCGATCGCCTCGGTGCCGGGGCCGACGATGATCGTCACGCCCGGCTGGGTATCCGGGTTGCCGGCCTTGCCGATCGCCGCGATCCGCCCGTCCTTGAGGCCGACATCGGCCTTGTAGATCCCGGTGTGGTCGAGGATCAAGGCATTGGTGATGACCGTGTCGACCGCGCCTTCCGCGCGGCTCGCCTGGCTCTGGCCCATGCCGTCGCGGATCACCTTGCCGCCGCCGAACTTCACCTCCTCGCCATAGGTCGTGAGGTCCCTCTCCACCTCGATGAAGAGTTCGGTGTCGGCGAGCCGCACCTTGTCGCCTGTGGTCGGGCCGAACATCGCGGCATAGGCGGCGCGGGAGATCGTGGCGGGCATGAGGGGCGCGGTCCTCGCAAGGCAGGTGGCGACGGTCGAGAGTGGCCCGGCCGGTGGCAGAAAGGCAATGGCTTCGATGCGCTGCACAACACCCGCGACGCCGAACGGGCCGGCAACCAGCGCCCGCCCGCCCTATATCCGAGGCACCAACCACGAGAACGGGAAGGCAGGACGATGATGCGACTGCTGTTGAGCGCCGGCGCCGCGCTGCTCATCGCCGAGCCGGCTCTGGCGCAGGCCTTCGATCCCGGCCCCCCGGGCACCGTCGTCGGCAGCAGCATGGCCGGCAAGCGCATCGGGCCGTACACGCCGCGCACGCAGCCGCGGATCAAGGGGGCGCGTGTCTTCGGCGACACGGTCGAGGAGCGCGCCTATGGCCGCGACTACGACGACAGCTACCTGACGCCGGAGATTCCTGTGTTCCGCAGTCAGTCCGACAGGGATGCGCTGCGCGCGAGCCAGGGTCGTTCGCGGCTCGACGATGCGAGTGCCGGCGCTTATGCGAGGTCCGGCCCGAGTGCGATCGGCGGGAGCGCGATCACCCGTCCCGGCAGCCAGCGCTCGCACCGCGCGGTCATCGTTCCCCGCAAGCCGTCCAAGCGCGGCCGATAGCGGCATGGGCGCGCCGCGTCGGAACATGACAGTGTCGCGCCGGTTGTTGTCGGAGCGGTGATTCCAACGCTGCACCGCTTGCGGAATGCCCGCGGACCCGAGAGGAGGACGGTATGCGTACGAGGATAGCGATCGCGGCAGCACTCCTGTGCGGCCTTTCCAGCACGGCGAACGCGCAGAGCAGCGGCATCGGCGGCTCCTCCGGCGGCTCTTCGACCGGCGGCTCCAGCCTGTCAGGCGGCAGTTCCGGGATGGGCAGCGGCGTCAGCTCATCGAACACGACCCTTCGCAACCCGGGCGGCAGCGCCACGACCGGCAGCATCGGCACCGGCTCGTCGACGGGGACCGCAAGCGGCATGAGCGGATCCGGCATGTCGTCGTCGAACCCGAGCATCCGCGGCGTCGACAGCTCCGGCGCGACGTCGACGGGAACCGTGTCCAGCGGGTCGGCGTCGAACTCCGGCAGCACGCAGTACCAGGCGACCGAGGGCGCGACGGACATCAACTCCATCAACGCCGACTCGATCGCGCGCGGCGGCAACGCGGGCGCCGCAACGGCCACCGGCGGCAGCGGCGCCAACTCGAACCTCGGCGGCAGCGCCAGTGTCGAAGGCACCGAGGCGGCCAGCGGCACCGCGGGTGCCGGTTCCTATCGGATCAGCCGGCCGCGCGTTGCGGTGGACCTCAACGACATCCGCGGCGCGCTCGAGAGCACGCCGACCGCGACCCCGAAGCCGAACGGCGACTGACGTCCGACGTCGATGTGGAGCCGTCGGCTCGCGCCCGCCTTGAGGGAGTCGGCGCGTCTGCGAACGCGGGGCGCCGCGTTATAGCGCGCCCATCACCGCTGCATTGAAGCCATAGACCTGACGCCCGCCCCGCAGCGGCACCAGCGTCACGTCACGGCTTTGGCCCGGCTCGAAGCGGACGGCCGTCCCGGCGGCGATGTCGAGTCGCATGCCCCTCGCCCGCTCCCGGTCGAACGCGAGGGCAGGGTTCGTCTCTGCGAAGTGGTAGTGCGAGCCAACCTGCACGGGTCGGTCGCCGCGATTGGCGACCGTGAGGGTCAAGGTCTCGCAGCCTTCGTTGAGGATGATGTCGCCCTCGGCGGTCATGACTTCACCCGGGATCATCTGCGACGTCTCCTCGTTGCGAGCCGGCCGGCGTCCCAGCCGGCCGGGTTTCCGAAGTCGACGGCCTCAGCCGGCCATCAGCACGAGTCCGGCGACGGCGGACGCTGCGCCCAGCATGCGGACCAGCAGCGGGCGGCCGCTGCGCGCGACCGCATCGCCGACGAGAAGGCCGATCCCGTGCAGGCCGGCGGTCGTCAGCGCAAAGCCGATGCCGAAGTCGAGCGCGCCGGCTTCGCCGAGTTCGCTGCCGTGGGCATAGCCATGGAACAGGGCGAACAGCGCGACGACTGCGGCGGCGGGCGCGGCGGGCAGCCTCACCGCGAGGGCGACCAGGAGACCGAGCGCCACGATCGAGGCGAGGATCGTCGGCTCGACGAACGGCAACGACATGCCCGCAAGCGCCAGCGCGAATCCGCCGCTCATGGTGGCGACAAAGGCTGACGGAACGACCCAGCGGGCCGCTCCGCCAATCGTCGAGGCCCACAGGCCGACGGCGACCATCACCAGAAGGTGGTCGGCGCCCGTCAGCGGGTGCGAGACGCCGGCGAGCAGCGAGCCGTGCTCCGCCGGGTTGAGGTGGGCGAAGGCCGGTGTGGCCGCGACGAGGGCGGCGGCGGCGATGGAAAGGCGCTTGAGCATGTGGGTCCCTTGAAGTTCGGTCGACGGACGCCCCGGGTTGGGTCGCGTCTCGCTCGGAAGTGGCTCCTGCGATGGAATGGGAGCCTTCCGACCTTGGCGATGATGGAAGCCGAGCCGACCCCTGTCAAAGCCTTTCTCGCACTCGCGAAATCGGCGAATGCCCCGCGTCATCGAAAAGAAGAGGAAACCACGGCGAAATGAAGCGCGGCGCGGTGCAATCCGATGGCAACGTGCCGCCGCTAGACCGTCTCTCGGAAGCGCTGCAGGCCAATGCGGCGCCGGATGGCTGATCGAGCTTCGGCCGCACGGTCGAAGCCGAAGACCGACGACAGGATGGAGCGGGAAATGATCAGGCTGTGTCTCGTTGCGGCGGCGACCCTTTGTGCCGGTGGTGCCGGGCCGCGGGAGCCGACGCTGATGCGCAGCGTCGTGATGGATGGCATGGCCGGTGCTGCCTACTATTCGCATGTCGAGGGCGGCTATCGTTTCGTGCAGGCGGCCGGGCACGCCGAGCCCGCGCTCGCCGTCTCCTCGCTGAGTCGGTAGGGCGCCGGCAGGCACGCCGCGGCGCGAGCGCCGTCAGCGAATCGGCTCGTGCACCGTCACGAGCTTGGTGCCATCGGGAAACGTCGCTTCCACCTGGACGTCAGGAATCATCTCGGCAATTCCCTCCATCACCTGCTCGCGGCCGACGACGTGCGCGCCGGCTTCCATCAGGTCGGCGACCGAACGCCCGTCCCGTGCGCCCTCGACCACGTAGTCGGTGATCAGCGCGATCGCCTCCGGATGGTTCAGCTTCACGCCGCGGGACAGCCGTTTGCGCGCGACCTCCGCGGCCATCGCGATCAGAAGCTTGTCCTTTTCCCGCGGCGTCAGGTTCATGCTCAGGCTCTCCGATCCGGCGTCAGAACGACCATAGCCGGGGCAGCGGCCGTGTCGAGAGGGCGTGGAGCAGCGGCACCAGCCGTCGCCGCAGGGCCTGGCCGCTCTCGGCGACCAGCCGGCAGACGAGAAGCCCGTCGAACCTGCTCGCCCCGCCCGCCTCGCCGATGATCCGCCGTGCCGCCTCCAGAGCCGGCTCAAGAGCCTCGGCCTGCAGCAGCACCGTCGCAAAGGCCGTCGCGCCGCCCAGCCCCGCCGCAGCGACCGTCAGCCGCTCCAGGTCACCACCGAGCCGCAGGTCTTCGGCAAAGACGAGGCGACCGTCTCGGCGGATGCGCCAGCGTTCGTGCAGGAGGCCCGAGCGCAGGCTCTCGCCCATCGCCTGCCGGCCGAGGATGACGCTCTCGACGACGAGGAACCGGCTGGACGCGGCGCAGTCGAGCTCGAGCCGGCGCCGCAGCCGCCCACCGTCGAAGAGGATGGTCTCCTGCGGCAGCCAGGCGAGCTCGGCCTCCTCGCCGACCGCAACGGTCGTTGCCACCTCAGCCGTTCCCGCCGATGCCCGGTAGATCCGCTCGCAGGCCTGCGTCGTGACGGTGAGGCCTGCGGCGGCCCCGACCTCGTAATGCTGCTCGATCCGGTCGCCGCCGGTCAGGCCGCCCGAGGTGTTGATCAGCACCGCCTCGGCCTGCGGCAGGCGCGGAAAGCGCAGCTTCAGGCAGCCCGCCTGGTGCAGCCGCTTCAGCCGCGTCGATGCGCCCTCCGGCGCATGCACGACCGCGCGCGCCGTGCCACGCGCACGCTGCAGCGTCACGGTCTCGTCCCTCACCTCGATGCCCAGCAGCCCCTCCCCGCACCGTGCGCCGCGCGAACCGTCGCGCCGACCGGCGACGGCCTCACACCATCAGGTGCCGGCGCACCTGCGGGTCGTCGAGATCCTCAGCGACACCCGCGTGGACGATCTCGCCGCGGTCCATGACGTAGACCCGGTCGGCGAGCTCGCGGCAGAAGTCGAGATACTGCTCGACGAGGAGGATGGCGAGGCCCGACTGCTCCTTGAGGAAGCGGATCGCCCGGCCGATGTCCTTGATGATCGACGGCTGGATGCCCTCGGTCGGCTCGTCGAGGACGAGGAGCTGCGGCCGGGTGACGAGCGCGCGCCCGATCGCCAGCTGCTGCTGCTGGCCCCCGGAGAGGTCGCCGCCGCGCCGGCCGAGCATGTCCTTCAGCACCGGGAAGAGCTCGAAGACGTGCTCGGGGATCGAGCGCTGGGCCGGACCGAGCGGCGCATAGCCGGTCTGGAGGTTCTCCTTGACGGTCAGGAGCGGGAAGATCTCGCGGCCCTGCGGCACGAAGCCGATGCCGCGCCGCGCCCGGGTGTAGGGTGCCTCGCGCCCGAGGTCGTAGCCGTCCAGCGAAACGCTGCCCGCGCGCACCGGCTGCTGGCCGACCACGGCGCGCAGCAGGCTCGTCTTGCCGACGCCGTTGCGGCCAAGGACGCAGGTGATCTCGCCGCGCTTGGCCTCCAGCGAGACGCCGCGCAGCGCCTGCGCCGCACCGTAGTAGAGATCGACCTTCGAGACGCTCAGCATGTCGGACACTCCGGCCGGGCCATGGTCGCGAGATGTGCAGGCCCGCCCCCACCGCGTTCCTCTCCCCATCGGAGGGAAGTCCAGACTGGGGAGGGCAAGACCCGCGGTCTGCCGGTGTCGGTCGCAGATGCCCGGCGCGCGGTTCTCCACCTGTCGCGCCCGCACCCCTCCGCCGGTCGCTGCGCGACCACCCTCTCCCCGCCGGGGAGAGGAACAGCGCTCGATCCGGCCGGGCCGCATGCAGCCACCTGCCACTCCAGGCCGCGACCTCGGCGAGCAAGCGGGTCAGCCTTCAGCGCGTTCTTCTCCCCACCGGGGAGAAGTCCCGGCAGGGGATGCGGGGAAAGCCCGCTGCGCGCCCTGCGCAAGACGTTACCGCCCAAGATACACCTCCACCACCCGCGGATCGGCCGACACCTGGTCGAGCGGTCCCTCGGCCAGCACCGAGCCCTCGTGCAGGCACGTGACCTTCACGCCGAGAGCGCGCACGAAGTGCATGTCGTGCTCGACGACGACGACCGAATGCTTCTGCGAAATGTCGCGCAGGAGCCGCGCCGTCTCCTCGGTCTCGGCGTCGGTCATGCCGGCGACCGGCTCGTCGACGAGGAGGAGTTCCGGATCCTGCGCGAGGAGCATGCCGATCTCCAGCCATTGCTTCTGGCCGTGCGACAGGTCGGCGGCGAGCATTTTGCGTTTTGCCTCGAGCCGGGTCAGCGCCAGGATCTCCTCGATCCGCTGGCGCTCCGGCGCGTCCTTGCGGTGGAACAGGGCGCGCAGGATGGAGCGCGAGCCGGACAGGGCGAGGCGCAGATTGTCCTCGACCGTATGGCTCTCGAAGACCGTCGGCTTCTGGAACTTGCGGCCGATGCCCATGCCGGCGATCTCGGCCTCGTCGTGCTGCGTCAGGTCGACGTCGCCGCCGAAGAAGACCTCCCCTTTGTCCGGCCGGGTCTTGCCGGTGATGATGTCCATCATCGTCGTCTTGCCTGCGCCGTTGGGGCCGATGATCGCGCGCATCTCGCCGCGTTCGACCACCAGCGACAGGTTGTTGATCGCCTTGAAGCCGTCGAAGCTCTTGGTGACCCCGTCGAGATAGAGCAGCGTGTCGCGGCGCCGGCGTCCCTTGCCCTCGGCAGCGAGGCGCGCCGCGCGCTCGGTGGCCCAGGGGTGGGGTGAAACCACAGGCCGCGGCGGCCATCCGTTCTCCCCGGCGTCCGGATCGCCCGCGGCCGGGTCCGGCCCGGCAAGCGAGATCGACGTCAGCGAGGGCGCATAGCCCTGCGGCTCGTGGAGCACGCGGATCTGCCGGGAGGCTTCCTCGACCATTGTCATATCCCCCTCACTCCGCCGGATTCGGCACGGCATCGGTCGCGCCGCTCGACCCGCCCCGTTCCGCCAGCCGGGCGCGGCGTCGCAGGCGGAGCGCGTCCCAGCCGTGATCGAAGGTGCCGACGATGCCGCGCGGCAGGAGCAGTGTGACGACGACGAACAGGCCGCCGAGCATGAACAGCCACCCCTCCGGCCATGCCGCGGTGAAGTAGCTCTTGCCCCAGTTGACGAGGAGCGCGCCAATCACCGGGCCGAGCAGCGTGCCGCGCCCGCCGACCGCTGCCCAGATCACCACTTCGATCGAGTTCACCGGGGCAAACTCGCCGGGATTGATGATGCCGACCTGCGGCACGTAGAGCGCGCCGGCGACGCCCGCCATGACCGCCGAGAGGGTGAAGGCGAAGAGCTTAACGTGCTCGGCGCGCCAGCCGAGGAAGCGCGTCCGGCTCTCGGCGTCGCGCACCGCGATCATCAGCTTGCCGAGCTTCGATCGGGTCACCGCGCCGACGACGAGGACGCCGGCGACCAGCGCCGCGCAGGAGGCGGCGAAGAGCGCAGCACGGGTCGAACGGGCCGCGATCGGGAACCCGAGGATGTCCTTGAAATCGGTCAGGCCATTGTTGCCGCCGAAGCCCATGTCGTTGCGGAAGAAGGCGAGGAGCAGCGCATAGGTCATCGCCTGGGTGATGATCGACAGGTAGACGCCGGTGACGCGGCTGCGGAAGGCGAAGTAGCCGAAGACGAAGGCGAGCAGGCCCGGCACCAGGAGGACCATCAGCGCCGCGAAGGCGAAGTGGTCGAAGCCGTACCAGTACCAGGGCAGCTCCTTCCAGTTGAGGAAGACCATGAAGTCGGGCAGCAGCGGATTGCCGTAGACGCCCCGCCCGCCGATCTGGCGCATCAGGTACATGCCCATCGCATACCCGCCGAGCGCGAAGAAGGCGCCGTGGCCGAGCGACAGGATGCCGACATAGCCCCAGACGAGGTCGAGCGCGAGCGCGAGCAGCGCGTAGCAGACATACTTGCCGAGCAGCGGGACGAGATAGTTCGGCACGTGCAGCGGATGGCTGGCCGGCAGCCACAGATTGGCGGCCGGCACCAGGATCGCGGCAGCGACGAGCACGGCGACGAGGATCCACACGCGGGCGCCAAGGTGTCGTGCGAAGATCATCGGGCGGCCTCCGCCTGTGCAGACTGCGGGCGCCGGCGATCACGACGAGACTGATCTCTCCCCTCGCGGGGGAGATGGGCGGCAGCCCGGAGGGGGGTCCGAACCTCAAGCGTAGCCACGTCACGCGTCAGAGCCTGACGCCGCTCACCCCCCTCTGCCTTGCCAGGCATCTCCCCCTCAAGGGCGGAGATCGGCCCGTCGCCGGCGCCCGCTCGAAGGGCCTGGTCTCTCGATCCAAGCGTCATGCGTCCACGAACCTTCCCTTCAGCGCGAAGAGGCCGCGCGGGCGCTTCTGGATGAACAGGATCAGGAGCACCAGCACCACGATCTTGCCGAGCACGGCGCCTGCATAGGGCTCCAGGGACTTGTTGAGGATGCCGAGGCTCATGGCGCCGACCAGCGTGCCCCAGAGATTGCCGACCCCGCCGAAGACGACCACCATGAAGGAATCGATGATGTAGCCCTGCCCGAGATTGGGTGAGACGTTGTCGATCTGGCTGAGCGCGACGCCGGCGATGCCGGCGATTCCCGAGCCCAGCGCGAAGGTCAGCGCGTCGACCCAGGGCGTGCGGATGCCCATGGCGGCGGCCATCCGCCGGTTCTGCGTCACCGCGCGCATCTGCAGCCCCATCGGGGTGCGGTTGAGGATCAGCAGCAGCACCGCGAAGACGACGAGCGCGAAGACGATGATCCATAGCCGGTTCCAGGTCACCGACATCAGGCCGACGTCGAAGGCGCCGGACATCCAACCGGGGTTGCCGACCTGCCGATTGGTCGGGCCGAACAGCGTGCGCACCCCCTGCTGCAGGATCAGCGACACGCCGAAGGTGGCGAGCAGCGTCTCCAGCGGCCGGCCGTAGAGGAAGCGGATGATGCAGCGCTCGACCGCGAGACCGACGAGGCCGGAGACGAGGAAGGCGAGGGGCAGCGCGATCACCAGCGACCAGTCGAACAGGCCCGGCGCATTGGCGCGGATCAGTTCCTGCACCACGAACGTGGTGTAGGCGCCGAGCATCACCATCTCGCCATGCGCCATGTTGATGACGCCCATGACGCCGAAGGTGATGGCAAGGCCGATCGCGGCGAGCAGCAGCACCGAGCCGAGCGACAGGCCGTACCAGACGTTCTGCGCCTGGTTCCAGAAGGCGATGGTGCTCTCGATCGCTGCGGCGCCGGCCTGTGCCGCACGGTGCAGGACCGGGTCGGCGCTCGAGGCCGACAGGGAGTTCAGGACGTTCAGCGCGGCGCGGTCACCCCGGTGCTGAAGCACCTTCACCGCTTCCACCTTCTCCTCGGACGGCCGGTCCGAGCGCAGCACCGCGGCCGCGCGCGACTCCTCCATCTTCTGGCGGACCGCCGGCACGGTTTCGGCAGCGATGGCCGCGTCGAGCGCTGCGATGCCCTGCGCATCGGCCTCCGAGAACAGCGTCTCGGCCGCGTTCAGCCGGACGGCGGGATCCTTTGCCCGCAATGTGAGGCCGGCCAGCGCATCGGAAATCGCGTTGCGGATCGAATTCTTGATGCGGACCTTGGTGAGGCTGCTCTGCGGCGCGGTTCCGGCGGGTTCGCCGGTGATCGGATCGAGCAGCGTCGCCGGGTCATCGCGGCCGTGAACGATGAAGACCGCCTGGTCGCTGTCGCGCCAGTAGAGCTCGCCCTCGCCGAGCGCCCGCAGCGCGCCGGCCACCGATGGATCGCCGGTCGCGGCGAGTTCGCCGATCACCCCCTCGGTCGCCTCGAAGCTCTGCTTGCCGCCGAACTTCTGGACGATTGCGTGCGGATCGACGCCCTGCGCCGCGGCGGGAGCCGGGGCTGCACCGGCCAAGGTGACGGCGAACAGGAAGAAGGCGAGCGCACGCGCCAGAGCCACGATCATCATCCTCGAACGAGCCGGACTGCAGTCCCGTCCCCACGTCCGGCATCCGGGGAGACGGTCGCGGAGCGGCCGGCGGCCGCTCCGCAGCATCACGTCAGCACCGGCACCCGCCGGCCGCCGCCGAGCCGTCGATCACTGCGTTCCGCCGCAGGTCTTCGTCTCGGTGTTGTAGTTGCCGCAGTTGATCGGGTCGGTCCAATCGGCCTCGAGCTTCTTGGAATCCGGCAGGTAGTCCGACCAGGCGTCGCCCGGCACGAGGTCGTCGGTCTCGTCGACGACGTCGAACTGGCCGTCGGCGTTGATCTCGCCGATCAGCACCGGCTTGGTGATGTGGTGGTTCGGCAGCATCTTCGAGACGCCGCCCGTCAGGTTGGGCTGCTCGATGCCCGGCAGGGCCGCGATCACCTTGTCCGGATCGGTGGTGCCCGCCTTCTCGACCGCCTTCACCCACATGTTGAAGCCGATGTAGTGGGCCTCCATCGGGTCGTTGGTGACGCGCTTGTCGTTGCCGATGAACTGGTGCCACTGCTTGATGAAGGCCTCGTTCTCCGGCGTGTCGACCGACTCGAAGTAGTTCCAGGCCGCGAGGTGGCCGACCAGCGGCGCGGTGTCGATGCCGGCGAGTTCCTCCTCGCCCACCGAGAAGGCGACGACCGGGATATCGGTCGCCTTCACGCCCTGGTTGGCGAGCTCCTTGTAGAACGGCACGTTGGCGTCGCCG
The DNA here is from genome assembly GCF_024519155.1 of Mangrovibrevibacter kandeliae. Taxonomy (GTDB): domain Bacteria; phylum Pseudomonadota; class Alphaproteobacteria; order Rhizobiales; family Rhizobiaceae; genus Mangrovibrevibacter; species Mangrovibrevibacter kandeliae. The sequence continues at coordinate 342,619 of NZ_JANIFJ010000004.1, read as the reverse complement.
TTGACGGTGGAGACGACCGCCGTCTTCTTGCCGGCCGAGCCGAAGTCCTTGATCGCCGAGACTTCCGTCTGCCAGTCGGAGAAGCCGAACGGCGTGTAGTTGATCTTGATGTCCTCGGCCGGCACGCCCTTGTCCTTGAGGTACTGCTCGAGGATCTTGTTGGTGGTGCGCGGATAGACGTAGTCGGTGCCTTCGAGGACCCAGCGCTTGACGCCCTCGTTCATCAGGTAGTCGACGGCCGGGATCGCCTGCTGGTTCGGCGCGGCGCCGGTGTAGAAGACGTTGCGCTCGGATTCCTCGCCCTCGTACTGGACCGGGTAGAACAGGATCGAGTCGAGCTCCTTGAAGACCGGCAGCACGGACTTGCGCGACACCGAGGTCCAGCAGCCGAAGACCACCGAGACCTTGTCCTGGCTGATCAGCTCGCGCGCCTTCTCGGCGAAGAGCGGCCAGTCGGAGGCCGGGTCGACCACCACCGGCTCGAGTTTCTTGCCGAGCAAGCCGCCTTTCTTGTTCTGCTCGTCGATGAGCATCAGCATGACGTCCTTGAGGGTCGTCTCCGAGATGGCCATCGTGCCGGACAGCGAATGGAGGATGCCGACCTTGATGGTGTCTCCCTCCTGCGCCAGCGCGCCCGTGGCACCGAGCGCGGCAAACCCCAGAGCTGCGATACCCCCGCGCAGCCAGTTGCGACCCGACTTCATCAATCTCACCTCCAGCGTTGACGGCCCGCCTGCACGGGCACCGTGGCGGCAGTCGCAAGCCTCGTGCCAGTTCCAGCCGGCGATGCGCGGAGACGCCGCAGCGCTTCGAGGTGATAGAGCGGCCTTGCCGCGCGGCCGCAAGACGCGTGTGACCCGGTGGGAGCGACGGATGCAGGCACCGGGCGTGCTGCCCGTTCGCGAGCCATCAGAAGGGTTGCATGCCCAATAAATGCGCAGGCGACACACGGGCACCCATCTTCGGGCCGATTGAAGGGAAAATGCCTTCGACCCGAACCTCAGGTGGGCTGGCCCTCCCGCTGGGGCCAGTCGCAGCGCCAGGTCTTCACCGTCCAGCGGGGATGCTCGCCCGCCCATTCCGCGACATAGGGCATCGCCAGCATCATGCACTGCGCGAGCGACCCGCGGCTCTCGTAGTGCAGGTGCTCCTCCCGGCAGGTGCCGGGATCGGCGAGAAGACAGACGGACAGGATGAGATCGATCATGGACGGCTCCCACGGCGGTCGACGCGACGGTGCCCACCAGTCACGAGATACGCGACAAACAGGCCTGCGGATGCCCTGGCTCGCGGCGGCCCGCAGGAGCCGAGTCGCGACGGCGCGGTCAGCCGGCCGGAACGAAGACCTCGCCCTTGCCGAGCGCCGCCGTATCGCCGCCGAACCGGCGCATCGGCCGGGCAAGTCGTTCGCCGATCCAGCCGATGCCGGGATAGCCGCGCGCCATCAGGCGCAGCGCGAGGAGTTGCGCGACGCCGTTGTCGAGGAAGGTCGGACCGAGCTCGGACACCCCGCCAGCGACGATCACCGTGCCGCGCCGCATGAGGGTGCCGGCGCCGTCCGCCGCACGGCCCCCGACGAGGAGCGTGCCCGCGATCATCCGGCTCGCCGCATCCTCGCCGACGTCGCCGTCGACGACGATGACGCCGCGCCGCATCCGATCCGCCGCGCGCCGTCCCGCAGACCCCGTCACGTGGAGGAAGCCGCCGCGCATGCCAGTCATTTCGCCGCCGAGCGGGCCGGCGAGACGGTCGCCGGCATTGCCCCCGACGACGACCTCGCCGCCGAGCAGCCCGGAACCGGCGAACGGACCCGCATTGCCCTCGACGACCAGCCGCCCGCCGGCCATCCGCCGGCCGAGACAGGCACCGACGTCGCCGGTAACGCGGATCTCGCCGCCCTGCATGGCGAAGCCGAGATTGTCGAAGCGTGCCGAGCCGCCGTCGAAGCGGATGGCGTCGGCCTCGCCCATCATAATCGCAAAGACGTCGCCGACCGTGAGCCCCCGTTTGGTCGTGCCGATCGGCAGCGCGGCAATCTCCCGCTCGCTGGAGCCCGAAAGGCGCGACGGCACCAGCGGCGACAGGTCGAGCCGCTCCTCCGGCTCGGCGCGCAGGGTGAAGGTCAGGCCACTCACGGCGCGAGCTCCTTGAGGTGGTAGTGGAAGGGCCCGAGCTTGCCGCCGTAATTGCCGGCGCCGATCCGCAGCGCGCCCTGCTCCGGGCCGAGTTCGACCACAGCCTTCAGCCCGGCCCGCATGGCCTCGGCCACGCTCGCGTCCGAGAGCCCGTCGATGACGATCTCGAGCACCGAACCGACTGCGGGATCGAGCGCCGTGTCGACCATGCCCTTCAGCGTCGGGCAGTAGGCGTCGTTGGTCGAGGCCATCATGCCCTTGTACTTGCCGCCGATCTTCGAGCCCGAGCGCACGACGCCGCCGGGGAACGGCATGATCGCGCCCGGCACCCTGTAGATCGCCTCGACCGCGGCTTCCGCCGCGGCGAGCGCGCGGTCCGCGTCGCGCGCGAGCAGCAGCATGTTGCCGCCGCCGACCGCCGCCCTGGTCATGCCGGTGGTCGCCTCGCAGACGAACTCGCCCTCCATCACCGGCATGCGCCAGTAGTGCTTGCCCGCGAACTTCTTGGAGACCTGCCAGCCGTCGGCGAAGTAGCGGATGGCATTGCCGAGCGGGATCTGGTCCTCCGCCTCCAGCCCGGCGTAGCAGGCCGAGGACGGGCTGGTGAGGATGCACTGGCCGAGCCGGGTGGCGAGCTGCTTTTCCAGCGATGCGCTGTCCATCGCGAAGAGGAGCACCATCACGCCCGGGCGCCCGTCGGGCGTCTCCTCCGGCGTCAGCAGGCGATCGATGCCGGCCTCGCAGCCGCAGGCGATGACCGAAGTGGCGAAGCCGGTGAAGGAGCGCGCCGCCTCCAGCGCCCAGCGCTCACTGACGGCGGTGATGACGATGCCGGTGCCGCGCATCGGAAAGGCCTCGGCGAAGCTGTCGTCGAGGACGACACCGTTGCGGATCAGGGACTCGCTCATCGCATGTCCACCCAGCCGAACGGCGTCTCCCGGCCGAGCGCATCCTGCGGCACGGCGAACCAGTGCGCCGGCAGGCCGTATCTGTCCTGCATGTAGCGCTCCATCCGCCGACCCATCGCCGCGTCGGTTTCGGCCTTGAGCGCCAGCGCCTTGCCGAAGCGGCGCCGCGTGACCGCGCCGTTTTCCACCACCACCTCGCCGTCCTTCAGGAGCCAGGCGGCGCTGGCGAACATCTGCGCCTTGTCCTCGCCGGGCCGATAGACGGCGATGTCGGCGACGGCGCCCGGCGACAGATGCCCGCGGTCGGGCAGACCGAGCAGCCGCGCCGGTGCCGCGCGGGTCATGATCGCGATCTCCGCGAGCGTGTACTCGCGGTCGAGTTCGGTCAGGCAGGTGGCCTTGACCGCCGCGTCCGGCAGCATCTCCAGCCAACGGGCGCGCACGTCCCTGTCCATCAGCAGCGCGAACAGTTCGGGATAGGCGGTGAAGGGCGCGCCGTTCGGATGATCGGTGGTGAAGAACACCCGCCAGGGGTCTTTGATGAGGAGGAACAGCTCGAGCCCGATCGCCCATTGCAGCGCCGAATAGTAGCTCGTCTCCTTGTAGTCGATCGGCACGACGCCGCCGCCGTTCGCCTCGCCGTCCATGATGACGTACTTGCCGGGCGAGCCGGCGGTGCGTCCGGCGAACTGGCGCAGTTCGTCGGAGGAGATCGTCACGGTCGGGCCGAACATCACCTGGCCGATGTCGACGGTGATCTCGGGCCGCGCATTGACGAGTTCGGCGAGCCGCTGCCCTTCCGAAGAGAAGCCGCGCTTGCCGCCCGCGCCATAGCCGTAGAACTGCAGGTGGGCGAGGTGCAGCGGCAGGCCCTCCGCCGACTGGATGGTCGCGGCGGCCGAGTCCGCGCTGCCGGCGATGCCGAGATTGTTGCAGTGGACGTGCAGGGGATGCGGGATCTTGAGGCCGGTCACCGCCGACTGCAGCGTCTTGACGATGGCCCGCGACGTCACCCCGTAGTCCGGCACCTCGTCGTCGATCGAGAAGGCGCGGACATTGTCCTTGAAGGCGGCCGAACCTCCGGCATTGATCGTCTTGACCCCCAGCGCACGGGCGCTCCCGACCGTCCAGGCAACGTAATCCTCGATGGCCTGCGGGCTCTCGCCCGCCCGCATCAGCGACAGCAGGACATCGTCATTGCCGAGGACGACCAGTGCGGCCTTGTCGATGATCGGGATGTCCGCGAGCTCGAGGTGCGAATGCAGCGCGCTCGACGGCGCCATGGCGGGCTCGACGACGAGCGTGAAGCCCATCTCGGCGTAACGCAGGCCCGTCTCCTCGGCCGTCCAGCCGATCTGCGACAGCTTCGTCGCGCCCGGCCGGGCCTGGAACGCCTTGTGGAACTCCGGCAGCAGCAGGCGGGCGGTGTTCACGTGGCCGCTGGCGATGTGCGAGTGGATGTCGATCGCGCCCGCCATGACGACGAGACCGGCGCAGTCGATGATGCGGTCCGGCCTCGGGCCGTCGGGTGCCTCGACGACGCGGCCGTCCTCGACCCACAGATCCGCCGGGCCGTCGAGGCCGGCGACCGGATCGACGACATGGCCGCCCTTCAGACAGGTCAGCATCAGGCCGCCTCCTCCTGGCTGGCCGCATCGAGGGCTTCGGCGATGCCATCGAGCAGCTCGGCCGGCGACGGGCGATCCGACGCCGTGCCGGGAGCGGCCGCGACGAAGCTGCCCCAGAGCTCGTTGAAGCGGATGAGATGGCCGGCGCTGGTGGAGGCGACGGTGAAGCGGATCGCGGGCTCGCTGCGCCAGGCGGTCGCGTCGGACGTGACGGCGATCAGCGGCAGCTCGCGGAAGGCCTCGGGCAGATCGGCCTCGCCGGATCCGAGGTGGACAACGAGGTCGCACTCCCCGCTTGCCGCCAGCCGCGCGCCGTCGAAGCGCCAGAGGTCGTGCTCCGGCACGCCGCGCCCGAAGCCGAGGCGTAGCGGCCAGCCGGCCGTCCAGGTCGCCACCTGCGCCGCACCGAAGGCGGCGGGGTCGCCGCTCAGCGGCAGCGTCGTCCAACGTGTTTCGGCATTCAGGTCGGCCACCAGGCCGAGGAGCATCTCGAGGTCCAGTTCGTCGAGGTCGCAGGCGGCGAAGACGAGCGCGCCGAAGCGGGCCTCGCGCAACGTCACGGCCAGCGCATGAATGACATCGGTGGCGAGAGGCCCCTTGCCGAAGCGCTGCCCGGACACGCCGGCACGCAGCATTGACAGCGCCGCACGCAGCTGGCCCGGAGCGCAGGCGACTGCCTCGACCCTTCCGCCGCCCGGCAGATCGGGCAGCGCGGCCGGCCCGCCGAGCCACAGCACGCGACGCGGCCCGCCCTTGCCACGACCGAGGTCGGGCTGTTCGGTCAAGACGAAATCGGCGAGCTCGGGCGCCGCCTGCAAGGCATTCGGCCCGACGAAGAGCAGCATGTCCGCGCGGCGCCGGATCTCGGCGGGAGCGCCGACGAAGCTGCCGGTTTCCCGCAGCACGGACAGCCAGCCCAGAGCCGCTGCTGCATTTTGCTGGTCGACCGCCCCACCCGCTTGCGCGGCGAGCCGCAGCAGGGCGCGCGTGGTGGCGACGTCGCCGTAGTCGCCGGTGAAAAGGGGGTGTCGGCTCGCCCTGATCCGCCCTGCCGCCGCCGCGATCGCCGCCGCGTGTTCGGCCGCCTCCCCGTCGATCCAAGCTGTGGTCACGCTTCCCGCTTCCTGGCACCCGTACCCTGTTCTAGGGCATGGCGCCGGAGGACGGAAGACCTCGGGTACCGATGGCGGTCACGTCGGGCCTGCCGCGCGCGCCTCCGCCTTTGTCATACCGGATGTAGGCGAAGCGCGGGTCGTCCGGCGTGCCGGTCAGGGGCCCGCCCTCGAGCCCCGGCTGCCAGCCCACGACCTCCTCGATCTTCCGGGCCAGGGCGAAGTCCTTGTCGGTGATGCCCTTCGGCATGTGCGTCATCAGCCGCACCTCGACAAAGGCGTAGGAGGCGCAGATGTCCGGATGGTGGAAGGCGGCTTCGGCGAGATGGCCGACCGCGTTGATGACCATCAGCGTGCCCTTCCACCCGTGCGTCCGGTAGGTGCGGCGGATCCAGCCGCCCTCCAGCCGCCAATGCGGCAGTTCGGCGGCGAGCCGGGCCTCCACCACCGCGTCGTCGTGGGTCGCCTCGGTCATGGTTCGTCTCCCTTGCCGTGTGACGGCAAAGGATAATAGAACGACTGGGGCACAGGAAGGCAGGGTGTGGTGAGACCGGACGTCGTCAGCGTGTGCGCGCCCGCCCGCCTGCATCTCGGCTTTCTCGACCTCAATGGGGGCCTCGGCCGGCGCTTCGGCGGCATCGGCCTCTCGGTCTCGGACGTCGCCACGCGGCTCTCCGTCGAGCGCGCCGGAACGACGCGAGTCGACGGTCCCGAGGCCGAGCGCGCCGCGGCGCACCTGACGCGTCTGACCGATCTCCTCGATCTGCCGCGCGGTCACCGCCTGACGATCGAGGAGGCCATCCCCGCCCATTCCGGCCTCGGTTCCGGCACCCAGCTGGCGCTCGCCGTCGCTGCCGCACTGTGCGCGCTGCACGAGCGCCCCTTCGACCCGCATGAGATGGCCGCCCGCCTCGGGCGCGGCAGTCGCTCCGGCCTCGGCGCCGGTCTGTTCGCGACGGGCGGTATCGTCGTCGACGGCGGCAAGGGCGCTTCGGAGGCGACCCCGCCGATGATCGCCCGCCTACCCTTCCCGGCCGCCTGGCGGGTGATCATAGTCCGCGATCCCGCCCATCGCGGTCTGTCCGGCGCCGCCGAGATCGAAGCCTTCCGGGCGTTGCCGACATTTCCCGCTTCGGAGGCGGCGGAGATCTGCCGCCTCACCCTGATGCAGGTTCTGCCGGCGCTGGCCGAGGAGGATCTTTCCGCCTTCGGCCGTGCCATTGCCGAGATCCAGCTGAAAGTCGGTTCGCATTTTGCGCCTGCGCAGGGCGGCGTCTTCACCAGCACCAGGGTCGGAGCGGCGCTGCGCGCGCTCTCGGCGGCTGGCACGCACGGCATCGGGCAGAGCTCCTGGGGCTCGGCCGGGTTCGCCTTCGCCGCCGCGCAGGACGAGGCCGAGGCGGCCGTCGCGGCGCTCGCCCGCACCGGCCTCTGCGAAGGGCTGGAGATCGCGATCGTCGAGGGGCTGAACCACGGCGCGCGCGTCGAGGCGAACGGCTGAGGTCCGACCGCGAGCAGACGGCAAAAACGAAGCCAGATCGGAGGAGACGATGGTCGAAAAGACGATTCTGCACATGCTGACCCCGCACAAGCATGTCAGCCCGTTCGACGTGAACATGGCGGCCGATGCAGGCTTCGACGTGATTGTGCCCTACGAGAACGTCACCCTCGAGGAGGTCGGCGACCTGGTGCAGGACGCGATCTTCTCGCGCCCGCCGGATCGTGGCGCGGCGACGGGCATCTTCTTCGGCGGCGACGACGCGGTGCTGGCGCTGGACATGATCGAGGCCGGCAAGTCGGCGCTCGTGCCGCCCTTCGGCTGCCATCTCTTTGCCGATCCCGCCGGCTCCTTCACCACCGCGGCGGCGATGGTCGCCTGCGTCGAGAAGCGGCTGAAGACGGCGACCGGCCGCGACCTGTCCGGCCTGCGCATCGCCGTGTTCGGCGCGACCGGCGTCGTCGGCTACTCCTCGGCGGTGATCGCCGCGCTGGAGGGTGCCGAGGTGACGCTGGTCGGTTACAGCGGCCTGAAGCGCGTCGAGGATCGGGCGGCGGAGATCGCGGCGCGCTTCGGCGTCAGGGTGAAGGCCGCCGACGGCTCGACGGCAGAGAAGAACACCGAGATCATCCGCGGGTCGGATGCGGTCTTCGCCGCGGCGAAGGCCGGCGTGCGCGTCCTTGACACGGCACAGATCGCCGCCGCGCCCGATCTCCTGATCGCCGCCGACGTCAACGCCGTGCCGCCCTCCGGCATCGAAGGGATCGACCCCTTCGACGACGCCAAGCCGATCGGCGACACCCGCGCGCTGGGTATCGGCGCCCTCGCCATCGGCAACGTCAAGTATCAGACCGAGGCCGGCCTGTTCCGCCGCATGATCGAGGCGAAGGAACCTCTGGCGCTCGACTTCCGCGACGCCTTCGCGCTCGCCCGCACGCTGGTGCCCTGACCATCATGTCCGCTGCGCCGGAGCTTGCCTCCCCGTCTGTCGCGGCGCCCGCGCGCGACGTCGTCATCGCCACCTTTTCAGGCCGCGCGCTGGCCGCCGCGGCGCGCCGTGCGGGCTATCGGCCCTACGTCGCCGATCTCTTCGCCGACAACGACCTGCGCGACCTCGCCGACGGCTTCGAGACCGTGCATGGCGACTTCGTCAGCGGCTTCGACGGCGACGAACTTCTGGACGCGCTCGACCGGCTGGCGGCCCGCTGCGCGCCCCGCGGCGTCCTGTGCGGTCCGGGCTTCGAGGACCGGCCGGAGCTCCTGGAGGCGATCGCCGCCCGCTGGCCCTTGCTCGGCAACGGCGCGGCGGTGGTGCGTGCACTGAAGGATCCGATGCGCTTTGCCGCGCTGTGTGCCGCGGCCGGCATCCGTCACCCGGAGACGCGGCTCGACCCGCCGCCTGGGGACGACGGCTGGCTGTCGAAGCGCGTCGGCGCTGCCGGCGGCCTGCATATCGGCGCCCCGTCCACCCGCCCGCATGCAGCCGACCGCTACTATCAGCGCTTCATCGAAGGCGAACGCGTTTCGGCGCTCTTCGCGGCCGGCCGGGGCGCAGCCGTGACGCTCGCCTTCTCCCGGCAGTGGCTCGGCCCGACGGAGGCGCTGCCCTTCCGCTATGGCGGCGCCTGCGGGCCGGTCCATCCCGGTGCCGACGCCGAAGCCGGCATGACCCGCGCGGTTTCGGCCGTCGCGGCGGCCCTGCCCGATCTCGTCGGGCTCGGCAGTGCCGACTTCCTGCTCGGCACCGAAGGCCCGGTTCTGCTCGAGATCAATCCACGGCCGGGTGCCTCGCTCGAGGTCTTCGACGGGACGGCCTGCCCGCTCTTTGCCATCCACCTCGACGCCTGCGAGGGCCGGCTGCCACCAGCCGCCCCGCATTTCCCGTCGGCCAAGGCGCTCGGCTACGCCTATCTCGACCGCGACGAGGCGGTGATCGCGCGGGACACGTGGCCGGACTGGGTGTCGGACCGCCCGGCGCGCGGCACGATTCTCCATCGCGATGCGCCGATCTGCACCCTCACCGCCGAGGCCGCAACACCGGACGACGCCATCGCGCTCTTTAAGGCGCGACTGAAGATCATCAAAAGAGAGGTCGAAGGACAGGACACATGAGCGCGTCACATCCCAGCGTGAATGCCGGTGCGGCGGCGCTCGTCACCGCCCTCGTTGAACGGCGCGAGGCGCTGCGCGTCGCCGTCACCACCGGCGCGGCCGGCGAGCATCTGATCGATCTCGGCGCCGCCGTACAGGGCGGCACGGAAGCCGGACGGCGGCTCGCCGAGATCTGCATGGGCGGCCTCGGCCGGGTCGCCATCGCGTCCGATCCGACACTCGCGCGCTGGCCCTTCTCGCTGACGGTCGCAACCTCGCAACCCGTGATCGCCTGCCTTGCCAGCCAGTATGCCGGCTGGCACCTCGGCCATGGCGAAGGCGAGACGAGCTATTTCGCCATGGGCTCGGGCCCGGCGCGGGCGCTCGCCGCGCAGGAGGCGATCTACAAGGATCTCGGCTATGGCGACCAGTCCGGCGAGGCGGTGCTCGTCCTGGAGACCGACCGGCCGCCGCCGCCCGACCTCGTGCGCCGCATCGCCGAGGACTGCGCGGTCGCGCCGGAGCGCCTGACGATCCTGTACGCGCCGACCCAGAGCCTCGCCGGCACCGTGCAGATCGTCGCCCGCGTCGTCGAGGTGGCGCTCCACAAGGCGCACGCCCTGGAGTTTCCGCTGGAGCGCATCGTCGAGGGTCTGGGTGCGGCGCCGCTGCCGCCGCCGCATCCCGACTTCATCACGGCGATGGGGCGCACCAACGACGCGGTGATCTATGGCGGCCGCGTGCAGCTCTGCGTCACCGGGCCGGCCGACGACGCGCGCCATCTGGCCGAGCAGCTGTCGAGCCGCAACTCCAAGGACTACGGCACGCCGTTCGGCGACATCTTCCGCGCCTACAACGGCGACTTCTACAAGATCGACCCGATGCTGTTCAGCCCGGCCGAGGTGATGGTCGTCGCACTCGAAACCGGCGAGTGCTTCCGCGGCGGCGGCATCGATCCCGCGCTGGTGGACAAGAGCTTTGGCTGACGGCGAGGCCGGCGTGCCCGGCGAACCGGCACCCCTGGGGCGCCATTTGGGGATCGCGCTCGTCACGGCCGATCTCGACCGACACGCCCGCGACCTCGTCGCCGCCTTCGCGGCGCTGGGCGCGACGGCCGTGCCGATGGATCTCGCCGCCATCGCCTTCGACACGGCCTCGCCGACGGGCCTCGTCCTGCCGACGTTCGGCACGCGCCTGCCGGCCGCCGTCTGCGTGCGCACGCTCGACGCCGGCTCGTTCGAGCAGGTGACGCGGCGGCTCGCCGTCCTGCATGCGCTGGAGGCGCTCGGCGTCCCGGTGTCGAACCCGCCGGCGGCGATCGAGCGCTGCGTCGACAAGTCGGCGACGAGCTTCCGCCTCGCCCATGCCGGCCTGCCCACGCCGCGCAGCTTTGTGGTGGAGACGCGCGCGGAAGCCGTCCGCATCGTGGAGCGCGAAACGGTACCGATGGTGCTGAAGCCGCTGTTCGGCGCGCAGGGCAAGGGGCTGATGCTGATCCGCGAACCGGACGAGTTGCCCGAGCCCGAGGCGGTCGCCGGGGTCTACTACCTCCAGCGCTTCGCCGGGCGGGCGATCGACGGCCGCTTTTCCGACTACCGGGTTCTGGTCTCGCACGGCCGGGCCGTCGCCGCGATGATGCGCCGTTCGAGCGGCTGGATCACCAACATCAAGCAGGGCGGCGAAGGCATCGCCACTCCGCCGGACCCGGAGCTGGAGGCACTCGCGGTCGCGGCGGCGCAGGCGGTGGGGGCCGACTTCTGCGGCGTCGATCTCGTGCGTGATCCGGAGGGTGCGGCCCAGGTCATCGAGGTGAACTCGATGCCCGCCTGGACCGGCCTGCAGAAGGCCACCGGCCTCGACATTGCGGCGATCCGCGCGCGCGACCTCCTCGCCCGCCTCCGTGCCGCGGCGGTCACGCCGGAACGCGCGACCGCATGAGCCTTTCAGCCGACCGCGTGGCCTGCCTCTACGAGACCGCCTGCCTCGCCGAACTCGACGCGCTGAAGCCCGGCAACGTCCACCGCTTCGCCGGCGGCCACGCCATGACGGTCGAGACCTTCGAGACCGCCGCCGCCGTCACCGCGCCGCACGTCGCCGATCACCGGGCCGAGGTGGGCGCACGCATCCTCGCAGCCGTCGAGGCCACCCGCGCGGCCGTCGCCACCAACGCCAATCTCGGGATCCTGCTGCTCTGCGCGCCGCTCGCGGCCGCCGCCGAGCGCACCACGTCCGGCGGCGGCGAGCGCCAGTCCGAGACGGCCCTGCGCGCGACACTCGGCACCGTGCTCGCGGCGCTCACGCCGCGGGATGCGGCGACCGTCTTCCGCGCGATCGCCCTCGCCGCGCCGGGAGGGCTCGGCGAGGCGGCCGAGCACGACGTTCGCGGCCCTCCCGACATCTCCCTCGTCGGCGCCATGCGGCTCGCGGCCGATCGCGACCTCGTCGCCCGGCAATATGCCGACGGATTTGCCGAACTCTTCGACGTCGGGCTTCCGGCAATTCGAGCGGCGCGAGCCGCGAGTGCCGATTCGGCGAGCGCCACCGTCGCGGTGTTCCTTGCCTTCGCCAGCGGCTTCCCCGACAGCCATGTCGGCCGCAAGTACGGTGCGGATGCCGCCGAAGCCCTGCGCCTGCGTTTCGCCGCCGCCGCGAACCGCTTGCCCGCGCTGGCCGATCCCGCCGCACGTCACGCGTTTCTGTCGGCGCTCGACGCGGAGTTGAAGCGCGAAGGCCTGAATCCAGGCACCTCGGCGGATCTGACGGTGGCCACTCTTTTCCTCGACGGCCTGTGCCGGACGCTTGCGGAACGCAAGTCCGGGTGATTGACTGTCGCCCGCGGGGAAGACCCGCAGCTATCTGGCCAACCGGTCCTGAGCGGACGTCGCGAACAAGGATAGCCGCCGGAGGAGGAATCCGGCTCCGGGGGGATCCGTCGCAAGGGGTGTCGCGTGCCGCGACGCCGGCGTCGATCAACCCGGTTCGAAGAGGATTGGCGTCGGACGTGCCCGCTCACGGTCGCGGCGGCGCCAGGGAACGCTTTGAAGGAGGAAAGTGGCCATGGCGAAGATCAACAAGGTTCTGGTCGGCGAATCGCTCGTCGGCGAAGGCAACGAGGTCGCGCACATCGATCTCATCATGGGCCCGCGCGGCAGCGCCGCCGAGCTCGCATTCTGCAACGCGCTGACCAACAACAAGGACGGCTTCACCACCCTGCTCGCGGTGGTCGCCCCGAACCTGCCGGTCAAGCCGAACACCATCCTGTTCAACAAGGTCACCATCAAGGACGCCAAGCAGGCGGTGCAGATGTTCGGCCCGGCCCAGACCGCGGTCGCCCGTGCCGTCGCCGACTGCGTCGAGAACGGCACCATCCCGCAGGACGAGGCCGACGACATCTTCATCTGCGTCGGCGTCTTCATCCACTGGGAAGCCGCGGACGACGCCAAGATCCGCGACTACAACTACCGCGCCACCAAGGAGTCGATCGAGCGTGCCATCGCCGGCACCCCGACGGCGGCCGAGGTCGTCTCCAAGAAGGGCACGGCCGCGCACCCGTTCGCCGGCGCCTAGAGCGGACACCATCCAGGAGAAGAGCGACCGGCGATGGAAGCCGGACTTCTCCGGCGATTGGCCGCTATCTTCGGGTTCGGGAACTAGCGTGATTGAAAGGGGGCTGCGGCCCCCTTTCGCATGAGAAGGACCGGCGTCGGCGGCGCGATGCGCGTCGACTTGAGACGGGAGCCTTTAGCGACCCACGCAAATTGCTATGGCAGCCTTGCGACCATGACGCGGGACGACCGTTCAACAGCGAGTGGCATACTCGAACACAGTATGTGTAAGCGTCTCGTTTCGAGGCGCCCTCTCAGCAAGGGATGGTTCTCATGTTCTACCACGACAAGCGCCTGCAGTACCCGGTCAAGGTCGACGCGCCGGATCCCGCCTTCGCCCGGATGCTCCAGCAGGCCATCGGCGGCGTCGAGGGCGAGATCCGCGTCGCCATGCAGTACTTCTTCCAGGCGTGGGGTGCGCGCGGTCCCACCAACAAGTACCGGGACATGCTGCTCCACACCGCTACCGAGGAGATGGGCCACATCGAGATGCTCGCGACTGCGGTCGCGCTGAACCTCGAAAAGGCTCCGACCAGCGCGCAGGAGCAGGGTGCCGCCGATGCGGTCGTCGGCGCGGTGATGGGCGGCGAAAGTCCGCGCCACGTGATCGAAGGCATGCTGCAGCGGCACATCCTTTCGACGGGCATGGCGGCCTATCCGGCCAATGCCGACGGCGTCCCGTTCGACATGTCGCACATCTACGCCAGCGGCAATCTCGCCGCGGACATGTACTGCAACGTCGCAGCCGAGAGCACCGGGCGCGTGCTGGCCGTGCGGCTTTACAACGCGACGCAGGATCCCGGCATGAAGAAGATGCTGCACTTCATGATCGCCCGCGACACGATGCACCAGCAGCAGTGGCTGGCGGTGGTCGAGGAACTCGGCGGAGCCGCCGCCTTCCCGATCCCCAACAGCTTCCCGCAGAGCGAGGAGGATCAGGAGCACAACTACGACTTCTTCGCCACCGCCGTCGACGGCACGCCGCCGCAGGACGGTCGCTGGACGCACGGCCCGTCGATCGATGGCAGGGGCGAGTTCAGCGTGTTCCAGAACACCCCTCTGGGCGAGGAGCCGGTTCTGGGTCCCGCTCGTCCCGACAGCGCGGCTCAATCCGAGCAGATGGGCTGACGGACAGCGACACCAATGCGATACGGCCGCTCGCGAGGCATGCGGCCGTATCGCCCTCCCTCGGGTGATCCTGATCGCGCTATACTCCCCATAAGTATACTTCGGCCGACGTCGAAGATCCTTCGAAGGATTCGCGGCGCGCAGCGCCGCAACAGGATCCCCGATGCATCGGCCCATCCTGCGCTGCATGCGGCCCCTGCACGTGATCGGCGCCACCGATTCACGATATCCGTGCGAAACTTTACTCCGGCCCACTATTTTTCTGTGCGATGTCGAACTTTAATCCGATAGAGCCCTTATCCACTATTCGTCTCTCCCCACGAGCAGGCCTTGGTCCGTGATCGAAAGCGAAATCCTGGATGGTCGGATCGAGTTGCGCCGGTCCGATGACGAGAAGAAGCCGCTGCTTCAGCGGCTGAGCCGAATCGAGGGCCAGGTCCGCGGGCTCCAGAACATGATCGCCGAGAACCGCTACTGTCTCGACGAGGTGCAGCAGATCAACGCGATCACCGCAGCGCTGCGGGAGGTCGCCCTCCTGATCATATCCCAGCACGTCACGGCGGGCGTGAAGCTCGCCATTGCCGAGAACGACACGGAGACCGCGGTCGACGATCTGATCCGTGTCCTGCGCGCCGGGATGCGGACCGCCAATCACGGCTGACCGGAGCGGAGGCTCCAGCGCGTGTCCTCCCGCGTCGCATCTCCCGCCACGACGGAGCGTCAAGCGCCGCCGCGCAGTCCGCCAGCGGCCGCCCATCGATCGAGGTCCGGCGCCGGCAGCCCGCCCCGGTGCAGGACGCTCGCAACCAGCACGCCCTCGGCGCCGATCGCCTCCAGCCGATCGACATCGTCCGCGCCGCGCACGCCGCCCGCCGCGTACACGTTTCGTCCCTCCGCCCTGTCGAGCACCCATCGCAGCCGCTCGAGATCGGGACCAGCATCGCTGCCGACCCGCGCAAGCGTCATGACGATCAACCGCCGCGGCCAGAGATCGGGTCTATCGAGGAGCGCCGCGGGCCCGCGAAACCCCTCGGCGCCGAAATCGAGCGACAGCACCACCCGCGGCTCGCCGGCCAGCGCCTCGAGTTCCTCGACGCCGGCGAGCGTCTCGCTGCCGAAGACCGGCGTCACCTGCGGTTCGGCCAGCGCCACGCGCCCCTCGGCAGCCCCGGCGAACCCTGCGTCGAGCCAGAGTTCGACGTCCGGCATCGCCGCCCGCAGGGCGGCCAGCGCGCGAATGTTGTCGCCGCGCCCTTCGATCCTGTCGAGATCGGCGATATAAAAGCGGGCGAACGGATGAAGTCCCGCCAGGCCCTTCGCCACCGCGACGGGCTCCGGCGAGGCGCTGAGGGGTGTCTGGATCGGGCGGTAGTTCGCGCGGTCGCCGGCCTGGCCGCGAACGACGACGCCGCCCTTGAGATCGAGAACGGGTATGATCTGCACGGTGAACGCGTCTCCCCTTGAGCGGCAGGCGTCCTATCAGGAAACGGAACGGCGCGCATGGTGAGAAGTCTCGGGTGGGACGTCGGCGGCGCGCATTTGAAAGCGGCGCTCGCCGAGGACGGGCGCATCGTCCGCGTCTGGCAGCGCGCGACACCGATCTGGCAGGATCTGCGGTCGCTGGAGGAGAGTCTCGACGAGATCCTCGGCGTGGCGGACGACGTCGATCGACACGCCGTGACGATGACTGGCGAACTCTCCGACCTCTTTGCCAACCGCGCCGATGGCGTCGAGCGGCTGACCAACATCCTGTCCGCCCGGCTCGGCCGGCGCATGGAGCTCTATGCCGGACGGGCCGGCTTCGTGCCGGCCTCGGCCGCGCCGCATCGTTATGCAGACATCGCCTCGGCCAACTGGCACGCGACCGCGAGCCTTGCCGCGACGACGATGGACGAGGCTCTGGTCATGGACATGGGCTCCACGACCACCGACATCGTTCCCGTCGCCGGCAAGGCGACGCGCGCCGCGGGCTATACCGACGCGGAGCGGATGGTCGCAGGCGAACTGGTGTATCAGGGCTTCACCCGCACCAGCCTGATGGCGGTGGCCGAGCGCGTGCCCTTCGCCGGGACCCTCGGACCGGTGATGTCCGAGCATTTCGCCACGATGGCCGACGTCGAGCGCCTGCTCGACTGCCTGGAGGAGGACGACGACCAGTACCCCGCCGCCGACGGCAAGGCGAAGACGCTGGAGGCCTCGCGGGCCCGGCTCGCCCGGATGATCGGGCGCGACGCGTCCGAAGCGTCGCTCGAGGCCTGGGCGGCGCTTGCGCAGTGTTTTGCGGAAGCGCAGCTGCGCAAGGTGCACGACGCGGCGCTGCAGGTGCTGTCGCGTGGCGGATTGAGCGACGAGGCGCCGGTCGTGGTGGCCGGGATCGGCCGCCCGCAGCTGCGGCGCGTCGCCGCTCGGCTCGACCGCGGCGTCGTCGACTTCGCCGATCTCCTCGATTGCCCGTCCGATCTGCGGGACGCCGTGACACGCGTCGCGCCTGCCGCTGCGCTCGCGGTTCTGGCAGCCGAGGCCGACTGAAACGCCTGGGCGGCGTCGGCCGTCGCGGCGGTCGCCGGCGGCGGGTCGCTAATCGCCCTCCGCCAGATGCGCCTCGACCCGCTCCATCAGCCAGCCCCAGGCCTGCCTCTCGGCGGCACCGCCGGTCTTGTCGATCGCGATCCGGAGATAGGCGACCTCGCTCTCGATCTTGTCGCGCGGCAGCATGGTGAGCCGGCTGACGAGGATCGCCAGTTCCAGCACCGCCGCGCGAGCCCGGTTCAAGCCGGTGAACGGCGCGTGGCTCGCCGATGCCGCGACCCGGCAGTGGAAGCGCGGCCGCGTGGCATCCTCGGTCACCCGCTCGACCGCCAGCACGTCATGCGCCAGCGCCGCCTCCAGCCGCGGCACTGCGCAGCCCTCGACCGGCGTCAGCGGCCACTCGCGCCGCCCGGTCAGGCATCCCGCGAAGACCAGCGGATCGTCGGTGTAGCTGACGACGGCAATGCCGGTCGCGGCGAGATTGTCGAGCGTGCGCGACGGACGGAAGGGCGCGACGACCCAGCCGTCGCCGTCCTCGATGATGCCGAGCGGCGCGATGTGCACCGTGCCCGCCGCGTCGACCGTGGTCAGGATGGTTTCGCGGATATAGGGCATCAGCGCTCGTCCTCGTCGGCCTCGTCGAGTGCGCCGCCGGCATCGGCGCGGGCGGCGTCCCGGGCCGCCTTGCCGGCCTTGAGCGTGTGGCCCGCCGCCTCCAGCCGCGTGCGGTCCTCCTCGCGCCGATCGGCGGCGGCGCCGAAGTCGAGCGGCTCGTCCTGCGCGAAGCGCTTGCCGAGACGCCAGGCGATCTCGGCCTTCTGCAGCTCGGCGCCGAGATAGAAGGCATGCGGCGCATCCTCCTCGACGCCGAGCTTCGGGAACAGCTCGAACGCGTCGGTCGCGACGTGATGGCCGTCGCGGTTGTAGACGTGGATGCCGTCCGGCGCCGTCTCGATGCGGTAGGCGCGGTCGCGCACGCCGGCCGCCTGCGCCGCCAGTTCGTCCGGCGTCGAGGCATAGGGTTTGCGGTCGTGCAGCTGCAGCAGCGCCTGCGAATAGCCGCGCGGCAGCGCCGCGTCGGCCCGGGCCGCGAAGAACATGCGCCGTGCCGCATCGTGCTCCTCGATGGTGCGCCGCGTGTGCGGGCTGACGTGCACCACGAGGAGATTGCGGACCCGAAGCTCCGAGCAGATGCCGAGCAACATCGCGGTGATCCCGCCCGTATCGGCATCGGTCAGCTCGGTGAGATTGCCGGTGCCCATCATGATCTCGACCTCGGGCCAGCGCTCGCGCAGGGCGTGGTAGCGCGAGAGGGACGCCGAGAAGCCGAAATGGATCGGGTCGAGGATCGGGTCCGCGACGAACGGGATGCCGCGCCGGGTCGCTTCGGCGATCGCCCGGTCGAGCGAGGCCATGTCCTGCGGCTTTGCCGGCACGAGGATCGGAACCGCCTCCCCCGCATCCGCGACGTCGAGCGTCTCCTCCGTCAGGCTGAGGAGGAAGTCGGCGCCCGCCGCCGTGCCGCGGCGCAGCTCCTCGCGATCGGCCGAATCGACGCTCACCGCGAGACCCTGCCGCTTCAGCTCCTGCACCGCCTCCTCCAGATGCGGAAACGGCGTGTCCGGCAGGCAGCCGAGATCGATGACGTCCGCGCCTGCCGCCCGCATCGCCGCCGCCCGCGAGGCGATCGCCTCGATCGAAAGCGCCGAGGCATCGACGATTTCGGCGAAGATCCGCATGTCGTGGCGTGAGAGATCGGGTGGCGCGCCATCCCGTCCGAGGAACTGCGGCAGGTCGACGAGTTCGTCCGGCCCGCGCAGCATCGGCACGCCGAAGTGGCGTGACAGCGCGTCGAGGTCGGCGCGGCAGCGACCGGGGACGACGATCCGGTCGGCTTCCACCGGCACCGGCAGGCGGCGGCGGATGATGTCGCCCGTCATCAGCGCGGCGACCTTTACCCCGACGTCGAAGATCTGCCAGGCGAAACCCGTCTCGCCGAGCCCTTCGAGCAGGCGCTCGAGCCGCGGTCGTGCGAGATGGCCGGTGAGGAACAGGAGGCGTTCGCGGCTCATGCGCTGGCGGATGCTCCGGCCGAACTCAGGCGGCCGCCTGCGCGCGGCGCCGCACCGGATGCCCGAGCGCCGCGCCGCGCGCGAAGATCTCGGCCGCGCCGGGCAGATCGGCCGGACCGGCAAGGGTCAGCTGCGTCCGCGGCGACAGCATGGCCGGCAGCGCCGGATCGACGATGCCTTCGGCGACGAGATCGGCGAGGTCGCGCCCGCCGCCGACGTCCACCTGCTTGACCAGCGCCAGCGGCGCGCCGCCGAGATGAGCGGCGAGCCACGCCGCGAGGCTGTCGGAGGTGACGGTCCAGTCCTGCGGGATCCGGGCGTCGGCGAGCGTCAGGCGCGCCGGCATCCAGACAGCGATCGCGCCCGCATGGCAGGCCTCGACAATCTCCATCTCGGTCGGGGCCGGCCGCAGCCGCGTGCCGAGGCTCGCCAGCGCCACGCCGAACAGCTCCATCGCCATGATCGCCATGCGATGGGCCGCCGCATCGTCGAAGCCGATCACCGGCTGCTGAAGCCGCACGGTGTCGGCGAACGGGCCACCGCCCGGCACCAGCACGAGCGGTCGCCTCGCCGCTTCCATCGCCGCGATCCAGCGGTGGAGATCGGACGTGGCGGCCGAGCTGCCGCCGAGCTTCACCACCAGGAGATCGTCCAGCCCCTCGGGCCGGGACGCGGTCTGCCGAACGGTCATCGTCTCGTCCCCCATGCCTGGTGGCCTCAGACCTCGAGCGGCCGGCGGATCTCGATGCCGACGGCGCCGGGACCCAGTTCGAGCTTCTCGACCCGCACCGTCACCGCCGCGAGCCGCCGATCCTGCAGAAGGAACGCCGCAAGCTCCTCGGCCAGCGTCTCCACGAGATCGGTATGGCCTCGATGCACGAGCGTGCGAACGCCGTCCATGATGATGTCGTAGGAATAGACCTCGTCGATCGCCCGCGGCGCTGCGGCGCGGCGTCTGATGTCGGCCTCGACCGTAAACCGTACCTTCTGGGTCCGACCGCGCTCGAAGCCGTAGGCTCCGATCTCCATCTCGACCTCCATGTCGCGCACGAAGATGCGATCGATCGCCAGGCGCTCCTCAGCCGCATCCTCGGCGACCCCGCCCGCACTGCCGACGATGAGCGCCTTCAGCCGCGCCACGGCCTCAGCGTCGATGGCGCCGCCGCGTGCCCCGCGCGTCAGTGCACCGCGAAAGCCGAGATAGTCCGGAGCCAGCACGGCGAGACGCGGCACGTCCGGCGCCTCCAGCGATCCGGCAAGGCCGCACATCAGGCCGAGCCGGCGGCTGGTGTCGACGAAGCCCTTGATCTGCGGCAGCGGCAGGTGGGAGATCAGCCGGTCACCACTCTTGTGCAGGGTGTCGAGCATCGCCCCGACGAAGCCCGCCTCCTTCAGGGAAGGCAGGAGCGAGAGGTTCGGCTGCGCGTCGGCGAAGAAGACGGCGATCAGCCGCATCTCCCGGGCGAGCCCTTCCAGCCCGGCGATCACCGCCCGCTGCTTCTCGGGCGCCGCCGGAAACAGTCCGATCTTGACGTATTGCGCAGCGCGCCGGGCGCTCACCGCCTGCGCCACGAGCTCGGGCTCCATCGGCAGGTCTCCGGCAACCGCCGACACCGGGCGCCGGCCCGCGACCGCCGTCACCGTCTCCTGCAGCACCTCCGGCGACACGGCCCGCAGCGCCCCTTGCGTCGGGTCCTTCAGGTCGATGAAGTCGGCGCCGCCGGCAATGGCGATCTCCGCTTCCTCCGGCCCGGTGACGCTCGCCAGGAGCGCCGTCAACGCAGCGCCTCGAGCTGCTTCTTCAAGACGTTGCGATAGAGGTAGTCGATGCCGCGCGACCAGCTTTCGTCGGTGTTGCCGCGAATGTCCGCGCTGCCGCCCGCGACCTTCTTCCCGGTCCCGGTGTCGCGCACGTAGACGTTGATGTTGAGGATCAGGTTCGACACCTTCTGCACCTCGCCGGTGACGGCAAGGTCGGCACCGACGGATTTCGCGAGCGTCACGTCGCAGCCGCCGCAGGCCTGCAGGTGCTGGCTCGCCGCGCGCTTTTCCACCGGCGCGGTATCGACCGCGGCAAAGCCGGGCTCGGCGTCGAACTTTGCGACGAGCGCCGGCGCCAGCCGCTCCAGCCGCGCCGTCTCCGCCGGCTGAACGCCGCGCATCTGGCCGTCGAGGCTCGTGTCGTTCAGCTCGAAGTCGAACACCGCGACCTTTCGCTCGGCCGCCAGCGCCGGCCCGCACAGGAGGACGGCTGCGGCAAGAACGGGAAAAAGTCGCACTTGCGGGAGGCGGAGGGGGCGGTCTCTCATGGCGGCGGATACTACGCCTCGTCCCGCGACAAGCAAACGACAATCCCTGCTGCGGTGCGGGAGGCGGCGGTGTCCGGGAGGACAACCGGGAGGACGGCGTGTTCGACGCATCCCATCGCCGCGAGGGCCTGATCGGCACGCTCGCTTCGCTCTGCTTCGCCGCCACCGGCGCCCTCGCCCAGACGGCGCCCGCCGCGCCCGGCAAGGCACCGCCTGAGGAGATCCGGATCGGGTACCTCAGGACCTACGAGCGCACGCTGGCGCTGTCGGTCCTCGACATTCCGCCGGAGGACATCGGCATCGCCGGCGCCAAGGTCGCGCTCGCCGACAACGCCACCACCGGCAAGTTCATGAACCAGGACTTCACGCTCGACCTGCAGAGCCTGAAGCCCGGCGAGGACGTCCTGCCGGCGGCGCAGAAGCTCATCGCCGACGGCGCCCACTGGATCGTCACCGACCTGTCGGCCGAGGATACCCTGAAGGTCGCCGACGCGTTGAAGGGCACCGGCGCGCTGGTCATCAATGCCGGCGCGACGGACGACCGGCTCCGCGAGGAGGACTGCCGCGCCGACATGCTGCACACCGCGCCGACCCGCTCGATGCTCGCCGACGGGCTGGTGCAGTACCTGATGTGGAAGCAGTGGCGGAACTGGGTGCTGATCACCGGCAGCCACCCCAACGACAAGCTCTTCGCCGAGGCGCTGAAGAACGCGGCGAAGAAGTTCGGCGGCAACATCCTCGAGGAGCGCGTCTTCGAGGACAAGGGCGGCGCCCGCAACACCGATTCCGGCCAGGCGCTGGTGCAGCGGCAGATCCCGGTGTTCATGCAAGGGCTGCCCGAGCACGACGTCGTCCTCGTCGCCGACGAGAGCGAGGTGTTCGGCAACTATATCCCCTGGCGCACCTGGGTGCCGCGTCCGGTCGCCGGCACCGCCGGCCTCGTCCCGGCCACCTGGCATCCGGCCAGCGAGCAATGGGGCGGCGCGCAGATCCAGAACCGCTTCGAGAAGGCAGTCGGCCGCCGCATGGAGCCGACGGACATGCAGGCCTGGACCGCCGTGCGCATCGTCGGCGAAGCGGCCTCACGCACCCGCTCGGCAGATCCCGCCACCATCGACGCCTTCATCAAGAGCCCCGACTTCACCGTCGCCGCCTTCAAGGGCCAGCGGCTGACCTTCCGCGACTGGAACTGGCAGATCCGCACGCCGATCCTGCTCGGAACGCAGGACTCGGTCGTATCGACCTCGCCGCAGGAGGGATTTTTGCATCAGGTCTCCGAACTCGATACGCTCGGCGTCGACCGGCCCGAGACCAGGTGCCGGCTCGACAAGTAGACGCCGGCCCACCGGCGCGCCGGGAGGATCGTTCGCCGTGTCGCTCAGGGGCCGCCTCGCGCTCGCCACCGCGCTCGCCTGTCTCGCCGCCCTCCTGATCGGCAGCGTCCTCGCAGGCCTGCATGTTCGCGCCCGCCTCGCCGAGGCGATGGCGGCCGACCGCGAGCTCGCGCGGGGCAGCGTCGCCCGAATGCTCGCCGAACTGCCGGCCGCGGCCAATCCACGCCAGGAGCTGGAGGCGCTGGTCCGCCTCTTCGACGGCGCAACCAACGTCCGCCTCTCGCTGATCGACGGGAGCGGAACCGAACAGGCCCGCTCCTATCTCGCCGCGCCGCGGGCCGCCGTACCCGGCTGGTTCGAGGCGTTGGTCGCACCCGAGCCGGACGCAAGCCGGATCTCGCTCGCCGGCTACGCCGCCCCGATCGCGGCGGTCGGGGTGCGCGTCGAGCCGCGGAGCGAGCTGGCGGAAGTCTGGGCGGCGATGCGGCTCGGCCTCACCATCCTCGGCCTCGTCGCGGGCCTCGCGCTCGGCTTCGGCTGGATCACCATCG
Source organism: Mangrovibrevibacter kandeliae (assembly GCF_024519155.1). GTDB lineage: Bacteria > Pseudomonadota > Alphaproteobacteria > Rhizobiales > Rhizobiaceae > Mangrovibrevibacter > Mangrovibrevibacter kandeliae. The sequence goes on along the minus strand of NZ_JANIFJ010000004.1, from coordinate 319,719 downwards.
CCCTGTCGCTGCGCCCGCTCGACCGCCTCGCGCTGGCGCTCGGGCGGGTCGGCGCCGGCGACTACACGCTGCGCCTGCCGCGAACCGGGCCGCCGGAGATCGCCGGCCTCGCCGGACGCTACAACGCCATGGCCGAGCGGCTGACCGCCATGGCCACCGAAAACCGCCGGCTGTCGGAGCAGATCCTGCGGCTGCAGGACGAGGAGCGCGCCGAACTCGCCCGCGATCTCCACGACGACATCGGGCCGCTGCTCTTCGCCATCGACGTCGATGCCTCCGCCATTGCCCGCGCCGTGCCCGCGGCCGAATCCATCCACGGGCGCGCCGAGGCGATCCGCGGCGCCGCCGGCCAGGCCCGCACCGCCGTGCGACGCATCCTCGACCATCTGCGGCCCGGCCTCGCGCCGAGCCTCGGCCTCACCGCCGCCCTGCGGCATCTCGCCGAGGATCTCGGCCGCCGCCACCCGGACGTCGCGATCAGCACCGCCTTCGAGGAGGGCGCCTGGCCGGCGGTCGTCGAAGCGGCGATCTCCCGTGCCGTGCGCGAGGCGGCCGTCAACGCGTTGCGCCACGGGCATCCGACGCGGCTCGCCTTGTCGGTCGGCGCGGACGCGCATGCGATCCGCTTCACCGTTGCCGACGACGGCGGCGGCTGGCGCGGCCTGCAGGCCGAACCCGGCTTCGGACTCCTCGGAATGCGCGAGCGTCTCGCCGCGCTCGGCGGTGCCCTCGAACTGGCCGAGACGGTGCAGCCGCCGGGCCTCGTGGTGTCCGGCAGCGTGCCCTTCTCAGCCGAGACCGAGGCAACGGCCGCTGCCTCCGTCCGAGCGGACGACGGCGCCAAGTCGCTCGACCGGACCGCGGCATGAAGATCCTGATCGTCGACGACCACATGGTGGTGCGCGACGGCATCCGCCGGCTCGTCGCCGAGCTCCCGGACGTCCAGACGGCGATGGCCGAGACGCCGGGCGAAGCGCTCGCCGCCTTTCGCGCCCATCGGCCGGACGTGACGATCCTCGACATCAACCTGAAGGGCGGCAGCGGTCTCGACGCGTTGCGACGCATCCGCGCGGACGACCCGAAGGCGCGCGTCGTCGTCTTCTCGATGTATTCCGACCTCGCCTATGCCACCTCCGCCCGGCGCGAGGGCGCGCTCGGCTACGTATCCAAGAGCGCGCCGTCCGACGAACTCCTGACCGCGATCGTCAAGGCGGCGCGTGGCGAACCCCATGTCGATGCGCTGACCGCGGCCGAGATGGAGGCCGCGCCCCCCAACACCGCGCAGGCTTTGTCGACACGGGAGCTGGAAGTTCTGCACATGCTCGGCGACGGGCACAGCCTCACCGAAATCGCCGACGGGCTCGGCGTCGCCTACAAGACGGTCGCCAACACAGCGACGCGGATCAAGGAGAAGCTCGGCCTCGAGCGCACCGCCGACCTCGTTCGCTTCGCGCTGGAGACGCGCGGCGGGCGGCTTCTGGAGGGCGGTGCGTAGCTCGGCGGCGGGGCGTGGCCCTGTCGATGACGCCCGAGCATGGCCGTGACGGCATGCTTTGCCCGTCACTTTCCCCGTCCCGGATGTTGCATGACGGCGGAGCGCGCTATGTCGGTGTCCAACCGCGACTCAGATGAGGACATCACGATGCGTCTTGGAATTGTTGGTCTCGGCCGGATGGGCGGCAACATCGCACGCCGGCTGATGCGGGGCGGCCACGAATGCGTGGTCTACGATCGCAGCCAGGAGGCGGTGCAGACGCTCGGCGGCGAAGGCGGCGTAGCGGCCTCCTCGCTCGCCGACATGGCCGAGAAGCTGCAGTCGCCGCGTATCTTCTGGGTGATGCTGCCCGCTGGCGCGCCGACCGAGCAGACGATCGAGGAACTCACCGGCATCCTCCAGTCCGGCGACGTCGTCATCGACGCCGGCAACACCTTCTACAAGGACGATATCCGCCGCGCGAAGACGCTCGCCGAGAAGGGCGCCCACTACGTCGACATCGGCACCTCCGGCGGCGTCTGGGGCCTGCAGCGTGGCTACTGCATGATGATCGGCGGCGACAAGGAGACGGTCGATCTCATCGATCCGATCCTCGACACGCTGGCCCCCGGCTATGGCGACATCGCCCGCACCCGCGGGCGCAACGCGCCGGACGAGCGGGCCGAGCGCGGCTACATCCACACCGGCCCGGCCGGCTCCGGCCACTTCGTCAAGATGGTCCACAACGGCATCGAATACGGCATGATGCAGGCCTATGCCGAGGGCTTCGACGTGCTTGCCTCCAAGGCCTCCGAGAAGCTGCCCGAGGACGAGCGGTTCGAGCTGAACCTCACCGACGTCGCCGAGGTCTGGCGCCGCGGCAGCGTCGTGTCGTCCTGGCTGCTCGACATCATCGCCGAGTCGCTTGCCAAGGACGGCAAGCTCGAAGGCTTCTCCGGCCATGTCGGCGACACCGGCGAGGGCGCCTGGACGATCCACGCGGCGATGGAGGAGGCGGTGCCGGTGCACGTCCTGTCGGCCGCGCTCTACGCCCGCTACCGCTCGCGCGTCGAGAACACCTTCGGCGACAAGCTCCTCTCCGCCATGCGCTTCGGCTTCGGCGGCCACGTCGAGATCCCGCAGTAGGCGTGTCGCGCCGCGCCGTCGTCGATCGGGAAGTTCTCCCATAGGCGGAGCGGCGCGGTCCCGGCTAGCTTGACCTCGAGGCTGCCGAGACCATCCTGACCTCCCAACCAGGATCGCGCCGGTCGAGGCAGCCGCATCCATCGCGCATGGCGGCAGCCCGCCATGCAACGCCTCCCATCGAGACACGCGGCAAACGCGGCCGGTGGAAGGGGAGACAGGCGCTGCAGCGCCCGGCAGGGAGGAGACATGACCCGTCTACCGGCTGCGGCGCTCGCCGCGGTGCTCGCCGGCCACGCCGGCCCGGCCTTCGCCTACAAGATCTACGTCTCCAACGAGCGCGGCAACGACATCACCGTGCTCGACTCCTCCGACTTCTCGGTGGTCGAGACCTTCCCGGTCGGGCAGCGGCCGCGCGGCATCGCCGTCAGTCCGGACGGCAAGACCCTCTATGTCTGCGCCAGCGACGACGACACCATCCAGGCCTATGACACTACGAGCCACAAGCTCATCGCCAACCTGCCGTCCGGGCCGGACCCGGAGCTCCTCGCCCTCTCGCATGACGGCAGCCAGCTCTACGCCGCCAACGAGGACGACAATCTCGTGACGGTGATCGACCTCGCGACCAACCAGCGCGTCGAGGAGATCCCGGTCGGCGTCGAGCCCGAGGGCATGGCCGTCTCGCCGGACGACAAGGTCATCGTCAACACCTCCGAGACGACCAACATGGCGCACTTCATCGACAAGGAGAGCCATCTCATCACCGACAACGTTCTGGTGGATTCGCGGCCGCGCTTCGCCGAGTTCAAGCCGGACGGCTCCGAGGTCTGGGTGTCGGCCGAGATCGGCGGGACGGTCAGCGTGATCGACATGGCCAGCAAGGAGATCAAGCACAAGATCACCTTCGCGATCCCCGGCCTGCGCTCGGAGGCGATCCAGCCGGTCGGCATCCGCATCACCAGAGACGGCAAGAAGGCCTTCGTGGCCCTGGGTCCGGCCAATCGGGTCGCCGTCGTCGACGCCACCACCTACGAGGTCGAGGACTATCTCCTCGTCGGCCAGCGGGTCTGGCAGCTCGCGTTCTCGCCCGACCAGAAATACCTGTTTTCCACCAACGGCATCTCCAACGACATCTCGGTGATCGACGTCGATGGGGACGAGGTGATCAAGTCCGTGCAGGTCGGGCGCGAGCCATGGGGCGTCGCGGTGACGCCGCAGTAGCGGCCACCGCGGCCGGCAATGTCGGCAGGACGGCAGGACGGCAGGACGGCAGGGACGCCAAGCGGAACACCGCGGCGTCGATCGGGAGGGAGCAGTTCATGAAGGCACATTGGCTGATGCTGGCCGCGGCGATGCTCGCGGTTGTACCGTCGACGACGGTCCTGGCGGACGACGACGACAAGGACGATGCGCAGCGGGGCAAGCCCGTCGCGGCCGAAGCGCAGGTGCTGACGCTGCCGAAGGGCGCCGACCTCCTGCCGGCGAGCGCGATCAACGGCGACCAGATCGGGCTGCCGAAGAAGTCGCTGTCGAGCCAGATCCTGCCGACCTTGACGCTCGGCGCGCCCGATTCCGAGTTCCAGATTGCGCCGCAGAAGGACTTCTACCTGCGCGCCGGACAGGCCTATCGCTGGGACATCGCCTCGAATGGCGGCCTCGAATACAAGTTTCAGGCGCCGGGCTTCTTCCGGAACGTCTGGATGAACCAGATCGTGATCGACGACCGCGAGATTCATATGGCGGGCCCGCCGGCCTGGCTCGAATATGATGGCCAGGGTCCGATCACGGTGCAGTTCCAGACGATCCGGCCGGGCCGCTACGACTGGTATGTCGAGGGGCTCGACGGCGAACAGGGCATGAAGGGCACGATCACGATCGTGCCGTGAGGGGCGAGATGCAGGACCTATCGACGGCCAGTCCTGGCATGACGGCGCCGGCACTCGACATCGAGGCCGTCGGGCATGCCTATGGCGCCCGGCGGGCGCTCGACGACGTCTCGTTTCGGGTGCCGCGCGGCAGCTTCACCGTCCTGCTCGGGCCGAACGGTGCGGGCAAGTCGACGCTGTTCTCGCTGATCACGAGGCTGTTCGCGACCCGCGAGGGCCGGATCGCGATCCTCGGCCACGACCTCGCCCGTACGCCGGGCGAGGCGCTGCGCCGGCTCGGCGTCGTCTTCCAGGCGCGCACGCTCGATCTTGACCTGTCGATCCGCCAGAACCTCGTCTACCACGCCGCGCTGCACGGCATCCCCGCCCGCGTCGCAAAGGCGCGCATGGGCGAGATCCTCGCCGGCAGCGATCTCGTCGACCGGCTCGGCGACAAGGTGCGCAACCTGTCCGGCGGCCAGTCGCGCCGGGTGGAGATCGCCCGTGCGCTGATCCATCGCCCGCGCCTGATCCTGCTCGACGAGCCGACCGTCGGCCTCGACATCCGCTCGCGCGCCGAGATCGTCGCCGAGGTCCGCCGCCTGGTCCGTGAAGAGAATGTCAGCGTGCTCTGGGCGACGCATCTTATCGACGAGGTCGACGCGAGCGACCGGGTCGTCGTGCTTCATCGCGGCACGGTGCTCGCCGAGGGAACGGTCGCGGACGTCGTCGAGGACACCGGCACCTCCGGCATCCGCGATGCCTTCGCCAAGCTCACCGAGACCCGGCTGCACGCCGTCGGCCTGGAGCTCGCCTCGTGAGCGTCCTGACCGCCTCCTACGTCCGTGACGAGCCTCGCGGCTTCTCGGCCGGGCACTATGCCATCTGCTTTGCCGGCATCGTCTGGCGCGAGGCCCTGCGCTTCCTGCACCAGCGCGAGCGGTTCATCTCGGCGCTGGTCCGCCCGCTGCTGTGGCTGTTCATCTTCGCCGCCGGCTTCCGCCAGGTGCTCGGCGTCTCGATCGTGCCGCCCTACCAGACCTACGTGCTCTACGAGGTCTACATCACGCCCGGGCTGATCGGCATGATCCAGCTCTTCAACGGCATGCAGTCCTCGCTCTCGATGGTCTACGACCGCGAGACCGGCTCGATGAAGACGCTGCTCGTCTCGCCCCTGCCGCGCTGGTTCCTCCTGGTGTCCAAGCTCCTCGCCGGCGTCGCGGTGTCGCTGCTGCAGGTCTACGTCTTCTTCGCCATCGCCTGGTTCTGGGACGTGCGCCCGCCGGTGACCGGCTATCTCACCGTCTTCCCGGCGCTCGTCCTCACCGGGCTGATGCTCGGCGCGATGGGGATGTTCCTGTCCTCCATGGTGCACCAGCTCGAGAACTTCGCGGGCGTCATGAACTTCGTGATCTTCCCGATGTACTTCGCCTCCTCCGCGCTCTACCCGCTCTGGCGCATCCTTGAGGCGAGCCCGCCGCTCTACTGGATCTGCCAGTTCAACCCCTTCACCCACGCCGTCGAGTTGATCCGCTTCTCGCTCTACGGCGAGCTGAATCTCATCGCCCTCGCCGTCACCCTCGGCTGCACGCTCCTGTTCCTCGGCGGGGCGATCCTCGCCTACGATCCGGCGCGCGGGATCATCAGCCGCAAGCGGCAGGTCGGCTGAGGCGGGAGCGACACCCGGCAGCGGAGGAGAGACGCATGCGCCCCAAGATGACCGGCCGTTCCGGCCTCGCCGCCTGCGCCGCGGTCGCGGCGGTCCTCGCCGCCGGCGCCGCGCTGGCGCAGACGCCGCCGGCTGCGATTGCCCAGATGCCGACGGCCGCGACCAGCGCCGTCGTCGGCGAGCCGCAGCGCCAGGTCTACCTGCCGTCGAACACCGGCAGCGGCGGCGATGCGGACGCCGTCTGGCCGTGCCAGCAGCGCAAGGTGCCGGTGCTGTCGCCGGCGCAGGTGTGGCAGGGACCGGACATCGGGACCGCCGGCGACGTGCCCCGCAGCACCGCCATGCGACGGCTGGTGGAGGACGTCGCCGCACGCCGCACGCCGCTCGACGAGGCGGAGAAGCAGGCGACGGATTTCGTCGCGGCGCTGCCCGCCGACATGCGCCAGGCAGCCGGAACCGCCGTCTTCTCCGATCTGTTCGACCGGCTCACCGCCGAGCGGTCCGAAGTGATGCGCGGCATCGAGCGCTACGGCGCCAAACAGACGGCCCTCGCCGACAAGCTGCGCCAGGAGAACGCCGCGCTCGACGCCCTGCGCCGCGCCAGCGACACACCGCCCCAAACGGTCGACGCGGCGGAGCAGCAGTTCCTCTGGGACAGCCGCATCTTCGACGAGCGCCGCCAGTCGCTGAGCAGCGTCTGCGAGGTGCCGACGCTCATCGAGCAGCGGCTGTTCGCGCTGGGGCGAGCGATCGGCGGCGCGCTCTGAACCCGCCGGGGACCTGAGTCCCCTCACCGGCCGTCCCCGCGCCGCTGCCGCTGCCGATCGTAAGCCCCTTCTCCTTTTGCCGGCGGAAGATATCTCTCACCGCATCCGCAGGACGGCTCCTCCGCACGCAGGGTTGCGTCGGACGCACCGCCTGCCATCACAGGAGAGCGTCATGGCCGACTTCAGCCAGATCAAGGAACACATGGACGTCATCGGTGCCGACGGGGTGCATGTCGGCACCGTCGACCGCGTCGAGGGCGAGCGCATCAAGCTCACCAAGGCGGACAGCGGCGAAGGCTCGCACGAGGGCCATCACCACTACATCTCGCTCGGCCTCGTCGCCGACATCGAGGGCGATGCTGTGCGCCTGTCGGCCAATGCCGACGTCGCCGTCACCTTCGAGGAGGAAGAGGACGCCTCGCCCGTCGAGGACTGAGTTCGGCTACGCTTCCGGGTCACGCACCCGCTCCGGACACGCCCGCGCGCGAGGCGAACCCTCGGCGGCGGCGTGGCCGGCACCGCCCATCTCCCCCTTTGCGGGGGATGGGCGGCAACGCAAGCGGTTCGGAGGCGACCGGCGACCGGGAGCAAGCCGACCGCCGATTCCCTCCGAGGATTTGTCCCCTTCGGGAAAGACTTCAGTCTCCCACGGCTGCATCGCAAGCTTTCAGAGCCACCCGAAATCGTTCTGCCGAAGCGCGTTCGGTCCGGGTGCCGGCTTCAGCGACGGTTGCAGGGGGATACGACCGAGACAAAGAGCGAAGGAACCGGCGCGAACGAGCCCGGCTTTTCGGGTTACGCGCAAAGCGATCTCCCGCAGCTTCGGAGGGACATCGTCGACACCTGGGCACGGGGATTAGACCGTTCTTCTCCCGGAATGGTCCCGCTCGCGTAAAACCAGAACGGGTTCCGTGAGGCGCTGAAGGGCTCGAAGGCCGTCGCCTCACTCGTCCGGGCGGTTCTGCGGCTCGGCCCGCTCCAGTGGCAGGCCGGCCTCTCCCCAGGCGTCGGTGCCGCCCGGAAACCACCGGATGCCGGTGTAGCCGAGTGCGACCGCACGCTTGCCGGCATTCCAGCTCATCCAGCAGTCGCGCTGGCAATAGAGAACCACCGGCCGCGAGCGGTCGCCGCCGGTCGCCTCTTCCAGGCCCGCCTCGAAATAGGCCTCCATCGCCGGCGGCAGCGCGCCGTACCCGGTGTCCACCAGCCAAAGGGAGCCGGGAATGTCGTCGCGCGGCTTCGGTCGCCAGACCGTTCCCGCCGGCAGGTCCTTCGGCCGCGGCGCCCGCGGCAGCACGTCGACGAAGGCCGCGCCCTTGTCGCGCCATAGCCGCTCCGCCTCGGTGACGTCGATGACCTCTGCGCCCTCCAGCGTCGCCGGTGTCGGCGCACGGTACTCGCCCATGCGATACCCTTGCGGCTCGGGGGGCGTCGGTCCATTCGCCCCGGCCTCGGACGCATCCGCGAAGCGGGGCTGCACCGACCTCGGCTCACCATTGGGAGCAGCCCCCAGCGTCGACCCTTGCGCACCTCTAGCCATCCAGCCAGACGCGATGCTCCCCGCGGTGGCCGCTTCGACGCGTTCGAGGCCGATGCGCACGGCCCGGCTTGCGGATTGCGGCTCCTGCCCGTGCCCGTGCCCCTGGGGCGCGGCGAGGACAGCCGCCGCCATCGCCAGGAGCACGCCACCGGGCACCGGCGTCACTTCGAGGTCCCGCCCGCCGTGGTGATCGGATGGTCCTGCTCGTCGAGAAGCGGCATTCCGTAGTCGAGCAGGATCGCGTCGATCGCCGGCTGGTTCTCGCGGATCACCGTGTTCAGGGTGCGCTTCCACTCCTGGTCGGAGGGCCGCACGCCCATGGTGATGCGAAACACCATCGTCGGCCCCCGCGGCTCCTTGACGAGCGGCGTCAGCGTGAAGTCGCCGCCGGCCTTGGCCGTGTACCAGGCGGCCATCGGCCCCCAGAGAATCGCCGCGTCGATCGTTCCCGCCTTGAGATCGGCGATCATCTGCCGCGCCGAATTGTCGATGCGCGTGTCGACCAAGAGCGGATAGGGCTTGGCCTTCGCCATCAGCCCGGCGCGGGCCATGTAGCTTGCCGGCGGCGTCCCGGCGACGACGCCGATCCGCTTGTCCTTCAGCAGCGGGTCCTCGATCGTCTCGACCCCGTCCAGCGCCCCGCCCTTCGGCACGACCAGCGTATAGGCCGTGCGGTAATAGGCGTTGGTGTTCTGCACCAGCTCGTCGCCCTGGGGGTAGCTCATGATCACGTCGCACCGGCGCGAGCCGAGCGTCATGCGAACGAAGCCGGTGGCCTGCGGGAAGAACGTGTACTCGACGCGCTTGCGTCCGAGCTTCGGGGCGAGGAATTCGGCGAGCTTGTTTTCGAAGCCCTCGCCGGCCTCGTTGGAGAACGGCAGGTTGCTCGGATCGGCGCAGACCCGAAGGACGTCGGGATCGACAAGCTCGATCGCGCCGCCGAAGGCGCGATCCTGCTGCGCCGAAGCCGCGCCCGGCAGGACCAGCGCGGCGAGGCCCGCCACGGCTGCGGCGAGAACCGGCGAAGCGGAGCGCCTGCGCCCCGCTCCTGCGGCGATCTTCAGAAGCCGAGACACGAATTCTCCGCATCCTGCGCCGGCTTGTTGGCCGGCGGCCGCTTCGGCTCGCCGCGCGGCGTGACGCCATCGGCCCGGCCGCGGATGTAGATGTAGATCGCGTCGAGGAAGCACATCACGTTGGGGTCTTCGCCCCAGGCCGGCATCACCGAATTGTTTGGATGCCACTTGTTCTGCTGGCCGTTCACCACGATGCCGGTGAAGTCGTAGTAGCTGAGCGCCTGCAGCTCCTCGGTCAGGTTCGGCGCGAAGGACGAGCCGAGCGCATCCGGCCCGTGGCACTGCATGCAGTTGGCGGTGTACTTCTTGTAGCCGCGCCAGGTGTAGTAGTCGGCCATGCCGTCGTCGCCGTAGTGGTAGACGGGATTGCCTTCCGGATCGGTGTATTTGCCGAGATCGCCCTCGGTCGCCTCGTTGCCGAAGTTCTTCGTGTCGGAGGAGGGACTGGCATCCACCTGGCCGACGGTGGCCGGCGCTTGTCCGGCAGGGGCGGTCTGGGCGAAGCCCTGGCTTGCGCCGAGAAGCGTGATCGCACCGGCGAACGCAACAAGAAGTGTCTTCATTCGAAAGGCCCTGAGCTGAATTCCGTCGGACCCGGCGATCGCGGGGCCCAAGGCCGCGCCGGCTCTGCAACGGAGCCGGCGCGACGGGAGGTCTTTCGCGTCGGCTCCGGAAAGCGGCGATCCCGGGGAATCGCCGCTTTAACGGGTGACGCTTCGGTCGTACCAAGCGTCCGTTACTTCGAGGCCGTCTGGTCCGGCACGGTGAAGACGGTCAGCTGGCCGCCGAGCGCCGTGTACTTCGACAGCGAGGCATAGCCGCCGACGGCGCCGAGACCGGCGTTCGGATCGGTGAGGCCCGCCGCGAGGCCGATGCCGGCCCAGCCGCCGACGCCCGAAAGCACCGCGACGTACTCCTTGCCGCCCTGCTCGTAGGCCATCACGTTGCCGATGATGCCGGAGGCGGTCTTGAACTTGTAGAGTTCGTCGCCCGTCTTGGCGTCAACGGCCTTCAGATAGCCTTCCAGCGTGCCGTAGAAGACGATCCCGCCCTTGGTCGCGAGCGCGCCGGACCACACCGAGAACTGCTCGGGCAGCGACCAGACGATCTCACCCTTGGCGGCGTCCCAGGCGATGAAGTTGCCCATGCCGCCGTGGCTGTTCGGTGCCGGATACATCGACAGGGTCGCGCCGACGTAGGGCTGGCCCGCCGAGTAGGCGACGCGGAACGGCTCGTAGTCCATGCAGACGTGGTTGGTCGGCACGTAGAACAGGCCGGTGTCCGGCGAGTAGGCGCTCGGCTGCTGGTCCTTGGTGCCGAGCGCGGCCGGGCAGATGCCGGTCGAGTTGGTGTCCTCGCCGTTCTGCTCGGTCGAGTACTGCGCCACCACCTGCGGCCGGCCGTACTGGTCCGAGTTCTTGTCCATGACGACTTCGGTCGCCCAGTTGACCGCCGGATCGTACTTCTTGGCGACCAGCAGCTCGCCGGTCTCGCGGTCGAGCGTGTAGGCAAAGCCGTTGCGATCCGGATGGAACAGGATCTTGCGCTGCTTGCCGTCCACGTCGATGTCGGCGAGCATCATCTCGTTGACGCCGTCGAAGTCCCACTCGTCGTGCGGGGTCATCTGATAGACCCACTTCGCCATGCCCGTGTCGGCGTCGCGGGCGAAGATGGTCATCGACCACTTGTTGTCGCCCGGCCGCTGCGAGGGGTTCCAGGTCGAGGGGTTGCCCGAGCCGTAATAGATGAGGTTCAGCTCGGGGTCATAGGACAGCCAGCCCCAGGTGGTGCCGCCGCCGATCTGCCACTGATCGCCTTCCCAGGTCTTCAGCGACGAATCCTTGCCGACCGGCTTGCCGAGCGCGGTGGTCTTCTCCGGATCGAACAGCATGTCCTTGTCCGGCCCCGTCGAGAAGGCCCGCCAGGCCTGCGAGCCGTCCTTCAGGTTGTAGGCGGTCAGCTTGCCGCGCACGCCGAACTCGCCCCCCGAGTTGCCGACGAACACCTTGTCGCCCACCACCATCGGCGCGGACGTGCCGGTCTCGCCCTTGGTCGCGTCGCCGTCCTGGACCGACCAGACCTGCTCGCCGCTGTCGGCGTTCAGTGCCACCAGCGTGGTGTCCGCCTGGTGCAGGATGATGAGCGCCGGCTGGCCGCCCTGCGCCGGCGCATAGGCGACGCCGCGGTTGACCGTGTCGCAGCACATCACCGGAATCACGTTCGGATCCTGGCGCGGCTCGTATTTCCACTTGATCGCGCCGTCGTTCTTCAGGTCGAGCGCGTAGACGATGTTGGGGAACGGCGTGTGCACGAACATCGTGTCGCCGATCACCAGCGGATTGCCTTCGTGGCCCCGCAGCACGCCGGTGGAGAAGCTCCATGCCGGCACGAGGTTCTTGACGTTGTCCTTGTTGATCTTGTCCAGCTCGGAATAGCGCGTGTTGGCGTAATCGCCCGTGGGCATCGCCCAGTTGGCTGAATCCTTGGCCAGATCACCGAGGCTCTGGTCGGCCGCGAGCGCGCCGCCCGCCAGGCCTACCATCATGCTTGTCGCGAGCGCGGCCCGCAGCATCGTCCTGTACATCGTCTTCCTCCCAACCCATGTCAAAGACAGGGAGCGCGGCCATAGGGACGCGTTCCGTCGACTCTCGAAATGGGGAAGGTTTCCGGCAGCGTGTCACGACCGCCAATAGGGGTCTTGGTGGGCACCGTTGAATTCGCCCTACCGTGGCCTTCGAGGTTTTCCGCCGGCGCTCCCAACACCTGCGACCTTGAAGCCGGAAACCATGACTGCAAGCTAAGACGAGAGCAGCAAACTGGCAAGCAGCGATGCAAAAATTATACTGTGCGCCGCACAAATGTGGCAGCGCAGCAAAATCTTTACTTCAGAGCGCCAAGATGATTGGCGGCCGGATCCGTGAAGATCCGAGCCTCACAGGGAGCAGCATTTGCGCTTCCGGTCAGCTTCGCCACGATGTGGCGCAGTGGCGCCGCCAACCTCCCATGCAACGCGCGGGGCGGTGATCTTCGCCAGGACGACGGTCGGCGCGTATGGGCGGCAAGCGTCCATAGTTTCACTTCACCGATCCGTAAGCAGTATGTCTGACTTACGACATGCTGCTTTGCTGGCGGTCGCGCCGGCTTTTTCGTCGCGACCGTTCCCGGTGCAGCGCACATCGCCTAAGTTGAGCGCATGGCTTTGTGCACCCCCATCGAAGGCGTGCGGAGCGTCGGCCCTGCCGCTCTCGCCGTCCTCATGAGCGTCTTCGGATCGGTCCCGTGTGCCTGCGCCGAAGACACCCTGGCGTTCGACGAGATCGCGCCGCACGTCTATGCCCATGCCGGTGCGGTCGCGCTGCCGAGCTCCGAGAATCGCGGCGACACGTCCAATTTCGGCTTTGTGGTCGGCGACGAGGCCGTGGCGGTGATCGACGCCGGCGGCAGCCTGCCGGTCGCCCGCGAGGCCCTCGCCGCCATTCGGCGGGTGACCGACAAGCCGGTCCGTTACCTCATCCTCACCCACATGCATCCGGATCACGTCTTCGGCAGCCGCATCTTCAAGGACGCCGGGGCGACGATCGTCGGCAGCGCCGCACTGGGCGACGCGCTGGCGGCGCGATCGGACACCTACCTCGCAAGCTATCGCGACCAGCTCGGGCCGGCGCTCGTCGAGGGCGTCGAGCTGTTGCCACCGGACCGCAGCGTCGACGGCAGCCTGACGCTCGACCTCGGGCACCGTGCTCTTCGGCTGCAGACCTGGCCCACCGCCCACACCAACACCGACCTCACCGTCCTCGACACGACGAGCGGCACGCTGTTTGCCGGCGATCTCGTGTTTCTGGAGCATCTGCCGGTGATCGACGGCAGCCTCACCGGCTGGCTGAAGGACATCGAATCGCTCAAGGCCCTGCCGGCCGCGCGCGTGGTGCCCGGTCATGGTCCATCGGTCGCGCCGTTTCCGGCGGCGCTCGAACCCGAGGCGCGCTATCTCGAGACGCTGAAGCGCGACCTCGACGCGGACATCGACGCCGGACTCCGGCTGGAGAATGCGGCGGCGAGCGCAGCCGCAAGCGAAGCGGCGAACTGGCAGCTGTTCGACGCGTACAACCCACGCAATGCGACGGCCGCCTATGCCGAGCTCGAGTGGCAATAGGCGAGCGTCGACAACGGAGTATCGGGGGCACCGAAGTTCGGGAGGAGACGTCAGATGTCGCAGTCGATCTTCACAGGCCGGAGCCGCATGGCGGCCGTCCTCGCCATCGGCCTCACGGCCGCAGCCATGAGTGCGCCGAGCGGCGCGAAAGCGGCCGAGCCGGGTGCGGACGAGGTCTGGCAGGGGCTGGTCACCGATGTCTTCGAGGGCAAGCCGATGCAGGACGGCACCGGCATCGTCAGCCTCGAGGCGCCGGCGCGCGCTGCTGACCCGGCCCTCGTCCCGGTCACGCTGTCGGTCGATCCGACCCGGCACATCCGCAAGCTGACGCTGGTGATCGACCACAATCCGGCGCCGGTCGCCGCGAGCTTCACCCTCGGCGACGGCGCCGGGGTGACCCGGATCGAGACCCGCGTGCGGGTCAACGCCTATACCGACATCCATCTCGTCGGCGAAGCGGACGACGGCACGCTCTACGTCACCAGCCGCTACGTAAAGGCGGCCGGCGGCTGCGCCGCGCCGGCCTCCAAGGACCCGGCGGCCGCGGCCAGGAGCATCGGCCAGATGAAGCTGCGCCGCTTCGGCGCGGCCGAGGGCTCGGGCGGCACCCGCGACGAGGCGCAGCTGATGATCCGTCATCCCAACAATTCGGGCCTGCAGAAGGATCAGGTGACGCTGCTCTACATTCCCGCGCATTTCATCACCGAGCTGACGGTGGCACGGGGCGAGCGCACGCTCTTCACGATGGAGGGCGGCATCTCGATCTCGGAGGACCCGAGTTTCCGCTTCGACTATCGGGCGGACACGCCGGAGCCCTTCCACGTGAAGGCGGTCGACACCGAAAACATGACCTTCGCGCACGATTTCCCGGCCGACGCCTCCTGAGGCGCCGGCAGCGTCTCGCCCCGCCTCACTCGAAGCAGCGGATTTCGGCCTCGGCCTGCGCCCGGCGCAGATCGCCGATCGCCGCCTTCGATTCGGCGGTCGAGCGGAACAGCGAGCCGTTCTCGCCCTGCACCTGACCGAGGCTGAGGAAGGTCGAGGCCTCCTCGTAGCGCGTGTAGGGCAGGATCGAGGCGACCACGTCGAACGAGCAGGAGCAGCGCTCCATCGCCTGGTGGGTGCTGCCGTTCGTCTGCATGCAGGCGAAGACGTAGTCGGCGGTGGCGACCGTCGGATAGTCCTCGGCGGCCGATGCGGGACGGGCCGCCGCCGTCAGGCCGGCAGCGAGAAGCGCAGCGGCGAGAACCCGCGCAACCATTGATCTCATGTCGTTCCTCCCGGTGCCCGCCGGAAGATTAGAGCCGTCGGCGCCACGAGAGAAGATGCGACGGGCGGCTCAGCCGAAGACCACCGTCTTCTTGCCGTTCAGCATCACCCGGCTCTCGAGGTGCAGCTTGACGGCGCGCCCCAGCACCCGCGCCTCGATGTCGCGGCCGACCGCGACGAGATCGTCCGCGCTCAGCGCATGGGTGACGCGCTCGGTCTCCTGCTCGATGATCGGCCCCTCGTCGAGGTCGGGCGTGACGTAGTGCGCCGTCGCCCCGATCAGCTTCACCCCGCGCTCGTGCGCCTGGTGATAGGGCTTGGCGCCCTTGAAGCTCGGCAGGAACGAGTGGTGGATGTTGATCACCTTGCCGAAGAGGCGGTTCGACAGGGTGTCGGACAGCACCTGCATGTAGCGGGCGAGTATGACGAGATCGACCTCGGCGCTCTGCACGAGGTCGATGAGCCGCGCCTCCTGCTCGGCCTTGGTGTCGCGCGTCACCGGCCAGTGGTGGAAGGGAATGCCCTGCGCCTCGGCGGTCGACCGCGCGTCCTCGTGGTTCGACACGATCGCCGCGACCTCCGCCCGCAGCCAGGCAACGCGGATCTGGTAGAGGAGGTGCTGCAGGGCATGGTCGAACTTCGACACCATGATGACGATGCGTGGCACTCGCGCCTCGGCGACCAGCGCGGTCTTCATGTCGAAGCGCGTCACCGCCGGCTGCAGCGCGCGCTCCAGCTGCTCCCGGCTCGTCCCCTCCGGCGCGGTGAAGCCGATGCGCATGAAGAAGCGGTCGGTCCGCCGGTCCCAGAACTGGCTGGACTCGGCGATGTTGGCGCCGTTGGCGGCGAGCTCGGTCGTCACCGCCGCGACGATGCCCGGCCGATCGACGCAGGAGAGCGTGAGAATGAAGGTGTTGAGCGCCACGATACCTCCGCCGTCCCGATCGCCGCGCCATCGGGCGATCTCGATGCGGCACCGCGCCTTACGGCATTTCGCGCCGCGGCGGAACCGGGCGCGGGTGCTGGCGCGCGGGCATCAGGCGTGGATAAATGCGAAGATCAGCCCGAAGATCAGGACATAGGCGGCGATGAAGGCGCAGAGGCGCATGAAGCCCTGCATCTCGCCATCCTCGAAGAGCTTGCGCCACAGATCCGTCATGTCCCCTCCCCGATCGTCGCAGGCCGGGGGAATCGCCCGGCCAGCGCCGCACCTTGGCCGAAGATCGACGGGAGCTCAACCGGGGCGGATGCGGAGCTGGCGTCCCGCCGGTGCGCTTGCAGCGGCGAACGCCCTCAGCGCTGCATGATGGCCATCACCTCCGGCGGCGGCAGGCTGCCGCCGACGGGCGCCGTGTCGAGGTCGGCCGTGAGCACCCACCCGGTGCGCCCGCTGCGGGTCGAACGGACGCGCGTCCAGGCTCCGCTCTTGCCCAGCACCTCGACGGCCTCCGCCTTGTCCAGAACGGAGACCACGGACTTTTCGGGTGCCGGGCCGCTCCGCATCGGCAAGTCGATCTTGGCGTGCAGGCTGCCGCCGGCGGCAGCGACAGCCGCCGTTGCTCCACCCGTTGTCTGGATCTGCGGCATGCGGCTGCGGCGCGACAGCTCCGGCCCGGCCGATGCCGCGACACCCGCCTGCGGGATGGCACCCGGCGGCAGACGCTGCGGCACGATCAAAGCCGACGAGCCCTGCGGCTGCGGACGGACCGGCTGCATGCGGACGGCCCGCGGCCGGCTGCGCGGCAGCGGCGGGTCGACGTCGTCTGCCGGACCCGTTACCGCGGCCGGCGCCGGCCGCGCCAGCTCGACGTCGCGCCTGATGGCCGCGGTTCGAATGGCATCGGGGCGACGCGAGGGCACCTCGACGGCATCCGGAGCACGGGCCGGCGCCGTGCGCGCCATGCGGGGTGCGGGCGCGCCCCGTCCGGTGACGCGCGACCAGCCGCTCGCCGCCATGGCGCCCACGGTATCGGGAAGGCGGGAGAGCGAACGCGGCACCCAAGTCTTGCCCGGAAGGGCGTCGGTCGGCAGGTTCGCGGCGGCGAGACTGCCCGCCACCAGCCACCCCGTCACGGCGATCAGTCTGCCCATTCCCACTCCACCCGGTCGATCGGTCCGGGCGCCAGTCTAGCGGCGATATGGTTGCCAAAGGCTCACCGGACGGGCCGGACACGATGGATCCGCCGCGACACGGCCGGACGCTCCGGGCAGAAGCGGCTCAGGCGAGATCAGCCTGCTGGTGAGACTGCGCGCTCCGCTCGATCCCGGTCTCGTCGCCCTCAACATTCCCGTCGGGGTTCTCGAGGACTTCGTCGACGAGCTGGTCGGCACCCGCGGCCGCATCGGGAAGGCTCGGCTCCACCGGCTGGTGCAAGCCCTCCTCGCCCGCGTCGTTGATCGAGCCGATGCTGGTATTGACGTCCGTATCCGGCCGCGGCCGACCGATCTCCGACATAGCCAGTCCTTCCTCAGGCGCGCAGGACGCGGACCGGCACCGATTTCGCCGCCGGCACATGCGCTTCCTTCTCGTGATGCCAGAGCGGGATCAGCCGGTTGAGCTCGGGATAGTAGCCGCCGACATTGCCCTTCGGGATCGAGAACTTGTGCACCCGCAGATTCTCCATCCGCCGCTCGACGCCGTCGTCGGCGTGGGTCTCGACGCTGACGAGATCCTGGTCCTCGAAGCCCAACCGATCCATGTCGGCCTCGTTCATCAGGAGCACCAGGCGCGAGCCGTGCACGCCGCGCAGCCGGTCGTCATAGCCGTAGACCGTGGTGTTGAACTGGTCGTTGGAGCGCAGCGTGATCAACTTCAGGACGTTCATGCCGTCGGTGTGGATGTCCGGATCGACGTCGAAGCTCTCGGGCGTCAGGAAGTTCGCCTTGCCGGTGTCGGTCTTCCACACCCGCTTGCAGGCGGCGAGGTCGCGGTGGAACCCGCCCGGCGTCAGGAAGCGCTTGTTGAAGTCCCTGAAGTCGTCCGGATAGGCACGCTCGATCGCATCGCGCACCAGCGCATAGTCTGCGACCCAGGCGTCCCAGGGCACGTCGGCCTTGCCGGCGACGGTCGCCTTGGCGAGTTCGGCGACGATCTTCGGCTCGGACAGGAGTTCCGGGGACGCCGGCGGGCGCCAGCCCTTCGAGCCGTGGATGCAGGCGGTCGAATCCTCGATCGAAACGGTCTGCGGCCCGCTCGCCTGGTCGTCGCGCTCGATCCGGCCAAGGCAGGGAAGAAGATAGGTCACCTCGCCGGGAATCAGGTGGTTCCGGTTCAGCTTGGTGGCGATCTGGACGGACAGGCGCAGGCGGCGCCAGCTCTCCTCCATCTTCTGCGTCTCGGGTACGGCCCGGATGAAGTTGCCGCCGAGCGCCACGAAGCCCTTCACCGAGCCGCCGATGATGCCCTCGCAGGCCTCCACGGTGTCGAGCCCCTTTTCGCGCGGCGGCTCGAACTTGTAGAGCTGCGCCAGCTTGTCGAGCGGCACGAGCTTGGGCTTTTCCGAGATGCCGACCGTGCGCTGACCCTGCACGTTGGAATGGCCACGGATCGGCGAGATGCCGGCGCCCAACTTGCCGATATTGCCCCGCATCAGCAGGAGGTTGACCAGCATCTGCACGTTCTTCACGCCGTGCCGGTGCTGGGTGAGCCCCATACCGTAATTGGCGATGACCTTCTTCGAGCGCGCATAGACCCGGCCGACATCCTCGAGCTCGGCGCGGCTGAGGCCGGAGCAGCGCTCGATGTCGCTCCACTCCTGCCGGCGCACGAAGGCCTCGAACTCGTCGAAGCCGTGGCAGTGCTCGGCGATGAAGTCGACGTCGAGCACCCGCTCCCGGCCCGCGGCCTTGGCCGCGTCGTCCAGTGCGAACACCGCCTTGGCGATCCCGGTCATCGCGGCGAGGTCACCGCCGCCCTTCACCTGGAAATACTCGCTCGACATTTTCGTCCCGGCGTCGGGCGAGAGCATCTCGACCGGCGACTGCGGGTTCTTGAACCGCATCAGGCCCCGCTCGGGCAGCGGGTTGAAGGTCACCACCGGCACGCCGCGCTTGCGCGCCTCCTGCACCGGGTGCAGCAGCCGCGGCGCGTTGGTCCCGGTGTTGTGGCCGAAGAAGAACATCATGTCGCACGCTTCGAAATCGGCGAGCGTGACTGTGCCGACCGGCACGCCGATCGACTGCGGCAGGCCGACCGAGGTCGATTCGTGGCACATGTTCGAGGAGTCGGGCAGGTTGTTCGAGCCATAGATGCGGGCGAACAACTGATACATGTGCGAGGCCTCGAGCGAGGCGCGGCCGGAGGCGTAGAAGACGACCGACGTCGGGTCGAGCGCCTGAAGCTCGGCGCCGATCTCCTTGAACGCAGCCTCCCAGGTCACCGGCACGTACTGGTCGAGCGAGCGGTCGTAGCGCATCGGCGTCGTCAGCCGCCCCTGCTTCTCCAGCGCATGGTCGTCCCAACCCAGCAGCTCGGTCAGCGTGTGCTTGGCGAAGAAGGCGCGGTCGCAGCGCTTCTTGGTCTGCTCCCAGATCGTCGCCTTGGCGCCGTTCTCGCAGAACTCGGCAGGATGCGGCTCGGCAGGCTTGGCCCAGGAGCAGGACACGCACATGAAGCCGCCCGGCTTGTTCTGCCGCCACAGAGTCTGCCAGATCGTCGACAGCGCCAGCTTCTCGCGGAAGGCATAGCGGGCGACCGATTTGAGCGAGCCCCAGCCGCCGGTCGGATGATGGTAGTCTTTCACCACCGGCTCGGATGTGCGCTCGCTTCGCTGCATGGTCGATCTCCCTTCGTTGCGGCAGCGACGACGAGGGTGGCCGCGCCTCGGCGGCCGGTGCTACCGGGGCGGGAACGGTCGTACTCCGGCGGAGTTCCGGCGCGGGCCGCGACAGATCGCGCGACGCGTACCGACCGCCGTGTCTCAAGACGTTCAAACACCACGAAGAACGACTTCCGATTGCATTTTCTGACGCAACGTAAGATGTTCAAACCATCGCGTCGGCACGGAGACGGGCTTCGTCATGTTCGGCACCCTGATCGAGACAGGTATCGGCCTCGCGCTGGTCTTCCTGTTCATGAGCCTGATCGCGACCGCCCTTCGCGAACTCATCGAGAACTGGTTCCAGACGCGCTCCACGAACCTCGAAAGGGGCGTGCGCCAGATCCTCGGCAATCGCCGCGAACTGGTCGAGGCCTTCTATGGCCATCCCATGATCGTCGCGCTCTACGAGGGCACCTACCGCCACACGCCGCAGGGCGGGCGCGTGACGCTGGACGGCAAGCCCGGCAACCTTCCCTCCTACATCCCACGACAGAGCTTCGCCCTCGCCGTCCTCGACGTCGCCGCCTCCACGCTGGACAACGGCCGCGCGCTCTCGCTCGCCGAGCTCGAGGCTGCCCTGCGCAAGACCGAGCCGCGCAACGAGGTGCAGGAGGTCGTCCTGACCATGCTGAATGCCGTCGGCGGAGACATGGACCGGCTTCGCAAGACGCTGGAAGAGTGGTTCGACGGCACGATGGACCGTGTCTCCGGCTGGTACACGCGCACCAGCGGGCGCTGGATGCTCGGCATCGGCCTCGGGGCGGCAATCGTCTTCAACGTCGATGCCTTCGCGATCGCCGACAAGCTGCTGCGTGACGAGACGCTGCGCGCCGCTGTCGTCGCGCAAGCGGAAAGCGTGCGGGCACGGGGCATCGCGGACCTGCCGGGTGCAGGCGCCCCGGCTGCGCCCGGCGATGCCGGCACCGCCGCCGACGCTCCCGTCGGCGCCGATCTCGGGGCCCTGTCCGGAGCGCTCCAGGATCTCGGCCTGCCCCTGGGCTGGCGGTGGTCGACGACACCTGGTCCGGTCCCCTATCCCCAGTTCTGCCCCTCACGGGCCGCGTCGAAGGGCGGCGACACGGGGACGGACGACTGCCAGAAGGCCGGCTCCCTGTTCCTGATGCCGTTCGGCTGGGTCATCACTGCTCTGGCCATCATGCTCGGCGGACCCTTCTGGTTCGATGTCCTCAACAAGTTCATGGTCGTGCGCTCGACGGTGAAGCCGAAGGAAAAGAGCCCGGACGAGCGTTCGGCCGACCGCTGACGCAACGGCATCGACCCACGCGAAAACACGCGTTCAGTCGGCCGACAGATCTGAGGAAACGACGCTGGTGCTGCGAGAGAGGATTGAACTCTCGACCTCTCCCTTACCAAGGGAGTGCTCTACCACTGAGCTACCGCAGCTCGCCGAAGCGACGCGGCGGCTTTTGCCATAGACCTTCCGTAAGCGCAAGGCGTTGGCGCTCATCCTGGCCAGCCTGGCGAAAGGCAGTTTCACGGACCGCCTCGCCCCGGCCGCAGGACATCGCACCGGCAACCGTCCTGGTGAAGAGGCCGCGTGCGAGGGCTGCTTCGAGCGAGCTCGTGAACCCGAGTCCGTGCAGTTCGAACGAAGGCTGGACAGCCCCGAAAGGCTTCTCTATAAGGCCCGGACTCGCGAGCGAGACGCCCCACCAGGCGGCGCCTCCGCAGCGTGATGCCCAGGTAGCTCAGTTGGTAGAGCATGCGACTGAAAATCGCAGTGTCGGTGGTTCGATTCCGCCCCTGGGCACCATCCCACCGCTCCTGAGTTCTCGTTAAGCCCTCTGAGCAGCTCGAGTTTTACCGGCCGTTCGGCGGCCGGTGGCGGAACAGGTCGTAGCCGCACAGAAGCACGGCGACGACGACCACCGCACCGAGATCGAGCCGAGGCACCCAGAGCATCAGGATCGCGAGGAAGCCGCAGAACACCGCGAAGGCGAGAAGGGTGAGGAACCGTTCGAGCGTCATGCTGCCACCTCCAGGCGCTTGAGCACGGTCTGCAGCCAGGCTGCCGTGCGCACCAGCCGCGCATCCTCGCCCGCCCGCGCCGCGAGGTGCACCGCGACCGGCCGCCCACTCGCGTCCTGCAGCAGCGGCAGCGTCACGAGCGGCAGGCCGAGGAAGACCGCGAGTGCGGGTCCGTCCGGAAGAACGAGGACGTCGCAGCGTTCGAGTGCGTTCTCGAGCCCCGCGCGCAGCACGCGTCGCCAGTCGAGCGCGGCGAGATAGTCGCCGGCGCGAATCGCCGCCCCCGCCTCGATCAGCGCCAGCGTGCGGGCCGGCAGCGACGTCTCGAAGCGCCGGCGGATGGGCGCCAGGGCGTGCGCCGCCTCAGCCGCCAGCACCCGCCGCATCTGTTCCCCGGCTTGCGCGAATGGCGCGGGGAGGCGCGCGGCGAAGGCGCCGCTGCCGAGAATGTCGCACAGCGCGTCGTGGGCCTCGGCGCCCGCCGCGTCGCCGGCGATCCCCGGCAGCGAGAGGAAGCCAAGCGTCGGCGCCACCGGTGGCCGGCCCGCCGCCGCTTCGGCGAGCCGAGGCGGTGGCGCAGGCAGCAGGTCCGACGACGTGCCGCAAAGCCCGTCGGCGAGGCGCGCCGCCGCGTCGAGGTCGGCTGCGACGACGCATGCCGCGTCGAGGCCGGGCGCGACCGGCAGGATGCCGGCACGATCGATCAGGCCCGGCGTCGGGCGCAACGCAACGAGATCGTGCTGGCCCGCGGCGACGGTAAGGCTGCCGTCCGCGTCGGCCCCGACGCCGAAGACGGCCTGACGCGCGGCGAGCGCCGCCACGAGACCCGGCGGCTGGCGGCTCGCTGGACGCTGCCCGGCCGGCACCCCCTCGGCCGTCGGCACCGTCAGACTCTCGCCGGCGACACCTAAGTCACCGGAAAGCGCTGGCCCGCTCGACACCGGCTCGGTCGACAGCCCGGGCAACCGCGGCTTCGCCTTGCCGACGATCACCGCGCCCGCCCGACGCAGCCCTGCGACGAGGGCGGCGTCCTCTTCCGGAACGCGGTCCCTGAGCGCGGCGAGGCCCTGCCCCGTCGGCATGCGCGCCGTGTCGATCCCGTCCTCGACCGCCACCGGCAGTCCGTGCAGCGCGCCGATCGGCCGCCCGCGCAGCCGCTGCGCGTCGAGATGCTGCGCCTGCCGCCGCAGATGCTCCGGATCGTGCCAGGCAAGCCCGGCCGCGCCCTCCGCGGACAGCCGGGCGATCAGGACCTCGGCGAGCTCGCCCGCGCGCAACGCCCCCGTCGAAAGCCGATCCAGGAGAAGCCCGACGGGCGCATCGAGAAGCCGGGGATCAGCGGTCATAGAACATCTCCGGCAGCGCATAGACCGCCTGCGGCGCGAGATAGACGATGGTCATGGCGATGAAGACCATCGCCAGGAAGGGCAGGACGCCGGCGAAGATCTGGGTCAGCCGCACCTCCGGCGGCGCGATGCCCTTCAGATAGTAGGCCGACATCGCCATCGGCGGGGTCAGGAACGAGGTCTGCAGGTTCAGCGCGACGAGGACCCCGAAAAACAGCGGATCGATGTCGAAGATCTTCAGGAGCGGCAGGAAGATCGGCACGAAGATGATGATGATCTCCGACCACTCGAGCGGCCAGCCGAGCAGGAAGATGATCAGCTGGGCGAGCAGCAGGAACTGCAGCGGCGTCAGGTCGAGGCCGCCGACGAACTCGGCGATCACTCGCTCGCCGCCGAGATAGGAGAAGACCGAGGAGAAGGTGTAGGAGCCGACGAAGAGCCAGCACACCATCGCCGTGGTGCGGATGGTCAGGTAGACCGACTCGCGCAGGCGCTGGAACGACAGCGCCCGGTAGGCGAGCGCCAGCACGATGCCGCCGAGCGCGCCGATCGCCGCCGCCTCGGTCGGCGTCGACAGGCCGAAGAGGATCGAGCCGAGCACGGCGAGGATCAGCAGGGCAAGCGGGAGGAACGAGGTGACGATCATGCCGATCATCCGGCCGATCGGGACCGGCGGCACCTCCTCGACCGTCGGGCGCGGCGCGGCCGAAGGCTGCAGGATCGAGCGGCCGACGACATAGACGAGATAGAGGCCGACGAGGATCAGGCCGGGCAGCATGGCGCCGGCATAGAGCCGCACGATCGAGACGCCCGAGGCCGCCGCATAGACGATCAGCATGATCGAGGGCGGGATCAGGATGCCGAGCGTGCCGCCGGCGCAGATGATGCCGGCCGCGAAGGAATGGTCGTAGCGCGCCTTCAGCATCGCCGGCAGCGCCAGCAGCCCCATCAGCGTCACCACCGCACCGACGATGCCTGTGGCCGTCGCGAACAGCGCGCAGGTGATCAGCGCCGCGACGCCCATCGAGCCGGGGATCCGGCGCGCAGCGACGTTCAGCGTCGAGAACAGCCGGTCGACGATGTTGGCCCGCTCGACCACGTAGCCCATGAACAGGAACAGCGGCACCGCGGTCAGCACCTCGTTCGACATCACCGTGTAGGTCTGGTTGATGAAGAGGTCGAAGACGCGGTTGTTGAGGAAGCCGTCGATCCAGAGCGAGATCGAATCGAAGGTCGAGGCGGTCTCGTCGAGCCGGTTGAAGCCGCGCCACATCCGCGGCGCGTCGAAATAGGCGTAGTAGCCGAAGCCGATGCCCATCGCCATCAGGGTGAAGGCGATGGGAAAGCCGAGGAAGACGAGGAGGATGAAGAGCCCCAGCATGGCGAGGGCGATCTGCGGGTCGGTCATGGGTGTGCGTCGCCTTCCGCCGCGCTCGCCTGGCGCATCATTGCGTCTTCGGTCTCCTCGACGTCGCCGTCGCCGCGCAGCCAGACGCCGGTGCGCAGGCAGTGGACGGCGCGCAGGACTTCGGCGATTCCCTGGATGAAGAGGAGGATGCCGGCCGCCACGATCACCGTCTTGAACTGGAAGATCGGGATGCCGGCCGGGCTGTTGGCGCTCACCTCGCCGTAGCGCCAGGAGCGGCTGGCATACTTCCAGCCGGCGGCGATCAGTGCCGTCACGCCGGGAAAGAAGAAGATCAGGTAGAGGACGAGGTCGACCGCCGCCTGCGTGCGGGGCGGCCACATCCGGTAGAGGAAGTCGCCGCGCACGTGGCCGCCGCGCGACAGCGTGTAGGCGCCGCCCATCATGAACAGCGTGCCGTACATGATGAAGGACACGTCGAAGGCCCAGGGCGTCGGGCTGTTCAGGACGTAGCGGACGAAGACCTCGTAGCTGGTGCCGAAGGTCATCAGGATGATCAGCCAGGCGAACGCCTTGCCGAAGGCCGCCGACAGCGCGTCGGCGAAGCGGATGAAGGAGAGCATGGACGTCCCGTCGTAACGCAGGGTGCAAAGCCCCGAAGGCGGGTCCGGCAGCGCCCGTCGGCGCCGCCGGAAGGGGACCGGATGAGACCGCTCAGGTCGGAAGCTTCCCCGGGAAGAAGTGCTCGTAGGCCAGCCGGTAGTCCGGCGCGTTCAGGAGCTCGTAGTAGGTGACGCGCTCCACCCAGGCGCGCTGGCTGTCGAGCACCTTCTTGATGAAGGGATCGCTTTCCAGCTGCGGGATCATCGCGCTCCAGGCCTCGAGCTGCGCCGACAGGATGTCCTTCGGCGTCTGCTGGATCTTTACCCCGTCCTCGTCGCGCAGCGCCGCGAGATCGGCCGAATAGTTGTCGAGTGCGAAGGCGGTGTTGTAGGTCGAGGCCGCCTCGACCCCGTACTCCATGATCGCCCGCAGGTCGTCGTCGAGATCGTCCAGGAAGTCCTTGTTGAACAGGAACTCGAAGGCCTCCGACGCCTGGTGGTAGGAACCGAGATAATAGTTCTTGGCGACGTCCTGCGCGCCGAAGCGCCGATCGGAGGACGGGTTGTTGAACTCGAAGGCGTCGATCACCCCGCGCTCCATCGCCGGCACGATCTCGCCGCCAGGCAGCTGGGCGACGCTCATGCCCATGGACTGCATCAGGTCCGCCGCCAGGCCGACGGTGCGGTACTTCAGGCCCTTGATGTCGCCGGCGCCGGCCACCGGCTTGGTGAACCACCCGAAGGGCTGGGCGGGCATCGGGAAGCCGAGCAGGCCGACGATGTTGAGGCCCATGTTGTCCTGGGTCAGCTCGCGGTAGAGCTCGCGCCCGCCGCCTTGGTAGAACCAGGAGAGCATCGTGGTCGGATTGCCGCCGAAGACCGGGCCGGTGCCGAACAGCGAGGCGGCCTTGTTCTTGCCGTACCAGTAGGCGCACACCGAGTGGGCCGCATCGAGGACGCCGTCGTTGACCGCGTCGAGCACCTGGAAGGCGCCGACGACCGCGCCGGCCGGCAGAAGATCGATCTTGATCCGCCCGCCGGACATCGTCTCCACCCGCTTGACGTACTGGCCGGCCATCTCCTGCCAGACGTCGGAGGCGGGCCAGGAGGTCTGCATCTTCACGACCAGCGGCGCCTGGGCCAGCACGGCCGGCGCGCCAAGCGTGGAGGCGGCGACGGCACCGCCGCCGACGAGGCCGGTGCGCAGGAAGGCACGGCGGTCGACCGGCTTGCGGTGAACGGATTCGGTCTGCGTGTCAGCCATTCTTGTTTCCTCCCATCCGGACACGCCACCGCGCCCGTTGCTTCACCTGAACGGCCCTTCCAGGGCTCGAAGCGTCGAGCGGCCGGCGCCTTCAGCACTCGGGTCCGGGGGCGGCGCGTCACGCGGTCCGCCCGCGCCTGCGCCCCTCCCAGGACGCAGGCGTCACGCACCGTCAGCGGGCCTCCCAACCCGCCTCCGGTCAGATCAGCGTAGGTGAATGCGGAAGATGCGGCAAGGTGCCGCGGCTATGACGTTAGGATAAGACCGATACAGCCGTTGCTGCAGCGCGAAGGTCTTCCGTCTGCAGATCGCACTGCAGGGGCGGCCAAGACGTCAGCTATCCTTACGAAACATGCGATAGGAGGCCTCCGCCCGATCGGGCGTTGCTTCTGCCTCGATCACCGCGAGGTCGGAGAGCATCGTGTGGAACTCGGACTTCACGCAGGCCGGGTCGGCATTGGCCGCATCGCCCGTCAGCGCCAGTGCCTGACAGCGGCAGCCGCCGTAGTCGACATGCTTGCGTTCGCAGCTGCGGCAGGGCTCCTTCATCCAGGCCGTCCCGCGATAGGCCTCGAAAGCCGGGTCGCTGGCCCAGATGTCGGCGAGCGCGGTGTCACGCACCGAGGCGAAGCGCAGATGCGGGATCGTCTGAGCCGCATGGCATGGCAGCACGAGCCCCGCCGGCGTCACGCTCATCACGCGTGCGCCCCAGCCGCCGTTGCACAGCTTCGGGAAGCGCGCGTAGTAATCCGGAAACACCGCATCGATCGTCAGAACGCCGCGATGGCGCTCGCGCGCCGCCTCGACCTCGACGATCGTCCGGTCGACGTCGGCGCGGGCCGGCATCAGCTGCCCACGGTTCTTCAGCGCCCAGCCGTAATACTGGGTGTGGGCGATCTCCAGCCGCTTGGCGCCCCAGGCGACGGCCGCCTCGATCAGCGCCGGAACCTGATGGATGTTGAAGCGATGGATCACCGCGTTCAGCGTCAGCGGAAAGCCGCGCTCCACCACCTTGCGCGCGAAGGCCGCCTTGCGCTCGAAGCCGCCGCGATATCCGCCGACCGCCTCCGTCGTGCCCTCGTCCGCGCCCTGCAGCGACAGCTGCACATGGTCGAGACCAGCCTTGTAAAGCGCGTCCAGCGTCGCATCGGAGACGCCGATGCCTGACGTGATGAGGTTGGTGTAAAGCCCGACCTCGGCACAGTGGCGGGTCAGCTCGACGATGTCCTTGCGCGCCGTCGGCTCGCCGCCGGAGAGGTGCACGTGGATGACGCCGAGCGCGGCCGCCTCGGAGAACACCCGCTTCCAGGTGTCGGTGTCGAGTTCTGCCGAGCGGGCGTCGAGTTCGAGCGGGTTGGAGCAGTAGAGGCAGCGCAGCGGGCAGCGGTGCGTCAGCTCGGCGAGGAGGCCGAGCGGCGGCGGCGTGGCGATCGGCGTCGCGGCGGCAGGGCCGGCCGACGGCGTCGGCGTGACGATCTCGTTCATAGCGTCACCATCTGCTTGTCGCGCAGGTTTATCAGAAGCTCCTCGACGTCCGGTCGGATCTGGTCGCTGCCGACCGTGAAGGTCGCGGAAAGATCGGCAACGATCGCCGCGAGCGTCGCGGCACCGTCGCAGCGCTTCAGGATCTCGGTCGCGATCTCGTCGCAGGTGAAGATCCGCTCGGGTGCGACGAGGATTGTGCCGCCGCGCGCGTGATCCTCGCGCAGGCGCACGCCGCGCGGCAGGGTCGGCACGCAGTCGTCGGCGAGCGCGCTCATCGGACCGCCTCCCCCGGCCGCCAGGCGCCCGGCGGCACGTGGCCCGGCTCGACATAGGCGTAGTGCAGCGCGTCGAGCTGGCTCCACAGGACGGCACACTTGAAACGGAGCGCGTCGAGCACGGCCTCCTGGTCCTCGCGTCGCCGCGCGTGCTCGACGCAATAGGCGAGCGCGAAGTCGGAATCCGCCTTGGCCTGTCCCGGCCGCTTGTCGAAATAGGCGAGCGTCTCGCGGGTGACGAAGGGATAGTGCTCCAGCATGCCGCGCACCCGCTCGCCGATGATGTCGGGCGAGAAGAGCTCGGTCAGCGACGAGGCGATCGCCTCGAGCAGCGAACGCTCGCGCACGAAATGCACGTAGGCGTCCACCGCGAAGCGTGTGCCGGGCAGGATACCCTCTCCGGAGACGACGAGGTCGCGGTCGAGCCCGACGCCTTCGGCGAGCGCGATCCACTTGTCGATGCCGCCGCGCGTCTCGCCTTCACCGTCGTGGTCGATGATCCGGCGGCGCCATTCGCGCCGCAGCGCGCCAGTCGGCAACCGCGCCAGGATATGTGCGTCCTTGATGGGGATCTGCGACTGGTAATAGTAGCGATTGAGGGCCCAGGCTTGCACCTGCGGCTTTTCAAGCCGCCCGGCATGCAACAGGCGATGAAACGGGTGCAGGTGGTGGTAGCGCTCGGCACCGATGGCCCGCACCGCCGCCACGAAGTCGTCCGGCGACATCAGCGCGCGCTCGTTCAGCTCCGTCATGGCCGCAACTCCATACCGTCCCGCGCCACCTCCCAGCCGGCCTCCTCCACGATCCGGCGCTCGGGCGAGTCCTCGATCAGGATGGGGTTGGTGTTGTTGATGTGGATGTAGATCCGTCGACCGACATCGGCATCGGCCAGCGCGAGGAGGCTGCCGTCGGAGCCCGCGATCGGAAGGTGTCCCATCCGTCGACCGGTCTTCTCGCCGACGCCCGCCTGCCGCATCTCGTCGTCCTCGAACACCGTCCCGTCGAACAGCAAAAGGTCGGTCCCGGCAATCCGCTCGCGCAGACGTTCGGTCACCGCAGCGCAGCCGGGGATGTAGTGCGCGGTCCGCCCCCTGGCCTCGAGCCGGACGCCGACCGTCATCTCGCCTTCGGAGCCGACGTCCACAGACTCACCTTCCAGATACAGCGGCACCTTGCCGGGCACCGCAAACAGGGTCACCGACAGTCCAGGCACGGGCTCGAAGGTCTCGTCGAGCCGAGCCGCGCGGCGCGCCACGAGCGTGGGATCGAGGACGCCGAAGATCGGGTTGTCCGCCAGCACCTGCAGAACTTCGCCCGTGGCATGGAGCGTCAAAGGCTGGCGCTCCCGCAGCGTCAGAAGTCCCGCCACGTGATCGACGTCGCCGTTCGTCAGGAGCACCGCGCGCAGCGGCGAATGACGGGACGATACATCGGCCATCGCAGCCGGAGCCACCGCGGGCGTATCGATGATCTGCTGTCGCAGATCCGGGGATGCGTTGATCAGAAGCCAGTGCTCGCCGTCCGCGGTCGCGGCGATGGACGACTGCGTGCGCACCGCCACGCGGGTGTCGCCCGACCATGCCAGCGCACAGACCCGACAGCGGCAGTTCCACTGCGGGTATCCGCCGCCCGCCGCCGACCCCAGGACGACGACGCGCAGGCGGGGAATTCCCCGCCTGCCATCATCGGATGCGACGCTCAATCAGAATTCAATCGGCATGTAGCCGTTGATTTCCATCGCGACGCAGACTTCGGTCACTGCAGGTTTCTTCCAGGCCATGGGGTCCTCCACTTGGCTATCGGCAAAGCCGACGGTTTTCCACGGTGCCCAGTCGCAACAGCATGCGCGGCTCAAGGTTCCCGGTCAAGCCGTCGCACAATCCAAAGGCAGACGATGCCGCCGTCTCGGGCATCGGCGCTTTCAGGCCCTCACCGCACCACCAGCACCGGCACGGTCGTCGCGCGGATCAGCGCCGTGGTGGTGCTGCCGACGATGAGGTGGCGGATGCGCGAATGGCCGTAGGCGCCCATGACGAGAAGGCCGATGCCGTCGCGCTCGACCCGTTCGGCGATCGCGGCTTCCGGCTCGCCCTCCCCGACCCCGACGCTCACCTGGTAGCCGGCGCCGACGAGGCGCTGCTGCGCCTGGCGCAGCCGCTCGCCGGGATCGCCGGCGGCCTCGCCGACCATGAACAGGTGGCAGGGCAGGCCGGCGAGCAGCGGGCTGTCGGCCAGGCGCTCGATGATCGCGTGCGAGCTGCGGCCGCCGTCGAAGGCGACCATGAAGCGCTCCACCGGCCGGAAGGCACGGGAGGCGACGAGCAGCGGCTTGCGGCTCGTGCGGATCACCCGCTCCAGGTTGGAGCCGAGATGGCCCTTGGCGAAGTCGGCGGCCTCGCCGCGCTTGCCGATCACCACCAGCCGCGTCTGCGGATCGAGCTCGGCGATGGCATCGCTGAGGTCGCCATGCCGCAGCCGCTCGTGCACTTCGCCGACCCCGGACGCGCGCAGCCGCTTCACCGCCTGCTCGACCATCACCCGGCCCCGCTCGCCCGCGAGCTTGGCCTTCTGCGCGTCGAGTTCGGCGAGTTCGGTCAGCAGCGTCTCGCGCGCCCCGAACTCGAGGGCCCCCGAGAAGTCGTAGAGCGTCGAGGGCACCTCGCGCCGCCCCAGCGCGTGCAGGACGTCCACCGGTGCGCCGAGGCGCTGCGCCGCCCAGGCGGCATGGCCGCAGACGCTGGTGCCGTAGATCGACCCGTCGATGCAGGCCAGAATGGTGTTCATCGCTTCCTCCCGCCGCGTCCTCAGTGCCCGGCGACCAGGTCGGTCGCGCCGGGCTTGTCGTGGATGGCGAGCTTGTCGACCAGCGTCGCGCTCGCCTCGTTGAGGCCGAGGATCTCAACCTCGGCGCCCTCCCGCCGGAACTTCAACACGGCCTTGTCGAGCGCCGCAACGCCGGACAGATCCCAGATGTGCGCAGGGCCGACGTCGATCACGACCTTTTCCAGCGATTCGCGGTAGTCGAAGGCCTTGGCGAAGCGGTCGGCGGAGGCGAAGAAGACCTGCCCCTCAACCCGGTATGTCCGCGTGTGGCCGTCCGCCGACAGGGTCGAGCTGACGCGGAAGAGCTGGGCCACCTTCCAAGCGAAAAAGACGCCCGACAGCATCACGCCGACGACGACGCCGATCGCGAGGTTGTGCGTCCAGACCACCACCACGACCGTCGCCAGCATGACGGTGGACGAACGGCGCGGATGGCTCCTGAGGTTGACGATCGAGC
Organism: Mangrovibrevibacter kandeliae; assembly: GCF_024519155.1. Lineage (GTDB taxonomy): Bacteria > Pseudomonadota > Alphaproteobacteria > Rhizobiales > Rhizobiaceae > Mangrovibrevibacter > Mangrovibrevibacter kandeliae. The sequence goes on along the minus strand of NZ_JANIFJ010000004.1, from coordinate 288,336 downwards.
TCCAGGAGAAGGTGCCGATCGACACCATGATCATCACCGCGACGAGCGCCGCCATCGGGATCACCCGCACGAAGTCGCCGAGGACGACGACGAGGAACAGGAGAAACACGCCCGCCACGAAGCAGGAGAGCCGGCCGCGCCCGCCCGACTTCACGTTGATCATCGACTGGCCGATCATGGCGCAGCCGGCCATGCCGCCGAAGAAGCCGGTGACGAAGTTGCCGATCCCCTGGCCGACGCATTCGCGGTTCTTGTCCGACTCGGTGTCGGTGAGATCGTCGATCAGCTGCGCCGTCATCAGCGACTCGAGCAGGCCCACGATCGCGATGCCCGCCGAATAGGGCAGCACGATCAGCAGCGTCTCGAGGTTGAGCGGGATCTGCGGCAGCAGGAACACGGGGAAGGCGTCCGGCAGTTCGCCCATGTCGCCGACCACCCGGACGTCGAGGCCGAGCGCCAGCGACACCGCCGTGATCAGCACGATCGCCACCAGCGGCGAGGGAACGGCGGTCGTCAGCCGCGGGAGCAGGTAGATGATGGCGAGCGCGGCGGCGACGAGCACGTAGGTGAGCGGCGGCACGCCGACGAGTTCGGGCAGCTGGGCGAGGAAGATCAGGATCGCCAGCGCGTTGACGAAGCCCGTCATCACCGAGCGCGAGACGAACCGCATGGCATTGCCGAGCTTCAGGACGCCGAGCAGCATCTGGAGAAGGCCGGCGAGGATCGTGGCGGCGAAGAGGTATTGCAGGCCGTGGTCGCGCACCAGCGTCACCATCAGGACGGCCGTGGCGGCCGTGGCGGCTGAGATCATGCCGGGCCGACCGCCGAAGATCGCGGTCAGGACGGCGATCGAGAAGGAGGCGTAGAGCCCGACCTTCGGATCGACGCCGGCAATGATGGAGAAGGCGATCGCCTCCGGAATGAGGGCGAGCGCCACGACGAGGCCGGCGAGGAGGTCGCGGCGGACATTGCCGAACCACTCCCGGCGGAGCGTTTGAACTGAGGTCATCTTGTCTACCGTAGGACCGGCGGCGGATCGCAGCGCCGGCCGCAAGGTTGGCCGGGGGATGGGCGCCCGGCGTAGCCACCCGCGCTCGCGGGTCCATGCGTGACAGCTCGGATGCCATGTTGCACCTGCTAGATCAACCGCTGATCGCCGCCGCCCGCCCGCAGCCCTCCCCTTGCACAAAACCGTCATGTGACGGCGGCATAAGCACCTCGCACGCCTCTCACTCCGGATCCGCATGGCCAGCCTCACCCTCGACCGCCTCGGCAAGAGCTTCGGTGCCGGCCGCGCCGTCGACGACGTCTCGCTCACCGTGCAGCCCGGCGCGTTCCTGGCGCTGCTCGGCCCATCCGGCTGCGGCAAGACCACGCTCTTGCGCCTCGTCGCCGGCCTCGAACGACCGACCGCCGGCGCGATCCGCATCGGCGAGAGGGTCGTCTGCGACGATCGCAGCTTCGTCGAACCCGAGGCACGCGGGCTCGGCATGGTGTTCCAGTCCTACGCGCTCTGGCCGCACATGTCGGTCGCTGGCAATGTCGGCTTCGGCCTGAAGGTGCAGGGCCTGACCCCCGCCGAACGGCGCCGCCGCGTCGCCGCCGCGCTCGAGACGGTCGGGCTCGGCGGCTATGGCGCACGCCGCCCGGCCGAGCTGTCGGGTGGCCAGCGCCAGCGCGTCGCCCTCGCCCGATGCCTGGCGCTCGAGCCGCCGCTGATCCTGCTCGACGAACCGCTCGCCAACCTCGACGCGCACCTGCGAGGAGCGATGCAGCGCGAGTTCCGCCGCATCCACCGCGAAAGCGGCACGACCTTCGTCTACGTCACCCACGACCAGAGCGAGGCGATGGCGCTCGCCGACCGGATCGCCGTGCTCGACCGCGGCCGGCTGCAGCAGATCGCCTCGCCGACCGAGCTCTGGCGGGCGCCGGCCAATGCCATGGTCGCCGGATTCATCGGCGGCGCGGCGATGCTGCCCGTGGACGTTGTCGCCGTGGAGCCAGACGGCACCCGCCGGATCACGCTCGCCGGCCAGGTGCTCGCGGTGCCGGGCCTCGCCGAACCCGGCGCCGGACTGCTGGCGCTGCGACCCGCCGACGTCGAACTCCTCCCGATCGAAGCTGCACGGGCGAGCCGGCTGCCGACCGCCGTGGTGACCGACAGCGTCTATCGCGGCGACGGCTTCGTCTGCGATCTGCGGGTGGAGGGGCTTGCGGATGCGCCTCTTCAGGCCGTCGCGACCGCGGCTCTCGAGCCCGGTGCGGCAGTCGGCCTGCGCCTGCGCGGCGGCTGGGTGGTTCCGGCCAGCGACGGCGGTTGAGGCTCCGCCGGAACCGCGACGGCCGCGTCTGTCACCGAACTGTTAAACGCGCTTGCTAGCGGTGCCGAAGGATCGAGCCCGTCCGGCCGGTCCGTCGACCGCGCCTCGGCGCCACCCCTCCTCGCAAGGGATCCAGCCATGATGCCCGTTCTGAAGTCGGCGCTTGCCGGCCTGCTCCTCACCGCCCTGTCCGGCGCCGCCTCGGCCCAGAGCGCCGACACGGTGACCGTCTACACCTCGCAGCCGACCGAGCAGATGGCCGCGGTCATCGAGGCGTTCAACAAGGATCACCCGGAGATCAAGGTCGACCTCTTCCGCTCCGGCACCACCGAGGTGATGAACAAGCTGCAGGCCGAGTTCCAGGCTGGCAGCCCGCAGGCCGACGTCGTCCTGATCGCCGACGCGGTCGCCATGACGCGCCTGAAGAACGACGACCGGCTGATGACCTATGCGGATGCGCCGGTCGAGAACCTGCCGGCCTCGGTCGTCGATCCGGACAGGACCTTCTTCGGCACCAAGCTGATCACCACCGGCATCATCTACAACACCAACCTCGTGAAGACGCCGCCGACGTCGTGGAAGGACCTGACGGCGCCGGACGTCGCCTCCAAGCTGATCATGCCGAGCCCGCTCTATTCCGGCGCCGCGGTGATCCATGTGGGCACCGTGGTGCAGCAGCCCGAGCTCGGCTGGGACTACTACCAGACGCTCGCCGACGCCGGTGCGGTCGCCGGCCAGGGCAACGGCACGGTCGTCGATGCCGTGGCCCGCGGCGAAAAGGCCTATGGCATCATCATCGAGTACATGGCGCTGAACGCCAAGGCGAAGGGCTCGCCGGTCGACTTCGTGTTTCCGGCCGAAGGCGTCTCGGTGATCACCCAGCCGGTGGCGATCCTCAAGGGCACCAAGCACGAGGCGGCCGCCAAGGCGTTCGTCGACTGGCAGCTGTCGAAGGCCGCGCAGGAGCAGTCGGTCGCGCAGGGCTACTTCCCGATCTTCCCCGACATGACCCCGCCCAAGGGCTATCCGGCGGTCTCGTCGCTGAAGTTCCTCGACGCCGACTACACGAAGATGCTCGGCGACGACGAGGCGAACAAGAAGGAGTTCGCCGAACTCTTCGGTGGCTGATACTCCCGCAGGTCGGAGCGCTGCCGCGCTCCGACCTCCTTCCCCCTACGGCGCAGCGTCAGTGACAGTCTCCGATGAATCCGCCGGGTCGGCCGGCCGCCTTCGCCATGCGCTTGTGGCCCGTGTACCGCGCCTCTCCGGCGAGACGATGCTTCTCGCGCTCGTCGCCGTCTATCTGGCGGTTCTGACGCTCTGGCCCCTCGGCCGGCTGCTCGTGGAGGCGCTCGGCCCCGGACGCGACGGCGCGCCGCTCGGCCTCCTCCTCGACCAGTGGTCCAGCCGCTCGACCGAGCGGGCGCTGATGAACACGCTCGGGGCCGGCGTCCTGTCCGCGCTCCTGTCGGCGGTGATCGGCACCGCGATGGCCTTTGCCGTGAGGCTGACCGACATCCGCGGCAAGACCGCGATGGTCTTCGTCCTGATGCTGCCGATCCTGATCCCGCCGCAGATCACCGCGCTCGCCTGGATCGATCTCGTCGGACCGTCCAGCCCGATCCTCGCCCCGCTCGGTCTCGCTGCGCCCTACGGCGCGACCAATCCGCTCTATTCCTTCGGCGGCATCGTCTTCGTGATGGGCATCGAAAACTCGACGCTGGTCTTCCTGGCCGTGCGCGCTGCGCTCGCCGCGCTGCCGCGCGACGTCGTCGAGGCCGCCCGCGTGGTCGGCGCCAGGCCGGTCACGATCGTGCTGCGGGTCGTCCTGCCGCTGACGCTGTCGTCGATCCTCGCGGGGCTGATCCTCGCCTTCGTCTCGGCCATCGGCAATTTCGGCGTGCCCGCCCTGCTCGGCATTCCCGGACGGGTCACCGTCCTGACCACGCTGATCTACCAGCGGCTGAACGGCTTCGGCCCGTCGGTGCTCGGCGAGGTCGGGGCACTCGCCCTGATCCTGGTGCTGCTGGCTGTCGCCGCCCTGGTCGTGCGTGCCCGGCTCGCCGCCCGCCATGCCGTCGCGATCGACCGATCCGGTGCCGGGCTCGAACCCTTCCGGCTCGGACGCGCCCGCCGGCCGGCCGAGCTTGCGGTCTGGGCGCTGCTCGGCACGATCTCGCTGCTGCCGCTCGCCGCCCTTCTGGCGACGTCGCTCACGCCGGCGGTCGGCGTCCCGCTCGGCTGGGACACGGCGACGCTCGACAACTACCGCTTTGCGCTCGTCGGCAACGACGCGACGCGGCGCGCCTTCCTCAACAGCTTCGTCCTCGCCAGCGCCACCGCGATCGTCTGCGCCGGCCTCGCCGTGCCGCTCGCCTATCTGTCGGTGATGCGCCGGCGGCGCTTCGCCCGCGCGCTCGATCTCGTCGCCGACACGCCCTACGCCATACCGGGCATGGCGCTGTCGATCGGGGTGATCATGGCCTTTCTGCCGCCGCTGCCGCTTCTCGGCGTCTCGCTCTACAACACCCTCTGGATTCTGCTCGCGGCCTATCTCGCGCGCTTCTTGACCCTGGCGCTGCGGCCGGTGGTCTCGGGGCTCGAGACGATCGAGCCGGCGCTCGACGAGGCGGCGCGCATCGTCGGCGCCGGGACGGTCCGCCGGCTGTGGTCGATCGTCCTGCCCGCCGCCGCGCCCTTTGCGGGGGCCGGCGCCCTCCTCATCTTCATGACCGCCTTCAACGAGCTCACCGTCTCGGCGCTGCTCTGGTCGACCGGCCACGAGACGCTCGGCGTCGTCGTGTTCTTCCTGAACTACGAGGGGAATGCGACAGCCGCCGCGGCGCTCGCGGTGGTCACAGTGGCGGTGACGCTGGCGCTCGCGGGGCTCGTCTCGATGTCCGCCCGCCGTCTGCCGGCCGGAACCGTGCCGTGGCGAGCGTGAGCGCGCGCGGCCTCCGCATCAGCCGGTGCAGCGAATCAGCTTCAGCTTCGGGGCGATGGAGGTGTCGCGGAAGGTCACCCGCATCTCGCCCGGCGAGGCCTCTTCCATCTCGGCGATGGCGTAGCCCAGCTTGCGCCCGACGATACGCGCCTGATCGACGTTGACCGCACTGATCTGACGGGAGAACTCCCGCGGCTTCTGGCTCATCAAGGTGGCCAGCATACCGATCTCCACACCTGCGGCGAAGGACGGATCCTGCCCAGGAAAGCGGATGCGCAACTGCTCGTCCAGATGAATTGCCCTCACGACCGAATCTCCAAACTCGAACCGTTCAAAGTTTCACTGAGCAGGGTTAAAACGCTGTAAACCGAGCCGTATTCCGCGATGGAATCAGTCAGCCGCCTTGGATCGCGGTGGTCGCACGGTAAAGGCGACGGTTCGGCTTTTCGAAGGCAACAAGACTTACCAACGGGATCCCTCCGCGCGCTTTGCGCGCAGGGATATGGGGAAAACGCACCGCCCGCGCCGGCTCGATGCCATCTTCCGGCCGGATTTCGCCGCAGCGAAATGGACAGCGCTGCCGCGACCGGCGCAATGTGGTCCTCTTGTCAGTCTGCAGGAGGTTCAGATGAAGCGGGTCAAAGTTCTGCTCGCGAGCGCCGTCGTCGGCGCTCTCACGCTCGGGGTTGCGGGAGCGCTGGCGCAGGCGCCGCAATTCTTCCGGATCGGCACCGGCGGCACGGCCGGCACCTACTATCCGATCGGCGGCCTGATCGCGAACGCCATTTCCGGCAACGGCGACAAGGGCGTGCCGGGACTCGTCGCCACCGCCGTCGCGTCCAACGGCTCGGTCGCCAACATCAGCGCCATCCAGTCCGGCCAGATGGAATCGGGCTTCTCGCAGTCCGACGTCGCCTACTGGGCCTATACCGGCACGGGTCTCTATCAGGACAAGGGCAAGGTCGAGGACCTGCGCCTCATCACGACGCTCTATCCCGAGACGATCCACCTCGTCGCCCGCAAGGACGCCGACATCAACTCGGTCGCCGACCTCAAGGGCAAGCGCGTCTCGCTCGACGAGCCCGGCTCCGGCACGATCGTCGACGCCCGGCTGGTCCTCGGCGCCTACGGCCTGAAGGACGACGACCTCGAGGCGGAGTACATGAAGCCCGGACCGGCCAGCGAGCGGCTGCAGGACGGCGCGCTCGACGCCTACTTCTTCGTCGGCGGCTACCCGACCGGCGCGATCTCCGAGCTCGCCAACTCCACCGCCATCAAGCTCGTGCCGATCTCCGGGCCCGAAGCCGACAAGCTCCTGACGGACTACGGCTTCTTCAAGAAGGACACGGTGCCCGCCAACACCTATCCGGGCGTCGACGCGACCGACACCATCGCGGTGGCCGCCCAGTGGGTGACGAGCGCCAAGCAGTCGGACGACCTCGTCTACGCCATCACCAAGGTGATGTGGAACGAGGCGACCCGCGCCGCGCTCGACGCCGGCCATGCCAAGGGCAAGCTGATCCAGCTCGACACCGCGACCACCAGTCTCGGGATCCCGCTGCATCCGGGCGCAGAGCGCTTCTACAAGGAAGCCGGCGTCCTCAAGTAAGGCCGCCCGCTTCACCACGATCGACGACCCGGCGGCGCCGCGCCGCCGGGTCGTTTGGCCATCGTCGCGGCAGCAGGACACGCGCAAGGACATGACCACCCAGCCGGACGGCATCGGGCCGATGGAGCTCGACGAGGACAAGGCGCGCGAGCTCGAGGAGCGCTTCGACGCCGAGATCCGCTTCCGTCCGCTGCTGCCGACCGCGGCCTGGGTGGTCGGCGGGCTGCTCGTGGCGCTGTCGATCTTCCACTACTACACCGCCGGCTTCGGCCTGCTGCGCGAGACCATGCACCGCGGCATCCACCTCTCGATGGTGCTGGCGCTGATCTTCCTCGTCTTCCCGCTGACCGCACGCGGCTACGCGCCGGCGCAGCGGTCGAGCGCCATGGCGCCGCTCGGCGTGCCGCTCTACGACTGGCTGATCGCGCTGCTGGCGGTCGCGGCCGTCATGCACGTGCCGCTGATCCCGCTCGACGACCTCGCCTTCCGCGTCGGCAATCCGAGCACGGCCGACGTGTGGCTCGGCGGCGCGCTGGTGCTGATCCTGCTCGAGGCGACGCGCCGCTCGGTGGGCTGGCCGCTGCCGGTGATCGCCGTCCTGTTCATGCTCTACGCGCTCTACGGACCGTCGATGCCGGGCATCCTCGTCCACCCGGGCGCGACCGTCGCGCAGCTCGTCAACCACCTCTATCTGACCTCGCAGGGCATCTACGGCATCGCGCTCGGCGTCGTCGCCACCTACGTCTTCCACTTCGTGCTGTTCGGCGTCTTCGCCACCCGCATCGGTCTCGGCCAGCTCTTCCTCGACTGCGCCGCCTTCGTCGCCGGGCGCTTCGCCGGCGGCCCGGCCAAGGTCTCGATCTTCGGCTCGGCGCTGTTCGGCATGATCTCCGGCTCCTCGGTCGCCAACACCGTGACCGTCGGCTCGCTCACCATCCCGGCGATGATCCGCCTCGGCTACCGCCGCGAGTTCGCCGGCGCGGTCGAGGCCGCCTCCTCGACCGGCGGCCAGATCACCCCGCCGATCATGGGGGCCGCGGCCTTCCTGATGATCGAGTTCCTCAACCTGCCCTACACGACGATCATCCTCGCCGCCGTGGTGCCGGCCTTCATGCACTTCTTCGGCGTGCTCCTGCAGGTGCATTTCGAGGCCAAGCGCAGCGGCCTGCGCGGCCTGCGGCCGGACGAGATGCCGGACCTCAAGGCGGCCTTCAGGCGCGACTGGCCGACGGTGATCCCGCTGGTCGCCCTGATCGGCGTCCTCTTCGCCGGCTACACACCCTATCTCGCCGCCTTCTGGGGCATCACGCTCTGCATCGCGGTCGGCCTCCTCAACCCGAAGAAGCGCATGAGCGTCGCCGACATCGTCGCCTGCCTGCGCGACGGCGCCAAATACGCCCTCGCGGTCGGCGCGGCCGCGGCCACCGTCGGCATCATCGTCGGCGTCGTGACGCTGACCGGCGTCGGTTTCAAGATCTCCTACATCGTCACCACCACCGCGGCGCAGATGTCGAGCGTGGCGAGCGCCATCGTGCCCGCCTGGCTGATGGCCGCGCAGACCATGACGCTGCTCTTCACCCTCGTCATGACCGGCGTCGTCTGCATCCTGATGGGCTGCGGCATCCCGACCACGGCGAACTACATCATCATGGCGACCATCGCCGCACCGACGCTCGGCCTGCTCGGCGTGCAGCCGATCGTGGCCCACTTCTTCGTCTTCTATTACGGCGTCCTCGCCGATATCACGCCGCCGGTGGCGCTCGCCGCCTATGCGGCGGCCGGCATGGCCGGGGCCGATCCGTTCAAGACCGGCAACGCCGCCTTCCGGCTCGGGCTCGGCAAGGCGCTGGTGCCCTTCGTCTTCGTCTTCTCGCCCTCGCTGCTGCTCGTCACCGACTGCTTCACCTGGACGAGCTTCATCCTCGCCTTCGCCGGCTGCGTGGCGGGTATCGCCTGCCTCGGCGCGGCGCTCTCCGGCTGGTTCCTGACGCGCACCGCGACCTGGGAGCGCGTGCTCCTGACGCTCGCCGCCGTCCTCCTGATCGCGCCGGAGCTCTATTCGACGCTCGCCGGCGTCGTGCTCCTGGTGCCCGTCGCGATCCGCCAGTTCGGCGGGCTCGGGCGCGGCGAAGGCGGCGGCCCCGTCACGGCCTGAGCGCCGGCCGCGTGATTTTCTGCACCGCCTTCAAGGCGGCTGACCACGAAGGCAGACCGTGCCTGGTGTCGTCAGATCGAGATCGCGGCGACATTTCTCCCGCAGACATCGTCGGCACCTCCGCGAAAGGGGCCGCAAGCCCTCCGGGCTAGATCGCCTTTCCGGACCCTCCGTTCTTCCGCGATGCGTCATAGGCATGCTGGGCCTTCTCCAACGTAGGGCCATTGGCGAGTGACCAGTTGTACAGAGCAGCGAAGGGTTCGCGGAGCGAGCAGCCGAGATCGGTGATCGTGTACTCGACCCCGATCGGCTGCGTCGGCAAGATCTTGCGGCTGATCAGGCCGCTGCGCTCCAGACGCTTCAACGCCTCGGACAACGCCTTGTGGGTGATGCCGTCGAGGCGGCGCTTGAGGTCGTTGAACCGCGCCGGTTCCGTGCAGAGCACGCTCAGGATCAGCACCGTCCACTTGTTGGCGATCTGTTCGAGGATGGGCCGCGTGGCAGTAACATCGAGCGGCAGTTCGAGCACGTCGTCGGACATCGATATACGCCTCGCTATCTACGCACCGACAGGTGCGTTCTTGCGCTTAGATATAGAGAATATATCTGCACGTCATCACCAGCGATGTGAGGACGTATGAGCAGGCTTGCAGGAAAAATCGCCGTCGTGGTCGGCGGCCATGGCGGCATCGGTGGCGCCATCGCCGAGCAGTTCGCGGCGGAAGGCGCCACGGTCTACGCCACCAGTCGTCGCGCCGAAGAGAGGGAGGTCGAACGCGGGACCGGCGAGCTGCGGGCGCGACGCGTCGACGCGTCCGACCTGACGGCGCTCGAGGCCTTCTTCGAGGCGGTGCGCGGCGAGGTGGGACGGGTGGACGTGCTCGTCGTCAACGCCGGGATCTCCGAGTTCGCGACCCTCGACGACATCAGCGAAGAGCATTTCGACCGAACCTTCGGCCTCAACGTGCGCGCGCTGCTGTTTGCCGCCAAGTCCGCCGCGGCGATGATGCCGGATGGCAGCTCGATCGTGCTGGTGGGGTCGATCGCCGACGCGATCGGCACCAAAGGCTATGGCGTCTACGGGGCGACCAAGGCCGCCGTGCGCTCGTTCGCGCGGACCTGGGCCAACGAACTCGCGCCCCGCAACATCCGCGTCAACGTCGTGGCACCCGGGCCAACCGACACCGCCATGATGGCGGCGGCGTCCGGCGCGGTTCGCGAGACGCTGACCAAGCTCATCCCGCTCGGCCGCATGGGGCGTGCCGATGAAGTCGCCGCGGCGGCGCTGTTTCTCGCCAGCGATCAGGCGAGCTTCATCACCGGCGTCGAGTTGCCGGTCGACGGCGGCATGGCACAGGTCTGACCTCTGCCATGCCGGGCGAGGCGCGACCATGCTGCGGATGCGGATGGCGCAGCGTGCGCCCTTCAGGATCACGCGGAACCGGTTGTGTTTCTGCGCAAGCGAGGCGAGCCGCAAGGAGGCGGCGGCACGGCGTCACCGCCTGAGGCAAAACTCGGTCCGTCTGGCACGGGCTACAGGCGGACCGCCGGACATGCGTCGGCGCTCTCGCGCTCGATGAGCCGAGGTGTGGTTCTCTGCCCCGCCCTTAGGCTTCGCCTGACAGCTCGCTGGCGGGAGGATCCTCTGCCCCGCCCTTAAGCGTCGCCTGACGGCTCGCTGGCGGGGGCGGTTCTTTGCCCCGCCCTTAAGCGTCGCCTTGCGGCTCGCTGGCGGGGCCCCGGGGGCCGCCCGAGTGACGGGCGGCGGAACGCCGGAGGCAGACCCTCCGACATTGATTATGTTCGGTCCGCCTCCGGCGTTCCGCGCGGCGTTTTCCAAGACGCGCGCGAGGTCTCGTGTCCCGCGCTTCACCCGGCCTTCGCCGCGAGCCTTGCGGCCCGGGCTTCGGATCGCCGCCGGGAGGAGAACGACCTCCGAAGCCGGCGTTGCAACGTTGTCCGCCCTCCCCGCAGAACGGAGGGCAGGCCTGGTCCGTCCCGACCGCGCAATGCCCCTCCGGACGGAGCGCCGCACGGCCACCGCCCGCCGACCCTCGAAAGATCCCGGTGATCAATCGCGCCCGTTCAGGGGCCGGCGGTGAACGGAGGATAGGCGAAGTACGAGAGGGCGGGGATAAGATGAGCGACGCCTTGGCCCTGACGGTCCTCCTCGCCCCCTTCGCAATCCTCGCGCGCCAGCGCGGGAATCCAGGCCGCGACGCATCGGGAATGGCCCTTCGATCAGGCAGCGACCCGCGCCGCGGCGGCAGGGGATGTGCCGAGGCATGGATCTCCAGCCCGGTGAGCCGAGGATGACGAAGCAGAGGGAGGCTTGGTGCACGTTCGGAGGCGGCGCACATCTGGAGAGCGCCGGCCTCGGATCGGACAGGCCGCCTCCGGTGGCGTGCTGTCTCAGATCGCGGCGAACACGGCCTCGTCGATCTCGATCTCCTCCACCAGCTTGGTGGTGACGCCGATCTTCAGGTCCTTCAGCAGCTGGCAGAGGTCGTCGCCGTCAACGAGGTCGATCACCGGCGCGCCGTCGCGTGTCGCCTCGCGGCGGGCGTCCGGCGTGAAGGTGGAGGTGGTGATGATCAGCCCCTTGTCGGCCCGCCCGATCATCGCTCCGCGAAAGTCGCGCACCGTCGAGGCGCCGACCGAGCCTTGCCAGCGCTTGCACTGGAACAGGATCTGAAACGACACGAGGTTGACGCGCAGAACGCCGATACCGTCGATGCCGCCGTCGCCGCTCTTGCCGGTGACCTCAACCTTGACAAAGCCGGCCTCGCGCAGGACGCGCTGGCACAGACGCTCGAAGGCGTCGGGCCGCATGATTTTGAGGACAGCGAGAAGCCGCTCGGACCAGGCAGCACCGTCGCCTTCCCCTTCGCCTTCGTCCACATCGCCGTTGGAGACGCTCGCCCGCGCCTTCCGCTGTGCGGCGTCCTCAACGCGTACGCGGCGTACCACGTCCCCGATCTCTTCAGCCGACATCGCTCGACCGATGGTCGTTAGCGTCCAAACTCCGCGCTGGCTGTTGTCCACCGCTTGAACCTTCTTGAGGTAGGTCCTGGCCCAATGCAGACGGTAGGCCAAAGCTGTCATACTACCATTCGAATGCGGTACCTCGGCCACGTCGGCAGGAATGGCGAGAAGCTTGACGACGCTATCATGGATCTCCTCGTTCGAGGCCGAGCCACCGAGCATCCTCAATGTCTCGACCGTCGCCTCGATGCACGGGCCCAGTTTCGGAACGTCGCCTCTGGTTGCCATACTGCTTTCTTCTCATCCCCTCGGCGCGAAGTAGCGGGTGGCGCCGTCGGGGCCTTCGCCGGTGCGGGCGAGGCCGAGCTCGGCGAGATTGGCGAGGACGGCGGCGACGCCTTCCAGTTTCTTGGCCGTCTGCCGGCCGGCGAAGGCGGCGGCGACGTCCTTCGGCAGGATCGGCGACGGGGCGCGGGCGAGCAGCGCCCGCACCACCTTGATGCGGTCGAAGACGTCATCGGGCAGCTTCGGCAGCGCCTCGCCGCTCGCCGCGAGCGGGATCTCCACCTCCAGCTGCGTCGCCGCCTCGGGCCGCGCGACCTTGTGGCCGAGTTTCGGGATCTGGTAGTCGGGCCGCAGCCAGCGGACGAGGCCGCGCGCCTCCTCCGCCGCGCGCTCCTGGTTCAGCGCGACGAGGCGGGTCAGCAGCTCCTCCTCGGCCGCCTCCTGGTCCTCGCTCTTGTGCGGCGAAGGCGTCGTCGCGCCGGGCTTGCCGACGAGGCGGGGGGCGAGGTCGTCCCAGCCATAGGCGGTGAAGGTCAGGCGGTCGATCTCGTCGTGGATCTCCTTCAGGATGCCGACGAGGCCGCGCTCGTAGATCGAGCGCTCCTTGTCCGTCAGCGGCTCGACCGGCGCCCCCCCCTCCAGCTCGCGCACCCGTTCGAGCACGTTGTAGAGCCCGGTCATGGTGAGATCGTCATGCTCGGCCAGCCGCGCCTTGCGAAACGCGTCCAGGCGCTCGCCGAGCTCGGACAGTTTTGCAACGAGCGCGGGCGGAAGGTCGGAGAAGGCAGGGAAGGGGAAGGGGTCGAAGGTGTCAGTATGCTGATATACAGGATCGTTGCCAACGCCCTGCCGTCCGCCTAAGCGGTTAGCAAATGCGATATGCTGTCTAGCGGATAGCAGGGTCAGTATAGCAGCCGCGTCAGCCGCGATAATAACTATCTTGCTCTCGGCTCTTGCTTCGCTTGAGAGGAAGGTGAAGTAACGGTGCTTGGCGGTTCTCGTTGTAGCGATGAAGCGTTCGAGCTCAGAGACGGCTTCCCGTATGGCGGCCCCCGTCCGTCGAAACTGCCACCAACGCTCCAGCACGTGAGCGTCAGTGTTCGGATTACGTGAGTGGCGAACTTCGGTAAGAAGGTAATTCTGTAATTCTGGCGACGTATTGAGCTCTTCCCATCCAGAGGGATAGGTATCGATCACATATCGGTTCATTCTTCCATTCTTCAAATCGTTGCCGTTCAAATAGGGGAATATATATTTTAAAATCAAATGATTGGATTTGATGAGTGCATTACACCGATCTGCTGAAATAAGGAGCGCCTGAGTTCCTAGCTCAAACCCCTTTAGGCCGATTGCTTCGTTGCTATTTAGAAGGCGCAGTTTAGATAAATCAACTCCGAGGTGTAGATCAGTAAGAACCTTTCCCTTACGTTCCGTCAGCGTCACCAGCGGGGCATCGGTGTTTAGCCCCTCCTCCCGCACGACCTCGGCCAGCACGCCCTCCTGATCGCCACGCTTTCCAACCGTCATGGCGATGCGCACCGCCGCCTTGTCCGAGGCCTTCAGCCAGGGGTGGTCGGGCACGGCATAGACGAGGCTGAGCGGGGCCTTGGCCGAGAGATGCCGCTCGATTATCCGGCGGGAAAAGGTCTGGGTGATCGAGTTGGTGGTGATGAAGCCGAAGCGGCGGGGAAAATGCGGCTTGCCCTTGCCGGAAGGCTTCCAGCCCTCGCGCAGATACTGCGCCGCCTGGTCCCAGAAGTGCATGACGAAGTCGGCGCCGCCCGGCATGTGCGGCCGCGCCTTCCAGGCGGCTTCCGCATAGCCGTCGCCGAGCTCGGCGCGCATGTCCTTGCCGCCGATGAAGGGCGGGTTGCCGACGATGAAGTCGGCCTGCGGCCACTCGGCCGCGCGCGGGTTGCGGTAGACAAAAGTCTCGCGGCGGGCGCTCTCGTCGGGGATGTCGAGGCCGGTGACGGGGGAGACCTTCTTCGTCAACCCGTCCCAGACGGTGACCGGCGCGCCGCTCTCGTCGCGGGCGAGCTCGCGGGCGTCATAGGCGAGGATCGCGTCCTGCTGGCGAATGGTGCCGTAGGCATGCAGAACCGGCTCGGTGATCGACGCCGCGCCGCCGGTGCGGATCTGCCATTTGAGATAGCCGATCCACAGCACGAGGTCGGCGATCGGCACCGCGCGGGGATTGAGCTCCAGCCCGTAGAACTGGCGCGGCGAAACCGTCTCGCCTTCCATCGCGAGGCGCGCCTGCTCCTCGCCGAAGCCTTCCAGCGCGTCCAGCACCTCGCCTTCGAGCCGCTTCATCAGCTCCAGCGAGACGTAGAGGAAGTTGCCGGTGCCGCAGGCGGGATCGAGGATGCGCAAGGTGCAGAGCGTGTGGTGGAAGGCGCGGATGCGCTGCAGCGCGGCGTCGCTCCGGCCGGCGGCGCGGTCGACCTCGGCCGCGGCCTGGACGGTGCGCCAGTCCTCGCGCAGCGGCTCGATGATGGTCGGCACGACCAGCCGCTCGACATAGGCGCGCGGCGTGTAGTGCGCGCCGAGCTTGGAGCGCTCGCGCCGGTCGAGCGCGCGCTCGAGCAGCGTGCCGAAGATCGCCGGCTCGACGTCCTCCCACGTGCGCCGCGCCGCGACCCACATCTCGTGTATCGCCTCCGCCTCCAGCGGCAGGGCGGTGCGGGTCTTGAACAGCGCGCCGTTGAAGCGCTTCAGCGTGGCGTTGAGATGCGGGGCATAGCCGCCGGTGTCCATCACCGTCCAGAGCGACTCCAGCGCCGGGACGAAGTTGGCGGGCGTCTCCTTCATCTTCTCCAGGAGGTCGCGGAAGGAGTCCTGCGGCAGCAGCCCGACATCCTCGGCGAACATCGTGAACAGGCAGCGCATCAGGAACTCGGCGACGTCCTTCGGGTCGTGGCGCTTCTCCAGGCTGCGGGCGATCCTCGCCAGGCGCTCGGCGATGTCGCGCGTGACCTCGGCCGACTTCTTCGCCGGATCGAGCGCGTGCGGATCGGTCCAGACGGCCGCGAGGCGGGCCCGCACCGCGGGATCGCGAAGATCCTCCATGCGGATCTGGAAGGACTGGCGGTCGGGAAACTGGGTGTAGTTGCGGCCCTGGCCGGAGAAGTTGGCGTAGAGCTCGATGACGTGGCCGACGTCGACAAGGATGACGAAGGGCGGCGGGCGGTGGCCGGCCGGCAGGTCGCCGACATAGGAGACGGCCTGGTTGTAAGCCGAGCGCATCGCCTTGTCCCAGGCCGCGGTGCCGCGCTTGGCGGTGCCGCCGCGCACGGCGGCGGCCTGTGACGGCATCAGCTCGCCCTGATCCGGATCGGCCACGCCGCGCCGGCTCTGCGTCGAGGACTGCTTGGCTTCGAGGATGAAGCAGCCCTGCTTGTAGCAGTCGATGCGGTTGGCGACGGAGAGCCCGCGAACCCGGTGATCGACGCGCTTCTCGAAGACGTAGCTGTTCAGCGCCTCGTTCTCGCGCGTCGCATCCGGCCGGGGCACACGCAAGAGATCGCAGAGGTCGCGGATGAAGCCCTGCGCATTGGCGTTCTCCGCCCCGCCCGAGGCCGACCACATGGCAATGAACGCCTCGACCGCCGCCTCGGTCCCCTCGCCTCTCTGCCGGTCGTCCATCCCGCCCCCCCGATACTGGGCCGGAGGTAAGCAAACGAAAGGTTGTGCGGCAAGGGCTATGTGAGCGGGAGGCGATCAGAACCCTTGAAACACCATGTCGAGTGCGGCGACGATGAGGTCGTGCTCGGATTCCAGGCTGGCGACGCGATCGATCAGGATCGACGAGGGGACAGCCGCAAGGAACTGCGTTGCCATCATCACCTTCGTTTCGCCGATCGTGAAGACAAGGTTGAGGCGCGCCGCCGGCTCTGGAGCACTGCGGATTGGCAAGAGTGGCACAACCACGCGCGTCGCCAGTGCATCGAGGATGTCCGCTTGAACATCCAGCAGGAAGCCCTCTCCATCACGATGGATGAAGACGTCATGGCGCGCCATCAGAACAGGCGGTGACGGGCGAGCGGCAGGCCGTTCTTCTCCACAAAGGTGTTCGACGAGGCGAGCGCGGCGTGATTTTCGTCGCGCCACTGCGAGTGGCGGGCGGCGCGGACGGCCTGCTCGACGCCTCTCGATGCCGCGCTGGCGACGTCGACATTCAGTGCTTCCGCTTCGGCCAGCAGGACCGGGTCGATGACCACGCCGTGCATGCGCACACTCCGCTCATGGGAGACAAGCCACGCGACGAGACTAGCACGGGGCGGCGTCCCCGCTCAACTGTCCATCTTCAGCGCGGCGATGAAGGCCTCCTGGGGGATCTCGACCTTGCCGAACTGGCGCATGCGCTTCTTGCCCTCCTTCTGCTTCTCGAGGAGCTTGCGCTTGCGGGTGGCGTCGCCGCCGTAGCACTTGGCCGTGACGTCCTTGCGCAGCGCCGAGATCGTCTCGCGGGCGATCACCTTGCCGCCGATCGCCGCCTGGATCGGAATTTTGAAAAGGTGCTGCGGGATCAGCTCCTTCAGCTTCTCGCACATCGCCCGACCGCGCCGGTCGGCCTGGCTGCGGTGGACGAGCATCGACAGCGCGTCGACCGGCTCGGCATTGACGAGGATCGACATCTTCACGAGGTCGCCCTCGCGGTAGTCGGTCATCTGGTAGTCGAAGGAGGCGTAGCCCTTCGAGATCGACTTCAGCCGGTCGTAGAAGTCGAAGACCACCTCGTTCAGCGGCAGCTCGTAGGACACCATCGCGCGCTTGCCGACATAGGAGAGGTCGGTCTGCACACCGCGCCGCTCCTGGCAGAGCTGCAGGATGTTGCCGAGATACTCGTCCGGCGTGAGAATCGTCGCCTTGATCCAGGGCTCCTGGATGTGGTCGATCCGAACCACGTCCGGCATGTCGGCCGGGTTGTGCAGGTCGATGTCGGTGCCGTCGGTGAGGCGGATCTGGTAGACCACCGAGGGGGCGGTCGCGATCAGGTCGAGGTCGAACTCGCGGCTGAGCCGCTCCTGGATGATCTCGAGGTGCAGGAGGCCGAGGAAGCCGCAGCGGAAGCCGAAGCCGAGCGCGGCGGAGGACTCCATCTCGAAGGAGAAGCTCGCGTCGTTGAGGCGCAGCTTGCCCATCGCGGCGCGCAGGTCGTCGAAATCGGCGGCGTCGACTGGGAATAGGCCGCAGAAGACCACCGGCTGGGCCGGCTTGAAGCCCGGCAGCATGTGCGGCGTCGGCCGCTTGTCCTCGGTGATGGTGTCGCCGACGCGGGTGTCGGCCACCTCCTTGATCGAGGCGGTGATGAAGCCGAGCTCTCCAGGGCCGAGCGCCTCGACCGGCACCATCTTGGGCGTGAAGACGCCGACCCGGTCGACCGGGTACTTGGCGTCGGTGCCCATCATCCGGATGGTCTGGCCCTTCTTCAATTCGCCGTCGATGATGCGCACCAGGACGACGACGCCGAGATAGGGGTCGTACCAGCTGTCGACCAGCATCGCCTTCAGCGGTGCGGCGCGGTCGCCGTCCTTGGGCGGCGGCAGGCGCGTGACGATCGCCTCCAGCACCGCGTCGATGCCGAGATTGGCCTTCGCCGAGATCAGCACGGCCTCGGAGGCGTCGAGGCCGATGACCTCCTCGATCTGCTCCTTGACCTTGTCCGGCTCGGCCGCCGGCAGGTCGATCTTGTTGAGGACGGGGACAATCTCGAGGTCGTTGTCGAGCGCGAGATAGACGTTGGCGAGGGTCTGCGCCTCGACGCCCTGCGCCGCGTCGACGACGAGCAGCGCGCCCTCGCAGGCCGAGAGCGAGCGCGACACCTCGTAGGCGAAGTCGACGTGCCCGGGCGTGTCGATGAGGTTGAGGACGTAGTGCTCGCCGTTCCTGGCGTCGTATTCGAGCCTGACGGTCTGCGCCTTGATGGTGATGCCGCGCTCGCGCTCGATGTCCATCGAGTCGAGGATCTGGTCCTTCATCTCGCGGCTTTCGATCGCCCCGGTCATCTGGATCAGCCGGTCGGCGAGCGTCGACTTGCCGTGGTCGATGTGGGCGACGATGGAGAAGTTGCGGATGTGGTCGAGCGGCGTGTCTGTCATGCGCCGCATATAGAGGCTTCGAACAATCTTAGGAACTGGGTTTGCGGAACGGAAACCCGGCGGTCCACGGCCAACGCCGCGCACCGCGCGGCGGGCCGGCGTCGGTCCCGCGCCTCAAGCCGGGTCGAGCGCGCGCGCCTCCTCCGCCGGCGTGCCGTAGTCGGGCGCGTTGGCGCGCTCGACCGCCGCCCGCCAAAGCTTGCAGATGCGGCGCTCGGCGACCGCCTCCTTGTCGAGGAAAAGCCGGCCGGCGAGTTCCAACGCTTCGCGCCGCAGTTCGCCCTGGCGCCGGTCGATCAGCGCCAGCACGATCGACAGCTCGCGCTCTGGGCCGAAGGCGCCCGGCTCCAGCGCGATCTCGCCGCGCAGGACCGCATAGTCGTGGTCGAGCCCGAGCGCGTCGCCCAGCCGGTCGGCCTGCCTGGCCGTCGCCGTGAAGACTTCCGGCCAGAGCGGCTCGAGGAGCTTGAGGTGCATCCAGTTGTATTTCGCCCGCTTGCGCAGGTCGTGGTAGGCTTCGGCGCGCTCGCTCTTGCGCGCGGTCGCAAGATCCGATCGCCCGCGCGCGAGGTTGAGCGCGAAGCCTCGGGCCGCGATCGCTCCGGAACTCTTCGGCCCGTCCGGCAGGACGAAGCCGTCGAGCCGGGTGCGCACGTCGCGCAGTTCGCCGGTCACCGCATCCAGGGTCACCGCCAGATCCGTCTCGGCCGCGACCGCCGCGTCCCGGCGGGCCACGAGCACCTCGCGCACCGGGGCGAAGACCGCGGCGTCGACCTCGCTGCGGTGATGCGCGCTCAGCGCGTCGAGGGATTCGATCAGCGCCGCCCGGTCGCGCGTACCGGACAGCTGGCCCGCAGCCTCGCGCAGCTGCCGGTTCGCCCTGCGGAAGAAGCGCTTGTCAGCCGTGCGCGCCAGCCGCAGCAGGCCGCGCAGCTTCTTGAACCGCTTGCGCGCCTCGTGGATCGCCTCGTGGCGGTCCGAGGCCTCGCCCGTCAGCTCATCGAGCGCCGCTTCGATCTGCTTGCCGGCGATGCGGCGGATCTCGTGGTCGAGCGGCTGGGCGGGATCGATGCGGTAGCTCAAGATGCGTCCGCTTCTGCGCGAGAGTGGCGCGCCGGCAGGCCGTTCAGTGCCAGCGCGGCGTTGGTGTAGGCGCCGTCATGGGTGACCTCCGGCCCGAGCCAGGCGGGAAGCTCGACCACCGCGGCCGCATCCTCGGCTTCGATCTCCGCCAGCACCAGCGGGGCGAGCACACCCGCGAACACGTCGACCTCGACCGTATGCCGGCCGTGCGGCACCTCGAACCGCCGCTTCTCGATCACGCTGCCGACGGCCTGCGCCTCGAGTTCGAGAGCATCGACCAGCGGGATCGCATACTCGTATTCGTGCCGCACGATCCCCTTGCCCGACTTGATCGTCAGCCAGGCCTGCGTGCCGTCGGCGATGCGCACGCGCATCGAGAACGCCTCGCGGATGCCGAGATAGAACTGGCGCAGGCTGCGGGGCGGGCCGGCCTCGGACCGCCAGCCGTCGCTCTGGACGAGAAACTTGCGCTCGGTCTCGGTCGGCATGTCGGCGGCTCGTCCCTTCGAAGACGACAGTCCCGGCTGATATGGATGGCGAAGCGTCGTTTGCCAGCCTGTCGCCGCGCAGGCTGCAGCCTCTAGCCTCGGGCGCGTCGATGTGGCATGCGCCAGCAGCCGGCGCGGATCGCGCCGCGACGCCTTCGGCTTGTACGAGCCGCGTCACCGCGGCCGATCCTTATGATCCTGCCGCGAGCGATTCGAGGATGCGCAGGAAGGCGAGCTGCCCCGGATCGTCGAGCGCTGCGCTCTTTTCGGCGAACATTCGCGCCCGGCCAAGCCGGCAGGGCTGGCCCTTGAACGCGACCAGGGTGTCACGCGCCGCCGCGACGGCCGCCTCCTGCATCCGCTCGGGCGCGGCGCCTTTCAGGCCCTCGACCACTCGGTCGAGGCTGTCGAGCACCGTCTTGTCGCCGAGCGCGCCCTTGCCCCGCGCCATCATCGCGTCGCGGGCGGCCGCGACCAGCGCCGCGACCTCGTCGGCCGGCACGGCGGACCGGCCCTTGGCAAGCTTGGCGGCAGCCATGAACCCGGTCGCCACCAGCGTCCCGTAGGACGAGGACGACACCCGCTGGAAGGCCTTGGCGCACTCCAGCAACGCCAGCCCGACATCCTCCGGCAACGCGGCGGCCGCGGCTTCGGCAAAGCCGCGCGAGACGGTGATGCCGAGGTCGCCGTCGCCGAGCGCACCGTCGGCGGCGTTGAGCTCAGCCGCCGCCGCCTCCGCACCCTGCGCCACCCGCTGCAGGGCGACGCCCAGCGCCGCCGTATCGAAGCTGTCCGCCGCCATCTCAGGCGACCTGCCAGTAGGCGCAGGCCGCCGGCGCACGCAGGTGCCGCTCGAGTTCGTCGTCGAGCGCGATCATCGTCAGCGTCGCCCCGGTCATCTCCATCGAGGTGGCGTAGCGCCCGACCAGCGGCATGACGATCGATACGCCCATACCGTCGAACCGCGCCTTGACCCGCCGGTACATGATGTAGAGCTCCTCCAGGGGCGTCGCGCCGAGCGAGTTGACCAGCACCGAGACCCGCGCGCCGCGTTCCAGCGGCAGGTCGTCGACCAGCCGGTCGACCATCTCGTCGGTGATCGCGTCGGCGGGCTTCAGCTTGTCGCGCCAGATCCCCGGCTCGCCGTGGATGCCCATGCCCATCTCCATCTCGTCCTCGCCGAGCGTGAAGGTCGGCTTGCCGGCCTGCGGCACCACGCAGGGCGACAGCGCCATGCCGATCGAGCGGCAGGCGTCCGCCGCCTTCTGGGCGACCCGCGTGACCTCGGCGAGATCCGCCTTCGTCTCGGCCGCCGCACCGGCGATCTTGAAGGCGTAGACCATGCCCGCCACGCCGCGCCGCTTGGCCGCCTCGGCCTTCGGCGCCGAGACGACGTCGTCGGCCAGCAGCACCGTGGTGGTGGCGATGTCGTTCTCCATGTCGACCATCTCGCCGGCCATGTCGAAGTTCATGACGTCGCCGCCGTAGTTGCCGTAGAGCCGCAGCACGCCGGCGCCGCCGTCGGCCTGGCGGATGGCGCTCGCCATCTGTTCGGCCGACGGGCTGGCGAAGACGTCGCCGATGGCGCAGGCGTCGAGGAAGCCCGGGCCGACATAGCCGGTGAAGATCGGCAGGTGGCCGGAGCCGCCGCCGGTGACGATGCCGACCTTGCCGGCTGTGGCGCCCCCGGCGCGGGCGATCACCCGCGGCTCCGGCTGGCGGTAGTACTCCGGATGGGCGGCGGTGAAGCCCTCCAGCATTTCGTCGACATAGGCGCTGGGCGCGTTCAGGATCTTCTTCATCGTCTTCCTCCCTCTGGATCACGCTGGGCGGGCGAGGCGCGCGCGCTGGCTGCGAAAGCGTTCGATGGCGATGGGCAGACCCGTGCCGACGAGGATCAGGACGCCGACCACGACCTTCTGCCAGTACGAGGGCACGCCCGCGCTGAGCAGCGAGGTGTTGATCATGGTGATCACCAGCGCGCCGAGCAGCGCACCGGACACGCTGCCGTGCCCGCCGGTGATCCGGGCGCCGCCCAGGACCACCGCGGCGATGACGTCGAGTTCGGAGCCGACGAGGTCGAAGGGATTGGCCATGCGCGACAGGGTGAAGTGGGTCATCCCCGCCAGCCCGGCGATGCCGCCGGCGATCACGTAGATGCGCAGCTTCACCCAGCCGACGTCGATGCCGATGCGCCGGGCGCCCTCCTCCGAGCCGCCGATGGCATAGATCTTCCGGCCGAACTGGGTGACGTTCATCATCAACGCCACCACCACGGCCACGCCCGCCAGCACCACGAAGGCGAGCGGCAGCGACACGAGCTGGCCGACGGCGTTCTCGAGCCGCACGATGTTGGTGCGGGCGAAGGCGATGACGTTGCGCGGCACGTTGGAGATGTAGGTGGTGCCGACGAAGGTCAGTAGCGCGCCGCGGAAGAAGCTGAGCGTGCCGAGCGTGACGATCAGCGTCGGCAGGCCGAGCACCCCGATCAGCAGGCCGTTGAGGATGCCGAGCCCGGCGCCGATCAGCGCAGCGATGACGAAGAAGCCGACCACCGGCATCGGCAGGTCGAGGCCGAGAACCAGGCTGACGGTCGCATACATGGCGAAGACGCCGACGGCGGTGAACGAGACGTCGATGCCGCCGGAGGCGAGCACCATCATGACGCCGAGCGCGAAGATGCCGGTGACGAGCGAGTTGCGCAGGAGGTCGATCAGCGTTGCGACCGACAGGAAGTTCGGGTTCAGCGCGCCGATCACCAGCGCGAAGACGACGGCGGTGAGGAACACCACGCTGCGCGGCGAGGCGATCAGGGCGACGAGGCGCGACATCAGCGGTCTCCTCCCGTGGTGACAGCGGCGTAGAGCGTGTCCTCGTCGGCCGTGCGCGGATCGAACGCGGCGGTGATCCGGCCGTTCACCATCACCAGGATGCGGTCGGACAGCGCCAGCGCCTCGCCGATGTCGTCGGTGACGACGAGCAGCGCGGTGCCGCTGCGGTTGAGGCCGACCAGCAGCTCGTGGATCTCGCGCTTGGAGCCGATGTCGACGCCGACCGTCGGCCCGTTCAGGATCATCAGTGCCGGCGAGCGCTCCATCCAGCGGGCCAGCACGACCCGCTGCTGGTTGCCGCCGGACAGGGTGGCCACGGGCGGCTCGATGCCGGGCGTGCGGATCCGCAGCCGCTCCACCGCCCGGCGCGCCCGCTCGGCCAGGGAGCGGCGGTCGAGCAGGCCGCCGCTCGCCGACTGCTCCAGGCTGGCGACGGTGATGTTGTCGCCGATCGGCTGGTCGAGGAACAGACCCTCGGTCAGCCGGTCCTCCGGCACGTAGCCGATGCCGGCTTCCACCGCCTCGCTGCTGTGGGCGAAGGCGACCGGCTCGCCGCCGATCCGGATCTCGCCGCTGTCGGCCGCCACCATGCCGAACAGCGTCTGCGCGAGTTCGGTGCGGCCGGAGCCGAGCAGCCCGAGGATCGAGACGATCTCGCCAGGCCGCAACTCGAGCGAGATGTCGGCGTAGTCGCCCCGGCGGGTCAGGCCGCGGGTTTCAAGGAAGACCGGCTGCGGCGGCGCATCGGCGCGCGCGATCCGCTCATGGGCGATCGAACGGCCGGTCATCTCCCGGCCGAGACGGTCGGCATCGAAGTCCCCGACCGCGCCGGCCGCCACCACGTGGCCGTCGCGCAAGACGGTGATGGTGTCGCAGAAGCTGAACACCTCCTCGGTCTTGTGGCTGACGAACAGGAAGGCGACGCCGTCGTCCTTCAACGCCGCAACGATGCCGGCGAGGCGCGTGACCTCGTTGCGGGTCAACGCCGTGGTCGGCTCGTCCATGACGATGATGCGGGCGTCGTTGGCGAGCGCGCGGGCGATGGCGATCAGCTGCTTGGAGGCGACCGGGAGCGTCTCGACCAGAACGCGGGGATCGATGTCGACGGACATGCGGGCCAGCACGTCGCCCGCCAGCCGTCGCTGCTCGGCGATGTTGTTCCAGCGCCGCCCCTGCGCGACGAAGCGCAGGAAGGCGATGTTCTCGGCCACCGTCAGGTTCGGGAACAGCGAGAAGTCCTGGTAGATCACCGACAGGCCGGCATCGATCGCGGCCCGCGCATCGTTGCCGAGCCGGCGGCCGGCGATCGTCACCGTGCCGCCATCGGCCGCCACGACGCCGGACAGGATCTTGATCAGTGTCGACTTGCCCGATCCGTTCTCGCCGGCCAGACACCGCACCTCCCCCGCCGACAGCGACAGGTCGACGTTCTCCAGCACCCGGACCGGGCCATAGGCCTTGCTGATGCCGGACATTGTGAGCAGGGGTTCAGCCACGGACAGAGCTCCCGGACGCGGAACGGACGACAGGCGGTGGACAGGGCCGGCGGCAGACCGCCGGCCCCGTCCGCTCGATCAGAAGTCGTACTTGTCGGCGTTCTCTTCGGTGACGTCGACCCAGGCCTGGCCGTAGACCACCTTGCCGTCGACCTTGACGTCGTTGTAGCCCTCCACGCCGAGATCGTCGCCCGCCTTCACCGGCTCCTTCTTCAGCGCCTTCACGGCGAGGACGTCCTGCGCGTAACCGGCCTTGGCCGGATCCCAGAAGGATATCATGTCAATCTCGGTGCCGAGATAGGGGCCGGCGATCGACGGCAGGCTGGTGCCGACGATCTTCACCTTGCCGCTGAGGCCGGCTTCCTCGACCGCCAGCGCCGCGCCGACCACGTCGGTGCCGGCCGAGCCCTGCACGCCCTTGAGGTTGGGATGGGTGCGCAGAAGCTCGCGCGTCTTCTGGTAGGCGACCTGCTGCTGCTCCTGCGACTCGAGCTTGTCGACCACGAGGGTCATCTTCGGGTAGTGGGCCTTCTGGTAGGCGATCGCGGCGTCGACCCACTGGTTGTGGGTGTTGGAGGTGAGGTAGCCGACGAAGACGGCGTACTCGCCCTCCTCGCCCATGTCCTCGGCGAGGCGCTTCATCAGGTGCTCGCCATAGGCCTTGTTGTCGAAGGCCTCGACGTCATAGGTGATGTTCTTGAGGTCGGCGCCTTCGTGGCCGATGACGACGATGTTGTTGTCGAGCGCCCGCTTCAGCACCGGCTCGAGCGCCTGCGGCGAGTTCGGGACGACGGTGATGGCGTCGACGCCGCGCGCCACCAGATCCTCGATCAACTGGATCTGCAGGGCGGAATCGGCCGTGGCCGCGCCGACCTGGGTGGCGTTGTTGCCGGTGTCCTTGGCGAACTGCTTGACGCCCTCCTCCATCCGGTTGAACCAGGCGATGCCGGAGAGCTTCACCACCGTGACGATGGAGTAGGACTTGTCCTGCGCGGCAGCGGCACTTGCGCCGCTGGCGGCGATGCCCAGCCCGAGGGCGGCGGCGATCAGGGACCTCTTCAGACTGATGGTCATGCACTCTCTCCCATGTTGCGAGCGGCCGCCGACCGGCCGCTCCTCCTCCCTGGCCCTCACGTCGGGCGCATGAGATCCTTGTTGCGGTCGTAGAGCTGGCGGAACAGCCGGTAGCCCGCGTCATAGACCGACCGGTTGGCGTCGACGGGCGCGACGGCGCGCTCGCTCGGGTTCCACTGCTCGATATCGCCCTCGGCCGCGTCGCCGACGCCCAGCGCCGCCAGGAACGCGTTGCCGTAGCTGGCGCCGATGGTCTCGCGGCGCAGCACCTGCGGCCGCCGGACGGCATCGGAGACCGCCTGGAACCAGACGTCGTTGCGGGTGCCGCCGCCGACCGCCGCGATCGCCTCCGGCAACCGGGCGTTCTCGGCGTAGGTGTCGAGCACGTGGCGGACCCCGTAGGCGATGCCCTCCAGCACGGCGCGGTACAGGTCCTGGCGCTCGTGCGTCAGGTCGAGGCCGAAGATCATGCCCTTGGCATAGGGATCGTGTATCGGCGTCCGCTCGCCGGAGAAGTAGGGCAGCACGACCAGCCCCTTGGCGCCTGCCGGAGAGGTGGCGGCCTCCTCCGCCAGCCGGCGCATCGCCTCGGCCGGGTCGAGCTCGCGGGCGAACTGGTCGCGGAACCAGTGGGTCAGCGTGCCGCTGGTGGCGAGGCCCGCCATGCAGGCGTGCCGCCCCTCGAACAGCCAGGGCGAGTACCACAGCCGCGGATCTTCGACGCGGCGGTCGGTGACGAGGATGATGAAGATGGTCGAGCCGTACATGACCATCATCTGGCCGGGACCGCAGACGCCGACGCTGACGGCCTCCGAGGCCGCGTCGATGGTGCCGGCGATGACCGGCGTCCCGGGCATCAGCCCGGTGGCCTCGGCCGCCGCCGCGGTGACGCCGCCGACGACGTCGGTCGACCAGCACAGCTCCGGCAGCCGCTCCGGCGCCACGATCCGGTCGGCGTAGCGGTCGGTCCAGCTGCGCGTCGCGATGTCGTAGAGCGGGGAGAAGCCGCAGCCGGAATAGTGGTCGATCACCGTCCGCCCGGTCAGCCGGCGCACCAGGAAGGAGTTGGAGTTCAGGATCTTGTCGGTGCGGGCGAACAGCTCCGGCCGATGCTTGCGCAGCCACAGGATCTTCGGGCCGACCGACTGCGAGGTGAGGAGGTTGCCGCCGCTGGCGAGCAGCGCGTCGCGGCCGATCTCCGCCGTCAGCTCCTCGATCTCGGCGGCGGCGCGCGTGTCGACGCCGTAGAGCGCGGCGTTCATCAGCGGCTGCCCGTCGGCGTCCACCGGCAGCATGCAGGGCCCGATGCCGCTCGCACCGACCGCCCGGATTTCCGATGCCGACACCGCGGCGTCGGCGGTCAGCTCGCGGCTGATCGAGGCGAACTCGCCCCACCAGGCGGCCTCCGCGTCGTGCTCGGCCCAGCCGGCCCGCGGCACGATCATCCGGTGCGGCCGGCGGGCGCTGGCCAGCACCTGGCCATCGCCGGCAACGACGACACCCTTCGATTCGAAGGTGCCGATGTCGATGCCGAGATAGGCGCGGCTCACGTGTAGAGGTCCCGATCCAGGCTGAAGCCGGCGTCGATGCGGGCGATGGCCGCGGCGACGAGGCGCGTCAGCTGCTCGAGATCGCCGAGGTCGCAGACCTCGAGAGCGGTGTGCGTGTAGCGGCTGGGGAAGCACAGGTCGATCACCGCGACGCCCTCGCCGACCAGCTGCACGTAGGACGAGTCGGTCAGCGCGCCGACATGGGCGGTGCGCTGCAGCGGGATGCCCTCGGCCTCGGCGGTCGCCTCGACGAGGCTGGTCAGCGCGGGATGCGGCAGCGTGCCGTTGAGGGTGCCGCGGCCGTGGAAGGAGTAGAGGCTCATGGCCGGGCCGCCGCCGAGCCGCACCTCGCCGCGGTGGGTCATGTCGGGCGTGTCGGCGGTCAGCGCCAGGTCGAGCTGAATGGCGATGTCGGGCCGCAGCGCCTGCGCCGCCACCATCGCGCCGCGCAGGTTGAACTCCTCGAGCACGGCGAAGACGAAGTGGATGGTCGGCCGCAGCGAGACTTCTTTCAACAGCCGCGCCGCCTCCATGACCACGGCGCAGCCGGCGCGATCGTCGACCGAGGTGCCGGCGACCCGGTCGCCGGCGAGTGGCACCACCCGCGGGTCGTAGACCACCGGCGTGCCGATCCGGATGCCCATCGCCTGCACCGCATCGGCGCTGTCGGCGCCGACGTCGATGAACAGGTCGGCATAGGGCGTGACCTTGTACTTCTCCTCCGGCGCCGTGGCGTGGTGGCTCTTGTTGGCGACGACGCCGCGCACGTCCCGCCCCTCGCCGACGCAGAACAGTACGCACTGGGCCGCCAGCGCCTTCTCCGGCACGCCGCCGAGCCGCTCGATGCGGATCAGCCCGCTCGCCTCGATCTTGCGGACCACGAAGCCGAGCTGGTCGGTGTGGGCGAACAGCATGACGCTCGGGGCGCCGGGATCGCCCGGCAGCGTCGCGATCAGGTTGCCGAGCCGGTCGGCCCGCGAATCGAGGCCGATGTCGGCGAGCCGACGGGCAATGTGCCGACGGACGCGATCCTCGTGGCCGGCAAGGCCGGGGATCAGCATCAGCTCGGCGAGACAGGCGCGCAGCCGTTCCTTCATGGTAACGAGACCTTTCGCAAGCGCGGCACCGGCACCAGGCCGTTCTCGACGAGGACGCGCACCGACATCACGACGATCAGGAGGCCGCCGAAGAACAGGTCGCGCGTGAAGGCGTCGAAGGCGAGGAAGTTGAGGCCGCTGGAAATCAGTTGCAGCGTCAGCACAGCGAAGACGACCCCGAGCGTGGTGCCGAAGCCGCCGGCTGGGCTGACGCCGGCGAGAATGTTGATCAGGATGACGAGCAGCAAATAGGAGCCGCCATAGTCGGCATTGGCGGAGTTGGCGCGGGCGAGGATGACCAGCCCGGCCAGCGCGGCGATGACGCCGGCGCCGCCGTAGATCCGCAGGATCAGCCCGCGCTCGCGCAGGCCGGCGAACTGCGCGGCGCGCGCGTTGGCGCCGAACAGGCGCATGCGCACCCCGGTCGCGGTCAGCCGGAGCAGCAGGCCGAGCGCGAGCGCCACCAGCCCGAAGACCAGGAGCGGCACTGGCAGGACGCCACCGATCGAGGCGTTGCCGTAGCTGGCATACCAGGCCGGCAGGCCGGTGATCGCGGGGCCGCGGGTGATGACGATGGCAAGACCGCCGAACAGCTGCAGCGTACCCAGCGTGGCGAGGATCGGCGGCAGGCGCAGGACTGCGATCAGAAGACCGTTGAGGAGGCCGCAGGCGAGGCCGGTCAGCAGTGCCGCCGGGATCGCCAGCAGCGCGAGCTCGGGCCCCGCGCGCAGCAGCAATGCCGCGACGACCGCGGCGAGGTTGGAGATCGCCACCACCGACAGGTCGATGCCGCCGGAGATCATGGTCGGCAGCACCGCCAGCGCCAGCAGGCCGAACTCGGGGAACTGCGAGCCCATCGAGGTGAGGTTCGCCTGCGACAGGAAGTTCGGCGCGGCGACGGCAAGCACGACGAAGATCGTGACCGCGAGGCCCGCGAGCCCCGCGACGTAGGAGCCGGTGGTGTCGCGCCGAGCGCTCATGCGGTCCGGCCGCTGCGCGCGGCCTTGGCGCGCTGCATGAAGTCGACGGCGCGCTCCGGGTCGACCGGCTTCCAGGTGTCGCCGTCCACCTTCAGGGAGGAGCCGACGATGCAGCCGTCGGCGACCTTCAGCACGTCCGCGACGGTGGCGTGCTTGACGCCGGTGTTGGCGAGCACCGGCGTGTCCGGCAGCACCGCCTTGACGGCGACGAGATCGGTCATCTCGGCGGCCTCGCCGGTGATCGCGCCCGACACCAGGATGGCATCCGGGATCGAGGAGAACACCGCCGAGCGCGCACGGTCGGCGAGCTCGCGCCGGTCGAGCGAGTAGGCGAACTCGGCCGACACGTTGGCGAGCATCGCGACGTCCGGACGATGCAGCCGGTCGCGGTAGCGCATGGCGGCGCCGGCATTGGGCGTCCACGGCCCCATGTCGGAGGCATAGGTGCCGGTCAGGATCTCGCGCAGGAACGAGGCGCCGGTCGCCGCGGCCAGCGCCACCGAGGCCATCGGGTCCCACAGGACGTTGACGCCGAAGGGCTTCTCGATCTCGCCCCGCAGCTGGCCGATGACATAGGCCATGGTGGCGGTGGAGGCGGTGTCGACCGCCAGCTCGTAGGGCCGGTCGTTCTCGTTGCCGAACATCACCGCGTCGACGTCCGCCGCCTGCAGCGCCCTGAGATCGCGCCGCGCCGCCTCGACGATCGCCGCGACGCCGCCGGCCGGATCGTACAGCGGCGAGCCCGGCAGCGGCGCCAGGTGGACCATGGCGATGACCGGCTTGATATCGGCGAACAGCGTCTTGAACTTGTTCATGGCGTCTCGTTTCTTCCCTGGTGGGCGCCGTCAGGAGCTGCGGCGCCTCATACGACTTGTATGGCTGCGACGGCCGCCCGGTACGGATCCAGGCGACTGGCGGCCCGGCGGTCGGTGATGAAGAGATCGACCGCCTCCAGGCCACAGACCGGAACCGGCGCCCGGCGCCCGAGCTTGGAGTGGTCGGCGACGAGGATGGTGCGGCCGGCGCAGGCGATGGCGGCCTGCTTCACCTCGGCCTCCTCGGCCGTCGAGTTGGAGATGCCGTCGCGGTCGATGGCGTCCGCCGCCAGCACCAGAACATCACAGGTCAGGCCCGCCAGGATCGCGCGCGCCCAGGCGCCGACGATGCTGTAGTAGCCGTTGCGCACCTCGCCGCCGACCAGCATCACCCGGGTCGCGCCGGCCGCGGCGGCCTCCGCCACCTTGAGGTCGGTGGCGACGACCCGCAGGTCGCGGCCCGCCAACGCCCGTGCGGTGGCCAGTGCGGTTGTGCCTGAATCCAGCAGCACCGTGCTGCCATCCGGCACCTCAGCCGCCGCCGCCATGCCGATGCGCGCCTTGGCGGCGTCGTGCAGGCGCAGCTTTTCCAGAAACAGCGGCTCGTCCGGCGTGCCCCGGCCAGGCGCCATGGCGCCGCCATGGGTGCGCGCGGCAAGACCGGCGCGCGACAGCACCGACAGGTCGCGCCGGGCCGTCGGCCCGGAGACACCGAAATGCGCGGTCAGCTCGCCGATGGTGAGATGGCCACGCTCCGCGAGCAGCGCCGCCATGCGGCGGTGGCGCTCCTGCGGGAACCGGATCTGGCGAAGCTCGTCAGCCATGCCGATGATCATTAATGATCGTTTTGCCCTCGTCAAGCGGCGGTGTTCGATCCGGCTCTAACCCCAGCCGGGGCCAAGGCAGCCGGCTCCGTCGGCGGCAGGAGCGGTTGCGGCTCGACGCAGGAGGATCGGCGCGATCAGGACCGTCGCGGATGCCGTGAAAGGCCCCGACAGGGGATCGAGCACCGCCCGTAGGGCGGCGAGCAGCGGATGCAGTGTTGGTTGATGTGCCAGTCAACTAGGACGCTTTGCGCGCTGGAGGCGCGGCACTGCTGGCGTCGACAGACGCACCCGAAGGCCCCCGTTTGCGCGACCCGGCGCAACCATTACAGGAACCTGCCGATGCGCTACCCTTAAGTCAGCCCTTCACCTCGCCCTGCCAAAAATTCAGTCAGACTGATTATCGATTGGTGTTGACAGCGGCGGGCGCGCCGCCGACTGTATCACATCTGTAGAACAGTCAGCCGAGCGAGGCGTACAGCGCATGGCAGTCGACGAAGCTTCCGCCGCTACGGACCGTGTCGGGGAAACCGGTTATCCGAGCCTCGGCACGACGGCGGCGGCGGCGCTCGCGACCCACCTGCTCGCAGCGATCGAGGCGCAGCGCCCGACGCCTCTGAGCAAGACTCAGGCGGCGGCCGTCGCGGACTGCCTCGCGCAGCAGATCCGCAGCACCGAGACCCTGCACCGCGTTCCGCTGCGCAACTGCGATCTGCCCGCCTTCCGCTTCGCCGCCATCGCCGGAGACGACTCCCGATGACGGATGACCACCTCGCCTTTCTCGACATCGGCACGCTCGGGGCGATGCTGCGCCGCGCCGAGCTGTCGCCGGTGGAGCTGACGGAGCTGGCATTGGATCGCCTGGAGCGGGTCGGCCGTCCGCTCAATGCGGTCGCCAGCCTGATGCCCGAGACGGCCCGACGGGAGGCACGTCTCGCCGAAGCGGAACTGCGGGCCGGCCTCGATCGCGGCCCGCTGCACGGCATTCCCTATGGCTTGAAGGATATCGTCGCGGCCACTGGCGCGCCGACCACCTGGGGCGCGCGCCCGTTCGCCGCGCAGCAGTTCGACGAGGAGGCGACCGTCACGCGCAAGCTGCGCGACGCCGGCGCGATCCTCGTCGCCAAGCTCGCGACGATCGAGCTTGCAGGCGGCATGGGCTACGATCACCCGGACGCTTCGCTCAGCGGCCCCCCGGCCAATCCCTGGGATCCGACGCGCTGGACCAACGGCTCGTCCAGCGGACCGGCGGCCGCCGTCGCGGCGGGACTGGTGCCGTTCGCCATCGGCAGCGACACCGGCGGCTCGATCCTCCTGCCGGCGGCCTTCACCGGCACCGCGGGCCTGCGGGCGACCTTCGGGCGCGTCAGCCGCTTCGGCGCGATGACGCTGTGCTGGACCCTCGACCGGCTGGGACCGCTGTGCCGCTCGGCGCGCGACTGCGGACTGGTGCTGGAGGCGATCACCGGCCTCGACCCGCGCGACCCCACCACCCTCGCCGCGCCCTGGGCGTTCCGCCCGGACAGCGCCCGCCAGAACGGCTTCCGCTTCGGCGTGATCGCCTCGGCCATGGAACAGGCGGACGCAGAGGTGCGCAGCGCCTTCGAGGCATCGCTCGAGGTGCTGAAGAGCCTCGGTACGGTCGAGTTCGTCTCGCTACCCGAGCTGCCCTACGCCGACGTCACCAACATCGTCGTCTCGGCCGAGGTCTACGCGGCCTTCGACGACTTCATCGCGTCCGGCCGCACCGTCGAGCTGACCGCGGCCAAGGCCCACGCCCATCGCATCGCCGCCGCGGTGCTGCCGGCACACGACTACATCCGCGCGCAGCGCATCCGGGCCATCATCGCGGCGCAGTTCGGCGCGCTGGCCTGTGGCTATGACGCGCTGCTCGCGCCGACCCTCGGCACCGTCGCGTCCCACGTCGACCGCACCTTCGAATACATGCTGCCGCGCGATGCCGGCCGGCCGCTGAATCTTGCCGGCGTACTCTCCGGGTCGCCGACCATCTCGGTGTTTAACGGCTTCGGCCGCGACGGCCTGCCGACCGGCCTGCAGTTCGCCGGTGCGCCGTTCCGGGAAACCGCGATCCTCGCCGCCGCGATGGCATTCGAGGCGCACACCTCCTGGCACAGCCTGCATCCCGCGCTGGGCGAGGTCGCGCCGCCCGAGCCGAACCGCCCTGCGGAGGCCCGGACATGAGGGCCTACCTCCTGCAGCGGCTGATCGCCATCGTCGCCCTCGCCTTCGGCGTCAGCGTGCTGGTCTTCCTGATGATCCGCCTCATCCCGGGCGATCCGGCGATCGCGCTCCTCGGCACCAATGCCGGCGACGCCGAGCTGGTCGACCGGCTGCACCACCAGCTCGGTCTCGACCAGCCGCTGGTGACGCAGTACCTGCGCTGGATGGGCGGCGTCCTCCGGGGCGACTTCGGCTACTCCTACGGCAACCAGCAGTCCGTCAGTTCACTGATCGCGGCGAACTTTCCGGCGACGCTGCAGCTCACCCTCGCCGGGCTCGTGCTGTCGGTCGGGATCGGGTTCCTGCTCGGCGCCTTCGCCGCGGTCCGGCGCAACCGCGCGGCCGACACGGTGACGATGGGCATCGCGCTGACGGCGATGTCGATCCCAAGCTTCTGGCTCGGCCTCCTGCTGATCCTGCTCTTCGCGGTGACGCTGCCCTGGTTCGACGTCGTCGGCGGCACCTCGTGGAAGGGCCTCGTGCTGCCCGCGGTGACGCTGGCGCTCGGCACGATCGGCTTCAACGCCCGCTTCGTGCGCTCCTCGATCATCGCGGCGCAGGTCCAGCGGCACGTCGTGACGGCGCGCGCCAAGGGCATCACGCGCGCCCAGGTCTTCCTGCGCCACGTCCTGCGCAACGCGCTGCTGCCGATCCTGACCATCGTCGGAATCCAGTTCGGACAGCTCCTGTCGGGCACGGTGATCGTCGAGACGGTGTTTTCGCGTCCCGGCATCGGCCGCCTGCTCGTCCAGGCGATCCTGGCGAAGGACTACCTCACGGTGCAGGCCGTCGTCCTCATCGTCGCGATCCTCTACGCCCTCATCAACTTCATCGTCGATCTGCTCTACCCGATCTTCGATCCCCGCATCACCGGGCGATGAAGGAGCGCGCGATGTCCACTCTCGAGACCGCCGCCGAGACACCGCAAGCGGCTACCCGCAGCCCCGCCGCCGACCCGGCGACGGTGCCGGCCCGGCGCCGCCATCCGCTTCTGCGGGCGCTGCGGCACCGCAGCCTGTCCGTCGGCCTCCTGATCTGCACGGTGCTGGTTCTCCTGGTGCTCGCCGCGCCGCTGCTGACCTCGCTCGATCCCAATGCCCAGGATCCGATGGCGACCTTCTCGCCACCATCCTTCGAGCACCCGATGGGCGCCGACGCCTTCGGCCGGGACATGCTGGCGCGCGTCCTCTACGGCGGGCGCACGACGATCTTCGCCAGCCTCTGCGTCGTCGTCCTCGGCGCGGTCGCGGGCACCACCATCGGCCTGGTGGCCGGCTACTTCGGTGGCCCCGTCGGCTTCGTCATCATGCGGCTGGTCGACCTGCTGCTCGCCTTCCCGGGCATTCTGCTCGCGCTGGCGGTGACCGCCATCCTGGGGCCCGGCCTCCTGAACGGGGTGATCGCGATCGCCGCGATCCTGACGCCGATCTACGCCCGGATGGTCGAGGGGGCGACAGCCGAGGTGCGTCACCTGTCCTATGTGGGCGCCGCGGTCACGCTCGGCGCCGGCGACCTGCGCATCATCCTGCGCCACATCCTTCCCAACGTCTCGGCCGGCATCATCGTCCTGACCACGACCTGGCTCGGCATCGCCGCCCTGTGGATCACCGCCCTCGGCTTCATCGGCCTCGGCGTGCAGCCGCCGACGCCGGAGTGGGGCGCGATCCTCAACGACGGCCAGGTCTACATCACCATCGCCTGGTGGATCACCGTCTTTCCCGGCGCCTTCCTCTCGCTCTTCGTCGTCTCGGTGAACCTCATCGGCGACGGCCTGCGCGACGAGTTCGACCCCACGCTGGCGCGCCACTAGCGCCTCGCATCCTTTCCCCCGGCCCCAAGGAGACATGACATGACGAAATCGATCCTGCGTGCATGCGCCGTCGCAGCCCTCTCGGTCGCCTCGCACGCGGCCCTCGCCCAGGCGGACACCGCCGCGGTCGACAAGAACGCCGAGCTGGTGGTCGGCTGGGGCGAGCCGGTGGACACGCTGAACCCTGCGACCACCGGTGCGCGCGACGTGGGGCCTCTCGACGTCAACATGTTCGACACGCTGGTCTGGCTGACGCCCGACCTGAAGATCACGCCGCATCTCGCCAAGTCCTGGACGCTGTCGGACGACGGCAAGACGTACACCTTCGAGCTGCGCGACGACGTCACCTTCCACGACGGCACGCCGTTCGACGCCGCCGCGGTGGTCGCCAACATCGACTACATCACCGACAAGGACACCCAGTCCAACATCGGGCTCAACCTCCTCGGCCCGTGCAAATCGGCCAAGGCGACCGGCCAGTACACGGTGGAGATCACCTGCGCCCAGCCCTATGCGCCGCTGCTCGCCCAGATGGGCGAGCCCTATCTCGGCATCCAGTCGCCGGCCGCCATCAAGAAGTGGGGCAAGGATCTCGGCCTGCATCCGACCGGCACGGGGCCGTTCGAGTTCGTCAGCTACACGCCGAACCAGAGCGTCGTCGTGAAGCGCAACGAGAAGTACCAGTGGGGTCCGGCCGCCGTCGGCCATGCCGGTCCGCCGGACATCGCCAAGATCACCTTCCAGATCGTCCCCAACGCCCAGGCGCGTGTCGCCCAGTTCCAGAGCGGCCAGTCGCAGATCATGCAGGAGACCCCCGGGATCTTCTGGAAGGCGCTGTCGCCGCAGACCTCGCGCTACACCAGCCTGTCCGTCCCGATCACCGGCATGGGCATCTTCGCGCCGATCAACGCCTCGAAGTGGCCGACCGACGACGTCGCCGTGCGCCGGGCGATCATGTACGCCGTCGACCGCGAGGGCGTGATCAAGCTCGCCGAGGCCGGCGTCTACCCGGTCAACAACACCCCGCTCGTCAAGGAGGTGTTCGGCCACGACCCGTCGCTGGAGGACATGTATCCCTTCGATCCGGACAAGGCGGCGGAGACGCTGAAGGCGGCCGGCTGGACCAAGCCCGGCGAGTTCTGGGAGAAGGACGGCAAGCAGCTCACGCTGAAGCTGACCGCCATCTCGACCGTGTCGCATTACCCGCTCATCGCGCAGGCGATCCAGGGCTACCTGCGCAAGGCCGGCATGAACGCCGAGGTCGAGCAGCTGGCGACGCCGGCCTGGCTCGCGGCCAACATCCACGGCGACATGTCGCTGACCCCGCTGCAGTACATCGCCGTCGATCCCGACGCGCTGCACCTGTGGTTCCTGCCGGACCAGTACTTCAACTGGAGCCACTACACCAATCCGGAGCTGACCGACCTGATCAACAAGGGACAGCAGGAGACCGACCCGGACAAACGCGTCAAGATCTACTCCGACGCGCAGCGGATCATCATGGAGCAGGCGGTGATGATGCCGATCCGCGAGAACATCGACCTCGTCATGATGTCGAACAAGCTGACCGGCGTGACCTATTCGGGCGGCGGCTTCGAGTATTTCGGCGCGGCGTCGCTGGCCAAGTGACGGGCCGGCACCACCCCCTAGCAGTTCGAACACCAGTGGAGTGACGTCTTTGACAACTCTGATCAAGGCCGACCGGCTCATCGACGGCACGGGCAAGGCGCCCCTCAAGGACGCGGTCCTCCTCGTCGAGGGGGGCATCGTCAAGGGGGTCTTCGAGGGGCAGGCCCCGAAGGAGCTGGTTCCGGCCGACGCCGAGGTGCTCGATTTTCCCGGCTGCACCATCCTGCCGGGTCTGATCGACACCCACGTCCACCTCAACCTGCCGGGCGACGGGTCGACGCTGGAAGACGCCATGCGCGAGACCGAGGGCGTCTTCGTGGCGACCTCGAGCTTCGCCGCCTCGAAGGCGCTCGACGCCGGCATCACGTCGGTGCGCGACGTCGGCGGCTCCGGCCGCACGGTCATCGACGTCCGCCGGACGCTCGAACTCGGCTACGGGCGCGGCGCGCGCATCTGCGCCTGCGGCCAGCCGATCACCGTGACGGGCGGCCACACCTGGTACTGGGGTGGCGAGGCGGACGGCGAGGAGCGG
This sequence comes from Mangrovibrevibacter kandeliae, assembly GCF_024519155.1. Taxonomy (GTDB): domain Bacteria; phylum Pseudomonadota; class Alphaproteobacteria; order Rhizobiales; family Rhizobiaceae; genus Mangrovibrevibacter; species Mangrovibrevibacter kandeliae. The sequence continues at coordinate 251,483 of NZ_JANIFJ010000004.1, read as the reverse complement.
CTGCGCCTGAAGGTGCGCGAGATGGTCCGCCTCGGCGCCGACTTCATCAAGGTGATGGCGAGCGGCGGCGGCACGGTCAACACCATCTCCTGGCTCCCCGCCTTCAGCCAGCGGGAGCTGTCGGCGATCGCCGACGAGGCGCACAGGATGGACCGCAAGATCACCGCGCACTGCCTGTGCGCGGCCTCGATCGAGTACGCCATCGAGGCCGGGGTGGACCAGATCGAGCATGCCGGCTTCATCGTCAACGCAAAGGGCGAGCAGATCTTCGACGCGGCGGTGGCCGAAAAGCTGGGCAAGGCCGGCATCCCGGTGACGGGGACGCTCGCCGTCGGCGGCTACATGGTGGAGGCCATGCAGGCCAAGACCGACCGCACGCCGGCCGAGCAGTCGATCCTCGATCGCTGGCTGCGCATGCTCGACGACAATCTCGACCAGTTCGCCCAGCTGCGGCAGGCGGGCGTCGAGTTCGTCGCCGGCACGGATGCCGGCTGGCGCTTCACGCCGGTCGATGCCCTGCCGACCGAGATCGCGCTGATGCAGCGCGGCGGCATGACCGCGATGGAGGCGATCGTCGCGGCCACCGGCTTCGCCGCCCGGACGATCGGCATCGAGGACAGGGCCGGCACGCTGGCACCTGGCCTCGCCTCGGACGTCCTTGTGGTCGCCGGCAACCCGCTCGACGATCTCAAGGCGCTGCGCGACGTGCGCATGGTGATGCAGGGCACGGACATGCGGATCACGCCGAGCGCCCGGGCCTGATGGGCATGGCAACCGGCCAGGCCGAAGCCGTGACCTCCCGCGGCGGCGCAGCGGCGCCGCCGGCCCTGCTCACGGTCGAGAACCTGCAGACCTTCTTCAGGACCTCGGGCGGCACGGTGCGGGCGGTGGATGGCGTGAGCTTCGACCTCGCCGCCGGCGCCAGCCTCGGGATCGTCGGCGAATCCGGCTCGGGCAAGAGCGTGACGTCGCTGTCGATCATGCGCCTGATCGACCGGCCGGGCTTCATCGCCGGCGGCCGGATCCTGTTCAAGGGGCGCGATCTCGTCGAACTGCCCGAGCGTGACGTCCGCCGCATCCGCGGCGGCGAGATCAGCCTCGTCTTCCAGGACCCGATGGCCGCGCTCAATCCCGTCTACACCGTCGGGTCGCAGGTGGTGGAGGCGATCCTCGCCCACCGCCCGATCGGCCGGAAGCAGGCGATGGAGCGCGCCATCGAGCTGTTCCGGATGGTCGGCATCCCGGCGCCGGAGGTGCGCGTCAACGAGTATCCGCACAAGCTGTCCGGCGGCATGCGCCAGCGTGTCACCATCGCGCTCGCCCTCGCCAACGAGCCGGACCTCCTGATCCTCGACGAGCCGACCACCGCACTCGACGTCACCGTGCAGGCTCAGATCCTCGACCTCGTGCGCGACCTGCAGCAGCGGGTCGACACCGCGGTCCTGCTGATCACCCACGACATCGGGGTGGTGCGGGAGGTCTGCGAGGAGGTCATCGTCATGTATGGCGGCCGGGTCATGGAGCGCGGCAGCGTCGCCAAGCTCACCGACGACCCCAAGCATCCCTACACCGTCGGCCTGCTCGGCTCGATGCCGCAGCCGGGCATGAAGGGACGCCCGCTGCAGGCGATCCCGGGCGCGGTGCCGGCGCCGCTCGCCATGCCGCAGGGCTGCCCGTTCCAGTCCCGCTGTCCGCACATGATGGAGGTCTGCACCGCAATGCCGCCCCTGAAGGACCCGGGCGACGGACGCCTGGTGGCCTGCTGGCTTTATGAGGGAGGGGCGACGCCGTGACGACCACCGCCGAACCCATGACGTCGCCTGCGGCGCGCGAGGCGGACCCGATCCTCGAGGTGCGCAACCTCAAGACCCATTTCCCCGTCGGCGGCGGCCTCCTCTCCGGCCGAACCCAATGGGTGAAGGCGGTCGACGACGTCTCCTTCAGCATCTTCAGGGGCGAGACCTTCGGCCTCGTGGGCGAATCCGGCTGCGGCAAGTCGACCCTCGCCCGCTCGATCGTGCGGCTCGAGACGCCGACCGCCGGCGAGGTCCGGTTCGAGGGCGAGGATCTCGCCTCCCTCTCGCGCCGGCGCTTGCGCCGCCGGCGCAAGGACCTGCAGGTGATCTTCCAGGACCCGATGAGTTCGCTCGATCCTCGGATGACGGTGCGCGAGCTGATCGCCGAGGGGCTCGACATCCAGCGCGACCTCCCCCGGCCGGAGCGGCGCGAGCGCGTCGAGTGGCTGGTGGAGCGGGTCGGCTTGCGCCGCGAGCATCTCGATCGCCATCCGCACGAATTCAGCGGCGGCCAGCGCCAGCGGATCGGCATCGCCCGGGCCCTCGCGCTCCGGCCGAAGTTCATCCTGGCCGACGAACCGGTCTCGGCGCTCGACGTGTCGGTTCAGGCGCAGGTGCTGAACCTCCTGTCGGAGCTGCAGGCGGAGTTCGGGCTCACCTACCTCTTCATCGCGCACGACCTGTCCGTCGTCGAGTATTTCAGCGACCGCGTCGGGGTGATGTATCTCGGCAAGCTGGTCGAGGTGGCGAAGGCCGAGGAACTCTACGCCGACCCGCGGATGCCCTACACCAAGGCCCTCCTGTCGGCCATTCCCGGCGAAGGCGGCGTGCGCGGGCGTGAGCGCATCGTGCTCAAGGGCGAGGTGCCGAGCCCGATCGATCCGCCGTCCGGCTGCCCCTTCCGGACCCGGTGCTGGATGGCGCAGGGGATCTGTGCCGAGGTGACGCCGCCGCTGGCGGAGGTGCGCCCGGACCACTGGGCGGCCTGCCACTTCTCCGACCGCACCTGAGCCGACCCCCCGCCGCGGCGGCAGACGCGACGAGGATGGCCGAACGCGCCGCGGCGCCCGGCCTGCCGATGTCGTTCCGTCCGAGGATGCCGTGCTTATGGAAGATCGGCGGCGAGACTCGATCGATGCCGATCGGGCCGCGCGCCTGACCTCAAACGGCGCAAGCGATCGTCCCGTGAGGACCGGCGCGCCGTCGCACGATCGCCTGAGGCCTCACCGCGCGATCGCGTAGCTCTGCATGTGGCGGGGCGTCGCTGCCGCGCGGACGAGCGACCTGTCGCTCTCGACGGCGCAGACGCGGCCGAGCGCCCAGTCCTCGGTGACTGTGAGATCGTGCCCGCGGCCGCGCAGGGCGTCCAGTACACCGGCGTCGTGACGACCTTCGATCAGCAGGCGGTTCGGCTGGTAGTCGCGCGGATAGAACGACCCCGGGAAGTGCCGCGAGTGGAACATCGGCGCGTCGATCGCCCGCTGCAGGCCCTGGCCGTGCAACAGCCGGCGCAGGAGCACGACGAGCGGCCACTGGTCCTGCTGGTCGCCGCCGGGCGTGCCGATGGCGATCGCCGGGCGGCCGTCGCGGGTGACGAGGGTCGGCGTCAGCGTGGTGCGGGGGCGGCTGCGCGGGCGCAGCGTCGAGGGCAGGCCCTCGTCGAGCCAGAACATCTGACCGCGGGTCGAGATCGGAAAGCCGAGCTCCGGGATCACCGGCGAGGACTGCAGCCATCCGCCCGAGGGCGTCGCCGACACCATGTTGCCCCAGCGATCGACGACGTCGAGATGCACCGTGTCGCCTTCCACGGCGGGAAGCGGCGCAAAGGTCACCTCGCCGCCGCCCGGCCCCTCGGGCACCTCGCTTCCGGCGCGCGCCGCGATGATCGCCAGCCGCCGTGCCGCGTCCTCGAGATGGCTGGGGACGAGCTCGCGCGAGGCGGCATCGGTGATCGAGGCCGCGCGCCGGCGGGCGTAGTCGTCCGACAGGAGCACGTCGACCGGAATGTCGCTGAAGTCCGGATCGCCGTAGAAGGTCTCGCGGTCGACGAAGGCGAGCTTGGCGCACTCGACCACCGTGTGGATGAAGGCGTCGCTGCGCGGATCGAGATCGGCGATGCCGCGCTGCTCAAGCAGGGCGAGCTGCTGCAGCATCACCGGGCCCTGGCCCCACGGGCCGGTCTTGTGCACCTCGACGCCCGCGAAGCGCCGCGAGAGCGTCGGCTCGACGGTGGCCGTCCAGGCGGCGAGATCGTCACCGCGCAGGAGGCCGCCATTGCGGCGACCGGTCGTGTCGAACAGCACCTCCCGTCGATAGAAGGCGTCGATGGCCTCGGCGACGAAGCCTTCGTAGAAGACGCGCCGGGCCGCCTCGATCCGCATCTCGCGGCTGGCGCCCGGGCCAGCGCTGGCATCGGCCTCGGCGAGGATCCGGCGATAGGTCGCCGCGATCACCGGGGTGCGGAACGGCACGTCCGTCGTCGGCACATTGCCGGAGTCGAGCCAGACGGCGCCGGAACTCGGCCATTCCTCGGTGAAGAGATCGCGCACCGGCCGGATGCTGTCGGCGGCGCGCGTCAACAGCGGGAAACCGCGCTCGGCATAGCCAATCGCCGCCTCCAGCACCGTGTCGAGCGGCATCGTGCCGTAGTCCCGCAGGAGCAGCAGCCACGCGCCGAAGGCGCCCGGCACCACCGCGGGGAGCAGGCCCGTGCCCGGCACCATCTTCAGCCCGAGTTCGCGGAACCGCTCGGTCGTCGCGAGCGCCGGCGCGGTGCCCTGGCCGCAGATCACCACGGGCGTCGCGTCCGACCCGCGCATGGCGATGATCGGCACCTCGCCGCCCGGGCCGTTCAGATGCGGCTCGACGATCTGCAGCGTGAAGCCGATCGCCGCCGCGGCATCGAAGGCGTTGCCGCCGCGCTCCAGGATCGACATGCCGACCGCGGTGCCCAGCCAGTGGGTGGCCGACACCGCGCCGAAGGTTCCCTTGAGCTCGGGCCGCGTCGTGAACTGCGTCATGGTCTCACCTCGAAACGATCCGGCGCGCGCCGATCACGCGTTCGGCGGCCAGCAGGAGCAGCAGGATGACGCCGACCTGCAGGGCGCTGGCCGCGGCCACCACAAGCTGGTTGCCCTGGAACTGCAGGTAGCTGAAGATCTCGATCGGCAGCGTGGTCACGCCCGGCCCGGTCAGGAAGAGCGCGGTGTTCAGCTCGCCGAACGAGACGACGAAGGCGAACAGCCAGCCGGACAGGACCCCGGGCCAGATGATCGGCAGCGTGACGCGCATGAAGGCGCGCACCGGCCCCGCGCCGAGGCTGTGGGCCGCCTCCTCGTAGCGCGTGTCGAAGCTCTGCAGCGAGGTCAGCACCGCGCGGAAGGCATAAGGCAGGCAGACCACGACATGCGCGACGAACAGGCCGGGCAGCACCGGCATGTTGATCGTGCGGTAGAGCAGCAGCAGGGCGAGGCCGAGGATCAGCGCCGGAAACACCAGCGGCGCCATCGCCAGGGTCTGCAGGACCGAGCCGAGGATGCCGCGCCGGCGCGTCGTGTAGAGCGCCGTCAGGAGACCGACCAGCGTGGATCCGCAGGCCGCCGCGAAGGCGAGCCCGATCGAGAGCAGGAAGGCGTCCCGCATCTGGCCGGCGTGAAAGAACTCCACGAACCACTGCAACGACAGGCCCGGAGGCGGGAAGGACAGGGAGTTGCCCGAACTGAACGACAGCACGAGGACGATGACGATCGGCCCCAGGATCAGGCCCATCGCGATCACCACGATCGCGCGCAGGAGGACGCCGCCGAAGGTCATCAGCCGCGCCCCTTCACCCGGCCGGGCCGGACGATGATCTGGATGACGGCGGCCACGACCAGCGCCAGGATCAGGAGCACGAAGGACAGTGCAGCGGCGCGAGGCCAGCGGAAGGACGAGACGCTGTCGAACACGAAGCTGACGAGCAGCTTGTAGCGCGGCCCGCCGAGCAGCGCGACGGTCACGTAGGCCGACAGGGTGAGGAAGGTCACGAGCATCAGGCCCGACGCGATGCCGGGGCTCGACATCGGCAGCGTCACGCGCAGGAAGGTGCGCCAAGGCCCGGCTCCGAGCGCCTCCGCCGCCTCACGATAGCGCTCGTCGATGGTCATCAGCGAATTGGTGAGCGTGATCACCATGAAGGGAAGAAGGATGGTCAGAAGGCCGAGGGTGACGGCCTGGAAGTCGTAGAGGAAGGACATCGGGCGATCGACGAGGCCGACGGTGTTCAGCGTTCCCGACACCACACCCTGCCGGCCGAGGATGGCGACCCAGCCATAGGCGCGCACGACGTTGGAGACCATCAGCGGCACCATCAGCGCCATCAGCAGGAGGAGCCGGCCGCGGGCCTCGAGGCGGGAGGCGTAGAGCGCCACCGGGTAGCCGATGAGAAAGCAGGCGATCAGGATCACCGCCGTCGACAGAAGCGTGCGCTCGATGATGAGATGATAGAAGGGGTCGGAGACGATCTCCGTGTAGTTCGCCAGCGTCGGGACCGTCTCGTAGAGATCGCCCATCGAGTTCGTCATGAAGCTGACGAACAGGAGATAGCAGAGCGGCATCACGAAGAAGACGCCGAGCAGCAGCACGGGCGGCGCGAGGAGGGCCAGACTGGACAGGCGGAGCGAGGGCATCGGCGCGGCTCCTCAGCCCGACAGCGCGACGAGCGCGTCGTCGGGCCAGGAGAGGCGAACCTGTGCGCCCGGCTTGAGCCCGAGGGCGCGGTCGCTCGGAAGCGTCGCGTTGAGCGGCTGCCCGGCGAGATCCAGCGACACCTGCACGGTCGCGCCGCGGTAGATGAAGTCTTCGACCCGGGCTTCGACGAGGCCGGTCTCCCCGATGGCGATCCGCTCGGGCCGCAGAGCGAGGGCGATCTCGGCGCCGCGCTCGGGCTGGCGTGGCGGCGCGGCGGCGCGCACCGTCTGGCCGGCGAGTGCGGCGACGACGGTACCGTCCTCGATGCCCTCGACCGTCGCGGTGAGGATGTTGCTTGCGCCGAGGAACGTCGCGACAAATTGTGAGTCCGGCCGTTCGTAGATGTCGCGCGGCGCACCGGCCTGCAGCAGCCGACCGTCGCGCATCACCGCGATGCGGTCCGCCATGGTCAGCGCCTCCTCCTGGTCGTGCGTGACGAAGACGGTGGTCATCCCCAGCCGCTGCTGCAGCTGCCGGATCTCCACCTGCATCTGCTCGCGCAGCATCTTGTCGAGCGCCGACAGCGGCTCGTCGAGCAGGAGCACGTCCGGCTCGAAGACGACCGCGCGGGCGAGCGCGACGCGCTGCTGCTGGCCTCCGGACAGCTCGGACGGATAGCGGTCCGCGTAGCGGCCGAGCGCCACGAGATCGAGCGCGCGCTGGACCCGCGTGGCCGTCTCGCTGCGCGAGACGCGGCGCATCTGCAGGCCGAAGGCGACGTTCTCGCCGACCGTGAGATGGGGAAACAGCGCGAAGCTCTGGAAGACCATGCCGAAATTGCGCTTGTAGGCCGGCAGCCCCGTCACGTCCTTGCCGGCGATGAACACCTGCCCCGCGCTCGGCTGTTCGAAACCGGCGACCAGCCGCAGGGTCGTCGTCTTGCCGCATCCGGATGGACCGAGCAGGGCGAAGAGCGTTCCCGGCTCGATCGTCAGCGACAGCGGATGGAGGGCGTGCACCGGGCCGAAGGACTTTTCCGTCGCTTCGAACCGGACGTCGGCGGCGCGTTCAGGCATGCGATCCTTCTGCGATCTGGGCGTCCAAGAGGAGGCAGCGTCGGGCGACGCTGGCAAGCCGGACGGGAAGCTCGCAAAGCACCAGCGCCTCGGCGAGGCGTGCGCCGGCAAAGCGCGTTTCGAAATCCGGCCCGGCATCGTCGGCCGCCGCATCGAGCACGGCGACGATCGCCGCGGCGCTGCGGCCGGACGCGGTCGCCAGCGGATCGCGCAGGCGCGCCCACTCCTCCGACAGCGCTTCGGCCTGCCGCCGCACGAGGCCTTCCATCTCGGCGGTCTCCTGGCGGGCAAGGCGGTCGAGCGCTGCCAGGCCGCAGGCGACGAGCGGATCGAGGCGGTCGAGCGGATCGTGCGCCGGAGCGGGACGATCGCCGGCCTCGCCCCGCGCGCCCTGCGGGCAGAGCCAGTCGACCGCGTTCGCGATCAGCCGGAAGCCGGCGGACTCGTCGGCCATGTAGAAGCGCAGGGTCTCGTCCATGACCTTCGTGCCGCGGATCGGGAGGTAATGCCGGACATAGCCGTCGAGCGCGATGCCCTTGCGCACGAACTCGCCCATCTCGGGGTGCGGGGAGAACACGACGAAGCGGCCGCCGACGTCCCGTCGTGCAAGGATCGCAGGGCGGTCGGCCATCTCGGCGAAGCGCTCGGCAGACAGCGGGTTGTCGATGAACAGCCGGGACGGGGCGACCAACGAGCGGAAGGCGCCGGCGACGGCAGGACCGTCTTCGGCCGCCGGCCAGTCCGGACGATCATAGACCGGCCCGTGGTAGTACGGCATCTCGATCGCCGGCGGCAGGCCCTGCGCCAGCGCGTGGCTGCCGAGGCGAACGCTCACCAGCCCCGCGCCGGTGGACAGATACTCCTGGGTGTAGCGGGGCGTCAGCGGAAAGGCGTCGAGCCATCCCGGACGGCCCGACGAGGCGTAGTAGGCGCCGCCGCAGGAGCCGACGTAAGCGCCGCCGCCGTCGATGAAGCTGCGGACCGCCGCGTCGAGATGCGCGCGCTGCTCCGCCCGGTCGAGGCCCCAGGTGGCGAAGCCTCCCGGCATCACCAGGCAGTCCGCGCGGTCGAGGGCGCCGGCGAGAATGGCCTCGGCATCGACCGGCTCCGGCACCAGTCCGACGCTCAGGAGCGCATGCGCATAATAGGCCCAGTAGGGATAGCCGACCGCAGCGCCGCGGTAGAGAGCGATCCGCGGCGGCGGCGGCGGCAGCACATCGCCCTTTGCCGCATCCGCCTGGGCGCCCGTCTGCGGCCCGGCGTCGGACGGACGCAGTCCGGCGCGGCGCGCGGGCTCTGCCAGCGCGTCCGGCAGCAGGTACGCTCCGGACAGCCGACGGCGGACGCCGCCCGCCGCGCGGGCGCGGCTGACGAAGGCGAGGGCCGCGCCGTCGAAGGGCCCGGGTTCGGCAAAGGCGACGCTCATGCAGGGTCCGGGCCGCTCAGCCGCCCGCGATGATGCGGTTCCAGCGATCGGTCCAGTCGGCGCGGTTCTGCGACATGTAGTCCTGATCGAGCGCGATGATGCGGTCGTTCTGCTCGGGCGTGAACTGCACGCGCTCCTGCAGCTCCGGCGACAGCTTGGCGAGCGCCTGCGGATTGGTCGGCGCGTAGTTGTAGACCTCGGCCACCCAGCCCTGGATGTCCGGATCGATCGTCATGTTGACGTAGGTCTCCGCCGCTTCGAGGTGCTTGCTGCCCTTGGCGATGCTGGTGCCGGACATGTAGGCGATCGCGCCCTCCTTCGGGAACACCCACTCGGCCTTCGCGCCCTTCTCGCGCACCGTGTAGGTCTGCGACTTGTAGAGGAGGCCGATCGCCGCCTCGCCGCTCGTCAGCGCGCCCATGATGGAATCGGTGTCGCGTGCCCAGATCGGATCGAGCGCGGCCAGCTCGCGCAGCTTCTCGAAGCCGGCATCCGCGTCCTTCAGATCCTTGCCGGCCGCCAGTGCGCCGATCGGCACGATGTACGGACCGATCGAGTGGTTGATGTCGGGCAGCACGATGCGTCCGGCATACTCTTCGTTCCACAGGTCGGCGAAGCTGGTGGGCGGGGTCTTCACCATGTCGGGATTGTAGATGATGCCGAGCGCCGAATAGATCATCGCCACCCAACCGTCGCTCTTGAAGCGGTCCGGAACCGCCGCAAGGTTCGACAGGCGGGGGCTCGCCGGATCCAGCGTCTCCAGGACGCCCTGGGCTTCGGCGAGAGGCACGACGCCGTCATGCAGCTGGACGAGGTCGTACATCTGGTCGCCGGCGCTGATCTTCAGCTTGGTGATCCGCTCGACCGGGCTCGACCCCGTATCCTGGACGACGCTGATCCCCGTCTTGGCCGTGAACGGCTCGCCGACGCGCTTGGCCATGCTGGAGCCCCACAGGCCGCCCCACGTCATCATCGAGATGCTGGACGCATCCTGAGCGAACACGGGTGCCGCGCCGAGAAACGGCGACGCGAGCGCCGTCGAGCCAGCGAGCTTGAGAAAATCGCGTCTCTTCATCGTCCGTCCTCTCGTCATCTCGATCATGTTTCAATTTTGTATACGGGATACGTTCAGCGCGCAACTTTGAATGCCAACTTTGCCGCAGGAAGCCGTTGTCCGCATATCCGCGGTCAGACGGCCGCGATTTCGCCGTGGCACGATGGCGTCCGCGCATCGTATACAGTATACGACAACTTCAAGATGCGAGGTTGAACCGAACGTTGATGACGCTCCAGCCGAGACCGAAGACGCTCGCCCGCGCGCTGCTCGACGAGATCCGCGACGCCATCCTCTCCGGCGACTATGCGGCCGGGACCCTGCTGCGGCAGGATGCGCTCGCCGAGCGGTTCGGCGTCAGCCGGATCCCCGTGCGGGAGGCACTCCTGCAACTCGATGCAGAAGGTCTGCTGACGATGGAGCCGCATCGCGGCGCCGTCGTGTCCGGCGTCTCGCGCGCCGAAATCGAGGACGTCTTCGCGCTGCGGAGCCTGATCGAGCCGCGCCTTCTGGCGAGCTCGATGGTGCACATGACCGGCGACGACCTCGCCGCGGCCGAGACGATCCACCAGCGCTACACCGAGGCCGCCGCCGCCGGCGACAAGCGCGCCTACGGCGTCCTCAACGCCCAGTTCCACATGGCCCTCTATGCCCGGGCGGACCAGCCGAAGTCGCGGCAGATCGTGGCCGGCCTCCTCCAGACCTCCGAGCGCTACACGCGGATGCAGCTGTCGACGACCGCGGCGCTGGATCGTGCCATGGAGGAGCATGGCCGGCTGCTCGCGCTCTGCCGCAGCGGCGACGTGGCGGCGGCGACCGCCACGCTCTGGCAGCACATCGACGGCGTCCGCTCCGACCTGCGGGCGGCTCTCGACGAGGCCCAGGATCGATGAGCGCGGCTCCGACGCCCGCCCGCGCGGTCGAGCCCGAGGCGACGCCCAAAGGAGACCCGTCCGCTCCGAACCGAACGGCATCCGATACGACATCCACACCGAAGCAAGGACCCCGTCCCATGGACAACAGCATCTTCACCGGCTGCATCCCCGCCCTGATGACACCCTGCGGGCCGGACCGCTCCCCCGACTTCGACGCGCTCGTGCGCAAGGGGCGCGAGCTCGTCGAGGCCGGCATGTCGGCGGTGGTGTATTGCGGCTCCATGGGCGACTGGCCGCTCCTGACCGACGCAGAGCGCCAGGAGGGCGTGGCGCGCCTGGCCGCCGCAGGCGTCCCGGTGATCGTCGGCACCGGCGCGGTCAACACGCAGTCCGCCGTCGCCCATGCCGCCCATGCCGCCGAAGTCGGCGCGAAGGGCCTGATGGTGATCCCGCGCGTCCTGTCGCGCGGCAGCTCGCCGACGGCGCAGAAGGCGCACTTCAAGGCGGTGCTCGCGGCCGCTCCGGACCTGCCCGCGGTGATCTACAACAGCCCGTATTACGGCTTCGCCACCCGGGCGGACCTCTTCTTCGCGCTGCGGGCCGAGCATCCAAACCTCGTCGGCTTCAAGGAGTTCGGAGGCGCGGCGGACCTGCGCTATGCCGCCGAGACCATCACCTCCGGCAGCGACGAGGTGGTGCTGATGGTCGGCGTCGACACCAAGGTGTTCCACGGCTACGTCAACTGCGGCGCGACCGGCGCGATCACCGGCATCGGCAACGTCCTGCCGAAGGAGGTGCTGCACCTCGTCGCGCTCTGCGAGAAGGCGGCGGCGGGCGACCTTGCCGCGCGCGCCCGGGCGAAGGAACTCGACGAGGCCTTCGCGGTCCTCGCCTCCTTCGACGAGGGGCCGGACCTCGTCCTCTTCTACAAGCACCTGATGGTCATGACCGGAGATGCCGCCTACACGCACCATTTCAACGAGACCGATGCCCTCACCGAGGCGCAGCGCGGCTATGCGGAGCAGCAGTACCACCTGTTCCGGAGCTGGTATGCCGAGTGGTCGAAGACGGCGCGCCACCAGTAGATCCCCGGCGATCACCCGCTCGCCCGGCCGGAGAGCGTTCGGCTGGGCAGCGGCGCTGCCAAGCGGGGTCGTCGCGGCCCGCAGCCACGGGCTTAAGGTCGATGCGGCAAAGACGATGCACCAGCCGATGCCGGGAGTCCGGATCGGGCGGCTTCCGACGTCTAACGTCTCGAGAAGGGCCCGTCCTCGATTCCCGACGGACTCGACCGGGATGTCCGGCGTTGCATCTGTCACGGTTTCTGTGTCGGGAGGCTCGAAGCCCTTTCGGGAGGCTCCGTGAAGCCCGATGCGTGCAAACGGGCTGGCTGGTCGGAGTGGCAGGATTTGAACCTGCGACCCCCTCGTCCCGAACGAGGTGCGCTACCAGGCTGCGCTACACTCCGTGACCTGCGGCGGCGTATATAGCGAGAGCTTACCGTCGCCGCAAGCCGAAACCGGCGACACGGTCGAAGCCGGCGGTCCGTGCCAGGGGCGCAGGCGATTTGGGCCGCGCCACACGGGCAGCGCGTTGCCACTCCGCGAGCGACGAGATATAGCTCCCGCCGTTCCGTCTGGAGCCGATGGGGCGTCGCCAAGCGGTAAGGCAGCGGTTTTTGGTACCGCCATACGCAGGTTCGAATCCTGCCGCCCCAGCCAGAGCCGGCAAAGCCCTTCCAGTCCGCCACCACCCGATGACCGGAAACGGGCAATACGGATCCGCCGGCTCGCCGCATCGAAGGGCGCCGAAGTCCGCGGCCGATTCGCCGCGCGATCGGGGTGGCGCGCCGAACGTCGTCGGCGCCATCTCCTTCCGAACACATCCGAGCGGGCTCCAGCCGTTTACTCATCACCCGCCTCCCCCGTCGGCAGTGCGAGCCGCGGCGAACGAGACGCAGGACACGCGAGGTCGGCAGTCTCAGGTCAGGAGCCCGTAATGCGCGGCGCGGGCAATCAGCTGCGCCCGGTTGCGGGCGCCGAGCTTGCGGGCGGCGGACTTCAGGTGCATCTCGACCGTGGGCACGGCGCGGTCGATGCGCGCGGAGATCGCCTTCGCCGACAGGCCGTCGGCCGAAAAGCGCACGCATTCCCGCTCGCGCGGCGTCAGCTGGACCCCGCGCGAGCGGCGCTGGCCGTCGTCGAAGAGCCGCTGCAGCGCCTCGTGCATCACGTGCGCGAACAGGCCGAACGCGGCCAGAACCTCGCCGGCCTCGCGCTCGAAGTCGTCGGCGGCGTCCTGGCAGATCCCGGTCACGGTCGCGCAGGCGCCGTCCGGCAGATGCACCGGAACGGTCATGCCGGACGTGATCCGGCTGTCATGGACGTAGTCGATCACCGGCGCGTGGCAGTCCCCGAGGAAGCGGTTGAGCCGCGTGCGTCCGTTCGAGCGATAGCACCAGACGAACGGCGCGCTGGAGCGAAAGGCGAGCTGCTGGACCGGATCGATCTGGTAGTAGCCCTCGTCGCACCAGATGCTCGCCATGTCGCGCGGCAGATTGCGCATGCTGAGGTAGGACGGCGTGATCAGTTCGCCGCCATGCGCGTACTTCACCGGCGTGTAATCGTAGACCAGCGAGGTCAGGCCGAACCCGGCCATCGCCTGCGTCGCCAGCTCGATGCGTCCGGCGAGCGACCCGGCCTGCGCGAAGTAGGTCTCGATCTCGGAAACATGCCGGAACATCAAGGACATCGCCGCCTGATCAATTCGCAGGCATGTTTACATCTTGGGCGTCCGCATGCAAGCTCGCCGCCGGAGACCCTATCAGAACTGATAGCTGGAAGTGGATCGGCGGGCCTGGCTAGTCTGGTTTGCCGCGCCGCGAGATGCCGGCGGGGCAGAATAAGGAGCGCTGGCGTGTGGCGTGAGATCGAACCGGACGAGACGCGAGAGGTCGAGGTCGCCGGCCACAGGGTCGTCACCTACAGCTTCGGTGCGGGCGAGGAGGTGGTCTTCTGCCTCAATGGCGGGCCCGGCCTGCCCTGCGACTATCTGCGCGACTCCCATTCCTGCCTCAAGGACCACGGCTACCGCGTCGTCGCCTTCGACCAGCTCGGCACCGGCCGCTCCGACCGGCCCAGCGACCCCGCGCTCTGGACCATCACCCGCTACGTCGAGGAGGTGGAGACGGTGCGCCAGGCGCTCGGGCTCGGGCGGGTGCATCTCGTCGGGCAGTCCTGGGGCGGCTGGCTGTCGATCGAGTATGCCCTCACCCATCCGGAGGCGCTGAAGACGCTCGTCCTGGAGAACACCGCGGCCGACATCCCGCATCTCGTCTCCGAGCTGGAGCGGCTGCGCGCGGCGCTCGGCCCGCAGACGGTGGCGATGATGCAGCGGCACGAAGCGGAGGGGACGCTGTCGCATCCCGAATACCAGGCAGCGATCACCATCCTGAACTATCGCCATGTCTGCCGTCTCGCCGACTGGCCGGCGCCCGTACAGCGCTCGCTGAACGACTGGAACATGGCCCCCTACGAGACCATCCAGGGCCCGAACGAATTCCTCTACACCGGCAACCTGAAGGACTGGAACCGCATCCCCGACATGCACCGGATCACGGTGCCGGTGCTGATCACCGTCGGCCAGCACGACGAACTGACGCCGGCCTGCGCGGCGCGGATGAAGCACGCCCTGCCCGACGCAGAACTGAAGGTGTTCCCGAACTCCAGCCACATGCCGTTCTTCGAGGAGCCGCAGGCCTTCTTCCCGGTGCTCCTCGACTTCCTCGAGCGGCGGGGCCGAACGTGACGGCGGCCACCATCCGGGACTCGAGCGAGACGCCCTCCGGCTTTGCGGTCTGGCAGGACCGGGAACCGGACGAGCGCCGCGACATCGCCGTGCCCGGCGGCACGGTGATCGGCTACAGCTACGGCACCGGCGACGAGGTCCTGTTCCTGCTGAACGGCGGCCCGGGCCTGCCCTGCGACTACCTGCGCGATCCGCATCTGCCGCTGGTCGATGCGGGCTACCGCGTCGTCGTGCACGACCAGCTCGGCACCGGCGCCTCGGATCATCCGGACGACCCGGCCCTGTGGACCCTGCACCGCTACGTCGAGGAGGTCGAGGCGGTGCTCGCCGCCTTCGGGCTCGACCGGGTGCACGTCCTCGGCCACTCCTGGGGCGGCTGGTGCGGCATCGAATACGCCCTCACCCACCCGCAGCGCATCGCCTCCATGGTGCTCGCCAACACGGCGGCGGACATCCCGCATCTCCTGACCGAGATCGAGCGGCTGCGCTCGGCGCTGGGCCCGGAGACGGTGTCCATGATGCAGCGTTTCGAGGCGGAGGAGCGCTACGATCATCCCGCCTACAAGGCCGCCGTCGACCTTCTGGACTTCCGCCACATCCGTCGCCTGCCCGAGCGTCCGGAGCCGGTGCGGCGCTCCAAGGCCGGCTACAACGCGCCGATCTTCGAAGCGATCCAGGGGCCGAACGAGTACTGCTACACCGGCTCGATCCGCAGCTTTCGCCGCACCGAGGCGATCGCCGGCTTCACCTGGCCGACGCTGATCCTCGGCGGCACGCACGACGTGCTGACGCCGGCCTGCGCCGCGCGCATGCACCGCGCGATCCCGGGATCCGAGATCCGGATCTTTCAGGAGAGCTCGCATTCGCCCTTCTACGAGGAGCCGGAGGCCTACCGCGCCGTGCTCCTCGACTTCCTGGGACGCCAGCGGCGGGATCGCCGCGCTTGACGAGGGGACGCTGACCGCGGATGCACCGCTACCGCTTCGTTCTGACCCGACCGCTGCAGTTGCTGCCCGTACTGTTCGGGATCAGCGTCATCACCTTTCTGCTGGTGCGAGCGATCCCCGGCGACCCCGCGCGGATCCTGCTGGGCACGCGGGCGACGCCGACCGCCCTCGCCCGCATCCGCGCCCAGTACGGCCTCGATGAACCGCTGTGGACGCAGTATTTCTACTTCCTGAAGAACCTCGCCCATGGCGAGATGGGCCGCTCGATCCTCTACAAGGTCGACGTGCTCGGACTGGTATTCGAGCGGCTGGAGCCGACGGTCGTCCTGGTGCTCGGCAGCGTCGTCCTCGCGCTGCTGATCGCGGTGCCGCTGGCGACGCTCGCCGCCACCCATCGCGGCGGCTGGGTGGACCACCTGGTCCGGGTGGTGTCGACCGGCGGCCTCGGGCTGCCCGCCTTCTGGCTCGCCATCATGCTGATCATCCTGTTCAGCGTCCGCCTCGACCTCTTCCCGGTGTCCGGCTACGGCGACACCTGGATCGACAAGCTGCACCACATGGTGCTGCCGTGCCTCACCATCGCGCTGTCGCTGTCGGCCGTCCTCACCCGCAGCCTGCGGGCCAGCCTGATCGCCGAGACGCAGTCGGACGCGGCGACGGCCGTGCGCGCGCGCGGCTTGCCGGAGAGCGTCGTCTTCCGCCGCCACGTGCTGCCGAACTCGCTGATCCCGACCCTGAACCTTCTCGCCGTCAACATCGGCTGGCTGATCGGAGGCACCGTGGTCATCGAGAGCGTCTTTGCCATCCCCGGGATGGGACAGCTGCTGGTGCGGGCGATCTTCACCCGCGACTACATGGTGGTGCAGGGCGTCGCCATGGTCTTCGCCGTGGCCTCGGTGGTGGTGAACTTCCTCGCCGACGTCCTCACCGTCACCCTCGACCCCAGGGTGACGCTGTGAGCGCGCTCGCCGCGCCGGCACCGACGCGCCGCATGCGCTTGCGCCGGCGGACGGCCGGCATGCCGCATGCGCTCCTGATCGGTGCGGTGCTGCTGGCGGCGTTCGTCTTCGTCGCGGTCGCGGCGCCGCTGGTCGCGCCCTACGATCCGATCTTCCAGGACGCAACGGCGCGGCTCGCGGCCCCCTCGGCGGCGCATCCCTTCGGCACCGACAATTACGGCCGCGACATCCTCTCGCGCGTCGTCTGGGGCACGCGGGTGGATCTGCAGATCGCGGTTCTCGGCGTGATCTTCCCGTTCCTGATCGGAACGGCCGCCGGAACGCTGTCCGGCTATTTTGGCGGGCTGACCGACAGCCTGTTCATGCGCGTCGTCGACATCATCCTCGCCTTCCCCTTCCTCGTCCTGATGCTGGCGATCATCGCCATCCTCGGGCCGGGACTCGCCAGCTTCTACATCGCCATGGCGCTGGTCGGCTGGGTCTCCTACGCCCGGCTGATCCGGGCGCAGATCCTGGTGCTGCGGCAGAGCGACTTCGCGATGGCGGCGCGGAGCCTCGGCTTCGGCCACGCCCGCATCATGTTCCGCCATCTGCTGCCGAACGCCATGGTCGGCTCGATCGTGTTCTCGATGTCCGACGCGGTGCTGGTGCTCCTGAACGGGGCGGCGATCAGCTATCTCGGCCTCGGCGTGCAGCCGCCGACCGCCGAATGGGGCATCATGGTCGCGGAGGGCCAGGCTTTCGTCACCTCGGCCTGGTGGATCGCCACCTTCCCAGGTCTTGCCATCGTGCTCCTCGCCTTCGGCTTCAGCCTCGTCGCCGACGGGCTCGGCGAGAAGCTGGGCGTGCGGCAATGAGCGCGCCGCTGCTGCGCGTCGAGGGTCTGACGGTCGAGAGCCGGGCCGGCGAGGCCGCCACGCGGATCGTCGACGGCGTGTCGTTCGCACTGCGGCGCGGCGAGATCCTCGGGCTCGTCGGCGAAAGCGGCTCGGGCAAGACCATGGCCTGCCGGGCATTGATGCGGCTCCTGCCGAGCAGCCGGCTGGCGCTCGCCGGCGGCAGCGTCGAGCTTGCCGGCGAGGAGATCATGGGCCTTCCCGAGGCCGCCTTTCGCAGCATTCGCGGGCGGCGGATCGGCATGATCTTCCAGAACCCGGCGAGCCATCTCGACCCGGTGATGCGGATCGGCGAGCAGATCGCGGAGAGCGTGCGCTTCCACCAGGGCGGCAGGCGGCGGCAGGCGAATGAGAAGGCGGTCGAACTGCTGCGGCAGGTCGGCATTCCCGATCCGGCGCAGCGTGCCGCGGCGTTCCCGCACGAATTCTCCGGCGGCATGAGGCAGCGGGCGATGATCGCGCTGGCGCTGGCCTCCGATCCCGAGATCCTGATCGCCGACGAGCCGACGACGGCCCTCGACGTCACCGTGCAGGCGCAGATCCTGCGGCTGCTGAAGGAGATCCGCGACAGCCGCGGCCTGTCGATCATCTTCATCACGCACGATCTCGGCGTCGTCGCCCAGCTCTGCGATTCGATCTGCGTCCTCTATGGCGGACGGGTCTGCGAGATCGGGCCGAAGCGCGAGGTGCTGGCGCATCCGCGGCACCCCTATACGGCGGGGCTGATGGCCTGCCAGCCGGGCACGGCAGGCGGCTCGGGACGGCTGCGCACGATCCCCGGCTACCCGCCCGCCAGCGATGCCCTGCCGTCCGGCTGCCGCTTCCATCCGCGCTGTTCGCATGCCGTTTCGCCCTGCGCCGAGGTGCAGCCGCCGCTGGACCCGTTTGCGCCCGACCACCTCGCCGCCTGCCACAATCCCGTTCGGCAGGCGAGCCTCCGGACGCGGGAGACGGCATGAACCGGGCCGCGTCGCTGCTCGAGGTCGACGATCTCGTCCTGCACTTCCCCGTCTCCGGCGGCGGTGCGCTCGGTCTGTGGCGCCGCAGCGTCAAGGCGCTGAACGGCGTCTCGCTCGCCATCCGGCGCGGCGAGACCATCGGCCTCGTCGGCGAATCGGGCAGCGGCAAGAGCACGCTCGGCCGCGCCATACTCGGGCTCGAACCGGTCACCTCCGGCCATGTCGCCTTCGCCGGGATCGACGTGACAGCCGGCCGCCGGGCGGATCTTGCCCGACTTCGGCGGGAGACGGCGATGGTGTTCCAGGATCCGTCGAACGCCCTCAACCCGCGCCTCACCGCCGGCGAGGCGATCGCCGAAGTGCTGCGCGTCCACCGCAAGGTGTTGCCGGCCGAGATCCCGGCGCGGGTGTCGGAACTTCTGAGCCTCGTCGGTCTCGATCCGACGCTCGGGAACCGGCGACCGCAGGCGCTGAGCGGCGGACAGTGCCAGCGCGTCGGCATCGCCCGGGCGCTCGCGATCGAGCCGACGATGATCGTCGCCGACGAGTGCGTCGCCGCGCTCGACGTCTCGATCCAGGGCCAGATCATCAACCTGTTCATCGACCTCAGGGAGCGGATGAACCTGACGCTGGTCTTCATCGCCCATGATCTCGCGGTCGTGCGCCGGCTCTGCGATCGGGTGGCGGTGATGTATCTCGGCCGGATCGTCGAGGAAGGTCCGACCGAGGCCGTGTTCTCGGCGCCGCGCCACCCCTACACGGCAGCCCTCATCCGCTCGATTCCGGAGATCGATCCGGACATCGTCCTGCCGGACGCGCCGATGCAGGGCGAGCCGCCGAGCCCGCTGAGCCTGCCGGCCGGCTGCCCGTTCCATCCCCGCTGCCCCCATGCCGAAGCGCGCTGCCACGCCGACCCGCCGCCGTCGCTGCGCCGCCGCGACGATCACGGCTGGGCCTGCATCCTCGAGCCCGGCGCCCTGCCGACCCCGCTGAACGCGTCCCCAATTCCGATCGCAACAGGAGAGTCCGCATGACCAGACGACATCTGCACCTTGCCGCCGCCACCGCCCTCGCCGCCCTGACCCTCGGCACCGGCATCGCCGAGGCGGCCGGTGTCCTCAGCATCGGCCGCCGCGAGGATTCCACCACCTTCGACCCGATCGCGACCGCGCAGAACATCGACTTCTGGGTGTTTTCCAACGTCTTCGACGTCTTGGTTCGGGTCGACAAGACCGGCACCAAACTGGAGCCCGGGCTGGCGGAGTCGTGGGAGGTGTCGTCCGACAACCTGACCTACACCTTCACCCTGCGCGACGCGAAGTTCTCCGACGGCACGCCGATCACCGCCGAGGACGCCAAGTTCTCCCTGACCCGCATCCGGGACGACGAGCTCTCGCTGTGGAGCGACTCCTACAAGATCATCGAGGACATGCAGACGCCGGACGACCACACGCTGGTGGTCAAGCTGACCTCGCCGTCGGCGCCCTTCCTGTCGACGCTGGCCATGCCGGGCGCCTCGATCATCTCGAAGAAGGCGATGGAGGAGATGGGCGAGGAGGCCTATGCGGCCAAGCCGGTCGCCTCGGGCGCCTTCACGGTCAAGGACTGGGCGCGCGGCGACCGCGTCGTGCTCGAGAAGAACCCGAACTTCTGGCAGGCCGACCGCGTCAAGCTCGACGGCGTCGAGTGGATATCGATCCCGGACGACAACACGCGGATGCTCAAGGTCCAGGCCGGCGAGATCGACGCCGCCATCTTCGTCCCGTTCTCGCGCGTCGCGCAGCTGAAGCAGGATCCCGATCTGGAGGTGCATCTCGAACCGTCGACCCGTGAGGATGCGCTGCTGATCAACCACGAGCACGGCGATCTGGGCAAGAAGGAGGTGCGCCAGGCGCTCGATCTCGCGATCGACAAGCAGGCGATCATCGACACCGTGACCTTCGGCATCGGAGAGGTCGCCAACTCCTACATCCCGAAGGGCGCGCTCTACTACTACGCCGACAACCTGCGCCGCCCCTACGATCCGGAAAAGGCCAAGCAGCTGCTCGAGAGCGCCGGCGCCGGCGACCTGTCGTTCGACTACTTGGTCAAGGCCGGCGACGAGGTCGACGAGCAGATCGCGGTGCTGCTGCAGCAGCAACTCGCCAAGGCCGGCGTCACGGTCAACATCCAGAAGATCGACGCCAGCCAGCAATGGGACCAGCTGGTCGACGGCAATTACGACGTCGCGGTCGGCTACTGGACCAACGACATCCTCGACCCCGACCAGAAGACCACCTTCGTCCTCGGCGACGACACCAACATGAACTACATGACGCGCTACAAGGCCCCGGACGTCGCCAAGCTCGTCGCCGAGGCGCGGATCGAAATGGACCCGGCCAAGCGCGAGCAGATGTATGTCGAGCTGCAGAAGCAGGCCAAGGAGGACGTCAACTGGGTCGACCTCTACTACAGCCCCTACATCAACGTCTCGCGCAAAGGCGTCAGCAACTTCTACCAGAACCCGCTCGGCCGGTTCTTCCTGGAAGACACCGACAAGCAGTGAGCCGACGGCAACCCTGATCCGATCCGGGGCCGACCTTCCGGCAAGGGCCGGTCCCGGAGCGAGCGATCGCCATCACCGGCCGCCCGGCACCGCCGCGCGGTCCTGCCGGAGGGTCGCCGGCGGCACGTGGCCCCGGAAGAGGCGCCGGGCGCCGCTGGCGCCGCTGTGCGGATCGCTCCGGCGGATCACCCACGGCATGAAGATCCCCGTCTAGCCCTTCGGCTTGCGCAGCTTCATTCGCTCGAGATCGCGGGCAGCCAGTTCCAGCATCTTCTCCGACGACCTGCGGGCCGCGGCCTTGTCGCGCAGACGAAGGGCTTCGACCAGCTGGCGATGGATTTCGACCGTCTCCAGGTGCGAGCGCACCGACCGGTTCGAGCGGTCGAGGGCCCGGGTGAGCGCCGCGTCGATGACGTCCGACAGCTGCACGAAGACGCGATTGCCGCTCGCCCGCAACAGGATCCGGTGGAACTCCGCGTCGGCTGCCGTGAACGCGGGGTCGTCGCCGGGCGGCGCGTCGCGCATTGCCTCCCAGGCAGAGTAGAGGCTCGAGATGTCGGCGAGGCTCGCCCGCTCCGCCGCGACCTCGGCAGCGACGGGCTCGATCGCGCGACGGGCTTCCAGAACCGACGCCAGCAGATCGTCGTCGACGACCGCGTCGCCCATCCAGTCCAGGAGATCGGCGTCGAGCAGGTTCCACTCCGAGCGCGCCCGGACCAGCGTCCCCGCCCGCGGCCGCGAGCGCACGACACCCTTCGATTCAAGGGTCTTCAAAGCCTCCCGAACGACGGTGCGGCTGACGGAGAACTCTGCCCCGAGATCCTGTTCCCGCGGGAGGGTCGATCCGTCCGGATAGCGTCCGTCGACGATCGCGCGCGCCAGTGCGGCAACGAAGTCGCGCCCGACCCGCGGACGGGGTCGAGGGGCAGACGAGGAGGGATTGGGCGAGACGACCGACATGACGCAGCTCCAGAGACCTGCTTGTGGCCGATTTCGTCAGGACCGACAACTGCCGGTATAAGTCATACACAAATGTTGACGTGTCACACACAGGCGGTCTACGCATAGCCGTTCCGCCGCATGCGGACATTTCCGGCTGGGAGGTAGGAATGAGGATCTGGAAGCACGCCGCTCTCGCGGGAGCGGCCCTTATGATCGCCATCGGCAGCGCTGCCGCGCAGGACGTCAAGATCGGCTTCATCGTCAAGCAGCCCGAGGAGCCCTGGTTTCAGGACGAATGGAAGTTCGCCCAGCAGGCCGCCAAGGAGAAGGGCTTCACCCTCGTCGAGATCGGCGCGCAGGACGGCGAGAAGGTCCAGTCGGCGATCGACAATCTCGGCGCCCAGGGCGCCCAGGGCTTCATCATCTGCACGCCCGACGTGAAGCTCGGTCCCGGAATTGCGGCCAAGGCCGCAGCCAACGATCTCAAGCTGATGACGGTGGACGATCGCCTCGTCGACAACGAGGGAAAGCCCATCGAGAGCGTCCCGCACATGGGCATCTCGGCGACGAAGATCGGCGAGACCGTCGGCCAGGCGATCGCCGACGAGATCAAGAGCCGCGGCTGGGACATGTCGCAAGTCGGCATGATCAAGGTGTCCTACGACCAGCTCCCGACCGCCGTCGACCGGGTCGAGGGTGCGACGTCCGTGCTGCAGAAGGCGGGCTTCCCGGCCGATCACATCTTCAACGCGCCGCAGGCGAAGACCGACACGGAGGCAGCCCTCAACGCGGCGACCACCGTGATCAACGCCCATCCCGACATCAAGCACTGGGTTGCGGTCGGCCTCAACGACGAGGCGGTGCTCGGCGCGGTTCGCGCGACGGAGAGCGTCGGCATCCCGCCGGAGAACGTGATCGGCGTCGGCATCGGCGGCGCGGACTCGGCGATCAACGAGTTCAAGAAGCCGAACCCGACGGGCTTCTTCGGAACGGTGATCATCAGTCCGAAGCGGCACGGCTATGAAACCGCGCTCGACATGTACGACTGGATCGCCAACGGCAAGGAGCCGGACAAGCTGACCCTCACGAGCGGCCAGCTCGCGACGCGCGCCGACTACCAGAAGGTCCGGCAGGACCTCGGCCTTCAGTAAGAGCAGGTTGGCGGACGCATGCCGGCGGCAGACGGACGCCGCCGGCGGCATCGCGAAGGGCAGTCCCTTGGTTTCTCTCGAGATCTCTCACATTTCGAAATCCTATCCGGGCGTTCGCGCGCTGGAGGACATCAGCTTCGGGGTTCCTGCCGGCCGTGTGCACGGCCTCATGGGGGAGAACGGCGCCGGCAAGTCGACGCTGATCCGGATCCTGTCGGGGGACGCCCGCGCCGACGCGGGCGAGGTGCTGATCGACGGGACGCCCCAGCGCTTCGGCTCGACACGCGACGCCTTCGCGGCGGGCGTTGCAGTCGTCCACCAGGAGCTGCAGCTCGTGCCGAACCTGTCGGTCGCCGAGAACCTCCGCCTCGGCCACTTTCCGGCCCGGGCCGGCGTGGTCCGCTTCGGCTCGCTGTTCGCCGATGTCGGGCGGATCCTGCAGGAGATCGGCATCGACATCGATCCCCGCCGGAAGGTGTCGGATCTGTCGATCGGCGAGCGGCAGATGGTCGAGATCGCCAAGGCCGTCATGGTCGACGCCTCGGTGATCGCGCTCGACGAGCCGACCTCCTCGCTGTCCGCCCATGAGAGCGAGATCCTGTTTCGGCTGATCGGCCGCCTGCGCAGCGCCGGCAAGGTCATCCTCTACGTCTCGCACCGTCTGGATGAGATCTTCCGTCTCTGCGATGGCTGCACGGTGCTGCGCGACGGGCGTCTTGCGGCGCATCACCAGACGATGGACGGGCTGACGCGCGAGCGCCTGGTGGCCGAGATGGTGGGGCGCGAGATCGCCGACATCTGGAGCTGGCGGCCGCGCACGCCGGGTCCGGTCCGGCTGGAGGTGGAGGCCCTGCACGGCGCGCGCATTCCGCAGCCGCAGTCGTTCCAGGTGCGCGCCGGCGAGATCCTCGGCTTCTTCGGCCTCGTCGGCGCCGGCCGATCCGAACTGATGCGCCTCGTCTACGGCGCCGACCCGGCAGCCGGCGGCAGCGTCCGGCTCGACGGCACTTCGCTCGGCTTGCCCGAGCCGCGGCGCTCGATCCGTGCCGGCCTCGTCCTCTGCCCGGAGGATCGCAAGGCCGACGGGATCGTGCAGAGCCGTTCGGTGGCGGAGAACATCGCGATCTCCTCGCGCCGCCACCATTCGCCCTTCGGCGTGGTCCGGCCGAGACAGGAGGCCGCCACCGCCGACCGCTTCATCGAGACCCTGCGGATCCGCACGCCCTCGCACCGCCAGGACATCGTCAACCTCTCGGGCGGCAACCAGCAGAAGGTCATCCTGGCGCGCTGGCTGTCGGAACCCGAGGTGCGGGTGCTGATCGTCGACGAGCCGACCCGCGGCATCGACGTCGGCGCCAAGTCCGAGATCTACGAGATCCTCTACGCCCTGGCCGAGCGCGGGCTTTCGATCGTCGTCGTCTCCAGCGAGTTGCCGGAGATCATGGGGATCTGCGATCGGATCCTCGTCATGTGCGACCAGCAGATCACCGGGGAATTCACCCGCGCCGGCTTTTCGGAGGGCACGCTCCTGGCGGCCGCCCTTCCAGACCGCGCCCGTCACGTCCGGAAAGCCTGAGTCCCATGACCACCACAATCAAGCGTGTTCTTCTCGGCGAACAGGGACTGCTCGTCCTCTTTGTTCTCGCTCTCGCCCTGGTTTCGCTGACCGTCCCGAACTTCCTCACCGAGCGCAACGTGCTCGGGCTCCTCCAGTCGGTGGTCACCATCGGCATCGTCGCCTGCACCATGATGCTGTGCCTCGCCTCGCGCGACTTCGACCTGTCGGTCGGGTCCATCGTCGCCTTCGCCGGCATGGTCGCCGTCATGGTCTCGAATGCCGCGAGTTCGATCGTGGTCGGTCTCCTCGCGGCGCTCGCCGCGAGCGCCGCGGTCGGCTTCGGCAACGGCGTCGTCATCGCCAAGCTGCGCATCAACGCGCTGATCACGACGCTCGCCAGCATGCAGATCGTCCGGGGCCTGGCGCTGCTGGCCTCCGACGGCCGTGCCGTCGGCATCAACGATCCCGGCTTCTACTCGCTCGCCCTCAGCCGCTTCCTCGGCATCCCGACGCCCGTCTGGGTAATGCTCCTGCTGTTCGCCATCTTCGGCTTCGTGCTCAACCGGTCGGTGTTCGGCCGCAACACGCTCGCCATCGGCGGCAACCCGGAGGCCTCCCGCCTTGCCGGCGTCGACGTCGACTGGGGCCGGATCTGGATCTTCACGCTGCAGGGCCTGGTGTGCGGCATCGCCGGGATCCTGCTGGCGTCCCGCATCACCTCGGGCCAGCCGAACGCGGCCACGGGCCTGGAGCTGTCGGTGATCTCGGCCTGCGTCCTCGGCGGCGTCTCCCTCGCCGGCGGCCGCGCCACGATGAGCGGGGTCATCGTCGGCGTCCTGATCCTCGGGATCGCCGAGAACGTCATGAACCTCCTCAACATCCAGGCCTTCTACCAGTATGTCGTGCGGGGTCTGATCCTGCTGTTCGCGGTGCTCCTCGACAATCTCCGCTCGCGAACCCTCGTGCGGCGCTGACGATGGCCATCGTCACCCTCGCCGCAGACGGTCTGGAAGCACGCCTGTCGACACGCGGTGGTACGTTCACCCGCCTCGTCTGGGGCGACGGCCGGAACCGCACGTCGCTTCTGCGCGAGAGCGGCGACGATGCAGCGGCCGGCGAAGCGGCCGCATTTCCGCTGATCCCCTTCGGCAACCGGCTGCGGGACAACCGCTTCGTCCACGCCGGCACCGAGCACCGCCTGCCACCCAACACCTTGGGTGACGTCCATTACCTCCACGGCGATGCCTGGCTCGGCGAGTGGGCCGTGGAGCAGGCCGATACCAGCTCGGCATGCCTCAGCTTTCGGCACGTGGGCCGGCCTTACGCCTACCGGGCCCTGCAGAGGCTCACGATCCGGGACGGGACGCTCGAGATCGAGCTCTCGGTCGAGAACGAGGGGGACGATCCGCTGCCCTTCGGGCTCGGATGGCATCCCTTCTTTCCCCGCGCGTCCAGCACGACAATGTCGACGTCCGCAGCGCGGTTCTGGAGCGAGGCCGATGGCCATCTGCCGGGTGAGCCTGGTCCGGTCCCCGCGGATCTCCACTTCGCGGCGCCACGCCCTCTCCCCGACCGCTGGGTCAACAACGGCCTCGAGGGCTGGAGCGGCTCTGCGCGGATCACCTGGCCGGAGCAGCAGACGGCGTTGCGTCTGGACGCGGATCCGTGCTTCCGCCACGCCTTTCTGTTCGTGCCCGACGCGAGCTTCGATCCCGACTGCGCCTCGGACTGGTTCTGCCTGGAGCCGATGACGCACCTTGCCGGGGCGCATGCGATGCCGGATCTCGGCGGCCTGACGGTCCTCGGCACCGGCAAACGCCTGCGCGGCGCCCTGCGGCTGCGCCCGGAGCGCCTCCCGCCCCCCTCGCCGACATCGCAAGGGCCCGCATCATGAAGATCACCAAGCTGTCGACCTTTATCGTCCCGCCGCGCTGGCTGTTCCTCAAGATCGAGACCGACGAGGGCATCGTCGGCTGGGGAGAGCCGGTGGTCGAGGGGCGCGCCCTCACCGTCGAGACCGCGGTGCACGAGCTCGCGGACTATCTCGTCGGCACCGACCCGATGCGCATCGAGGACCACTGGAACGTCCTCTATCGCGGCGGCTTCTATCGCGGCGGCGCGATCCACATGAGCGCGCTGGCGGGGATCGACCAGGCCCTCTGGGACATCAAGGGCAAGGCCCTCGGCCAGCCGGTCCACCAGCTTCTCGGCGGACGCTGCCGCGACCGCATCAAGATCTATTCCTGGATCGGCGGCGACCGTCCCTCCGACGTCGCGGCCAGCGCCAGAGCGGCCGTCGCAGGTGGTGCGCAGGCGCTGAAGATGAACGGCTGCGAGGAACTCCAGTTCGTCGATTCCCATGCCCGGATCGATCGGGCGGTCGAAAGCGTCGCGCTCGTGCGCGAGGCCGTCGGCCCGCATGTCGGGATCGGCGTCGACTTTCACGGCCGCGTGCACCGCCCGATGGCGAAGGTCCTCGTCCGCGAGCTCGAACCCTACCGGCTGATGTTCATCGAGGAGCCGGTCCTTTCGGAAAACCGCGAGGCGCTGCGCGAGATCGCCTCGCACGCGTCGGTCCCCATCGCGCTCGGCGAGCGGCTCTACTCCCGCTGGGACTTCAAGGCGGTGCTGCAGGAGGGCCTGGTCGACATCATCCAGCCGGATCTCTCCCATGCCGGCGGCATCACCGAGTGCCGCAAGATCGCGGCCATGGCGGAAGCCTTCGACGTCGCGCTAGCGCCGCACTGCCCGCTCGGCCCGATCGCGCTCGCCGCCTGCCTGCAGGTCGATGCGGTGAGCTACAATGCCTGCATCCAGGAGCAGAGCCTCGGCATTCACTACAACGCCGGCAACGACCTCCTCGACTACGTCTCCAACCCCGGCGTCTTCCACTACGAGGATGGCTACGTCGCGATCCCGGACGGGCCCGGTCTCGGCGTCGAGATCGACGAGGCCTACGTGATCGAGCGTGCCAAGGAAGGCCACCGGTGGCGCAACCCCATCTGGCGGCATCGCGACGGCAGCTTCGCCGAATGGTAACTTTCAGGGCGCGCTAATGGTCGACCGGCTTCTCGGCAAACGGATCATGATCACGGGGGCGGCGCAGGGGATCGGCTTCGCCATCGCCCAAGCCGCGGCACGCGAGGGTGCCAGCCTGCTCCTCCTCGACGTCGACGGCGACCGCCTGGAGACCGCGGCGCGATCGCTGGGGCTGCAGCCCGACTGCGTGACGTGGTGCGTCGCCGACATCACCGATGCAGCGGCCATCGCCCGGTCCGTCGAGCGGGCAAGGCAGGCGATCGGACCGATCAACGCGCTCATCAACAACGCCGGCGTCAACGTCTTCGCCGAGCCGCTCGAAAGCAGCGATGCCGACTGGGACCGCTGCTTCGACATCAATCTCAAGGGCGCCTGGACCTGCTGCCGCGCGGTTCTGCCGGACCTGATCGCCGCGGGCGGCGGCGCGATCCTCAACATCGCGTCCACCCACGCCTTCACCATCATCGCGCACACCTTCCCCTACCCGCTCGCCAAGCATGCGCTGCTCGGCATGACCAAGTCGCTCGGGCTCGAATATGCCGCGCACGGGGTCCGGGTGAACGCCCTCGCACCCGGCTACGTCGCCACCCAGAAGGTGCTCGACTACTGGACCAGCTTTCCCGATCCCGAAGCGGCGAAGGCCGAGACCCTGCGGCTCCACCCGGGCGGGCGCATCGCCACGCCGGAGGAGATCGCGCTCGCCGCGGTCTTCATGATCTCCGACGAGTGCCCGTTCATGAACGCGACCTGCCTGACGGTGGATGGCGGGCTCAGCGTCCAGCAGCATCCCGTCTAGGATTCTGGCTGCCGGAGCGCCCGATCGATTGGAGCGGACCCCTGCCGATCCCGTCCCGCGCCGGGTGCTTCAGATCCGGTGCGCTTCCAGCGTCGCCGGGTGAAACAGCTCGGCGGCCTCGAGCTGCCGGGGCGACAGCCCCTGCGCGTGGTGGTGCTTGAGGAAGACGTCGAGCGTCTCCCGGTTCGGCCCGTAGCCGTAGGACCAGAAGTCCGGTCCCATCAATGTGCGTGCCTCCTGCAGCCGCTCCTCCACGAAGGGCAGCGTCACCTTGGTCGCCGAGGTGTCGGAGAGCTTGCGCGCCGCCACCGCCTTCGCCTCGCTGAAGGCCTTGATCAGCGCGCCCGGCAGCCAGGGATGCGCCTCGGCGATTTCGCGCCGCAGGCCGGTGAGGTGCATGATCGGAAACAGCTTCGTGCGCGCGTAATACTCCTTCGCCACCGCAACGGGGTCGGCGAACAGCCAGCCGACGCGCGGGTCGCCCCGGTCGAAGCAGGACGGCGCGCGCGGCGTCAGCATCGCGTCGATCTCGCCCGACAGGAGGAGGTCGGAGAGCGAGCGCCCCTCCGGCGCATTCTCGAGCCGCGTCCCCTCCGGCAGGTCGACCGCGATCTTCTCCGGCCGTCCGGGCTGCTCGATGCCGCCGCGCACCCAGGTGATCTCCGACGGATCGACGCCGTACTCGTCCTTCAGGATGGCGCGGCCCCAGACGCAGGCGGTCAGCTGGTATTCCGGCACGCCGACCCGCTTTCCGCGCAGGTCTTCCGGTCGAGCGATGCCCGCCCCCGTGTTGACGTAGAACGAGGTGTGGCGGAAGGCCCGCGACAGGAAGACGGGCATGCCGACATAGGGGCAGTCGTCGCGCGCCGTCTTCACCGAGAAGGAGCTGAGCGACAGTTCGGAGACGTCGAACTCCGCATGGCGGAAGGCGCGGAAGAAGATCTCTTCCGGGTCGAGGGTCATGAACACCGGATCGACGCCGTCGATCTGGACGGTGCCGTCGATCAGCGGACGCGTGCGGTCGTAGTCGCCGACCGCGATGGAGAGGCGAAGCTTGCTCATTGTGGTCTTTCCGTTGAAGGGCGCGCCGACGAGGACTCAGGCCGTGCCCTGAGAGAGCCGCGTGCGGCGGCGGTCGAGACGCACGTGGACGTTCTTCTCGCGAGTGTAGGCGAGCAGCTCCTCCAGGCATTCCTCCCGGCCGAGTCCGGACTGCTTGACCCCGCCGAAGGGTGCGCCGAGGAAGTGCTTCGACACCTCGTTGATCCAGACATAGCCGGCCTCGACCTCCCGGGCCGCGAGGTGCGCCTGGGCGAGGTCGTTGGTCCAGATCGAGCAGGTGAGGCCGTAGTCGACGGCGTTCACCTCCTCCAGCATCGCCGCCTCGTCGTCCCAGGGCGCCACCGCCAGCACCGGGCCGAAGATCTCCTCGCGGGCGATGCGCATCTGCGGCGTCACGTCGGCGAACACCGTAGGCTCGACGAAGAAGCCGTTCGCCAGCGCCGCGTCCTCCGGATGCTTGCCGCCGTTGACGAGGCGGGCACCTTCGGACCTCGCGCTCTCGATATAGGACAGCACCCGCTCGTACTGGGCCTTCGATACGATCGCGCCCATGGTCGTGCCGGGCTCGGTCGGAAGGCCCGGTCGATAGGCGGCGCAGGCCTCAGCGAGGTGGCCGAGCACCGCGTCGTAGATCGAGCGGTGGACGAACCCGCGGCTGGTCGAGCCGCAGGACTGGCCGCACCAGGTGAAGTTCATGCCGGCGGCGAGCGCCGTCGCGACCTCCTTCGGGTCGGCGTCGGGATAGGCGATCAGCGCGTTCTTGCCGCCGAGCTCGAGAAGGATCGGCTTGATCGTCTCGGCGGCCGAACGCATGACCGCCTGACCGGTGCGCACGCTGCCGATCAGCGACACCATTGCCACGGTGGGATGGCTCGACAGCACCTCGCCGACCTCGCGACCGCCGGGCAGGAGGTTGAAGACGCCGGGCGGCAGCAGGCCCTCGATCAGCTCGGCGAAGCGCAGCGCCGACAGCGGCGCCTGCTCGGGCGGCTTGACCACCACCGTGTTGCCCGCCGCCAGTGGCGCCGCGATCTTGCCGGCGCAGAACATGAAGGGGTGGTTGAAGGGCATGATCTTGGTGACGACGCCGTGCGGCTCGCGCAGCGAGAAGTTCACCGCGTTCGGGCCCATCGGGATCGAGGCGCCCTTCATCTCGGTGACGAGGCCGGCGAAGAAGTCGAGCTGGGCGCTGGCGATGTCGGCGTCGCCCAGCATCGCCGTCATCGGGTTGCCGCAGTCGGCGGCGTCGATGGTGGCGAGCTCGCGGGCGTTGTCGCGCACGATCTGCGCGATGCGCCTGAGGATCTTCGCCCGCTCGTTCGGCGCGACGTCCCGCCAGCTCCGGAAGGCCGTGTAGGCGGCTGCGATGGCGGCCTCGGCGTCGGCCGCGCCGGCTTCCGCGACCTTGCCGAGCGAGCCGCCGGTGCCCGGGCTGGTCAGCTCGACGAAGCGGCCGGAGGCGGGTTCGCGCCACGCCCCGTCGATGAAGAGGCCGCGCTGCAGCGGCAGCAGGGAATCGATCTCGCTCGGGCGATGGTCGGGCATGGCGAAGGTCCTCGGCTGGAACAGGAGGGAGGCGAGCCGACCGCTCCGGGTGGAGCAGCCGGCGCGCGTCGCGTCACTCGGTCGGCTTGGTCGGATACTGGATCAGCGTGTCGAGCTGGTCCTGGCTCAGCGGCTCGGCCATGAACTTCAGCCGCACGGCGTCCGCCATCGCGTCGTCGATGCCGCTCAGGCGGTTCAGCCGAAGGTTCTCCTTCGGGTAGAACTGGTCGCGCGTCTCCTTGGCGACGTCGACCGGGATCTCCACCCACTTGGCATAGGCCTCGAGCGCCTTCGGATCGGAGTACATCCAGTCCAGCGTCTCGGCGTAGGCCTCGGCGAAGCGCTTGATCTGGTCCTTCTTCTGGTCGAGCACCGGTGCCGAGGTGATCATCAGGCGCACCGTCTGATTGCGCAGCGACGGCACGTCGCTGCCGCGGGCGACGAGCCGGATCTTGCCCGACTGCAGCTCCGGCACGCCGCGCGGCGGCGAGGACCAGCCAATGTCCACCTGGCCGGACATGGTCTGCGTCCAGGTCGAGGCGGGGCTGCCGGTGGCGACGGGTTCGGCCTTCACCTTGAACTCCTGGATGAGCCCGAGCACGGTCGTGTTGGTCGACGAGCCGTTGGAGGAGTAGGCGATGGTCTTGCCGTCCGCGTCCTTCATCGACTGCACCGGCGAGTCACCCGGCACGTACCAGTAGAGGTCGTTGGCGCCGGTGGTGGAGTTGCCGATCGCCCGCACCGGGGCGCCCTTGGCGAAGGCGCTGAGGATGCCGGAGGTGCCGACGCCGATGCCGATGTCGACGCTGCCGGACAGGACAGCCTGCATCGTCTCGCCGCCGCCCTGGGTGTAGAGGATGTCGAGCTTCAGCCCGTGCTTCTCGAAGATCCCCGCCTGTTGGCCGAGCTCGGCCGGGGAGTTCTCCCAGTTGCCGCGCTGGCCGATGGCGAGCTTCAAGGTGTCGAGGTCGGCGGCCTGAACCGCAGCGACCGCCCCGATGGCGGCGCTGAAGGCGAGACCGAGCGTCAGAAGCGCTTTGCGCATTGATAGTCCTCCCGGATTGATGGTGTCACACGTCGCATGGAAGCCGGAGGCGTCTCCCGCCGCCTCCGGTCGCCGCCTCGCTACTGGCGCGGCGGGATCTGGATCAGCGTCTTCAGCTGGTCGTCGGAGAGCGGCTGCGACAGCGTCTTGTAGGTGACGGCGTCGGCCATGATCTGGTCGAGCCCCTTCATCTCGTCGGGGTCGATCAGGCTCTTGGGAAAGAACTCGTCGCGGATGCGCCTCGCGGTCTTCTCGTCGGTGCCGGCGAAGTCGGCATAGATCTTCAGCGCCTCGTCGCTCGAATACATCCAGTCGACCGTCTCGCGGTAGGCGGCCATGAAGCGGTCGAGCTCGTCCTTGTGCTGATCGACGAACTGGGCGTTGCCGATGAGGGTGCGGATCGACTGGTTGCGGATCGACTCGACGTCGTTGCCGCGGGCGACGATGCGGATCTTGCCCTGGTCGAGCGCATCGAAGCCGAAGGGCGGCGAGGACCAGCCGATGTCGACCTGGCCGGTCATCGTGGGCGTGAAGGTCGCCGACGGGCTGCCGGTCGCGACCAGCTTCGACTTCAGGCCGTACTGCTGCACGAAGCCGAGCGCCATCGAATTGGTCGACGAGCCGTTGGTCGAATAGGCGATCGTGGTGTCCGGTCCGGCATCCTTGATCGACTGGATCTTGGACGAGGCCGGCACGTACCAGAAGTCGGCCGCGCCGGTCGCCTGCGCGCCGATGATGCGCACCGGAGCGCCCTTGGAGAAGGCGCCGAGCACGCCGAGCGTACCCGCGGCGACGCCGATGTCGGCGCTGCCGGAGATCACCGCCTGCAGCGTTTCGCCGCCGCCTTGCGTATAGAGCAGGTCGAGCTCGAGGTCGTGCTTCTTGAAGATGCCGCCGCGCTGGCCGAGCTCGGCGACCGCCGTGTCCCAGTTGCCGCGCTGGCCGATCGCCAGCTTCAGGCTGTCGGCCGCGAAGGCCTGCCCGGCCATGGTGCTCGCCAGAAGCGCGGCGAGCATGAGCTTGATACGCATGAGACTGTTCCTCCCGGATGTTATGTGGCGTGGCCGCCGGCTCTCCCGCCGCCGGCCATCGGCTTGTCTCACCGCGCTCCCGACGCGGCGGATCTCGACGTGAGACGGGTGATGGCGGCATTGGCGCCCATCGACAGGACGAAGATCGCGATCAGGAGCGCGTACATTGCCGGCATGTCGAAGCGCTGGTAGTTCTGGATGACCAGGAAGCCGAGCCCCTGGTTCGAGAGCTTGGTCTCGGCGAGAAGCACGCCGATCAGCGCGATGCCGAAGCCGAGGCGCAGGCCGTTGACCACCGGTTCGCGCATCGCCGGCAGATAGATCTTCTGCACCATCTGGCGCGGACTGGCGCGAAAGCTCTGGCCGACCCGCATCAGGATCGGCGGGATCGCCCGCATCCCGACCGCGACCGAGAGCGCCACCGGGAAGAAGCAGGAGAAGGCGCCCATCGCGATCTTTGAGCCGCCGCCGGTGCCGAACCACATGATCATCACGGGGAAGAAGATGATCTTCGGCGTCGGACCGAGATAGTAGAGATAGGGCTCGAACGCCCTGCCGAAGAAGCGGCTGCCGCCGAGCACGATGCCAACGAAGAGTCCGGCCACGCCGCCGAAGACGAGGGCCAGCACCGTCTCGTAGAGCGTCACCCAGAGATTGCGGTAGAGCTCCGGGTTGACGAGAAGCCGGCCCAGCGCGGCGACGATCGCCGGCAGCTGCGGCACCACGTCCTGGTAGAGCAGTCCGGACATCGCCACGACCTGCCAGAGGACGAGCACGCCGACGATGATTGCGAGGCGCACCCACAGGACGGGGTCCGGCCGCCAGCCGGAGGCGCGCTCGGAGGAGGTCAGGACGCCGGTCGAAGCCATTTCTCGATCCTTTCGACGGCGAGGAAGAAGAGGACGCTGACCAGGACGACGAAGCAGATCGCCGCATAGGTGGCCGGCATGTCGTAGCGTTCGGACAGCTCGTTGATCAGCGGGCCGAGGCCGCCGAAATTGATCAGGAACTCGACGCCGACGACGTTGATCATCGCGAAGATCAACCCGAGCCGGAGGCCGGCGAAGATGGTCGGCACGGCGGCCGGGAACAGGATCGTGCGGAACTGCTGCCAGGGCGTCAGGTTGAAGGAGCGCCCGACGCGGATCAGCACCGGGCGCACCCCTGCAAGGCCTTCGAGCGTCTTCAGGATCACCGGCGGCAGGCCGGCGACCGTGCCGATGGCGATGATCGTCCAGGACGAGCGGCCGAAGATGACGAGGAACAGCGGATAGACCAGCACGATCGGCGCGGCGGCGAAGGCGGCGACCCAGTTCTCGGTCGCCCGGCGCAGGAGGTCCGCCTCGAAGAGGAGGATGCCGAGCGGGATGCCGATCAGCGCGACCAGCAGGCCGGCCCCGAGCGCCTCGCCGGCGGTCAAGAGGAAGCGCGGCAGGATGCCCTCCTCGGCGATCACCCGCTCCAGGGCGACGATCACCTGCGAGGGCAGCGGCACGATGTAGCCGTTGATCAGCCCGAGCCGGATCAGGATCTCGACGACGACGAGGAACAGGACGAAGCCGCCGAAGCCGAGCGCCGCGGGGCCGTAGCGATCGAGGCTCCTCATGGGCGCTTGCGCTGCTGGGCCAGCGCCTCCTCGTCCTGCATCCCCTGGCTCGCCTCTTCGCGCAGGTCGTTCCAGATCTCGGCGACGTAGCGGCCGAAGGCGTCGCTGCCGACGATCTCGGAGGTGCGCGGCCGCGGCAGGTCGATGTCGATGATCCGCTTGGTGCGACCCGGCCGGTAGGTCATGATCAGGATGCGGTCGGAGAGCTGCACCGCCTCGGTGATGTTGTGGGTGATGAGGACGACGGTCTGGTTCAGCTCCTGCTGGATCTGCGTGACCTTGTCGCCGAGCAGGAGCCGGGTCTGCTCGTCGAGCGCCGCGAAGGGCTCGTCCATCAGGAGAAGCTTCGGCTGGAAGGCGAGCGTGCGAGCGATGGCCACGCGCTGGCGCATGCCGCCCGACAGCTCCGCCGGGAAGCGCTTCTCGAAGCCCTGCAGGCCCACCAGCTTGATGAAGTGCTGCGCCCGCTCCAGCCGCTCGGCCTTGCCGACGCCCTGGATTTCCAGCGGAAACGCGACGTTCTCCTCGACGGTGCGCCAGGGGAACGTTGACTCCTCCTGGAAGACCATGCCGATCGAGGGGTGCGGGCCGTTCACCCGCTCGCCGGCGACCGCGATCTCGCCCTCGGTGATAGAGAGCAGCCCGCCGATCATGTTGAACAGGGTCGACTTGCCGCAGCCGGACGGGCCGATGACCGAGACGAACTCGCCCTGGCGCACGTCGAGCGACATGTCGTCGACCGCCGTCACCTTGCCTTGCGGCGTCTCGAAGCTCTTGACGACGTGGTCGACGGTGAGGATCGGCTGGCCGCCCGTCGCTGCCGCAGCGCCCTTGCGCGAGACCTGGTGGAGGTTGGTGGCGGTGCTCATGCCTTGCTCCCGCTCTCGCGCGTCAGCGCGCCCGCCATCGCCGGCGTGTAGCCCGGCTCGACCCTGACATCGACCACGGCGACCCCGCCCTGCTCCACCGCGCGGATCGCATCCGCGAACGCCGCGTCCATCGCGGCCCGGTCCCGCACCGGGCCGAAGGCGGCGGCACCCTGGGCGCGGGCCATCGCGGCGAGGTCGATCTCGGGATCGGCCATCTTCTGGCCGATCCACTTGTTCTCGACCGGCCGGCCGCGCATCCGCGCGACCCGCTCCTGATGCACCTCGTCATTGTAGAAGGAGCGGTTGTTGGCGACGACGACGAGCAGCGGGATGCGGTAGTGAACCGCCGTCCAGAGCGCCGTGACGCCCATCAGGAAGTCGCCGTCGCCGCAGATCGCGATCGGCAGGCGGCCCATGCCGCGCAGCGCCAGCGCCGCGCCGACGGAAATGCCGGGCCCGCCGCCGATGCCGCCGCCGCCGTCCGACCCCAGGAAGTCGAGCGGGTGACGGAAGGGCCAGAAGGCGCCGTCCCAGGAGAGCGGCAGGTGCAGGAGCGACATCGCCCTGTCGCCGACGGCCCGCTTCAGCTGGCGGGCGAGATCCGGCACGCCGAGCGGCGCCTGCGGGTCCGCCGGCACGGCGATCTCGGGCTGCGGCGCCGGCCGGTACGTCCCGGACGGAGACAGGTCCATCTCGCGGCACAGTTCGGCGACGAGCGCATCGGGATCGGCGGCGATGTATGCGTCCACCGGCGTCAGCGCCTGATGGTCCATGCTCCAGCCGTTGTGAATGTGGTGGTCGAGCGAGACATGGACGATCTGCGCACCGGGCCTCTTCGCCGCCGGGAGCACGCCTTGCAGCACCACCCAGTCGAGCGACAGGACGAGATCGGCTTCGTCGAGCGCCGCCTGCGCCTGCGGCAGCGGGAAGACGCCCGGAGGCGCGAGCGACAGCGGGTGGTCGGTCGGGAAGCCGGCGCCGATCTTCAGGTCGGTGAGGACCCGCGCCCCGGTCGCCTCGGCCAGCGCGATGCGCTGCGCCCATCCTGCCTCGGACCGCGAGACGCGGCCGACGAGGATCACCGGCCGGCGGGCCGACTTCAGGCGGCGCGCGAGGTCGGCGACGGCGCCGGCGCCCGGCGAGTAGTCGACATGCGGCATCAGCCGGTCGAGCTGGATGTCCGGGAGCGGCTCGGCGAGCGGCGCCTCCTGCATGCCGGCATCGAGGTTGACGTAGGTCGGACCCTGCGGGATCGTCTCGGCGATCCACTTCGCCCGGGCCAGAGCCTCCCGCGCGGCGCCCGGCGAGGCCGGCTGATCGTCCCACTTGACGTAGTTGCGCACGATCGCGCCCTGGTCGCGCGCCGTGTGGATCCAGTCGATCCAGGGCCTGCGGTGCATGGCGTCGACCGGACCGGTGGCGCCGAAGACGACCATCGGCATGCGATCGCACCAGGCATTGAAGATCGCCATCGTGGCGTGGAACAGCCCGACATTGGAGTGGACCGCGACGGCCATCGCCTTGCCGGTGACCTTCGCCCAGCCCTGCGCGATCGCCACCGCATGCTCCTCGTGCAGGCAGAGCAGCATCTGCGGCTCCTCGTTGCCGAGGTGGTTGACGAGACTGTCGTGGAAGCCGCGGAAGCTCGCCCCGGGGTTCAGCGCGATATAGGGGATGTCGAGCGCGCCCAGCGTGTCGGCGACGACGTCGCTGCCGAACAGCTGAGCATCGTGGTGCTCGATGGGGCGCTCGATCAGGCGGGACGCGTCGCCGCCGCCGGAGAGACCCCGGTCCTGAATGGTCATCGGTACTCCTCCCAGACCGCCGAAGCGGATGTCTCAGCCGGCGACGGCCTCCACCGTCGCCGCTGCCGTCGAGCCGCCCGCCCTGCGGCTCCAATAGTCCCAGGCCCGCTCCAGCACCGGCTGGCGCAGATTGAATTCGGCCGACAGCGCAGTCTCGCGCTCGGTCAGCGGATCGACGGGACCGAGGCCTTGCGCGGCCAGAAGCAGGGCGGCGTTGCGGCAGAGCTGGATGGTGCGGAACACCATCTCCTTGAGGCTCCGCCCGGCCACCACCGCGCCGTGATTGGCCATCAGCACCGCCCAGTCGCCCTGCATGGCGCGGGCGAGCGAGTCGCCCTCCTCCGGCCTGCCGACGATGAGGTTGGTGTCGCCGAAGTCGTCGCGGCTCGACCAGAACTGCACCGGGCCGACGGTGGCGCAGAGATGCGACACCGGCGTGATCGGCTTGCCGGTGATGCAGAACGGCATGATGGACGGGGCGTGGAAGTGGCAGACCGCGCCGATGTCGGGCCGCATCTGGTAGAGCGAGCCGTGGATCACCCGCTCGGAATAGCTCGCCGGGCCGTGGGGATCGACCGGGCGGGAATCGAGCGTGAAGCGCAGGATGTCGTCGGCCTCGACCACCTCGGGGCTGCGGGCGCGGGCCAGCAGGTAATGGCCGGAGCTGTCGGGGTCGCGCAGGCTGACATGGCCGAAGGCGTCGAGCACGTCCTCGTGCGCCAGGATGTGGTTCGCCAGGACCAGGTCATGGACCGGCTGCAAAGTGCGCTGCACCGTTTTCTCCTCCCGAGACCGGGGCGTTCCGCCCTCTGATCGCCGGCAGGAAATCGCAAGCCCGCCAGACTGTCCAATACATGTTTCTGCTGCAGTCAGACCGAAATGGTTTGACCGGCATTGGGTTTCGATAGAGGCTCGGCGGCGGGAGGATCGATCGTGCGCTTCAGGCAGCTGGAGTTCTTCGTCGCCGTTTGCGACACCGGCAGCATCACGCAGGCCGCCGCCGCGCTGCATGTGGCGCAGCCGGCGCTCGGCCTGCAGCTGAAGGCGCTCGAGGAGCAGCTCGGCGTCACGCTGCTCGAGCGCACGCGCCGCGGCGCCCGGCCGACCGAGGCCGGCGCAATCTTTCTCGAAGAGGCGCGCCACATCCTGCGCCGGCTCACCGACGTGCAGCGGCGGCTGCGCGAGACGGCGGCCGAGGAGCTGCGCACGATCACGCTCGGCCTCACCCCGAGCCTGACGACCGTGTTGACGAGCCGCCTCGTCCAGCTCGTCGCCGAGGAGCTTCCGCAGATCCGGCTGCAGATCTTCGAGGAGTTCAGCCACACGCTGCTGGAACGGCTCGGCCGCGACCGGCTCGACCTCGCGCTCGCCTATTCGGTGCCGGACGAGACCGGGCTCGACTGCCGGCCGCTGCTGGAGGAGGTGCTGTTCTTCGTCTGCGCGCCCGCCTCGCCCTTCGACCGCCGGGAGCCCATGCCCTTTGCCGATCTCGCCCGGCCGAACTTCGTGATGCCGAGCGAGCGCGACTTCATCCGGCAGCTCGTCGAGGAGACGATGGCCGAGAACCGCACGACGCTGAAGATCCCCTATCAGGTCGAATCGATGCCCGCGATGAAGGAGCTGATCGCGCGGGGCATGGCCTGCGGCATCCTGCCCTTCGGCACCATCGCGCGCGAGGTCGAGGCCGGCACGCTGGTCGCCCGCCCGATCACCGCGCCTTCGATCACCCGCACGCTCTACATGGCGCGCAGCGCGGACGTCGAGCCGACGGCGAGCGAGCGCCAGCTGATGCGCGTCGTCACCGACCTTCTCGAAGCGGTCTGCCGGGAGAACGATGCCTTCTCCCTTGTGTCGGTGCCGTCCGGGCCGACGGTGAGCGCCGTCAGGCGCTGAACCAGGCCTTGCCGAGCGGCCGCGACCGCCGCTCCAGCGCGGCGATCGAGGCTTGCCGGTCGGCGATCGGCCGCCAGTCACGCTGCGGCATCTCCTGCGCCAGCATGTCGAGCAGCACCGCCCTCAGCGCGAGCTCGGCCTTGGAGAGCGAACGCCGCTCCGGATGGATGAAGAAGAGGTCGCGGGTCACCTCGGGCGCCACGATCTTCTTGGCGATCAGCCGGCCGGCCCGCACCCCTTCCTCCACCGCACTGTAGGGCATCACGGTCGCCGCCATGCTCTGGCCGACGAGATCGCGCACCATCGAGACGGCGTGGACCTCGTAGACGACGTTGAGCCGGATGCCGGCCTCAGTGGCCCGCTCCTCGATCAGCGAGCGGATGCTGTGCGGCGAGGCCGGCACGACAAGCGGATGCTCGGCGACCTCGGCAAGCGTGATGGTGCCGCCGTCGGCCTTGCCCTTGCCGCTGCTCTCGACGAAGAAGAGGCTCTCCTGCAGCACCGGCTCCCAGCGCAGACCGGCGACGTTCGCGACGTTGAAGGCGAGCGCCATCTGCAGCCGCTCCTCGGCGACCCACTCCATCAGCACCGAGGACATCTCCTCGACCGGGCAGAGCTGGATGCCGGGCATCTCCTCGGCGGCGCGCCGGATCAGCGGACCCGCCAGGATGCCGCTCATCGTGGTGGTCAGTCCGAGATTGATCCGCCCGTGCGGCCGGACGGCGAAGTCGCGCAGCGCGGCCGTCGCCGCATCGACCTGGGGCAGGATGCGCCGCGCGTGGTCGAGCAGGAGACGGCCGGCCTCGGTCGCCTCGACCCCGCGCGAGTGGCGGCGCAACAGCCGCACGTCATGCTCCTCCTCGAGCTTGCGGATCTGCTGGCCGAGCGCCGGCTGGGCGACGCCGAGCGCCTCGGCGGCGCGCGTGAAGCTCTCCGCCTCGACGATGGCGACGAAATATTCGAGCTGCCTGAGATTCACGTCGCCTCCCAACGCCGTGGTCGCGCCACCCTGCCGGCGAGCGCGATATAAGTAAAAGTTCTATCTGCCAGCAGCGCAACGATTTTGTTTCGCGTCGGCTCCGGCGCTAGCTTCCCGGCCATAACAAGAACGGGAGGACACCATGAAACCGATCAGCGCCCTCATCGCGGCCGCCTTCTTGGCCGGCAGCAGCCTGACCGCCGCAGCGGCCGACGAATCCGCCGCCGACTATTACAAGAACGAGACCATTCACCTCATCGTCGGCACCGGTCCCGGCGGCGGCTTCGATCAATATGCCCGCCTTCTGGCGCCCGAACTCGGCAAGGTCACCGGCGCGACGGTCGTGGTCGAGAACCGCCCCGGCGGCGGCGGCATCACCGCCATCAACCAGGTCGCCTCGGCCGAGGCCGACGGTCTCAGCGTCATGCTGATCAACGGCGTGCCGGCCGCGCTCGGCCAGATCACCGATGCGCCGGCGGTGCGCTTCAAGCTGCAGGACCTGCCCTTCCTCGGCCGCGTCGCCGCCGAACCCTGGGTGCTGCTCGCCAGCAAGGAGTCCGGCTACACCAGCCTGAAGGACATGGTGGCGGCCGGCAAGGACGGCAAGACGCTCAGCTTCTCGGGGCTCGGCCGCGTCGACGGTCCGACCGACACCGCCGCAGTGGTCTGCGAGTCGCTGCAGCTCAAGTGCAACCTCGTCGTCGGCTTCAAGGGATCGAGCGAAGCCTCGCTCGCCGCGATCCGCGGCGACGTCACCGGCATGGCGGTCACCGATCGCAGCGCCCGCGACTACTCGCAGGACGGCTCGCTCGTGCCGATCGCGGTGATCGGCCACAAGCACTCCAAGCTCCTGCCCGACGTTCCGACCATCTTCGAGGCGGTCGACGTGCCCCAGGACGGCGCCTTCTGGATCGACTTCCGGGCGAGCATCGTCGACATCGGCCGCGCCCTGATCACCACGCCGGGCACGCCGGACGACCGCATCGAGTACCTGCGCGGCGCCTTCGAGAAGGTGCTGAGCGATCCGGAGCTGGTGAAGACCGCCGAGGATCGTGGCTTGCCGATCGACTACGCTTCGGGCGCGGACGTGCAGGCGACGGTGGACAAGATCTTCGGCAACCTGCCGGAGGACAAGCTGTCCGAGATCCGCAACGTGCTCCTCTCCAAGTACTTCTGAGCGGGGCGCGAGCAGGATCATGTGGGACGCACTCCTCAGTGCGGGCAGCCAGACGCTCCAGCCCGGCGTGGTCTGGGCTGTCGTCTGCGCCCTGCCGGTGGGTCTTCTGTTCGGGCTCCTGCCCGGGCTGAGCGGCCTGACGGCGATGGCCGTTCTCATCCCCTTCGTCTACGGGATGGACGGCTTCGCCGGCCTCGCCTTCCTCCTCACCGCCCATGCCGTCGTCTCGACCGGCGGCTCGGTGACGGCGATCCTCCTCGGCATCC
This sequence comes from Mangrovibrevibacter kandeliae, assembly GCF_024519155.1. Lineage (GTDB taxonomy): Bacteria > Pseudomonadota > Alphaproteobacteria > Rhizobiales > Rhizobiaceae > Mangrovibrevibacter > Mangrovibrevibacter kandeliae. Next base: position 209,711 of record NZ_JANIFJ010000004.1, on the reverse strand, counting down.
CCGGCTCGCCGCCGAACGCGGCGACGGTGGTCGACGGCGTGCCGCTGCGCAATGCCGGCTTCGGCGGCACCGCGGTCGGCGCGGCGCTCACCGCTTCGGCGGTGGGCGGCGTCTTCGGCGCCCTCGTCCTGCTGGTCCTGCTGCCGGTGCTGCGGCCTGTGATCCTCATGTTCGGGCCGCCCGAGACCTTCCTGCTCTCGCTGATGGGTCTGACCTTCCTCGCCGCGGTGGGGGCAGGCTCGCCCGCCAAAGGCCTCTTCGCCGGCGCCTTCGGCATCTTCATCAGCTTCATCGGCTACGAGCCGGTGAGCGGCGTGCCGCGCTACTGGTTCGACTACGACTACCTCTTGGACGGGCTGCGGCTGATCCCGCTCGCCCTCGGCCTCTTCGCCATTCCCGAGCTCGTCGCGCTCGCCTCGGGCGGCTCGCTCGAGCAGTCGAAGGGCGACTTGCCGGGCAAGCAGCTCTTCGACGGCTGCAAGGCGGTGTTCTCCCGCATGGGCCTCGTGTTGCGCAGTTCGGCGATCGGCTCGATCATCGGCATCATTCCTGGCGTCGGCGGCGAGACCGCGCCCTTCGTCGCCTACGCCGCCGCCCGCCAGTCGGACAAGAACCCGGAGCGCTATGGCACCGGCATCATCGAGGGCGTCATCGCGCCGGAGGCGAGCAACAACGCCAAGGAAGGCGGCGCGCTGGTGCCGACGCTGGTCTTCGGCGTGCCCGGCAGCTCCGGCATGGCGCTGCTCCTCGGCGCCTTCCTGGTGCTCGGCCTGCAGCCGGGCCCCAACTTCCTGCGCGACCATCTCGACATCGGCCTCGGCCTCGTCCTGATCCTCGCCGTCGTCAACGTGCTCGCCGCCGGGCTGATGCTGGCGCTGACGCCGCTCCTGGCGCGGGTGGTCAACGTGCCGCCGCGCCTGCTCGTGCCGTTCCTGCTGACGCTCGCGCTGCTCGGCGCCTACTCGACCGAGAACAACATGCAGGACGTTCTCTTCACCTTCGTGTTCGGTGCGGTGGGCCTCGCCTGCGTGCGCTTCGGCTTCAATCGGGCGGCGCTGCTCCTCGGCTTCGTCCTCGGCCCGGCTGTCGAGCGCTACCTCGAGATCGCGCTCAACATCTACGGACCGGCCTTCATCGTCAGGCCGATCTGCCTGATCCTGATCGCGCTGATGGTCATCGCGCTGGCCGCACCCAAACTGACAGCACGCCTGCGCCGGAGGCCTGCATGATCCGCGCCGACCGCATCCTGATCGTTGCGACTGCACTCCTGGTCGTCGCCCTCGTCGTCTGGGGCATGACGCTCGGCGAATATCCGGCGAGCGCCAACGTCTTCCCCGCGATCGCCGCCGGCGGCGTGGTCGTGTTCGGCGTGCTCGCCCTGCGCGAGCCGCCACCGCAGGAGGGCACGCCCCTCACCCTGACGGCCGTCCTGTGGCTGCTGGCGGTGCTGCCGCTGATCTATCTCCTCGGCTTCCGCATCGCTCTGCCGCTCTACGGCCTCGTCTACGCGCTGGCACGCCAGACGAAGCCGCTGCCCGCGCTGGCCCTGGCGATCGGCATCGCGGCGGTCGTGGAGATCCTGTTCGTGCGGGTGCTCGGCCTGCACTTCGACTGGGGCTGGCTGGTCGCCCCTCTCGTCCGCTGACTTCTCGCAAGGAAACGAACCCATGAGCCTCGATGTCACCGCCGCGCCTTCCGGTGGATCCGCCGCGCGCTTGCCCGAACTCCTGCGCAGCGGCGGCACCGCGCGCCTGCACCTGACGCTGGCGATGGCCGACTACGACCACGTCCACGGCCTTGCCTATGGCGATGTCGAGCCGGAAGGGATCACGCTGACACCGCTGCTCCTGCCGGTGGAGGAGATCTTCTTCCGCTTCCTGAAGCACGGCGAGTTCGACGTCTCCGAGGTGTCCTTCGCCAAGTTCCTCGCGCTGACGGCGCAGGGCGACGCGCCGATGGTCGGCATTCCCGTCTTCCCGTCCCGCGTTTTCCGGCACTCGGCGCTCTACCTGCGCGCCGATTCCACGATCCGCACGCCGGACGATCTCAACGGCAAGCGCATCGGCATTCCCGAATGGGCGCAGACCGCGGGCATCTACGTGCGCGGCATGCTGCAGGAGAGCTACGGACTCGATCTCGCCTCGGTCGAATGGGTGCAGGCCGGCGTCAACCAGGCCGGCCGCGAGGAGAAGGTCCGGCTGAACCTGCCGAACGGCATCCGCTATTCCAGCCGGCCCGACACCAGCCTCAACGACATGCTGCTCGCCGGCGAGGTCGATGCCATCGCGACGGCCCGGCCGCCCAAGGCCTTCACCGCCGGCGACGAACGGGTCCGGCGGCTGTTCGACGACCCGCAGGCCGAGGAGCGCCGCTACTACGCCGAGACCGGCATCTTCCCGATCATGCACACCATGTCGGTCCGCCGCACCGTGTTCGAGCGCTACCCCTGGATCGGCACGAGCCTGATCAAGGCCTTCGAGGAGGCCAAGCGCATCGGGCTGGAGCGCACCCTCGACGTCGCGGTGTCGCGCATCCCCCTGCCGTGGATCGCGAGCTTTGCCAGCGACGTGCAGAAGACCTTCGGCGAGGACTTCTGGCCCTACGGGCTTGAGGCCAACCGCACGACGCTCGAAGCCTTCTGCCGCTTCGGGCACGCGCAGGGCATCACCGAGCGCCGTCTGGATCCGGAAGATCTCTTCCCCAAAGAAGTCCGGTCCAGCGTCAAGGTGTGACGTCGCGCCGTTCGGCACCATCTAAGACACCGGTTCTGGGAGGATCCGCTCAATGTCCGCTTCAAACGCTGCAAGCCACGACCGGGACGTCGTCGAGGCGACGCTCACGACGCTCGTCATGGCCAACCGCATCCTGGCGCGCGAAGGCATCATCGACAATTTCGGCCATGTCAGCGTGCGCCATCCGCTGAACCCCGAACGCTACTTCCTGTCGCGCTCGCGCAGCCCCGAAATCGTCTCGCGCGACGACATCCTCGAGTTCACCCTCGAGGGCGAGCTCGTCGGCGACGACCCCCGCAAGCCCTATGCCGAGCGCCACATCCACGGCGCGATCTTCAAGGACCGACCGGACGTCAACGCGGTGACGCATCACCACGCCCGGTCCATCCTGCCCTTCACGATGTCGGACGTGTCGCTGCGGCCGATGTTCCACATGGCCTCCGTCATCGGCGCGACGATCCCGGTCTGGGACAGCCAGCACGAGTTCGGCGACACGAACATGCTGGTCGATTCGATGCCGATGGGCCATTCGCTCGCCCGCACGCTCGGCCAGAACCGGGCGGTGCTGATGCGCGGCCACGGCGCGACCTGCGCGGCGAGCGACCTGAAGGCGGTGGTGATGATCTCCATCGGGTTGCGCGACAATGCCGAGCTGATTCACTCGACGCGGCAGATGGGCGAGGTCACCTACCTCACCGACGGCGAGATCGAGAAGACCAGCGGCATGCTGCTGAGCCCGATGCCGGTGGCGCGCGCCTGGGACTACTGGGTGGCGCGCGCGGGCTACGGCGGGCTTTAGTCCGACCGTATTCGGCCGTTCCGGCTTCGCCGGCATGGCGCTGCAGCCTCGCATCGTCTCCAACAGCTTCCGGGTCCCATCATGCAGTTCCACCTCAACGGCTTCAGAACCGGCAGTCCCGAGATCGCCGAAGCGGCGGGCGCCCCGCGCAGTGACGCGCTGCCGGACGCGGTCGACGTCCTGATCGTCGGCTGCGGGCCGGCCGGCCTGACGCTCGCCGCGCAGCTCGCCGCCTTTCCCGACATCACGACGCGCATCGTCGAGCAGAAGCCGGGACCGCTGTCGCTCGGGCAGGCCGATGGCATCGCCTGCCGGACGATGGAGATGTTCGAGGCCTTCGGCTTCGCCGACCGCGTCCTGAAGGAGGCTTACTGGGTCAACGAGACGAGCTTCTGGAAGCCGGACGAGACCGAGCGGGGCCGCATCGTGCGCGCCGGGCGGGTGCAGGACACCGAGGACGGCCTGTCGGAGTTTCCGCACGTCATCCTCAACCAGGCGCGGGTGCACGACTTCCTGCTGGACGTCATGCGCAACGCGCCGACCCGGCTGGAGCCGGACTACGCCCGCCGCCTGCTCGACCTCGAGATCGACGCCGGGCCCGAGTCCGCCGCCTCGCATCCGGTGACGGTGCGGCTGGAGCGCACCGACGACGCGCATGCGGGTGTGGTGGAGACCGTACGCGCTCGCTACGTCGTCGGCTGCGACGGTGCCCGCAGCGCGGTGCGCCGCTCGATCGGCCGGGCGCTGCACGGCGAGGCCGCGAACCAGGCCTGGGGCGTGATGGACGTCCTGGCGGTCACCGACTTCCCGGACGTGCGCCTGAAGGCAGCGGTCCAGTCGGCAAACGAGGGCAACCTCCTGATCATCCCGCGCGAGGGCGGCTATCTCATCCGCATCTATGTCGAGATGGACAAGCTCGCCGAGGACGAGCGCGTCGCCAGCAAGAACCTCACGGTCGAGCACCTGATCGCCGCCGCACAGCGCATCCTGCAGCCCTACACGCTCGAGGTGAAGGAGGTCGCCTGGTGGTCGGCCTACGAGATCGGCCAGCGGCTCTGCGACAAGTTCGACGACGTGCCCGAGGGCGACACGGAGCGCATGCCGCACGTCTTCATCGCCGGCGACGCCTGCCACACGCACAGCCCGAAGGCCGGACAGGGCATGAACGTGTCGATGCGCGACAGTTTCAATCTCGGCTGGAAGCTGGCGGCGGTGCTGCGCGCACAGGCTGGCGAGCACCTCTTGCACACTTATTCGGGTGAGCGGCATGCGGTCGCCCAGGAGCTGATCGATTTTGATCGCGAGTGGGCGAAGATGTTCAGCGCCCCGCCGAAGTCTTCGGGCGAGACGAGCGGCGACGGCGTCGACCCGGCCGAGTTCCAGCGCTATTTCGTTCAGAAGGGCCGCTTCACCGCCGGCACGGCGACGCAGTACCAGCCCTCGCTGATCACCGGCGGACGCGATTGGCAGGCGCTTGCCACCGGTTTCCCGCTCGGGATGCGCTTCCACTCGGCGCCGGTGATCCGGCTCGCCGATGCCAAGCCCGTGGAACTCGGCCATGCGGTCAAGGCGGATGGCCGCTGGCGCCTCTTCGCCTTCGCACCCGCGGCGCGCGAGGGCGGGAGCGAGGCGATCGCCACCCTCTGCCGCTTTCTGTCGACCGCTTCCGACTCGCCCATCCTGCGTTACACGCCGAAGACAGCCGACATCGATTCGGTGATCGATGTGCGCGCGGTGTTCCAGGAGGGCCATCAGGCTCTCGACCTGGAAGCGATGCCGCCGCTGCTGCTGCCACAGAAGGGCCGGTACGGACTGCGCGACTACGAGAAGATCTTCTGCGCCGACCTGAAGAGCGGCCGCGACGTCTTCGAGATGCGGGCGATCGATCGCCAGCGCGGTTGCCTGGTCGTGGTCCGCCCGGATCAGCACGTCGCCCACGTTCTGCCGCTCGACGAGCTCGACGCGCTCGCCGCTTTCTTTGCCGGCTTCATGCGGGACGCCGGCTGAACCCGTTCACGGCGCCATCCCTCATGACGCTGACAACTGCGTGATCGGGACGATCCCGATCCGCCGGCCGGAACTTCCGCGAACGCTCCTGCTTATACTCCGGCCCTGTAGTGTTTGTGAGGTGGCGTGTCGATGGCGTTCGCGTTCGATCCGGTGGTGGCGGTGCCGGCCCGCGATGAAGCCGCCCGCCTGCCCCGCCTGATCGCCGCTCTCGGTGCGCAAGACTGGTATGCCGGGGCGGGTCGGCCGCTGCCGGTCGTGATCGTCTTCAACAACTGCACCGATGCCTCGCTCGCCGTTGCGCTCGACGCGGCAGCCTGCCAGCCGGGACTGGCGCTTCATCCCGTCGTCGTCGCCTTTCCCGCACCCGAGGCGCATGTCGGATCGGCGCGCCGACTTGCCGTCGAGGAGGCTCTGGCGCTTGGCGGCGCGGAAGACCGGACGGTGATCCTGACCACCGACGCCGACGCGGTCCCTCCTACGGATTGGGTTTCCGCCAACCTCGCGGCGCTCGAGCGGGGCGCCGATGCCGTCGGCGGACGCCTGATCGGAGATCCGGCGGAAGAAGCGCTGCTCGGCCCAGATTTTCGGCGGCGGGCGCTCGACCAGTGGTTCTACGCCGAGCGCGTCGACCGGCTGTCGAGCCTCATCGATCCGCTGCCGCACGATCCCTGGCCGCGGCACTGGGACCACAGCGGCGGCAGCCTCGCGGTGCGCGGGTCGGCCTACCGCGCGGTCGGCGGCCTGCCGGCGCTGCCGGTGCGGGAGGATCTCGGGCTGGTGAGCCGGCTTCGCGCCGGCGGCTTCAAGCTGCGGCACGACCTGGCCGTCACCGTCACCGTATCGGCGCGCCTCAAGGGCCGTGCCGCCGGCGGCATGGCCGCCTGCATCCGCGACTGGGTGGCCGCGGAGGCGGAAGGCCGGGCGCATCTCGTCGAGGACCCGCAGGCGATCTTCGACCGCCTGACACTGCGGCGAGCCCTGCGACGGCTGGACGAGCCTGCCCGCCCGACCCTTGCGGAGGCGGCGCGTCTGCTGTCGATGTCGCCCGGCGGGCTGCGCGAACTGGCGGAGCGCGACAGCGGCGCCGCGCTCGTCGAGCGCTTCGCCGGAGACGCGCCCGATGCGCCGCCGACCGTGCCGGTGGCGCAGGCCATGCGGTCTGTCGAGGCGATGATCGCGACAGCGGAAGGAGAACAGGATGCCGCGTGATGCCGCGCCTTCGCCGGGTGCCCTCGTGGAGGATGCGCTCGCAGAGGTGACCGCCGCGGCCGCCCTCAGATCGGTCGACAACGACGCCGGGGCTTGCTTTCCACACGCGGCGATGGAGGCACTGGGTGAACTCGGGCTGATCCAGGCCCCTCCGCTCGGTGACATGCGCCGCCTGCTGCGGGTGCTGTCGGCTGTCGGGCGGGGCGACCTCAGCACCGGTCGCATCTTCGAAGGTCACGTCAACGCGCTCTGGCTGGTGCGTCGCTTCGGCTTGCCCTCCCAGGTCGAAGCGGTCGAAGCGATCCTCACTGCGGGCGGCAGCCTCGGCATCTGGAACACCGACATTCCCGACCGCCCGCTGCGACTGGAAGACGGGCGGCTGGTCGGCGGCAAGAGCTTTGCGACCGGGATCGACGGGTTGAGCCATGCCATCGTGACGGTGCCGACGAATGACGGGCGACAGATGCTGCTGATGCCCCTGAGCGGACTGCCGGTCGACCGCAGCTGGTGGCGCCCGCTCGGCATGCGCGCCTCCGGCAGCCACGTCGTCGACTTCAGCGGCCTGCCGGTCGAGCCGGCGATGCGGCTGGGTGCGCCGGACGACTATGTCGGCCAGCCCTGGTTCTCCGGCGGCGCGATCCGCTTCGCGGCGGTGCAGACCGGCGGCGCCCACGCGGTGCTCGACGCGGTGCTCGCCCATCTGCGGCGCGCCGGGCGCGCCGGCGACCCCTATCAACGCCATCGCCTCGGCCGGATGGGGATCGCCGTCCAGTCCTGCCGGCTCTGGCTGGACCATGCCGCCGAGGCCTGGAGGGCGGCCGAGGACGAACCCGAAGCGGGGCCGGTCGCCGATCGGCTGGTCGCCGTCGCCAACGCGACGCGCTGTGCCGTCGAGGCCGCGGCTCTGGATGTGCTCGAGATCGCCGAGCGCAGCGTCGGTGCCGCGGGCTTCATCGCCCCGCATCCACTCGAGCGCCTGATCCGGGATCTGCGGACCTATCTGCGCCAGCCCAATCCGGACGGCGCGCTGGCGGGCGCCGGCGCGGCGCTCGCGGCGGGAGACTGGTTGCCAGGCGGCGGTGCGCCGTGAGCGATGTCCGCGATCCGCTGTCGCTGCCGCATCGACGCATCCTCGTCGTCGCGCCGCACCAGGACGATGAATCCCTCGGCTGCGGCGGCCTGATCGCAGCTCTGGCAGCCGACGGTCGGGCGCTCTCCATCCTCTTCGTCACCGATGGCGGCGCGTCGCATCGCAACTCCCCGACCTGGCCGCGCGCGCGTCTCGCGACGCAGCGCGAGCAGGAGGCGGAAGAGGCGCTGGTGCGGCTCGGAGCCGCGCGTGCCCCGCGGATCTTCCTGCGCCTGCCGGACGCGGCGATGCCGCCGGCCGGCACGCCGGCGCACGCGGCGGCACTGGCTCGAGTGACCGAGCTCGTCCGCGCCTTCGAGCCCGACCTCGTCATCCTGCCCTGGCGGCGCGACCCGCACTGCGATCACCGCGATGCCTGGCTGCTGACGACGCAGGCCCTCTCCGCCGCCGGGCTCGATCCGGAGCGACTGGAGTATGCCGTCTGGCTGGACGAACTCGGTCACCCGGACGATCATCCCCTGCCGGGCGAGGCGGAGCGGGTGGTGTTCGACATCGATGCGCAGGTGGCGCGCAAGCGCGCCGCGGTGGCGGCGCATCTCAGCCAGGCGAGCGACCTGATCGCGGACGACCCGGAGGGGTTCCGCCTGTCGGCCGGAACCATCGCGCGCCTGACCGGCCCGCTCGAGGTCTATTGGCGGCCGCTCCGATGAAACCGATCGATCCGGACGGGTTCGAGGCGAAGTTCAGGGCGAACGAAGATCCCTGGAACTACCGCTGGTCGCGGTTCGAGATGCACAAGCGGCAGGTCCTGGTGCGGGCCTGCGGCAGTCGGTTGTTCGGCCGCGGGCTCGAGCTCGCCTGCGCCAACGGCGAGACGACGCGCGCGCTGGCCGCGCGATGTCTGAACCTCCTGGCTGTCGACGCAGCGCCCACCGCCGTTGCTGCCGCTCGTCGGCGCACCGCCGATCTCGCTCATGTTGAAATCCGCCAGGCACGCCTGCCGGAGGAGATCGCGCCGGGCCCGTTCGACCTCGTCGTCATGTCCGAGATCGCCTACTACCTGTCGCGCCGGGACCTTGCGCGGTTGCTCGACATGCTCGACCGGCGCCTCGCACCCGGCGGTCGGCTCGTCGCGCTGCATCACGTCCGACCGTTCGACGACGCCGCGCAACCGCCGGCCATCGCGCATCATGCGATCCTGCAGGCCTTTGGACGTCGGATGATCCCGTGCGGCGCATGGGCAGGCCGCGACTATCGCTGCGTCGCCTTCAAGAAGCCGCGGTCATAGGCCGACGGCGGCCTCGACGCGTATCGAGGCGCAACGCAAGCGGCCACTGCGGCCTCAGCGTGCGGGACGGCCCATCGGCACGGGCACCGGAGGCACCGGCCCCGCGGAGGCAGCGACGGCCGGCTCGCTTTCAGCCGCCGGTTCCGCTCCGGCCCGGCCGCTGCCCTTGGCGGACGCCGCGAGGACGGCGCGGCAGGCGCGCGGCATATCGGCCAGCGTCATCGGCGGCTTCGGCTTCGGCGGCTTGGTGCCGGGCTTGGGCGGCTGCAGGGCGACGTTGAACCACCAGTCGAGCTGATCGCAGCCGTCCCCGCTTCCGGTCGACTGCTGCGTCTCGCAGTCCGGCGAGCCCGGCTGGCAGAACAGGCGCACGTGGAAGTGCTCGTCGTGCCCGTAGTAGGGCCGCACCTTGTTCAGCCAGGCGCGGTCGCGACCCGCCGTCTGACACAGCTTCTTCTTGATCCCGGGATTGACGAAGATCCGCTGCACCTTGGGATCCTCGGCGGCAAGTTTGAGAAGGCCGAGATGGCTGGCGGTCCAGATCCGGTCGTCGACCTCGAAGGTCCCCTTCTTCAGCATCGACCGGAACTCGAAGGTTTCGCGCTGGGCGACCGACAGGCGCGGGTTCGGCATCGGCCGGAACCAGATGTCGGCGTCGAGGCCGACCTGATGCGAGGCGTGGCCGTAGGGCAGCGGTCCCCCACGGGGCTGCGACATGTCGCCGACCAGAAGGCCCGGCCAGCCGTCCTCGGCCGCGGCCTTGCGCGACAGGCGCTCGATGAAGTCGACCAGCGCGGGCGTCCCGAAATGACGGTTGCGCGACAGGCGCATCGCCTGCCAGGTCGGACCGTCGACCGGAAGCGCGTCGGCGCCGGCGAGACAGCCCTTCGCGTAGAAGCCGATGCTCTCGGTCGGCTGCGCCGACGGCGCCTTGACGGCGCTGAAGAGCTGCTTGGCGGGGGTCGACTGGGCGAAGGCCGGTGCGCTCAGCGACGCCGCAAGAAGAGCCAGGCCGGCCAGGAGCCCGCGCGAAACCGTCATCGTCATCTCCTGGATCCCTGCCTCGCGCTGCGGCCGCCGCTCGTGATCGCAGTCCTGCCGCCCGGATGCGTCGCTTTCGTGGCGGTCGCCCCGCTCAGACGCTCTCCCAGCCGCCGCTTTTGCCGGCCCGGTAGAGCGCGTCGATCACCCGCTGGTTGGCCACCGAGTTCTCCAGCGTGAAGATCGGCGCGTCCTCGCCCCTCGCCCTGCGAACAAAGGCTTCGACCTGCAGCCGGTACTGGTCGGTCTTGCCGAAGCGGAAGACCTCCGCCCGTCCGTGCGCCTGGTCCTCCAGCCGCAGCACCGGATGGCCGTAGCTCCCGACGTTGAACGGCGTCTCGATCTCGATGAAGCCGTCGCTGCCGTGGAACACCATCGACTGGCGCGCCGCCATCTGCGTGGCGACGTAGAAGGAGCAGTCGAAGTCGGCGAAGCGCAGCCGGCAGTCGGCATAGATGTCGGTGCCGAAGGCGGGATCGCGCACCACCCGCGCCGCGGCCTCCAGCGGCTCGGCGCCGGTGACGAGCCGGGTGACGACGGTCGGGTAGACGCCGATGTCGGGCAGCGCGCCGCCGCCGAGCTCCGGCCGGTTGCGCATGTTGGACGGGTCGACGTTGTGGTAGCTGAAGGCGCCCTGGACATGCCGGAGCGTGCCGATCGCGCCGCTCGCGATCAACGCGCGCGTCTTGGCCCATTGCGGGTGGTGCTGCACCATGAAGGCCTCGGCGACGGTAACTCCGGCCGCGTCGCGCGCGGCGATCAGCGGCTCGAGGTCCCCGGCGTTCAAGGCGATCGGCTTCTCGCACAGGACGTGCTTGCCGGCCTCGATCGCCTTCAGCGTCCACTCGACGTGCTGCGCGGTCGGCAGCGGGATGTAGATGCCGTCGATGTCGTCGCGCGAGAGCAGCTCGTCGTAGGAGCCGAGCGCGAGCGGGATCGCATACTGCCGCGCCACCTCCTCCGCGCGCACCACGTCGCGGCTGGCGATGGCCGCGACGACGCCGTTCTGCGATGCCGCGATCGCCGGTATCAGCTGCTCGCGGGCGATCTTCGCGCTCGACAGGATGCCCCAACGAAACATGATACGCCTCCCTTGCTTCCGGCGCCCTGTCTACACCGCTTGCCGCCGGCACGCGACCGCGCATCGCGGGACAGGCCCCCCTCGCCTTGCTCGCGTCACACGCGGCGGGCTAAGCCTGCCCCAGCGCGAAGACGAGGACACCGGCCATGGCACATCCCTCCCCCGACAGCCTGCCCTACCGCCCCTGCGTCGGCATCATGGTGCTGAACGCCTCCGGCCTCGTCTGGGTCGGCCGGCGCATCGCGGAGCCGAAAGGCGAGATGGAGGGCGCGGCCAAGCTCTGGCAGATGCCGCAGGGCGGCATCGACGAAGGCGAAGACCCGCAGCAGGCCGCCTATCGCGAGCTCTACGAGGAGACCGGCATCAAAAGCGTCAGCCTGCTTGGCGAGACGCCCGATTGGGTGACCTACGAGCTGCCGCCCGAGCTCGTCGGCATCGCCCTGAAGGGAAAGTTCCGCGGCCAGAAGCAGAAGTGGTTCGCCTTCCGCTTCGAGGGTGCAGAGAGCGAGATCGCCATCGATCCGCCGCCCGGCGGTCACACCGCCGAGTTCAGCGAGTGGGCGTGGAAGCCGATGGACGAGGTGCTCGACCTCATCGTGCCGTTCAAGCGCGGCGTCTACGAGGAGGTGATCGCGGCCTTCCGTCATCTCGGCGCAGCGACGGGGACCTGACCATGCAGCTCATCGGCATCCTCGGCGGCATGAGCTGGGAATCGACGGCGCTCTATTACAAGCTGATGAACGAGCACTGCCGGGAACGGCTCGGCGGGCACAGCTCGGCCCGCCTCGTGCTTCATTCGGTCGACTTCGCCGAGATCGAAGCGCTGCAGCGGACGGGCGACTGGCCGGCAATGGCGGCAATCCTCGGCGAGGCCGCCAAGGGTCTCGCGGCGGCGGGCGCGGCCTTCCTGGTGATCGCGACGAACACGATGCACCGGGTCGCCGACGTGATCGCGGCGATGAGCGGGCTGCCGGTCCTCCACATCGCCGATCCGACGGCCGAGGCGCTGCAGCAGGCAGGCGTCACGCGGGTCGGCCTGCTCGGCACGCGCTTCACGATGGAGCAGGACTTCTATCGCGGCCGGCTGACGGAGCGCCACGGGCTGGACGTGCTCGTTCCGGAGGCCGAGGACCGGGCAGAGGTGCACCGGATCATCTACGACGAGCTTGTCTTCGGCACCGTGCGCGAGGAGTCCCGGGCGATCTATCGCGGCGTGATCGAGCGCCTCGCCGAACAGGGCGCCGAAGCGATCATCATGGGCTGCACCGAGATCACCCTGCTGCTGCGCCCGCAGGACTCGGACCTGCCGCTGTTCGACACGACGGCGCTGCACGCGACGGCGGCCGTCGAGCGGGCGCTCGAATATTGCCGCTTAGCTTAAGCTATGCAGAAAGATTCGGAAGACTGTTAATTATCGCCAGGATCTCTGATGTCAACGCTGACATCTGAGCCCTATGTCGTCCTTCTCTATCAATTATGTAGTCATTCCATAGTGCCTTCTCGCCTTCGTCAGCGGCGCCGCGAACCATTTCGCTTCTGATCATCTGGTCTGCAAATCGCCTTAGCTTATCGACCTCATACAATACTCGTCCCCGGACATCATCAAACTTTGTTTTATCGGAATGGCCCAGAAATACTCTAATTTCACCTATAGCATCAAGACTCTCGAATGCCTTATTTGCATAATATATGGTGTGATACATCGCGTCAAATGCTCTAGGCTTAGACTTTTCTTCGTCTATCAGCGATTTGTAAGGATCAGATAACGGCAGCATCGTTTGAAAATCGGGCCCGAACGCTGATTGAAGAGCAGCATCAAGTATCATAAGTTGTCGCAGCGCGCCGGTGCGGACCTCCGACATCGTCGAGTAATCCACCTGCTGTTTCCACGCGCTCAGGGCATTTATCGCAATAACGAGGGTGACATAGGATATCGATATATTTATAATATTTAATATAACGTCCGTCTTTTCGTAAAGCGTCAAAGAACCTCACGCTTTACCCTTCCACTCATATAGCGCGTTATACGTACACCATTTTTGACTTTGTGATAATATATGTCCCCCGATGCATAGTGAAATGTCGCTACCCGCTTGTTGCCATCGTGGTCAAACTTTATGGCTACGAATTCGCCATTAATTTGCGTCCGCAAGGAGCTACTTGTCGGCGGCATAATGTCTTGCTTGAGGTATCTAGCAGGAGTTCTGTTGACATCTTTGTAGACGTCTGCCTCCAGTTCTTGATTGGACGATGCCGCAGCCGTCACGCCAGTGTTGATGTCGGGTATGAGGACGACAGGATCATTGATCTTGAGCGCGAACACCGTCCCCCCCCCACCCCCAATCTCCGATTGCACTATTGCAATACCACACGTCACGAGAATTGCCTAGGCCTAAGGCAGCACGTCTAGTGGTGAATCGGAGATACGCTGGGCACCGCCACAGAACTATTCGGCGGCGCCACCGACGCAATCACTCAAGCTATCCAAGGCCCGAGCTTGTTCGTCCTAACTCACTGGCGCGCCAGCGCCTGAGCGTTCGGGAAACCCGCCAGGCGCTGAGCGACGTCTCCCGCGCGAGCGCTGTAGAGGATGAGCTTGAGATACCCGAGGACCGCGTCCTCCGGCACCAGGCCGTCCGGAAAGAAGTTCCGGGCTTCGGCCGTCGTCCCCACGAAGCGGCTGTCGAGCGAGTTGTTGCGATTGTCGCCGAGGACGAAGTAGTGGCCAGCGGTCACCGTGACCTCGGCCGTCTCGTCGCCCCCTGCGTGTGCCGCCGTACGCTCAATGACGTAGCTGCGCCCGCCGGGCAATGTCTCGCGCAGGAAGCTGCAGTCGCGCCCCGGCATGCAGGCCCCCGCGAGCGACTGGACCAGTTCGGTGCGCAGCGGCACGGCGTTCAGCACCACGATGCCGCCCTGCATCTGCACGCGATCCCCGGGCAGACCGATGAGACGATCGACTTGAGTTGATCCATCCGGCGTGCGGAAGACGAGGATGTCCCCGCGCTTCAGCGCCGAGGCTGGATCGCGCGCCTGCGCCGCGGTCGCATCTTGCGCACGCGCGTCGTCGTCAACGCCGTCGAAGCCGGCCGTGACCACGTCACCGGCGCCGAGCGTCGGCAGCATCGAGTCGCCGGGGATGGTGATGGTCTCGACTGCGAAAGCCGGACCCGCCGGACAGAGAAGCAGGAACAGGACCGGTATCAGGGCACGCCGCATGTCTGAACTCCGATGGCGGCCTGAAGCGACCGCCGCCGGACATCTAGCGCGCCGGCGGTCACATGCCGATGGCGGCGCGGGCGTCCCTGAGCTGGCCGAGCTGAGCTTCGGCATGCGAACGCTTTTCCGGCGTGTCGGCGTCCGCCACGTCTTCCTCGGCGTTGCGGATCTGCTGGTCGAGATCCTCCGGCTTCAGGTCCTCGACCGGCGTCGCCGTTTCGGCGAGGAGGGTGAAGCCCTGCATCGAAATGTCGGCAAAGCCGCCGCGCACATAGATGCGGCGCTGGGCGCCGCCGCTGGTGGTCGCCTCCACCACACCGGGCTTCAGCGTCGTCATCAGCGGCGCGTGGCCGGCCATGACGGTCAGGTAGCCTTCCGTGCCCGGCACCACGACGGCAGTGACGTCCTCCGACATCAGGAGCCGCTCGGGCGAAACGAGTTCGAACTTGAAGCTGTCGGCCATCCTGCCCATCCCGTGTCGCGACGCTGGAGGTCGCCGATAAAGCGAAAGCCGGCGCGCCGGCTTTCTCAGGTCGTTCTCATGGAGCCGGCAGCCGCCGGCCCCTCGACGCGCTCAGCCGCTCAGGCGGCCTTGGCCATCTTCTCGGCCTTCTCGATCGCCATGTCGATCGAGCCGACCATGTAGAAGGCCGACTCCGGCAGGTGATCGTAGTCGCCGTTGACGAGGCCCTTGAACGAGCGGATCGTGTCCTCGAGCGGGACCAGCTGACCCGGGGTGTTGGTGAACACCTCGGCGACGAAGAAGGGCTGCGACAGGAAGCGCTCGATCTTGCGGGCGCGGGCGACCGTGAGCTTGTCCTCTTCCGACAGCTCGTCCATGCCCAGGATCGCGATGATGTCCTGCAGCGACTTGTACTTCTGCAGGATCTGCTGGACCTGGCGCGCGACCGTGTAGTGCTCCTCGCCGACGATCATCGGCGACAGGATGCGCGAGGTCGAGTCGAGCGGATCCACCGCCGGGTAGATGCCCTTCTCGGAGATCGCGCGGTTCAGCGTCGTCGTCGCGTCGAGGTGCGCGAAGGAGGTGGCCGGCGCCGGGTCGGTCAGGTCGTCGGCCGGCACGTAGATGGCCTGCACCGAGGTGATCGAGCCCTTGGTCGTGGTGGTGATGCGCTCCTGCATCGCGCCCATGTCGGTGGCGAGCGTCGGCTGATAGCCCACCGCCGAGGGAATGCGGCCGAGCAGCGCCGACACTTCCGAACCCGCCTGGGTGAAGCGGAAGATGTTGTCGACGAAGAACAGCACGTCCTGGCCCTGGTCGCGGAAGTGCTCGGCGATCGTCAGGCCCGACAGCGCGACGCGGGCGCGCGCACCGGGCGGCTCGTTCATCTGGCCGTAGACCAGCGCGGCCTTCGAACCGGCGGTCGAGCCGTTGTTCTCGTGCGGGTCCTTGTTGACGCCGGACTCGATCATCTCGTGATAGAGATCGTTGCCCTCGCGGGTGCGCTCGCCGACGCCGGCGAACACCGAGTAGCCGCCATGCGCCTTCGCGACGTTGTTGATCAGCTCCTGGATCAGCACGGTCTTGCCGACGCCGGCGCCGCCGAACAGGCCGATCTTGCCGCCGCGGGCATACGGCGCGAGCAGGTCGATCACCTTGATGCCGGTGACGAGGATCTGGCTTTCCGGCGACTGCTCGATGTAGGGCGGGGCCGGCTGGTGGATGGCGCGCTTCTGTTCGGCGTTGATCGGGCCGACCTCGTCGATCGGCTCGCCGATAACGTTCATGATGCGACCGAGCGTCTCGTCGCCGACCGGCACCGTGATCGGGCCGCCGGTGTCGCTAACCGCCTGGCCGCGCACCAGTCCCTCGGTGAGATCCATCGCGATGGTGCGGACGGTGTTCTGGCCGAGATGCTGGGCCACCTCGAGCACCAGCCGCGTGCCGTTGTTGTCGGTCTCGAGCGCGTTCAGGATCTCCGGCAGATGCTCGTCGAACTCGACGTCGACGACGGCGCCGATGACCTGCGCGATGCGGCCGGTCTTCTGGCCGGTAGTGCTAATCGTGTCAGCCACCCTCGGGGCCTCCTTCTCGATGCTTAGAGCGCTTCGGCGCCCGCGATGATTTCGATGAGTTCGGTCGTGATCTGCGCCTGCCGCTGCCGGTTGTAGGAGAGCGACAGCTTGTTGATCATGTCGCCGGCATTGCGGGTCGCGTTGTCCATCGCGCTCATCCGTGCGCCCTGCTCGGACGCGGCGTTCTCGAGCAGCGCGCGGAAGATCTGGATCTTGATGTTGCGCGGGATGAGATCGGCGAGGATCTCGGCCGGATCCGGCTCGTACTCGTAGACGGCGCCGCCCGCCGCCTCGCGCACGGCCTCGGCACCCTCTTCGGAGGCGACCGCGGCCGGGATCACCTGCTGGGCCGTCGGCACCTGGGTGATGACGTTCTTGAACGCCGAGAAGAAGATCGTCGCGACGTCGAACTCGCCCGTCTCGAACATCTCGATGACCTTGGCGCCGATGGCGTCGGCATTGGCAAAGCCGATCTGCCGGACCTCGCGCAGGTCGCGCCGGTCGACGATCTTGCTGCCGACGTCGCGGCGCATCAGGTCGTAGCCCTTCTTGCCGACGACCATGTACTTCACCGTCTTGCCGGAGGCCTCGAGCCTGCGGCCGTGCTCGCGCGCCAGGCGCACGATCGAGGCGTTGAAGGCGCCGGCGAGGCCGCGCTCGGCGGTGAAGACGACGAGCAGATGCACGTCGTCCTTGCCGGTGCCGGTCATCAGCAACGGCGCGTCGCCCTCCATCGCACCGGCGATGTTGGCGAGCACCGCGGCCATGCGCTCGGCATAGGGGCGCGCCGCCTCGGCCGCATCCTGGGCACGGCGGAGCTTGGCCGCCGCGACCATCTGCATGGCCCTGGTGATCTTCTGCGTCGCCTTCACGGAGGCGATACGGTTGCGCAGGTCCTTTAGCGACGGCATGGGCTACCTTCTTCCTTCGCTCGAACGACTGGTCAGGCGAAGGTCTTGGCGTAGGCGTCGATCGCCGACTTCAGCTTGCCGCGGGTGTCGTCCGACAGCTGCTTCTCGGTGGCGATGGTGTCGAGCACGCCCTTGTGCTCGCTGCGCAGCGAATTGAGCAGACCCTGCTCGAACTCGCCGACCTGCGACACCTTGAGCTTGTCGAGATAGCCCTGGGTGCCGGCGAAGATCACCGCGACCTCCTCCTCCGTCTTCAGCGGCGAGAACTGCGGCTGCTTGAGGAGCTCGGTCAGGCGCGCGCCCCGGTTCAGGAGGCGCTGGGTCGAGGCGTCGAGGTCGGAACCGAACTGCGCGAACGCCGCCATCTCGCGGTACTGCGCGAGCTCGCCCTTGATCGAGCCGGCGACCTGCTTCATCGCCTTGATCTGGGCCGACGAGCCGACGCGCGAGACCGAGAGGCCGACGTTCACCGCCGGGCGAATGCCCTGGTAGAACAGGTTGGTCTCGAGGAAGATCTGGCCGTCGGTGATCGAGATCACGTTGGTCGGAATGAAGGCCGACACGTCGCCGCCCTGCGTCTCGATGACCGGCAGCGCAGTCAGCGAACCGGCGCCGTGGGCGTCGGAGAGCTTGGCGGCCCGCTCGAGCAGGCGCGAGTGCAGGTAGAACACGTCGCCCGGATAAGCCTCACGGCCCGGCGGGCGGCGCAGCAGGAGCGACATCTGGCGGTAGGCGACGGCCTGCTTGGACAGGTCGTCGTAGCCGATCACGGCATGCATGCCGTTGTCGCGGAAGAACTCGCCCATGGCGCAGCCGGTGAACGGCGCGATGTACTGCATCGGCGCCGGGTCCGAGGCCGTCGCCGCGATGACGATCGAGTACTGCATGGCGCCGCGCTCTTCGAGCGTGCGGACGAACTGCGCGACGGTCGAGCGCTTCTGGCCGACGGCGACGTAGATGCAGTAGAGCTTGTCGTTCTCGCGACCCTCGTCGTGGGCCGGCTTCTGGTTCAGGAAGGTGTCCAGAAGGATCGCGGTCTTGCCGGTCTGGCGGTCGCCGATGACCAGCTCGCGCTGGCCGCGGCCGATCGGGATCAGCGCGTCGATCGCCTTGATGCCCGTCGACATCGGCTCGTGCACCGACTTGCGAGGGATGATGCCCGGCGCCTTCACGTCGACGCGGCGGCGCTCGGTGGAGTCGATCGGGCCCTTGCCGTCGATCGGATTGCCGAGACCGTCGACGACGCGGCCGAGCAGGCCCTTGCCGACCGGCACTTCCACGATGGCGCCGGTGCGCTTGACCGTGTCGCCTTCCTTGATGTCGCGGTCCGAGCCGAAGATCACGACGCCAACATTGTCGGACTCAAGGTTCAGCGCCATGCCGCGGATGCCGCCGGGGAACTCGAGCATCTCGCCGGCCTGGCAGCTGTCGAGACCATAGACGCGGGCGATGCCGTCACCGACGGAAAGCACCTGGCCGACTTCCGAGACCTCGGCCTCGCTGCCGAAATTCTTGATCTGGTTCTTGAGAATTGCGGAGATTTCCGCGGCGCGGATTTCCATCAGCCGACCTCTTTCAGCGCGAGCTTAAGGGAGTTGAGTTTGGTGCGGAGCGAGGTGTCGATCTGACGCGACCCGATCTTGACGACGACGCCGCCGAGGATCGCGGGATCGACCCGCTCACGCATCTTCACGGTCTTGCCGGAGTAGCTGCCGAGGGCGTCGGCAAGCTCGCCGCGCTGGGCGTCGGTCAGGGGCCGAGCGCTCGTCACCTCGGCCTCGACCTCGCCGCGCGCAGCGGCGGCAAGCTGGCGAAACGCCCGGATCATGCCGGGCAGCACGAAGAGCCGCCGGTTGCCGGCGACCACCTTGAGGAAGTTGCCGGTGAGCGCGCTCGCACCGACCGCCTGAACGATCGCCGCGATGGCGCGCGACTGCTCGTCGGAGGTGAACGCCGGGCTCTCGACCAGGCGCCGGAAGTCGGCATCCTCGTCGATCAGCGCCTGAAACTGGGTGAGTTCCGACTCGACCGTGTCGATCGAGCCCTCGTCGCGAGCGAGCTCGAAGAGCGACTGGGCGTAGCGTTCTGCGACTCCTGAGACAGGAGAGGATGATTCAGCCACGGACGTCCGCTTTTCTTCCGTTTTCTGTTCAAGACCGACCGGCGCCGCTTGCGGCGGTGAGGATCAAGCCGTTGAAACCGTTGATTTTCCTCCCGCCCCGAAGCCGTGGAAAGCCTCGCGCCAGCGGAGTTGTGGACCCTCTAGCATAGGGTTTTGCCGTCGACAACACGCGGTGCGCCCGGAAATGCGACAATCCGCCCGACCTCACGTGCGGAGCCTTAGAGCCGCCGCGCGCCGCGGGGCGGGAACGGTGGAAGAGACGTCGTGGCCGAGCGCCCGCCGCAACCACAAACCGATGCAACAAAACTGTTGCACTCCCATCGCGAGCATGCGAGGGATCGCGGACCCATGCGGATGCGTTCGCCGATATCGGTCGAGGCCTTCGCAAGCAGAGATCTGGCCATGCGTTATCCCTTCGCCGTCGCGGCGGGGCCGCAGGAGCGGCTCCTCATCACCTGCCCGCTCCTGCCCGAAGTCTCGGTCACCTGCGCCGATGACGACGACACAGACATCGTCTCGCCGGTGCGCGAGGCAATCTGGGCCGCCTTCGCCACGCGGATCGCCGATCGCCGGGCCATCGCCCTGCCGAGCGAGGAGCCGACGCTCTTCGTCAGCTTTCCGCCGATCACCGTCCTGAAGATCGAGTTGCACAACGCGATGGTGGCGACCGGCATGCGCAAGGCGCATCTGCGGCGTCTCCTTGGCGACGTCCAGCCGATGATCGTCGACCGGCTGCTCGACATCGATCACGCCTCCCGTCTGGTGCAGCTCGAGGCGGCGCTCGCCGCAATGGGCCGGGAGATCGTGATCACCACCCGCGCCGCCGCCTGAGGAGCCCGGGCATCGCGGCGGGGCCGAGAGCCCGAGCGGGGTCGTCACATCTCAAGCCTTGTCTGCGATCGTCCGACGGCGGCGAGCCGGCCCTTCCGGCCGAATCATTGCTGGCGTTTTGCGGCGCACTGGCTATGTTTGCGCCGATTCTAAACTGGCAGCCGGGACAGAAGACATGGTCGAGTTGGCGCTTCCGAAGAACTCCAGGATGACCGAGGGCAAGGTCTGGGAGAAGCCCGCGGGCGCCACCAACCTGCGCGAGTTCCGCATCTATCGCTGGTCGCCGGATGATGGGCAGAACCCGCGCATCGACACCTTCTACGTCGATCTCGACGACTGCGGGCCGATGGTCCTCGATGCCTTGCTCTGGATCAAGAACAAGGTCGACTCGACCCTGACGCTGCGTCGCTCCTGCCGCGAGGGCATCTGCGGCTCCTGCGCGATGAACATCGACGGCGGCAACACGCTGGCCTGCACCAAGGGCATGGACGAGATCCGCGGGGCCATCAAGGTCTATCCGCTGCCGCACATGCCGGTGATCAAGGACCTCGTGCCCGATCTCAGCCTGCCCTACGCGCAGCTCGCCTCGATCGAGCCGTGGCTGCAGACGGTGACACCCGAGCCGGAGAAGGAGTGGCGCCAGAGCCACGGCGACCGCGAGAAGCTGGACGGCCTCTACGAGTGCATTCTCTGCTTCTGCTGCCAGACCTCCTGCCCCTCCTACTGGTGGAACGGCGAGCGCTATCTCGGTCCTGCCGTCCTCCTGCAGGCCTATCGCTGGCTGATCGACAGCCGTGACGAAGGCACCGGCGCCCGCCTCGACAATCTCGAGGACCCGTTCCGGCTCTACCGCTGCCACACCATCATGAACTGCACGCAGACCTGCCCGAAGGGCCTGAACCCGGCCAAGGCGATCGCCGAGATCCGCAAGATGATGGTCGAGCGGCGGGTCTGACGCCCTCGCGCTGGCCCGGCGACGGCTCACAGGGCCGTCGCGGCGAGTTGTCTTGTCCGTGCAGCCGGGCATTTGGTCTATGATCCGCTTGCCTGACGGCGCCTTCGGCCGCCGTCGGAGCCGGATCGAGATCGGAGGCAGGTGATGCAGATGAGTGCGAAGCGGGCGACCGGACTGGCCTTTGCCGCAACTCTCCTGGCGGCGGGCGCCGCCGGACCCACGGGCGCGCAGCAGAAGACCGAGACGGCGATCTTCGCCGGCGGCTGCTTCTGGTGCGTCGAATCCGACTTCGACCACGTCACCGGCGTCCTCGACACCACCTCGGGCTACACCGGCGGCAGCCTGAAGGATCCCACCTATCACCAGGTTTCGGCCGGCGGCACCGGGCACTACGAGTCGGTGCGCATCACCTTCGATCCGTCCAAGGTGTCCTACGCCCAGCTCCTCGACGCCTACTGGCACTCGGTCGACCCGACCGACGGCAGCGGCCAGTTCTGCGACCGCGGCGCCAGCTACAAGACCGCGATCTTCGCGACGTCCGATGCGCAGCTGAAGGAGGCGCAGGCCTCCGAAGCCGCGATCGAGAAGGATCTCGGCCGGAAGGTGGCGACCAAGGTCGTCCCCGCCTCGACCTTCTACCCGGCCGAGGACTACCACCAGGACTATTACGAGAAGAACCCGCTGAAGTATCGCTACTACCGCTACGCCTGCGGCCGCAACGCGCGGGTCGAGGAGGTCTGGGGCGACAAGGCCTATGAGGGCATCAAGGACCACTCGAGCTGAGGCGACGAAGCAGGCGACGCCGATACGCCGGCCTCTGATCGGCTCCTGCGCGCTCTCCATCGGCAGCTTCTCGACGGTCGACCCGCAGCGGCCTGCCGCCTGACCCGCGCGCGTCGTGCAACGGCGCGCGGGCCTGTCGCGTTCGGCGGCCTCTGGCCGGCGGCGCGGCGCGTCCCAGATTCGGGTCCGAAGCCGTCAGGCTCATTGATATCCGGAACCCGAAGGAGACGATCATGGCCACCAAGACCGGTGTCACCCTGCACTCGACCAAGAACCCGCAGAACGAGAACCAGCGCAAGTCGATGGTCGAGCTGCTGCAGAAGCATCTCGGGACCGCCATCGACCTCAGCTACCAGGCCAAGCAGGCCCACTGGAACGTCAAGGGCATGAACTTCATCGCCGTGCACAAGCTGTTCGACCAGTTGCACGAGGAGACGGAGGAGTATGTCGACAAGATCGCCGAGCGGCTCACCGCGATGGGCGGGCAGGCGCGCGGCACGGTGCAGGCGTCGAGCGAGAACACCCTGCTCGACCCCTACCCGCTCGATCTCGTCAAGTCCGAGGACCATCTGAAGCGGCTCGCCGACTCCTTCGCCAAGTGGAGCGGCGCGGTGAAGGAGGGCATCGAGGAATCGGACGAGGCCGGCGACGACCTGACGTCCGACCTCCTCACCGAGGTCGGCCGCGGCCTCGACATCTCGCTGTACTTCCTGGAGAGCCACTTCCAGGCCTGACCGCAGGCGGAGCGGGCGGCGGCTCCCCGCCGTCCGCCGGCACGCGGCCTTCGACAGCGATGCTTGCCATCGCCCGGCGCGGCGCCACAATCGCGGGATGCTGACGCTCTTCGATTTCGCCGCGCTCCTCCTCGTCTTCACGGCCGTGTTCGGCTGGGCCAACCGGCTGTTCGTGAAGCTTCCGAACAACATCGGGCTGCTTGTGCTCGGCCTTGCCGCGTCGCTGCTCCTCGTCGGTTTCCACGCCGCCGTCCCGTCCCTGCGCTTTCCGACCGAACTCGCCAACACCGTCCAGTCGATCGACTTCAACAAGACGCTGATGGACGGGATGCTCGGCTTCCTCCTCTTCGCCGGCGCCCTGCATGTCGACTGGAGCACGCTGAAGAGCCGCAGCCTGTCGGTGGGGCTGATGGCGACGCTCGGCGTCGTGATCTCGACCTTCGTCGCCGGCACCGCCTTCTACCTGGTGCTGCGCTGGAGCGGCTTCGAGCTTCCCTATGCATGGGCGCTGGTGTTCGGCGCGCTGATCAGTCCCACCGATCCCGTGGCCGTGCTCTCGACGCTGAAGGCCGTGCAGGTGCCGAAGACGCTCGAGATCGACATGGCCGGCGAGTCGCTGTTCAACGACGGCGTCGGCGTCGTCGTCTTCACCATCGTGGTGGCAATCGCCGTGGGCGGCCCGGAGGGCGGCTCCATCGGCCTCGCCGACGTGGCGGAGCTGTTCGCCGTCGAGGCGCTCGGCGGCGCCCTGTTCGGCCTCGCGACGGGCTACGTCGCCTACCGGATGATGCACGCGATCGACGACTACGCCATCGAGGTGCTGATCTCGCTCGCCCTCGTCATGGGCACCTATGCCCTGGCGCAGGACCTGCACCTGTCCGGTCCGATCGCCGTGGTCGTCGCCGGTCTCCTGATCGGCGAACGGGGCTTCGCCTATGCGATGAGCGACGTGACGCAGCGCTACGTCACGGGCTTCTGGCTGCTCGTCGACGACATCCTCAACGCGCTCCTGTTCATGCTCATCGGGCTCGAGCTCCTGGTCATCCAGTACCAGGCCTCGCACCTCCTCGTCGGCTTCGCCGCGATCCCGATCGTGCTCGCCGCACGCTGCGTCGCGGTCTACCTGCCGTTCCAGGTGGTGCGGCTGCGCGAGCGGTTCTCGCGCGGCACGGTCGCCGTCTTGATCTGGGGCGGCATTCGCGGCGGCATCTCGGTGGCGCTGGCCCTGTCGCTGCCGAGCGGCCCGGAGCGCGACATCATCCTCGCCGCCACCTATGGCGTCGTGATCTTCTCGATCCTCGTCCAGGGCCTGACGCTGGAGCGGCTCGTCCGCTTCGCCATCCGGCCAAAGGAGGAGGAACCGCCGCCGGCTGCCGACCGCGAAGCACACGCGCCCACGGCCGGTTGAACGGTGGACGGCGGACGGACGACGCGCCGGGTGATCCTTGTCGGCGCCGGCCACGCGCATCTGGAGGTGCTGCTCGCGGCGAGGGCGTTCCGGCAGCGCGGCACGGAGCTGTGCGTCATCGACCCCGGCCGCTTCTGGTACTCCGGGCTCGGCTCGGCGATGCTCGCGGGCACCGCGAGCGAGGAGGCCGACACCGTCGACCCGCAGCGGCTCGCGGCAAGCTGTGGTGCCACGCATCTGTGCGGCCGAGTTGCCGGCCTCGATCGCCCGGCACGGCGCCTGATCCTGGCGGATGGCCGCCGGCCGTCCTACGACCTCGTCTCGTTCAACGTCGGCAGCACGGTCCGGCAGCCGTTTCCGGTCGACTCGCCCGACGTGTGGACGGTGAAGCCGATCGCCAACCTGCAGCGGTTGCGGCAGGCGCTGCTGGCCGACAGCCGGCCTTTGACCATCGCCGTCGCCGGCGGTGGTCCGACGAGCTGCGAGCTTGCGGGAAACCTCCTGCGGCTGGCGAGGGATGAGCGCCGAGCCTTCCGGGTGATCCTCGTCTGTGCCGCCGACCGGCTGCTGCCGAAGGCGCCCCCGGGCGCGTCCGCAGCGGCGGCGCAGCGGCTGGGGTCAGCCGGCGCCGAGATCCTGCTGAACCGGCGCATCGCCTCGGTGAGGCCGCACCGCATCGTCTTCGCGGATGGCGCCGGGCTCGACTTCGACGTGCTGGTGCAGGCGACCGGCCTCGCCGCCAGTCCGGTGATGGCGGAGCTCGGCCTGCCGACCCGGCGGAGCGGCGAACTGGAGGTGACGACGGCGCTGCATGCGCGCGAGGATGCGCGGGTCTTCGCCGCGGGGGACTGTGCGGCGATCGAAGGTTACGACCTGCCGAAGATCGGGGTCTACGGCGTACGTGCCGGGCCGATCCTGCGCGACAACCTGCTGGCCGCCCTCGACGGCAGACCGCCGGAGGCCTATCGGCCGCAGGCACGCTATCTGTCGATCCTCGACCTCGGCGACGAGACGGGCCTCGCCATGCGCGGCCGGCAGTGGCGGCACGGCCGGTTGATGCTGTGGCTGAAGCACTGGCTCGACCGGCGGTTCATGCGGCGCTACCAGCGCCGCTACGGCGCATGACGACGCGGGCCTTCCCGCGTCGTCACGACGCTCCGGTCAGATGCTCTGGCCGGTCTTCTTCCAGTCGGCGAGGAACTGCTCGAGGCCCTTGTCGGTCAGCGGGTGCTTGACCAGAGCCTTGAGGGTCGACGGCGGCACGGTGGCAACGTCGGCGCCGAGCAGCGCGGCCTCGCGCACGTGGTTGATGGTGCGGATCGAGGCGGCGAGGATCTCGGTCTCGAAGTCGTAATTGTCGTAGATGCGACGGATGTCGGCGATCAGCTGCATGCCGTCGATGTTCATGTCGTCGAGCCGGCCGATGAAGGGCGAGATGTAGGTCGCACCGGCCTTGGCCGCGAGCAGCGCCTGGGTCGCCGAGAAGCAGAGCGTGACGTTGGTCTGGAAGCCGTCATCGGTCAGCGTCTTGCAGGCCTTGAGGCCATCGAGGGTCAGCGGCAGCTTGACGCAGACATTGTCGGCGATCTCGGCGAGGATGCGACCTTCGCGCACCATCTCCTCGGCCTCGAGCGCGGTAACCTCGGCCGAGACCGGGCCCGGCGTCACCTCGCAGATCTCGGCGATCACCTCCTTCATGGGGCGGTTCGCCTTCAGGATCAGCGACGGATTGGTGGTCACGCCATCGATCAGGCCCGCATCCTCGAGCTCGCGGATGTCGTTGACGTCGGCGGTGTCGACGAAGAATTTCATGGGTGCCTCTCGCAAGTGAGGATGTGTCGCGCGACCCTTATCAGGAGTCCGGCGGACGACGCTATGGCCTGTACCTAGGAATGTTCGGGAGTCTTTGCCAGATCGCCCGAAGGGCGCAGGCGTCGAGGCGAGGCGCCAGCGCGGCCGCACCGGCGGCAGCGCCCCCGCCTTCGACCGGTCCTCTCGCCTTGCGGCCGAAAACGCCCTAGCCTTCCGGTGAGGCACCGGAGAGCGCCCCGAACGGGAGGATATGGGAAGATGCGTAAGTGGATCAGGCTCGGCGTCGCTGCGGGCCTCATGGGCTGTGCCAGCCTCGGAACGCTGCCGGCTCGGGCCGACGACACGGTTCCGGATGCGCCTCCCGACACCGCGACACGGAGCCAGATGCCGGCGCCCGGCAGCCCGGATCAGGTGAAGCTGATCACGGGCCTCTGCGGCATCCAGATGAAGGACATGAGCGAAGGCGCCTGTCACTGCCTCGCCGAAAAGACCGTCGAGGGGCTCAGCGACCCGCAGCGCGACTATCTCATCGCGACCGTCGTCTCGCCGCCGGTGGCCGAGCGCATGCTGAAGGACAAGCGCGTCGGCCAGGCGGATCAGGTGGAGATCTTCGGCTTCCTCAACACCCAGTCGGATGCCTGCCGGGCCGGGGAGAGCCAGACGGGTGGCAGCGCGCCGGCATCCGCCGGCAAGGGCTGAGCCGGTCGGCGCTCAGAACGCGCTGACATAGCCGAGAGCCGGCGCCAGGGGCATGGCGGTGAGCGCGAGATCGAGCACCAGCCAGACGAGGTTGGCGCCGATCGCGCCACGATCGAGGACCAGAGACAGGAGGCGGCCGAGCGCGGCCGCCGCCCAGCCGGCACCGAGCGCGAACTGCAGGAAGGGCTGGTCGTACATCATCAGCCCCATGATGCCGACGCCGAGCCGGAAGCCGCCCGCGTCGGCTCGCGCCACCGGGATCGCCGGACCCATGCCGGCATAGCTGCCGAACAGGCCGAGCCAGAGGCCGGCCGCCGGGGCGACCAGCATGATCAGGCCGAGCAGGAGCGTCACCACCGAGGCGACGAAGGGCAGGAGATCGGCGGTGGTCTCGGGCAAGACGAAGAGCATGACGAAG
Organism: Mangrovibrevibacter kandeliae; assembly: GCF_024519155.1. Classification (GTDB taxonomy): domain Bacteria; phylum Pseudomonadota; class Alphaproteobacteria; order Rhizobiales; family Rhizobiaceae; genus Mangrovibrevibacter; species Mangrovibrevibacter kandeliae. The sequence continues at coordinate 182,532 of NZ_JANIFJ010000004.1, read as the reverse complement.
ATCGCGGCGCTGCAGTGAGTCGGCGCGCGCAGGCAACACGATCGCCGGCGTGCCGTCCACCTCGGCCTGCGGCAGTTCCGCGTCCGGCGGCGGCTGTGGCAGCTTTGCAACCCCGCGTGCAAGTGTCGTGCGGCCACGCGCGGACGATGGACAGCCATCGCGCCGAGGTGTCTCCTGAGCTCGCGGAATTCCTCCGCCGAGTTCTCTTCCCATGAAGACGATCTATCGCGCCTTGCGTATGCTGGTGGCGACGAGCCACATCCTGACGGCGTATGCCGTCGTTCCGCCGACGGCCGCCCTCGCCGCCGGCGCAAAGCTCCCCGCACCCTCCGTGTCGAAGGCACTCGACGCGGTCCTGATGCCGATCGACCGCTCGGTCGTGAAGGCCTTCGGGCTCGAGCCCCGCCAGAGGGGCCTGCTCGTGATCGCCGTGCAGCCGGGCGGCATCGCCGCGCAGCAGGGCATCAAGCCCGGCGACGTCCTCACCGAGATCGGCGGCCGCCGGGTGAACAAGCCGGTCGAGCTCGATCTCGCGGTCGCCCGTGGCCTGAAGCGGGGCACCACCAGCTATGGCTTCTCCGTGGCGCGCGGCGGCGCGATCGTGCCGGTCGCAGCGGTGATCACGCTGGCCCTGTTCGAGGAGAGCATCGCGGTCGGCAGCATCGCGTCCTGGGAGAGCTACAGCTCGAGCTCCTTCTCCTACTCCGAGTTCGTCTCCGAGTACTCCGAGGAAATCGAGACGTCCTACGAGAGCGAGGAGACCGAGATCGAGCAGGTCGAGGCGACCAGCGAGGAAACGAGCACCGAGGACGCGACGACGGAGGAGACGACGGACGACAGCGCCGCGACCGAGGACGAAGATGCCCCGGACGGCGATGGCGATGGCGACGCCGGGTCCGGCGATGACGACGACATGTCGGACGGCGACGGCGCGGACGACGGAGACGGGGACGGCGGCATGGATGACGACGGCGGCGACGCCGGAGACGACGACGGCGGAGATGACGACGGTGGCGGCGACGATGGCGGCGGCGACGACGACGAGTGATGTGACCGACCGGACCTGAGGCTTAGAGGAAGCTCTGCGGGTCGACGTCCACCTGGACGTCGACCGAACCGCGCGGCTTCGGCGCGGTCGCCACCATGCGGCGCACGTAGGCCTGCAGCGGCGCGCGCCGGCTCGCCTGTACTAGGAGGCGGAACCGGTGACGGCCACGCAGCACCGCCAGCGGCGCCTCGGCCGGGCCGAGCACCTCGATTTCCGCGTCCGGCGGCGCGGCCCGGCGCAGCTCGCGCGCGTGTTCCTCGGCCGCCTTGCGGCTGTCGGCGGAGACGATGAGGCTGGCGAGCCGGCCGAAGGGCGGCAGCCCGGCGCGGGCCCGTTCGTCGACCTCGCGCGCGTAGAACCGGGTGGCGTCGCCCGAGGCGATCGCCTGCATGACCGGATGCTCCGGCTGGTAGGTCTGGATCAGGCCGCGGCTCTTGCGCCCGCTGCGGCCGGCCCGACCCGTCACCTGGTGCAGGAGCTGGAAGGTGCGCTCGGCGGCCCGTGGATCGCCATTGGCGAGACCGAGATCGGCATCGACCGCGCCGACCAGCGTCATCAGCGGAAAGTGGTGGCCCTTGGCGACGAGCTGGGTGCCGATGACGATGTCGGCCTCGCCGCCGGCGATCGCGTCGAGCTCGCGCCTCAGCCGCCGCGCGCCGCCCGGCAGGTCGGAGGAGAGGAGGATGACGCGTGCGTCGGGAAAGGTCGTGACCATCTCCTCGGCCACGCGCTCAACGCCCGGCCCGCAGGCGACGAGATGGTCGAGCGTGCCGCACTCCGGGCAATGCTCGGGGCGCGGCATCGAGAAGCCGCAATGGTGGCACTGCAACTGCCCGCGCAGGCGGTGATCGACCAGCCAGGTCGAGCACGCGGCGCACTGGAACCGGTGGCCGCAGACCCGGCAGAGCGTCAGCGGCGCGTAGCCGCGCCGGTTGAGGAACAACAGCGCCTGCTCCCCGCGCTCCACCGTCTCGCGGATCGCCGTCGTCAGCACCGGCGAGACGAAGCGCCCGCGCGGCGGCGCGGCGAGCCGCAGGTCCACCAGCGCGAGGTCGGGCATCGCGGCTTCGGCGAAGCGACCGGCGAGCGTCACGTGTCCGTAGCGCCCCGTCTCGGCATTCACGCGGCTCTCGACCGACGGCGTCGCCGAGGCGAGGATTGCCGGAAAGCGCCCGATCGAGGCGCGCACCACCGCCATGTCGCGGGCGTGGTAGAAGGTCCGCTCCTCCTGCTTGTAGGCCGGATCGTGCTCCTCGTCGACGATCACGAGGCCGAGCTCCTTGAACGGCAGGAACAGCGCCGAGCGCGCGCCGGCGACGACCCGCACGCGCCCCTCGGCCACCTGCCGCCAGATCTTCTCGCGCTGGCGCGGCGCGACGTCGGAGTGCCATTCGGCGGGCGGCGCGCCGAAGCGGGCATGGAAGCGGTCGATGAAGCTCTGGGTGAGCGCGATCTCGGGCAGGAGGATGAGCACCTGGCGTCCCTGGTCGAGCGCCTCGGCCACCGCCTCGAAATAGACCTCGGTCTTGCCCGAGCCGGTGACGCCCTCGAGCAGTGTCGCCGAAAAGCCCTCCCCTCGCACCGCCGCCACCAGTGCACCGGCCGCGGCAGACTGCTCGGGCGACAGCGCCGCACGGCCGTAGCCGGTGTCGGGCGCGGCGACAGCCGGCGCCGGCGGCAGGCGCACCGCCTCGAACGCACCGAGCTTGATCAGCCCGTCGACGACCGAGCTCGACACGCCCGCCGCATGGGCGAGGCCGGAGCGGGACCAGGCGGGCGCCTCGTGCGCCGTATCGAGCACCCGCAGCCGCGCGCCGGTCAACCGCTCGGGCGCCGTGCCGGTCGGCGCGATGCCCTCGATCCAGGGCTCCGGGTCGAAGGCGGCGGGCGCGCGCAACGCCATGCGCGCCACGAGGCCGGGCGGCGCCAGCGTATAGTCGGCGACCCAGTCGATGAAGCGCCGCATCGCGGCGTCGAGCGGCGGGCAGTCGAAGACGTGGGTGATCGCCCGCAGCTTCTTCGGATCGACGTCGTCGGTGCGGCCGTCCCAGACGATGCCGGCCACCTGGCGCGGTCCGAGCGGCACCTGCACGATCGAGCCCGGCTCGACCGTCATTCCGTCCGGGACGACGTAGGAATAGGGCCGCTCGGTCGGCAGCGGGACCAGCACCGGCACGGTCTGCGCCGGGAACAGCTGGCCCATGGGGCCAGGCGGGGATGGGGACGAGATCGACACGCTGCGGAGATAGGCGGATCGGCCGAGCCACGCAAACCACGTCGCGGCGCCGAAACGACGATCTCCTGCGACTTCGCTACGGCAAGGTCCGCCCGATGCAGCAAGCCACCCGTTCGGCGGCGAGGAGCATTCCCGTGGACGCCGTGTCGCCCGCTCCGGATCGGCGCCGACAAGAAGGACGCGGTCCAAGCCGGCGGACCGGTTTCGCTGTGGCTACCTGACCACCAGCGGCGGCGGAGCCGGATCGGTGCGTCCGTCGAGCCGCAGCACGTTGCCGACGACGCAGCTTTCGATGCGGGCATTGGCGGGCAGGCGGCTCGTCAGCGGCGAGAGCTGGCCCAGCGTCGTGGTGACGCCGCCGAAGGAAAAGCTGAGATCGCGCGTGAACTGCGCCGTCAGGTCGTTGCCAGTCAGCAGCGTCGCGATCGAGTTCGCCAGGCGGACGACATCCCCGGTGAGATTTTGCGAGTCCCAGTGGAGGTTCGTCGCACGGACGGTGACCTGCCCCAGTCCCAGCGGGGCGCCCGCGCGCGTCGGAAGGATGATCTGCGCGTCCGCCGACAGATCGAAATCGATCGAGAACCGCGGATCGGCCCAGCCCGGCAGGGGGCCGGGTGTCGTGATGTTGATGAAGAAGACGTTGCGCGGCAACAGGAGCCGGATCCGCGCCGAGTCGGCGCAGGCCGTTACGACCGCGGCGCGTGCGCCGCAATTGGGGGACATCTGCACGCGCGCGTCGGAGCGGATGCTGAAGGGCCGGATCCGCGGGTTGATCTGCCCGCGGGCGAGGTCCTTGATCGTGTTGCCGATCCTGTCCTGGCTCGACCGGATGATGCGGCACAGCTCCATCTCGCTGAGAAAGGCGGTGTTGCCTCCGATCGGCCGGCCCATCATGGCGACTTCGACGCCGCGGATCGCAATGTCTCCGAAGCCGCCCGTCGGCGGCAGCAGGGAACCGGCGTAGCTCACCACCGCGCCGCCGGCAGCGGTCCAGCGGATCGACCCCCATTCGAAGTCGCTCCGGCGGCCGTTGCCGTCCTGATACTCGTCGCTCACCGGGTAGCCGAGGCGGCCGCGCTCCCATCCCTGCCCCGCCCACTTGGCGCGGATTGCGCCGTAGACGGCGTGCGCTCCGGTCTGCGGTGTCCAGTAGATCGACGCCTCCGGCTTGCCGTTGATCTGCAGGGCGCGAAAGTGGTTGTAGCGGCCGCGCCCGTCCGGCGTGCCGGTCTCGTCGGTGATCGGATAGCCGTAGCCGACCCTGCCGAGCTCGTTCCACTTGCCGAAGATCGCGCCCCAGACCGCGTGGGCGCCGATGGTCGGGTGCCAGTAGATGGCGCCCCACTGGAAGTTGTTGAAGCGGCCGCCGTAGGGCGCGTCGGCCTCGTCGCTGAGCGGCGCGCCGACCGGGCTCCGGTCCTTGCCGAGCTGGGTGTATTTGTCGCCGATCGCCCCGTAGACGGCGAAGGCGGATGCCGACGTGCACACCCCGATACAGAAAAGGAGCGCCAGCAGGAGACGAGGCAACACGCTTCCACGCATCTTCGACCCTCGCGCATTGAACGAGAGCCTTAGACTAGCGGCGCCAATTCCGGACGGCAATCTCGATTACTATTGCCGTCCATTCTTTCCCTTAGGGAATGTCGCGACCTCAGTACACCCGCTTCTTCGGCTTGATGTACTCCATCTCGTTCGACAGCGTGTAGGTGTGCACCGGCCGGTCCTCCAGCGTCACGGTCTTGGCGGCTGTGTCGCAGAAGGACAGGGTGTGCTTCATCCAGTTCACGTCGTCGCGGTCGGGGAAGTCCTCGCGGGCGTGGGCGCCGCGCGACTCCTGCCGGGCGAGCGCCGAGTCCATGGTCACGACGGCCTGGGCGATGAGGTTGTCGTATTCGAGCGTCTCGATGAGATCGGTGTTCCAGATCAGCGAGCGGTCGCTGACGCGCACGTCGTCGGAGGCGCGGAAGACCTCGTGGATCTTCTCGTGGCCCTCCTCCAGCACCTCGCCGGTGCGGAAGACGGCGCAGTTCGACTGCATGGTGCGCTGCATCCGGTCGCGCAGTTCGGCCGTCGAGGTGCCGCCGCTGGCATGGCGGAAGCGGTCGAGCCGGGCGAGCGAGTTGTCGCCGGCACCGGCCGGCAGGGTCGGCTGGCCCTCGCCCGCGCTCACCGTCTCGGCGCAACGCAGCGCCGCGGCGCGGCCAAAGACGACGAGGTCGATCAGCGAGTTGGAGCCGAGCCGGTTGGCGCCGTGAACGGACACGCAGGCCGCCTCGCCCACAGCCATGAGGCCGGGGACCACGGTGTCCGGGTTGCCGTCGCGCTTGGTCAGCACCTCGCCGTGATAGTTCGTCGGGATGCCGCCCATGTTGTAGTGGACCGTCGGCAGCACCGGGATCGGCTCCCGGGTCACGTCGACGCCGGCGAAGATGCGGGCCGATTCCGAGATGCCCGGCAGGCGCTCGTGGAGGATTGCCGGGTCGAGGTGGTCGAGGTGCAGGAAGATGTGGTCCTTGCCCTTGCCGACGCCGCGGCCCTCGCGGATCTCCATCGTCATCGAGCGTGAGACGACGTCACGCGAGGCGAGGTCCTTGGCCGAGGGGGCATAGCGCTCCATGAAGCGCTCGCCCTCGGAATTGGTCAGGTAGCCGCCCTCGCCGCGGGCGCCCTCGGTGATCAGGCAGCCGGCGCCGTAGATGCCGGTCGGGTGGAACTGCACGAACTCCATGTCCTGCAGCGGCAGGCCGGCGCGCAGCACCATGGCGTTGCCGTCGCCGGTGCAGGTGTGGGCGGAGGTCGCCGAGAAGTAGGCGCGGCCGTAGCCGCCGGTGGCGAGGATCGTCTTCTTGGCGCGGAAGCGATGGATCGTGCCGTCGTCCATGCACAGGGCGACGACGCCGCGGCAGGCGCCCTCCTCGTCCATGATCAGGTCGATCGCGAAATACTCGATGAAGAATTCGGACGAGTAGCGCAGCGACTGGCCGTAGAGGGTGTGCAGGATGGCGTGGCCGGTGCGGTCGGCGGCGGCGCAGGTGCGCTGCGCCGGGGGACCCTCGCCGAACTCGGTGGTCATGCCGCCGAACGGCCGCTGATAGATCTTGCCGCTCTCGGTGCGCGAGAAGGGGACGCCGAAATGCTCGAGCTCGTAGACCGCCGCCGGCGCGTTGCGCACGAGGTACTCGATCGCGTCCTGGTCGCCGAGCCAGTCGGAGCCCTTGACGGTGTCGTACATGTGCCAGCGCCAGTCGTCGCGGCCCATGTTGCCGAGCGAGGCGGCGACGCCGCCCTGTGCCGCGACCGTGTGCGAGCGAGTCGGGAAGACCTTGGTGATGCAGGCGGTCTTGAGGCCGGCCTGGGCCGCGCCGAGCGTGGCACGAAGGCCGGCGCCGCCGGCGCCGACCACGACCACGTCGAAGGTATGGTCGATGAACTGGTAGGCCGCGCCGTTGACGGCCGGTGCGGTGCGGTGCGGCTGGGCGGTCTCGCCGAAGGTCTGGGTGTCGGCCATGATCAGGCTCCGAAGCTCAGCTTGACGATCGCGAACAGGCAGGCGACGGCGACCGCGACCGAGAAGAAGGTGTTGAGGATGAGGAGCGGCAGCTTCGAGGCGCCGTGCACGTAGTCCTCGACCACCACCTGCAGTCCGAGCCGCATGTGGTAGGTGAAGGAGATCACCGCGAGGCCGACGATCAGGCCGATCAGCGGGTTGGCAAAGGCGGCGCGCAGGTCGAGATAGGTCTCGTCGTGGAGATCGATCAGGAGGATCACGAAGGCCGTGATCAGGACGATATTGGCGATCGCCGACAGGCGCTGGCCCCAGAAGTGGCCGGTGCCCTCGCGCGCCGAACCGTAGCCGCGGACCCGGCCGAGAGGCGTCTTCATCAGCATGGCGGGCCTCCTCAGCCGGCGAGTGTGACGATGATCCACAGGATCACGGTCAGGATCATGGAGCCGATCAGCGTCGCCATGGCGGCCTGACGGGACTGCTCCTTCTGCAGGCCGCGGCCGGTGTCCATGACGAGATGGCGGATGCCGCCGAGCATGTGATGGATCAGCACCCAGCTGTAGGCGAAGAGCACGAGGCGCCCGAAGATCGATCCAAAGAAGGCAGCCACGTGGGAGAAGGCCTCCGGGCCGCTGGCGGCGGCGATCAACCACCAGGCGACGAGCAGCGTGCCGACATAGAGCGCGACACCGGTGATGCGGTGCATGATCGACATCGCCATGGTGGGCGTGAAGCGGTAGACCGTCAGGTGCGGCGACATCGGCCGCGCGGTTTTGACCTCGGACATCCTTGGCTCTCGTCCTTTCTGCGGTGCACCGACTCACCCGGCCGGCGCGCAGCGCAGCAATCGGGGGACTGCGACGTTAAAAGCGCACGAGGACGCGAATGCAAGAGCTGGCGCCATTCGGATTGGAATGATTCCAGGTCTCAATCGATTGAAGGCCAAGGGCGATTCGGCCGGTGCGGCATCGTCCTGCCTCCTGCGGCCGGCGCCCACCACCGGCGCGACGGCACAGGCCGATGCTCGAAGGCAACTCCGCCGCTGTCCAGCGATGCCTGGCGCGGGTATGAGAGGCTCATGCTTCAGCGCCCGACCGCTTCCCCCGCCCGCACGGCCCTGGCCGGCGCGATCGCCATGGCCGCCGCGATGGGCTTCGGCCGCTTCGTCTTCACACCGATCCTGCCCGGGATGGTGGCGGGCGTGCCGCTGTCCGCCAGCCAGGCCGGGTGGATCGCGGCGGCGAACTTCGCCGGCTACCTCGCCGGCGCCATCCTCGCCTCGTTCGGCTGGGGCGCCGGGCGGGAGCGCCGGATCGGGCTCCTCGCGCTCCTGGTGTCCAGCCTCGCGCTCGCGGCGATGGGCGTCACCGACGATGTCTCTCTCCTGGCGCTCGTGCGATTCGTCGCCGGCCTCGCGAGCGCGTTCGCGATGATCTTCGTGACGGCCGTCGTGTCGGGCCAGGCGCAGGCGTCAGGCGATCGCACCGTCATGCCGATCCATTTCGGCGGCGTCGGCATGGGCATCGCGCTCTCCTCGCTGATCGTCTACCTCCTCGCGACCCTCGACGGCGGTGGCGCCCGGGCATGGCGCGCGGACTGGCTCGCCTGCGCCGGGGTGACCCTCGCCATGCTCGCCGCCGTCGCGCGGCTGCTGCCGGCACCGGTCGCCAACACCGCGGTCCCGCCCCCGGAGCCATCGATCGCCTGGACGCGGCCGCTGTCGCTGCTCACCCTGTCCTACGGCCTCTTCGGCTTCGGCTACGTGATCACCGCGACCTTCATCGTCACCATGGCGCGGATGGGCGATGCCGGGCCGGCGATCGAATTCCTGACCTGGTTCGTCACCGGCCTGACGGCGGCCGTCTCCATCCTCGCCTGGGCGCCGCTGGCGCGCCGGGCGGGCCTCCGCTCGACCTACCCGCTGGCGCTGGTGCTGCAGACGGTCGGCGTCCTTGCCTCGATCGCCCTGCCGGCAAGCCTCGCACCCCTTGTCGGCGGCGCGCTCCTCGGCGCCACCTTCATGGTGGTGACGGCGCACGGGCTGCAGATCGGCCAGATGGTCGCGCCGGAGAGCAGCCGGCGCGTGCTGGCGGCGATGACCGCGGCCTTCGGCGTCGGCCAGATCGTCGGGCCCCTCGTCGGCGGATGGGCCGCCGATCTCACGGGGAGCTTCGCCCTGGCGAGCCTCCTCGGCGCCGGCGCGCTGGCGCTCGCCACGCTGGCCGTCCTGTCGGTGCGCGATTCACTGCCCTAAGCGACGCCCAGCGGGGTTCGGCACCCGCCGGCCAGGCTTGGCCGATGCCGGTCGGCGTCAGACGGGACGGTCGATGAAGCGGATGACGTAGGTGGACCAGTCGGCGGGCGCAGCGACGCGCTCGTAGAGATGGCGGCTGGTGCCCGCGTTGCGCGGCGCATGGAAGACCAGCTTGGACCATCCCCGCCCCTCCGCCTCCTCGGCCAGGAGATCGATCATCGCCTTGGCGATGCCTTTGCGGCGGTAGAGGTGATCCACATAGACGTGATCGGCGAGCCCGGAGCGCATGCCGGTCCAGATGTCGGGCAGATCGTAGAAGATCAGGAAGCCGACGAGCCGCCCGTCGAGCCGCGCGCCGAGGAGTTCTGCCGAGCGATCCTGCAGCAGCTGCTCGGCATAGAAGGTGTCCGGAGCACCGGGCGCACCGCGGAACAGCGACTGATTGTAGGCCGACAGAAGCGGCGCGAGATCGCGGGCGTCCTTCAGACGCAAGAGTGCGATGTCGATGTCGGGCTGCGGGCTCGGCTCCATGATCTCGGCTTTCCCGCGGAACGAGGCCGCCGTCAAGCGCAAGTGCAGCCGTGACGCCGATCCCTGCGAAGCCGATTAAACGGGTTGACGAACCGTTTACACACCCGGGCTTAAGGTTAGGCACACATGGATTTCGGATGGTCGACGGGAGGCATTGCGTTCACAGGATGCACACGTCGGCGTTTTGGGGGTGGGTGCCGTGAACGCAGCCGATCTCCTGATCTGGTTTCTGCCCCTGATGTGCGCAGCAGCCGGCGGTGTTTTTCTCTTGCTGTCGACGCAGGTGCGCGGGGCCCGCTGGTGGAGCTTCGCCTATCTGGTCGCGGCCCTCGGCTTCGCCTCGATGGCGACCCCGTTGCCTTACCTGCAGATCCCCAAGGCGCTCCTCGAGGACGCCACGGTGCTCCTGGCCATCGCTGCGATGAGCCGGGGCCTCGCCTTGCGCTTCGAGCAACCGGTGCAGGACCGCATGGCCGGTGCGTTGATCGCCGCCACGATCGCTGCGGCGTCCGTCGCACTGATCGTCTACGACAGCGTCACATGGGAGATCGCGTATGTGCAGATGGCGTGCGCCGCACTGCAGCTCCTCGGCGCGTGGCATCTGCGCGTGGCGCTGCACAAGCCCGCCTATCGCGCCCTCTTCTTCGTTCAGTTGGCCCTCGTCCTGGTGCTCACCGGCCAGACGATCTATGGCGTGATCTATCCGCAGGGCCTGACCCTGGATGGCTGGCGCGACACGCCCTGGGCCGTCCTGTTCATGGCCAGCGTCACCCTCTTCAGTCTCCTCTTCGCGCTCACCGCGCTCGTCGCAGTCTGCCTCGACGCGATCGAGATGCTGCGCCAGACGGCCGCGACGGACCCCCTCTCGGGTGTCTTCAATCGCCGCGGCCTGGAAGAGCGGGTGACGCAGAAGGCCGGCAGCCGCGGCACCGCCGTGATCCTCGCCGACATCGACCACTTCAAGGCGATCAATGACGGCTATGGGCATGCCACGGGCGACATGGTGATCGCGACTCTCGGCCGCCTGATCCAGTCCACCGTCGGCACCATCGGCTCGGTCGCCCGCATCGGCGGCGAGGAATTTGCCGTACACCTGACCGCCGTCTCCGGTGCGGAAGCGCAGGCGCTGGCCGAGACGCTCCGCCAGGCGGTCGCGACCGCGAAGTGGCCCTCACCGCTGGAGGGCCGTCGGCTGACCGCAAGCTTCGGCGTGGCCCTTGCCCACGGCGAGGAGCTGTTCGGCGAGACGCTGCTGCGGGCCGACCGCAACCTCTATGCCGCCAAGCATGCCGGCCGGAACCGGGTGGTCTTCCGCGCCGCCGCCGAGGCACAGGTCGCCGCGGCCTGAGGCCGGGAGCCTCATCTGACTCTGGTCGAACGTGATACGGAATTTCCGCGACGTTCGGCTGTGAGCCGACGGGCCTTCCGGGGTCCCGTCTGCGAGCCGACGGGCCCTCGCCGATCGTCGGACTGCAAGGCGGGTCACGGTCACTCCTGCGCCCGGCTCGTGCCGTGAGCGCCGCGGGGCTTCCCGCTCATCGTCCTCACGCGGCGAGTTGCGCGGCCTTCTCCTCGCCGACCACCCGATCCCGGCCGCGCGTCTTGGCAAGGTAGAGATTGGCATCCGCCCTGCCGAGCGAGACCGCCAGGCCCGCCGCGGCGTCGACTTCGGCAATGCCGAAGCTGACGGTGAACCGCGTGCCCGGCGCCGTGTCGTCGAAGGCGAGCGCCGCGAAGGCGCCGCGGGCGATCTCCGCGAGCGTGTGCGCCTCGCGCTGGTCGGCGAAGCGACGGGCGATCGCGAATTCCTCGCCGCCCATCCGTCCGACCACGGCGCCCTCGCCGTAGAGCGAGACCAGGAGCCGCGCGAGTCCTACGATGACCGCGTCTCCCGCCGCGTGGCCGAAGCGGTCGTTGACGCTCTTGAAGTGGTCGATGTCGGCGAGGGTGACGAACAGCGGCTGTCCGCACGGCGTTCCGGCAAGGGCGCCCACCTGCTCCTCAAAGCCGCGCCGGTTGAGGATCCCGGTCAACGGATCGGTCTCCGAGCGCAAGCGATGCTCCTCGACGAGATCGTGCACCACGGCGCTGATCATCACCGCCGCGAGCACCAGGCCGATCATCACCGCCGCCATGTGCATCGAGAGGTAGAAGTCGGACACCCGGTACTGCGCGACGGTCAGCCCCTGCGGCAGGTAGGGGACCGTCGCAAGACTGCGGGCGATGAGAAGGGCGAACAGCAGCACGAAGAACGCGCGGATCGCATGATCGCGTGGACGGCGGGAGCCGAACGGCACGCGCAGCCCGGCATGCAGGAGGATCAGCCCGAGCACCGGGCTGCCGATGACGATGCGCAGGGCGGTGTCCGGATGCACGACCTGGAACCACATCATGAGCCCGAGCGTGACCAGCGCGATGACACCGATCGGGCCGTCCCGCGCAGGGGTGGCGTAGGTGCGCGCCACGGCCCGGTTGAGCGCGATGCCGGTGGCGAGAAACGCGGCGTTGACGAGGAAGACGGCGACCGTCGGCTCCAGGATCCCGCGCGAGAACTCGAGAACGAAGGCGGCCGCCGCGGTGAGGAAGCCGATCGACCACCAGAGGCTGACCGCTGCCTCCCCGAGCTTCAGACGCAGCCGCAGCAACACGAAGCCCAGGGCCGCCAAGCCGAAGGGGTTGAAGAGAAACAGAGGACCCTGCGCAGCCATCGAATTCCCACCCCGAGCGCCTCGATGTTGTAGAAGCGGGATCGTTAGGACCGAATTAATTTCAGCCGAGCGTATTGACGGAGCGAGAGCGTGCTCTAGCGCTCGACGCGGGTCTGGTTGCGTGGAGAGCGCCCGGCATCCAAAGCGTTGGCTCGTCGGCTTGAGCGCCGCCGGCGCAGGGCCGGCGGCCGAGCCGTCAGTGCCAGTCGCGGATGTCGACGAAGCGGCCGGCGATCGCGGCGGCGGCAGCCATCGCCGGCGAAACGAGATGGGTGCGGCCCTTGAAGCCCTGCCGGCCCTCGAAGTTGCGGTTCGAGGTGGAGGCGCAGCGCTCGCCGGGGGCGAGGCGATCCTCGTTCATGCCGAGGCACATGGAGCAGCCCGGCTCGCGCCAGTCGAAACCGGCCGCGACGAAGATCTGGTCGAGCCCCTCGAGCTCGGCCTGCGCCTTCACGATGCCGGAGCCGGGGACCACCATCGCCGAGACGCTCGGCGCGATCCGCCGGCCCTGGATGACGGCCGCGGCGGCGCGCAGGTCCTCGATCCGGCCATTGGTGCACGAGCCGATGAAGACGCGGTCGACCGGTATGTCGGTCATTCTGGTGCCGGGGGTGAGGCCCATGTAGTCGAGCGCCCGCTTCTTCGACGCGCGCTTGGTCTCGTCGGGAATTGCCGCCGGGTCCGGCACCACGCCGTCGACCGAGACCACGTCCTCGGGCGAGGAGCCCCAGGAGACGATCGGCGGCAGGTTGGCCGCGTCGAGCACCACCACCTTGTCGAAATGGGCGCCCTCATCCGTGTGCAGCGTCTTCCAGTAGGCAACGGCCGCGTCGAAGTCGGCGCCCTTGGGCGCGCGCGGCCGGTCCTTGATGTAGGCGAAGGTCGTCTCGTCCGGCGCGATCAGGCCGGCGCGGGCGCCGCCTTCGATCGACATGTTGCAGATCGTCATGCGGCCTTCCATCGAGAGCGCGCGGATCGCCTCGCCGGCATACTCGATAACGTGGCCGGTGCCGCCGGCGGTGCCGATCTCGCCGATGATGGCGAGGATGATGTCCTTGGCGGTCGACCCCTCCGGCAGCGTGCCGTCGACGCGCACCAGCATGTTCTTCGCCTTGGCCTGGATCAGCGTTTGGGTGGCGAGCACGTGCTCCACCTCCGAGGTGCCGATGCCGTGGGCGAGCGCGCCGAAGGCGCCGTGCGTGGAGGTGTGGCTGTCGCCGCAGACGATCGTGGTGCCGGGCAGCGTGAAGCCCTGCTCCGGACCGATGATGTGCACGATACCCTGCCGCGCGTCGGTCTCGTTGTAGTATTCGAGGCCGAACTCGACCGCATTCTTCGCCAGCGTCTCGACCTGCAGCCGGCTTTCCGGATTGTGGATGCCGGCGGAGCGGTCGTAGGTCGGCACGTTGTGATCGACGACGGCCAGCGTCTTCTCGGGGTGGCGCACGCGCCGGCCGGCCATGCGCAGGCCCTCGAAGGCCTGCGGGCTCGTCACCTCGTGCACGAGATGGCGATCGATGTAGAGGAGGCTGGTGCCGTCCTCCTCGGTGACGACGTGGTCGTCCCAGATCTTGTCGTAGAGGGTGCGGGGCTTGGTCTCGGTCATGGGAAGAGTCTCGGCAGCCGGCGCGGAGCCGGAGGATCGGAAGTCGGACAGGTTCAGCGCGCCGGGGGCGCGAGAAGGCGGCGCCTATACGCCGGCCGAGCCGACCAGCCGGTAGAAGAAGCGGCCGGGCAGGCGCGCGCGGTCGGAGAGCCTGGCAAAGCCCTCGCTCGTCGGCAGTCGCCGGTGCGCCTTGATCTTCCGGATGCGGATCATGCGGCGGAAAATAGCAAAGCGGCTGCAGGGTGACAATGACGGGCGCAGGGCCCGGAGGGAGGGCATGACGTGGCTGCCCCCGCATCCGCCTGCCGGCATTGTCTCCCCGACGAGGAGAAGACCGCGGCTTTGACGCTCGGCGCCCATTTCTCGGCGTCTATCGCTTCGGCACCAGACGCGCATCCAATACCCCGGCAGGACGGGCGCCGGTCCTCTCCCGCTCGCGGGAGAGGGTGGATGCGAGCGCCAGCGAGCAGCCGCGTGAGGGTGCGCTCCCGCCCGACGGCGAGGGCGCAAGAGATGATGGCCTCGGGAACGCCCGCCCCGCCCCCGTCATTGACGCCGTTCGATCTGCCCGACAGGGTTCATGAAAGCGTCACGGAGAGGCCTCGCGATGTCGAAGAAGAAACACGCCAAGGACGGGCGTCTCGGCGCGCTCGACATGAGCCTGTCGATACACGGCAAGGACTATGACAAGCAGCTGCACAAGCTGCAGAAGCGCTTCCAGGAGATCCAGCAGGCCTACCTTCTGCACGGCACCAAGGCCGTGGTGGTCTTCGAGGGCTGGGACGCGGCGGGCAAGGGCGGCACCATCCGGCGCATGGCGAGCGTCATGGACCCGCGCGGCTTCCATGTCTGGCCGATCGCCGCGCCGACGCCCTACTACAAGAAGCGGCATTATCTCGCCCGCTTCTGGGACCGCATTCCCGCCGACGGCGAGATCTGCGTCTTCGACCGCTCCTGGTACGGCCGCGTGCTCGTCGAGCGGGTGGAGGGCTTCGCCAAGAAGGACGAGTGGCAGCGCGCCTATGACGAGATCAACGAGTTCGAGCGCCAGCTCGTCGACGACGGCTCGCGCGTCGCCAAGGTGTTCCTCTACATCACCCCGGACGAGCAGCTCGAGCGCTTCGAGAAGCGGCTGGAAGATCCGCTGAAGCGTTGGAAGCTCTCTTACGAGGATTTCCGCAACCGCGAGAAGTGGTCGGACTACGAGACGGCGGCGGACGAGATGTTCGAGAAGACCTCGACCGACGCGGCGCCGTGGCTGGTGGTGCCGTCGAACAGCAAGAAGTACGGTCGCATCACGGCCCTCACCCACATCGCCGACCGCCTCGCAGAGGGCGTCGACCTTGCGCCCCGCCCCCTCGACGAAGGGCTGAAGGCGCAGTTCGAGGCGCTGAAGGAGGCGAAGTAGCAGAAGCAGCGGCGGCGGCGTGGCCGCCGCCGCCTTCGATCAGGCGGAGGCCTGCGCCGCGATCGCGTCGAGTTCGGCGGCCGCATCGGCCGGCAGGGTCAGATCCGCCGCCGCAAGGTTTTCGGCGAGATGAGCGAGCGACGATGTGCCGGGGATCAACAGGATGTTCGGAGCACGCTGCAGGAGCCAGGCGAGCGCCACCTGCATCGGCGTGGCCTCGAGCCGTGCGGCGACCGCGGACAGCGTCTCCGAGTGCAGCGGGCTGAAACCGCCGAGCGGGAAGAACGGGACATAGGCGATACCCGCCTTCGCCAGATCGTCGATGAGCGCGTCGTCGCCGCGATGCGCGAGATTGTACTGATTCTGCACGCAGACGACCTCGACCATCCGCCGCGCCTCGGCGATCTGCCGGGCCGTCGCATTGCTGAGGCCGATATGGCGCACCAGACCCTGGCGCTGCAGGTCGGCGAGCACCGCGAGCGGCGCCTCGATCGGTCCCTCCGCCGGCCCATGCACATCGAACATGAAGCGCAGGTTGACGACGTCGAGGACGTCGAGGCCGAGATCGCGCAGGTTGTCGTGGACGGCCCGGGTCAGGTCCTCCTTCGAGAAGGCCGGGTTCCACGACTTGTCCGTGCCGCGCGACGCGCCGATCTTGGTGACGATGGTCAGATCGTCGGGATAGGGCGCCAGCGCCTCGCGGATGATCTCGTTGGTGACGTGCGGGCCGTAGAAGTCGCTGGTGTCGATGTGATCGACGCCGGCCTCGACGGCGGCTCGCAGCACGGCGACGGCTTCGGTGCGGTCGCGCGGCGGACCGAAGACACCCGGCCCCGCGAGTTGCATGGCGCCGTAGCCGAGCCGCTTCACGCTTGCCTCGCCGAGTTTGAACGTCCCTGCCTGTTCGAGCTTGGTCATTGTGACTCTCCTGTCTGGATTGACTGAGCGAGAGATAACCCTTGCCGCGCCGCACGATTAGGCTGCACAGTCCGCACGGCTCGTGCGGAAGGGCGAACAGTGAAAGCGGATCTGGCGGACCTCCAGGCATTCCTCGCCGTTGCACGCGCCGGCGGCTTTCGCGAAGCGGCCCGCGTCGGCGGCGCCAGCGCCTCCGGCCTCAGCGAAGCGGTTCGCCGGCTCGAGGCAGAGCTCGGCGTACGCCTCCTCAACCGCACCACCCGCAGCGTCGTGCCGACCGAGGCCGGACGTGGGCTGATCGAGCGGCTCGATCCCGCCCTGCGCGAGGTCGAGGGCGCGCTCGACGTCGTCAACGGCTATCGCGACAGGCCGGCCGGCACACTGAAGCTGAACGTGCCCACCAGCGCGGCGCGGCTGGTGCTGCCGGGCATCGTGCCGGCCTTCCTCGCCGCCTATCCGGACATCCGGGTGGAGATCGTGGCGGAGGAGAGCTTCGTCGATGTCATCGCGGCCGGCTGCGACGCCGGCATCCGCTATGACGAGCGGCTGGAGCAGGACATGATCGCGCTGCCGATCGGGCCGCGCACGCAGCGCTTCGCCGCCGTCGCCGCCCCGGCCTATCTCGACCGCCACGGCCGGCCCGAACACCCGCGCGACCTCCTGGAGCATCGCTGCATCCTCGGCCGCTTCCCCAGCGGGGCGTTGACGGTCTGGGAGTTCGAGAAGGGTGAGGCGACCCTGCGAATCGAGCCGCAGGCGGCGCTGATCGTGGCGATCGGCGGCGCGGTCGATCTCGCCGTCGAGGCAGCCCTGGCCGGCACCGGCGTCTACTGCCTCTTCGAAGACTGGCTGCGTCCGCACATCGACGCCGGCCGGCTGGAGCCCGTGCTGGAGGACTGGTGGCCGCGCTTCTCCGGCCCCTTCCTCTATTATCCGGGCCGTCGCCTCGTGCCTGCGCCGCTCCGCGCGTTCGTCGACTTCATCAAAGCAATGAGCAAGATCCCATAGCCTGCAATACGTTAGGTAAGGCGTGTTTTATCTTGTTTACACCTTGCATGACTTCTGCCATGAGCCTGCGCGCGTCGCCGCGGGGCCGGTCTTCCGCCGTGCCGCCGACGCTACTGGAGGGGTTCATGCGCACGTTGTTCATCGCTGTCGCGCTTCTGTCGGGTGGAATCTCGATGGCCGAAGCCGCCGAGAAGGCGCCGAGCGTCGAGTGGGGCCGCCATGTCTCCATCACGAGCGGCTGCAACGACTGCCACACGCCGGGCTACGCCGAAAGCGGCGGCACGCTCGATCCGAAGACGGCGCTCACCGGCGTCGCCGTCGGGTTCAGCGGTCCCTGGGGCACGACCTATGCCGCCAATCTGCGGCTGACGGTCGCGAAGATGAGCGAGGACGCGTGGGTGACGTACGGCAAGAGCTTCGAGACCCGGCCGCCGATGCCCTGGTACAACGTGCACGAGATGACCGACGGTGAGCTGCGCTCGTTCTACATGTACGTGAAGTCGCTTGGCGCGCCCGGCCAGCCGGCTCCGCAGGGCCTGCCGCCCGGCGAGACGCCGCAGACGCCCTACATCGTCTTTGCCCCGCCGCAGATGCCTCAGTAGGAGGCGACCCGTGCGCAGGCATGGCTTCGGGCCGGCGGCGCATCGTCCTCCAGAGCCGCGACATCGAGGCCGAAGACATCGCGCAGGCCGCTCCGGCCGGCGCCCGTGATCGACAGCGCCCGCCCGTCGGGCGCTGCCTCCACCCAGCGCCGCGCCTGCGCATGGTCGAGAAGCGCCCGGCCGAGGCGGCCGCCGATGTGCAGCCGGCGCTCGCTCCAGTCGAGACAGGTGCGGCAGAGCGGCCGGCGCGAGTCCGGCGGCCCGAGATCGAGGCCGACTTCGCCGAACCGTGCGAGCCCCCGCTGGGTGACGAGCCCGCCCTCATCCGACAGGATGACGAGCCCGTCCGGCTCCAGCGCGCCGGCGAGGCCGACCGCGAGCCGGCCGGCCATGTGGTCGTAGCAGGTGCGGGCGAGGCGCATTCGACGGTCGCGCGGACCGACGGTGCGCGGCGAGCCGCCGAAGTCGGCAAGCGCGCCCATCTGTTCGAGGAGGAGCGCGACCCGGTTCGACGCGAGCGGTAGTAGCGGTGGCGCCCCTGCTTGAGCGCGCTGACCAGCCCCGCGTCGAGAAGCCGAGCGAGATGGCCGCTGGTCGTCTGGGCGCTGACACCGGCGATGCCGGCCAGTTCGCCGGCCGTGAAGGCCTGTCCGGCGGTAAGGGCGCAGAGGATGTTGGCGCGCGCCGGATCGCCGATCAGCGAGGCGAGGATGGCGATGGGACTGGCGGAGGCGACACTCATGCACGTGAGACTAGGACGGGCGGATCGGCCGGCCTATAGGCAACGCTACGGCGCTCGCCGAAGCATCGCGACCCAACCGGACGCTAGAGAGGTCTCCGACGACCATGTTTCGGAGACGCCGATGCACCGTCCCTCAAGTATTCTGCTACGAAACGGCGGGATGCCGGCGACCGAGCGGCATCGCGGACTGCGGCCCGAGCGGCCAGAGCTCTTCGGCCTGACGCGCCGCGCGATCGCCCTCTGGCTCGCCCGCCGGCGCGGGCGCTTCGCCCTCGCCGATCTCCAGGATCATCAGTTGCGCGACATCGGCATCTCCCGGCAGGAGGCCGACGAAGAGGCGGCACGATGGCTGTGACCTGCCGTGACGCGGCGCACATGCAACGCCGCGCCCGGCAGTCGTGCAACCGTCAGATCGACGGCGTGCCCTTGGCCGGTTCATTGCCGGCGGGCTCGTCGACCAGTCCCTCGAACAGCGCGGTCGACAGGTAGCGCTCGGCGAAGGACGGGATGATCACGACGAGGTTCTTGCCGGCGTTCTCCTCGCGCTGGCCAACCTTGATCGCCGCCGCGAGCGCGGCGCCCGAGGAGATGCCGACCGGCACGCCTTCCAGGCGTGCGACGAGGCGCGCGAGCTCGAAGGATTCGTCGTTGGTGACCTGGACCACCTCGTCGTAGATCTCGCGGTCGAGGATCGCCGGCGCGAAGCCGGCGCCGATGCCCTGGATCTTGTGCGGGCCGGGGTTGCCGCCGGAGAGGACGGGGGAGGCCTCCGGCTCGACGGCGACGATCTTGAGGTTCGGGTTGCGCTGCTTGAGGACCTGCCCGGCACCGGTGATCGTGCCGCCGGTGCCGATGCCGGCGACGAAGATGTCGACCTGCCCCCTGGTGTCGTTCCAGATTTCCTCCGCGGTCGTCACCCGGTGGATCTGCGGGTTGGCCGGGTTCTCGAACTGCTGCGGCATCACCGCGTTCGGGATCTCGGCGACGAGCTCCTCGGCCTTGGCGATGGCGCCCTTCATGCCCTTCGGACCTTCCGTCAGGACGAGCTGCGCGCCGAGCAGACGCAGCATCTTGCGCCGTTCCGCCGACATCGTCTCGGGCATCGTCAGGATCAGCTGGTAGCCCTTGGCCGCCGCGACGAACGCGAGCGCGATGCCGGTGTTGCCCGAGGTCGGCTCGACGAGCACCGACTTGCCGGGCTCGATCTTGCCCTCGGCCTCCAGCTTCTCGACCATGGCGACGCCGATGCGGTCCTTGACGCTGGCGATCGGGTTGAAGAACTCGAGCTTGCCGAGGAGGTTGGCCTTCACGCCGCGCTCCCTGGCCAGCTTGTCGAGCCGTACGGTGGGCGTGTCGCCGATGGTGTCCAGGATGGAGTCGTAGATGCGGCCGCGCCCGCGGGTGCGGGCCGTCGTGTCGCCGATGGGCGTGTCCATGTCGTCGTCCTCCGCTGATGGGCGAGGCTCACCCCCGCCGGTTGAGTGCTGCATCTAGAGTAGGATCGGCGCAGGGCGCGTGCCAGGGCGTGGCGTTCCCGCCACCGCCGAGGAGGGAAACGCCTTCCCTCCCGGTGTCGATCGACGCGAAATTCTTCCGCTCAGCCTCTGCCGGTCGAGCCGAAGCCGCCGACGCCACGTGCGGTCGCGCCGATCGCGACGGTCTCGTCGAACGCTGCCCGCACCACAGGCGCCACCACCAGCTGCGCGATCCGCTCGCCATGCGCGATGGTGAAGGGCGCGCTCCCGTGATTGACGAGGATCGCCATCACCTCGCCGCGGTAGTCGCTGTCCACCGTGCCCGGCGCGTTCAGGACGGTCACGCCGTGCTTGGCGGCAAGGCCGGAGCGCGGCCGCACCTGCACTTCGAAGCCCGGCGGGATCTCGAAGGCGAAGCCCGACGGCACCAGCGCCCGCGCGCCCGGCTCGAGCACCAGCGGTTCGGCGAGTGCGGCGCGCAGGTCGGCGCCCGCCGCACCCTCCGTGGCGTAGGCCGGCAGCGGCAGGTCGCGCGCATGCGGCAGGCGCAGGATGCGGATGCTCGGCGTCATCGCCCCACGTCTCCCGCGTCGACCGGCGCTCCTATCAGCGCGGCGATCCGCTCGGCCAGTCTGCCGGCCACCGCGGTCTTGCTCATCTCCGGCCAAGGCTCGATGCCGTCGGCGGACAGGAGATGCACGGTGTTGTAGGCGCCCCCCATCACCGCGCCGGACACATCGTTCGCGACGATCAGGTCGGCCCCCTTGGCCTTCAGCTTTGCCTGGGCATGTTCGATGACGTCGTTCGTCTCGGCCGCAAAGCCGACGACGAGCCGCGGCCGGTTCGCGGCGTGGCCGATGGTCTTCAGGATGTCGGGGTTCTCGACCAGCGCGAGGCTCGGCGGACCCTCGCCGGTCTTCTTCAGCTTGCGCTCGCTGGCGCCGGAGACCGTCCAGTCGGCGACGGCCGCGACGAAAACGGCGGCATCGGCGGGGAGTGCGGCTTCCACCGCTGCCAGCATGTCCCGCGCCGTTTCGACGTGCCGCACGTCCACCCCGGCGGGGTCGGGAAGCGCCACCGGACCCGAGACCAGGGTGACCCGGGCGCCGAGCCCGGCGAGGGCTGCGGCGATCGCATGGCCCTGCCGGCCGGAGGAGCGGTTGGCGATGTAGCGGACGGGGTCGATCGGCTCGTGCGTGGGGCCGGAGGTGACGACGACGTGCCGCCCCGCGAGCGGCCCGCCGGCCGAAGCGAACAGCGCCTCCAGCGCCGCGACGATCTCCAGCGGCTCGGCCATCCGACCGAGGCCCGCCTCGCCGGCCTCGGCCATCTCGCCGGCCCTCGGCCCGACGAAGCGGACGCCGTCGCCGCTCAGGATGTCGAGATTGCGCCGTGTCGCTGGATGCGACCACATCGCCGGGTTCATCGCCGGCGCCATCAGCACCGGCGCGCGCGTCGCGAGCAGGATCGCTCCGGCAAGGTCGTCGGCAAATCCGGCCGCCGCCTTGGCCATGCGGTCGGCCGTCGCCGGCGCGACGACGACCGCATCGGCGCCCCGCGCCAGCCGGATGTGGCCGACATCCTGCTCGTCCTCACGGTCGAACAGGTCGTGGTAGACGCGGCTTCCGGTGAGCGCGCCGACCGACAGCGGCGTGACGAACTCCGCCGCCGCCGCGGTCATCACCGCCGTCACCACGGCGCCGCGTTCGCGCAGCCGGCGGATCAGGTCGAGCGCCTTGTAGGCGGCGATGCCGCCGCCGACGACGAGGAGGATGTGCCGTGTTGCGAGAGACATTCTGCCGACCGGTGCCCGTGTGTCCCCGCCGGTATGGGCCAAAACCGCCACCGATGGGAAGTCTGCGCGTCGATCTCACTCGGCAACGACGAGCCACGGCCAGCGCCGACGGTAATCCTCGGCCTTCCTGCGAAAAAGCGCCGGCTGCTTGAAATGGGCGTTCGGACGCAGGATGCCGTTGTCCAGATCTTCGAAACCGTCCGGGGCATAGAGCTCCCCGCTCGCGACGTCGAGACCGACGCAGGTACACCGGATGAGGAACCGGTCGATCCCCTCACGCGCCGAGCGCAGCCGAGGATAATGCGTTCCGAAGCGCATCTCGAACCAGAGATGGACGCGCGCCTGATTGCGAACCTCGACCGTCGCGCCGAGATCCCGCGTCAGCGCGCCGACGGCCTGGACGACCGCGTCCTCTGCCTCCCATGAGAGGTCGGCATCGTCGAAATAGAAGACGTCGTAGTCGTTGACCCCGTGGCCCGGCGGCTCGCCCGCGAGCCTGTTCCACCGCGCCTGGAACACGCAGCCGGCCGTCAGATGGCATTGCGGCAGCCCAAGCGAGGGCAGGCGCGCGGCGAGGGCGGCGTTGACCGGATCGGCGAGGACGTCGTCGATCAGCGCGCGTTCGCCTGCCGCCCCGTTCAAGGCTACCTCAGCGCCACAGCATCGTCAGCGCGATCGAGGCGAGCGACAGCGCGATCACCCACTGCGCGATGCGGCCGGAGATGATGCTCGCCCGTTTTTCGGTGGCGAGATGGGTCAGCGCGTCGTCGTCGATCCGAACGCCGTTCTCGATGAGGTCCGGCAGCGCCTTGACCAGGATCTCGAAGCCGTCCGCCGCCTGCGGCAGGGCGGCAAGGATGCGCCGGAATGCCGAAAAGTCCTCGCGGGCGTCCCGCAGCGCCGCTGCGGGCCCGAGCTGGCCGCGGATGTAGTCAGCGACGACCGGCTCGGCTGCCTCCCACATATTGAAGCGCGGGTCGAAGGAGCGGGCGACGCCCTCCACCACCACCATCGTCTTCTGCAGGAGGATCAGCTCCGGGCGCGTCTGCATGTCGAAGAGCTCGGTCACCTCGAACAGCAGCGTCAGGAGATGCGCCATCGAAATGGTTTCGGCCGACTGGCCGTGGATCGGCTCGCCGATGGCGCGGATCGCCTGGGCGAAGCTCGCAACGTCGTGCCGGCGTGGCACGTAGCCGGCTTCGAAATGCACCTCGGCGACGCGCGTGTAGTCCCGGCGGATGAAGCCGTAGAGGATCTCGGCAAGGAAGCGGCGCTCCTTCGGCCCGAGCCGGCCGACGATGCCAAGATCGACCGCGACAACGGCCCCGTCCGGCGCGACGAACAGGTTGCCCGGATGCATGTCGGCGTGGAAGAAGCCGTCGCGCATCGAGTGGCGCAGGAAGGACTGGACGACGGTGATGCCGAGCTTCGGCAGATCGTGCCCCGCGGCCGCCACCGCCGGCACGTTGTTGAGCTTGATGCCCTCGACCCAGTCCATCGTCAGGACGTCGCGGCCGGTGCGCTCCCAGTCGACGCCGGGCACCCGGAAGTCGGGATCCTCGGCGGTGTTCTCGGCCATTTCGGAGAAGGCGGCGGCCTCCAGCCGCAGGTCCATCTCGATCTTGGTCGACTGGGCGAGCGTGTCGACGATGGCGACGGGACGCAGGCGCCGCAGCCCCACGACCAGGCGCTCGGCGGTGTGGGCGGCAAAGTAGAAGACGCGCAGGTCGCGGCGGAAGCGGGCGCGGATGCCCGGCCGGATCACCTTGACGGCGACGGTACGCGGACCGTCCGGCGTCGCCACCACCGCGCGGTGCACCTGCGCGATCGAGGCGGCGCCGACGACGCCGCCGAACTCGAGGAAGAGGTCGCCCATCGAGCGGCCGAGCGAGCTCTCGATCTCCTTCACCGCCTCGGCATGGGGGAAGGGCGGCACCTTGTCCTGCAGCTGCTCCAGCTCGCGGGCGATCTCCTGGCCGACGATGTCCGGGCGGGTCGCCAAGAACTGGCCGAGCTTCACGTAGGACGGCCCGAGCCGATTCAGCGCGCGCGACAGGCGCTCGGAGCGCGCACGGCTGTCGGCCGAGGGGCGGGCGATGACGGAGGCGACCCGATGCGCGAAGCGTCCGGCCGGCGGCAGGCCCTCGGCCGGCAGCGCCGCAATGACACCCTCGCGGGCCAGCACGAATCCGGCACGCAACAGCGCGAAGGCGCCCAGCACCGGGTTCATGAGCAGTCTACCCGCGAACGGCCGGTCCGCACGTCATCCCCTCTGCGATCGCGCATCCCGGTCAGATCTTCCAGCCCGAATGGATCGCCGCGATGCCGCCCGTCAGGTTGCGATGGCTCACCCGCTGGAAGCCGGCCTCGCCGATCATCCGGGCGAAATTCGCCTGGTTCGGGAAGCGGCGGATCGATTCCACCAGATACTCGTAGGAGTCCCTGTCGCCCGCGACCGCCCCGCCGATTGCCGGGATCGCGCGGAAGGACCAGGTGTCGTAGAGCCGGTCGAGCAGCGGCATCTCGACCTCGGAGAACTCGAGGCACAGGAAGCGGCCGCCGGGCTTCAGGACGCGGTGCGCCTCGGCAAGCGCGCGGTCGATGCGCGGCACGTTGCGGATGCCGAAGGCGATCGTATAGGCGTCGAACGCGTCGTCCGGCAGGTCCAGCACCTCGGCATTGCCCTCGACGAAGGTGAGGTTCCCGTCGAGCCCGCGCTTGGCCGCCCGCTCCGCGCCCACGCCGAGCATCGAGGCGTTGATGTCGAGCACCGTGCCCTCGGCCTTGCCGCCCGACGCGGCGACGAGCCGGAACGCGATGTCCCCGGTGCCGCCGGCGACGTCGAGGAAGCGCCAGCCGGCGTGGCGCGGCGGCGACAGCCAGGACACCATCGCGTCCTTCCACAGCCGGTGCAGGCCGCCCGACATCAGGTCGTTCATCAGGTCGTAGCGCTGCGCCACGCGGTGGAAGACGTCGTTGACGCGGGCCTGCTTCTCCTCGGCGCCGGCAACCGCCGCGAACCCGTAGGAGGTCTCCATGCCTTCGGCACCGGTCGTTCGCGACATCGCTCCCTCTTTCATTGGCAGGGCCCGCAGGACGGGCGCGGGCGAATTTTGCGAGGCCTTGAGAGACCGGCCGTCGGCCACGATGTAACCGATCGATGCGGTGGCGGCCACCTCTTACCCGACGCGCCGCGCGCCGCTGGAGACTTATGCACGAATGCCCGAATTGCCAGAGGTCGAGACGGTCCGGCGCGGCCTCGCGCCGGTGATGGAAGGCGCGCGCATCGAGAGCGTCGAACTGCGGCGGCCGGACCTGCGCTTTCCCCTGCCCCCGGGGTTTGCCGCCGGGCTGGCCGGCCGGCGGGTCGAGGCGCTCGGCCGCCGGGCGAAATATCTTCTGGCCGATCTCGACGACGGTGCGGTGCTCGCCATGCATCTCGGCATGTCCGGCTCCTTCCGCATCGAACGCCGCAATGAAGTAGAGACGCCGGGCCTCTTCCATCACCCCCGCTCGGAGGAGCGGCTGCACGACCACGTCCTCTTGCATCTCGAAACCCGCGGCGGTCCGCCCGCCTCGATCGTCTTCAACGATCCGCGCCGCTTCGGCTACATGACCCTGCTTCCGCGCGCGGAGATGGAGGCTCATCCCTTCTTCCGGGATCTGGGGCTGGAGCCGACGGGCAACGCACTCGACGGGACGGCGCTCGCCGCGCTCTTCGCCGGCAAGCAGGCGCCGCTGAAGGCGGCCCTCCTCGACCAGCGGCTGATCGCCGGGCTCGGCAATATCTACGTGTGCGAGGCGCTCTGGCGCGCCGGCCTCTCGCCCCGTCGCGGCGCCGGCAGCCTCGTGCGGAAGGACGGTCGTCCGACGGCCCGGCTCGAGGCGCTCGCCCGGCACGTGCGCGAAACCATTGCCGACGCGATCGAGGCCGGCGGCTCATCCTTGCGCGACTACCGGCAGGCGGACGGCTCGCTCGGCTACTTCCAGCACCGCTTCGCGGTCTATGACCGAGAGCACGACCCCTGCCAGCGGCCAGGCTGCCGCGGCATCGTCGCACGCATCACCCAATCCGGCCGCTCGACCTTCTTCTGCCCCGTGTGCCAGCGGTGAGCCGCCGCGCGCCGGGCCAGCGCATTTTCCGTTGACGTCCCGACCCGACATCCCTATAAGGCCGCAATCTTCGGCGGTGCCTTAAGCGCCGCTGCTTTGCGTGCGGCTCCGGCTTCGGCGGCCGCACCGATGAGATCCAGAACAGAGAGAGACGAGAATGGCCAATACGCCGTCGGCCAAGAAGGCCGTGCGCAAGATCGCGCGACGCACGGAAATCAACAAGACCCGCCGCAGCCGTGTGCGCACCTTCTTGCGCAAGGTCGAAGAGGCGATCGCATCTGGCGACAAGGACGCCGCGCAGGCCGCGCTCCGCGCCGCGCAGCCCGAGCTGATGCGGGCCGCTTCGAAGGGCGTGTTCCACAAGAACACCGCCTCGCGGAAGATCTCCCGCCTCGCCTCGCGCGTGAAGTCGGTCGGCGTCGCCGCGACCGCCTGAGCCACCCGCCTCAGCGCCTGCCGCCGCACTGCGAGACGGCCTTTCAAAGGTCCGGCACATGCCGGACCTTTTTGATTCCGAGCACAAGCCACGTGGATTCCGTGGTGCCGTCACCAGCGTGTCACGGCGAGTCGCGCCCGTCATCGCCCGCACGCTGACGCCGCAGAAAAGATCGTTCATTATCAGGTGTTTGCGAGAGGTCGTGCGAAGCGCTCAGCAAGCTGGCTAAGCGATTTTGGCTAACCCTTTGAGTCAAGCAGGGCGCGTCGAAATATTTAAATTCGCTCCGTCGGCCGCGCCAATTTTTTTGGCCTGTGGAACGCGCCCTTGTGAATCAGGGGATTGCCCAGTTCCGCCCACATGCTCGCAGTGCGAGTCCGCAACACCGTGCTCCAGCCTTCGCCGATTTCGCCGGATTCAAGCTTGCCCGGCGTCGCCCGCTTTCGTAGTTTCAACCCCACCACAAGAGCGGGGAAGACGAAGTGTGTGGACAAATCGGGTTCTCCAATCATTTCGGCAGTGCTCACAGCTTTTGCGACCACGAGCGTTAGTGAGCTTTTCACGTTTCTGACGTGAAGACCTGAACCCGGACCACACGCGACTTTCTGCACCACAACCGACGAACGTCAATCTGTACGCCTTACTCTGGGCGCGCAGCGGAGAACTATTTCATGAAGCAAGGATATCAGGGCGACGTGACTGTGGGAGAGTGCTGGTCGCACCTTCAGTCCGATGCCGACGCCTTCCTCGTCGACGTGCGCACGACGGCGGAGTGGGACGCCATCGGCGTGCCCGACCTTTCGTCGATCGGTCGCTCGCCGCTCTTCATCGAGTGGCAGACCTACCCGACGATGGCCATTGATCCGGACTTCGTCGAGAAGCTCGAAGCCGAGATCGCCGCGGCCGGCGGATCGAAGGCCTCCCGGCTGATGTTCCTGTGCCGCTCGGGCAGCCGCAGCATGGGAAGCGCGGCGGCCATGACGGCCGCCGGCTACGCGGACAGCTACAACATCCTCGGTGGCTTCGAGGGTCCGCCGGACGCGACCGGGCAGCGCGGCACCGTCGCCGGCTGGCAGGCCGAAGGTCTGCCCTGGAGGCGTGCGTGACCCCGTCGAACCTCCAGGGATCCGCCGTGACGCAGAGCCGACGGCCGCAGGACGCGGCGTTTCGCATGATCGACAGCAGCAAGAACAACAACAAGAACCAGCAGGGCACCGAAATGGCAGAGGGCGGCGATGGTCGAGGCGAAGCGGAGATCCTGGAACGCGTCAAGGCGCGGCTGAAGGCCCAGCTGGGTCAGGACATCTTCTCCAGCTGGTTCCAGCGGATGAAGCTCGAGCAGATCGATCGCGGCGTCGTCCAGATCTCGGTACCGACGGCCTTCCTCAAGACCTGGATCGGCGGCCACTACCAGCAGCAGCTGCTGGAGAGCTTCGCACAGGAGCTGCCGGGCACCCTGAAGGTTGAGATCGCGGTGCGCAGCGCCGTGCGCAACAGCCAGGTCGCCGGCGCCACCGTCGAGCAGCTGCGCCCTGCGGGCCGGGTGATGAGCGCCGGCGCGGCCACGGCCACCGCCCTCCCGGTGGCCGCCAACCTCTCGGTCGCCAACCGGGTGGAGGTCGAGCGCGGCACCGTCCCCGCGCGGGCCTCCAGCGACTTCGGATCGCCCCTCGACGCGCGCTACGACTTCGCCAGCTTCGTGGAAGGCAGCTCGAACCGCGTGGCGCTCGCTGCCGCGCGTGCCATCGCCGAGAACGGGCCGCAATCGGTGCGGTTCAACCCGCTCTACGTCCACGCGACGGTGGGGCTCGGCAAGACCCATCTCCTGCAGGCGATCGCCAATGCCGCCGTGCGTCGCAAGGATCAGCCACGGGTCGTCTACCTGACCGCCGAATACTTCATGTGGCGCTTCGCCACCGCGATCCGCGACAACCAGGCGCTCGACTTCAAGGAGACGCTGCGCGGCATCGACATCCTGATCATCGACGACATGCAGTTCCTGCAGGGCAAGTCGATCCAGCAGGAGTTCTGCCACCTCCTGAATGCCCTGATCGACAGCGCCCGGCAGGTGATCGTCGCGGCCGACCGCCCGGCCTTCGAACTCGAGACGCTCGACGCGCGCGTGCGCTCGCGCCTCACCGGCGGCGTCGCCATCGAGATGTCGGCCCCGGACTTCGAGATGCGCAAGGCGATCCTCACCCGCCGCATCGCGGCGATGCGGGTGGACGACCCGAGCTTCGCCATCCCCGAGAAGGTGATCGACCACATCGCCCGGCGCGTCGTCGGCAGCGGCCGGGATCTCGAAGGCGCCTTCAACCAGATCGCCTTCCGCCATTCGGTCGGCCAACCGCTGTCGGAGGAGCATCTCGACGATCTCCTCAACACGCTGACGCGCGCCAGCAGCGAGAAGCGGGTGCGGATCGAGGACATCCTGCGCTTCGTCTCGCGCCACTACAACGTGTCGCGCACCGACATCCTCTCCTCCCGGCGCACCCGTACGATCGTACGGCCGCGCCAGATCGCCATGTACCTCGCCAAGACCATGACGCCGCGCTCGCTGCCCGAGATCGGCCGCCGCTTCGGCGGGCGCGATCACACCACCGTGCTGCACGCGGTGCGCAAGATCGAGGCCGAGCGTCAGAAGGACGACAAGCTCGGCGAGGAGCTCGACCTCATCCGACGCATGATCGAGGAGTAGCCGGTTTTGCCTCCGGCGCGGCACCTGGCGGTGCCGCCTTGCGTCTTCCCATCGACGGCGCGAGACTTTACAAGGTCTGCACTCTGCTGGAGGGGCCTGCGCACGGCGGGCCCTTCGCAATCAACGGTTCCATTCATGCGTATCACCATCGAGCGTTCCAACCTCCTGAAGTCGCTCGGCCACGTCCATCGCGTGGTCGAACGCCGCAACACGATCCCGATCCTGTCGAACGTGCTGCTGAAGACGGAGGAGGGCACGCTGCGCCTGAAGGCGACCGACCTCGACCTCGAGATCACCGAGACGGTGCCGGCGAGCGACGACCAGGCCGGCGCAACCACCGTTCCCGCCCATCTCCTGCACGACATCGTGCGCAAGCTGCCGGACGGCGCTGAAATCCGGCTCGCGACCAACACCGACACCAGCCAGCTGACGGTGACCTCCGGCCGCTCGAGCTTCCGCCTGCAGTGCCTGCCGCAATCCGACTTCCCCGACATCACGGCCGGCAGCTTCAGCCACGCCTTCACGCTGAAGGCGAGCGAGCTCGCCCGGCTGATCGAGCGCACGCAGTTCGCGATCTCCACCGAGGAGACGCGCTACTACCTGAACGGCATCTTCCTCCACACCATCGAGGCCGAAGGCCAGCTGCGCCTGCGGGCGGTGGCCACCGATGGCCATCGCCTGGCGCGGGCCGAAATGGACGCGCCGGCGGGCTCCGAGGGGATGCCCGGCATCATCATCCCGCGCAAGACGGTGGGCGAGTTGCAGAAGCTTCTCGGCGACGAGGACGCGGACGTCCAGGTCGAGCTGTCGGACTCCAAGATCCGCCTGACGCTCGGGCCGATCGTCATCACCTCCAAGCTGATCGACGGCACCTTCCCCGATTATCAGCGGGTGATCCCGACCGGCAACGACAAGGCACTGACGCTCGACCGCGGCTCCTTCTCGGCCGCCGTGGATCGCGTCTCGACCATCTCCTCCGAACGCGGCCGCGCGGTGAAGCTCGCGCTGTCCGAGGGCCAGCTGGTGCTGACGGTGAACAGCCCGGACTCCGGCACCGCGACCGAGGAGCTTGCCGTCGGCTACGAGGCCGACCAGATCGAGATCGGCTTCAACGCGCGTTATCTTCTCGACATCACCGGCCAGCTCTCCGGCGAGGATGCGATCTTCATGCTGGCGGACCCCGGCTCGCCGACGCTGATCAGGGACGGCGGCGACGACAGCACGCTCTACGTGCTGATGCCGATGCGCGTCTGAGCCCAGGCGACACGGCTTCGCCGGCTTCGCCCGCGGCGCGGACTCCCGCCGTGCCGAAGACCCGCATCACCCGCCTGCGGCTCGCGGACCTGCGCAACTATGCGAGCCTGCGGATCGACTTCGACGCGCCCTTCGTCGTCTTCACCGGGGCAAACGGTGCCGGCAAGACCAACCTTCTCGAGGCGATCTCCCTCATGACGCCCGGGCGCGGGCTGCGCCGTGCGGTGCAGGCCGACATTGCGCGCGCCGGCGGCAGCGGCGGCTTCTCGATCTTCGCCGAGGTCGAGCGGGACACGGAGACGGTGGCGCTCGCGACGCTGGTGCGCCCGGACGCGCCGTCCCGCATCGTGCGCATCAACGAGACGGCCGCCAGCGCCGAGGAGCTGCTCGACCATCTGCGCCTCGTCTGGCTGACGCCGGCGATGGACGGGCTCTTCACCGGCCCGGCTGCGGACCGCCGCCGCTTCCTCGACCGGCTGGTGCTGGCGCTCGACCCTGCGCACGGGCGCCGGGCCGCCGACTACGAGAAGGCGATGCGCGGGCGCAACCGCCTGCTCGACGAGAACCGCATGGACGACGCCTGGCTCACGGGCATCGAGGCACAGATGGCCGAGCTCGGCGTCGCCATGGCGCTCGCACGGGCGGAGGTCGTCGGCCTTCTCGGCGCGTTGATCGACGCCAGGCCGGAAGAGGCCCCCTTCCCGCGCGCCGGCCTCGCCTTGTCGAGCGGCTACGGCTTCGACGATCTGTCGGGCTCGGCTGTCGAGCTGGAGGACCGTGCCGCACGTCATCTGCGCGAGGGCCGCTACGGCGACCGCGCCGCCGGCCGCACGCTGGAAGGGCCGCACCGCGCCGATCTTGCCGTGTCCTACATCGCCAAGGCGATGCCGGCCGCCCTCTCCTCAACCGGCGAGCAGAAGGCGCTGCTCATCGGCCTGATCCTTGCCCATGCGCGGCTCGTCGCCTCGGTCGGAGGCATCGCGCCCGTCCTGCTTCTCGACGAGATCGCGGCCCATCTCGATCCCGGCCGGCGCGCCGCGCTCTTCGACATCATCGAGGCGCTCGGCGCGCAGGCCTTCATGACCGGCACCGACGCGTCGCTGTTCGAGGCGCTCGAGGGCCGCGCCCAACGCCTGACCGTCAGCAACGGGAGCCTGGCATGACGACACCCTTTTCGCCCGAGGAGCTCGAGCGCTACGCCCGTCACATCGTGCTGCCGGAGATCGGCGGGCCGGGCCAGCAGGCGCTGAAGTCCGCGCGTGTCCTCGTGGTCGGCGCCGGCGGCATCGGCTCGCCGGTCGCGCTCTATCTCGCGGCCGCCGGCGTCGGCACGCTCGGCATCGCCGACGACGACACGGTGTCGCGCTCCAACCTGCAGCGCCAGATCCTGCACGGCGAGGCGGATGTCGGTCGCGCCAAGCTCGACAGCGCCGTCGACAGGATCGCGGCGATCAATCCGCATGTGCAGGTCGAGCCGCATCGCCTGCGGCTCGACGTCGACAACGCCGCGGTGGTCATCGAGGCCTATGATCTCGTCATCGACGGGTCAGACAACTTTGCCACCCGCTACGCCATGGCCGACCTGTGCGAAGCGGTGCGGCGGCCGCTGGTCAGCGCCGCGGTCAACCGCTTCTCGGGTTCCCTGACGACGCTGACGCCGTTCGAGAGTGGCCCCGACGGCAGCCTCCTGCCACGCTATCGCGACCTCTTCCCGGAGCCGCCGCCAGAGGGACTCGTGCCGACCTGCACGGAGGCCGGCATCCTCGGCGCCGTCACCGGCATCCTCGGCACGCTCGCGGCGGCCGAGGCGGTGAAGCTGATCTGCGGCATCGGCGAGCCGCTGATCGGCCGGCTGCTTCTCGTGGACACGCTCGCGATGCGCTTCGAGGAGATCCGCTACCGCCGGCGTCGGACGTGATCGCGAGCCGGGTGCGCCTCAGAGTTGCGCCTCGATCGCGGCTCTGTCGATGACCGACCAGACTTCGGCGATCCTGCCGTCGGCGAAGCGGTAGAAGACGTTTTCGGTGAAGGCGACACGTCTACCGTTCACCGGAAGGCCGAGAAACGAGCCCGCGGGATGACAGTCGAACGACAGCCGGGCCCCGATCATCGGCGGGTCGATCAGCAAGAGGTCGATACGAAAGACGAGGTCGGGGATGTCGCGGTGGTCGCGCTCGAGCATCTGCCGATAGCCCGCGAGACCGAGACGACGGCCGTTGTGCGTCGCCTCCGCGTCGACGAAGGAGCCGAGCTCGGCCCAATCCTGGCGATTGAGGCAGTCGATATAGGCTCGGTATCTCGCTTCGAGGTCGCTCATCGCCGTCGCTCGGCTGGCTCGTTCGCGGAGGAAGGGTACATTGCTGGGGGCGATCGCAGCCGCTGATACGAAAAGGCCGCCGAAACCGGCGGCCTTCCTACGATCATGGTCGGCGTCGCGTCAGATCGAACGACGACGGAAGCCGCCGAAGAGCAGCGACAGGACGAACAGCACGATCGCCACGAAGAAGATGATCTTGGCGATGCCGACCGCTGCGCCGGCAATGCCGCCGAAGCCGAGAGCCGCCGCGATCAGAGCGACGATCAGGAAAGTCAGAGCCCATCCGAGCATGTTGGTTCTCCTCACGGGAAGTCAGTTTGTCGTGATAACGCTGGTCCTCAGAAAAAAGTTCACCGCCTAAGCGTTGCGCGTCGTCTCGTCGGCCGCTGCGCCATCGGACGCCGCGCCGAAGGCGGCTCGAAACGCTCCGTTAACCCAAACAAATCATGATGATGCTCGACCGCGCGGCCCGGCGCGTCGGCCGGAGGAGCGGCGCGTGCGCCGTCCTTCGGCGGCTTGTGAGAGCCTCTCTTGATCCCTCGAGACGACACGCGGCCTCCCCTGCGCGACGTGGATGGAGTGGTGGATGCGTACGACCTCGACCCGCCTGATGGCCGCAGCCGCCCTCGGCCTCATGCTGGCAGCCTTCTTCCCGAGCTTCGAGGGCCGCACCTGGCACGCGGCCGCGCAGGACGACACCAGCAAGCTGCCGCTGCCGCGCTTCGTCTCGCTGAAGTCGGCGCGTGTGAACCTGCGCGTCGGCCCCGGGCGCGACTACGCCGTCTCCTGGCTTTATCTCAAGCGCGGCCTGCCGGTGGAGATCGTCCAGGAGTACGACCTCTGGCGCCGCGTGCGCGACAGCGAGGGCACCGAGGGCTGGGTCTATCACTCGCTCCTGACCGGCGAGCGCACCGCGATCGCCGCGCCCTGGCTGAAGGGCAAGAGCGCCACCATCGACGTGCACCGCAGCCCCGCCGACGACGCTCCGCTCGTCGCCCAGATGGAGCCGGGCGTCGTCACCCACGTCGAGGAGTGCAGCAACGGCTGGTGCGAAATCAAGGTCGCCGACCGCGACGGCTTCGTCCAGCAGCACGAGATCTGGGGCGTCTATCCCGACGAGCGCTTCTGAGGCTGGCGGGTTTCGACAACGGCCCCAAAGCATCGCAACGCGTCGTCGGCCGCCAGGCGACGAACTCGATCGCGGCGGTTGCCGGCGGGTTTCGCAAGGCCGGGCGCCGGGCGCCCTTCACCGCACGCCCGAGGTGCGAGCCTCCATCCCCCGCATGCTGAGGTGCAAGCGCCACCCGCCCTTATGCTGAGACGTGTGCGCCATTCACGCTCATCCCGGATGCGAGCATCATCCGCCGTCGTCTGAGGTGCAAACCCACTCGCCCTCATCCTGAGGTGCAAGCGCAGCGAGCCTCGAAGGGCGAGGGCATAGCGAAAGCGCTCGAAGGGGCGCCTCACCCTTCAAGGTCTCTTCGGTGCATTTCAGCCTTGGAGGGCCCTTCGGGCCACCTCAGGATAAGGGGACGCAGCGGTCGATGCGACGACTGCGGCGCCGGTGCGCCTCAGGCGTTGCCGGGCGCGGCCTTGCGGCGCAGGCGCACCACCACGTCGACATTGACGATCTCCATCCCCTCCGGCGGCTCCGGCAGACGGTCGAGGCGGATCGCCTCGTCCGGGATGTCGATCATCGCGTTGTCGTCTTCGATGAAGAAGTGATGGTGGTCGGAGGTGTTGGTGTCGAAATACGTGCGCTGGCCGCCTTCGGCCGTCAGCGGGCGCACGAGCCCCGCATCGGTGAACTGGTGCAGCGTGTTGTAGACGGTCGCCAGCGACACCGGCTCACCGGCCCGGTGCGCCTCGGCGTGCAGCTCTTCCGCCGACAGATGCCGGTCGCCATGCGAGAAGATCAGGTTACAGAGCGCCACGCGTTGCTTTGTCGGGCGAAGGCCCGCAGCCCGCAGCCGCTCGAACACGCAAAATCCCTGGCTCCGCGCCCGCTGTTCCATCGCTCGTCCACAACCGCTCGAAATGCCGACCGGCGGCACATCGCCCGGCGGCGCCTGCCGCTTGCAGGCTTCATCAGCGCGGTCATAGCATGAAGTGGAACGGCGCACAAAGCGTGCGAGGAGCGCCGCGCGGCGCCTGCCTTCGCAGCGAGCGCTACCCGGTCGAGCGCCGCTGCAAGGGTCCCGCCCCCCGTAGGCAAGCCGCGCCGCTGCAGTTAAGACCGGACACCGCCTCCGGAGCCCCGCACCATGTCCGTTCCCCTCGTCGCCGTTCCCGCCGATGTTCGCAGCTTCGAGAACTACACCTGGCACGCGACGCCGGACACCTACCTGAAGGCCGCCATTCGCGTCGCCGGCGTCGTGCCGGTGATCGTGCCGGCGCTGCTGCCCGAGCTCGACCTCGGCGCGCTGCTGGCGCGGGTCGACGGCGTGCTCGTCACAGGCTCGGCCTCGAACGTCCATCCCGAGCGCTACGGCGTGCCGGCCTCGACGGCGCACGAGCCCTTCGATCCCGAGCGCGACCGGCTCACCGAGGCGCTGATCCGCGGCGCGGTCGAGGGCGGCCTGCCGCTCCTCGCGATCTGCCGCGGCCATCAGGAGCTGAACGTTGCCTTCGGCGGGAGTCTGGCGACCGAGATCCAGGAGTTGGAGGGGCGGATGGACCACCGCGCCCTGCCCCACCACGATCAGCGCGAGCGCTTTGCGGTCCGCCACCCGGTCACGGTGGCGCCGGACGGCAAGCTCGCCGCCATCGTCGGCGCGGGAGAGCTGCGGGTGAACTCGCTGCACCGGCAGGCGATCGACCGTCTCGCCGACGGGCTAGTCGCCGAGGCAAGCGCTCCCGACGGGACGGTCGAGGCTGTATCGGTGACCGGCGCCAAGGCCTTCGCCTTCGGCATGCAGTGGCATCCGGAATACTGGGCGGAGACGGACGAGCCCTCGCGGCGGATCTTCGAGGCCTTCGGCGCGGCCTGCCGGCAGCGGCGCGAGGCGGCGTCGAGCCGCTGACCGCGACCTCGCATCGCCGCGCATCAGGTCGTGGGAGAGCGTCCGCCGAGGCTGTGTGATCTTGAGGGACGAAAGGCGATCAAAGGTCGCACCGCCGCGGCGTCAGTTCGCCTGTTTGAGCGCCTTATCCAATGCCGGGATCAGCCCGCTTTCGATCGCCTGCGGCGTGAACGGGCCCGTCTGCTTCCACAGGATCGTCCCGTCGGTGCCGACGAGGAAGGTCTCGGGCACGCCGTAGACGCCCCAGTCGATGGTCGACTGGCCGGCCGGATCGTAGCCGACGGCGGCATAGGGATTGCCCAGATCGGTCAGGAACCCGCGCGCGTTCTCCGGCTGCTTGTCCTTGTAGTTGATGCCGACCAGGCGGACGCGCCTGTCCTTCGCCAGCTGCATCAGCAGCGGATGCTCCTCGCGGCAGGGCGCGCACCAGGAGGCGAAGACGTTGACCAGCACCGGCCGCCCGTCCCCCGCCGCGGCGAGATCGAGGCCCGGCACCGGGGCGCCGTCGGCCTGCGTCAGGCCCGGCAGCGGCGGCAGCACGGTCTTCGGCGCAGACTTGCCGATGAGCACGGAGGGCACCTCGCTGGCGTCATGACCGGACGCCAGCTGATAGAGGAAGACGCCGGCGAGCCCCAAGAAGAAGAGCAGCGGCAGCGCGACGAGCAGTCGCCCGGCGCGCGAGGCCCGCGGCGTATCGGCGCCCTCGTTCAGCGGTTCGCTCGCCTCGGTCACGACGCACCCGCCTCGGCCCGGGCCATCGAACGGCGCCGCACGCCGCGCGCTTCGAGGAGCTTCAGTTCGGCGCGGCGGGCGCGCGCGTCGAGGAACAGCCAGAGTCCGAGCCCGGCGAGCGCAAGCGCCGAGATGCCGTAGGCGGCGGCGATGAAGCCGGTGTAGTCGTGCATGATCCTCAGGCCTCGGCGCCGCGCGCGGTCATGCGGGCGAGCGCGCGGACGCGCCGGCGCAGCACCTCGGTGCGCATCGCCGTCAGGTGCATGGCGAAGAACAGGGTGGTGAAGCCGAGCGCGCAGAGGAGCAGCGGCCACAGGAAGACCGGCGCGATCGATGGCCCGTCGAGGCGGATGATGCTCGCGGACTGGTGCAGCGTGTTCCACCAGTCGACCGAGAACTTGATGATCGGGATGTTGACGAAGCCGACGAGGACGAGGATCGCCGCAGCGCGCGCCGAGCGGCCGGGATCGTCGAGCGCGCGGGTCAGCGCGATGAGCCCGAGATACATCAGGAACAGGACGAAGACCGAGGTCAGCCGCGCGTCCCACACCCACCAGGTGCCCCACATCGGCCGGCCCCAGACCGAGCCGGTGACGAGCGCGAGGAGCGTGAACACCGCCCCGATCGGCGCCGCCGCCTTCACCGACACGTCGGCGAGCGGATGGCGCCACACCAGCGTGCCGAGCGCCGAGGCGCTCATGACCGTCCAGCACATCATCGCCAGCCAGGCGAAGGGCACGTGGATGAACATGATCTCGACGGTCGCGCCCTGCTGGTAGTCCGGCGGCACGGAGAAGCCGAGCCCGAGGCCGGCCGCGAGCAGCAGGGCCGCGAGGCCGTAGAGCCACGGCTGCACGGCGCCCGAGACCTGGAGGAACCGAGTCGGGCTGGCGAGAGCGGCAAGGCGCGGCGGGCGGAGGGCGATGTCCGTCATGGCGCCATCTTAGAAGCGTTCCGATGTGGCGGCAATTCGACGGGGGCGTTCAACAAGCCATCGGAGGCACACGAGTCACAGGTCGTTGACCCAGTCCTCATGGCCATGCCGGACACGGACGATCAAGACGTCCACCTCATCAACAATGTAGATGACGACGTGAGCGCCGCAGCGGTGGATGCGCACCGCTGGCGTGATCTCGAGGCGCTCGCGTGCGAGTTCTGGGAAGTGTGCCAGCACCTCGAATGTCTGGCGCAAGCGCGCATGGTAACGGCCGGCCTGCTCCAGACCGAAAAGACGCGAGCCTTCGGTGTAGATGTGCTGAACGTCTTCGGCCGCTTGATCCGTAAGCCGGTAGCTCATGGCCAGGCTGTCAGACGCCGAGATCGCGCCGCGCCGCCGCCTCGATGTCGTCCATCGTCCGGCTACTGATGCCGCTTTGAAGCCCCTCAGTGACGAGGGCTTGCAGATGCGCGATCTTCTCGGTCCGATCCTGATCCCGGCGGATCAGGTCACGAACGTAGTCGCTGGTATTGCTGTACCGGCCGTTTTCGGTCTGAGCTTCAACCCAGTCCTTCATGCGGTCCGGAAGGGATACATTCATGGTCGCCATGATGAGGACCTCCTGACCTCAGGCTACACCTTTGGCAAAGATTGCCAAGTCAAAAGCCACGGGCATCGCATCCATCGGCTCGCAACAGATCCGCTCAGCCGCCCCGGCCGTACCAGCGGCGCCATTCAGCGCAGTGCCGAGAGTGTCGCCATGACAGCAACAACGGCCACCGACTGCATTCGTCCGACCCCGCCGCCGCATGTCAGGCCGGAGCCGGGAGCAGCAATGCCGCGGCTTCGTCCAGGTTCGACACCTCCGCATAGGGAAGCCAGTCCGGGTTGCCACGCTGCCCCAGCCGGTTCACCCAGATACCGCGAATTCCAAGGTCGTGACACGCCTTCATGTCGAGGAACATGCCCATCGCGACATGGACGGTCTCCTCCTTGGTCACGCCCATCGCGGCATAGGCATGCTCGAAGATCTGCCGGGACGGCTTATAGGCGCCCGCGCGTTCGGCGGTGATGACGAAGTCGATCGCGACGCCGAGAGGCGCGACGTTGTGGACGATGAGGTCCTCGTCGGAGTTGGTGACGATCGCCAGGCGGTAGCGCTCGCGCAGCCGTCGCAGCGCGGCCGGCACCTCGGGATGCGGTCCCATCGTCGAGATCGCGTCGGAGAGCTGCTCGACGGCGTCCCCGCCGGCGGCGAGCCCGTGCTCCGTCAGCGCGGCGCGGAAGCCGGTGCGCAAGATGTCCTTGTAGAGCCGGTGAGGCCGCTCGGCTTCGAGCCGGCGCGACTGCTGCGAGAAGCTGTCGAGCACGGCGGAGGCATCGGTCGCCTCCCGCCCCTGCTCGCGGAGAACGGCCGCGATCTCGCGCAGCAGCACCTCGTACCACTGTACGAGCGTGCCGTAGCAATCGAAGGTGATGACCTTCGGGGCGGGATCCAGCCTGAACATCACGTCATCGGTCGGGGGCACGGATCACCTGCAGCTGCCGTCGCTTGGATAAACAGGGCAACCTAGCCGGGAACGGACGGCGCCACCATCCCACAACCGGAGCCTCGGCACCCGCCGCTGGCCGGGCTGTGCGACGGGTCGCCCCCGCTGCGGCGGCGGGCGCCGGCACGACCAGCGGGCGGGATGCCCCTCAATCCCCGCTTGCCCTGAGCGCCGCGGCCGCCGCGACGGGGCCGAGCACAGCGAAGAACAGCGTCAGGGCGATCAGGATCAGGAAGGGCGGCAGGAACGGGTCGGGCTCGTTGACCGCGCCATAGGTCGCCGAGACGCCGAAGATCAGCACCGGAATCGCCAGCGGCAGCACCAGCACCGAGACGAGCAGCCCGCCGCGCGGCAAGGCGACAGCCACCGCCGCGCCGACCGCGCCGATCAGCGTGATCGCCGGGGTGCCGACGAGGAGCGTCGCCATCACCGCGCCGATCGCGGTCGGCGAGAGCGCCAGGAACAGGCCGAGGACGGGCGCGGCGAGCACCAGCGGCAACCCGCTCGCCACCCAGTGCGCCGCGCATTTGGCAAGCACCGTCAGCGGCAGCGGGGTCGGGCCGAGGATCAGGAGGTCGAGCGTGCCGTCGTCGCGGTCGGCCTGGAACAGCCGGTCGAGCGTCAGGAGCGCCGATAGGAGCGCGCCGTTCCACAGGATCGCCGGCCCGATGCGGCTGAGGAGGTTGAGGTCGGGGCCGATGCCGAAGGGGATCGTCGCGATCACCGCGAGGAAGAAGACGACGGCGACCGTCGCCCCGCCGCCGGCGATGCCGAGCCGGACGTCGCGCAGGAACAGCGCCTTCACCACCAGGACTCCGCGGTCGCCGAGCGGACCAGGTCTCGCTCCGGCCTGCCGGAGCGGGGTGCACCGGCGAAGCCTTCCGCGGCCGGGTCGGCGTCGTCGGCCGCGGCGACCGCCGGATCGAATCGCTCGATCCGCAGCGTGCGGCCCTCGATGCCGAGCGGCTGGTGGGTCGCGGCGACGACGAGACCGCCGGCGCTGAGATGCGCCGTCAGGAGCCGGGCGAACGTCGCCTGAGAAGCCGTGTCGAGCGCGGCGGTCGGTTCGTCGAGGATCCACAGCGCCCGGTGCGCGACGAGCAGCCGCGCCATCGCCGCGCGCCGCTGCTGGCCGGCGGAGAGATAGCCGAAGGGCAGATGGCCGAGGTCCCCGAGCCCGACCGCGTCGAGCGCCGCGGCGACGTCGGACCCACCCGGCCCACCCGGCCCACCACCGAGAAAGCGCTGCCAGAACAGGAGATTGTCCGCGACCGTCACCGCGGGTTTCATGCCGTTGCGGTGGCCGAGATAGTGCGCGATCTCGCCCGGCGTCGCGGCCGGTTCGCCGTCGGGTGCGAGGGCGCCCTCGACCGTCAGCCGGCCGGCGGCGAGCGGCAGCAGGCCGGCGAGCGTGCGCAGAAGGGTCGACTTGCCGGCGCCGTTCGGCCCAATGACGAGGAGCGCGTCGCCGCCCGAGAGGGTGAAGTCGTCCGGTTCGGCGACGATCTCGCCGCCGCGCGCGATCGTCAGCCCGGCGGCGGTGATGGTGATCATCTGGGAAACCCCTCGGAAGGCCCGACTGGACAAGGCGTCGCCGGTGGTAACGCTTTGTGCGCCACGGGCCGCCGGCGCCCCTTTATAGCCGTTACAAACTTCCCTATAAGGCCCGCAACCACGCCAGCGACCGGCGTGTTCGAGAATCAGCGCCGAACTCGCGGCGCCTGCCCTTCGTGCAAGGCGGCAGGCCACGGGGCGGACAGGCGGAAATGGTCGTACCCGCACCTCAAGCGCTCCGGCGCGGCAGGCGTTCGCCTTCGGA
Source organism: Mangrovibrevibacter kandeliae (assembly GCF_024519155.1). GTDB lineage: Bacteria > Pseudomonadota > Alphaproteobacteria > Rhizobiales > Rhizobiaceae > Mangrovibrevibacter > Mangrovibrevibacter kandeliae. Next base: position 141,817 of record NZ_JANIFJ010000004.1, on the reverse strand, counting down.
CAGATTTGACGTTCGAGAAGGAAGGATGCCCGTGTCCCACCCCGACAGTTTCAAGAGCCGCCGCACCCTCACCGCCGCCGGCAAGACCTATGTCTATTTCGACCTCAAGGAGGCGGAGAAGAACGGTCTGACGGGCGCTTCGCGGCTGCCCTTCTCGATGAAGGTGCTGCTCGAGAACCTGCTGCGCAACGAGGACGGTCGCACCGTGACGGCCGACGACGTGCGCGCCGTCGCCAAGTGGGTCGAGGACAAGGGCAAGGCCGGCTACGAGATCGCCTACCGCCCGGCCCGCGTCCTGATGCAGGACTTCACCGGCGTGCCGGCGGTGGTCGACCTCGCCGCCATGCGCGACGCCACGACCCAGCTCGGCGCCGATCCGAACAAGGTCAACCCGCTGGTGCCGGTCGATCTCGTCATCGACCACTCGGTGATGGTCGACTTCTTCGGCCAGCCGGACGCCTTCCGCAAGAACGTCGACGTCGAGTACGACCGCAACGGCGAACGCTACACCTTCCTGCGCTGGGGCCAGTCGGCCTTCCAGAACTTCCGCGTGGTGCCGCCCGGGACCGGCATCTGCCACCAGGTGAACCTCGAATACCTCGCGCAGACGGTCTGGACCAAAGAGGAAAACGGCGAGACGATCGCCTATCCGGACACGCTCGTGGGAACCGACTCGCACACCACGATGGTCAACGGCCTGTCGGTGCTCGGCTGGGGCGTCGGCGGCATCGAAGCCGAGGCGGCGATGCTCGGCCAGCCGATCTCCATGCTGATCCCCGAGGTCATCGGTTTCCGCTTCACCGGCAAGTTGCCGGACGGCACCACCGCGACCGACCTCGTGCTGACCGTCACCCAGATGCTGCGCAAGAAGGGCGTCGTCGGCAAGTTCGTCGAGTTCTTCGGCCCCGGCCTGTCCAACCTCACCCTCGAGGACCAGGCGACCATCGGCAACATGGCGCCGGAATACGGCGCCACCTGCGGCTTCTTCCCGATCGACAAGGACACCATCGCCTATCTCGAGGCGACCGGCCGCGACAAGGACCGCATCGCGCTGGTGGAAGCCTACGCCAGGGCGCAGGGCATGTACCGCGAAGACGGCACGCAAGACCCGGTCTTCACCGACACGCTGGAGCTCGATCTGTCCACCGTGGTGCCTTCGCTCGCCGGCCCCAAGCGCCCGCAGGACCGTGTGGCGCTGACCGACGCGGCCAGCTCGTTCGGCCCGGCGCTCGCCGACATCCTCGCCAGCAGCAAGAAGAAGGCCGACGGCGCCGCCGCGCCGGCCGACAACTCCGTCCGCTATCCGGTCGAAGGCGCCGACCACGGCATCGCCCATGGCGACGTCGTGATCGCGGCGATCACCTCCTGCACCAACACCTCGAACCCGAACGTGCTCGTCGCCGCTGGCCTCCTCGCCCGCAAGGCGCACGAGAAGGGCCTCAAGGTGAAGCCCTGGGTGAAGACCTCGCTCGCACCGGGCAGCCAGGTGGTGACGGAGTATCTCGAGAAGGCCGGGCTCCAGAAGGACCTGGATGCCATGGGCTTCAACCTCGTCGGCTATGGCTGCACCACCTGCATCGGCAATTCCGGCCCGCTGCCGGAGCCGATCTCCGAGGCGGTGAACAAGAACGACCTCGTCGCCTGCTCGGTGCTGTCGGGCAACCGCAACTTCGAGGGCCGCGTCAATCCGGACGTGCGGGCGAACTACCTCGCCTCGCCGCCCCTCGTGGTCGCGTATGCGATCGCCGGCTCGCTCTTCGTCGACATCACCACGGCCCCGCTCGGCCAGGACCAGGCCGGCAACGACGTCTACCTCAAGGACATCTGGCCGACGACGCAGGAGATCGCCGAGATCGTCCGCGCGACCGTCACCCGCGACATGTTCGAGACGCGCTACGCCGACGTCTTCAAGGGCGACGAGCACTGGCAGAAGATCGACGTCTCCGGCGGCCTGACCTACGCCTGGGACGACCGGTCGACCTACGTGCAGAACCCGCCCTACTTCGAGGGCATGACGGCCGATCCGAAGCCGGTGACCGACATCAAGGGCGCTCGCATCCTCGGCCTGTTCCTCGACTCGATCACCACCGACCATATCTCGCCAGCCGGCTCGATCAAGTCGAGCGGCCCGGCGGGCGAGTATCTCGTCAGCCACCAGGTGCGTCCGGTCGACTTCAACTCCTACGGCGCGCGCCGCGGCAACCATGAAGTCATGATGCGGGGCACCTTCGCCAACATCCGCATCAAGAACCAGATGGTGCCGGGCGTCGAAGGCGGCGTCACCGTTCACCATCCGGACGGCGCGCAGATGCCGATCTACGACGCGGCGATGGCCTACAAGGACGAGGGCGTGCCGCTGGTGATCTTCGCCGGCAAGGAATACGGCACCGGCTCGTCGCGCGACTGGGCGGCGAAGGGTACCGTGCTTCTCGGCGTCAAGGCGGTGATCGCGCAGAGCTTCGAGCGCATCCACCGCTCGAACCTCGTCGGCATGGGCGTCGTGCCCTTCGTCTTCGCCGAGGAGGGCACGTCCTGGCAGACGCTCGGCCTGAAGGGCGACGAGAAGGTCACCATCGACGGGCTGACCACGATCCAGCCGCGCCAGACGCTCGACGCCACCATCGAGCGGGCCGACGGCACGACGCTGACGGTCAAGCTCTACTGCCGCATCGATACCCTGGACGAGCTGGAATACTACAAGAACGGCGGCATCCTGCACTACGTGCTGCGGCGCCTCGCCGCCTGATCGCCGCATCGCTGCCAGGCGGCCTCAGGTCCGCCCCCCGCATGCGTCGCCGCCGCGCCCTGCAAGGTGCGGCGGCGCGATCGATCGGCCAGCGCCTCGAACCCGAGGCTCACCCCTAATTGAGTGGTTGATGATGAGGGCCGGGCCTAGGTTCGCCGCCATGACCAGCATCCCCCCTCTTCGCGGCCATGTCCGGTGGCCCGTCCCGTCGAGGGCCGGAACTGCATCCGGACCCGCCCTGCTCGCGCGCCTCTTGGTCGCCGCTCTGATGTTCGCCTCGGCGCTCCATGCCGTTGGCGCCCGTGCCGAAGACAAATCCGCCATCCGCGGCGTTCTGGAGCTCTTCACCAGCCAGGGCTGCTCGTCCTGTCCGCCCGCCGACAAGCTCCTCGCCGACTACGCGAAGCAGCCGGGCGTGCTGACGCTCGGGTATCACGTCGACTACTGGGACTATATCGGCTGGCGTGACACCCACGGCTCGCGAGCCAACACCGAACGCCAGCGTGACTACGCCAAGGCCCTCAACGCCGGCACCATCTACACGCCGCAGATGGTGGTGAACGGCCAGACGCACGTGATCGGTTCCTTCAAGAACCGGATCGACAGCGCGCTCGCCAGCACAGGCCTCGACCCGCGGGCGCGGGTCGATCTCCGTTTGCAGGGCGACCGGCTGCACATCACCGCGGACCTCGGAGGCGCGGCCGCGGAGACGCGGGCTCCGATGCTGGTGCTGGTCACGTTCGACCAGAGCAGCCGCACCGATGTCACGCGCGGCGAGAACCGCGGCCGGCAGCTCGTCGACACCCATCCGGTGCGCGACTGGCGCGTGATCGGCATGTGGAGCGGCAAGCCGCTGGATGTCGACCTGCCGAAGGCGATGCTCGACCCCACCGAGGACGGACCGGTGGGCTGTGCCGCAATCCTGCAGACGGTGACTTCGGACGGCGCGCCGGGCCGCATCCTGGCGGCGGCCACGATCGTCCTCGACAACGGAAGCTGACGACGCGCGCGGCAGCCGGCTGGCGAGGGCTCTTCCTGCGACCGTCTGCCGCAGCCTCGCACTGGGTTCCGGCGCACTCCGACCGGCTGTGCCGATGCTCCGGGCGAGTACCGAGCGATGACGCTCTGGTGTCGCAGGCCCGTGCCTCTCGACCCATTCGCGGTCACCTTGTCACCTCCGACGGTTGCTCCACTTAGGTGGCTCTGGAATGCTGACGATCAGCAGTCCAAAGCGTGTTGCGTCTCGTGATCGCGTCGTGGTTCTGCAGGACAAGCCGGTGGCCGCCGGCACCGTCCGCAGAGGCCGCGTGTCATGCGTCGCCACCCGCGCCGCCTGCGCATCCGGCCGCAGGTCCATCGCACTGTGAGAGGGAGAGTTCATCGATGGCGGCACGCTATCTGATCACCGGCGGTCTGGGCTTCATCGGCCGCGCGCTCTGCGACGACCTGCTTGCCGCGGGCTACGACGTGCGGGTTCTCGACGCTCTGATCCCGCAGGTCCACGGGGACACCCGCGTGGCGGTCGATCCGCGGGTTGAGGTGATCGAAGGCGACGTGCGTGATCACGAGAAGGTCCGCCAGGCCATCGCCGGAGTCGACGGCGTCTTCCATCTCGCCGCCGAAGTGGGCGTCGGCCAGAGCATGTACGAGATCGAGCGCTACGTCAGCGGCAATGACGTGGGGACCGCCGTGCTGCTGCAGGAGCTCATCGACAGCCCGGTGCGCCGGATCGTCGTCGCCTCGTCCATGAGCGTCTACGGCGAAGGCCTCTATCTCACCTCCGATGGCGAGCGGGTCGCCGATGCCCGGCGCGTCGCCTCGCGCATCCGCGAGGGCGCGTGGGAGCCGGTCACGCAGGACGGCCGGTTGCTCGAGCCTGTGCCGACCGACGAGAGCAAGCCGGTCGACCTCGCGTCGATCTACGCCCTGACCAAGTATGCGCAGGAGCGTGCCGTCCAGATCTTCGGCACGGCTTATGGCGTGGAGACCGTCGCGCTCCGCCTGTTCAACGTATTCGGCGCGGGCCAGGCGCTGTCCAATCCCTACACCGGCGTCCTCGCCAACTTCGCCTCGCGGCTGATGAACGGTCAGGCGCCGACCATCTTCGAGGACGGCCAGCAGCGCCGCGACTTCGTCCACGTGCGCGACGTTGCGCGCGCCTTCCGCCTGGCCATGGAGCGGCCGGAGGCGGTCGGCGAAGTGATCAACATCGGCAGCGGCCGGATCTATCCGATCAGCAAGGTGGCCTCGCTCCTCGCCGCCGCCATGGGCACGCCGGAGATCGCCCCGGAGATCCTCGGCAAGGCCCGGTCGGGCGACATCCGCAACTGCTTTGCCGACATCGGCAAGGCCCGCCGGCTGCTCGGCTTCGAGCCGCAGCATGCGCTGGAGGACTCGCTCGAGGAGTTCGTGGCCTGGGTCCGGGCGGAGAAGGCCGAAGATCGCGGTGCGGAGATGCGCCGTCATCTCGAGGCCCGAGGCCTCGTGGCATGACCGACATGACGGTTCCGGCACGGACCTTCGGCTTCGTCGAGTGGTTTCGGCAGGGCGAGTACGAGCGGGTCGAGGACGCACTGGCAGGCATGGCTGCCGCCAAGGCGACGCAGCTGCGCACGCATCTCTCCTGGGCGGAGTTCTACGCGCCGGGTGGGCCTGAGTGGTTCGACTGGCTGATTCCGAAGCTCGGCGCCGCGTTCGATCTCCTCCCCTGCATCCACTACACGCCGCCGTCGCTCTCGCGCACGGGCAAGAGCTCCGGCCCGCCGCGCCGACTGCTCGACTATGCCGACTTCGTCGACGTGATCCTCACTCGCTACGGCCGGCACTTCACCCACATCGAGCTGTGGAACGAGCCGAACAACCTCCTCGACTGGGACTTCACCGTCGACCACGAGTGGCTGCTGTTCTGCGAGATGATCGGCGCCGCCGCTCACTGGGCGCAGGAGCGCGGCTGGAAGACCGTGCTCGGCGGCCCCTGCCCCTTCGACCCCAATTGGCTCGAGCTGATGGGTCAGCGCGGCGTCCTCGCCAAATTCTCGGCGGTCGGCCTGCACGGCTTCCCCGGCACCTGGGACAGTGCGGACGGATCCTGGCAGGGCTGGGCCGAGCATCACCGCGAGATGCGGCGGATCCTCGATCGCCACAACCCTGCGGCGGAGGTGTGGATCACCGAAGCCGGCTACTCGACGTGGCGGCATGACGAGCTGGGGCAGCTGCGCCAGTTCCTCGATCTGCTGGAGGTGCCCGCCGACCGGCTCTACTGGTACTCCTGGCAGGATCTGGCGCCGGAGGTGGCCGTCCAGGAAGGGCATTTCTTCGACCAGCGGCATTACCATCTCGGCGTGGTCGATCCGGCCGGCCGGCAAAAGCTGCTGGCGCGTGCGCTGACCGAGGGCGGTGTCGCCAAGGCGCGGGCGCTGTCGAGCCTTGCGGCTCCGTCCGTCGCCCGCCCCTCGCGGCCGATCACCATTCTCGGCGGCGCCGGCTTCATCGGGGCGAATCTTGCGGAGAGCCTCCTGAAGGAGGGGCGCGAGGTGCTGGTGGTCGACAACTTCAGCCGGCCGGGCGTCGAGCGAAACCTCGACTGGCTGAAGCGCGAGCACGGCGAGCGGGTCCATGTCGCGGCGGTCGACCTGCGCGACCGGCAGACGACCGCTGAGGTCGTCGCGGACGCCGGCGCCGTGTTCCATCTGGCGGCGCAGGTCGCCGTCACCACGAGCCTCGTCGATCCGTTCCACGATTTCGCCGTCAACGCGCAGGGCACGCTGAACGTGCTTGAGGGTCTTCGCCGCACCGGGCGCAAGGTGCCGGCGATCTTCGCCTCCACCAACAAGGTCTATGGCGGGCTGGAAGACGTCGCCATGGTGGAGGGCGCGGAGGCGTATGCACCGGCCGACGCCGCGATCCGCGAGAACGGCATCGGCGAGTGGCGCAACCTCGACTTCTGTACGCCTTACGGCTGCTCCAAGGGGGTCGCCGACCAGTACGTCCTCGACTACGCCAAGTCCTACGGGTTGCCGACGGCGGTGCTGCGGATGAGCTGCATCTACGGGCCACGCCAGTTCGGCACCGAGGATCAGGGCTGGGTCGCGCACTTCCTGATCCGGGCGCTGCGCGGCGAGCCGATCACCATCTATGGCGACGGCAAGCAGGTGCGCGACATCCTGCACGTCGCCGACGCGGTGGCGGCCTATCGTCTCCTTCTCGACAACATCGAGCAGATTTCCGGCCGCGCCTTCAATCTCGGCGGCGGACCTGCCAATGCCGTCAGCCTGCGCACGGTGCTGCGCGAGATCGAGCGCATCGCCGGGCGACCGCTCGATCTGTCCTATGGCGACTGGCGGCAGGGCGACCAGCTCTACTTCGTGGCCGACACCCGCAAGCTGACCGACACCCTCGGCTGGCAGGCCCGCACCGCATGGCGCGAAGGTCTCGACGATCTAGCGCGCTGGCTCCAGACGGGCGAAGGACCGGTGCCGGCGACCGGCGCCGCGCTGGCTGAGGACGCGCCGCGTCATCGGGTGCCCGCATGAGACGGCGACGTCGCCGCGACGCCTCCCCGACGTCAACGGACGCAGCCGTGCCCCCATCGGCACGAGCGCCTGGGATCGCCGGCCAATGAGGCCGAGCCGCATCCTGATGACCACCGATGCGGTCGGCGGCGTCTGGCAATACAGCCTCGATCTCGCGCAGGAACTTGCCGCCGCCGGCACGCCGGTCCTGCTGGTGGGGCTCGGACCGGAGCCGACGCCGCCGCAGCGCGAGGCGGTCGCCGCGCTGTCCGGCGTCGAACTGGTCTGGTTGAACGAGCCGCTCGACTGGCTCGTGGAGGACGAGACGGCCCTCGATCCGCTCGCTCCACGTCTCGATCACCTGGCCGAGCGACACGCGGTCGACCTCCTGCATCTCAACACGCCGTCGCAGGCGGTCGGCTTGCAGACGGCGCGCCGCGTCGTCATCGCCTCGCATTCCTGCGTGGTCACCTGGTGGCAGGCGATGCGAAGCGAGCCCCTCCCGGCCGAATGGGAATGGCAGCGCCGCCGCAACCTCGCCGGCTTTCGCCGTGCGGATGCGGTGCTCGCGCCGAGCCGCTCGCACGCCGAGGCGCTGCTCGAAGCCTATGGCACGATTGCCGGGCTCGCGGTGGTGCCGAACGCGGTGCGGCCGGTGCCGGTCTCCGCCGCGGACAAGGAGCCTTTCGTGCTGGCCGCCGGTCGCTGGTGGGACGAAGGCAAGAACGCCGCGCTTCTCGACGCGGCGGCCGCCGGCTGCCGCTGGCCGCTGCTGATGGCGGGCGGGCTGGGCGGACCGAACGGCCAGATGGTTACCCCGCTGCATGCGCAGACGGCCGGCGTCCTGTCGGCTTTCGAGACCCGGGCGCTGATGGCGCGCGCCTCGATCTTCGTTGCCCCCTCGCTGTACGAGCCCTTCGGCCTTGCGCCGCTGGAGGCGGCGCTGGCGGGCTGCGCCCTCGTCGTCACCGACATCCCGATCTTCCACGAGATCTGGGACGACGCGGCCGTCTTCGTCGATCCGCACGATCCGGAGGAGCTGCGACAGGTGCTCGACCGGCTGGCGGAGGAGCCCGCGGAGCGGCGTGAACTCGCGCGCCTCGCCGCCGCCCGGGCCAGCGAATTTTCGCTCGCACGGCAGGTCGGGGCCCTGTCGAGGATCTATGCCGATGTCCTGTCGAACGGCGGTCGGACACCGGCCGCCGCGGAGTTGTGATGCGCTTCCTGTTCTACACCCATTCCCTCGTCTCCGACTGGAACCACGGCAATGCACACTTCCTGCGCGGCGTGATGCGCGCGCTGGCCGAGCGCGGCCACTCGGTGCAGGCGCTCGAGCCGGAGGGCGCCTGGAGCCGCACCAACCTCATTGCAGATCAGGGAGCGGACGCCGAAGCGCGCTTCTTCCGCGACTTTCCAATGCTTCGGACGCAGACCTACGGGAGTGCCTTCGAACACGAGGCGGCGCTGGCGGAGGCGGACGTCGTGCTCGTGCACGAGTGGACGGATCCCGCGCTCGTCGCCCGGATCGGCAAGGCGCGGGCGCAGGGCGGCCGCTTCACACTCCTGTTCCACGACACGCACCACCGGGCCGTGTCGCAGGAGGAGGACATCGCCGGCCTCCTTCTCGCCGACTATGACGGCATCCTCGCCTTCGGCGAGACGCTCCGCCAGCGCTACCTCAAGGCCGGCTGGGGCCGCAGCGTCTTCACCTGGCACGAGGCGGCCGACACCGCTCTGTTCCGGCCGCTGCCGGAGACGGCCAAGCGCGGCGACCTGATCTGGATCGGCAACTGGGGCGACGGCGAGCGCACGCGCGAACTGCAGGAGTTCCTCGTCGAGCCGGTGCGGAGCCTCGGCATCCAGGCGACGGTCCGGGGCGTGCGCTACCCGGCCGATGCGCTGGCGCGGCTGGAGGCGGCCGGCCTCCACCACGGCGGCTGGATCGCCAACGCCGACGTGCCGGCGGCCTTCGCCGCGCACCGGGTGACGGTCCACGTGCCGCGCCGTCCCTATGTCGAGGCGTTGCCCGGCATCCCCACCATCCGCATGTTCGAGGCCCTCGCCTGCGGCATTCCCCTGGTCTCGGCGCCCTGGTCGGATGCGGAGAACCTCTTCCGCCCCGGCGAGGACTTCCTGTTCGCGGCCGACGGCGAGGCCATGGCGCGGACGCTGCGCGAGATCCTCGACGATCCCGACCGCGCCGCGGCGCTCAGCGCCTCCGGCCTCGCCACCATAAGGGCCCGTCACACCTGCGCCCATCGGGTGGACGAACTCTTCGCCATCCTCGGCGAAGTCGGCACCGCATCCCTCACCCGGCAGCTCAGGCACGAGGAGGCCGCCCAATGAAGATCGCCTTCTACGGCTCCAGCCTCCTGTCTTCGTACTGGAACGGTGCCGCCACCTATTACCGCGGGCTCCTGTCGGCGCTGGCGCGGCATGGGCACGACATCACCTTCTACGAACCCGACGTCTACGACCGGCAGGCTCATCGCGACATCGACCCGCCGGACTGGTGCCGCGTCGTCGTCTACGACGGCACGCCTGACGCGGTGCGCCGGGTGTGCGGCGAGGCCGCCGGCTACGACGTCGTGGTGAAGGCGAGCGGAGTCGGCTACGCCGACGACCTGATCCTCGCTACGATGCTGGACAACGCCCGGCCGGACGCCGTGCGCATCTTCTGGGACGTCGACGCGCCGGCGACGCTTGCGGAGATCAGCGCGGCCCCGGATCACTACATGCGCGGCGCCCTCCAGCGCCTCGACCTCGTGCTCACCTATGGCGGCGGCGATCCCGTGGTGACGGCCTATCGCTCGATCGGCGCCGCCGAATGCATCCCGATCTACAACGCGCTCGACCCTGCAACCCATTTCCCCGTGTCGCCGGAGCCGCGCTTCGACGCCGATCTCGGCTTCCTCGGCAACCGGCTGCCCGACCGGGAGGCGCGGGTCGAGGAGTTCTTCCTGCGCCCCGCTGCGGCGGTGCCGGGCGCGACCTTCCTCCTCGGCGGCTCGGGCTGGGGCGACAAGCCGATGAGCGGCAACATCAGGCAGATCGGGCATGTCGGCACGCGCGACCACAACGCCTTCAACTGCACCCCGAAGGCGGTGATCAACGTGACCCGCGACTCCATGGCGGCGACCGGCTACTCGCCGCCGACCCGCGTCTTCGAGGCGGCAGGCGCCGGCGCCTGCCTGATCACCGACCACTGGGTCGGCGTCGAGATGTTCCTGAAGCCCGACGCCGAGGTGCTCGTCGCGCGCGACGGGAAGGACGTTGCGGAGATCATGCGGGACCTGACGCCGGAGCGCGCCGCGGCGATCGGGCGGGCGGGTCTGGAACGGGTGCTAGCGGAGCACACCTATGATCGGCGTGCCGAGGAGGCCGACGGCATCCTCGCCCGCGTTGCCGCCGCCCGCCGTGCCGAGGCCGCGGCATGAGCCGGCCGCTCGACATCGTCGTCCTCGGCCTGTCGCTCGCCTCGTCCTGGGGCAATGGCCATGCCACCACGTTCCGCTCGCTGCTGCGCGGCGTCCACCGGCTCGGCCACCGCGTCCTGTTCCTGGAGCGCCAGGTGCCCTGGTATGACGGCGACCACCGCGACCTGCCCGATCCCGATTTCTGCGACCTCGCCTTCTATGGCGACCGTGGCGCGCTCGAGCAGCGCTTCGCCGAGCGGGTCCGCGCCGCCGATGCGGTCATCGTCGGCTCCTACGTGCCGGAGGGCGTGCCGGTGATCGATTGGGTGCTTGCGACGGCGGAGGGCGTCACCGGTTTCTACGACATCGACACGCCGGTGACGCTGGCGCGGCTGGAGCGGGGCGACGAGGCGTACCTGGCGCGCCGGCAGATTCCCGGCTTCGACGTCTACTTCTCCTTCACCGGGGGACCGACGCTGGAGCGGCTGCAGAGCGAGTTCGGCGCCCGCAGCGCCGAGGCGCTCTACTGCTCGGTCGAAGCGGCGCGCTACGCGCCCACCGGCGAAACGCCGGTCTGGGATCTCGGCTATCTCGGCACCTACAGCGACGACCGCCAGCCGACGCTGGAGGCGCTCCTGATCGAGCCGGCGCGACGCCTGCCGCATTGCCGCTTCGTCGTTGCGGGGCCGCAGTATCCAGCGACAATCGACTGGCCGGGCAACGTCGACCGGATCGAGCATCTGCCGCCAGCCGAGCACGCCTCCTTCTACAGCCGCCAGCGCTACACCCTGAACGTCACGCGCGCCGACATGATCGCGGCCGGCTGGTCGCCGAGCGTGCGCCTGTTCGAGGCCGCCGCCTGCGGTACGCCCATCGTCAGCGACAGCTGGAAGGGCCTCGAGGCGATCCTGCCGGGCGGGGTGCGGACGGTGCAGGGAACAGACGAGGTGGTGGCGCTGCTGCAGCAGGCGGACGCGGCGCAGCGATCCGCCATGGCCGAAGCAGCGCGGCGCGTGGTTCTCGCCGACCACACCGGCGATGCCCGTGCGGCGGAGTTCGCCGCAGCGATCCACCGGCTGCTCGAGGCCGGCCGCGACAGAGAGATTGCGAGGACTGCACTTCATCCCGTTGCCTGAGCAACGGATCACAACCGGGCCCGTTAATGCGCCTCGGTGAGGATTTTCTGCCTGTGGAGTTCGAAGATGATGGACATGCCCGTGACGCCGCAGACCAAGACCGTTCTCGTTGCCGGCGGGGCGGGCTTCGTCGGGTCGAACCTGTGCGACGCGCTGGTGGCGCAGGGCCATCGGGTGATCTGCGTGGACAGCCTGATGACCAGTTCGCGCCAGAACGTCGAGCACCTGCTCGCCGGCCCGGGCTTCCGCTTCGTCGAACAGGACATCTGCCGTCCGCTGACCGTCGATGAGCCGGTCCACCAGATCTACAACCTCGCCTGTCCCGCCTCCCCACCGGCCTATCAGGCCGATCCGCGCCACACCCTGATGACCAGCGTGATCGGCACGAGCAACCTCCTGGATCTCGCCCGACGCCACGGCGCGGCCTTCCTCCAGGCCTCGACCAGCGAGATCTACGGCGACCCGGAAGAGCATCCGCAGCGCGAGGACTACTGGGGCCACGTCAACTGCACCGGACCGCGCGCCTGCTACGACGAGGGCAAGCGCGCCGCCGAGACGCTGTGCTTCGACAGCCTGCGCACTGGCGATGCGGATGCGCGCGTGGTGCGCATCTTCAACACCTACGGCCCTCGCATGCAGCCCGACGACGGCCGCATCGTCTCCAACCTCATCGTGCAGGCGCTGAAGGGCGCGCCGCTCACCATCTACGGCACCGGCGAGCAGACGCGCTCCTTCTGCTACGTCGCCGACCTCGTCGAGGGCCTGATGCGGCTGATGAACCTGCAGGAGAACCCCGGCCTGCCGGTCAACCTCGGCAATCCGGGAGAGTTCACCATCGCCGAACTCGCGCAGCTGGTGCTCGAGATGATCCCGACCCGTTCGCCCATCGAGCATCGGCCACTGCCGGTCGACGATCCGAAGCGCCGCTGCCCCGACATCACCCGCGCCCGGACGCTGCTCGACTGGCATCCCCGCATGTCGCTGCGCGACGGCCTCGTGCCGACGATTGCCTGGTTCGAGCAGAAGACCGGCCATAGCCGCGCCGCCGCTTCGCCCGCCGGTCGCATGCCCGAGGGCGTGCTCGCACGGCAGAGCCTGGTTTGACCGGGGCGCGTGCGATGCCGGGCAAGCCTGGCGAAACGGACGCGCTCGGCGACAGGATCGCCGCGCTCGGACCCTGGTTCCAGAACATCCGGATCGGCGGCCGGCAGACGGCGCCGGAGCATTTCCTCGGCGACTACCCGAGCTTCAAGTGGGACGGGTTCAAGCACGTGCTGCCGGCCGATCTTGCCGGCGCCAGCGTGCTCGACATCGGCTGCAACGCAGGCTTCTATGCGCTCGAGATGAAGCGACGCGGCGCCGGCCGCGTCCTCGGGCTGGAGCCGGATCCGCACTACCTGCGACAGGCCGAGTTCGTCGCCGCCGAAGCCGGGCTCGACATCGAGTTCCGGCAGCTTTCGGTCTACGATGTCGGCCAGCTCGGCGAGCGCTTCGATCTCGTGATCTTCATGGGCGTCCTCTACCATCTGCGCCACCCGCTGCTGGCGCTCGACCTCATCCACGAGCACGTCGCCAAGGACCGGATGCTGTTCCAGTGCATGCAGCGGGGCGACGAACGCACGCGCCGGCAGGAGGAGAACCCGGGCTTCGAGGAATGGTCCGCCTTCGACGCGCCGGACTATCCGAAGCTGTTTTTCGTCGAGGAGCGCTACGCCGACGATCCGACGAACTGGTTCATCCCGAACACGGCGGCGGCCGAAGCGATGCTGCGCAGCGCCGGCTTCACGATCGAGGCGCATCCGGAACGCGAGGTCTACCTCGTGCGGCGGGGCGAACGGCACTATGCCGTCGAGCCACCCCCGGCAATCGGGCGCTGATGCACCGCCTCATGGCCAGGAACCCGGCGGCATGGCCGGCATGACGAGACGTTGGAGCAGGTGATGGGCGAAGCCGTTCAGGCAGGCAGGATGCAGGCGGTGGTGGTGACGGGTCCCGGCCGGATCGCGGTCGAGGCGGTGCCCGTGCCTCGGCCCCGCCCAGGCCAGGTGCTCGTCCGGCTGGAGGGCTGCGGGGTCTGCGCCTCGAACCTGGTGCCCTGGAGCGGCCCGGACTGGATGCAGTTCCCGACTGAGCCCGGGGGCCTCGGCCACGAGGGCTGGGGCACGATCGAGGCGGTCGGCGAAGGCGTGAGCGGGCTGTCGGCCGGCGATCGCGTCGCCGCGCTCTCCTATCACGCCTATGCGGCCTACGACGTCGCGGACGCCGAAGCAGTGGTGCGCCTGCCGGCGACGCTCGATGGCGTGCCTTTCCCCGGCGAGCCGCTCGGCTGCGCGGTGAACGCCTTCAAGCGCTGCGCCATCGAAGCGGGGCAGACGGTCGCCATCATCGGCATCGGCTTCATGGGCGCGCTGATGACCCAGCTCGCCGCGTCGGCGGGCGCGCGCGTGATCGCCATTTCCCGCCGGCCGCTGTCGCTCGAGATGGCCCGGCGCATGGGTGCGGCCGAAACCATCGTGATGGACGACCACTGGCGGATCATCGAGGCGGTGAAGGAGCTGACCGGCGGCGTGTTCTGCGACTGCGTCGTCGAGGCGGTCGGCTCGCAGTGGCCGCTCGACCTCGCGGCCGAACTGACCCGCGAACGCGGCCGGCTGGTGATCGCGGGCTATCACCAGGATGGGCCGCGGCAGGTCAACATGCAGCTCTGGAACTGGCGCGGCCTCGACGTGGTCAACGCGCACGAGCGCGATCCGGCGGTCTATCGCGAGGGGATGCGCGAGGCGGTGGAGGCGGTCGCCAGCGGCAAGCTGGATCCAAGTCCGCTCTACACCCACCGCTTTCCGCTGTCGCAACTCGATCGGGCGCTCGACATGGCGCGGGACCGGCCGGACGACTTCATGAAGGCGCTGGTCTTCCCGGACTGACACCACGGGTCGCATTCGAGCCGAGCTGTGACGCAAAGGCCGATGACAGGGCCGGTGCGATCTGCTTAAGCGGAGGACATGCGTGTCATTCGGGCTCTGCTTCGGGATCGGTCGGCGTCGTTCGCGGCGCTGGTGCTGGCCGTGCAGATCCTGCTGCTCCAGGGATTGATCGGCGGCATGGCCTGTTCGCTCGGAGCGGCGAGCGCAGGCGAGGCGGTGCAGGCGATCTGCCATGGCGCCGACACCACGGCCGGAACGCGTGCACCCGCAGGGCCGGCACGCGACGGCTGCTGCCAGGACTGCGTCTGCGGAGTCACCTGCTCCACCACGGCCGCCGCGCTGGCGACGCTTCCTCCCGTCAACGATCTCGGTGCGGCCTACACGCTGCGCAGCGTCGCGCCGCCGCTCGCGGCCCTCGCGCTGCTCGACCTCCCGCGCCCGCCCGAGGTCGGCCTCAAGCCGGACCCGACCGGACCGCCTGCCTTCTCCGCCTGACGCCAGACCCCCTGCCGCACGATCCAGCGCGGCCGGTCCCACGTTCAGTCTCGGAGAAACGATGATGTCCTTCCGCAAGTCCGTTGCGGCCGCCCTCGGCGCCGCCGCCCTTCTCGCATCCGCCGCCCTTGCCCACGAATACGACGTCGGCAAGATCCATATCGACCATCCCTGGACGCGGGCGACGCCGGCGAGCGCCCCGGTCGCCGGCGCCTACATGGTCCTCGAGAACAATAGCGACGCGCCGGACCGCCTGATCGGCGGCTCCACGCCCATTGCCAAGGACGTCCAGGTCCACTCGATGTCGATGGAGAACGGCGTGATGAAGATGCGCCAGCTCACCGACGGCCTCGAGATCCCGGCGCATGGGAAGGTCGAGCTGTCTCCGGCCGGCTTCCACCTGATGCTGGTTGGGCTGAAGCATCCCGTCGAGGCGGGCGGCAAGCGCATCCCGGTGACGCTGACCTTCGAGCAGGCCGGCACGGTGGAGGTCGAGCTCGCGATCGAGAAGATGGGCACCACCGCGCCCACGGCCGGTCATGGCGACCACGCCGGCCACGATATGTCGGGATCGGGCATGTCGGGGATGGCCGGGCACGACATGTCCAGCCATTCCGGCGCGAGCGGCATGTAACGCCGAAGCGGGCGGCGCGGCCGAACCGACGACCGTCCGGCTACGCGCCGCCGCAACCGCGTCCGCCGGCCGACGCCGGGCCCACTCGCCAGCATTCTTCGAACCCCGCCGCCACTTGTGGCGGCGCTCTCCAGCCGTGCCGCCAGGGCGGCCGCGTGAGGCCGCCGCCGCGGCCGCTCTTCGACAAGGTTGAAGCCCACGATGTCCGACACCACCCTCGATGGCGGCCTCGCGCCCGCCCGCTCTCCCTCCGCCGCCCAGCTCTACCGCGCCGTCTGGCGCTGGCATTTCTATGCCGGCCTCTACGTGGTGCCCTTCCTCCTGATCCTCGCGACCACCGGCCTGATCATGCTCTGGGTCTCGGTGCTCGACGGGCGGGACGGGGAGAAGAGCCTGCGCGTCGAGCCGTCCGCAACGACGATTGCGGTGTCGCAGCAGGCCGAGGCGGCGCTGGCGGCGGTACCCGGCAGTTCGCTGAAGCAGTACATGGCGCCCCTCGATCCGACCCGCGCCGCGCTGTTCCGCGTCGACACCGACGGACTGGCGCGCATGGTCGCGATCGATCCCGCCACAGGCCGCGTGCTCGACGACTGGTCGCGCCGCGCGGGCTGGTACGATCTTGCCGACACGATCCACGGCACGCTGCTCATCGGCTGGGTCGGCGACCGGATGGTGGAGATCGCCGCCGGCTTCGGCATCGTGCTGATCCTCTCCGGCCTCTATCTCTGGTGGCCGCGCAGCACCGGCGGGCTGCGGCGAATGCTGGTGCCGGACCTCGCCCTGCGCGGTCGCGGCCTGTTCCGCACCCTGCACGGCGCGCTCGGCTTCTACGTCTCGATCGTCCTCTTCGCCTTCCTGCTCTCGGGCATGGCCTGGACGGGGATCTGGGGCGAAACGATCGTGCAGGCCTGGAGCACCTTCCCGGCCGCCAAGTGGGACAACGTCCCGCTCTCCGATGTCACGCACGCCGCGATGAACGACGGCGGCCTGAAGGAGGTGCCGTGGGCCCTCGAACAGACGCCTATGCCGGCCTCGGGCTCGGCGGCGGGCCTCGACGGGGTACCCGAGGGCACGCCGGTGACGATCGACAGCGTCGCCGCTCTCGCCCGGCGCCTCGGCTTCGGCGCGGACGGCCGCTTCGAGCTCAACCCGCCCATGGGCGAGACCGGGGTCTGGACGATCTCGCAGGACTCGATGAGCAACGATTCGCACCATCCGACGAGCGACCGGACGGTCCATGTCGACCGGTACAGCGGCCGCATCCTCGCCGATGTCGGCTATGCCGACTACTCCCCCGCCGGCAAGGCGATGGCGGTCGGCATCGCCCTGCACGAGGGCGACATGGGCCTCTGGAACGTCGCGCTCAACACGCTGTTCTGCCTGTCGGTGATCGCGCTGTGCGTCAGCGGCATCGCCCTGTGGTGGCTGCGCCGCCCGAAGGGCGCCTGGCGCCTCGCGGCGCCGCCGGTGCCGGCGAACCTGCCGGTGGCGCGCGGCGCGGCGCTGACGGCGCTGGTCGTCTCGCTGCTGTTCCCGCTGGTCGGGCTGACGCTGATCGCGGTGCTCGCCCTCGACCTTCTCGTGCTGCCGCGTGTTCCCGGCCTGCGGCGGGCGCTCGGCTGACCGGGATGGCGGCAAGCGGCGAAGCTGAGCCTGCCTCGCGCACGATCGGGACGGGCGGCGGCGACGGTGCGGTCACCCATCGGCCGTACCGGCTGCGTTGATCGCGACGCGGGCCCGGCTTACATGTGCGCAACTGCTTGCTGCCGGACCCTTTGCGCATGACATTCGAAGAAGAGCTCGTCCTCGACACGATCGAGGAGGCCGTCGCTGCGATCGCCGAGGGAGAGCTCGTCGTCGTCGTCGACGACACCGACCGGGAGAACGAGGGCGACCTGATCATGGCCGCGTCGAAGGCGACGCCGGAGAAGATGGCCTTCATGATCCGCCACACCAGCGGCATCATCTGCGTGCCGATGACGGCGGCGCGGGCCGATGCGCTGAACCTGCCGCCGATGGTGGCGAACAATCTCGACCCGATGCGCACCGCCTTCACCGTCTCGGTCGACTACAAGATCGGCATGACCACCGGCATCTCGGCCGAGGAGCGGGCCAACACCGCCCGGGCGCTCGCCAACGACAACTGCTCGGGCACCGACTTCCTGCGGCCCGGCCACATCTTCCCCTTGATCGCGCGCGAGGGCGGCGTCCTCACCCGCTCCGGCCACACCGAGGCCGGCACCGACCTCGCCCGGCTTGCCGGCCTCGAGCCGGCCGGCGTTCTCGCCGAGATCGTCAACGACGACGGCACGGTGAAGCGCCTGCCCGAACTCGTGCGCTTCGCCCGCGAGCACGGCTTGAAGATCGTCTCGATCGAGGACCTCATTTCGTACCGCATCCGGCGCGAGTCCTTCGTGCGCAGCGTGCGCGAGGAGCCGATCACCATCAGCGGCCTCGCCGGCACCATCCGCATCTACGAGACGCCTTTCGACCAGATGCAGCACGTGGTCGCCGTGTTCGGCGACGTGCGCGGCCGCGCCGGCGTGCCGGTGCGGATCCACCGGGAGCAGCCGGTGGTCGATCTCTTCGGCCACGCCGCGGACCGCCGCAGCTGGGTGGAGATCGCCGTCGAGGAGCTGAAGAAGCAGGGCGAAGGGGTCCTGATGCTCCTGCGCACGCCGCAGGTCGACGATCTTCTGCCGGACGCGGCCGATCATCGCGACGGCGAGCGGCATCAGAGTGCGCTCGCCCGCCAGCAGCGCTGGCGCGAGATCGGGGTCGGCGCGCAGATCCTGCGCGATCTCGACATCTGCTCGATCCGGGTGATCGCCACGCACGAGCGCGCCTATGTCGGGCTGACCGGGTTCGGGATCGAGGTGGACGGCACGATCCTCGTGGCGGACTGAGCGCTTCTTCGCCCTGCCCGACTGCGGATCGCCGGTCCCATGCGGATGCGAAGGCACCGCTGCGCAGCCTGCAGGTTCGGCTCGACGGCCGGAGGTGGCACGCAGCCTTAGGGTTCAGCCTCGCGAACGTTTCGCCGCGCGATTGCATTGTGTCGCGGCTCCACTGAGCTAGTATCGTCCGCAGTGCCGGACGGGAGACCAGGCGGTCGGCTCGATCGGCGGCGAGGAGATGTCGTTCGCGTGCGGATCATCCAGACGGACTGCGAGGGCTCCAGGCAGCCTGGGCGCGCCGCGGGCACCGGCCATCGGGCGGAACCGGCCGGCGGGCCGACGGCCGCCCGCCGATGAGCCTGTTCGCACGGATCGCGCTCGCGATGGCGGCTCTGGTGCTGGTGATGGCGACGGCCATCGGCGCCATCGGCGTCAGCAGCTTGAAGAACTTCGCCGTTCCGCGCGTCCTGCAACGGCTGGCGCTGCAGGCGAGCATCAGCGGGATCAGCATCACCTCGGCGGTGGACGAGGCGCGGGCCGACGTCCTCGTCGGGACCGAGCTCAGCGCCGTCGGGGGCATCATGCGTGCGTCCGCAGCCGGCGGCGTCGATCCGTCGGACGGGGTGTCGCTGCAGACCTGGCGCCGGCGCCTCGAGGGGATCTTCGAGGCGCGCGTCGCGGCCCATCCCGCCTACCGGCAGTTCCGCCTGATCGGCGTCGCCGACGGGGGCCGCGAGATCGTGCGGGTCGACCGGACGGGCGCGGGTCGTGACGACGTGCGGATCGTTCCGCCGGACGAGCTGCAGCGCAAGGGCGACCGCGACTATGTCGGCCTGACGCTGAAGCAGTCCGAGGGCGAGGTCTACGTCTCGCCGGTGGAGCTCAACCAGGAGCGCGGCGTGATAGAGGTGCCGCATCTGCCGGTCCTGCGGATCGGCACGCCCGTCTTTGCGGCGGACGGCACCGCCTTCGGCATCCTGATCATCAACATCGACATGGGCGTCTTCTTCCACGCTTTGCACGACAAGGGCGACCGGAACCGCCGGATCTACGTCGTCAACGACCGCGGCGATCTCCTGCTCGCGCCGGACCCGGCACGCGCCTTCGCCTTTCAGCTCGGCGGCTCGGCGCGGTTGCAGGACGACTTGCCGGTCTTCCAGGACGCGGCAGCCCGTGAGCAGGACTGGACCGGCCTCGTGGAGGACGCGGCAGGCCAGGAGTACGGGCTGGCCTTCACCTCGATCC
Organism: Mangrovibrevibacter kandeliae; assembly: GCF_024519155.1. Taxonomy (GTDB): domain Bacteria; phylum Pseudomonadota; class Alphaproteobacteria; order Rhizobiales; family Rhizobiaceae; genus Mangrovibrevibacter; species Mangrovibrevibacter kandeliae. The sequence continues at coordinate 121,813 of NZ_JANIFJ010000004.1, read as the reverse complement.
TGCTCGGCGGCGTGACCCGGCTCGGCATCGTCGAGGCGCTGCCGGCCGCGGAGCTTTATGCCGTTCTCGCCCCGGCCGAGCGCTCGCTGCTGATCGGTGCGATCCTCGCCGCGCTCGGGGCGCTGCTCATCGCCGTCGTCCTCGCCCGCACGCTGACCCAGCCCCTCGACCAGCTGACCGCTGCGGTCGAAGCCACGCGCCGCGGCGAAAAGCCGAAGGCGCCGCCGAAGACCGGGCCGGGCGAGATCGTGGCGCTGGCACGCAGCTTCGATGCGATGGCGCGCGAAGTCCAGGAGAAGGCCGCTTCGCTCGCGCAGGCGCTGGCCGTCCAGAGCGAGACCATCGCCGCGCTGAGAGAGACGTCCCGCCGCGAGAAGCTCCTCAGCGCCGCCGTCGAGAGCTCCGACGACGCCATCGTGATCCACGACCTCGAGGCGACGATCACCGCCTGGAACCAGGGCGCGCAACGCCTCTACGGCTACAGCGCCGAAGAAGCGATCGGCCGGAAGACCGACATCATCGTTCCGCCCGAGCGGCGCGAAGAGATCGCGTCCCTGCTGCACCGGGTGAAGGCCGGCGAGCGTATCGATCATTTCGAGACCGTGCGGATGGCAATGAGCGGCCGGCACATCACGGTCTCGATCAGCGTCGCCCCCGTCTGGGACGACGGCGGGACCCTGATCGGCGCTTCGAAGATCGCCCGCGACATCACCGCCCAGAAGGAGCAGGAAGCGGCGATCGCCCGCTATACGGAAGAGCTGAAGCGCTCGAACGCCGAACTGGAGCAGTTCGCCTACATCGCCGCGCACGACCTGCAGGAGCCGCTGCGCATGGTGGCGAGCTACACCGAACTTCTCGCCCAGCGCTATGGCGGCCAGCTCGACGAGCGCGCCGACAAATACATCCACTATGCGGTGGACGGCGCCGCACGGATGAAGCGCCTGATCGCCGACCTCCTCCTCTATTCCCGCATCGGAACGCAGGGAAAGGACTTCGCGCGGGTCAATACCGAGGCCGTCGCCCGCGGCGTGGTCGAACAGATGAGCTCTTTGATCCGCGAGTCGGACGCGCAGGTCGACGTGCTGCACCTGCCCGAGGTGATGGGCGACGACGTGCAGCTGGCGCAACTGTTCCAGAACCTCATCGGCAACGCCATCAAGTTCCGTGGCGAAGCGACGCCGCGGATCACGATTCGGGCCGACCGGGAGAAGGACCTCTGGGTCTTTTCGGTGGCCGACAACGGAATCGGCATTGATTCAGGCTATGCCGAGCGCATCTTCCAGATGTTTCAGCGGTTGCACGAGCGCGGCCGCTACGAGGGCAGCGGCATCGGCCTGACGATCGCCAAGCGCATCGTCGAGCGTCACGGCGGGCGGATCTGGTTCGAATCCGAACCCGGACGTGGCACGACCTTCTTCTTTACCTTGCCGGAGAGCCAAGAGCCCTAGCGAATGAGCATCGATGTCCGCCTTCTCCTGATCGAAGACAATCACGCCGATGCGGATCTGACGCAGGAGGCGTTGGACGGCGGCCGCATCGCGATCCAGCTGCGGCACGCGCTCGACGGCGTCGAGGCGCTGGATCTGCTGCGTCGCTCGGGAGAGGACGCGTACCGGCCGGATCTCATCCTGCTCGATCTCAACCTGCCGCGGATGGATGGCCACCAGTTTCTGACGCAGTTGCGCCTGGACCCGCAGCTGAAGCCGATCCCTGTGGTAGTGCTCACCTCTTCGGAAGCGCCGAAGGACGTGGCGCGGAGCTACCAGCTCGGCGCGAACTGCTACGTCGCCAAGCCGATGGACCTGTCGGCGTTCCAGTCGATCGTGAAGGCGGTGGAGAGCTTCTGGTTCGGCATCGTCCGCCTGCCGCCGAGCCAGCACGCCTGAGGAGGACGGGGTCGCCCCCTCAGGCGCAGTTGACGTCCGCCAGGGCGAGGCTGCCGTTGGATGCCGCTGCCGGCCGGGTGGGACCGCCGATCAGAACCCCGTCGAGCGCCCGTTCGAGCGTCACGAGAAGCTGCGACGGCAGGAAGGGCTTACGCAGCGCGGCGGCGGCGCCGAGCTTGACGGCGAGTTCCAGGAAGTTCGGCTTTCCGACGCCGGGCTCGGTGACCGGGTGACCCGAAATGGCGATGATGCGCAGGTTCGGATGGCTCGCACGGATCGCCCGTATGGTCGCGAGGCCATCGAGATCCGGCATGAAGATGTCGACGATCACCGCGTCGAACTGCGCCTTGGAGAGCAGCGCCAGCCCCTTGCGACCGCCGTCTGCCGTCTGCGCGTCGAAGCCGCTGGCCCGCAGCATCGCTTCCAGCGCGCGCAGGATGTCGTGTCGGTCGTCAATGACAAGAATGTTCGGCATGCGTCGTGTCCCCTCGCTGCCTCTGTCGTGTCGTCCTTCGTCCTCTCGGCAAATTCCTCGAACATGCTGGCAGGTCTGCCTCATCCAGCGCCGGCAACTATTGGTATGCACAGTGACCACGTCGACAGTCAATAGATGTAAATTAAATGTTAATCCTAAGACGGACTGAAAATATATACTTGGGAAATGTTTTTCATTGTCGAAAGGGCATGCGTGCATGTCTCCGGATGCGGGTGTGACGCCGCACCGCCGGATCGCGAATTCACAACCCTGGCTTATCATCCCATCAGACGGATCGCGGCAGGCTTGTGCTCAGAAAACACGTGTTTATAATACCGCAAAGTAGATGCTCAAAGGCTTAGCGGCGCCTTTCATCTGGGACACACCGTTGTCGGACACCGCAGCGATCCACGATCTACAGACCCGCGTCCTGCTGCTCGTCGAGGACAACCCCGCCGATTCCGACATCGTGCGGGAGATGCTGGAGTCGGTCGACCAGGACGTGCGCTACGAGTTTCACCATGTCGTCCGGATCGAGGAGGCCAAGGCCCTTCTGGAGGAACGTCGGGTCGACGTCGTGCTCCTCGACCTGCGCCTGCCCGACGCATCGGGGACCGAGGGCGTAAAGGCGATCCTGGAAGTCTCGCAGGACATTCCGATCGTCGTCCTGACGGGTCTGGACGACGAGCGGGCGGGCATCCGCTGCATCGACGCTGGCGCGCAGGACTTTCTCGCCAAGGACGAGCTGCGCCCGGCGCTGCTTCGCCGCACCATCGGCTATGCCATCGCCCGCCTGCGCGAGACCCAACTGCGCGAGACGCAGGCCCTCCTGGAGGAGTATCGCAGCCTCTCCTCCGCCGGCACGCGGACGGGGATCACGGCCTCTCTCGCCGGGGTCGGCTCGCTGCGCGACCGCGATCCGACGTCGTATCAGGAGCTGCACAGGCATTACTTCGACCTCCTGCGCCGCTATGTCGATCAGTTGTCCTACAAGAAAGAGAAGCCGAAGGACTTGATGGACTTCATCGCCACGCGCATCGGCGACGTGGGCGGCGGCGCGCGCGACCTTCTGGACATTCACGTCTCCTCTCTCGAGGAGGCGGTTCAGGGTGCTCCGCTCGAGCACGGGCGGGCGCTGGTCATCGAGGGCCGCCTGCTGGCGGTGGAGATGATGGGTCTCCTCGTCGAGTATTACCGTATCGGGGTTCGTCGCCGGTTCATGCCGGGAGACGCCCGATGATCTACCGGCTGCGGCTGTTCATCACCGGGCGCACCTCGCATTCGCTGCGGGCGCTCGAGAACCTGCGCCAGATCTGCGAGAGCGAGTTGAAGGGGCGCTACGAGGTCGAAGTCATCGACGTCCTCGAAAATCCGGACCTGGCCGACGAGGAGAAGATCCTGGCGACGCCGACGCTCGTGCGCAAGCTGCCCGAGCCGGTGCGCAAGATCGTCGGCGACCTCAGCGATCGTGAGAAGGTTCTGATGGGCCTCGACATCTACAAGTCCGAGCCGGCGCCGTCGGAAGAATAGGAACAATCGAATGTCGGAAAGTCTCGCCTGGGAGATCGAACGCCTGCCGACCGGGATCCCGGGTTTCGACCAGGTGTGCAGCGGCGGTCTCCCCAAGAACAGAAGCGCCATCGTCGCCGGCACCGCCGGCAGCGGGAAAACGCTGATGGCGATGCAGTTCCTCCATGCCGGCGTGAAATACTTCGACGAAGGCGGCGTCTTCGTCACCTTCGAAGAGAGCCCAGCCGACCTGATCCTCAACGTGAAGTCCTTCGGCTGGGACATCGACGAGCTGATCCGCAAGAAGAAGATCGCCGTCGTCGATGCGACGCCCGATCCCGGCGAGAACAACATTCAGGCCGGCGCCTTCGATCTCGCCGGCCTGATGGCTCGCATCGAGAACGCGGCGCGCTCGGTCAAGGCCAAGCGCGTGATCCTCGACGCCGTCGGCGCCCTGTTCCCGCAGTTCTCCGACTCCAATCTCGTGCGCCGCGAGCTGCACCGCATCGCCGCGGGCCTGCGCCGGCTCAACCTCACCATCGTGATGACGATGGAGCGCCTCGACGAAGAGGGCGGCATCGGCCGCTTCGGCGTCGAGGAGTACGTGGCCGACAACGTCATCATCCTGCGCAACCGGCTGGAGCAGGAGCGCCGCCGGCGCACCATCGAGATCCTGAAGTTCCGGGGTGTCGTGCACCAGAAGGGCGAATACACCTTCACCATCGACCGGCTCGACGGCATCACCATCCTGCCGCTGTCGGCGATCGAGCTGAAGCAGGGCTCTACCAACAAGCGCGTCTCGTCCGGCATCCCGGAGCTCGACGGCATGTGCGGCGGCGGCATGTACCGCGACTCGATCATCCTGATCAGCGGCGCCACCGGCACCGGCAAGACGCTGACGGTCACCCACTACATCAAGGCCGCGATCGAGGCCGGCGAGCGGGCGATCCTGTTCGGCTCGGAGGAGAGCCGCGAGCAGCTGACGCGCAACGCCCGCTCCTGGGGGATCGACTTCGAGGGCGCCGAGAAGACCGGCCTCCTGCGCATCATCTGCCGCTACCCGGACGTCATGGGTCTGGAAGACCATCTCCTGCAGATGCGCCGCGACATCGACGACTTCAAGCCGGCGCGCGTCGCGGTCGACAGCCTGTCGGCCTTCGAGCTGGCCGGCTCGCGGCGCTCGTTCCGCGAGTTCGTGATCACGCTCACCAGCCACCTGAAGCACAAGGAGATCACCGGGCTCATCACCAACACCACGCCGATGCTGATCGGCGGCGAGTCGGTGACCGAATCGCACATCTCGACCATCACCGACACGATCATTCTCCTGCGCTACGTCGAACTGCACGGCGAGATGCGCCGCGGCCTGGCGATCCTCAAGATGCGCGGCACCCAGCATCAGAAGGACATCCGCGAGTACCTGATCGACGGCGAGGGCATGCACATCCGCGATGCCTTCCGCGGCGTGCACGGCATCATGACGGGCACACCGACCTACATGTTCACGCGCGAGCGCGAGCAGCTGAGCGACATGTTCACTGCCAAGCCGCTTTCGCTCGACGAGTGACCCTGCGCCGCTCGCGATGACCCCCTATCGCCTGCTCCTCGTCGAAGACAACGCCGCCGACGCCGACCTCGCGATCGAGTGGATCACCGGCATTCTCGACCTCGAGGTGGAGGTCGAGACGGCGGTCAACCTGTCGGGGGCGACCGAAAAGCTGGCCTCGCGGACGTTCGATGGCGTCGTGCTCGACCTCAACCTGCCGGACTCGACGGGCGTGGAGACTCTCGACCGCCTGCACGACGTCGCGCCGGAGCTGCCGATCATCGTCTGCTCCGGCCTCAACGGCAGCGTCGACATGAGCGAAGTGCGCACCTTCTCGGGCGTCGTCGACATCATCTTCAAGGACGACGATCCGGCGCGGCTGATGGCGCACAGCATCCGCTCCATGCTGCGGCGGGCCGCCGTCGCCTGGAAGCACGACCAGTTCCTGAGCCTCGTCACCGCCATGCCGGACGCGGTCGTCGTCTGGGACCGCGAGGGCGTGGTGCAGTTCGTCAATCCGGCGGCGCAGGCGCTGTTCGGCCGCAAGGCCGAGGAGTTCGAGGGCGAGCTGATGAGCTTCGCCGTCGAGGAGGGCAGCTCCTCCGACGTCGAGATCCTGCGGCGCGGCGAGCGGCGCACGGCCGAGTTGCGCGTCACCGACTGCATCTGGAACCGCCGGCCGGCCTTCCTCGCGATGATGCACGACACCACGGAGGAAAAGCGGCTGGCCGAGCAGCTTCGCCAGACCCAGAAGATGGAGGCGCTGGGCCTCCTCGCCGGGGGCGTAGCGCACGACATCAACAACCTGCTTCTGGTGATGCTCCTCTACGCCGACATCATCCGCAAGGCGAACCGCCCGGACGTGTTCCAGACGGAGGCCGCCGAGATCGTGCAGGCGGTCGAGCGCGCCCAGGCGCTGACGCGCCAGCTCCTCACCTTCTCCCGGCGCCAGCCGGTGCAGATGGCGGTGATCAGCATCGCCGACGTCGTCACGGGCATGCACTCGATGTTGCGGCGCGTGCTGCCGGCCAACATCGAGATCGCCACGCTGGTCGACGAGAACTGCTGGCCGGTCGTCGGCGACAGCGGGCAGATCGAGCAGGTGCTGATGAACCTCGCGCTCAATGCCCGCGATGCGATGGGCGACGGCGGCAGCTTCACGATCGCCATCCGGAACCAGCGCCTCAGCCGCGCCTTCGGCACCCTCGAACCGGGCGAATATCTCTCGCTGAAGGTGACGGACACCGGTGCCGGGATACCGGAGGACATTCAGGCGCGCATCTTCGAGCCGTTCTTCACGACCAAGGCCCGCGGCCAGGGCACCGGCCTCGGCCTCGCCACGTCCTACGCCATCATCAACCAGATCGGCGGCGAGATCACGGTGCAGAGCGCGATCGGCGCCGGCACGACCTTCACCATCCTGGTGCCGCGGGCCAGCGGCGAGGTGGCCCGGGCGGCCGCACCGCCCGGCGAGCGGGCCGACTTCGCCGGCAGCGAGACCGTGCTCGTCGTGGACGACGACCAGGCCGTCGCGCGCGCCGCCTCTCGGATCCTGTCCGGCAGCGGCTATCGCGTCGTCCTGGCGACCAACGGCATGGAGGCGCAGAAGCGGCTGGAGAAGCGCGGCGAGGCGATCCAGCTGGTGCTGAGCGACGTCGTCATGCCGCTGATGGGCGGCCTCGAGCTTGCCGAATACGTCGAACGCGAGCTGCCGGACCTCCCGATGATCCTGATGACGGGCTACAGCGACCACCCGATCACCCGGCAGGACGGCGAGAGCACCATCAAGGGCGTGCCGGTCCTCCTGAAGCCCTTCCGGCCGCAGGAGCTCCTCAAGATGGTGCGCGAGGTGCTGAACGAGCGCGGCAGCGCGCATCCCGGCGCCGTGGCCGCCGCCGGAGGGCCGTGAACCGCGCGGGGGGTGCCGCTTCGCCGAAGGCGGAGGCCGACCATTCCAGCCTCAGGCCGCCGCCTGGGACATCCCTGCCTCCGGGAGGGCCTGCTGGCGGTATGGCGTTTCGATCGCAGGACGAATGACATCCGTGGCATCGCCGGCGCTGCAATGGGAGAGTATGAGTACCGCCAGCGGCTCGCCGTGCGAGCGCTGTCGGCAGAGGTCGGCGAGCGCCTGCTGCCGGGTCGGCGAGAGCGCCCGGACCACCTCGGCGATGCGGTCCTCATAGGACCGCTGCAGAAAGGCCAGGATCGTCAGCAATTCGAGTTTCGCGCAGGCCGCCGCAGCGTCCGCGCGCTCCGGCCCGGCATGCACGGAGCGCTCGCGCGTCGGCTTCGTTGTCATCACGATCTTCCCCACCCGTCGTCGAGATCATTTGGTCGCCGGCATGCCCACCCCTGCGCACGCCGGCGACCAGGCACCTCTGCCCTAGAAGAACCCTCGCCGGATCAGGCTCGGCTCAGGTTCTGCCGCATCCGCTTCAGCGCCCCCTCAAGCGCCTCACGGGCAGAGGAATCGATTCCCTCCATCGCGCGTTCGTAGGCCGACGCGATCATCGGGCCGACAGCGTCGAACACCTGCGCGACCCCCTCGGTCAGCGTCACCACCTTGGCGCGGCGGTCGACCGGATCGGTGCTGCGCTCGACCAGCCCGAGCGCCTCCAGCCGGTCGATGTAGCTCGACACCGTCATCGGCTCGACGCCCATCTTCTCGGCCAGGACGTTCTGGCGGACACCTTCGTGACGCTCGATCATCGTCAGCGTGTTGATCGCGCCCGGCGTCAGCGGCAGGCCGCTGCGCAGCACGCAGCGGTCGATTTCGCCGCGCAGGAGACGTGCGGCGTCGGTGAGAACGAAGGCCGCGCTGTTGTCTGTCTGGTGTTGAAGCATTGTCACCCCGGCGCGGTCGGCACTGACGCCGACCCTCTTCGCGTTTCCGATGGGTGCAGTAAGCCACGACGTGCCGCGGCCCGAAATTCGTGATTCTACGTATCAGCCGGGATGATCAATACTCTATAAGACTTGCTTCGGGTAATTCTTCCTAATGGAAGGCCGAGATAGTTTGCCTATCGCAATTTTATAGTTCAGTCGTGGGATGGGTTATTGTCGGAGTTTGCCGGATGGGCGGCGCGCGGCCCGGCGCGCTCGACGAGGTGGACGAGGTCGGCGACGTTGCGCAGTCCGGTCTTGCGCAGGATGTTCACCCTGTGGATCTCGACGGTACGGGGGGAAATGCCGAGCTCGAAGGCGATCACCTTGCTCTGCTCGCCGCGCGCGACGCGTTCGAGCACCTCGAGTTCGCGCGGCGACAGCGACCGGATCTGCTCGGCCGCGCGATCGCGCTGCGCCTCCTCGGCCCGCCGTCGGTGTCCCTCCGCCAGCGCCTTCTCGACGGTGGCGAGCAGCGTGTCGGCGTTGAACGGCTTTTCCAGGAAGTCCACGGCGCCGAGCTTCATCGCCTCGACGGCCGTCTTCAACTCGCTCGACCCGCTGAGTACGACGACCGGCAGCGTGGGCGCCTCTTCCCCGAGCCGGCGCTGCACCTCGATGCCGGTCATCTCGGGCATCTTCATGTCGACGATCAGGCAACCGGCATCGGCAAAGCCGTCGGCGAAGAAGTCGTGGGCCGAGCCGAAGGCGCCCACCTTGAAGCCCGCCCGCTCGAGCAGGATCGTGAGAGACGCCAGCACCTGGGGATCGTCGTCCACCAGGCAGACCGTCTTGACCATTTCTGCGACGTCGGTCATCGGCGGCATCGATCAGACCATGTCGGCGCCGGTCGGCGGCGGGACCAACCGCCGCGCGGCGACCATCCGACGATCCTTGTCAGGAGGCTGCATAGCGCTCAATCACCGTTCAGTCGCGGCACCCAGCCGCCCTGCCTATCGATAGGCCTCCGTTCTCCGGCACCGCCGACAGAACCTGTCGCCAAGTCCGGCCGAACCCGCCGTTCGCCCGCTCTCTCACGAGGCGGCCTTCCGATTCGGTCGACCGATTCATAGCGCCAAGACGATCGTAACGGAATGCAACCTTCCGCGGAGAGCATCGCATCTTGCGGTCGCGCAGGGCCGTGGCCCGCGCCGGTGTTGCCTCGGCGCCCCTCTTCGACTTCCATGCCGGCCGATGCACGCCGGAATTCCAAGCTGCAGCCGAAGACGGGCCGGACCTCATGCTGACGCTGAAGCAGATCGAAATCATCCGCGCCGTCATGGTGTCCGGATCCATCGCCGGGGCGGCACGCCTGCTCGGCGTGAGCCAACCGGGCGTCAGCCGCGCGATGAAGCACATCGAAGGCTCGCTCGGCATCCGCCTCTTCGCCCGCGAGGCGGGGCGCTATGTGCCGACCGACGAAGCCCGGGACGTCTTCGCCCAGATCCAGGAGGTGCATCAGCGGGTGCAGAACCTGCAGGAGGCGGTCAGCCGGCTGGAGCGCGGCGAAGACGTGGAGCTGCGGATCGGCTCCGTGCCGAGCCTCGCCCAGGTGATGATGCCCCGCGCCATCGCCGCCGTGCGGCGGCGCTATGCCGACCTCAGGATGAACGTCGAGATCCTGAAGATCGAGGAGGCGATCGACTACATCCTCGTCGGCCGCGGCGAGTGCGTGGCGATGAGCTACCGGCTCGACCACCCGTCGATCGCCTTCGAGCCGCTGGCCGCCGGCAATCTCGTCTGCATCGCCTCGGCCCGCCATCCCCTCGCCGGGCGGCAGAGCGTCAGTGCGGCCGAGATCGTCCGCCATCCGCTGATCGGGATCGAACCGAACGATCCCTACGGGCGCATCATGGCCGAGATCTTCAGGGCGCGCGACCTGCCCTACGACGTCGTCGTCAAGGCCCGGTTCGGCAGCACCGTCGCCGCGCTCGTGGCGCAGAATCTCGGCATCGCCGTCCTCGACATCTTCACCGCGGCCGACCTGCCGCGCGACCGCCTCGCCGTCATCGAGATCGAAGAGGACACGCGCTTCGAGACCTTCGTCGCGTCGCGAGCGGGCACCGTGCTGTCAAGCTTCGCGCAGTTCTTCGTCGACCGTCTGCGGGCGGAAATGCAGGTGCTCGCCTCGCCGCTGCGGGTCGCGGCGCCGGAGCGGCCCAGCAGCGGTGCATCCATACCATAAGGGTATAGACGCGTCCTGATTTGGTATTTGCGTTATCGTGGCGCGGATGGAAATGTGACGGACCGGCGCGGCGTGGACCGGGTGGCGCGGCCGGGGGGAGGATCATCCGGTAAGGGAGGAACAATGAGAGCACCGCTCATCGCGGCCGCCATCGCGGCCGTTTTCGGCTTCGGCGCAGGCGTATCGCAGGCCGCCGATTATCCGAGCAAGGAGATCCAGGGCATCATCCAGTGGGGCGCCGGCGGTTCGACCGATACGGTGATGCGGGCCGTGACGCCGAAGGCCGAGGATGTGCTCGGCGGCTCGATCGTCCTGCAGAACGTCACCGGCGGCGTCGGCGCCATCGGTCTCAACCAGGTCGCCAACAGCGACGCCGACGGCTACACGCTGCTGATGGGCGCCGAGAACCCGCTGCTCTACAAGGTGATGGGCCTCGGCCAGAAGGACTACAGCGACTTCGTCCCGATCAACATTCTCGCCCGCGGCACGCCGATCCTCGTCGCCCGTCCCGACGCGCCCTACGACGACTACGCGTCGATGATGGCCTACATCAAGCAGCATCCGAACGAGGTGAAGTTCGGCTCGACCGGGCCCGGCGGCGTCCCTTCGGTCGTCACGGCCATGATCGAGAATGTCGAGGGCAAGCTGCCCGTGACCTTCGTTCCCTATGATGGCGACGGCCCGGCGCTGACGGCCCTTCAGGGCAAAGCGATCGACGTGATGCCGGCGGTGCTCGGCGCCGCCATCGAAGGCGTCAAGGCCGGCAAGATGAAGCCGATCGCCGTCTTCTCGACCGACAAGGTCGAGCAGCTTCCCGACGTCAAGCCGATCACCGAGGCTGACGAGAAGTATGGCAAGTTCCTGCCCTGGGGCCCGTTCTTCGGCATCTTCGCGCCGAAGGGCACGCCGGACGACGCGGTCGCCACGCTGCAGGACGCCTTCAAGCAGGCCGCCGATCAGGACAGCTTCAAGCAGCTGATGGACAATCGCGGCTTCATCCTGATGAACGTCTCCGGCAAGGAGGCCGAGGACTTCATGGCCAAGTGGCAGTCGAACACGACTTGGCTGCTGCAGGACGCCGGGCTGACCAAGAAGTCGCCGGAGGAGTTCGGCATCGCCAAGCCGTAAGGCCGGCATGCCCGTGCCGTGCAGGAGCGCCGCCGGCCTCCTGCCCCTCGTGGTGCGCGTCCTGAGCAGCGTCGAGGGGCGGCAGCGGGTTGCATCCGCCACGAGGGCGCTTGCCCTCGTGGTTCCACCGGCCCACAGGGTGGGTGGGCCGCGCGCCGCGCGCCGTGGCCACGCGACGACGACCACCTGACGACCACCCATAGATCGCGTCCTGATCGGAGGGACGGCACCATGACGAGCAACACGACGCGTCGGCCGGGCGAGCTGGCCTTCACCCTCTTCCTCGCGGTCGTCAGCCTGTTCCTGCTCTGGACAGCCTTCGGCATTTCCGGCTTCGAGGCGCTGAGTTCACCGGGGGCCGTGCCGATGGCGACGACCTTCGCCATGCTCGCCACCGCGCTGATCGTGGCGGTGAAGACAGCCCGGCGTCCGGCCGCGGCGGACGAGAAGCTGGGGCGCGACGTGCTGCCGCCGCTGGTCTTCGTCTTCGCCCTCTTCCTTCTCGCCTACGCCCTTCTCCTGAAGCCGCTCGGCTTCCTGCCGACCTCGGCGCTGTTCCTCGTCGGCTCGGTGAAGATCCTGTCGGGCCGCGGCTGGGGTTTCGCGGTCGGCGTCTCGGCACTGAGCCTCCTCGTCATCTACGTCCTCTTCCGCATCGTCTTCACCGTGCTGATGCCGGCCGGCATCGTGCCGGAGGGCGAGATCCTCCAGGCCCTGCGGGGCCTCTTCGGCGCGGGACGCTGACGCCATGGAGACGCTCGCCGCCTTCTTCACCGTCTGGGCCGATCCGAAGCTCTTCGCGCTCGTCGCGGTCGGGACCTTCGCCGGCATCTATATCGGCGCGATTCCCGGCCTGTCGGTGACGATGGCCGTCTCGATCCTGATCTCCTTCACCTTCTCCTGGGACGTGAACCCGGCGATCGCCCTGATGATCGGCATCTTCATGGGCGGCGTCTATGGCGGCTCGCGCACCGCGATCCTCCTGAACATCCCCGGCGCGCCCTCGGCGATCGCCACCGCCCTCGACGGCTATCCGATGGCGCAGCGCGGCGAGGCCGGCGAGGCGATCGGCATCACCACGGTGATGAGCTTCATCGGCGGCTTCGCCGGCATCATCGTGCTGGCCGTGGCCGCCCCGGTCGTGTCCGACTTCGCACTCTCGTTCCAGCCGCGCGACTACATGCTGCTCGCCGTCCTCGGCCTCCTCCTCGTCGGCTCGCTCGCCAGCGGCTCGCTGGTGAAGGGCATCTTCGCCGGCGCGCTCGGCCTGATGCTCGGCACCGTCGGCATGGACCCGCTCACCTTCACCGAGCGCTTCACCTTCGAGATCCCGCTGCTCCAGTCCGGCATCTCCTTCATCGCGGTGATGATCGGCCTCTTCGGAGTCTCCGAGGCGCTGACGCAGTTGCACCAGATCGACAAGGCGGCGGTGCGCCAGTCGATCGACCGGATCGTGCCCTCGTGGTCGACGGTGCGAAAGCACCTGCCTCTATCGATGCAGACCTCGGCGATCGGCGTCTTCATCGGCGCCCTGCCCGGCACCGGCGGCGACATCGCGGCGCTGCTCGCCTACGACCATGCCAAGCGCGTCACCCGCAATCCGGAGCGCGCCTTCGGCGACGGCGCGATCGAGGGGCTGGTGGCGCCGGAGACCGCCAACAACGCGGCCGTCGGCGGCGCCTTCATCCCGATGATGACGCTCGGCATCCCCGGCGACGCGGTGACCGCGATCATGATCGGCGCGCTGTTCATCCACGGGCTGAACCCCGGCCCGATGCTGATGGTCGAGAAGCCGGACATGTTCTGGTTCATCGTCGGCGCTCTGGTGCTCGCCAATTTTTGCATGCTCCTGTTCGGGCTCACGGGCATCCGCCTCTTCGTCAAGATCGTCGAGATGCCGCGTGCCGTGATGGTGCCGCTGATCCTGCTCCTGTCGGTGGTCGGCGCCTATGCGGTGAACAACTCGATCACCGACGTCTACTGGATGCTCGGCTTCGGCGTGTTCGGCTACTTCCTCAAGCTCTACGGCTACCCGCTCGGGCCGATCATCCTCGGGGTGATCCTGTCGCGCCTCCTCGACGACAACTGGCGCCGCGCGATCATCTCGGAGCGCGAGAGCCTGCCGGCCTTCTTCCACGGCCTCGTGACGAGCCCGCTCTCGCTCGTCCTGTTCCTGTCGGTCATCTTCATCTTCGTGTCGCAGACGCCGTTGTGGAAGCGCTGGCGACGCGGGCGCACGGGCCCCGCCCGCCCGCCGGCTGAGCCCGGCGAACCCGAGGACGCGACGCTGTCATGACCCGCACCCCCTTCGACGCGCTGGGGACTCCCGCCACCGTGCTGGTGGGGCTGATCGGCGCAGGAATCCAGCTGTCGCGCTCGGCCGCCATGCACGAGGCCGAGGGTGCCGCGCAGGGGCTGCGGCTGGTCTACCGCCTCCTCGACGCGGACCGGATGGACCCCGTGCCACCGATCGCCGAGCTCCTGCGCGCGGCCGAGCTCTGCGGCTTTGCCGGGCTCAACATCACCTTCCCCTACAAGCTTGCGGTGACCGAGCACCTGGATTCGCTCAGCGACGACGCGCAGGCGCTGGGGGCGGTCAACACGGTGGTGTTCCGCGACGGGCTTCGGCTCGGCTTCAACACCGACCTTGGCGGCTTCTCCGACAGCTTCGCCGCCGAAATGGCCGGCGTGCCGCGCCGCGACGTCCTGCAGATCGGCGCGGGCGGCGCCGGGCTCGCGGTCGCCTTCGCTCTCCTCGACAACGGCGTCGAGCACCTCGCCGTCCACGATCTCGATCGGCCGCGGGCCGAGACCCTCGTGGCGACGATCGCCAAGCGCTACGGCCGGGACCGGGTGTCGCTGGCGGCAGACGTCGACGGCCGCTTCGACGGGGTCGTCAACGCCACGCCGATGGGAATGGCCAAGCTGCCGGGCTCGCCCTACCCGGTCGATCGACTGACGCCGGACATGTGGGTGGCCGACGTGATCTACTTCCCGCTCGAGACCGAACTGGTGCGGGCGGCCAAAGCGCTCGGCTGCCGGGCGATCGGCGGCGCCGGCATGGCCGTCGGCCAGGCCGTCCGCGCCTTCCGCCACTTCACCGGACGGGACGCCGACCCGGCGCGGATGCGCGCGCGGTTCGAGGCGCTGGGGGATGACGGCGGTGCGGCGCCCATCGCCTGACCGTCGCCGGATGACCGCAGCGACATGACATTGATCGATGAGAACCCGCGCAATCCAGCGGCGAGGACCAGGATGAAGACGGCGATCGCGACGGTATCGATTTCGGGCGACCTGAAGGAGAAGCTCGCCGCCATCGCGGCGGCCGGCTTCACCGGCGTCGAAATCTTCGAGAACGATTTCCTCGCCTTCGACGGTGGCCCGCGCGAGGTCGGCGAGATGGTGCGCGACCACGGGCTGGAGATCGCGCTCTACCAGCCGTTCCGCGACTTCGAGGGCATGCCCGAGCCGCAGCGCGCCCGCACCTTCGACCGGGCCGAGCGCAAGTTCGACGTCATGGCCGAGCTCGGCACCGACCTGATGCTCGTCTGCTCCAACACGTCCCCGATCAGCCTCGGCGGCATCGACCGCGCGGCGGCCGACTTCCGCGAACTCGGCGAGCGGGCGGCACGGCGCGGCCTCAGGGTCGGCTTCGAGGCGCTCGCCTGGGGCCGGCACGTCAGCGACCACCGCGACGCTTGGGAGGTGGTGCGCCGGGCCAACCATCCGGCCGTCGGCGTCATCCTCGATTCATTCCACACGCTCGCCCGCGGCATCGACCCCGACACCATCCGCTCGATTCCCGGCGACAAGATCGCCTTCGTGCAGCTCGCCGACGCACCGAAGATCGACATGGACCTCCTCTACTGGAGCCGGCACTTCCGCAACATGCCGGGCGAAGGAGACCTCGACGTTCCCGGTTTCATGCGCGCGGTGATGGCGACCGGCTATGCCGGCGTCCTGTCGCTCGAAATCTTCAACGACCAGTTCCGCGGCGGCTCGCCGAAGTCGATCGCGCGCGACGGCTACCGCTCGCTGGTCAGCCTGATGGACGGGGTGCGCCGGACCGAGCCGGGGATCGCCGTCGACCTGCCGGCGATGCCGGACCGAATCGCGGCGAGCGGCGTCGCCTTCGTCGAGTTCGCCGCCAACGAGGCAGAGGCCGAGGAACTCGGCGCCCTCTTCGCCGGCATGGGCTTCGCGCGCGCGGCCCGCCACGTCGCCAAGGACGTGACGCTCTGGCGGCAGGGCGACATCAACCTCGTCGTCAACACCGAGCGCGAGGGCTTCGCGCACGCGGCCTATCTCGTGCACGGCACCAGTGTCTGCGACATCGGGCTGACGGTCGAGGACGCCGGGGCGACGCTGGAGCGGGCGCGGGCGCTGAAGGCCGATCCCTTCGAGCAGCCGGTCGGGCCGGCCGAGCTGAAGATCCCGGCGATCCGCGGCGTCGGCGGCGGCGTGATGCACTTCCTCGACGGGCGCAGCGCGCTGAAGGACGTCTGGAGCACCGAGTTCCGGCCTCTGTCAGAGGCGACCGGCATGCCGGCGGCGGGCGCCGGTCTCACCCGCATCGACCACATCGCCCAAACCATGAACTACGAGGAGATGCTGACCTGGACGCTGTTCTACACGTCCATCTTCGCCACCCGCCGTACGCCGATGATCGACATCGTCGACCCCGGCGGCCTCGTGCGCAGCCAAGCGATCGAGACGGCCGACGGGCGCCTTCGCATCACGCTGAACGGCGCGGAGAGCCGCAAGACGCTCGCCGGCCACTTCATCGCCGAGAGCTTCGGCTCGGCCGTGCAGCACCTCGCCTTCGCGACGGACGACATCTTCGCGACCGCCGAACGGCTGCGCGCCCTCGGCTTCAAGCCGCTGCAGATCACGCCGAACTACTATGACGACCTCGAGGCCCGCTTCGGCCTCGACCCGAGCCTCACCGACCGGCTGAAGGCGGAGAACATCCTCTACGACCGCGACGCCGAAGGGCGGGAATACTTCCAGCTCTACTCGCCCAATTACGGCGAGGGCTTCTTCTTCGAGATCGTCGAGCGGCGCGGCGGCTATGACGGCTACGGCGCACCCAACGCCCAGTTCCGCATCGCCGCGCAAAAGCGCAGCCTGCGGCCGAAGGGCCTGCCGCGCGAGTAAGCGGGAGCGGGAAGGGGTAGCCGCGCCCAAGTGCCGAACGAGCAGCGCAAGCCTAAGGCGGTCAGCTGATCTCCCCTTCCAGATCGGCAGTTCTGTCGATAGTGCCCGGTTGTTACTGCGGAGGACGCCACGATCGGAAGTCCCGATCTTGAGCCCTCCGCCGATCATCGCGCAGGGCCTCGGCGATCAGAGATCCACCCAGGCGCCGTCCCGTTTCGACGACTCGACGCAGGCCTCGATGAAGGCAAGGCCGGCAATGCCCTCCTCGATCCCCGGCAGCACGCCGTTGTCGGATGCCGCCCCGCCAGCTTCGGCCGCGCGGATCAGCGCGGCGGCCTCCGTGTAGATCGTCGCGAAGCCCTCGAGATAGCCCTCGGGGTGGCCGGCCGGGATACGGCTGACCGCGGTCGCCGGGCCGGTCGCACCCGCGCCGTTGCGCGTGAGCAGGCGCTTCGGCTCGCCAAGCGGGGTGTACCAGAGCTTGTTCGGCTCCTCCTGCGCCCATTCGAGCCCGCCCTTCTCGCCATAGACGCGCAGGGTGAAGCCGTTCTCGTTGCCGACCGCCACCTGGCTCGCCCAGAGCGTGCCTTTGGCGCCGCCCTCAAAGCGCAGCATCATCGTGGCGTTGTCGTCGAGCCGGCGGCCCGGCGCGAAGCTGGTCAGGTCGGCGCAGAGCTTCTCGGCCTTCAGGCCGGTGACGAAGCAGGCGAGGTTGTAGGCGTGCGTGCCGATGTCGCCGATCGCGCCGCCGGCGCCCGCGCGGGCCGGATCGACCCGCCAGTCGGCCTGCTTGGAGCCGGTGTCCTCGGTGCGGGTCGCGAGCCAGTCCTGCGCGTATTCGGCGACGATCACCCGGATCGCGCCGAGCTCGCCCGCCGCCACCATCGCCCGCGCCTGCCGGATCATCGGGTAGCCGGTGTAGTTGTGGGTCAGCACGAAGACCTTGCCGGACGTCTTGGCGATCTCCGCGAGCTCCCTCGCCTCGGCGAGGTTCAGCGTCATCGGCTTGTCGCAGATGACGTGGAAGCCGGCCTCGAGGAAGGTCTTGGCCACCGGGAAGTGCATGTGGTTCGGAGTGACGATCGCCACCGCCTGCATGCCGTCCGGCCGTGCCTTCTCGCCCTCTGCCATCGCCTCATAGGAAGCGTAGCTGCGCTCGGCCGGCAGGCCGATCTCGGCGGCCGAGGCGCGCGCCTTCTCAGGCGTCGCCGACAGTGCGCCGGCGACGAGTTCGTATTGGTCGTCGAGCCGGGCGGCAATGCGGTGCACGGCGCCGATGAAGGCGCCCTGCCCGCCGCCGACCATGCCGAGCCTGATGCGGCCGGCAAATGCAGTCTCGTCGCGTCCTTCGATAGCCATGTCGCCCTCCCCCTCAGCGATCAATGCCGAGCATGCGCTTGTTCGCCGCCTCGTCGGTGCCGCCGGCCGCGAAGTCGTCGAAGGCCTTCTCGGTGACGGTGATGATGTGGCCGGCGATGAAGGGCGCGCCCTCGGCGGCGCCCTGCTCGGCGTCCTTGATCGCGCACTCCCATTCGAGCACGGCCCAGGAGTCGTAGTCGTATTCGGCGAGCTTGGAGAAGATCGCGGCGAAGTCGACCTGGCCGTCGCCGAGGGAGCGGAAGCGGCCGGCCCGCTTCAGCCAGGGCTGATAGCCGGAATAGACCCCCTGCCGTCCCGTCGGGTTGAACTCGGCGTCCTTCACGTGGAAGGCGCAGATCCGCTCGTGGTAGATGTCGATGAACTCGACATAGTCGAGCTGCTGCAGCACGAAGTGCGACGGGTCGTAGTTGATCTGGCAGCGCGGATGGTCGCCGCAGGCCTCGAGGAACATCTCGAAGGTCGCACCGTCGAAGACGTCCTCGCCGGGATGGATCTCGTAGCCGACGTCGCAGCCCGCCGCGTCGAAGGCGTCGAGGATCGGCACCCAGCGCTTGGCCAGTTCCTCGAAGGCCGTGTCGATGAGGCCGGCGGGGCGCTGCGGCCAAGGATAGAGGAAGGGCCAGGCGAGCGCGCCCGGGAAGGTCACGTGGCTGGTGAAGCCGAAGTTCTTCGAGGCCTTGGCCGCCAGCATCATCTGCTCGACCGCCCACGCCTGGCGCGCCTTCGGATTGCCCCGCACCTCGGGCGCCGCGAAGCCGTCGAAGGCCTCGTCGAAGGCCGGGTGCACGGCGACGAGCTGGCCCTGCAGGTGCGTCGACAGGTCGGTGATCTCGACGCCCGCCTCACGGGCGATGCCGGTGATCTCCTCGCAGTAGCCGGTGGACTCGGCCGCCTTCCTGAGGTCGATCAGCCGCGCGTCCCAGGTCGGGACCTGGATGCCCTTGTAGCCGTGGCCCGCCGCCCATCCGGCGATCGACTTCAGGTCGTTGAACGGCGCGGTGTCGCCGGCGAACTGCGCCAGGAAGATCCCCGGCCCCTTCATCGTCTTCATCTGGTTCTCCCCTTCGAAGGCGACGGCCGCTCTCCTCCCGGCCGTCCGTGGCGGCCTCGCGCCGCGCTCCTCAATCAGCAGAATAGGCGGTAGTGCGCGCCTGTCACGCGCTCCGCCAGCGATGTCCCCGCCTCGCGATCAGGCCGCCGCCCAGAGGAGGCCGCGACGCAGGATCTCCTTCATCTGCGGTACGGCGAACTCGGAGGCGACGTGGCCGAGGGCGGAGTAGAAGACGCGGCCCTTGCCGTAGTGCTTCTTCCAGACCACCGGCATCACCACGCCGTCGATCCAGTCGGCGTGGTCGCCGTTGAAGCGGGTCGTCGCCAGCACCTCGATCGAGGGATCGACATGCATGAAATACTGCTCGGAATGGTAGGCGAAGCCCTCGATGCCCTGCATCAGCGGATCGTCCGGTCGGGTGACGTCGACCCGGTAGTCGATGATGTTGCCGGGATGGGCGACCCACTGGCCGCCGACCATGAACTGGTACTCCGGCTGGTCGCGGAAGGCGTCGGCCATGCCGCCGTGATAGCCGCCGAGCCCGACGCCGCCCTTCACCGCGGCGGCGAGGTTGGAGAGCTCCTCCTTCTCGATCTTGGCCATGGTGATGATCGGAACGATCAGGCTGAGATCGCGGATCGAGGGATCGGCGAAGGCCTCGGTGGTGTTCTCGGTGAAGACCTTGAAGCCTTCCGCCTCCAGCATGGCGCCGACGATCTCGGCGCCCTCCTTCGGCTCGTGACCGGCCCAGCCACCCCAGACGATGAGCGCTTCCTTCATGACGATGATACTCCCTTGATGTGCGACGGCCTCAGGCGAGGCTTGCGAGCGACGGGCTGTCCGACAAAGGCTGCGGCCGCTCCGGCCGCGTGGTGATGGCGACGGTGGTGCCGGTCTCGGCGGCCTTGCCGACGGCCTCCATCACCTCGAGCGCGTGCAGCGCCAGCGCGCCGCTCGCCCGGTGCGGCCGGTCCTGGCGGATCGCGGCGGCCATGTCGGCGAGGCCGAGGGAGCGGTAGTTGCCGTCCGCCCATGGCGTCTCGACCGGCACGTCGGTCCACTCGCCGCCCTTCGGCAAGGTCGAGACCTCGCCGCCGAAGCGGTTCGGGTCGGGCACGATCAGGCTGCCCTCGGTGCCGTAGATTTCGATCGGCAGATGCTTGTGAGCCGCGACGTCGAAGCTCATCGTGATCGAGACGACCGCGCCGGAGAAGAATTCGAGCAGGCCGACGACGTGCGTCGGCACTTCCACATCGATCGCCTGGCCCTTCTTCGGCTCGCTGGTGATGGTGCGATGGGCGCGCGGCACCGGCGCCATGCCGGCGACGCGAGCGACGGGGCCGAGCAGGTTGACGAGGTCGGTGACGTAATACGGGCCCATGTCGAGCATCGGGCCGCCGCCGCGCTTGTAGTAGAAGTCCGGGCTCGGGTGCCAGCGCTCGTGGCCGGGGCACATGAAGAAGGCGGTGCCGCCCACCGGCTGGCCCAGCTTGCCGGTGTCGAGGAAGGCGCGGGCGGCCTGGTGCGAACCGCCGAGGAAGGTGTCGGGCGCGCAGCCGACCCGCAGGTTCCGCCGCTCCGCCTCCTCGATCAGCCGCGTCGCGTCCCTGAAGTCGATGCCGAGCGGCTTCTCGGAGTAGGCGTGCTTGCCGGCCTTCAGGATGTCGAGGCCGACCGACACGTGCGCGGCGGGAATCGTGAGGTTCAACACGATCTCGATCGCCGGATCCGCCAGCAGTTGCTCGATCGTGACGGCCGGCACGCCAAATTCTTCCGACCGCCGCGCGGCCGCGGCCGGATCGAGGTCGGCGAGCGCCCGGACGTCGAGCACCGGGAAGTTCTTGGCGGCAGTCAGATAGGCGGCGCTGATGTTGCCGCAGCCGATGATGCCGATCCCGACGGGTTGCATGTGCGTTCCTCCCAAAAGGTTCGAAGCGCCTCCTCCCGAGGCGCCGATGTCAGCCGGCCGATACCGGCCCGGTGGTGTTCCAGGGCGAGCCGTAGAGCTCGCGCAGTGCGATCGCCGCCGCGCCCTGCGCCCAGAGCGCATCGGCGAAGGGCTCGACCACGATCTCGGTGACGTCGCCGTGCGCCGGCGCCACCGCTCCGTCGAAGCCGCGCCCGACGGCCTTGGTGAAGAGGTCGCCCAGCGACAGCAGCGAGCCGACGAGCACGATGCGCGGCGGGGCAAAGAGCGAGACGATGTTGGCGAGCGACACGCCGACAGCGTGGCCGGCGCGCTCCACCAGTTCGCGCACGTCGCCGTTGCCGTCGCCGAGGTGACTGACGGCGTGGCGCAGCCCGCGCCCGACCTGGATCGCGTCGGCCGCCGCCGGGTCGGCCTCCAGCGCGGCGAGGATCGTCTGCTCGGAGGCGAGGTCGAGGAGCCGCAGCGAACGGCCGGCGGCGTCCGCGCCGATCACCATGCCGCCGATGTCGAGGCTGAGGCCGCGCGAGCCGCGGAACAGCTCGCCCTCGTGCAGCACGCCGAGGCCGATCGCCTGCTCCAGGGACACCACCACGAAATCGGCGAGGTCGCGGCAGTTGCCGAACCACTGCTGTGCCAGCGTGGCGGCGTTGACGTCGCTCTCCACGATCACCTTCAGCCCGACGCGGCGGCTGAGCTCGCGGCCGAAGGAGATGTCGCGCTCCGCAAAGATCGGGCTCGTGCGCACGATTCCGGTGCCGTATTCGACGATCCCGGGCATCGTCGCGCAGATGCTGTCGATCGCCTTGAGGGTGAGGCCGGCATCGACCACCACCCGGCGCACCAGGTCGTCGAGGATGTCGGCCACCACCGCGACCGGCTGGCGGGCGACGCGCAGCGGCAGCTCGAGGCTCGCCAGCACGCCGCCGCGGAAGTCGCTGACGACGGCGACGATCTTGTGAATGCCGAGCTTGATGCCGACGACGCGCGCCGCGGCCGGGTTGAGCTGCAGCATCACCCGCGGCCGACCGCGGGTCGGTTCGTGGATGCCCCCGACCGGCCGCGTCTCGATCACCCCGTCCTCGATCATCGAACCGGTGATCGCCGACACCGTGGTCGACGACAGTGCGCCGCGGCTGCAGATCTCGACCCGCGAGATCGGACCATGGCGCCGGATGATGTTGAGGATGTGGAAGCGGTTGATCTCCCGCATCAACTCCGGGTCGCCGGTCTTCATCACGAACCTGGGATATTTAATTCCGAGCCCGGAAATAAGCGCTTCCGACGCCTCCCTGTCAATGCAGCCTTGCCCGGTTTTCGATCACTATGCCTGCGACCGCTTGACAGCTTGCCGCAAAAGGCATCGTATTAAATCCGCCAAGCGCAAAAAATCGCTGGCATGGGAGGAAACCGATGACACGAGCCATCACCTGGCGGCACGCGCGCGCCCTCGCCGCCTGCTGCGCCCTGTTTTCCGCCGGCCTGACGGCCACGACGGCGTCCGCCGACACCACAGTGCACCTGATGCATGTCGAGCAGAACCCGAATTATTCCGCGAACTGGCGAAAGATCGCCGACGCCTACGAGGCGTCCCATCCGGGCGTGAAGATCGACCTGCAGTTCCTCGAGAACGAGGCGTTCAAGGCCAAGCTGCCGACGCTGCTGCAGTCGAACGACGCGCCGGATCTCTTCTACTCCTGGACCGGCGGCGTCCTGAAGGCGCAGTTCAAGGCGGGAGCCGTGCAGGACCTGACCGAGAAGATGCAGGCCGACGGCGGCGCCTGGGCGAACCAGTACATCCCGGCCGCCGTGAAGGGCGTGACCATCGACGGCAAGATGCTCTGCGCTCCCCTGAAGATGAGCGTCATCGGCTTCTTCTACAACAAGCCGCTCTTCGCCAAGGCCGGCGTCAAGGCCGAGGACATCAAGACCTGGGACGACTTCCTGGGTGCGGTGAAGAAGCTGAAGGACGCCGGCATCACGCCGATCGCCGGCGGTGGCGGCGACAAGTGGCCGCTCCACTTCTACTGGTCGTACCTGGCGCTGCGCGAGGGCGGCGAGGCGGCCTTCACCGAGGCCAAGGCCGGCGAAGGCGACGGCTTCACCGCCAAGCCCTTCGTCGACGCCTTCCAGAAGCTGAAGGAACTCGGCGAACTCGAGCCGTTCCAGCCGGGCTATCTCGGCACCCGCTGGCAGGACACGCTGGCGCTCTTCGGCGACGGCCGGGCGGCGATGCTCCTCTCCTTCGACGACAGCGCCAACCGCCAGAAGGCGGCGGCGGCCGACGGCAAGGGCATCGCGCGCGAGGATCTCGGCGTCTTCGCCTTCCCGAGCGTCGATGGCGGCGCCGGCGATCCCTCCTCGACCTTCGGCGGCGTGAACTGCTGGGCGGTGTCGCGCAACGCCTCGCCCGAGGCGATCGACTTCGTGAAGTACTTCACCGGCCCCGAGGCCGAGCTGGCGATGGCCGAGGCTGGCCAGCTGATCCCGGCCGCCAAGGGCGCCGACAAGGGCCTGAAGGATCCGATCGTGCAGACCTTCTCGGACGAGCTGAACCACTCGAAGTTCCACCAGCTCTTCCTGGATCAGGATCTCGGCCCCTCGGTCGGGCGCGTCGTCAACGACGTCACCGTCGAAGTCGTCTCCGGCAACATGGAGCCCGACGAGGCCGCCCAGCAGATCCAGGACGCCTTCGAGCTCGACCAGTAAGTCCGACGCCCGCGGGCCGCGGCGCCAGCGCCGCGGCTCTCCCGTTCCGGAGACCGTTCATGGCGCAAGCGACCAGCCTCGCCCCGGGCAAGAGCCCGCTCGTCGAACCGGCCGCGCAGAGCCGCGCACCGGCCCGGCGCAGCGGCGGACTGCGCAACATCGGCCGCACCTGGCCGGTGCTCGTCCTGTTCCTGCCTCCGGCGATCCTGCTCTTCACCCTCTTCGTGATCCTGCCGATCGGCGAGGCCGGCTGGTACTCGCTGTTCGACTGGAGTGGCTACGGCCGTCCGGACGAGTTCATCGGCCTGAAGAACTTCGAGCTCCTGTGGCGCAGCGGCGCCTTCCGGACCGCCCTCACCAACAACGGCCTGATCATCGTGATCTCGCTGGCGCTGCAGCTGCCGCTGGCGCTGTGGCTGGCGACGCTCGTTTCGCACCGCATCCCCGGCGCGACCGTCTTCCGGCTGATCTTCTTCCTGCCCTACGTGCTCGCCGACGTCGCCGCCGGCCTGATCTGGCGCTTCATCTATGACGGCGACTACGGCCTCGTCGCCTCGATCGCGAGCCTCCTCGGCTTCGAGACGCCCTACGTCCTCGCCGACCGCACCATCGCCATCTATGCCGTTCTGGCGGTGATCGTCTGGAAGTATTTCGGCTTCCACATGATGCTCTTCATCGCCGGCCTGCAGTCGATCGACAAGTCGCTCTACGAGGCGGCCGACATCGACGGCGCCACCGGCTGGCAGAAGTTCACCAACGTGACTCTGCCGCTGCTGTCGCCGACGATCCGCCTCTCGGTGTTCTTCGCGGTGGTCGGCTCGCTGCAGCTCTTCGACATGATCATGCCGCTCACCGGCGGCGGCCCGTCCAACTCGACCCAGACCATGGTGACCTTCCTCTACACCTACGGGATCACCCGGATGAAGGTCGGCTTCGGCAGCGCCATCGGCGTCGTCCTCTTCGTGATCTGCGTGACGCTCGCCTTCGGCTACAGACGGATCTTCATGAAAAATGACTGACCTCGCAGCCACGTCCGGGCGCCAGCCCGGCTATGCCGAGAGCCGCAGGCGGCCGGATTTCGTCACGCAGCTCTACATCTATGGCAGCCTCTTCATCGTCGCGGCCATCGTGCTGGTGCCGCTGCTGACGACCGCGCTCGGCGGCCTGAAGACGCTCGGCGAGCTCCGCGTCAACCCGTTCGGCCTGCCGACGCAATGGCAGTGGGCGAACTACGGCGACATCCTGTTCAGCAGCCGCTACTGGCGCATGCTCGGCAATTCGTTCCTGATCGCCGGCCTGACGACGGCGCTGACGCTGGCGGTCGCGGCGATGGCCGCCTTCACGCTCGCCCATGTCCGCTTCTTCGGCGCGGGCTTCCTGATGAACTACTTCCTGCTCGGGCTGATGTTCCCGATCGCGACGGCGATCCTGCCGCTGTTCATCCGGATCCGCGACCTCGGCCTGCTCGACAGCTACATGGGCGTCGTGCTGCCGCAGGTCGCCTTCGGCCTGGGGATGGCGATCCTCCTGTTCCGCAACTTCTTCCGCAACGTCCCGAAGGAGCTGTTCGACGCCGCCTTCGTCGACGGCTCGGGCTACATCCGCTTCTTCTGGTACGTCACGCTGCCGCTGTCGCGCCCGATCCTGGCGACCGTCGCCATCGTCGCCTTCGTGAACTCGTGGAACAACTACATCATGCCGCTGATCATGCTGAACAGCCAGGACAAGTACCCCTGGCCGCTCGGCATCATGGTCTACCAGGGTGAGTTCTCGACCGACTGGCAGCTCGTCCTCGCCTTCATCACCCTGACGATCCTGCCGACCGTCATCGTCTTCTTCGCCGCCCAGAAGCACATCGTCTCCGGCCTCACCGCCGGCGCGGTGAAGGGCTGAGGCGCACAACGGAAAGGTCGCCGCACATGGCCCGCATCGCGCTCCAGTCGGTCCGCAAGTCCTTCGGCTACCACCCGGTGCTGCACGGCGTCTCGATCGACATCGAGGACGGCGAGTTCGTCATCCTCGTCGGCCCGTCGGGCTGCGGCAAGTCTACGCTCCTGCGGATGATCGCGGGGCTCGAGGAAGTGACCGCCGGCGACATCCGCATCGGCGACCGGGTGGTCAACGACCTCGCGCCGAAGGAGCGGGACATCGCCATGGTGTTCCAGAACTACGCGCTCTATCCGCACATGACGGTCGCCGAGAACATGGCCTTCTCGCTGAAGCTCGCCGGCGCGCCGAAGGCGGAAAAGGACGCGGCGGTGGGGCGGGCAGCCGAGATCCTCGGCCTCGCCCCGCTGCTCGGGCGCTATCCGAAGGAGCTTTCGGGCGGCCAGCGCCAGCGCGTCGCGATGGGCCGCGCGATCGTGCGCGACCCCAGCGTCTTCCTCTTCGACGAGCCCCTGTCCAATCTCGACGCCAAGCTGCGCGTGCAGATGCGCGGCGAGATCAAGTCGCTGCACCAGCGGCTGAAGACCACCATGGTCTACGTCACCCACGACCAGATCGAGGCGATGACGATGGCGGACCGGATCGTCGTGATGAACGGCGGCCGGGTCGAGCAGATCGGCCGCCCGCTCGACCTCTACGAGACGCCGGCCAATCTCTTCGTCGCGAGCTTCATCGGCTCGCCTTCGATGAACCTGATCGAGGGCGAGGTCGCACGCGGCGACGGGCGGCCGCTGTTTCGTACGACCGACGGCCTGGCCCTGCCGCTGCCGGACGGCACGAACGCCGCCCCCGGCCGGCGACTGGTCTACGGCGTCCGGCCCGAACACGTCGCGCCCGCGGCCGAAGCGGATGCGGACGCGACCGCCACCATCGAGCTGGTGGAGCCGACCGGCGCCGAGACGCAGGTGCAGATGCGGCTCGGCGAGCACCTTGCCACCGGCACCTTCCGCGACTGGCCCATCGGCCGCCCGGGCGAGCGGATCGGCCTGCGCCTGCAGCGCGACAAGATCCATCTCTTCGACCAGGAGACGGGCGAACGGCTCGACGCCGCGCGGCCCCGCACCGCAGGGGCAGCCGGACGCGCAGCCTGAGGATGGCAGCGGCGCCGGCGGCGGAGGGCGACCGTCGCCGTCCGCCGTGCTAAGCCCGGCATGGTGAACAGTGAACCTTGCAGAGAACCCTGATGCTGCCTGACTCTCCCTCCACCGCCAAGCTCGTCGGCCGCGTCTGGCGGCCGGAGCTCGGCGGCCCCTCCGTCGTCATTCTGCGCGATGGCCAGCTGATCGACGTCACCGGAAGCGTGCCGACGGTGTCGGACTTTCTCGAGGACGATCCGGCCGCGCGCTTCGACTATCTGGAGGGTGAGCCGCTGGGGCCGGTCGAGAGCTTCCTGCACGAGCCGCACCAGATGCGCAGCGGCGCCGACGCGCCCTGCCTGCTCGCGCCCTGCGACCTGCAGGCGCTGAAGGCCTGCGGGGTCACCTTTGCGCAGAGCATGATCGAGCGCGTCATCGACGAGCGCACCGGCGGCGATCCGGCCCGCGCCCAGACGATCCGCACCCGGATCGGCGCCCTGATCGGCGGCAACCTCGCCAACATCGAGGCCGGCTCGCCGGCGGCCGAGGAGGTGCGCGCCGTCCTGCAGCGCGAGGGCCTGTGGTCGCAGTATCTCGAGGTCGGCATCGGCCCCTACGCCGAGGTCTTCACCAAGTCGCAGCCGATGTCGGCGGTCGGCCATGGCGCGGAGGTCGGCATCAACCCGATCTCGGCCTGGAACAATCCCGAGCCGGAGATCGTGCTCGCGGTGGATTCGACCGGCACGATCCGCGGCGCGACGCTCGGCAACGACGTCAACCTGCGCGACATCGAAGGCCGCTCGGCCCTTCTCCTCGGCAAGGCCAAGGACAACACCGCCTCCTGCGCCATCGGGCCGTTCATCCGCCTGTTCGACGACAGCTTCGCGCTCGCCGATGTCGAGGCCGCGACGCTGAGAATGTCGGTGACCGGCCGCGAAGGCTTCACCCTGTCCGGTCGCTCGGACATGGCCGAGATCAGCCGCGCGCCGGCCGAACTGGTGCGCCACGCGATGAACGCCAGCCATCAGTATCCGGACGGCTTCATGCTCTTCCTCGGGACGATGTTCGCCCCGGTGCAGGACCGCGACACGCCGGGCGGCGGCTTCACCCACAAGCCGGGCGATGTCGTGGAGATCTCGACGCCCCTCCTCGGCACGCTCGCCAACACGGTGACGACGTCGGATTTTGTGCCGCCGTGGACCTTCGGCGCCCGCGCGCTGATGAAGAACCTCGCCGCCCGCGGCGTCCTCGACACCTGACGCCCGGTGCACCGAGGGCTCGCGCAGAGCCCTCGGCTTTTCGGGCAGTGAGCGGCTGCGCACTGCCGCTCCCTCCAGCCGAACGGACCGGGTGTCGGTCGTCACACCTGCTCGGCGTCGCTGCATGCGCTGCAGCGACGCGCTCGCAAGAGCGCGCCTCGCGGTCGCGTGACCGGGCCTTCAGATCTCCAGCTGGTACGTCTCCGGGATGAACCGGTAGCCCTCGCCCTCCTTCTTGGCGTAGCCGAGCGAGGGGAACGGCATGTGGTAGCCGATGAAGGGCAGGCGCTCGGCAGCGATCCGATCGAACACCGCCTTGCGCGTCGCGGCCGCCATGTCCTTGTCCATGTCGAACTTCACCTGCCAGTCGGGCCGCTGCAGCGAGGCGACGAAGTGGTTGGCGGTGTCGGCCGTCAGCATCAGCGTCCGGTCGCCGGACTTGACCTCGAACACCATGTGGCCCGGCGTGTGGCCGAAGGCGTCCATGCCGGTGATGCCGGCGATCACCGCGTCGCCGCCGCGGATGAAGGTCATCTTGTCCTTCAGGGGCACGACGTTCTTCTGCACGAGGTCGGCGCCGCCGCTGCTCGGCCCGCTGCGCGCCGCATCGGAGGTCCAGAAGTCCCACTCCTTCTGCCCGGCGACGTAGCGGGCATTCGGAAAGGCCGGGCCGTCCTCCTCCATCAGACCGCCGATGTGGTCGCCGTGGAAGTGGGTGAGGACGACGATCGAGACGTCCTCCGGCTTGTAGCCGGCCTGGGGCAGGACGCTGCGCAGATGTCCCGAGCCGTTCGCGCGACCCATGGGACCCATGCCCGTGTCGAACAGGACGAGTTCCCCACCGATCTCGATCACGACCGGGTTGAACATGTTCACGAACTTGTCTTCCGGCAAATAATTTTCCCGCATCAGCGCAGCCATCGCCTCGGCCGACTGATCCGAGCCGAAGGTCGGATAGGGCCCGTCACCCGGACGGGTGCCGTCGAGGATCGTCGTGACCTTGGCTTCCCCGAGCGACACGCGGTGCCATTGCGGCGTCATCGCGCCGTTCGAAGTCTCGGATGAAGTCATGGAGGATCCGCTGGTTGAGGTGGAAGATTGCGCCCGTGCGAGGCCAGTCGCCGCGCCCACGCCTGCGATCCCACCTGCAACAGCGGCCGCCGCCTGCAAGGCCACGCGGCGTGTCATGCCCGTCTTTTCCGTCATCGTTCTCTCCCTCGACAGTGTGGTGTAGGGACCGGCCGATCGCCTCGCCATGCCCGGTCCGGCCTGCGGATCCCGCGTCACGCGGCAAAGCGCGCGCACGTCCCGCGGTGCTGCGGGAAAGCAGGAGCGCGGGCCGCCTGCGTCAAGGTGATGCACGCGGAGTTGAGCCCGGCGTCAGGTCGGCACGATAAGGTTGGTTGACAGTCCGGCGTTGAGCCGTAAGTGCTTGCCTGACTTCCGAGGCTCCCCTTGCAACGTATCGTTCCGATGGTGCTGGCCGTCGCGCTGTTCATGGAAAACATGGACTCGACGGTAATCGCCACGTCCCTCCCCGCCATCGCCGCCAGCATCGGCACCAGCCCGATCGCGCTGAAGCTCGCGCTGACGAGCTACTACGTGGCGCTCGCGATCTTCATTCCGATCTCCGGCCGCGTCGCCGACCGCTGGGGGCCGAACTTCGTGTTCCGTCTCGCCATCGGCGTGTTCATGGCCGGCTCCCTCGCCTGCGCCTTCGCCGGATCGCTGGAGGGCTTCGTCGCGGCGCGCTTCCTGCAAGGGATGGGCGGGGCGATGATGACCCCGGTCGGCCGCCTGCTTCTGGTGCGCGCGATCCCGAAATCCGACCTCGTCGGTGCGATGGCCTGGTTCTCGATCCCGGCGATGATCGGTCCGCTGGTGGGCCCGCCGGTCGGCGGCGCCATCACCACCTTCGCCGACTGGCGCTACATCTTCCTGATCAATCTGCCGATCGGCCTCGTCGGCATCTGGCTCGCGACGCGCTTCCTGCCGCGCGTCGACCGGATCAAGGGCATCCACTACGATCTCGTCGGCTTCGTCCTGTCCGGCTTTGCCTGCGCCGGCATCGTCTTCGGCTTCTCGGTGATCTCGCTGCCGGCGCTGCCGCCGATCGTCGGGATCGCGCTGGCGCTCCTCGGCTTCCTCGCCGCCGCGATCTATGTGCGTCACGCGCGGCGGGTGGAGCGTCCGGTGCTGGTGCTGTCGCTCTTCGAGATCCCGACGCTGCGCGCCGCGATCCTCGGCGGCCTCTTCTTCCGGGTCGGGGCCGGCGCCCTGCCCTTCCTGCTGCCGCTGATGCTGCAGCTCGGCTTCGGCTACTCGCCCTTCGAGTCCGGCCTCATCACCGTCGCCTCGATCGGCGGCGCGATCGCCATGAAGTTCGTCGCCAAGCCGATGCTGAAGCAACTCGGCTTCCGCGGCGCGATGCTCCTCACCTCGGTGGTCGGCGGCACCATGACCGGCATGATCGCGCTGTTCGGCCCGACCTCGCCGCTGGCGCTCCTGTCGGTGATCCTGCTCGTCGGCGGCTTCTTCCGCTCGCTCTTCTTCACCGGCGCCAACACGCTCGCCTTCGCCGACGTGCCGGCGCAGCGGGCGGGGGACGCGACGGCGATCCTCGGCACCGCCCAGCAGATTGCCATCGCCAGCGGCGTCGCGGTGGCCGGCGCGATCCTCGAGGGCGAGATGCTGATGGCCGGGCGCGACCACTCGACGCTCGCCGACTTCTCGCTCGCCTTCGTCGTGGTCGGCGTCATCACCGCTGCGGCAGCGCTCTTCTTCCTGCCGTTGCCGGTCGACGCGGGCGACGAGGTCTCGGGACGGCGCCTGCCGGCCGAGTGAGCCGGGAGCACGCCGCCTGCCGTCAGCCGAGCGGCGACCGCTCCGCGTCGGCGTCGGCGTCCGCGCTTTGCGGCTCCGTGTCATCCCGCGGCCGGTCGCGGCGCCCCTTGAACCCCTTCGCCAGGAGATAGAGCTCGACCGAATCCTCGCGCGAGGCCGGCGGCTTGACGTGGTGGACGCTGGCGAAATGCTGCTTCAGCATCGCCAGCACGTCGGCTTCGGTGCCACCCTGGAAGGTCTTGGTCAGGAAGTGGCCGCCTGGCTTCAGCGTGCGCACGGCGA
Source organism: Mangrovibrevibacter kandeliae (assembly GCF_024519155.1). Lineage (GTDB taxonomy): Bacteria > Pseudomonadota > Alphaproteobacteria > Rhizobiales > Rhizobiaceae > Mangrovibrevibacter > Mangrovibrevibacter kandeliae. The sequence continues at coordinate 90,569 of NZ_JANIFJ010000004.1, read as the reverse complement.
AGTCGGCCGCCACCTCGACGAGGTGCATCGTGCGCAGGTGGTCGGTGCGGCGATGGCCGATGGTCGGCGCCGCCATGTCGGACAGGACGATGTCGGGCGGCCCGCCGAGCGCTGTGAGAAGCCGCTCGGGCGCGCTGTCGTCGAGGAAATCGAGCTCCAGGATCTCCGAGCCGGGGATCGGATCGACCGGCAGGTAGTCGATGCCGACGACCCGCAGGTCCTCTGCCGTCGAGCCAGTCGCCTTCACTGCCACCTGGCACCAGCCGCCCGGCGCCGCGCCGAGGTCGACAATCCGCTGGCCGGGCTTCAGCAGCTTGTGGCGCTCGTCGATCTCGATCAGCTTGTAGGCCGCGCGCGAGCGGTAGCCCTCCGCCTTGGAGCGGCGGACATAGGGGTCGTTCAGCTGGCGCTCGAGCCAGCGGCGCGAGGAGGCGGTGACGCCGTGCTTTTTCTTGACGTGGACGGTGAGCCCACGTCCGCCGCCGGTCTTCTTGGTCGTCATGCTCCGCGCCTTGCCCGTTCACCCGCTCCGCCGCGCCGCCAGACGCCGTCCGCCACCATCATCTCGGTCAGCAGCCCCTCGCGCAGGCCGCGATCGGCCACCCGCAGCGCCCGGGCCGGCCAGACCTTGCGGATCGCCTCCAGGATGGCGCAGCCGGCGAGCACGAGGTCGGCCCGGTCGCTGCCGATGCACGGGTTGGCCACGCGCTCCTCGAATGTCCAGGAGCACAACGTCGCGACCAGGCGGTCGACCTCCTCGTCTGTCAGCCACAGGCCGTCGACCTGGCGCCGGTCGTAGCGCTCGAGGCCGAGATGCACGCCGGCGAGCGTCGTCACCGTGCCGGAGGTGCCGAGGAGATGGAACCGCTCGGTCCCGACGATGGCGCCCAGCCGCGAGCGGCCCTCGAAGCGGTCGATCTCGCCGATGACCTCGTCCACCATGCACTGGAACAGCGCCGGCGTCACGTCGCGTCCGCCGTGCCGCTCGGCCAGCGACACGACGCCGACCGGCAGCGAGGTCCAGGCGACGATGTGGTTGGACAGGCGCCGGGTCGGGCCGGAGGAGAGGTCGAGGAGCGCGATCTCCGATGAGCCGCCGCCGATGTCGAAGAGCACGGCGCCCTTGGCCGAGCGGTCGACCAGCGAGCCGCAGCCGGAGACGGCGAGGCGCGCCTCCGTTTCGCGGCTGACGATCTCCAGCTCGAGGCCGGTCTCGCGCTTCACCCGCTCGATGAACTCGTCGCCGTTGGCCGCGGCGCGGCAGGCTTCCGTCGCGATCAGCCGGGCGCCTGCGACCGAGCGGGCCGCGAGCTTCTGGCTGCAGACGGTGAGCGCGGCGATGGCCCGGTCCATCGCCGGTTGCCCCAGCCGGCCGGTGCGGCTCAGCCCCTCGCCGAGCCGGACGATGCGCGAGAAGGCGTCGATGACCCGGAACTGGCCGGGCCGGGTGGGCACCGCGACGAGCAAGCGGCAATTGTTGGTGCCGAGATCGAGCGCCGCATAGACCGGGGGACGCACCCGCTCCTGCGCCGCGGGAGCCGGGGCCGTGTCGGCCACGGCCGCTCCATTGCGCCAAGACGGCGCATCGACGGTCGGCGTCGATGCGGCTTCGGTCACCGCCGGGCGCTTGCTGCCGGCCCGACGTCGCCGTCGGCGCTTTCTCCCGCCGCCGCCGGCATCGTCGGTGAGCGGATCGAGCGCGTCGACCGTGTCGGGACCAGCGACGGCCGTCGCCGGTGCGCCGCTCGCCTTGCGGCGGCGCCGCTTCTGGCGCTTCGTCGGCAGCTCGTGCTTCGGCGGCGGCGCAGCCGCTTCCCGCGGCGCGGCGACGATTGCCTCCTGCGCTGGCTGCTGACGCACGGCCGGCCGTGTGACGCCGGTCTCGGCGCGGACTCCCTTGACGAGCGGATCCCCGCGGGACCCGGAACTATCCCTGACTAGCGTGACCGGCGGATAGTTTCTCCCGTGATGCTCATGACTACTCACTACGTCTCTCCGGCGCCGCGCGGCCGGTTGGGCTGGCACAGGCGCCTCTCGTCCCTCAGTCGAACGCGAGTGTAGCAAGCCCTTGGGGAAGCACAAGGCTGCGCGGGGCGCGTGCACAGGTGCCGTGTGCCAGCTCCTAGCCCGCCGCGGCCACGCGACGTCGCTGCGCTGCTGCCGTCGGAACCGATCAAGGGCTCGGACCGCTGCGCTGCGACCACGCCGGGCCAAGCCGCCGGCGCCTGCCGCGTGACAGAAAGTTGTCGCACGGGCTTCACAGTCCGGGTCGGAGCCATTATACAGCGCCCACCGACGCGCTCGGCCCTGCTGGGGGATAGTTTAAGGGTAGAACAGCGGACTCTGACTCCGCTAGTCTTGGTTCGAATCCAGGTCCCCCAGCCAGCTCCCCTCGCGGGAATGCCAACCTCTTGTGATCGTTGACCTTTCTCTCCGGCTGAGAATCCTCTCGGCCGCTCCTGTTGTCGCTTGGGCCCAAATCTGATGCCCGGAGCTGATGCCCATGGCGTGCTCCGGCCAGCGTGAGGGGCAGTTCGGTGGCAACGCGACACGACGTCCAGAACCTTGAACGGCGCGGGCATACCTTCTATTGGCGCGCCAGGGTTCCTGTATGGTTTTCGGAAATCCCGAAGACGGCGAGGCTCTGCCACAGCCTTCGCCAGTCCGACCACGGCAAGGCGGCCTATATGGCCCGCCGTCTCAACCTTCTCCTCGCCGAACTCAGCGCGAGACGCTCCTGCGGTATGACCACGAAGTCTCAACTCGACCAGCTCTTCCGCTCCGAAATCGAGCGCATGACGGCGCATCTTGAGGACCTTGCCTTCGCTGCGCGCTACGCCGGCACCTACGACGACGTCAGGGAGATGGAAGCGGATATCGAGGTGGGGTGGGCTTACCGCCTGCTCCAGCTCTTCGGGACGGGTCGACGGCTGACTTTGGACAAGGATTGCCCAGGACGCGCTATCCTGACCCGCAACGGGATCCCGGACCCGCACATCGCCGTCATTGCGGCGACCCATCGCTCGGAACAGGCCGCTGCTCAAAACCCTGTCTTCGATCGTGAAATTCGCCAGCAGATGTCGGAGGTCGGCCTTCCGGACACGATCGCCAACCGCGAGCGCGCCAAGATGGAGATCTTCCGCGCCAAGGCGGACGCGCTCTTGAACGTCGGGACTCGCTGGCCTCTGATCGACCGCCGCCAGAACGCCCTTACTGCTTCGACGCTTCCGGAAGACGAGCGGCCGCAGTTTCTGCCTGACGCCACGCAGCCCGCTCCTGCCGAGGAGCCCGACGCATCTTCAGGAGAAGCGGCATCGCAGGAGCCGGAGCTAGCGGGCGGCAACGCTGTGCCTTCAGCCGACCCAGATCGGAGTCAGGCCCCAACCAGCCCGGCGTCGCCGGCGGAACGCGCGGCGCCAGAAGCTCCGGCCGGTGGTCCTGCTCTTGGCGAGGAAATCATTTCCGCGGCGCCGGTCGCGGCGGCCGAGGAGGCAAACCGCGCTGCACTCGTACTGGGACTTGCAGACTTCGAAGCCGAGTTCACCAAGCTGCGTAAAAACAAGGGTAACAACTGGACTGACGCAAGCGCCAAGGATGCCCATGTGCTGGTCGTCACCCTCCGCGACATCCTCGATGAGTGCGGCGTCCTGCACTCGGGTGAAATCCGGCAGCACCACATCGCCGCCTTGCGGCAGCACTTCAACGACATCCCGACGCATTACGGCAAAAGCGCCCGACTACGGATCATGAAGCCCGCAGCCTTGCGAGCATTCGCGGCGGAGCAGGTGGCCCGAGCCGTACGATTGAACAAGCCGTCGTATTCCGTGGGCCTGTCCGCGGCTACGATCCGGAAACATCTTGGCAATCTCGACACGTTCCTTCGCCATGTCAGGGCCAACGGCTACACCGTCGGCGACTGGGCGCTGGACGATCTCCGGCCAGCAAAACCTAAGCTCGGGACGATCCGCCTGGAACAGGTTAAGCCGTCCCCGGAGGCTATCCGCCCGATCTTCGACCTTCCGGTCTTCACCGGCTGCCTCGACGAGTTCAACCAGGACAAGCCGGGGAAGGCCGTCTTCCACAGCGCCAGCTACTTCCTGCCGGTTCTTTTCGTGTATCTCGGCGCGCGCAGGAACGAGTTCGCCGGACTGGCCACGCGGGACGTCATCGCCACCGCGAACGGACCGGCCATCCACATCCGCAACAACACATTCCGCACCATCAAGAATCCGCAGTCCGACAGACTGCTGCCCGTCCCGGACGAGCTGGTCCGGCTCGGTTTCATGGACTACGTCGCGGCAATCGAGAGGCTAGGGCACGAGAGGCTGTTTCCAGAACTCTACTCGCCGGCCTTGAAGACAAACGATCCCGGAGATCGTTTCTACAAGGACTTTGTACCCCTGTTAAAAGCCTCTCCCGTTTTGGCGGATGGCCTTTGGGAGCGAACGATCCACGCATTCCGTCATGGCTTGGCGAACACCCTCAAGCAACTGGGCGTCGAGATCGCCATCATCGATGACTTGTCGGGGCGTCTAGGGTCCGGCGAGACGCAGACGCGCTACACCAACGTCGCGGGCCTCAGCCTCTTGCGTGAGAAGCTTAGGCAGTACCCGATCATTACAGGCCACCTGGCCCCGACGCCTGTTCGACTTCTGCCTTGGGTCGAAGCAAACACTTCACCGCCGTGGGCGGGAAGAAAGCCAGGGGACAGGTTCACATCAGGCGGGCGCACTCCCGAGCGCCGATGAGGTCGGTTGAGTCCAATCGGCTCGGACCGCGTCACCTTCGGTAGTGCCGCTTCGCAGTTCATGGTCAGCGTCGGCGGCATTTTTACAGCATCCCACGCCTCTCGTGTCAGGATCGTCGAGGCCGATACGGCGGCCGACGAGCCCACATCCCTGAGGGCGGCACGCTAATCGACGCCCACGGCCTAGCCGGCAACGGCTCGTCCCCCCGGCTCGCTTCCGCGAGATCGCGGGGGGACCACTTCCGTCTTTCGTACAACAGGCGCGGCACAGCGCGCGGCAGTCTCATTGCCGGCGCATTTCTTCCATGGCGCCACGGCTAACCACTTTTACCAGCGACTATCCAAGGTTTCCCGTCCGCGGCATACCGGCGACATAGCCGACCTGCGCCGCGTAGCGGTCGGCGTAGTTCGCATTTATCAGCGGCTCAAGCACGTCTTTGACCTTGTCGTGCAGGCCTTTCTCCCAATCGCCCGGGTGCTGGAAGTTGGACATGATGTAGGTCCAGCCATTGATGTTGTCGACGGATTGGAGACCGGTCGATTCCGCACCCGAGGGGGTGGAAAGGATGCGGGCGGTCGCACCGGTGTCGACGTTGTAGGCCCACAGGAAGTTGTTGACGTGCATGCCACTGTCCTCGCCGACGAAGAGGGTACGCATGTCCTCAGAATATTTTATGTTGTCCGGATTCGAGACCTTGTCGGGGTTGGCCTTGTTGCCGAGGGCGTCGGCTTCGGCGAGGTCCTCGCCCGTCATGCCGGGTAGGCCGGCCATGTGGATCGGCACCCATTGGGAGTCGATGGCGCGACCGGCATCGTCCGCTACGCCGCCCGAAAGATCGATCTGGTAGACGGCGCCGGCAGCCGGGCCCTCAACCTTGATGTCGGTCGAGCCGTCAGTCATCGTCTTGTAGATGTAGCTCATCGCCACATAGGCCTTTTTGTCGGCCGCATTGACGGTGGTGCCTTCCCACTTGGTGAAGCCGAGTGTCGCCCCCTTGAGCGCGGCGTAGCGATGGGTCTCGAGGAAGGCCGCGGCCTGTTCCATTCCCGGCTTCAGCTTCACCCATTCGGTCTTTCCCGAATAGGGGATCTTGGTGAAGGAGGCGTCCTTCGGATCCTCGGTCACGCGCTCCATGATGTCGGTGGCCTTGAGGGTCTTGGCGAATGTCTCGACCTCGTCGCTGGTGGCGTGGCCGAGATGGATCCAGGTGAGATCCGCCGCGCCGGGGCCCTTGCCGTCGGTCTGGTGCCACTTGCCGGCATAGAGATTGCCGGCGGAGAGATCCTCGGCATTGTCGGCAACGAACATGAAGGCGCCGCCATTGGTGAAGTCGTCGCCCATCAGGACGGTGCGGCTGTCCGGGCAGACCTGCACCAGCTCGTGGGAGATCCGGCCGAGGCAGTAGTGCTTGGTGACGGTGCCGGTGCCGTCGGCCGCGACCTTCACCTCGGGGATGTGGTTGTAGAGATAGGGGTTGGCCTTGGCCGGATCCTTGGCGGCCTCCGGATCACCGTAGAGGTTGGCGATATAGGCGAGGAACTGCTCGTCCTCGTCCCAGGCAAAGGCGTTGGTCGGGTATTCCTCCGACGACAGATGGGTGTTCCAGGGCGAGCGCGAGGCGCCGCAGGTGATCCACAGGCCGTGCGAGGGCGCGGTGTCGACATTGTCGTAGCGCACCAGCTTGAGATGGCCGGTGTTGGGATCCTGGTCGAAGGTCATGACCGCGATCGGCGAAGGCAGGCGGCCGTACATGTCCTCCTTGGCGAGGTTGCGGCTGGTATATTCGAACTGCACGACGGCGAAGACCGGGTTGCCGGTGACGCCGAGAGCGGCCTTGTCGGCGCCCTCGATCGGCTGCAGCAGGGTCATGCCGTCCGGGCAGTCCGAAAACATCTGGCGCGAGATGCCGGCCTCGGAAGTGTCCATGATCGGCCGGCCGTGGATGTCGTAATAGCCGCCGGCGACCACCATCTCGCCGTCCTTCGACGGCACCTTGTCGCCGGTCTTGAAGAACGCCTGGTAGGAAAGGTCGGCGGACTTGGCGGCCCCGTCGGCGCCCTTGAGCGTCAGCTTGGAGCCCACCGTCACGCGGGCCATGGCATCGGGATCGTTCAAAGCCGGCGCGGCCATGCCTTCAAACAGCGCCGTGCCCGGCATGCCGGCGGCAGAGCCGTGCGTCGCCTGCATGACACCATCGGCATAGGCCATGCGGGAGATGGGAAGCGCGATCAGTCCTCCCCCGATGACCTTGATGACGGAACGGCGCGAGAGCGTTGATGGCTCGGTCATGAGATGGGGATCCTTTGATGGAAAAATCATGGTTGGTAATGTTGTTACGCATTGCGACCTAGAATTATTCCAGGATTTTTGCAGTGCGATGACAGCCCCCCTTGCTGTCGCGCGTCGATTGCGATGCTTCAGCCCCGAAACGCCATCGCTTCCAAGTTCGGCCACGGTCTTGATGTCGAAGACGGGACGGGGAACATGGAGAGGTCGATGGGGGACTTCCGGAGAGCGGCGAGACTGGCAGCGTCGCAGGCGGCGCGATACCGGAACCTGGCGCTTCAGGTAATCGCGGTCGCGACCCTAGCCCTGGCTGTCACGGCGGCCGGACCGGCGCTGGCGAAGTCCTCGATCGGCATCGGTAGTGCCGAGGTCACGCCACCTACGAGCGGTATCATGGGCGGCTTCTTCGCCGTTCTGATCGGCTATCAACGGGAGTTCTTCACCGCTCTGCGCCACTCCCTCGTCGCGATGAAGACCGAGCCTGGTGGGATCGCTGTCCTCGTCGGAGTGTCCTTCGTCTACGGCATTTTCCACGCCGCCGGCCCCGGACACGGCAAGGCGGTGATCTCCAGCTATATCTTCGCCAACAAGGTGCAGCTTCGACGTGGCATCCTACTGTGTCTCATCTCCTCGCTCGTTCAGGCCTGTTCCGCTCTGGCGATCGTCAGCGCCGGCTGGCTCGTTCTTCGCGGCACCGGGGTGTCAATGACCATGGCGTCCGATGTTGTGGAGATGACATCCTACGCCCTCGTCGCGTCATTCGGAGCCTGGCTTCTGGTCCGCAAGCTCGGGCGTCTTGCGCGCCATCCCGTGGCGGTGCCGGCGCAGTCCTTCTCGGAACCGGCTCTCGCAGGCCTGCCCGGTCGGTTCTCGACACTTGGCAGCGGCTCCCACGGCTTTGCGGCTGCGCGTGGTTTCGCGTCGGACGTCTGCCGGGGAGACGTCGATGAGTGCGGATGCGGCCGCGCCCACATGCCGGATCCGGCGCAACTGTCTCGCAGTCGCCTTTCTTTCCGCTCAATGGCCTCGGCGGTGCTCGCCATGGGTCTGCGTCCATGCTCTGGCGCGATCGTCGTTCTGACCTTCGCTTTGATCAACGATCTTTGGCTGGGGGGTCTCCTGTCAGTCTTCGCGATGGCCCTTGGTACGGCGATCACAGTCTCGGCCATAGCAGCTCTCGCCGTCTTCGCCAAAGGCGCCGTCTTGCGCGCCGGAGGGAGCCGCATCTGGCTCGTCGATTCGCTTGAGGTTGCCGGTTCGACGCTCTTGCTTCTGGTCGGCATCGCGCTGCTCGCGGGGGGAATCCAAAACTTCAATTGAGATACGGGGGCTGGCGGCCGGATCGGGAACGACGTGGCTGCTTCGTCGGTGGCAGGGACGCCATGCCGGGCCACGCACTGCTGCTACCACCCACCGAGGAATCACTCGCGAAGCTGGGATTTCGCCAGGAGAGGAGCCCGACAATCGACTTCGAGCCGCGTTGCCAAAGCCTCCGAAAAGTTGATCCCGTCCTCCGGAGGCGCTTCGTCGGGGCTCAGCTTCGAGAGGGTGTCCATCCAGATCTTTTCGGCTTCGTCGGGTGTCGGCGCGACCATCTCATGGTGGCAGGCGGCTGGCATACCCTTCAGGGTGAATCTGGCGGCATCTGGAAAATCGAATGCGACGAAGTACGTCTTGTCGAAAGCAGTCAGCGTCACCGGCGTCGTCGTCAGGTTGATTGGCTTGCGAAGCTGCATATCGAAGCGGAATAGCAATTTGCCGGTCCTGTCATCCCACTCGACCTGGAATGTCTTCGGAGGAAGGAGCGCGACCTCCTCACCCTGGACCTTGACGAAGGTATAGAAGGACCATTCCGCAATCGACTTGCGCACCTGTTCGCCCACGGCCGCCAGTTCGGTCTTGTCGAGCTTACCGTTCGCGTTGGCGTCGAAATCCGGTATGACGCTGGCGGAGAACAGTTCGTCCATGGCCCAAACGTTCGTGAGGCCCGTGAGACGGCCGTGGCCGTCGCCCTGGATCGTCATTCTCGCATCGACAAAGACGTGTGGATGAGCCAGTACCGGGACGGCTGAGGCGAGCCAGACACCGACGATGCTGCCCGCCCTTCCTGTGCCTGCCATCATGCTTCCTTCCGATCCGCGCCTGAGCACTCACTCCCATACTATGGCGACAGTTCGTCAGCCGGATGGGCTTCAGGCTCGGTGCTTTGCTGCCGATGAGGGGTCATGATCCTGCCATTCGGAGCTGCTGCAAGTCGGACCGAAAGCGAGTTTTGAATGACTGTTGGCGCATCTCTCGGACAAGGTGGCATTGCCGTCGCGGCTGCCTCTATGATGATCTTGCTATTTGCCGCTCCAGCGACAGCTCATCCGCACGTCTTCGTCACCGCGACGGTTCAGTTCGTCGGCGACGGAAAGGATAAACTTAATCTGGTTAGGACAGGCTGGGTCTTCGACGAGATGTTCTCATCGTCTCTACTAATGGACTTCGATGCTAACGCAAACAACAAGCTCGAACCGGCCGAGTTAACCGAGATTGGTCAGACTGTCCTCGGGTCGGCGAAGGACTATAATTTCTTCACATTCCTGAAGGACGCAGGGAGACCTGTCGCGCTGACCGCTCCAAGCAATTTCCGCGTTCTCTTCGAGAACGGCCACTTGGTGCTCTTGACGGAGATGGCCGTCGTCAAGCCCTTGAAGCTTACACGAGCAAATCTCACCCTGTCGATTTACGATCCGAGTTTCTACGTCTCATTCGATGTCGGCAGCGACGAGCACGCCCTCCTTACCGACATGCCAAAGGGCTGTCGCTCATCGATCTCGTCCGACACGCCAACGGATGGTGCCAGCGCCTGGCTGAATCAGGTCGCGGGCCTAAGCAAGTCGCAGACCATTCCGGCGGACGGCATCAACTATGCCGAGCTGTTGTCGACGAAAGTAAACGTCGCCTGCCCCTGATGCGGCACGCTTCAAACTATCAGACGCTTTTTGCCGTCGAAGTCCGATCGCCTGGTCGAGAGGCAAGGCGGCTGATCACTAAGGAGGCGGTCTCCTCAGGAAATTCCTCGTAGAAGGAGAGCTTGCCCTCTGTCACGATGCTCGAGTGGACGTTCGGCAGGGCCGCCAGCGCATCCATCTCAGCCTTGGACTTGGGCGGACAGTCGTCGCCATAGATGACGTCAATAGGCGCTTGGCAAGCTCTCGCTGCATCAAGAAATTGCTCTCGGCTATTGAAACGATCGAGTCCGCCCGTCACGAAACGGAGTGAAGCGTGTCTCGCGCCGGGCGCATCGGTCACGCAGCGTTTGCTTTTCATCCAATCCGGTGTCAACCGCCTCCGGTCACGATACACGTGTGCACCAACCATCATCCGGATCATCGGCGCATTGACGTTGGTGCGGTAGAGAGCTTCTCCCAACACGGGAAGATCAACCGCCTGAGCCACTCGCCGGAAGATCGGCAGGCGCCTGCCAAACATCGTCGGCAGAGGTCCGCGCCAGGTGGGTGAGAGAAGTACGAGGCGACCTGCTCGGCCCGTACGCTCTCTCTCGCTATCCAGTACGTAGCTTGCGGCATGTCCTGCTGAAAGCGTGGCGTATGGCGCCTGCAGGACCTCGTCCAGAACGTGGTCCAGAAAGGCCGACAGTGCGGTGGGCGACCATGCGATTGCGGGCCGGGGCAGATCGCCGAAGCCAGGCCAATCGACCGACACCGTCGTAAAACTGGCCGCCAGACGCCGCTGAAGCGGCGCAAACTCCTGGCGCGTCGAGATGGAACTGAGGGCCGGCAGAAGCAGCACCAATGGGCCTTGCCCCACCGACGTGACGCCGATCCGGACGGTCTGCCCGTTCCAGGCCCACTCGAGTTCCTCAACACTTTCGTTCCTCAAGCAGCCATCCTGTCGAAGGTGCAGTGCCGTCCCGCGTTCGACAAGAACGCGAAGCACGGCGATCGGGGACAGTTCTTTCCGACCATCTGGATTGGTCAGCCGCATCCGACGCAAGCTGCGGCAGACTTGGTCCATCGCAGCGTACGCAATGGGTGGAAGATCAACTCGCGATCTGCTTTAGGTCGTCAAATAAAATATCAACGAGCAGCTTGTGTACACGCACTATCTCGATCTGCTCGCCCGGACGCATGATGCCAATGACGGTTTCGATATCGGGACAGTCCTCGTCCCGGCAGGCGATCTCGGCCACCGATATCGCCACGCCGTCGTCGAGATCATAGATGCTTCGAGTCCAGGCCTTGATTTCATTCAGTCTCCGCGGAAGGGCGCGGCTGCGGGGGGCAAGGGGGTTTTCGGACACGCTGGAGCTTTCTCAACCCGTCGATGCAGGAACCCGGCTCGCGCCGAGTCCCCGCAGAAGTTTGCGCTACGCGACCGCCTCGACCCTTGCCCGGCACTTCATGAATCCGTCTTCGATGATCTCCCGCGGCAGATTGCGACCGATGAAGACGATGCGGCTGAGCCGCGCCTCGTCGGCCTTCCAGGCGCGCTGGTGATCCCCTTCGAGAAGCATGTGGACGGCCTGGATTACATATCGGTCGTCGTCGCCCTCAAGGGCGATGATTCCCTTCATGCGGAGCATGTCGATGCCGAAGTGCTGGGCGACGGACTGGATCCAGGGAAAGAACTTTTCGGGATCAAGCGGCTCGCGGCTGGTCAGCGAGAAGCTCGTCACGGCATCGTCGTGCTCGTGGTCATGGACCTCGTCCATAAACTCTGGCTCGATCTCGAGGACGCGTGCAAGATCGAACGCGTTCTGGTTCATCACCTGATCGAGCGGCACGTCGCAGCGCGTGGACTGACGAATGACCGCCGTCGGGTTGATCTTGCGTATCCGCCCTTCGACCGTCTTCAGCTCGTCCGGGGTCACTAGGTCGGCCTTGTTGAGAATGACAATATCGGCGAACGCTAGCTGTTCCTGCGCCTCATGGGCCTGATCTAGCTCACCGAGAAGGTGCTTGGCGTCGACGACGGTCACGATGGCGTCGAGCTTCGTCTTCTGGCGAACCTCGTCGTCGACGAAGAATGTCTGGGCGACGGGAGCCGGATCGGCGAGCCCAGTCGTCTCGATGATGATGGCGTCGAAACGGTCGCGCCGGCGCATCAGGCTTTCAATGATGCGGATGAGATCACCGCGCACGGTGCAGCAGATGCAGCCGTTGTTCATCTCGAACACTTCCTCGTCGGCGTCGACGATCAGGTCGTTGTCGATACCGACTTCGCCGAACTCGTTGACGATGACGGCGTATTTCTTGCCGTGCTGTTCGGAAAGGATGCGGTTCAAGAGCGTCGTCTTGCCGGCTCCGAGATAGCCGGTGAGGACGGTGACGAGCGTCTGAGGTGTCTGCGGAAGGGGCATGAGGCAATCTCCGGTGATGTCAGTTGGCGTTTCGCCGGGCACGCGGAAGGCGAAGACTTGCCGCTCGCGAGCGAAGCGTTTCGGACACGCCCTTGCCGAGGGCTGCGAGGATCTGACGGAAGGGGTTTGCGTCGGGATCGAGGGTGGATTCGAAAAGCTCGCGCACCGGTTCGGGATCGATCCCGTCGGTGATGAAGACGAGCCGCGTCCGGCGATCCTCGCTCGGCCAGTCCTCGAGCCGCACCGGCGGATACACGACATGCTGGACGGCATGGACCACGAGGGGCCGCTCGAGATTTTCGGCGATCGCGATCAGGCCCTTGGCGCGAAGCAGGCGCGGGCCGGCATGGCCAGTGAGCACGGCGAGGAAATGCTGGATCGCCTTCTCCGCTATCGGTTCGTCGCGAATGATTGTGAAGGTGCGGATGCGCCCGCCATGGCGGTCGAACAACGATGGCGGCGAAGCCTCGCCGCCGGCCCCATGCGCAGCGCCCTCTACGCGCAGTGCGGTCTCGAGCGCCAGCCAGCCGGCCACGTCCTCGCCCAAGGCGACGGGTGCATAGCGGCGCGGTAGAAAGAGCGCCGACGGATCCTTGCCGTCGCAGATCTGCGCGGCAGGGTTCAGGACGGCGAGGCGCGACTTGAGGGCGTCGATGTCTTTCAAGGTCACCGGGTCGCGGGCGAGATCCATCTTCGTCAGGACGATCCGATCGGCGAAAGCCACCTGCTTGCCCGCCTCGAAATGGTTCTCGATAGAGAGGTCCCCGGTAACGAAATCGACAAGGGTGACGACGCCCGCAAGGTCGAAATGACGAGCGACCAAGTGATCACGCAGCCCCATCGCCGGCGTTCCGCCCGGAATGAGTTCGTTCACGAGAGGTGCGGGGTCAGCGAGCCCAGTTGTTTCGACGATGACTCGCGAGAAAGAGGCCTCACCGGCGGCGGCCAGTTCATGGAGTTCGCAGAGCGTCGAGCGGATGTCGCTGCCGATCGTGCAGCACAGGCAACCGGTCGTCGTGCGCGACACACGTGAGCGGCCTTGGCGGACAAGGTCATGGTCAATCGCCACATCGCCGAACTCATTGATGATGACCGCCGTATCGGCAAACGCCGGATCGCCGAGGACGCGGTTCAGGAGCGTCGACTTTCCCGCGCCCAGGAAGCCGGTCAGGAGGAAGACCGGGATCTTCGTCATGCCTCGACCTCCTGACAACCAAGACAAAGGCCGGCGAGCTCGACGGTCGCCGTCTCTGCAAGGAAGCCGGAGCCGCGTGACAGTTTAGCGAGCTGCCGTTTCAGCTCAGCATCCTCGATCGCGTCGGTCTGGCCGCATTGCGTGCAGATTGTCACCGCCACCTGCCCGCCTCCATTGCTCGGCTTTCCGCAGATCGCAAAGGCGTGCAGGGTTTCGATCTTGCGCGCCTTGCCCTCGCGGACGAGCTTGTCCAGCACGCGGTAGACCTGGAGCGGCGAGCGAATGCCATCGGCGTGCAGCAACTTGAGCAGCTCGTAAGCTCGCATGGGTCTGCCGGACTTTAGCATCGCGTCATAGACCAGTTGCTGGTTACGACCGGGCCGCAGCGCCTGCCTTTCCTCCGACGCGCTCGCGTCCATGCCGCCAACTCCGTTATAAAATAACGTTTTGATACGAATGTGATAACATAACGTAGTTAGCCGTCAAGAGAGGACGACGCTCGTCTACAAGCGGCACTCGACCGCGCCGCGAGACGCAGATCCAGACGATGATACGTAGTTCTGCTTCAATCTGCCACGATCCGCCGATAGACGCCTTGCTTATTGCGGAGGCGAGGACGTGATCCGAAAAATGCTGTTGCGCCGTCTATTCTCAATGACGGGTTCCGTCCTCGCCATAGGCTTGGCCATCCCTGGGGCGGCGGAAGCGGCACCACCGGCCGGGCTGCCAGACTGGCTCAGGCCCCATGTCGGCGATGGCGACGGGCAGATCGCTCCGATCATCCTGCAGCGGGCGCAGGCGCTCTATCGCAGCAAGGTCGCCTCCGGCATCGTCAAGAACCCCTGCTACTTCGCGATGGATGCGACGCGTCCGAGCGATCTCGGCAACGGGCGGATCGGCGAACGCTTCTACATGATCTGCGAGGCGGACCAGTCGTTCCGCGCCTTCTCGGCCGGCCATGGCAGCGGCCGGAACCTCAGCGGCATCGTGGATGTCTCGAACGGCCGCGAATGCGCGAAGAACTTCGGCAATGCGCGCGACGCACTTCTGACCACAGGGGGATCCTATGTGACGGCCGAAGCGCGCGCCTCCTTCAAGGGCTACTATCGCTCATCCGGGCAAATCGTTGCATTCTCCCGTCCCTTCGTGCAGTTCGATGGCGAAGGCGACACCGCCAATGCCCGGACCCGTGCCATCGGGGGGCATCCGGCACAAGTGCTGCGCGGACTTTGCCGACGCAGGGACGCGGCGAGCCCGCATGCTGACGCGAAGGGCTATGTGACCTTCGGTACGCTGGTGGATTATGCAGCCGGCCGCAGCAACGGCTGCACGAGCTGGTCGGCAGCCGACGCGGCCCGGATCATCCCGGTGATGCAGAACGACCCGACGACACTCTACATCTATCCGGAAGCGCGCGACATCGAGGCGGTCGCCGCAGCCGCCCAGGCCGGCCGATCTCCCGCCAGCGCAGGCACATACTGGAACCCGACATGCCTGCAGCAGATCGGCAGGCCGCGGTTCTGGCCGGCGGCGACGCTCGAGCCTCTCATCGCACGCTACAAGGCCGCCCATCCCGCGCCGCCACCAGAGCCTCTGCCCATCTGCAAGTAAACGTCGTCTCGATAAGGCGGACGTGACGATTCGACGGGTCGCACCGAACCCGCTCGTCCTTTGCGTTGTCTCCGAACGACGTCAGCTTGCAGCGCTGAATACGGCATGGCGCACCGTGAGGTGTGGGTCCTGAGTTCGAAGCAAGTATGGCTCTCGTAGGCGCTTGAAACCCGGCGGTGGCGCATGCGCCACCGCCGGGCTGCCATCGATGCCGCTGCGCGGCAGCGGCATCGATCAGATGTTACGTCATAACATACCGAAAGTCGAGTCCGAATGCGTGTTGCTGCCGCATCTGCGCAGGCCATGCACGCCGCGGCTGGCCTGAGGTTGAAGCGCTTTCATCGGACAACTCCGAGGCGGAACCGGCCGGCTGCAGTTCACGACCGGCCCCGTCCGATCACTTCGAGATCGCGCCGGCGATCTGATCGGTGTTGTAGCGCATCATCGCGAGATAGGTGGGCGCCGGACCATCGGCAGGCGACAGCGCTTCGGGATAGAGCTCGCCGCCGGCCACCGCTCCCGTGGCGCCGGCAACCTGCTTGACCAGGCGGGAATCGTTGGAATTCTCGAGGAAGTAGACCTTCACGCCCTCTTCCTTGATCTGGTCGATCAACTGCGCGACGTCGGCGGCCGAGGCCTCCGTTTCGGTCGACACCCCGAGCGGCGCCAGGAAGGTCACGCCGTACTCGCGGCCATAGTAGCCGAAGGCGTCGTGGCTCGTCAGCACCTTGCGCTTGTCTTTCGGGACCGCACCGATGGCTTTCTTGATCGAGGCGTCGAGGTCTTTCAGCTTGGCACGGTAGGCGTCGGCGCTCTTGCTGATGTCGGCGGCATCCTCGGGATCGGCTGCGACAAGCGCCTTCTCGATGTTGTCGACCCAGATCATGACGTTGGCCGCGCTGTTCCAGACATGCGGATCGGTGACGGTCTCGCCGTCCTCGTCCATCTCGTGCGTCTTGATGCCCTCGGACACCACGATCGGTGTCTTGGACGAGCCGGCTGCCTTGGCGAGACGCTGGAACCAGCCTTCGAGGCCTTCGCCGCTGACGAAGGTCGCATCCGCCGCCTTGAGCGCCTTTGCATCGTCCGGCGTCGGTTCGTAATCGTGCGGGTCGCCATTGGCCGGCACGAGGCTCTTCACCTCCACATGCTCGCCGCCGACATTCTTCACGACGTCCGCGAGGACGGTGAAGCTGGCGACGACATCAAGCGTCTTGGCCGATGCGGACGCGCCCATCATCAGGCTGAGCATCGCCGCCCCGGCGGAAGCGAGAAGCGTTTTGTTCATGCAATCATCTCCTTGGTTCTAGCCCGCGAGATGCGGGCGCTTGATGAAGCGCCGAAGCGCGCCGGACGGCCCGACGAGCAACGAGACGCCGTAGATCAGGCTGGCGGTCAGGATGATCGTCGGCCCGGAGGCAAAGCTGAGGTGGTAGGAGACGAGCAGACCGAGGAAGCCTGCGGCGGCCGCGCTCGATGCGGCAACGACGAACATCATCGGCAGTGTGCGCGCCCAGAGCTGGGCAATGGCCGCGGGCAGCATCATCATGCCCACCGCCATCAACGTGCCGAGCGCCTGGAATCCGGCGACGAGGTTGATGACCACCAGCAACAGGAACAGGAAGTGATAGAGAGGCCCGCGTCCGCCGACGGCCCGCAGGAAGCCGGGATCGAAGCACTCCGCCACGAGTGGCCGATAGACCAGCGCCAGCGCCAGCAGCGTGAAGGTGGTGATCCCGCCGACAAGGACGATCGCCTGGGAGTCGATTGCGAGGATCGTTCCGAACAGGATGTGCAACAGGTCGATGTTGGAGCCGCGCAAGGAGACGATGAGCACGCCGAGCGCCAGCGAGGTCAGATAGAAGCTGGCGAAGCTCGCATCCTCCTTCAGGTCCGTCGCACGGCTGACAAGGCCCGACAGGAGAGCGACACTCAAACCTGCAATCAGCCCGCCAAGCCCCATCGCGAGCAGCGAAAGGTTGCCGACGATCAAGAACCCGAGCGCGGCGCCCGGCAGGACCGCGTGGCTCATGGCGTCGCCGACGAGGCTCATGCGTCGCAGCATCAGGAGCACGCCGACGGGACCCGAGCCCAGCCCGAGCGCGACCGACGCCACGAGAGCGCGGCGCATGAAGCCATAGTCGACGAACGGTTCTATCAGGAGGGAATGAAGCGTCATGCCGAACTCCCCGACGCGCGCCTGCAGACCTGCGCGTCGCTGTCCCACGCTTCCGCCATCGCACGAGCCCGCAACAGATTAGAGGGCGACAGCGCCTTCTCCGTCGGCCCCCAGTCGATCATCTCGCGGGCGAGCAGAAGCGTCTGGGGAAAATGCGCGCGCACCTGCTCGAAATCGTGCAGCACGGTGATTACCGTGCGACCCTCGCCATGCCAGCGCACCACGAGATCCAGAAGGTCGGCCGTCGTGCGGGCGTCGATCGCCGTGAACGGCTCGTCGAGGACGATAACCCGCGCATCCTGGAGCAGCAGCCGGGCGAACAGCACACGCTGGAACTGGCCGGCCGATAGCGCCCGGATGGAGCGAGCCTCGAAGCCTTCCAGCCCGACCGCGGACAGGGCTTCCCGAGCTCTCCCTGCGATCGTGCCCGTGATCCCGCCGAACGCTCCGACCTGCCGCCAGGCGCCGAGCATGACAGTGTCGGCGACGGTCAGAGGGAAGTTGCGGTCAATTTCCGCCGCCTGTGGCAGATAGCCGATATCGCGCGACGAGAGTCCGCCGCGGTCGATCGACCCCTTTGCCGGAGACAGCTCCCCCATGAGCGCCTTCAGGAGCGTCGACTTGCCGGCACCGTTGGGTCCGGCCACCGCCGTCATGCTGCCCGGCGCGAAGGCGCCTGACAGGTGATGCACCGCGGGGTGGCGGTCATAGGCGACGGTGACGTCGTCGAAGCGAATGGGCGATCCGCTCAAGGCAGCGCCGCCGCCCAGCCGATCGCCAGCCACAGGGCGGCGAGTATCGCCAGAACCCCGGCGACGCGGTGGAGCGCGGGACGCGCGATCAGGGATGTGGAGAGAGGGTCAGGGCGCAGCATGTCGAGGTCCGTCGGTGGACCTTCGGCTTACGCAAAATGAAATAACATTACAAGCGTCGCCCGTATGCACCGCGTCGGGACGTCGCACTCCGGTCGGCCAACTCGCGTCGATGCGCGCGCTGCCAACGGACCGCGCACGGACCTTTGGTCATTGGTGAACCCCGGGTGTTGGGCGGCGTCGCCGCGCCTCGCGGTCTGCCGGCCGCACCCATGACGTCCAAGGCGCCGAGGACGATGGCGACACCTGTGCATCGCCCGCCGGCGGCGATCGTTATCGATGCAGAGCGGCGACTGCCCGTGCGATAGCGCTGCGCACTCGGGCATCCACCACCTGGCTCTCCCTTCGATCGAAAGCCAATTGCGCCGCATCATGACCGGCAAGATAGGATTTGGTGGTGGCGTCCACCCTTGCCTTCATCTGATCGCAGGTCGGCTGCGGGCTGAGCCGACGGATCGCCTCGGTCATGCGGGTCCGCCACTCCCGGGAGATCGCCGCATGATGCTTCTCGTGCGTCTCGATGTCGTTGATAACCGCCTTCCAGGACACCTTCGTGACCGCGTCCGCATCGGGCGGAACCTGCCATTTCGGAAGGATGATGTGCAGTTGAAGGGTGATCTCCGGTCGGTCGACTGCACAGCCTCCACCCGGTGCGCGCTTGTAGTTGACATTGCCGTCGAAGCTCACCTCGATCGCGCCCGGGTGCTGGGAGGCGGTGCCTGCGACATAGGGACCCTTGAGCGCCATCTGCGCTTCCAGTTCCTTGATTGTCGAACCGTGGACCGCGAAATACGTCGTCTTTTCGTGCACGGCTTCGGCGCCGGGAGAGCCGGATGCCATCGAGACGAGAAGCATCGCAAAGGCCGCCGCTGATTTACGCATCCGTCACCGCCCTCACCTCCTACGCCGGACCCATTGCTGCGCAAAATATCCCGCCATGCAATGGCTAAAACGATAGACATGCGCCTCGCATGCTGCCGCCGCGCGACGCTGCGGCGGAAACTTTGGAGAGACGATGATCACCAGCCGCTTCAACTCAGGCCCCGGCCGAGCCGCGCTGCTCGCCGCGTCCGGTCTCATCGTCCTCTCCCATCCCGCGCCACTGCTGGCGCATATCATCCAGGGAAACGCGGGCGGTTTCGGCAGCGGCTTCGAGCACCCGCTGACTGGGGCTGACCATTTTCTGGCGATGTTCGCGGTTGGCCTGTGGGGCGCCCAGATGGGCGGACGGCCGGTCTGGTCGCTGCCGGTGACGTTTCCTCTCATCATGGTCGTTGGCGGGGTGCTCGGCATTGCCGGATTCGTTCTTCCCGGCACCGAAATCGGCATCGCCCTATCGATCGTCGCCTTGGGCCTCGCGATCGCCTTCGCCTGGCACCCGGCGGAGTGGGTGGCGCTGCTGCTGATCGCGGTTTTCGCGATCTGCCACGGCTATGCGCATGGCGCCGAATTGCCTCGGGCCGCAGATCCCGCCGATTACGCGATCGGTTTCGTTCTGGCGACCGGCGCGATCCATCTGATCGGCATCGGCGTCGGACTTCTGCTGAACCCAGTCTGGAACGGCAGGGTCTCGCGGAGTCTCGGCGGGCTGATCGCGGCGGCGGGTGTCTATTATCTTGCGGCTTGACGGGCGTCGACAGGTCCGCGCTTGGCTCCGCACACTCGCCGGCCCGGCTATCCTCCTAGTCGGCGCCCTCGTGATGTTGCCCCTCGTTTTCCTAAATCCGGAGCGGCTGTCCACGCCGTTCTGGTGGTTGCGTCATAGCGCGGTCCAGCCGAGCTTCCTGCTGCCTTTGATCGGCTGCGGACTGGCGAGCCGGCGCTTGAGAGCCCTTCCTCTGCTCGCTGCCGCGTGTCTATTCGCGGCCGGACTTACGGCAGGCCTGTTCGGCGGCACCGCTTGGGATCGAGTGTTCGCAGGAATTCCCGCTGCATTCGAGCAGCGCTTCTACTCCGCTCCGATCGCGACGATCGCCATCGGCGCAGCGCTCGTCGCGCCCGGCAGGATCCGTCCCTTGGTCCTCCCGCCCGCCAGCTTCTGCGTTGGCGCGGCGATCGGGCTGTGCGTGATGTTGACCAACCCCACACTCGGCATTCGTCTCGTCCCGATCACCGGTATCCTCTTCTCGCTCTGGCTGATCGCGGGCGTCACCCTCTCAGTACGCGGGATGGACGCCCGCTGGCCCGACGTCGCGATCCGCATCTTCGGAAGCTGGATGATCGCCATCGGCGTTCTCTACGGCGGCGCCTCACTCTTCAAGAAGCCCACGCGTCTCGAACTCGCTCCGCCCACGACCTATGCACCCGTTCTGCCTGGGATCGGGTTCGACGACGCTCCCGCGAAGACAAAGCCAAGACACCACTTCGGACCATCAGGTGAGACATCAGCCGAGTGACGAGGAGGGGACACGGCTAAGCGCAACGCTTGTCCTATAGGGATGCAAGCTCGCAAGACGGGCAGAGACGGCCGGAATTGGCGCGTTGTCACATCAGAAGTGTCTCGCTGACAAGGAACTGCTCCTCGCCTTGCTGGACTGCGGCGTGGAAATGATTTCCGCGCTCCTGTCGGCGGACCGGCGGCCGGGCTTCTCGAGCCTGAAGATCGGCCGTCACCGATGCAAACTCCGTTTGTCTGGATGATCGTTACAGGTGCCGTTCGCGTTTGATGGAGTCATGGCGGCGACCTCACCTTGAGGCCGCGCGCGAGGAGGCTACGAGGGCCAGCGGAAGCGACGGAGGAGCCGAATCCGGATGGGTCGAGCCGTCGGCATTCGCGAAGGCGACGTTGGCGCCAGCCGGAGAGACCGCTTCCTCCGCCGGGACCACCCGGGAGCAATGTCGTCAGCCCCTTCCGCCGGAGCCGTCCGGATCGATGGCCGTCCCGTCCATGAGCGCCGCCAGCGTGATGCCGCCCGGCGCTGGGCTGAGGTGAGCCTTCGGCCGGAAGGTCCAGCCGTCCTCGGTGCGCTCGATGATGTCGTCGACGCGGCGGGCCGTCTTCTCCTCGTCGAAGCCCTGCTCCACGAGGCCGTGGATCAGGTAGGCCCGCAGCTTCATCAGCCCGACGTCGTCCTTGTTCTCGATGTAGAGGTTGATGAGCCAATGGAGGGTGAGGTTCGCGACGTCGATGCGGGACGGCGCCTTCGTCTTGCGCTGCGTCTCGCGGTAGGTCCGCTGGTACTCGGCCTGCCTGGCCAGGCGCCGTTCGCGACGGGACGGGTTCGCCGTTCGGCGAGGATCGGAGGATGGCGTCTTGGGCATGATGCCTCTCGAGAGGTTGGTCGGCCTTGCCGAAGCCGACAGCAAGATCCGGATTGATGGCGACTGGACCTCCGGCCTCGCCAGCGCATGGCGAGGCCGGCGGTCCGGGCTGACGCGCCGCCTACTTGCGGCGGACCGCCGAGGCCAGCGGCGCCTTGCCCGTCGGCGCGCTTGGGGCGAACGCGGCGAGGCCCGGCACCAGGACGTGGGCAGGGATCTTGCCGGAGGCGAAGTCGGTGAGCATCTGCTGGTGGTCTTCCGCCTCCCGCTCCTCCATCTCCCGCATCGCCTCCCTGTCCCGCTCGAGGCAGTACAGCTCGTAGGAGCGGTTGCCTTCCTCTGCGGCTCGCCGGTGGCGCTCGAGGGTCGCCTGGCTGACGCGCCGCCGCGGCGGCGCCTGCGTCCCCGCCGTCGAGGCGGTGCTCCCGCCCTCGACTGCATCGAGGGTGGAGGCCGCCGAAGCGGCGACCCCCTGCGTCTCAACCGGCTCGAAGGCGGACGGCACCTCGTGGTCGCCGGCGTCGTTGCCGTCGCTCGTATCCGCGTCCTCATCGACCTCGACGGAGCGCTTGCCGCCGCCGTCATCCGGCCCCTCCCCGTCCGGCGTGATGCCGTCAAGGACAAAGGCGAGCATCGGCAGGACCTCGTCCTCGACGAAGGCCTTCAGCGCCGTCGCCTCCGCCCAGCGGTCGCCGCCGAGCCTGTAGAGAAGCGCCAGCACGCCCTCCCAGCGCTCGTCCGGCGCCTTCTGGTGGCGCAGCGCCAGGCCGCCGACCAGCGAGGCGGGGTCGATGTCGCAGAGGAGCTCGGTCAGGTCGCGGTGAACCTGCTTGGCGATCGGCGCGAGCGCGTCGACGAGCTCGCCCTTCTTCAGCCGCTTCTCGCCCGCCGCCGCCTCCAGGGCCTCGATCAGCGCGGCGCGGATCAGCTTCAGCCCGGCGACGACGTCCTTCGTCTGCCGCGCGACCTTGGCGAGCGCCTGCGCCTTCAGCCCCTTCAGGCCGCCCGCCTGAACGGCGCCGGTTCCGGCTGTGGCGCCGACGCCCTTCACCATGTCCTCGACCTCGCGGACCTTCATCGGCTTGCCCGCCTCGAAGGCAGCGATGACCTGTTCCACCTGCTCCGGGCTCGCCGCCGTCAGCCTGACGAGGACGGTCGGCGTGACCTGGTTGCGGATCATGGCCTCGCGCCAGCGGCCGAGCTTCTTGTGGACGGCGCGCCAGTTGTCCGCGGTCTTCGAGGACAGGCGGCAGAGCTGGGGGACGGCCACCTTCCAGTCCTTCTCGTCGGGGATGGCGCCCGCCATCGCCTCGAAGGCCTCGCCGAGGTCGAACGTGTTCTCGGCCGTCTTGCGGGCGATGCCGTCGACGACCGCGGCGCTGGAGAGGACGATCGCGCGCGGCTCCGGCTCTAGCGTGTCGACGTCGAAGCGCTGGCGCTTCTCCTTCGGCACCCGCGCGGCCTTTGCCGCCGTCTGGACCTGGCGCTCGGCGCGGGCCGCCGCCTTCTTCGCCTTCTTCGCCTCGATCTCCTTCTTCACGCGCGAGGCTCCGGCGCCCTTGCGCTTCGGTGCGGCCCGGCTCTCTGCCGACGCCTCGCCGTTCGAGACGGCCACGCCGTCGGCGCTCGCGGCCTCTTCCCCGCCCTCCTTGTCCTGCACCCGCGCGAGGGGCGCGGGCGCGTCGTCCGCCTGCGCCGCCACGCTCGCGCTCTCCATGCTCTCCACGCTGTCGTTGTAGTCGTTCCGCCTTCTATCGATGTCGATCATACCATCAATCTCCCCGTCGCATGTTTATCCGCGCGACATGTTCAACGATACGGCAAATCAATTCGGTCGTACAACTTGGCTTTTCTGACGGCTTTGGCTGTATCGTCTTTTGATAGCCAAAATTCTCCCCGGATTCACGCCACGGCCGCAGTCGACTTCACCTTCATTAGGGATATCCACAGGTGTTGCTTCGGAAAAAATAAATCTGGCCGTCGCTGATCCCTGTGCGCAGGCATTGGGGAAGACCTGCAGTCTCTTGACGTGAGGCATCCGCCGGTAATCCGCCAGTACACGGCAACCGTTCTGAGATGTTTGAAGTGGATAAACGCAGAGCATGTAGTCGACGTAAGCTCATGTTCGTCGGTGCTCTGGAGAGGCTGCAGGATATTTTTCTGGACGGCCCTTCGGCCTCTTTCGACACCACACGGTTGCTGCGATGACAGCTTGCCGGTTGCTCACCCCGTTTGCGACGGAATCGTCCATCTCGTACCCGGCAACGCCGATGATGAGGCTGGTCACGCCGATCCCGAAGTCCGCAACGCCGAGCCAGGGTTCGGACACACCGATGCGCAGAGCGTGTGGCGGCATCCGGTCCGAGCAGCCGTCTGCGGCGGAGTCAGCCTCGGGGTCGGGCTCGGTGTGTACGACTGGCGTCCTGCGGCCGACGGCGTTGAATCGCCGATCTTGAGAGCCGCAACGCCGACCTGGATCCCTGACTCGCGCGCGTCACGTTTCGTCACGCTTGCCGCGACCTCCGTAACACTCGTCCGAAGCTTGGTAACGAGGATGCGCAACTCGTCTCGACCTGCGATGACCTGCCTGGAGATCGAGATGCCCTGCCGAAGATCGAAGGCGATGCGTCTAGACGGCCGACCCGGCACGGCCGTCGCGGGACTGCCGCTGGGGACGCAAGCGGCTGCGGTCACGCTCGCACTCCAGGAGCACCTGCCGCCTTGTTCCTCCCTGCTGGCACGCGGCCGACCGATGCCGGAGCGATCGCCTGGGACTGGTCCTGCTGCCGTCAGTCCGTCATCCGAGGTCAGCGGCATGAGGTGGTTCGGAGCGGCAGGCTGACGGCGCAGCGGCGGCCGAGCGTCGCACCGGTGCCACGCCGCGTCGGTGCGGCGCCGCGTCCTCTAGAGTGTTCATAGGAGTGGGGGCGGCTCGATCCGCCGCCCCCTGCCTGGCGCAGCCGCGGGTGCGTCAGTCGTCCGCCTCGGGTTGGCCGAGCCGATAGAAGCGGCTGAAGGTGCGGGCAAAGCCGAGCTCCGGCGCGATCAGCCAGAGGTCAGAGGTGAGCGTGCGGTGGCCGTCCGCGATCACCGGATGCTCGTGGACGACGCCCGCCAGCGAGGGCAGCATGCGGTGCACGATCTGCCAGTCCTCAAGATGCGGGGCATTGCCCAAGTCGCGCAGGGTCGGACGCCAGCCCGCTTCGATCCGTTCGAGATCGGCGAGAAGACGCCGCAGCCGCTCGATGACGGATGCGATGTCCTTGGCGGGTCCGTTTGGGGGAACGTGCAGCACCATCACGCGTCCTCCCTCTCAGCCCAGCCTGTGCCAGACCGCCTGACGGCCGCAGCCTGCCGCGCGCCTCCGCGCCGGCGCGGCTGCGATGCCGCGCTCGCCTCTGTGTCGCCAAGGCCGTCCGACGGCATGCTCGCTTCGATGCCGGTGCCGACAGCCTCGCCGTCGCCCTCCCACTTCGACGGCGCAGCCGCTTCGGTGCGCGTGATGACGGTCTCGCCGTCGACAGCGTTGCAATGGGATGTACCCATCGGTCCGCCGTCGGCTCCGCCTCCATCCGGCTGCGGTGGGCCTGCGGTCGCGGCCTCGGCCACGGCAACGGGCATGGCGTCGGGCGTTGCCTTGAAGATCGCTTCGATCTCGCCGGCATCGAGCGAACCGGCCCTGCCCAGCGCAAGGGCGAGGCGCTCGAGCAGCCCGCGATGGGCGGCGAGCGTCGTCCTCGCCAGGTCCGATGCGGCCTCAAGGCGCGCCTCCACCGCCTCGGCCAGCGGGCCTGGCCGCAGAAGCAGGCTCTGCGCCATCGCGATGGGGCGATGGGTGAGCGGGCGCTCCCGACCGAAGCCGAACTCGGTCTCCATCGCCAGCGCAAGCTGCGTTGCCTGCGCCAGATCGCTCGAGCCGTCGCCCCCGCTGCCGCCGGTGACGGTGCCGAACACCAGTGCCTCGGCCGCCCGGCCGCCGAGAAGCGCGGCAAGATGCGCCATCATCCAGCCCTCGTCCTGCTCGACGCCGAGGTCAAGGCACGTGACGGCATAGCCGCCTTCCTCATCCTCGATCGACAGGTCCAGCAGCGTGCCGAGCTTCAGCGCGTGGCGCAGGACGGCGTGCCCCGCCTCGTGCACCGCGAGGCGGCGCCGGAGCTGCGGCGAGCGCTGCGGCTTGCCCGCCCCCAGCGCCGTCTCCAGATCGGCGAGGTTCACGGAGCGCTTCTCCCGGCGCGCCCGGCCTCTCGCCTCGCGCAGCAGCCGTTCGATGTCGGCGCCGGTGCGCCCGACCGCCTGTCGCGACAGGCGGTCGAGAAGCCTTGCCGTTGACGTAGCACCGTCCGCAGACGCCGGATCGGCGCCTTCGTCTTCGGCGACGAGCCGTTCGAGATCGGGGCCGAGATGGTGGGCGATGATCGCGGCGAGCGTTGCCCGATCCGGTTTGGGGACGACGATCTCGGTCTCCCAGCGCCCGGAGCGGGTCAGCGCCGCATCCAGCGCCTCCGGCCGGTTGGTCGCGCCGACCACGATGACACCCTCGGTCCGCACCGCCCCGTCCATCAGCTCCAGCATGCGGTTGACGATGGCGTTCCAGTAGTCGGCATAGTCCTTCGTATCCGGCTGACGGCGGCCGATCGCATCGGCCTCGTCGATGAACAGGATCACCGGCGCCGCCGCCTCGGCCGCCGCGAAGGCCGCCGACATGCGGCCGAGGACACTGCCGAGATAGCCGGGCTCCAGCCACACCTGCACCGAGGCGACATGCAGCGGCAGTTCGAGCGTGTTGCAGAGCGCCCGCGCGAAGGTGGTCTTGCCGGTTCCCGGCGGTCCCGACAGGAGCAGCCGCGTGCTCATCGTGTCCCAGGCAATCTCGCCCGTCCGCCAGAGGTCGAGATCGGCCTTCAGATCCAGCGCCCAGTCCTTCGCCTTGCCGTAGCCGGCAAGCCTCTCGACCGTCACCCTCGCGTCGCTGGAAGACGGCTCCGGCTCGATGACGGTCGATCCGGCGTCCCCGCGATCGTCGCGCCTGTGATCGCTGCTGCCGGACGTGCGGCTCGTCCCACCCTTCGACGTCTTCGCGCCCGTTGGCTTCGATGAGCGGGCCTCGCCCTCCCCGCGTCCCCGCGACTGGCCCGCCCCGAGGTCCTCATCACCCTCGTCGTCCTCGTCGTCCTCGTCGTCGTCATCGCCGCTCTCGGCCTCCGCCGCCCTGGCGCGTGCCGCCGCGGTGGCCCGCTGGCCGAGCTGCGTCAGCAGCGCCATGACCTGGTCGAGCGGCAGGCCGGCACGCACCGCGAGCGACAGGTCGGCGAGCCCAAGCAGCGCCAGCTCGACCTCGTCGCCCTCGAGCGGCGCGAGCGCGTCTTCGACCACCTCGAGGGCATGGCCGGTGACCACCGCGATCGTCTGCGCCACGATGGCCGCATCGAGCCTGCCGCCATCGAGGCAGTGATGGGCGGCAAGGCGCAGGAGCGGCGGGATCTCGGGCTGGGAAAGGACGATCAGCGGGTGGCCCGACCGGGCGGCGAAGGCGAGATGGCCCCCGATAGCGTCCTCCCTGCCGCCGGACGTCCTGGCGTCGAGGACGATCAGGCCCGTCCGGTCGAGCGTCATCGTCAGGACAGACCAGTCGAGGTGCTCGCTCCCTGGAAAGTGCAGGCTGGTGGAAAGCCTGATCCGGGTCAGCTCGACGGTCTCGACCCGGCCCGGCAGCACGGCGCCGCTCTCGACCAGCCTGCGCGCGGTCTCCGCGAACCCGTCGACATCCGCCCTGATCGCGACGATCGCGCCGGGCCCGCGGCAGAGCCGTTCGAGCTCCGCCGGATCCACGCCGCCATGCCTCAGGGCGCGCTCGATCAGGAGCAGCGCCGCGACATTGCCGGCGTCACCCTTTGTCGCGACGGGCGCTGTCGCCAGCAGCGGCAGGGCAGGCAGAACTGGCAGGGCCGACAATACCGGCAGGTCGTGCGATGGTCCGGACGTTGCCGGTGGCGCCATGCAGGGCGCCGTGGCAGGCGTCATCGAAGACGGCGGCGCCGCAGCCAAGGGATCGGCATCGGACGGCAGGGCAGCGGTGGTGGCTGCGGCGTCCGCATCCTTCCGCTCCTGCGCGCTTGCGGTCCCGCTCTTGCGCCTCGTGGAGAGCCGCCGGGTCATCGGGCCGCCCTCCCCGGCTGCGTGGGTCTCCTCCCGTATCGCCCGAGCCAGTTCAGGACGACCTGCGCGGTCGGCTCGCCCGACGCGGCCAGCCGGCCGAGGGCGTCGCGGATCGGCATCGGCACGCGGCCGATCTGCCTGACGCTCTGGATCGCCAGGCCGACGACGAGCGCGGCATCGGGCAGCGGCAGAGCGGTGCTGAGATCGGGCGCCGTCTCGCCGTGACGCCGCGCCCCGGCGGCGCGGGCGAGGTCGCTCAGCTTGGCATCCGCGTCGAAGGACACGGCACGGGCGGGTGCCGTCGAGGACGAAGCCGGGTGGGTGCCGGTCTGTGCCGAAGCGGCAGCGAGCGACGGGCGCGGCGGCGTGTCAGAGCCAACGTCCGGGCGGGACCCCTGCGATGAGCGTGAAGTCGGGTGCGGCGTCTGCGCCGAATTGCACGTCGGATGCGGCGGCGCGCCGGAGCCCGAGGTCGGGCGGCGGCGGTCATCAAAAGGAAGCTTGGTCATGGATGAGCAGATCCTGCGCGCCCCGACGTCCGCGAGGCGGCGTCGGTGGCACGGCACATGAGAAAGGGAGAAAGCTGGCGCCGCCCGCGCGAGAGCGGTCGCCGGAGGAAGAGGATCGGGCCGAACGGCAGCGCCGCCGGCACCGCCTCAGGCGTGGAGGCGCGGCTGCGCGAAGCCGAAGCGTATCAGCCGCTCGGCGCGCGGCGGCGCATCGGTGCTCGACGCTCCCGCCGCGTGGCGGGACGCGAACCCGTGGAAATGATTTCCACGGGCGCCAAGGGCGTCGCCTCGCAGGCCACCGCCCGTCCCGACGGCCGCCCGCTCGAACGCCTCCGGATCGCCCCCGTCATCGGCGTCCGCATCGAGGCGGGGATGCCCATTCGCGGTCGCACCATCGCTGCCGCCACCGAAGCGGGCGCGATCCAGCGCCTCCGCCTCGACCAGCGGCCGGGCCAGCCGCAGCATCTCCGCCTCGATCAGCCCCTGCACGCGGGCCGCAAAGCGCTGGCGCATCGCCATCATCGCCGCAGCCGCGCCCTCGACCTCCAGGAGATCGTCGATCTCGGCAAGGCTCCAAAGCCCCGCCTCGTGCTCGCTTACCCCGCAGGAGCCGTCGACGATGGCAATGCCGACGCTGTCGACCGAGAGGCGCTTCTTCTCCTTGTAGAGCCAGTCCGGCAGGATCAGCGAGGCCGCCAGCATCTTCGTGCGCAGCTCACTCAGGCGGTGCGTGGCGAGATAGGAGGCGAGCGAGCGCTTCACGTCGATCACCAGCGCCGAGCGATAGCGCCGGTTCACCGTGACGATGTCAGGCGCATAGCTGCCGCGCGCCCTGGCATCGGCATCGAGCGACAGCCCCTTCAACGCGCCAGAACGGTTGTGCGCGACGGCCTCCAGCGCCGCGGGCGTCACCGGCAGGCGCACGCCGCCGCCGAGCACCACGAGATCGGGATTGCGCCGCCCGATCGCGATCATCGCCTCCTCGAGCAGCCGCCCCTCGTGGAAGGAGACCGAGCGGATCAGCGCGGCGATCCCGACGAAGCCGCCGAGGATCGCGTCCGGCGCAGGGACGGCCGCGGCGACCAGCGCGGTGGCCTTCTCGACCAGCGGATCGAGATCCTCCGCCATCGCCTTCGGATCGACCCGGCAGGGGAAGCGTGTGGCGGTGACGTCAGGCGTCGCGGCAAGCGGCCGGACGTCGAAGAGCGCCGCATCCGGCCGAGCCGGAGCGGTATGGGAAGAATGCGTCATGGAAGTCCCTTCGAAGGGAGACGATCACGTCCTGCCGTGCCCGATCGACGAGGACGGCGAACCGACCACGAGGGCGCACGAAGGCACGATGGTCCGGCCGCCTGCTGGGTCGT
This sequence comes from Mangrovibrevibacter kandeliae, assembly GCF_024519155.1. Classification (GTDB taxonomy): domain Bacteria; phylum Pseudomonadota; class Alphaproteobacteria; order Rhizobiales; family Rhizobiaceae; genus Mangrovibrevibacter; species Mangrovibrevibacter kandeliae. The sequence goes on along the minus strand of NZ_JANIFJ010000004.1, from coordinate 61,017 downwards.
TGCCAGCGCGGCAGACGGTTCGGATCGTCTCGGATGCAGGATAGAAAGTGGCGGCGCGGAGCCGACCCGTTCAGCGGCCGTCTGGCGCCGGCGCGGCGGTCAGGCCGACCGCACGGTGCAGGTTCGCGGCGCTATTCGGCTGAGGCCCTCGCGGGACCGGCACCGTCTGCAATTCTTTCCAGGAAGGGACGAAGCGGATATGGCTCGTCATAGCCCAAGACCTCTCAGTCAGGTTGCGGGTCAGGCCTCCGTCCGGTGTTACCAGCACCAGCGGGGGCCGTCTTTGCCCAGGGGCAACGGCACGCCGCCGCCCCTTCCTCCACATACCTGACGTCTTCAACCCACGATCGCAAGGCGCCGGCGATGCCCGGACGCCGGCATGGTTAAGAGCGGGCTCGCGCCATTGGTGAGTCGCTCGTATCGCTGACCGCGCCCGGCGCGGTATCCTCGCCCCTCACACATCAAATGCGGATCGCACGACCCGATGAACATCCTGCCCTTTCTCGACATCGCCGCAGCGCACCTCACCGATGGCGATGTCGAGCTGCTGGACAGCGGCAAGGACCTGCCGATCGACACCATGGCCTATGAGTACGGCTGGATCGTCTCGACCGCTCGATTGATGGACGAGGAGACACGCGACGAGGTGGTGACGGAGTTGCGGACCGCAGGGTTTTCGGAAGCCTTCATTGCTGCCGCAATCGCGGCGGGCAGCAATGCGTGCTGGCTCCTTCGCTTCGATGTCGACGCAGACATCGAGGAGAGCCTGCCGGTGGGTGGGGGTCAGCAGCTTTGAGCCTAATCACCGTTTCCACATCAGAGTAACCTGTTCATTCTCCGGCTCACGAAGGTCCGCAAGGCGCCCTTTTCGGTCGTTCATGCGTTTCGGCGCAGTCCCCCAAAGCGGACAGCCGAAGCCGATATGCCTTCCTATCGTCCTCGAACAATACCGGCTGAAGATTGTTGGCCTGAACGCCCGGCCTGGGCAGAGTCGATGAACTATCGGGCCCGACGCAAATCATGGCGTGCAAAACCCGGCCAGCGGTGAACCGGCGAATGGTTCGTTCGAGCTTCCTGGCGGCGCACCGTGACCAAGATGTCGCCTGGCTGGACGCCCTCGATATCGATTGCTTTTACTTCAACAAACTTCACCCATCTCATCTATATGGGGCCGCCATCGGGAAGGGAAAATGACCCAGCGAAACGCCAGCGATATGTTCACTAATGCGGTGAAGTCGATCAAGATGGGAATTGAAGACTATGCCGTCGATACGCCGTCACGCGCCCTGTCGGCAGTGCGAAATTTTTATGCCGGCGTGCTGCTGCTGGGCAAAGAAGTGCTGATCCGGAAGGTGCCCCTTGCGGATCCCGATGAGGTCATCGGCGCCAGATACATGCCAGTTCCCAATGACCAAGGGGGTGTCGAGCATGTCAATGAGGGGGGCCAGACCATTAACTTCCACACGCTCGGCAAGCGCTTCAAAGCCTTCAAAATCCCAATAGACACAAGGGAGCTGGAGGAACTCAATGATCTGCGAAACAATATCGAGCACCGCTTTACCGACCAGCCGGCGCAGGCGGTGCGGGAAGCAATCGCTCGCGCCTTCCCGATCACTGTCGCCATGTTCCACCAGGCCGGTGAGCATCCGGCAGACGTGCTCGGCGACGCGTGGCAGAGCATGCTCGAGGTGCGCGCGCTTCATAAGAAGGAATTGGCACGCTGCCGATCCTCACTGGCCGGGGTGGACTGGGTGTCGCCGACCGTGGCGAACGAGCATCTGCGCTGCACCGAATGTGGTTCGGACCTGATCGAGCAGCGCGATGCGGAAAACCCCAACCAGGAAGCAATGGACCTGATCTGCCGCAATTGTGGTGCGGAGCCGGGCTGGGACGAGGCGATTGTCGATGCTGTCGACAGAGCGCTGGGCGGCGAGGCCTATATTCGTGCCAAGGAGACCGGCGAGCCCGGACCAATTTACGACTGCCCGTCATGCGACCGACACGCCTATATCGATGAAGAAGAGGCCTGTGCGGTATGCGGCGAAACCTTCGAATATGAGCACGAATGTGCTCGCTGCCACGGTGGCATCCCATTGGAAGACGCGCTGGTAGGCTTCAATGAAGGGCTCTGCAGTTACTGCACCTATATCGCCAACAAAGATGACTGAAGCAAAAAGCCACGATCCGCAGTGGGCTAGACAAGAGGCATGTCGGGCCAATCGTCAGGGACCAGTGCAGGCGGTTTCGTCCACGGGTCCTCGACAAGAGCGGCCTGGAACCAGTCGTCCCGCAGATTGGCATGCTCGGTTACGATCAATTGAAAGCCTGGCACATCTTGGGTCGCATATCTGTTGAGCACCTCAAACAAGCGGCGCACGGCGTTGAGGTCTGCATCCTGCAGCTCAGTTTGATCAACCGAGCCGCCGGCTGCCTTATATGCACTCTCGGAAGGGAAATAGACCTGCGTCGGTTGGTCGATGACCAAGAAACGGGGGAGCGGCTGCGCATAGTCGGCGGCGAAGCGGTGCAGCGACAGCAGGGCGGCGAGATGGTAGGCGAGATGGCTGGCGCCGCCGCCTGATTTGTACATGTAGACGGGCCTGCCCGGTCGATCGATCACCACCGTCAGATTGTGCAGGTCCAGCCTCGCGGGGAACTCGGCGAACTCGCCGTTCAGATCCTTGATGTAAGACGACATGTGCATGGCGATATTGGAGAGCGTGGCAACGAGACGCGACTCGCTATCATCAGCCCCCAGACGCCCCTCGAGGTCGGCGATGACCGCTTTCAATCGGCGCTGCTCAGTCAGCAGGCGATTGAGCTCCTCATCGGTCGCAAGGTTCTCCAGAAACAAGCTGATGCGCCCCACGACACGGGCAGCGGCATTGTTCCGGCTGCCCATCTCCGCAATCGTTTCATTGCTGGCGATTGCAGAAGACAGCTCGAGCTCCTTGCCGCGGATCTGCTCGGAGAGCGTGGCGACATCGTTTTGCTGCGCCAATAGATAGGCCTCAAGGGCAGGCCGCTCTCCGGTCACCGCTTCCAGTTCCCGATCGAGATTTTCGAGCTCGGCCAGCATTGCCGCAGCGATTGGGGATTCGAGCGCAAGGTTTGCGGGGGCGAATGGCCATTGCCAGTCGCCGGTGGCCTTGTTGAAGGGCAGGGCTTTTATCGAAGCGAGACGATCGCGTTGTTCGACAACTTCTCCCTCGAAGCCATTTGCTTGCCGGGCAAAGAGCTGGGCGCTTTCGATCTGCCGCTGGACCTCGCGCCGGCGCGCACGAATGTCCGATAGCTCGTTTTCAATGATCGAGAACCGTTCGCCGTCTTCGTCGGGTACCGATTGCGGTCGCCAATCCAGGGCCTGCCGCAACAGATCAATGACATCAGCGCCACTGTCGGCCCTGATCGATATGCCGACCGTTCGAGCTTCGGAAAGCAGACCAATCGCGCGCTGCTCGGAATTGTCGATGGCATCTTGCGCCTGCGTTACAAGCTTGACGTTGAGACGCAGGTCGCGGTTCGCCGTACGCAATTTGCTTTGCAGTGTGAACTTGTCACGCCCCGAAACCCCAAGAAGGATTGGCAGAGTGTCCTTGATGGTCTGTGTCTGGCGGTCTTCGTTCTGGCGATAGAACAGTTGGTCCTTGTTCGCGACGATGGTCTGTTTTTGAAAAAGATAATAGAGGGTGTGCTTGATGTTTGCGTCGTAACTCTCGCGGCTGCTCTCAATGGGAACATCGGTGGTGTTCTCGGGAATGCCGAGAAGCGATGAGAGAAGCGCAACGACGCCATCGTCATTGTCATTGACGATGAGTTCGTCGAAAGCGGGCGCGTTCACTTCGGCAGCACGCCAGACCATGACCGCGCTTGACGATTGCGCACCGGGGCCGGGAGCAGGCTTGGCGATGAGAACCTCTTCACCGGCAAAGCGATAGATCACCGCGTACCACCGTACTTTGTCGCGGATTACGCCCTCCGGGACATTGAACGTGGATCGGCCCATGCAGAACTCGATGATTTCCGATAGGGCAGACTTGCCGGTCGACGACTGGCCGGTCAGGATGTTGAGCCCATCGTGGAACCTGACGTCACGCCGGCGACCATTGTCGCTGTAAATATGAAGCGACTTGATCTTCACGGACGTATCCCCATCGTTGTGTAAATGGTGCTACTGCGGCCGATGCTGGCAAATTCCTTGCCGATGAAGGTCGCGACGCGCTGGGCTTGCTTGGACTCGTCAGTGCCGCTCACCGTCTTCCTGACACCATCCGGCTTCGTGGTCAGTCTTCCGTCTTCGGACACGCTCAAAGTGCCAACGCTATGCAGGACACCCAGCGATTCAAGCGTGAAGGGCAGCATCTCGGTGCATCGTTGCTGAAAGCCGACTTGAAGTTCGGGATGATCTGCGATCACGCGCAGCAGATAGTTCCGGTTACCGCGCTGGATCACTTCACGGGAATGGCGCTGCAGCGCCAGCGGCAGGACCAACAGCGACATCGAAAAGGGCATTCCCCTGGTATCAGCCTCCTGGAATCCTACCAGCGCCCGATAGAGGACCAGCCCACAAAACGCTGGGTTGAAGAGGTTTCGAACCTCGATTGGTCTGGTGCCCCAATCCTTCATGCTGCCGTTCCCAAAATTCCGGCGAGGCTTTCAAGGAAGCGCGGATGCCAGTGGACCCGGGGTGAAGGCCGGTCATTGGCCAAGATTTGAAAGGCGCCCCGCACGACATAAGGCTCGGTAACACGTTCGCGGATACGCAGATGGCCGGTATTTTCCAACGCCCAGCGATACAGCGCTTCGCCGGCGGCGATGCAGGCGTCATCGTGACTGGCATCGCTGAGCTTCTCGCACAGCACGGCCTTGTGCCGGTCCCATTCCTCGATCAGCAAATCCTCGTAGTCTTCCAGTTCACTGGCGATGACCAATCGCTCACGGGCCCAAAGGGACCTTTGCTCATAGGCACGATAGTAGTCGACAATAGCATGCTGGATGCGCTGCTCGGATAGCTTCAGGGCCCGAAGCTGGGCGACGAACATCCGCGGGTCCCTTGCAACATCAATGTCCTCGGGCTTCTTTCCGCGGAAGTCGATGGGCAGATTGTCGGCTTTGAACTGATCGCTGAGCAAGGCGAGCTTGTCGCTGACGTCCTGAACCTTGATAGCGGGGCCAGCTTTTCCGGTCAGGACGCGAATCACGAGATCGGTCCACCAGCCTTCGAGCCGATTGAACAGCGCGGTCCGATCTTCCCTTCTCATGGTGCGGAGCCGTTGGTCGATTAGATGCGGGATGTCGTCGATGCGAGAGGTTTGGGCCGAGATGGTGATCCGGGAGTAGAAGTCCTGCGCTTCTATTTCGCTCAGATCAGCCAGATCGGCTTTCACCTTGGCAATTTCCTGCGATGTGCTGCTGGCGAGAGCCTCCCCTGCTTTGCTCGCTCGACCCTCCGCCGACCCGCCGGAGCCGACGAAGAGTTCAATGAATGAGCCGGAGGAGACACTGGCGGTGGTGAAGAGGATGAATTGCGCAGACGAGCTGACGCGCCCTGAACTCTTGTAATGGGCGACCCAGATTCTGACCGACTTCCAGAAATCGACCGATAGATCCGTCAGGCGATCGCCTACTGCTTTGTGCTTCAGCGATGCCAGTGTGATGGTGCCGTCTGTCTGCACAAACTCGACATCGTCGTTGCGCTCTATGTAAACCTCGCCATCCTCCGGCAAGTCAAACATTCGCAACAAAGCGTACCGGGCTTGGAAAATATATCCCAATCCGGGCTCGGCGGCCGAGAACAATGAAGTGGTGCCGTTCATGATGAACAAGCATCGCTATATTGCAACCAAGACTGCTTCGACAACGCGTCCCCCCGGCAACGTTATGAGCCATAATGTACGGCGGTGGTAGGAATATCAATGCAGTGTGACCGGACGCGCTGGCTCAAGTTCGAGGAGCACCTCAAGCAGACGGGACGATGACAAGTGGTCGGTTGCGGACGGCAGCTCACAGCGTTGTATCCGCCAGAATCTGCCAGTCCGCTATCGGCCCGAAGCAGCCACAAGAAATCATTCCCCAGCGAAGGCTCAACTACAACGCCGCTTTCATGGGAAGGCCGGTGAACTCATCGTATGACACTTTGAACCGTATGATGACTCCACCTGTCATCCGGCACCGCGTCAGTCCCTCACCCATGCGGGACGCATCGATGGTAAGTCGCGCCGATTAGCGCTCAATCCGAACCAACCTGCACCGGAGCAAACTCGACGGCTGCCACCGACTTAGACGGTGGCCCTGAAATGATGAGGCCCCGGCGCTCCCGCCGGGGCCCCATCTTTACTTTTCGCCGGTGCGAGGCTGGTTGGAGATCGCGCGGACCGCGCTGGCCGCGACATCGATCTCCATGGGTGACATCGGCTGCGGGTTGGGACCGAGCGCCGTCATCGACGCGGCAAGCCCCTTGCGCAGTTCCGTCTGGACGTAGTCGTGAACCCAATCGGACCACACGACGCATCCGGCGATGCGGCGGATTTCAGCCGCGAGCGTCGGAGCCATGTACGTCAGCACGCCCCTCTCGTCGTGGTTGCTCTCCGCCCCGGCCAAGGCCTGCCGGATCGCCCCCAGTTCCGCCGCCGCGAACGGCGGCGAGTTCACGCGCTCCGGAGCAGCGACGATCTGCCGAATCTGATCCCGGAGGATCTCCTCGACACCCGACTTGCTCCAGCCGACCTGCACAGCGTGCAGGCGGCCACCGACGAACAACGCGTGCGTCGGTGGTCCGTTGACCCCAACAAAGGGAGCCATCGGGTTGGTCGTTTCCGCGTCCGTCGTGTTCGCCGCGTAATAGAGAGTGCGCACAGCGTCGCGGACGGCCTGATCGTTAGGGGTCACCCCCCACGTCTGGTCGTTGACCATGTTGTTCCTCCTGTTCACTCCGCCGACCGCCCATCGCTGGGACGGCCGCGCCCCCGGCGGAGAGGGGCTTGGTTTCTGGGGCGCGGTTCACGGGAGGCAGGCTTGGTTAGAGGATCCCCTTTCTGATCAGGCAATGATGCCGCTCGCATTCCTCAGGGCGACTTAAGCGTTCGTCTAAAATCCGATCGATCCCGTAGATTACTGAATTGCTCCATCGATCTGACGGTCGGCCCTCGTGCCTTGCGGTTGCGCTGCCACGCTCTTCCGGAGCCCAACCGGGAGATTCCCAGATTCTCACCGCTATGGCTGTCATCCCGCATGGAATGATCGCCCCGCCCGATCCAACCATCGCAGCCGGCGCCGGGGCGACTGGAAGCCGGCCCCGGGAAACATCCCGCTGCGCCTTGAACGAGCTAAAGCCGCGATTGACGTCATGCCCGTTGCCAGGGCACAGAGATGATGCCCATTCGGCCTGAGGTGAGAAACGCCACGGGTTGCAGAAGGTTAGCTTTGCTCTGGCTGGGGATCCAGGTCCCCCAGCCAGCTCCCCCTCCGGGGAAGGCAACCTACTGCGATCGTTGATCTTTCTGTCTGGCTGAGAATCCTCTCGGCTGCTCCTGTTGTCGCCTGGGCCCAAATCTGATGCCCGGAGCTGATGCCCATGGCGTGCTCCGGCCAGCGTAAGGGGCAGTTCGGTGGCAACGCGACACGACGTCCAGAACCTTGAACGGCCGCGATCACACGTTCTGCTGGCGCGTCAGGGTCCCCGCCCGGTTCGCGGCAGTCTGAGAGTCGGCAAGGCTTTCGCTCAGCCTTCCACAGTCCGACCACGGCCAGGCGGCCTGCATGGCCCGCCGGCTCGATCTCGTCCTCGCCGACCTCAGCCCGAGACCCTGCTGCGGTATGACCACGAAGCCTCGCCCAGACCCGCTCTTCCGCTCCGAGATCGAGCGCATGACGGCGCATCCCGAGGATCGCGTAGCGTTCGCTTGTCCTCGCACACCCACGTGGCGCAGCGGTCGCTGACGCAAGAGTCTCGCTTGCAGCAGACCCTGATCGTCACGCCGCGATGGCCGCCGCCGGTTGAGCATGGATCGCGGCCTGATCCCCGGACGCCGCCTGTATCTGGCGAGCCTGAGCATCGGCCCAGAGCCACTCCAGGAACTCCATCTTCACTTCGCGCTCCAGGGCAACCGCTTGTGTCGCCGGAACCGTGCAGAGCGCGTCGAGCCGGATCCGCGCGAGATCGGTCGTCCCGAGCGTGACGAGCGGCTTCAGGAAGAGCTCCCCGGCGCGCAGATGCCCGAGTGTCGCGGTTGCGGCCTCGACCTCCGCGGCGAACGGCAGGCAGTAGCGCGCAAGCGAGGCTTCCAGCACCTTGACGGCCGCGTGCGTCGAAACGGACGGATCGAAGATGACGTGGAAGCGATGCGCGACCAGCTGGCGTTCGCGCACGTCGATGCACACGTCGGCTGCGAACAGGCGGCTGTTCGGAAGAACGATCGTGCGGCCCGTTGCGCGCGTTCCGCCTGCCGCCCGCTCGATCTCCAGGATCGTCGTGGTCAGGATGCCGTGGGCGACGATCTCGCCATAGACGCCGTCGATTTCCATCCGGTCGCCGACCTGAAAGCTGCGTCCGGCCGCGCGCATCAGAGCTCCCGTGCCGCACTGGATCAGCTCCTTGGTGGCGATGGTGAACGCCACGATGACGGCCGTGACCGACCAGATGAGCGACTGGATCTCGGTGAACCAGATCGTCCCGAGGGCAAGCGTCAGGAGAAGGCCGAAGACGGTGCGAACCCGCGACAGCCGCATTTCCTGCCGTCCGTCCGCCCCGCAGCCGAGGGAGCGCGCCCGCCGCAACGCCAGCTTGCGCAACGGAAGGGAGAGGCAGACGACGACGAGGCTCGCCGTCAGCTTGGTCGCGATGTGCGGGTCGAGGAAGGGGGTGTACATGCCATGCGCTCCAGACGTCCCGCGCAACGAACCCTGCGACGGGCTGCGCTCTCCTGTTCGAGCGTCGCTTCTAGGGATGCCGGCGTTTCGGCACGATGCCGAGGACGTTGCGCCGGGGGGAAAGATGGTTTCGCGCCGCTTCGCCTCCCCCGCCTCCTGCCCATGCAGCGACCGCCACACGGATGGCGCCGAAACGGCGGGCCCGTCCCGCGAAACAGGCGTGAAACCGGATCGGCTGATCGCGTCGTCGCAGCGAAACCTTGCCTCGGTAACTCGAAGCTCGACGCGGAGGTTTGGGCAGGAAGGACTCATCATGACGCATCCAGACAAGGCCGACCGCCCCCGCTGGGGCGCGATCACCCGTCAGCTCGGCTTCCTCCGCTTCTGCAACGGCGGAATCGCGCAGTCGAACGGGCGAGGTACACCGAACCGGCACCATCACGAGTTCGATTACGAATATTACGTCGAACTCCTTCGGCACCGCGCCGATGGCCGTTCGTCTTGAGTATAAGCCCACCACATACTGGCATGAGGCAGATTGTCGTGCCATCCTACCAAGGGGAAGTCGACCGTGTGGGATCGGCGCCTTCTCAGGGATCCGAGACGATGCCGGGGGAAATGCTCGAGTTTCTGCACGCCGAGGAGGCGGTGGTCGTGCCGGCCCTGCCGGCATGGAAGCTCGCGATCGTCGACGACGATCAGGCGGTCCATGACGGCACGCGGTTCGCCCTTCAGAATTTTCAGCTCGGCGGTCGCTCGCTCGAGCTGTTCAGCGCCTATTCCGCTGCCGAAGGACTGCGCCTTCTCAAAGCCCATCCCGACATCGCGGTCGTCCTGCTCGACGTCGTCATGGAGACGGAGGATGCCGGGCTGAGGCTGGCGCGCGCCATCCGTGACGAGTTGGGCAACGAACTGATCCGCATCATCCTGCGCACGGGACAGCCCGGCCAGGCGCCGGAACACCGCATCGTCGTGGAATACGACATCAACGACTACAAGGCGAAGACGGAGTTGACGGCGGAGCGCCTCTTCACGACCTTGACGTCCGCGCTGCGCAGTCACGACCAGCTGCGCCGCCTCGACGACACGCGGGCCGGACTGGAACTGATCGTTGGAGCATCGGCCGAGCTGTTCGACGGGCGCTCGCTTGCGGCCCTCGCGCACGGCGTCCTCGTTCAGTTCAACGCGCTTCTCGGCCTTCAATCGGCCGGGCTCCTCGTCATTCGCGACGGCGACGACGGGGAGCATGCGATCCTGGCCGAGATCGGCGCGTTCGCAGGAGAGGAGGCCGAGACCGATTACCCCCGCCTTTTCGCCCAGGCCCGCAGCGCCGGCCGGCCCATGTGCCTCGGCCGAAGGACGCATCTCTACCTGCGCACGAACACCGGCTCGGAAGTGCTGGTCATCCTCGACAATGCCGCCGAGCTGACCAAGACACAGCAGGCGCTGGTCGACGTGTTCTGCGCCAAGCTCGCCGTCGCCTTCGACAACGTTCGGCTCAACGAGCGCCTGCGCAACGCCAATGCGGAGCTCGAGGCCACAGTCACGGCGAGGACGCGGGAGCTCGTTGCCGCGAACGAACGGCTGGAGGCGCAGGGCGCGCAGCTGAAACGGGTCAACACGTTCAAGAACGAGATCCTCGGCACGATCGCCCACGATCTCAAGAACCCGCTCGCGGTGATCCTCGGCAGGGCGGAAATGATGACGGCGCTGACGAACGCGCTGCCGGCGACGAGCTCCGAGCCCTTCGCCGTCCAGATCGGCCACCTTCGTCTCGCCGCCCAACGCATGACACGCATCATCGACGTGTCCGTCGCCGATGCCATCGCGGACGCGGTGGACATCTCCATCAACCGGCGCTTCATCGACCTCGGCGACGTGGCCCAACTGGTCGCGGATCTGAACACCGGGCTTGCGGAAGCCAAGCAACAGCGCTTTGCGGTCAGCATCGACCGGCCGTTGCCGACCTACTGCGATCCGGATCGTCTCGCCGAAGCGATCGACAACCTCGTCTCCAACGCCATCAAATATGCGCCGATCGGCGGTGCGATCGAGCTTCGAGCATTCGGCACGGCGACCGAGGTCGGCGTCAGGATCTCCGACTCCGGCCCCGGCCTCGAAGCCCAGGATCTCGTGCGCCTGTACGGCCGGTTCCAGCGGCTCACCGCCCAGCCCACCAATGGCGAGAGCTCGACCGGCCTCGGGCTTTCGATCGTCCGCAAGATCGTCGATCTGCATGAAGGCGAGATCGAAGTCGAGGAGCGCTCGGCCTTGGGGGGCGCCGCTTTCACCCTGACCTTCAAACGCCGAATGCTCGCCTGAGGCGCTCATCCGAGGTACGAGAATGACCGACCCACTGATTGCCGTGGTGGACGACGAAGCGCCGACCCGCGAGATGATCTCGGACTACATCCGCATGAACGGCTTCCGCACGGAGACGTTCGACGGCGGGCCCTCGTTCCGCGCCTTTCTCAACAGCGGGAAGCCGGATCTCGTCGTCCTCGACCTGAACATGCCGGGCGAGGACGGGCTGTCGATCGTGCGCCATCTCAAGGGGACGACCGACATCCCCGTCATCATGCTGACGGGAACGGCAAGTCTCGTCGACCGCGTGGTCGGCCTCGAGCTCGGGGCCGACGACTATCTGGCCAAACCCTGCGAGCTTCGCGAACTTCTCGCGCGCATTCGCTCCGTCATGCGGCGGGCCCAGGGCTCGCAGAACCAGGCCGCGGCCCCGATGCCGGCAGGGCCGGTGCCTCCCGCGTCGCGCCGGATACGGTTCGGCACCAAATGGCTCGATTTCGACGCGCAGCTCCTTGCCGACGAGGACGGCAACATGATGCAGCTCGTTCAGAGCGAATTCGCGCTGCTCAAGGCCTTCGCCGACAATCCGCGCAGGGTCCTGACCCGCGAGCGCCTGCTCGATCTCGCCAGCGTGCGCGATGCCGATCCGTTCGACCGCGCCATCGACGTGCGGATCACCCGCATCCGGCGCAAGATCGAGCCCGATCCGGCGCATCCCACCGTCATTCGTACGGTCAGGGGGTCCGGCTACATCTTCTCGCCCGAGGCGTGACGGCGCTGCGAAATCATGGCGAAACATTCCTGCCGCATGAACGGGACGTCTCGTTTGTCCCATGCAGTGCGGCCGGATGGTTCTCGCTTCGAACGACCTTCATGCGTCTCGCCCGGCCCGGCCGTCCGCACGCTTCGTGGCCTGGCCGTCGAAGGCCGTCGAGGCCATCCCCCGGCTTCTTGACTGGCGGCGGCACTCCCGCTCCGCGTTGAAGCCGACGATCGCCCAGCGCGTCTTCCTCGTCGGCGCGCTGCCGATCGCGATCACCGCACTGATGGGGTTTCTGTCGATCCTGCTGCTCGGACGCGCGGACGTCGCCCGGCAGGGCGCGCTCGACGCTTCGACGGTGTATCGACAGGGCGTCTCGGCCATGAGCGCGAGCGACGCCTATCTCGATGCAGACCCATCGGATCGGACGCGCTTTTCCGCCGGATTTTCTGCCTCGATCACCGGTGCGAGACGCGGTCTCGCCAGTCTCTCGGCACGCTCGCCCGAGCCTGAAGAACGCGCCGCCATCCAGTCCACCATGGAGGCCCTCGATCGCTACGCCCGGCAGATGGATCAGCTCATGGCGACCACGGCCTGGAACGACGGGCTGGTCGCCGAAATGGACAAGCGCCTCGGTCACCTCATCTCCCTGACCGAAGAAGCCCGTGAGCGTCAGCACGTGTCCAATCTCGACATCGTCAAGACGCTTCGCGCGCGCAGCGGCGTCCTCGTGGCGACACGCGAGATCGTGGCGGCGCAGCAAGCTCTCAGGCTCGCCATCGCGGACGCCTCGCTGATGGCCGCGAGCGGACGGGCCGTCAGCGAGGATCGCCTGTCCGTCTCCTTCGAAGCGGCTCGCATTCGCAATGCCTACGAGGTCTATCGACACGCGAGCATGGGCCGTCCGACGCCGCCTCTCGATGATGCGATCCTCGACGAAGATGCGGTCCTGCGCACCAACATCGTCGCGGCGCGCGACAGCCTTGCCCGGCTCGATCGCCAGCTGAAGGTCGATGTCACGGCCGAACGCACCCTTCAGACCGAATTGCTCGAGCTCTTCTCCTACTCGGTCGAGGCCAGCGAGACCGAACAGGCCACCCAGAACATCGCCATCGAGACCCTGAAGCTCGGCGATGAGACCGGCCAGGTCATCGCCCGGCGCGAAGGCGCACAGATCGCCGAGATCGTCGACCGCAGTCGCGCTCTCGGGGAGCGCATCTCCTCGCTCCCGATCTCGCCCCTCATCCAGAGCGACATGCTGGACGCGCTGGAGGACTGGCGCGAAGCCTTGAAGGCGGCCGAGGAAGGGCTGCGGGCGCAGGGCGCGGTGCGCACCGACATGTCCGACCGGGCCGAGTTCCTCCTTCTTCAGGTCGCATCGCTGAATGCCACCCTGTCGGCAAATGCCGATCGCATCGGCTCGCAGGTGAGACAGATCATCGTCTTCGGCGGAGGGGCCGCATTTCTCCTGGCGGCGCTGGCGGCGCTGCTGACGGCGCGGTCGATCACCCGTCCGCTGAAGCGGCTCGAGCAGGGGATGATCGCCGGAGCTTTCAACACCGGGGCCGATCGAATGTCCGATACGGACCGACGCGACGAGCTGGGTGCGATGGCCCGGGCGACGAACCGCTTCCTGACCGAACTCGAGCGGCGCGAAAACGCGCTGCGGCGGGCGAAGGAGGATACGGAAGAGTCGCTGGAACGCCTGAGGGAGACCCAAAGCGAACTGATCCAGGCCGAGAAGCTTGCCTCGCTCGGCCAACTGGTCGCCGGCGTCGCGCACGAGATCAATACGCCGCTGGGCGTCGCCCTGACGACTGCGACCGTCATGGCCGTGGATGTCGAGCGCTTCCAGCATCAGACATCGTCCGGCGGCGTCACGAAGGCGGCCTTCGACGAATTCGTGCGGCGCATGGACGAGGGGTCGCGGCTGACGGTCGCCAATGTCGAGCGATCCGCCAGCCTCGTCCAATCCTTCAAGCGCGTCGCGGCAGACCAAGCCAGCGGCGAACGGCGGACGTTTCTCGTCGAGGCGTTCACGCGCGATCTGTTCACCAGTCTCGGCCCGATGGGCAAACGCGCCGGCCACCGGCTGGAGATCGCCTGCGAGCCGGACCTCGAGATCGACAGCTATCCAGGCGCGCTTTCGCAGGTTCTGACGAACCTCCTTTCGAACGTCTATGCCCATGCCTATCGTCCCGGCGAGACCGGCACGATCACGGTGCTGATCGCCCGGCGGGACTGCGACGAACTGCGCATCACCTTTTCCGACGACGGACGAGGCATTGACGCCGCGCATCGCTCCAAGATCTTCGATCCGTTCTTCACCACCGGGCGGGCGTCGGGCTCGACCGGGCTCGGCCTCCACATCGTCTACAACCTCGTCACCGTCACCCTGGGCGGCACGATCACGCTGCGCAGCAACACACCCCGCGGCTCCACCTTCATCATCGACCTTCCGCTCAGCGCCCCAACACCGATGGCGTCCGAGCCTCTTGCTTGAGGATCCCCGTCTTGCTCCGTCAGCTCGCTCTCCTCGTGATGTTCGCCAGTGCCTGCCTGACCGGGGGCGCAGCGGCGCAGACCTTCGTCTATTGCTCCGAGGGCAATCCCGAGGCGATCAATCCGCAGCTGGCGATCACGGGCACCGCCATGGATGCCTCGCGGCCGATGTTCAACAACCTCGTGGAATTTGCGCCGGGCACGACGGATCTGCGGCCAGCGCTTGCCGAAAGCTGGACGGTCTCCGAGGACGGAAAGACCTACACGTTCCATCTGCGGCCGAACGTCAGCTTCCACTCGAACGAGAGCTTCGTGCCCACCCGGCCGATGAACGCCGACGACGTCGTCTTTTCGCTGACGCGTCAATGGAAGGATGACCATCCCTACCATAACGTCTCGAATGCGCGGTTCGACTACTTCAAGGACAGCGGGTTCGGCGAACTCCTCGCCAGCGTGGACGCCCTGGACGAGCGCACCGTGCGGATCGTCCTGACCCGCCCCGAAGCGCCGTTCCTCGCCTCCCTCGCCATGCCGTTCAACGCCATCCTCTCGGCCGAATATGCCGACCGGATGATGCAGGCTGGAACGCCGGAGCGCCTCGATACGCATCCGATCGGCACCGGCCCCTTCGAGCTTGCCGACTTCCGCAAGGACATCATGGTGCGCTACCGCGCGTTTCCGGACTACTGGCGCGGACGCCAGAAGATCGAAACCCTCGTCTTTTCCATAACGCCCACGGCCTCGGCGCGCGTGACCAAGCTGAAAGCCGGCGAATGCCATGTCAGCGCCTTCCCGGGTGCGGAAGACATCGCGGCCATCAAGGCCGATGACGGACTGCGTCTCTATCAGCTGCCCGGCTTCAACATAGGCTATCTCGGGATCAACACGACACGCCCCCCCTTCGACGACGTGCGCGTTCGCCGAGCGATCAACCTCGCGATCGATCGGCAGGCGATCATCGACGCGGTCTTCCCGGGAACCGGGACGCTCGCCAGCAACCCCATTCCGCCGACCTCCTGGGCCTTCGATCAGAGCGCGGAACCGGTCGCGCATGATCCGGCCGCCGCGAGAGCCCTGCTTGCCGAAGCCGGCCACGCCGACGGCATCACCACCGATCTCTGGTACATGCCGGTCTCGCGCCCCTATAATCCGAACGGCCGGCGCATCGCGGAAATGATCGCCGACGATCTCGAGGAACTCGGGATTCGGCTCGAGCTGAAGACCGCCGAGTGGAACGACTATCGGATCACCATGCAGGACGGCGGGGTGACGCTGGCGCTCTACGGCTGGACCGGAGACAATGGCGATCCCGACAATTTCCTCGGCACGCTGCTCGGCTGCACCGCCGCGCGGATCGGCGGGAACAATATCGCCCGATGGTGCAACCACGAGTTCGACGACCTGATCCGCGAGGCGCGGGAGGTCAGCGACCGGGAACGACGCCGCGAGCTTTACGACCAGGCGCAAGCCATCTTCCGCCGCGAGGTGCCCTGGGTGCCCATCGCGCACTCGATCTTCACGGTCGCCGCTCGGAAGTCGGTCAAGGGTTTCGTCATCGATCCGCTTGGCTACCACAACTTCGAAGGCGTCAGCTTGAGCGATGACTGAACGCCTTCGCGCTCATTCCGCAGGATGTTGCAGGACCGGGCGCGCCACGGCTTGACGCTCGGTTGGACAGTCAGATCCCCGTCGAGGCCGGCGATGGCGACAGTCGATCGGAGGCGACTGCGACGGCGGCCGGCGCCTTTCATCGGCTGGCGCCCTTCAACGGCGGCTCAGTCCCCCGCGCGGCGGCGGCTGCGGCACTGCAAGCCGGGCCCCTTCCCGTTCTGCCGGTCATGGATGCCGGTTCAGTCGGACGACGCTGCGCCCCGCGACGACATCGCAAGGTGTTCCAGAAGCTCCGCCGTGCCGAGGGTGCGGCAGTAGCCGCCGAAGGCGTTCAGCGCTGCCGCATGGCGGTCCGGCGTGTGCGTTGCGCAGGCATCGGACACGCAGACCGGATAGAAGCCGCGATCCGCCGCGTCGCGCAGGGTGTGGTCGACGCACTGGTCGGTGAGGAAGCCGGTGACCACCAGCGTGTCGATGCCGATGTTGCGCAGGACGTACTCGATGTTGGTCGAGTTGAAGACGCCGGACGAGGTCTTGGGAATGACGATCTCGTCCTCGCCGGGCGCGAGCGCGTCGAACACCTTCGCGTCCCAGGAGCCCTTGGCGATGAAGAAGTTGGACAGCTTGTAGTCGAGGCTGCGGTCGCGCCCATCCTTGGTGAGGTTCTCCATCACCGTGTACATCACCTCTGCGCCGGCGGCGCGGAAGCCGGCGACCAGCCGCTCGAGATTGGGCAGGACGGTGTCGCGCACCACCGCGTCGAACTCCGGCAGACGCGCCGCGACGTCCGGGTTCCAGACGACGTTCTGCGTGTCGACCAGGAGCAGGCAGGTGCGCCGGGGATCGAACGGGCGCTCGCGCGTGAGGCCGGCATCTTCGGGACGTTGCATGAAGGGTTCTCCGGGTCAGACCATCACGTCGCCGCCGTTCGGATGGAACGTCGCGCCGACATAGAAGGCGGCATCCTCCAGCGCGAGCAGCAGCGCGGTCGGTGCCACCTCCTCCACCCGCCCCTGGCGGCCGATCACGAGCTCCGCCTCCTTCCGGCCCACCCACTCGGACGGCAGCTTCATGTCGGTGTCGATCGGCCCGGGACAGATCGCGTTCACGGCGATGTTGTGCCGCGTCACCTCGTAGGCGAGGGAGCGGGTGAAGCCGACGACGCCGGCCTTCGCGGCGGCATAGTGGGTCATCCCCTCGCCGCCCTTGTAAGCAAGTTGGCTCGCGATGTTGACGATCCGCCCGTAGCCGCGCGCCTTCATCTGCGGCACGACGGCACGCGTGCAGAGGAAGACGCTCTTCAGGTCGATCCGGATCATCTCGTCGAACGTCTCCGTCGCCATCGTCTCGAGCAGCGCCACGGTGACGATGCCGGCATTGTTGACGAGAATGTCGAGCGGGCCGAGCTCCGCCGCGACCCTTGCGAAGGCAGCGGCGACCTCCGCCTCGTCGCCGACGTCGACGGTGACGGCGATGCTGCGCCGGCCAAGGTCGCGGATGCGGCGCGCCACGGTCTCGGCGCCCTCGCCATTGCGGTCGAGCACGGCAACGTCGCAGCCCTCGGCGGCGTAAAGAAGCGCGATGGCCCGGCCGAGGCCCGTGGCCGCGCCGGTGACGGCGGCGATGCGCCCGTTCAACTTGCCCATCTGACGGCGCTCCTCAGTAGACCTCGGCGTACCGGGCACAGAGCTCCTCGGGGCTCCAGGCGCGGGTCAGCTCGAGCTCGCTGCGCTTGTTGGCGAGATAGGCTTGCGTCAGCGCGGGCGACAGGAACGCGCTGGCGGCAGCGTCGGCCTCGAGCGCGTCGAGCGCCGCGCCGGCACTCGACGGCAGGCGCCGGATGCCCCGTGCCGCGCGCTCCGCCTCATCCATCACGCCGGGATCGATGCCGGTGGTGGGCTCTGGCGTCGGGGCACCGTCGCGCAGGCCTGCAAGCCCGGCGCGGATGATCGCCGCGAGCTGCAGATAGGGATTGGCGGTGGCATCGGCGGCGCGGAACTCGAAGTTGAACTGCCGCGCCGCCTTCCTGGACGCGCCGAAGACGGGGCAGATGCGGATGCCGGCCTCGCGGTCGTGGTAGCCGAGGTTGGACCAGACGCCGGTCCAGGTGTTCGGCACCAGACGCAGGTAGGACACAGCCGTCGGAGCGGTGAAGGCACAGAGCGCCGGCATGTGCCGGAGGACGCCGGCGAGGAAGCTGCCTGCCCGCTCGCTCACACCGAACGGTCGATCCGGGTCGAAGCTGATCGGCTCGCCCGCCTCGGTCCACAGGCTGAAGTGAATGTGGACGCCGCTGCCGAGACCGTCCGGCGCGACGCGCGGCGCGAAGGTGACGCGGTGGCCGAGCCGGTGCGCGGTGGCGCGCGCGAGCTCCTTCACGGTTACGGCCTGATCGCAGGCGGCAAGGGCTTCGGCCGGCGGCAGCGTCACCTCGAACTGGCCCGGACCGAACTCCGGCAGGTAGGACTCGACGTCCAGGCCCGCCGCCTGCAGCGCGGCGATGAAGACTTCGCCGAAGACGCCATGGCGGCGCACCGCGCCGAGACCGTACATGTCGCCGGCCCGAGTCTCGGCGCCGGAATAGACGAACTCGTGCTCGAAGGTGGCGCGAAGCACGATGCCCGTCTCGCGCAGCAGGTCCTTCGCTGCGATCTTGAGTGCGGTGCGCGGGCAGCAGTCCCACGGAGTGCCGTCGGTCTCGGTCAGGTCGCACAGGAAGAAGCGCTCGGCCGGGGATCCGTCCTCGAAGTCGACCTCCACGCGCGTCGCGGGATCGGGCATCAGCGTGAGGTCGCCGTGCGGTCCCCAGGGTGAGGATGCGATCGTGCCGAGGGCCGTGAACATCAGGTTGGTCGGCGTCCAGCCGATGCCGGCCTTGAGCCGCTTGTCGAGCAGGCGGGTCGGGAAGCCTTTCCCCCGCACCTGCCCGGACAGGTCGGCGTAGCAGAACAGGGTCAGCGGCTCTCGGATCATCCTGTCACCTTCGGATAGCGGTGGACATGCGCGAGGCTTCCGATGCGGCGGTGCGCGCGCGCCGGTAGCGCTCGCGCCCGCCGAGATCGGCGGCCGCAGCCGCCCTGTCGCGCGGGCCGCGAGTGTCTGGTCGTGGCGAGGACAGGGTAATAGGGGTACTGGCGATGAAGGCTCCGAGACATGCCGAGGCAGGACACCCCGCGCGTGGCCTCGGCAAAGCGCGTGCAACTCGCGCCGAGGTCCCGGCGGGTTCGATCATGGTGGACGCTCGACCCCATCGCCGGTGCAGTGTCATCGCATCGATCGCTACCATGGCGTTATCTTCTGATACAAGCGAGCCCTGCTCGATATCGGGCACGCTCAGGACTTGGGCAGCAGCTGAGAAGAGGAACGTCGATGGCCCGGCTTTGTAAGACGCTCCGCCGAGCGCGAACATCGGCCCCTCGGTGCGGCAATGCCTGGGGCTGCTCCGTCCGTCGCTGCGCAGGTGGACAGCTCCGGCCAGCGAAGCCGAGGTTGGCCGCAGGATGAGCGGCCGTGCGACCCGTTCCCTCGGCCGCGTGCTTCTGACCGGCGCGCGCGGCTTCCTGGGCGGCGCCACGCGGGCGCGGCTCCGCCAGGAGGGGATCGACGTGGTCGGCGCCGACATCGGCGACGGCATGCCCGGGGACGGCATCACGGCGTGCGACCTTCGGTGCAACGATGACATCGTGGCGCTCTTCGCCAGTGCGCCCTTCGACACCGTCCTGCACTGCGGAGCCGTCTCCGGTCCGATGGTGCTCGCGGACCGCCCGGGCGACATCTGGCGCATCAACGCGCAGGGGACGGCGGAGCTTCTCGAGGCCGCGCGGCGAAGCGGGGCCGGGCGCATCGTCGTGTGCTCGTCCGTCGAGGTCTACGGTGCGCGCCGCCGCGGCGTTCTCGACGAGAGCGCGCCGCCCGATCCGCCGGGCGTCTACGGGGCGAGCAAGCTGGCGGCGGAGGCCGCCGTGATCGGCTACGCCAACGGCGAAGGCCTCGACGTCCTCGCGCTCCGTCTCGGCTGGGTCTATGGCCCCGGGCGCGCGACCCCGACGATGCTGGAGGCGCTGCTGCGGGCGGCGACGGAAGGGAGAGACTTCGAGGTTGAGGGGCATCCGGCGGACGTCGCGCATTACCTCTATATCGAGGATGCGGTGTCGGGCCTCCTCGCCGCCGCGACGGCCGGCGCGGTGACGTCGCGCATCTTCAACATCGTCGGCCCCGCCGGCGAGACCCTGGGCGATGTCGCCGACGTCGTCGGTCGTCTGTGTCCGCAGAGCCGGATCGACTTCGAACGCGCAGAACCCTCCGCCGAGGGGCCGGACGGCTACACGTCGCACCGTGCTGCGGACGAGCTCGGCTTTCGGGCCCACGTCAGGCTCGGCGACGGCCTGGAGCGGACGATGCGGTCGCTTGCGACCCCGCCCGCCTGACCGGCCGAGGACGCCGCACGTCGGCAGCATCATGCCGCGCCTCCAGGCGACGCCGGCCGCGGTGCGCGACGGCCGGCCGCGCAGTCCGGCGGTCGGCCGGGCGTCAGGCATCGGCCTTAAGGCGCGCGGACAGGGTGGCGGCCGCCGCGACGACGAGCCGACAGAGCTCCTCCTCGCGCTCGCGAAACCGGCTGGTCAGCGTGCCGAGGTTCAGGGCGGCGATCACCGCTCCGCTTCCGTCGCGCACCGGCGCGGCGACGGCCGTCGATCCGGTGATGAACTCCTGGTCGTTGATCGCAAAGTCGCGGCGGCGCACCTCGGCGAGCACGTCGATCAGCGCCACCCGGCCGGTGACGGTAAAGCCGGTGTAGGACAGGAGGCTGACACGATCGAGATAGGCCTCGATCTCGTGATCGCCGCGAAAGGCGAGGAGTGCGCGCCCGGTTGCCGTGCAGTACGCCGCGATCGGCGACTGGAGATCGACGTCGTAGCGCACCGGCTGGCGACTGACGCATTTGGCGAGCCGGCGAATGTCGCCGCGGGCATTCATCGTCGAGATCAGCACCGTTTCGCCCGAGGCGTCGCGCAGCCGCTGCATGATCGGCATGGCCTTGGCCACGAGCGGCTCCTCGATCGGCCGGAACGGAAACCCGTGACGGCTCGCCTCGACGAGGAGGTAGCGACCATCGGCGTCATGAACGACATGGCCGCGCCCGATCAACGTCTGCAGAAGCGCATGGGCGCTGCTCTTGGGCAATGACAGCGCGCTGGTGATGCGGGTGAACGAGACCGCCTCGCGGCTTTCGGCCAGCAATTCCAGGAGATCCAGGATGCGGCCGGCGCTCTTGACCTCAGAGTTCATGGATGTGAACACCGCCCAGTTGCTGGTCAGACAGTAGGCTCATAACCTTCCTGCACAGAGAAGCGCCAGTGCGGGGCAGCCTCCATGCGGGCAGCTGCGACTGGAAACCTGACAGAATAAGCATCGAATGGCTCCAGACGCTCAAGACATCGCCGATCCGAAGACCCCGTGGCTTTGGCCGGAGCCGGTATGGCGCAGCAAAGTGGCCAAGGCAGCGGCGGGGCGCTCGCTGAAGCCCGCGTCATGGAAGGGCGGCGCGCGCATGGCGGTGGCCCTCTCCTTCGACAGTGATCACGAGACGATCGAGCTGCGCAACGGCGGCCTCTCCGCCGGACGCATGAGCCAGGGCACCTATGGCGCGCGCGCCGGCATGCCCCGCATCCTCGGCCTGCTCGCGCGGCATGGCGTTCCGGCCTCCTTCTTCATGCCGGCTGTCTCGGCGATGCTGAACGCGGACGAGGTCGAGCGCGTCGCCGGCGCCGGCCACGAGATCGGCATCCACTCCTGGATCCACGAGTTCAACTCCGGTCTCGACCACGCCACCGAGCGCGACCTGTCGCTGCGCGCGGCCGACGTGCTGGAGAAGCTCGCCGGCACCCGCCCGGTCGGGATGCGCACCGCGTCCTGGGACTTCTCTCCGCACACCCTTTCGATCGTGCGCGAAATGGGCCTCCTCTACGATTCCTCGCTGATGGCCGACGACGAGCCCTACGAGCTCCTGGAGGACGGCGAGGTCACGGGCGTGGTCGAACTTCCGGTCGAATGGATCCGCGACGACGCGCCGTACTTCAACATGGACCGTGGCGGGACCGCGCGCCCCTATGGTGGGCCGGCGATGCTCCTCGACATCCTGAGCCGCGAACTGGAGCTCGCCTGGGAGGAAGGCGGACTGTTCCAGCTCACCTTGCATCCACACCATGTCGGCCACCGCTCGCGCATCTTCATCCTGGACGAGGTCATCCGCCTCGCCAAGAGCAAGGGCGACGTCTGGTTCGCGACCCATGCCGACATCGTCCGCTACTGCCTCGCCGAAGCCGACGCGACCAAAGCCTGACGCCGACCACTTCTATCGCCGAAACGACGAAAGGGGATTTACCCGGATGCTGAGACTTCTCGCCGCCACCACCCTCGCCATGGGTCTCCTCGCCGCGCCGGTGCTGGCGCAGGACGCAAAGGACACGCTGACGATCGACCTGCCGAACGACGCGGCGACGCTCGACCCGCACCTGCAGTGGGACACGGACAGCTACACGATCTATCGCAACATCTTCGACAACCTCGTCACCCGCGACGCCGCAGGCGAGATCGTGCCGCAGATCGCCACCAAGTGGTCCTACGAGAACGACACCACGCTCGACTTCGACATCCGGGACGACGTCACCTTCCACGACGGCAGCAAGCTGACCGCCGACGACGTCGCCTTCAGCATCAACCGGATCATCGACCCGGCGCTCAAGAGTCCGCAATTCTCGCAGTTCAGCCCCATCGACAAGGCCGAGGCGGTCAGTCCCACCAAGGTGCGGATCACCACCAAGTCGCCCTACCCGGCGATGCTTGCCCAGCTGGTGAAGCTGTCCATCGTGCCGAAGGCCTATCTCGAGAAGGTCGGCGACCAGGGCTTCAACGCCAAGCCCGTCGGCAGCGGCCCCTACAAGCTCGTCGACCACCAGCAGGGCGTGCGCACCGATCTCGAGGCCAATGCGGACTACTGGCGCGGCAAGCCACCCTTCGCCCACGTCACCTTCCGCGCGGTGCCGGACGTGTCGACCCGTATCGCCGACCTGAAGACCGGCCAGGCCGATCTCGTGCGCGACGTGCCGCCGGACCAGGCGATCAGCCTGAAGGACGATCCGAGCGTCCAGATCCTCTCGGTCGCCACCGAGCGGGTCGGCTACATGTACATGAACGCCCAGAGCGGCCCGACCAAGGACGCGCGCGTGCGCCAGGCGATCGCCTACGCAATCGACCAGCAGGGCCTGATCGACGCGCTGCTGCAGGGCTACGGCAAGCCGGTCAACATCATCGGCGCGCCGCCGGTGTTCGGCTACACCGACGCGGTCGAAGGCTACGCCTACGATCCGGACAAGGCGCGGGAATTGGTGAAGGAGGCGGGCGCCGAGGGCGCGAAGATCGAGTTCCTGACCTCGCCCTCCTACAATCGGGCGCTGGTCGAGGCGCTGCAGCAGATGATCAACGACGCCGGTCTCGACACCGAGATCACCTCCACCGACCAGGCGACGTTCCTGAAGCGCCGCCAGGGCGATCCGGCCAATGCCGGCAGTGTCGCGATTGGGCGCTGGTCCTGCGCTTGCCAGGACGCCGACGGCATCATCTATCCGCTGTTCCGCACCGGCAGCACCTGGGCGAAGTACTCCAACCCGGACTTCGACGCGGCGGTCGATGCCGCCCGTTCGACCCTCGACGAGGCGGAGCGGCTGAAGGACTACAAGACCGCCTACGAGATCCTGCGCACGGACGTGCCGGGCATCGGCCTCTACCAGGACTTCGCGGTCTATGGCGCCAACCCGCACCTGACCTGGCAGCCGACCCCGAACGAGTCGATGTTCGTAATGGACATGGCCTGGAAGAACTGACGGGCGGGCGGGAACGACCACATGCTCGGCTATGCGCTCTGGCGGCTCCTGCAGGCGGCGATCTCGGTGTTCGGGGTCATCACCATCGTCTTCGTGGTGATGCACTTCTCCGGCGACCCGACCCTGCTGCTCGTGCCACAGGGCGCCTCGGCCGAGCAGATCGAGACGCTGCGCCATCAGCTCGGCTTCGATCAGCCGGTCTGGGTGCAGTACCTCGCCTATCTCGGCGGCCTGCTGCAAGGCGACTTCGGTCAGTCCGTGGTGCAGCGGGCGCCGGCCTTCGGCATCGTCCTGTCGCGCCTGCCCTACACCATCGAGCTCGCCATCGGCGCGCTGATCGTGGCGATCGGTGTCGGCCTGCCCGTCGGCATGCTGATGGCGACCTATCGCGGCACGGCGCTCGAGCGGGCCCTGGCCGCCGTGGTGCTCACGGGCCAGAGCGTCCCGACCTTCCTGTCGGGCATTCTCCTCATCATGGTCTTCGCGGTGCAGCTCCACTGGCTGCCGACCTCGGGCGTCGGCGACGTCCGCTTCCTGGTGATGCCGTCGATCGCGCTCGGCGCGCTGTCGATGTCGACCTTCGCCCGGATGACGCGCATCGCCATGGTCGACGAACTCGGCAAGGACTACGTCCGCGCGGCCCTCGCCCGCGGCCTGTCGATGCGGGCGGTGGTGCTGCGCCACGTGCTGCGCAACTCGGCGATCCCGGTCATCACCATCGCCGCGCTCGAGATCGGCAATCTTCTCGCCGGCGCGGTCATCGTCGAGACGGTGTTCGCCTGGCCGGGTATCGGCCAGCTCGCCATCCAGTCGATCCAGTCGCGCGATTTTCTCGTGGTGCAGGTCATCGTGCTCCTGATCTCCTTCATCTATGTCGCGACCAGCGTCGCGGCGGACTTCGCCTACGCGGCGATCGATCCGCGCATCCGGCTGGCGCGCTGAGGATGCCCGAATGAGCGTCCTGCAGCCCGTCCGCCGCTTCCGCCCGCGCCTGCCGCGGGTGCCCCTGTCGATCATGCTCGTCTCGGCGATCATTCTCGTCATCGTCGCGGTGGCGCTGCTGGCGCCCTGGATCGCGCCGGCCGATCCGCTCCGGCAGGATCTGCTCGGCCGGCTGAAGCCCCCGGGCACGGTGGGACGCACCGGCGTCACCTATCTGCTCGGAACCGACGATCTCGGCCGGGACCTCCTGTCGCGCATCCTCTACGGCGCCCGCGTCTCGCTCAGCGTGGCGGTGCTGTCGGTGCTCGTTTCGACTCTCGTCGGCGTCACGCTCGGGATGATGGCCGGCTGGTTCCGCGGCTGGACCGACACGGTGATCATGCGGCTCGTCGACATCATGCTGTCGATCCCGGCAATCCTCCTCGCCGTCCTGACCGTGGCGGTGCTCGGGCCGGGTTTCCTGAAGCTCGTGCTGGTGCTCGGGCTCACGCGCTGGCCGCGCTACACGCGCGTTGCTTACGCGCAGACGCTGCAGGTCGCCAACCTACCCTACATCAAGGCGTCGGAACTCGCCGGCGCCGGTGCCGCCCGCATCCTCTTCCGTCACGTCCTGCCCAACATCGCCGGGCCGATCCTGATCGTCGCGACCGCCGAGTTCGGGCTGATGATCCTGTTCGAAGCCGGACTGTCCTTCCTCGGCCTCGGCATCCAGCCCCCGTCTGCGAGCTGGGGCTCGATCATGAGCGTCGGGCGGCAATACGTCGAGCGCGCCTGGTGGATCGTCGCCTTCCCCGGCGCCTGCCTGTTTCTGCTCGTGCTGTCGGTCAACGTGCTCGGCGACTGGCTGCGCGACCGGCTCGACCCCCGTTCCCGCATCCGCTGAGGTTCACCATGGAGTTCCAGGACAAGATCGTCGTCGTCACCGGAGCCGCCGGCGTGTTCGGCCGGTGGATCGCGGCGCACTTCGCCAGGGAGGGCGCGCGGCTCGTCCTGTCCGACCGGCGCGCGGACGAGCTGCAGCGCGTCGCCGCCGAGCTGGCGCTCGCTCCGGACACCACGCTCTGCCACGCGACCGAGCTGACCGAGACGGGCTCGATTCTGGAGCTTGCCGCCGCGGTGAAGGCCCACTGGGGCGCGCCGGACGTCGTCGTCAACAATGCCGGCCTCTATCCGAAGTTCAGCCTGCTCGACATGGACGTCGCCGACTGGGACCGGATCTTCGCGGTCAACCTGCGGGCGCCCTTCCTCGTCAGCCGCGAGATGGCCAAGCTGATGATCGCCGCCGGCAAGCCCGGCTCCATCATCAACATCTCGTCGGGCGCCAGCCGGCAGATGCGCAACGGCTCCGTGCCCTACTGCACCTCGAAGACGGCGCTCGAGCGCCTGTCGAAGGGCCTCGCGCTCGAGCTCGCGGCCCACCGCATCCGGGTCAACGTCGTCGAGCCGGGCTTCGCCCCGGGCTCGGAGGTATCGATGCTCTCGGACGACTACGTCGAGCGCATGACCAAGCGCATTCCGCTCGGCCGCACCAGCGGGCCGCAGGACGCGCCGGGCGCCATCGCCTATCTCTGCTCGGACAAGGCCTCCTTCATCACCGGCGCGGTGCTTTCGGTCGACGGCGGCAACTCCATCGGCACCTTCGAAACCGGCGAGCTCGGCAAGACTCCCGGTACAGCCTGAGGATCGTCGCCGATGTCCGCTGCGGATCGTCCCCTTCTGTCGGTCGAGGATCTCACCATCGAGATCGCGGGTGCGAGCGTCGTCGACGGCGTGTCCTTCGCGGTCCAGCCGGGCGAGGTGATGGCGCTCGTCGGCGAGTCGGGCTGCGGCAAGTCGCTGACCTCCTACGCGCTGCTCGGCCTCCTGCCCGACGTCGCCGAGCGCACCGCAGGATCCGTCCGGCTTGCCGACACCGACCTTGCCGCCCTGCCGCCCCGGCGGCTGCGCAAGGCGCGCGGCAAGGACATCTCGATCATCTTCCAGGAGCCGAGCGCCTCCCTCGATCCGTTGGCGACGGTCGGCGCGCAGATCGCGGAGGCCCTGCGCCAGCACGAAGCCGTGTCCCGCCGCGAGGCACTGGCGCGGGCCCGCGACATGCTGGAGGCGGTCGGCATCCCCGATCCCGACCGGCGGCTGCACCAGTACCCCTTCGAGCTCTCCGGTGGCATGTGCCAGCGCATCATGATCGCCATCGCGCTGATCTGCGGGCCGCGCGTGCTGGTGGCCGACGAGCCGACGACCGCGCTCGACGTCACCATCCAGGCCCAGATCCTCGACCTGATGAAGCGGCTCGTCGCCGAGCGCGGCACGTCGATCGTGCTCATCACCCACGACATGGGCGTGGTGGCCGACATCGCCGACCACGTGGCGGTGATGTATGCCGGGCGCATCGCCGAAATCGCGCCGGTGGACGACCTCTTCGCCCGCCCGGCGCACCCGTACACGGCCCTGCTGCTCGCCAGCGTGCCGCGGCTCGACGTCGCGCCGAAGGCCACGCTCGCGACGATCGAAGGGCTGGTGCCCTCGCCCGGCGACTTCGGCGAGGGCTGCCGCTTCACCGATCGCTGCCCGCTCGCGAGCGAGCGGTGCAGGGCGGAGCAGCCCCCGCTGTTCGAGGAGCGGCCCGGCCACCGCACCGCCTGCTGGCACCGCGACCGCGTCGGCGAGATCGCGAGAGCAGCGGCATGAGCGAGGAGGGCGAGACGGTGCTCGACGCCCGCGACGTCGCGGTCCACTTCGGGGGCCGCTCGACGCTCTTCGGCCGACCGCCGGCGACGGTGCGGGCCGTCAACGGCGTCGACCTCGTGATCCGCCGGTCCGAGACCGTCGCCCTCGTCGGCGAGTCCGGCTGCGGCAAGTCCACCCTGTCCAATGCCATTGTCGGGCTGCAGCCACCGACCCGCGGAAGCATCGCGATCAAGGGTCGTCAGGTCGTCGGCGCCGGTCGCCGCGCACTGAACGAGATCCGGCGCGACGTGCAGATGATCTTTCAGGATCCGGCCCTGTCGCTCGATCCGCGCGCAACCATCGGCGCCACCGTCGCCGAGCCCCTCAGTGTGCGCGCCGTCGCCCGCGGCGGCGAGTTGAAGCGCCGGGTCGCCGAGCTTCTGACCCAGGTCGGGCTGCGACCGGAGCATGCCACGCGCTATCCGCACCAGTTCTCGGGCGGCCAGCGCCAGCGCGTGGTGATCGCCCGGGCGCTGGCGCTCGAGCCGGCACTGGTGGTCTGCGACGAACCGGTCTCGGCGCTCGACGTCTCGGTCCGCGCCCAGATCCTCAATCTGCTCGTCACGCTGCAGAAGCGCACCGGCGTCGCCTACCTGTTCGTGTCGCACGACCTCTCGGTGGTCCGCCACATCGCCGACCGGGTGGTGGTGATGTATCTCGGCCGGATCGTCGAGGAGGCCGAGCGCGAGGTGTTCTTCGCCGCACCGAAGCATCCCTATACGCGGGCGCTGATGTCGGCGGTGCCGGAGGCCGATCCGGTGGTCCAGCGGGCCAAGCAGCGCTTCGTCCTGAAGGGCGAACTGCCGAGCCCGGCGAACATTCCGCCCGGCTGCCCGTTCCACACGCGCTGCCCGCTCGCCACCGAGATCTGCGTCAGCGACCGCCCCGAACTGACGCCGCGCCCGGATGGCGCGCGCGTCGCCTGCCATCATGCGTGAGGCGCGATTGAGCGTACCGAGCGAGACCATCACCCTCGACGGCCTCGACAGCCCGGCCGAAATCCGCGTCGACCATTGGGGCGTCTCCCACCTCAGGGCGGCGAGCGAGGCGGATCTCTTCTTCCTGCAAGGCTTCAACGCCGCGCGCGATCGGCTCTGGCAGATCGATCTCTGGCGCAAGCGCGGGCTCGGCCAGCTCGCCGCAGACTTCGGGCCCGGCTATCTCGCGCAGGACCATGCCGCGCGGCACTTCCTCTATCGCGGCGACATGGCGGCCGAATGGGCGGCCTACGCCTCCGGTGCCGAGGCGATCTGCCAAGCGTTTGCCGCGGGCATCAACGCCTATGTCGCGCTGACCGAGGCCGAGCCGGGCCGCCTGCCGCCGGAGTTCGCGCTGTTCGGGACCCGCCCGGCGCGCTGGCAGCCGGAGGACGTGGTGCGCATCCGCACCCACGCCCTGACCCGCAACGCCGCGTCCGAGATCCTGCGCGCCAATGTCCTCGCCCGAAGCGACGCCGCGACGGACGCGCTGCGCGCGGCGATCGAGCCGCCGACCGGCCTCGACGCGGCGCCCGGCATCGACCTCGGCGCCATTCCGCTCGAAGCCCTGCGCCTGTTCAAGCTCGCCACCGCGCCGGTCACCTTCGAGCCCGCCCGTCTCGCGGCGACGCTGGACGAGGCCTGGCGCTGGACCGAGGTGACCGATCTCGGCGAGGTCGTCCGCGCGACGACCGAGGAGGGCTCCAACAACTGGGTCGTCAGCGGCGCGCGCACCGCGACTGGACGGCCGCTCCTGGCGTCCGATCCGCACCGGGCGCATGCGATTCCCTCGCTGCGCTATCTCGTGCATCTCAGCGCTCCCGGCTTCGACGCGATCGGCGCCGGCGAGCCGGCCGTGCCGGGCATCTCGATCGGCCACAACGGCAGCACCGCCTTCGGCCTGACGATCTTCGGCGCCGACCAGGAGGATGTCTACGTCTACGAGACGCAGGCGGGCGACCCCGAGCGCTACCGCTACGCCGACGGCTGGGAGGCGTTTCGCCGGATCGAGGAGCGCTTCGCCGTCGCGAGCGCTCCCGAGCAGACACTGACGCTCTCCTTCACCCGGCACGGGCCGGTGCTGCACGAGGATCCGGTGCGCCGGCAGGCGATCGCCCTGCGCTCCGTCTGGCTGGAGCCGGGATCGGCCGCCTATCTCGGCAGCCTCTCGGCCATGCGGGCGACGAGCGTCGCGGAGTTCGGCGCCGCGCTGACGCACTGGGGCACGCCCTCGGTCAACCATGTCTGCGCCGACACCAGCGGCACGGTCGCCTGGTATGCCGCCGGCTTCACGCCGATCCGCCCGAACTGGAACGGCCTGCTGCCGGTCCCGGGCGACGGCAGCCACGAGTGGGCCGGCTTTCTGCCTGCCGAGGCTCTGCCGCATGTGGTGAACCCCGCGGAGGGCTTCTTCGCCACCGCCAACGAGATGAACCTGCCGGCCGACCGGCCGGCCGATGCGCCGTCGATCGGTCACGAGTGGATCGAGCCGAGCCGAGCCGAGCGGATCAAGGGGGTGCTGCGCGCCGACGACCGGCACACGCTCGAGGCCGCCGGGGCCCTGCAGAACGACGTCCAGTCGCTGCCGGCCGTGCGGCTGTGCGCGCTCCTCGCGGCGTTGTCGGAGGATCGGGATCGCGCGGTCGCCGAGCCGCGCGCACTGCTTGCCGGCTGGGACGGGCGCCTCGCCGCAGACAGCGCGCCGGCCGCGCTGTGCGAGGTGTGGTGGATGAAGCATCTGCGCCCGGGCCTGCTCGAGGTGCTCGCGCCCGACCCGGCGGTGCGCGCGCTGCTCCTGCCCGGCCATGTCGAAAGCCTCATCGGGCTGCTGGAACAGCCCGACCCCCGCTTCGGGCCCGATCCGGCCGGCGCCCGCGACCGGCTGCTCCGGGCAACGCTCGCCCGCGCCTTTGCCGACCTCTGCCGGCGGCTCGGCCCCGATCCCTCAGCCTGGCGCTGGGGCGATCTCCATCACGGCTACTTCGAGCACGCCGCCGCACCGATCCGCGCGCAAAGCGAACGGACGGAGTGGGACGTCGGGCCGCTGCCGCTCGGCGGAAGTCGCTCGACGCCGGCGCACGCCGGCTACCGGCTGAGCGACTTCCGCGTCACCGCCGGCGCCTCGGTGCGGCTCCTGATCGACGTCGGCAACTGGGATGCGAGCCTCTGCATCAACGCGCCCGGCCAATCGGGCGACCCCGCCTCGCCGCATTACGGCGACCTCGCGCCGCTCTGGGCGACGGGACGCTATGTGCCGCTCCTCTACACGACAGAGCGCGTCGAAGATGCCACCTCGCGACTGATCCGCTTGGTCCCACCGCGCTGATCCACGCGCGCCTGCGCTGCGCGGCAGGCAAGGTTCCGGCGGGTGGTGAAAACCTCGATGCCGCCTTCCCGCGCCTCCCGGTCGAGCGCCATCGCGACGCCAGGCTCTTATGCCGGCCCGGGCGGTCGCGCCGCGAGGCTGGACAGCGCGCGAGGCACGTGGCGGCCGACGCCCTTGGTGCCGACGAGCGCGCCGTCCCGCGCCATGACGCGACCGCCGAGGATCACGGTCTGCGGCCAGCCGGTGACTTCGATGCCTTCGTAAGGGCTGTAGTCCGCCCCGTCATGAAGGTCCGCGTGCCGAATGGTGCGCCGGACCATCGGGTCCCAGATCGCGATGTCGGCGTCCATGCCGACCGCGATCGAGCCTTTCCGCTCCAGCCCGTAGAGCCTGGCATGGTTGGTCGACGTCAGGGCGACGAAGCGCGGAAGGTCGATCCGGCCCTTCGACACGCCTTCGGAGAACAGGATCGGCAGGCGCGTCTCGACGCCGGGTATGCCGTTGGGGACATGGGCGAAGCTGGTGCGCCCCTTCGGGTTCAGCTTGCCGGCCGGATCGTCGTAGCGGAACGGGCAATGATCGGACGAGAAGAGGTCGAAGTCGCCCTGTTCGATCCCGGTCCAGCAGGCACGCTGTTCCGCCTCGTCGCGCGGCGGCGGCGAGCAGACGAATTTCGCGCCCTCCCAATCCATGCCGTCGAGGTCGCTCGCGGTCAGCATCAGGTATTGCGGGCATGTCTCGGCGACGACCTTGCGGCCCCGTCCCCGTGCCGCGCGGATTTCGCCCAACGCCGCGCCGTTCGAGACGTGGACGATCACCACCGGCACGTCGACGACTTCGGCCAGACTGACGGCCCGATGCGTGGCCTCCCGTTCGGCAACGATCGGCCGTGTCGTGGCATGCGCGCGCGGACGCACGTCGCCCGCCGCCTCGTGCCGTCCGACGAGGTAGCGGATCGCGTCCTCGTTCTCGCAGTGGACCATGACGAGCGCGCCGGTGCGCCGCGCCGTGTCCATGGTGGCGAGGATCTCGGCATCGTTCAGCCGGAGCCCCTCGTAGGTCATGAACACCTTGAACGAGGTGTAGCCATCGGCCACCAGCGCCGGCAGTTCCTGGCCGAGCACGGCGGGGGTCGGGTCGGACACGATCAGGTGGAAGGACACGTCGGTGTAGCAGTTGCCGGCCGCCAGCCGGTGATAGGCCTCCACCGCGGCCCGCAACGACTGCCCCTTCTGCTGCAGACAGAACGGCAGCACGGTCGTGTTGCCCCCGAACAGCGCCGAGCGCGTGCCGCTCTCGAAATCGTCCGCCATGACGATGCCGTCGCCGGACGGCTGCGAGATGTGGACGTGGCTGTCGATGCCACCCGGCAGCACCAGGCAGTTCGTCGCGTCGATCGTCTCCCGTGCCTCGAGCCCCAGACCGAGCTGGACAATGGTGCCGTCCCGGATCCCGACGTCGGCGCGAAACACGTCGGACGCCGTCGCGACCGTCCCGCCCAGGATCGCGAGGTCGAGGCTCACAGCGCCGGCTCCAGCGCGGCGATCAGCCGGTCCACCTCCTCCAGGGTGTTGTAGTGGATCATCGATACGCGCACGACGCCGTCCTGCGGCATCAGCCCGTGCTCCTCGACGATGCGGCGGGCATAGAAGTCGCCGAAGCGGATGCCGACCTTCGCCGCGTCGACCGCATCCACGATCCGCTTCGAGCTTTCCGTGCCCACCGTGAAGGAAACGGTGGAGACACGATCCTCGATGGCGGCCGAGCTGCGACCGATCACACGGACCGAGTTGCGGCTGTCGAGGAAGTCCATCAGACGTTCGGTGACGCCGCGCTCCTGCTCGGCGATCGCCGCGAAGCCGGCCTCGATGGCGGCGCGCCCCGCCGGCGCACCTTCACGGACGCCGAGTTCCTCCACATACTCGATCGAGCCGATCGAGCCCCAGGCGCACTCGTAGTTGATGTTGCCGGGTTCCAGCTTGTGCGGCACGCGGGCCTTGTCGAAAAAGTAGTGGTAGATGTTGTCGAGCGCTTCGAGCTTCTCGCGCCGCCCGTACATGACCGCATGGTGCGGCCCGAAGACCTTGTAGACACTGAAGACGTAGTAGTCCGCGCCGAGCGACTTCACGTCGATGGCCCGGTGCGGCGCATAGGCGACCGCGTCCACCATCAGCTCGGCGCCCGCGTCGTGGGCGATCGCGGCGATCTCCGGGATCGGGTTGATCGTTCCGAGGATGTTCGAGGCATGCGTGACGCAGACGAGCTTCGTCCGGTCCGTCATCAGGGCGCGCAGGTCGTCGAGGTCGAGTTCGAAGGTTTCGGGATCGCAGCGCCACCACTTCACCGTGACGCCGCGCGCCTCGTGCTTCAGCCACGGCCCGATATTGGCCTCATGGTCGGTGTTGGTGAGGATGATCTCGTCGCCGGGCGCCAGACGTCCCGTCATGGCTTCCGACAGGAAGCGGATGAGGATCGTGGTGTTCGGCCCTTCGACGATCTCGCCGGGATCGCAGTTCATGAATCGGGCGAAGGCGTCGCGCGTTTGCGAGACGCGCTCCAGGGACAACCGGCTCGGGGCGTAGCTCGCGCCGGTCTGGACATTGGAGGTCAGAAGGTAGTCGGCGACGCGGTCGGCCACCCGCTTCAGGGTCTGGCTGCCGCCGGCATTGTCCATGAAGGCCCATTCGCCGGACAGGGCCGGAAACTGCGAACGGACGAAATCGAGATCGAGGGGCATGAGGGATGCTTTCGGTTCAGCGTGCGCCGCGGCGCGCGGTGCGGGTTTCGTACCGCGCGACCAGGCGGACCAGCGGCAACAGCAGCAGGAGATAGAGAACGGCCGCGCCGATGAGCGGCGTCGGGTTGGCGGCAAGCGCCTGCGCCTGCGTCGCCTGCTTCAGGAGATCCGGCAGCGCCACCACGGATGCGAGCGCCGTATCCTTCATCACGTTGATCGAGTTGTTGGTGAGCGGCGGAATGACGATCCGCACCGCCTGCGGCAGGATGACGTGCCGCATCCGGCGGTAGATGTGAAGGCCGAGCGCATCGGCGGCCTCGAACTGGCCGCGCGGAATGGCTTCGATGCCCGCCCGGAAGATCTCCGCCGCGTAGGCGCTCGAGACGGTGGACAGGGCGAAGACGGCCGCGGCGAAGGGCGAGAAGCGGATCCCGAGGAAAGGCAAGGCGTAGTAGACGACGACGAGCCACACCAGGACGGGAAGCGCGCGGAAGACGTCGATATAGGCGATGGCCAGCGCTCGGAAGACCTTCGCCGTGTAGAGCCGCACCAGCGCCAGGACGAGACCGCCGGCAAGGCCGATCGCGATCGACAGGAGGCCGAGCAGCACGGTGCGGCCGAGCCCCTGCAGCAGCAGCGGGAAATAGCGGACGAGGACGTCGATGTTGAAGAAGGTCTGAACGATGCCCACGCGAGCGCCTCACCCGTGAAGGCCGCCGGCGACGAGGCCGGCGGCTCCAGGCTCCCTGGATCAGAGCTTCGGCTGGTCGGCGTCCATCGCCGTCGACGTCGAGGCGTCCGGCTTGGAGCCGAACCACTTCTCGTGGAGGTCGGCGACGAAACCTTCCTTCTTCATGGCGGAGATCGCCTTGGTCGCTTCGGCAGCCAGCGGCAAGTCCTTGGCGAACATGATCGAATACTGCTCGCCCGTCTTGATGCGCTCCACCACTGCAAATTGCGGCTTGTCCTTGATGTAGTAGGCGACCGCCGGGATGTCGGAGATGTAGCCGTCGATGCCGCCGTTGCCGAGATCAAGCATGGCCGGCGCGAGGCCTTCGAAGCGGCGGATGTCGCTGATCCCGTACTCCTTCTGGTGCTCGGTCGCCCACATGTCGCCGGTGGAGCCGGTATCGACGCCGACCGTCTTGCCCGACAGGTCCTTCAGCCCCTGGATGCCGGAGGACTTCAGAGCCGAGAGCGACTGGTCGCTGTCGTAGTACGGCTGGGCGAAGGATACCGACTCCAGCCGCTTCTTGGTGATGGTGATCGAGGACACGGCCGCGTCGATCCGCCCGGACTGCACGGCGGAGAACAGGCCGTTGAAGGGGATGTTCTCGATGTTCACGTCGTCGTAGCCGATGCGCTTGGCGACTTCCTTCACCAGCTCGATCTCGAAGCCGACGGTATCGCCCTTCTCGTCCTGGAACTCCCACGGGACGTTCCCGACATTCGCCCCGACGTTCAGCGTCTTGGCGCTGGCGGGGACGGCGATGGCGGCGGCGGCCATCAAGACGGCGGCTAATGTCTTGGCGAACATGATCCTGTCCTTTCGACGATGCGGTTGACCTGGAGAAAGTGCCGCCTTTCGAAGCGGGCAATGCCCAACGATTGAGCATTACACTTGCATGCACTTCTTCGATCAGACTGCACGGAGGATGGCGCGTCGCGCAAGCGGAAATTTCAGGCGTGCTTCGGTCGCCGGCTCTGCGGCTGCGCGGTCTTTTCCGTCTCGCGGCCGGCACGTGCGCCGAGGCCGGGGCGCTCCGCATCCGCGTAGGGGGCGAGAACCTCCATCAAGTCGCCGCGGGACGGCCGCGCCTTCAGGAAGGCGCGAGCCGCGACCTGGTCGAGGTGCTCGGCCATCAGAGCGGCGGCGCGCTCCGCATCGCCGGCGGCCACCGCCTCGATGACCGCACGATGTTCGGAGATCGCGCAGTCGGGGGAATGCGGCCGGCCGAAGGTCGCCAGCGACAGGCTGGACCGGTAGGCGATCTCGCGCACGTAACGGGTCAGCGTCGGCTTTCCCGTCATCTCGGCGAGCTTGACGTGAAACTCGGTGGCGAGACGGATGGAGTTGGCCTCCGATCCGCCCCGCGCCGCCTCCTCGCCGGCGACGTGAGCCGTCAGCTCCTCGATCTGCGATGCGCTGAGCCGGCCGCACAAGGCCCGCACCACGAGGCGCTCCAGTTCGCGGCGGATGTCGAATTCGTCCCGCGCTTCCTCGAAGGACGGCGTCGCGACGAGCGCGATGCGGTTCCGGCGGAGCTCGACCAGCCCCTCGGAGGCGAGTTGGCCGAGCGCGTGCCGCGCGATGGTGCGACTGACGCCGAACCGTTCGCCGAGCGTGTCCTCCGGCAGCTTGTCGCCCGGAGACAACGCCTGCTCGAGGATCGCGCGGCGGATGGCCCGGCAGATGATCGACGCGCGATCGGAGAAATCCATGCTCAAGACTCATTCGCTCGTGTGGGCGACGCTAGCAGTCCAGAGCCCTCTATCTCAATCGCTTCACCGCCACGATCGCATGCACTTTATTGGTGAAATCGCATGCGATCCGCTCGACAGAAGACTGAGGTCATAGCGGGGGAGACAGACCGGCAGCGGCGCGATGGAGCTAAGCGTTCTAGGCGCTTCTCGAAATATCGGCCCCCGTTGCATCCGATGGCGGCGGCCACGCCGCAGAGCCGATCTCGCCGCTGCGCCTTGCCTTCATCAGCGACGACACGGCGTCCGGACGATCGAGAATGACGACATCGAGGTGCGGGATGTCGGCATGCACCGGCACCTCGTAGAACCAGAGGTCGACGAACGGCGCCTGCGGCGGTGGCTCGTCGACCGCGACGGAAGGATCCTGCGGGCTGTCGTTGCCGGACTGAGCATCCGACCGTGCCGCGCAACGATCCCGACGTCTCGACTCGACCCGGTCCGCCGCTCCGGGATGGGCCGCAGGCCTCGTCGCCGCTCCACAGGATGCGCCGGCGAGGCCTCAGCCGCGTCTGAGGAGCGCCTCGAGCAGATCGTGCACGGCGGCGCGAAGCGGCTCGTTGCGTCGATGGAAGGCCATCAGCCCCAGGGTCGGAATATCGATCACCGGCCGGGTGAGCAGCTCCGGGGAGCGCAGGCGCGAGACCGTCAGCTCGTCGATGATGCCGAGCCCGCCGCAGGTTTCGACGAGATGGCACACGGTGGAGGAGAAGGGCACGATGCAGCTGGGGTCGTAGGACAGTCCCTGTGCCTCGAACGCATCCCGGATGGCCGCTCCCATAGGCGAGAAGCCTGGATTGTAGCAGACCAGGGGAAGACCGGCGAGGTCGGCAAGGCGCAGTGTCCGGCGGGATGCCAGCGGGTGCTGGCGCCGGAACACCGCGTGCATCGGAATTCGTGCGAGCTCCTCGGTGTGGAACTCCGCCTTGGGAGGGACCGCCATCTGGAAGCCGATGTCCGCCCAGCCGGTCCGCACGTCGATCTCCGGCTCCGTGACGCGAAGATGCAGGCGCTTCTGCCAATCCTCGTATCCGGCGCTGGACAGCAGCGCGCCGAGATAGCCCTCGACCACGGCAGGTGTCGCCGAGATGGCGACGGGCCGCACCGCCTGCACGGAGAGTTCGCCAAGCCGCCCCCGGATCTGCGTGTGCGTCGCAAAGATCGGTCCGGCGTCCGCGAAGAGCTGATGCGCCTCCGCGGTGGGTTCGAGCCTGTTGCCGACCCGGTGGAACAGCGAGAAGCCGATCCGCGCCTCCAGCCGCTTGAGATGGCCGCTGACGCTCGGCTGCGACATGCGCAGGACCCGCGCGGTCTCGATCGTGGTGCCGACACGCATCAGGGTGCCGAAAAGCTCGAGCTCACGCAGGTTCATTATCAGCCAGTCGATTGAACACCATCGCGTTATTATTACCGCGCGGAAATTCGTCGTGCTAGCGTCACAGCACAAAGTTTCCCGCTGCCCAATAAAGCGTCAGAATCGTCTGCAATGCGCGTTAGGAGAATGCGATGAGAGAGAGAATGAAGGCGTTCCTGTTGGCCGGCTGCCTCGCCGTCTCGAGCCTTGCCCTGTCCGCCTCTGCCGAGGCCCGCACGCTTCGTGTTGCCATGGGCACCGATGCGGTGTCCTTCGATCCCATCGCCACCAGCGACAACGGCTCGATCTGGACCCAGCTCCTGATCTACGACACCCTGATCCGGCCCGACAAAGCCGGCACCGGCCTCGAGCCGGGATTGGCCAAATCCTGGACCGTCTCGCCCGACGGCCTCACGCTGACCTTTCAGCTGCGCGAGGCGAAGTTCTCCGACGGAACGCCTGTGACGCCCCAGGACGTCGAATACTCGCTGCGTCGCGCCGCATCGGAGAAGTCGGACTGGGGCCGCTTCTTCCGGCCCATCACCGGCTTCAAGATCCAGGGCGACCACGAGATCGTCATGACGCTGGACAAGCCGTTCACGCCCGCCTTCAACAACCTCGCGCTGTTCTCGGCCGCGATCCTGCCGAAGGCCAAGCTGGAGGCCGAAGGCGATGCCTTCTTCGAGCATCCGGTCGGCTCCGGTCCCTTCGTCCTGAAGCAATGGTCGCGCGGCTCGAAGATCGTCCTTGCCGCCAACCCGAACTACTGGCAGGCGGGCAAGCCCGGCATCGAAGGAGCCGAACTCGACATCGTGGCCGAGGGAGCGGCCCGCGTCCTCAAGCTCGAGGCGGGCGAATCCGACCTCATTCTCGATCCGCCGCTGAACCAGATGAAGGCACTCGAGGCCAAAGACGGCATCAGCGTCGGCCAGGTCGTGCCCTATCGCAGCGACTTCGTCATGCTCAACACCACCAAGCCCCCGTTCGACCAGGAGAAGGTTCGTCAGGCGCTGAACTACGCGGTCGACAAGGAAGGACTGATCAAAGGCGTCCTCTACGGCGCCGGCAAGGTGGCGGCGACCGCCATGCCGGTGATGGCCTATGCCGATCCGGGCCTGGAGCCCTATCCCTACGATCCGGCGAAGGCGAAGGCGCTGCTGGCCGAGGCCGGCCTCGGCAACGGCTTCAGCACCACCATGCTCGTCAACTCCAGCAACGCCGCCCACCGCAACGTCGCCGTCGCCCTGCAGGCCATGCTCGGCGCCGTGGGCGTCAAGATCGACATCCAGATGATCGAGGGTGGCACCATGTGGGAGACCACCAAGGCCGGCAACTACGAGACGGCGCTGAGCTTCGCGACCTCCGATACCATCGACCCCGACCAGCTGATCGGCTTCCTCGCGGTCAATCCCGAGCGGGCGAACGCCTACCACACGCAGTGGAAGAACGAGCAGCTGAACGCGCTCTATGCCGAAGAGCGATCGACCGTCGACGGCGACAAACGCGGCCAGCAGTTCCAAGAGATGATCCGCCTGTTCAAGGAAGGCGCGCCGGACATCTTCCTCTACCACCCCGCGTCCGCCTGGGCGGTGCATGACGACGTCAAGGGCTTCGAGATCCTGCCGACGTCGAACTTCCGTCTCGAGGACGTCACCTTCGCCGACTGACGCGACGCGTCCGAAAGCGCTGGTCACGAGGACCGGTCTCGATCATGCTCCGATTGATCCTCCAGCGTGTGATGATGCTCGTGCCGGTGCTGTTCGGGATCACGATCCTCAGCTTCCTGCTCCTGCAGGTCATGCCGGGCGATCCGGTGGAGCATGCGATGGGCACCCGGGCGAGCGCCGAGGACCTTGCGGCCATGCGCCGGCTGTGGGGCCTCGATCTGCCGCTCTGGCAACAGTACCTCATCTTCCTCCGCGACTGCGCCACCGGCAGCTTCGGCTTCTCGCTGTTCTACAAGCTGCCGGTGTCGCGACTGGTGCTGGAGCGCCTGCCGGTCACCCTGGCGCTGGCGCTCTATTCCACCTGCATCGGCCTTGCCATCGCGCTGCCCTTCGCGATTCTCGCGGCGCTCCGGCGAGGGCGCCTGGCCGACGTCCTGATCCGCCAGCTGTTCGTGCTTCTCCTCGCCATGCCGCCGTTCTGGCTGTGCTTCGTGCTGATCCTCGAGGCGTCACTGCGGCTTGGCCTGTTTCCGACCGGCGGTCTCGGCACCGGCGTGCTCCAGAACCTGCACCGGCTGTTCCTTCCGGCGCTCGTCGTCGGCCTGTCGACCGCCGCGCTGATCGAGCAGAGCCTCCGCGCGACGCTCATCGACACGATGAAGGCGGACTATGTCGACACCGCCCGCGCCAAGGGCCTCAGCGCGAGCCAGGTGTTCCGCCGCCACATCCTGCGCAACAGCCTGATCTCGACCATCTCGGTCATCGGCGTGCGGGTCAGCTGGATCATCGGCGGCACGGTCGTGGTCGAGAAGATCTTCGCCGTGCCCGGCCTCGGCGGCCTGCTCGTCGACGCGAT
This sequence comes from Mangrovibrevibacter kandeliae, assembly GCF_024519155.1. Classification (GTDB taxonomy): domain Bacteria; phylum Pseudomonadota; class Alphaproteobacteria; order Rhizobiales; family Rhizobiaceae; genus Mangrovibrevibacter; species Mangrovibrevibacter kandeliae. The sequence continues at coordinate 21,022 of NZ_JANIFJ010000004.1, read as the reverse complement.
CCAGGCGCGTGACTTCCCGGTCATCCGCGGGCTGACGGTGTGCTTCGCCGTCCTCGTCGTTCTCGTCAATCTCCTCACCGACATCGCCTATGCCCTTGCCGACCCGAGAGCGAGGCTGACGTGAAGCCCATGCTCCACCGTCTGCTCCGCAGTCCCGCGGGACTCGGCGGCCTCGTCATGCTCCTCGCGCTGCTGATCGCGGTGGTGGCGACGCCGCTGGTCTCGCCCTACGATCCCTATGCGCTCGACTTCGGCAACGCCCTGCTGCCGCCGGATGCGACGCACTGGTTCGGCACCGACAATTTCGGCCGCGACATCTTCACCCGCGTCCTCGCGGGAGCCGCCTACGACCTCCGGCTGGCCACCACCTGCGTGTTCGGGCCCATGCTCCTCGGGATCCTCGTCGGGCTGTGCGCCGGATATTTCGGCGGCTGGATCGACGTCGCGCTGATGCGGCTCACCGACGTGGTCTGGGCCTTTCCCTTCTACGTCCTCGTTCTCACCATCGTCGGCGTCCTCGGCCCCGGCGAGGGCAATCTCTACATCGCCTTCTTCCTGGTGAACTGGATCGGCTATGCGCGCATCGTCCGCGGTGAGACCCTGGTCATCGCGCGGCTCGAATATGTCCAGGCGCTGAGCATCCTGCGGTTCGGCCCGGCGCGCACGATGCTCCGGCACATCCTCCCGAACGCGGTGACGCCGGCCATCGTCTACTCGATGTCCGATCTGGTGCTCACGGTGCAGGCGGTCGCTGCGCTGTCCTTCTTCGGCCTCGGCGTCCAGCCGCCGGCCCCCGAATGGGGTCTCCTGATCGTCGAGAGCGTCGACTACATGCGGGATGCGCCGTGGATGACGATTTTCCCGGGCCTTGCGATCGCCTTCGTCGGCGTCGCCTTCGCGCTGCTCGGCGAGGGCCTCGCCGCCGCCCTGCAACCAAGGGGCTGATCATGGCGCTCTTGTCGGTCCAGAACCTTGTCACCGAATTCCATGGCCCCGGCGGAACCGCGCGGGCGGTCGACGGCGTCAGCTTCGACGTCAATGCCGGCGAGATCTTCGGCATCGTCGGGGAAAGCGGCTGCGGCAAGTCGGCGACCTGCCGGTCCATCGTCCGCCTCTTCGGCGGCGCCGACGCCCGCATCGCCGGCGGCTCCGTTCGCCTCGACGGCAGTGGCGACCTTGCGACCCTGCCCGAACGCGAGCTCGCCCGGATCCGCGGCCGGGACGTCGCCTTCATCTTCCAGGACCCGCTGACGGCGCTCAACCCCACCATGCGCATCGGACGGCAGATCGCGGAGGTGGTCGAGCGTCATCGGAGGGTGTCGCGGCGCGAGGCGCGCGCGATCGCGCTCCAGCTCCTGCGCGACGTCCATGTCACCTCGCCGGAGCGGCGGCTGGATGCCTGGCCGCACGAGCTCTCCGGCGGGCTTCGCCAGCGGGTCGTGATCGCGATGGCGCTGGCGCTGCGGCCGCGCCTGATCATCGCCGACGAGCCGACGACGGCCCTCGACGTCACCGTCCAGGACCAGATCCTGCGCCTGCTCCTCGAACGCTGCGCCGCCACCGGAACGGCGATCATCCTGGTGACCCACGATCTCGGAGTCGTCGCCGAGATCTGCGACCGCGTCGCGGTCATGTATGGCGGACGCTTCGTCGAGACCGGTTCGACGGCGACCGTTCTCGCTTCGCCCCGTCATCCCTACACGCGCGCCCTGCTCTCGGCCCTGCCCTCCCGCGCGATGCGCGGCAAGCCGTTGGCGCCGATCGAAGGCACGCCGCCGAGCCTGACGGCCCCGCCGCCCGGCTGTCGCTTCGCGCCGCGCTGCCCGCAGGCCGCGGAGGTCTGCCGCGCCGGACCGCCGCCGCCGCTGATGCTGCACGACCGCGCCGCGCCGCTGCACGCCGACGCCTGCCTCCTGGAAGGTGTGCGATGACCCTCCTCGAGTTCCGCGACGTGTCGCGGCACTTCCCGGCCCGCCGCAGCCTCGCCGACGCCGTCCTGCGCCGACCACCGGCCGTGCTCCGGGCGGTGCATCACGTCGATCTCAGCGTCGACCGCGGCGAGACCCTCGGCATCGTCGGCGAGTCCGGCTGCGGCAAGAGCACGCTGGCCCGGCTCGCCGTCGGCCTGCAGGCGGCCGATGAGGGCGCGGTCCTGTTCGATGGCACTCCGATGCAGGGGCCCGATCCCGCCGGACGGATCCAGATGGTGTTCCAGGACCCGTATTCGTCGCTGAACCCGCGGATGACGATCGGGGCGCTCCTCGAGGAAGTCGTTGCCCACTACCACCGCGACCTGTCGGCCGCGGAGCGGCGCGCCGAAGCCGGCGAGGCGCTGCGGCGCGTCGGCCTGCCGGCGGAGACGGCGGACAAGTATCCGCACGCGCTGTCCGGCGGCCAGCGACAGCGCGTGTCCATCGCCCGCGCCCTGTGCCCGCGCCCGCAGATCCTCGTCGCCGACGAGCCGGTTTCCGCCCTCGACGCCTCCGTACAGGCACAGATCATCAACCTGCTGCAGCGGCTCTCGGCCGACACCGGCATCACGATCCTCTTCATCTCGCATGACATGCAGGTCATTCGGCATCTCTGCGACCGGGTCGCGGTGATGTATCTCGGCGAGGTGGTCGAGCTCGCACCGGTCGACCGGCTCTTCGACCAGCCGCAGCACCCCTACACCGCCGGTCTCATGGAGGCCGTCCCGGACATCGCCCGACGGCGCGGCGAACCCCGCGTCGCGCTCGGAGGCGAGATGCCCGATCCCTACGCCGTCATCGACGGCTGCCGCTTCGCCAGCCGCTGCCGGTTCGCCGAGCCGCGATGCGAGACCCCGCAGCTCCTGACCGACGCCGCGGGCGGCGGGCTGGTGCGCTGCTGGAAGGCACCGCCTCTCGCCGCGGCATCCATCCAAACCTCCTCTCGGAGCGATCTGACATGACCGAAAGCGCGGTGGCGCCTGGCGCCACCTTCTTCGACACCACCCCGGCGATGGAGACCGCAGGACGGACGGCGGTGGCCCTGCTGCTGGACCGGTTCGCCGGGGCCGGACTGACCGCCGACGGGTTCGGCCTCGTCGTCCTCCGCGGCGACGCCAGCTTGCGTCCAACGGGCTTCTCCTATCGCGGCGACTGGCGCTGCTATCCGTGCAGCGTGGTGAAGGCCTTCCACCTCGTGCACGCCCTGGCGCTCCTCGACGAGGGGCGCATCGCACCGCATGCCGAACTCGACCGTGCGCTGCGCGACATGATCCTGTGGTCGTCCAACATGGCGACGAACTACGTCATCGACATCATCACCGGGACCACCGGCGACACCCTGCTGGACGGGCCGGCGTGGGACGAGTGGCGGCACCGCCGCGACGGCCTCAACCGCTTCTTCCAGGCGCTGGGCTGGCCGGAATTTGCGACCTCGAACATCACGCAGAAGCTGATGGACGACATGCGCTACGGCCGCGAGGCGCGCTATGCCGGGATCGAGGGCGAGAACATGAACGCCCTGACGCCGCTGGCCGCCGCCCGGCTCTTCGCCGAACTCTTCGGCGACGGCCTGCCCCTCTCCCCGGATGCCCGCCGCCGGGCACAGGACATTCTCGTGCGCGACCGTCGCGGTCCCGATGCCGGCAATCCCCTGTTCCAGGTGGACACCTATCTCGGCGGCGGAATCCCGGCGGGCCTGCCGCTCTGGAGCAAGGCGGGCCGGCTCGCCTGGACGGGCGACGCCCGCGTCGCCTATCACAAGCACGACCTCATCCGGACGATCCCGGCCGACGGCGTTCCTCTCGTGATCTCGCTGATGACGCGCGGCAAAGGCCTCTGCGAGGACAACCCCCGTGCCTTCCCGGAGATCGGGCGCCTGTTGTTCGAGGCCTTCTCGACATGAGCGACTCCGGCATCGTGCTCTGGACGGGCGCCGACGTTTCGCGAGAGCCCCGCGATGTCGGTATCGCCACCGGTTCCACCTGTGGCAGGATGGCCGGCAGCAAGCCTCCCTTGCGACGCCGACCCGTGGTCGGCGCAGTCGAGGGCGGTGTCCGGCGCGCCGCGTGCGAGAGGAACGGATGAAGGCCGACGTCGTCGTCCTCGGGGCCGGGATCGTCGGCGTCTCCACCGCGCTGCACCTGCAGGCGCTCGGCCGCGACGTCGCGCTCGTCGACCGCGGCCAGCCCGGCGAAGGAACGAGCTACGGCAATGCCGGGCTGATCGAGCGGTCGAGCGTCGTCCCCTACGCCTTCCCGCGCAGCGTCACCACCCTGTTGCGCTATGCCCTCAATCGCTCCTCGGACGTCCGGTACGAGCCCCGCGACCTGCTTGGGGCCGTTCCTTTTCTCCTGCGCTACTGGCGACAGTCCTCGCCGCGCAACCTTCAAGCCGCCACCCGGGCGATGCTCCCCCTCATCGAGGCGAGCGTCAGCGAACACGAGGCCTTCATCGAAGCGGCCGGCGCCGGCGACCTGGTGCGGGCGGACGGGTGGATCGCCGCCTACCGGACGCCGCGGCGATTCCAGGCGGCGGTCGCAGAGACGGACGCGCTGGCGCCCTACGGCCTCCGGCTGGCGCTGCTCGACGGGGCGGCGTTGTCGGCCCTCGAGCCCTCGATGACGACAGGCCGGGACGGCATCCATGGCGCGGTTCACTGGCTGGACCCGAAGACGGTGCGCGATCCCGGCGAACTGACGAAGCGCTACGCCCGGCTGTTCGAGCGGCGCGGTGGCCGCATCCTCGTCGGCGACGCCGCCACCCTCGCCGAGACGTCGCGGTCCTGGTCGGTGGAGAGCGCGCACGGCGAGGTCCGCGCCCGGGATGTCGTCGTGGCCCTGGGTCCCCAGGCGGGGCTGGTGTTTCGCCGGCTCGGCTACCGGATTCCGCTCGGCATCAAGCGTGGCTACCACAGGCACTTCGCCTTGCCCGAGGGGGTGCGGCTGCGCCACGCCATGGTCGACGAAGAGGCCGGCTACGTTCTCGCACCGATGCGTCAGGGAGTCCGGCTGACCACCGGCATCGAGTTCGCCCGCGCCGACCGGCCCGCGGATGCACGCCAGATCGCCCACGCCGAGCGGCGGGCCCGCCAACTGCTGCCGCTGGGCGAGCCGGTCGAGTCGACGCCGTGGCTCGGACGCCGGCCCTGCCTGCCCGACATGCGGCCGGTGATCGGCGCCGCGCATCGCCACGACGGGCTGTGGTTCAACTTCGGGCATGCCCACCACGGCCTGACGATCGGGCCGGCGAGCGGCCGCCTCGTCGCCGAACTCGTCACCGGTTCGCCGCCGTTCCTCGACCCGTCCCCCTACCGGGCCGATCGCTTCGGCTAGGGCACATCCGGCGCGATCCGGCTCATCGCCAGCGGCGGCAAAGCCGGTCGCGCAGGCAGAGGAGCGCATGCAGGCTGCAGCCGACGATGCACCGTCGGCCGGCGCCGCTCCTGGGGCCGATGAGTCAACGGCCGACTCTTTGGGACAGGAAGCGGCGCCGCTCGAGCGCTTCTCCGACATCGTGCCGGGTCGGGCGGAACCGATCCGGCAAATGGCCGCGACCGCCTCAACGTCCCGATCCAGGCTGGCGGGCTGCGTGCAGTTCCAGGACATCGTGCGCCAGCAGAGCGGGCACGTCGAGCGGGGGATGCTTGAGGTGGCCGGCGCGGCATCCGCGATCTCCTGCGCTCGCCGGACGCCGCGGACGGCAGCCGGCTGCAGCAGATCGCCTGACGCGCTGTACGATACCCAAGTCATGGCCGCACCGCGCGCGACCGACATGCCGACGCAACCCCGCGGGGCCAACGCCGCGCCCTCCGGCGAACCTGCGATCGGGCTGTTCTAGAGCGCGTCCGGCCCGGAGCAGGACTCGACGAGGTTGGAGAACATTACGACGATCTACGCTTCGACCGCGACGTCTGGACGGGCCTCATTCATTCCCACTCGATCGTCCCCGGCGGCTTCGACGTCACGTCGTAGACGACCCGGTTGATGCCGCGCACCTCGTTGATGATCCGCGTCGCGGCGGCGCCGAGAAACTCCATGTCGAAGGGATAGAAGTCGGCCGTCATGCCGTCGACCGAGGTCACGGCGCGCAGCGCGCAGGCATAGTCGTAGGTGCGCCCGTCGCCCATCACGCCGACCGTCTGCACCGGAAGGAGCACGGCGAAGGCCTGCCAGATGGCGTCGTAGAGCCCGGCCTTGCGGATCTCGTCGAGATAGACCGCGTCGGCCTGGCGCAGGATCTCGAGCTTGTCGCGGGTGATCGCGCCGGGTACGCGGATGGCAAGGCCCGGACCCGGGAAGGGGTGGCGGCCGACGAAGCTCTCGGGCAGGCCGAGCTCGCGGCCGAGCACCCGCACCTCGTCCTTGAAGAGCTCGCGCAGCGGCTCGACGAGCTGCATGTTCATCCGCTCGGGCAGGCCGCCGACATTGTGGTGCGACTTGATGGTGACGGAGGGACCGCCGGTGAAGGAGACGCTCTCGATCACGTCCGGGTAGAGCGTACCCTGCGCGAGGAAGTCCGCGCCGCCGAGCTTCTTCGCCTCGGCCTCGAAGGTCTCGATGAACAGGCGGCCGATGGTCTTTCGCTTGACCTCGGGATCGCTGACGCCAGCCAGCGCCTCGAGGAAGGTGTCCTCCGCCTGCACGTGGACGAGCGGGATGTTGTAATGCTCGCGGAACAGCGAGACGACCTCCTCCGCCTCGTTCAACCGGAGAAGGCCGTGATCGACGAAGATGCAGGTCAGCTGCTCGCCGATCGCCTCATGGATGAGAACGGCTGCGACGGCCGAGTCGACGCCGCCGGAGAGACCGCAGATCACCCGGCCGGAGCCGACCTTCTTCCGGATGTCCTCGATCGCCTGCTCGCGGAAGGCGGCCATCGTCCAGTCGCCCGGCAGCTTGGCGATGCGATGCACGAAGTTCGACAGGAGCCGCCCGCCATCCGGCGTGTGCGCGACCTCCGGGTGGAACTGTACGCCGTAGAAACGGCGGCGCTCGTCGGCGATCGCGGCGAAGGGCGCGCCGGGCGACACGGCGACGATGTCGAACCCGTCGGGCAAGGCCGTCACGCGGTCGCCGTGGCTCATCCAGACCTGATGCCGCGTGCCTTCGGCCCAGATGCCGTCGAACAGTGGCGAGGGCTTCTTCACCTCGACGAAAGCGCGGCCGAACTCGCGGTGGAGGCCGCCCTCGATCCGCCCGCCGAGCTGCGCGCACATCGTCTGCTGACCATAGCAGATGCCGAGCACCGGGAGCCCGGCCTCGAAGATCGCCGCCGGCGCCCGGGGCGAGTCCGCGTCGATGGAGGACGCGGGCGAACCGGACAGGATGATCGCCTTCGGCTTCAGCCGGGTCAGCGCCTCGTCGGCGGACTGGAAGGGCACGATCTCGGAATAGACGCCGGCCTCGCGCACGCGGCGCGCGATCAGCTGCGTCACCTGGGAGCCGAAGTCGACGATGAGGACGGAGTCGGGATGGGTCGTCATGGCGAGCGTTTAAGCTGCTCCTGCAAGCCTTGCAAGCAGCCGCCACGGCCGAGTGCGCCGCCGCGAAAAACCGGTGCGCGCCGGCAATACTGGGCGGGAACATAGCCATCACAACTTCGTTGAGTCGCCACTTCGGCATGACGCCGACTTGGAGAACAACGATGGCAAGCGTGAAGACTCTGGACGACCTCTTCCTGCACACGCTGCAGGACATCTACTATGCCGAGAAACAGATCGTGAAGGCGCTGCCGAAGATGGCCAAGAAGGCCGCTTCGAGCGAGCTGAAGGGCGCGTTCGAGAAGCATCTCGAGGAGACCAAGGGCCAGGTCGAGCGTCTCGACCAGGTCTTCGAGGCCCTCGGCAAGAAGTCGAAGGCCGTGAAGTGCCAGGCGATCGAGGGCATCATCGAAGAGGCCCAGGAGCTGATGGAGGAGGTCGAGGACGAACAGACCCTCGACGCGGCGATGCTCGCGGCGGCCCAGGCGGTGGAGCACTACGAGATCTCGCGCTACGGCACGCTGATCTCGTGGGCCAAGACCCTCGGCCACGGGGAGGTGGTGTCGCTGCTCGAGGAGACGCTCGAGCAGGAGAAGGCGACGGATTCGGCGCTCAGCAAGCTCGGCGAGAGCGCGGTCAACAAGAAGGCCGCCTAAGATAGGATGGAGGGGTCGGCCGCTGGCCGGCCCTCTCACTCCGACTGGAATTGCTGCGCAGCAATTCCGCGACGTACGGGTGGAACGGCCCGCTCAGCGGCTGTCCGGCCCCGGATTTTTCCACGAGCGCGGCGGCTCCCCGGTGTCCGGCGGCGGCAACACCGGCGGAGGCAGGATGCGATAGCCCTCGTGGGCGTAGTTCACGCAGTCGTCGACGACGGGCGTACACATCGTGTCCCGGCCCGTGCTCGAGTCGTTGTTGCCGGCATAGGCCACGCGCTGCAGCTTGCCGTCGACGAAGCGCATCTGCACCTTGCAGCTACCCCCGGGCGAGTAGTTGATCGAGGCATTGGCGAGACCGAAGAACAGCGGGGTGGTCGAGATCGACGCGCCGCCGGGATTCTCGCTGGACTCGTAGCTCCAGATCTCGTTGTCGCCGTCGACCTGCTTGCGGTTCGGGAAGCCAGCGCACATCAGCACGTCGTCGCGTGAGAATCCGAGGAGCAGCGTCCGCGCCTGCTCCACCGAGCTGTAGGTGTTGACGGTGCTGCAGCCGGCCAGGCCGAGCAAGGCCGAGCCGAAAAGCAGCGCGAGCGCCGTCATGCCCTGCACCGGGCGGCGGCGGATCGATTCAGGTGGCGCGGGCCGCTCTCTTGCGAGATCCGACATTTGGCTGCGCTCCGATGTCCGTTTGCGATGCAAGATGAACGGCAGCAGACCACCAGACTCGATGCCGCGCGTTCCCAGCCGGAGCCTGCGCCACATCTCGCACAGCCGGTCCGGCGAGGGGGACGCTAACCGGCCTTTATGGATCGAAGCTGGATCGCTGCGCTGCAGCGAACGTCACAGAAGCTTCGCTTCGATCGCGACGGCCAGCCGGTCCACCGCATCCGCCAACCGCTCGTCCACCACGTGGAGGAGCGTCGTCCAGTCGTCGTAGTGGTGGAGGTCGGCGGCCCCGTCGGAGATGCCCCGCAGGGCGACCAGCGGAAGGGCGAAGCGCTGGCAGGCGCGTAGCACCGCGAAGGTCTCCATGTCCACCATGTCGGCATCGACGCGGTGGTAGCCGAGCCCGGTGACGATGTCGGAGCCGGTCGACAAGCGGGCCGTCGGCACGCTCGGGATCGGGGTCGGCAACGGCGTGTCGACCGGATGATCGAGAAAGGGCGTGACGCCCTTCACGAAACCGAGCGGGGAGGCGTCGATGTCGCGCCAGGATACGGACGAGGCCTGGTAGACGTGCCCCTGATCCAGCGTGCGCGACCCGGCCGATCCCAGCGACACCACGAGCTCCGGCTTGTCGCCGGCCATCGTCAGCGTCTGCAGCGCGACGCCGGTCGCGAGCGCCGCCTCGATCGGCCCGACCCCGGTCATCAGCGGCCGGATCCGCGCCTTCAGATGCGCCCCATACTCGGCGCTCGCCGCCATGACGAACAGCACCCGCCGTCCGCCCAGCATCTCGGTTGCCGCATCGATGGTGCCCGGATCCAACTCGCTCATCGCCGCGGCCTCTCATGCCGCACCCATGCGGCGGTGCGAAGAGAGCATGAAACCCGCAGCCGGAAAAGCGGACGGGCGCCGCCTCAGTTCAGGATGTACAGCGCCGCGTTGAGCGCCGAGGCATAGGCCACCCAGAGGGCGTAGGGCAGGAAGAGGAGCGCCGCGATGCGATCTGCAGAAAATGCGGTGCGCACGAAGCCGAGGATCGTGACGAGGAGCAGGAGCAGGATGGCGAGACCGGCGCCCATGCGGTGCAGACCGAAGAAGACCGGCGTCCAGAGGAAGTTGAGCGCGAGCTGCAGCGCCCAGAGCCGCGTGGCCGTGCCGGCAGCCACCCGCCAGACGCGCCATCCGGCGATGGCAACGAGCACGTAGAGGATCGTCCAGGCGGGCGCGAAGAGCCAGTTCGGCGGCGTGAAGAACGGTTTGGCCAGACCCGCATACCAGCTGCCGGGCTGGATCGAGTAGCCGATGGCAAGTCCGCCGCCGACGGTGAGGAGAAGGAAGCCGGCGAGCGTCGGCCATGCTGCGGATCGGGAGGGCCTGGACATGTCGGTCAATTCACCGGCGCTGGAGGATGGCGACGAAGAAGCCGTCGGTGCCGGTGCGCCGGGGCGTCATCGTCAACACGCTCCCCCCGGCGATGGGCTGGACGAGGGCATCGGCCCCGGCGTCAGAGCCGACCCGCTCGCCCCATGCCGCGGCGGCATCGAGCACCGAGATCTCGGGGTTGCGCGCAAGCAGCGCCTCGACGCGTGCTGCGTTTTCGCTGCGCAGCATGGAGCAGGTGACATAGACCAGACGGCCGCCCGGTCTGACGAAGCTCGTCGCCTGGTCCAGCACGCGATCCTGCTCGTCGGTGCGTCGCGAGAGCGCGGCGTCGGAGAGCCGCCATTTCGCATCCGGACGGCGCCGCCATGTCCCCGTCCCGGTGCAAGGCGCGTCGACGAGGACGAGGTCCATCCTGCCCTGCAGGTCGGCGAGATCGGCCCGGGGCGGATGGACCTGGACGTTGCGCGCACCGGCACGGTTCAGGCGCTCGTAGATCGGCGCGAGGCGCTGCTTGTCGCTGTCATAGGCGTGGACCTGGCCGTGGTTGTCCATCTGGGCGGCGAGCGCGAGGGTCTTGCCGCCGGCGCCGGCGCACAGGTCCAGGACCTGTTCGCCGCTGGCGGCGCCCGAAAGGAGGGCGGCCAGTTGCGACCCCTCGTCCTGGATCTCGAACCAGCCCTTCTGGAAGGCAGCCTCGACCTGCACGTTCGGATGCCGTCCGTCGCCGGCGATCGGCGCGATGCGTACGCCATCCGGCGCCAGCCGGGACGGCAGAGCACCCTCCCCGTCGAGCGCCTTCAGCACCTTGTCGCGATCCGCCTTCAGCCGGTTGGCCCGCAGATCGAGCGGCGGGCGCTCGGCCAGTGCCTGCGCCTCGGCGATCCATGCCTCGCCGAACTGCGCCTCGAGTTCCCTGGAAAGCCAATCGGGTATGTCGGCCTGGACCGCCGGAGGCGCGCCGGCAAGCGCGCGCGCGGCGAAGGTTTCGGCCATGTCGGGCGCAAGGGGTTCGGGCGCGAAGCGGTCGCCAGCAAGCACCGCCTCGAGTGAGGCGCCGGTCTGGCCGTAGCCGTCGAGAAGTGCGGCGTAGACCAGCGCGGGCGGGGTGTCGTCGCCGATGCGCCAGCCGAGCGAGCGCTTCCGGCGCAGGACGTCGTAGACGAGGTTGCCGATCGCGGCGCGGTCGCCCGAGCCGGCGAAGCGGTGCGACAGGCCCCAGTCCTTGAGCGCGTCGGCGACCGGACGGTGCCGGGTGTCGATGTCGGTCAGAACGTCGATCGCAGCGGAGATGCGGCCGCCGAGGCGCATGGGCGTGTCCTTGAATCTGTCGCCGCGCAGGGCGCGCGGTCGGGCGAGGCTCTCAGGAGCCTGCCATTGGTGGACCCGGATGCCCGCCGGACGGGGTCGAGGTCAAGCCTCGTAGGCATCGAGAAGCCGGACGCCGGTCGGTTCGAAGTGCCGGACGTTGCGGGTGACGACCGTCAGGTCGTGTGTCAGGGCCGTCGCGGCGATCAGGAGATCGAGATCCTGGCGGCCGAGTTCCGCGTAGAGGTCTCCCCAACAGATCGCAGCGGGGAGGTCGAACGGGATCGTTCGCGCGCCGAACTCGGCTTGCATTGAAGCCGCCCAACTTGCGAGTCGAGCGGCGAAGGCAGGGTCCTTCTTCCGAGCCCGCACGACGCCATCCGCAATCTCTCCGAACGAGATGACGCTGATGAAGAGCCGATCGCGCCTCGTTCCGTCCAGCCAACGGCGGACATGCTCGTTCGGCTGGCGCTTGAAACTCTCCGACACCACCATCGTGTCGAGGAGATACATCAGTCGCCCTCTCGAAATGGACTACCGCGCATAACGATCTTCGGGCGCTCTTCCGGTTCGAAGAGATCCTCTAGTCCATCCGGCAACTTAGGAGCACTAAACAGAAACTCGACGAAATCCCGCTTTGGCTCTCGTCCTGCATCCAGCGCCATAAGCCGGCGATACTCCTCGGCGGAAAGCACGACCACGGCCTCCACGCCCTGCCGGGTGACGTGCTGCGGCGCCCCGCCCTGCGCAGCCTCGACCACCGCCGGGAACTCGTTCGTTGCGTCCTGCAAGGTCCACTGATTGCCCATCAGACAAACTCCGCGTGCGAGAGAAAGACTAGGCCGGACGGCGTGCGGCTTCAACGATGCCGACGCGCTTGGTGCTATCGGATATCGGGGAAGGCGACCCGGTCACGCTCGCGACGCGGCGGCCGAGCGCACAGGTGCGACGGTCGGCTGAAAACGACGCCGTGGCCGTCTCCCCGTCGGGGAGTAGGTGCCGGCAGGCGGATGAGAAGGACCTTTTGCAGGCCCTCACCCGGCTGCTCGCTTATGCTCCCATCCGCCCTATCCCGCGTTGCGGGAGGGGAATAACGCCGTAGGGCGCGGGAGACATTGGCAGGACCCTGCGCCGCGCGCCGTCAGCTGTCGGGAGGCTCGATCCTCCCGAGCGGACGTCCTTGCGAATGCAAAGAGGCCGGGATCGCCCCCGGCCTCTCCTATTCTGTCGCACCGGCCACCCTTCGGCCGGCCGAGGCTTACTCTGCAGCAGCGCTGTGGCTGGTCGAAAGGCTCGCCTCGGCGTCGTCGCGGGTCTGCTCGGCGATCGCCTTGCGCACGCCCGCACCGTAGTCGGCATGCACCTTGTCGAAATGCGCCAGCTGCCGGTCGACGATGAACTGCGGCACGCCCTGCATCGCGCCGGCGATGTTGTGGAACAGCCGCTGCTTCTGGCCATCGTCGAAGAGCTCGAACAGCGCCCGCGGCTGCGAGTAGTGGTCCGCCTCGCCGCGATAGTCGTAGCGGGCGACCTGACCGGCATAGCGGTGCGGCGGCTCCTCCACCGAGGGATCCTCGACCGGGCCGTCGAACGAGTTCGGCTCGTAATAGGCGTCGGGGTTGGTCCTGAGGCCGAAGGGCATCGTGCCGTCGCGGTGATAGTGATTCACCGGGCTCTTCGGCTTGTTCACCGCGAGCGACTCGTAGTGCGTGCCGATCCGGTAGCGGTGTGCGTCCGGATAGGAGAACAGGCGGCCCTGCAGCATCTTGTCCGGCGAGAAGCCGATGCCCGGAACGACGTTGGACGGATTGAAGGCCGACTGCTCGATGTCGGAGAAGTAGTTCTCCGGATTGCGGTTCAGCTCCATCACGCCGACCTTGATCAGCGGGTACATCCCGTGCGGCCAGACCTTGGTGAGGTCGAAGGCCGACCAGCCGGTCTTCTTCTCGAATTCTTCCTCTTCACCCTCCGGCATCGCCTGGATGAAGAAGTCCCACTGCGGGAAGCTGCCGGCCTCGATCATGCCGTAGAGCGCTTCCTGATAGCTCTCGCGCGACTTGGCGATGACCTGTTCGGCCTCGGCATTGGTGTAGATCTTGTGGCCCTGCCGGGTCTTGAAGTGGAACTTCACCCAGAAGCGCTCGCCCTTGTCGTTCCAGAGCGAGAAGGTGTGCGAGCCGTAGCCGTTCATGCGCGAGGGGTCGACCGGGATACCGCGATCCGACATCAGGATCGTCACCTGGTGCAGCGACTCCGGGCAGAGCGACCAGAAGTCCCACATCGCGGTCGCCGAGCGCAGGTTGGTGCGCGGGTGGCGCTTCTGCGTGTGGATGAAGTCGGGGAACTTGTAGGGGTCGGCGACGAAGAACACCGGCGTGTTGTTGCCGACGATGTCCCAGTTGCCCTCCTCGGTGTAGAACTTCAGCGCGAAGCCGCGCACGTCGCGCTCGGCATCGGCCGCGCCCTGCTCGCCGGCGACGGTCGAGAAGCGAGCGAGCATGTCGGTCTTGGCGCCCGGCTGCAGCACCTTGGCGCGGCTGTACTTCGACACGTCCTCGGTGACGGTCAGCGTGCCGAACGCACCCCAGCCCTTGGCGTGCACGACGCGCTCGGGGATGCGCTCGCGGTTCTGGTGGGCCAGCTTCTCGATCAGCTGGTAGTCCTCGAGCAGCACCGGGCCGTTGCGGCCGACCGTCTTGGAGTTCTGGTTGCTCGAAAGCGGCGCGCCGGCCGTCGTCGTCAGTCTGTCAGCCATCTGGGCCTGCCTTCCCTGTCTGGAACGGTTCCAGGCGCCTTGCACCACATCGACCCGATAGTTTCAAATCGTATTTTCGTGCCTCGCTGATCAGTTTATCCTATCACGATGATCACCATCCGGCAGATGCGCTACTTCGAAGTCCTCGCCGAGGCCCTGCATTTCGGCCGTGCCGCGCGCCGGCTCAACATCAGCCAGCCCGCGCTGTCGGCGCAGATCGCGCAGATGGAGGCCTTCTTCGGCACGACGCTGTTCGAGCGCCGCAGCAACGGCCTGATTGCGACCGCCGAGGGGGCCGCCCTCGGCGAGCGGATCCGCCGCATCTTGACCGAGGTGCGCGATCTCGAGGCGCTCGCCGCACGGCCGGCTCTCCTCCAGAGCCGCCTGAAGATCGGCGTCATCGCTTCGGTCGCGCCCTACCTCCTGCCCACCCTGCTCCCGGCTGCGGCCGAGCGCCATCCGCAGCTCGAGCTGGAGGTGCGCGAGAGCGTCACGGCGGCCCTCATCGATGGCCTGGAAGCCGGCGAACTCGATTGCGTGGTGCTCGCCCTGCCGGTGGAACAGGCGGGGCTCGACCACATCGAGCTTGCCGTCGACCGCTTCCATCTCGCCGTGCCGGAGGCCGCGCAGGCCCGCTTCGGCACGCCGGTGCCGCTGGCGCGTCTCAAGGACGAGAAGCTGATCCTGCTCGAGGAGGGGCATTGCCTGCGCGACCAGGCGCTGAAGGTGTGCGAGATCGCCGGAGCCGGACGGCTGGCGAGCTTCGGCGCGACCAGCCTGACGACGATCCTGCGCATGGTGGCGGGTGGTCTTGGGATCACGCTGATCCCTGAACTCGCGGTCGAGTCCGAGCGGATGGCTGGCGGCATCGCCTTCCTGCCGCTCGCCGAGCCGGCGCCGTCGCGCACCCTGGCGCTCAGCTTCCGCCGCTCGGCCGCGCGCCGTGCCGACTTCGAGGCGCTGGCGGATCTTTTGCGTGACAGTCTCGCCCCCGTTCGTGCGGACACCGACTGATCCGGCGACGCCGCGGCAGCGCCACGGGCCGTCGCGGCCGGAGGCCGTCGCGTCGGCCCGTCCCGGAGAACGGCATTCGTGCGCAAGGCGCGACGGCCGGGCTCAGGCGGCCGGCGCCAGCAGGTGCAGCGCCAGGAGGCACCAGAGCAGGCCGACGCAGACATAGCCGACGATGAAGGCTGCGCCGCGAGCCGGCACGTGATTGACCGTGAGGTGGATGGCGGCGTGGACGAGACGCGTCAGGGCGAAGACCCAGGCGAGCGCCACTGCCAGCCAGGACGCGCCGTTGGTGGCGTGCAGCGCCAGGCAGGCCGCGTAGAAGAGCACCGGCAGCTCGTACTGGTTGGCGAGATTGCGGCTGGCGAGACGGCACCCGGCCGGCTCCGCGCCGCCGTTGGCCATCACCTCGAAGTCGCCGCCGGCCCGCGCGGCGCCGCGGCGGCGCACGAACAGCACCGCGTAGACCGCAAGCGTCAGGAACGCCTGCAGGATCATCGGCCAGAAGATCGCCGGATTGCCGGGCATCGCCGTCTCCCCTTATGGGCGTCGCGTCAGCCGCCGGCGCCCGGATAGTTCGGACTTTCGCGCGTGATGGTCACGTCGTGGGCGTGGCTCTCGCGCAGGCCCGCATTGGTGATGCGCACGAAGGTCGCGCGCTCGCGGAAGCTCTGCAGGTCCCCGGCGCCGACATAGCCCATGGCCGCCCGCAGGCCGCCCGTCAGCTGGTGCAGCACGGCTGAGGTCGCACCCTTGTACGGCACCTGGCCCTCGATACCCTCCGGCACCAGCTTCAGGGTGTCGCGCACCTCGGCCTGGAAGTAGCGGTCGGCCGAGCCGCGCGCCATCGCGCCGACCGAGCCCATGCCGCGATAGGCTTTGAAGGAGCGGCCCTGGTGCAGGTAGACCTCACCCGGGCTCTCCTCGGTGCCGGCCAGCAGCGAGCCGATCATCGCGGCCGAAGCACCGGCGGCGAGCGCCTTGGCGAGATCGCCCGAGAACTTGATGCCGCCATCGGCGATCACCGGCACGTCCTGCCGGTCCGCCGCCTCCGCCGCGCCCATGATCGCCGAGAGCTGCGGCACGCCGACGCCGGCGACGATGCGCGTGGTGCAGATCGAGCCGGGGCCGATGCCGACCTTCACCGCGTCGGCACCGGCGTCGATCAGCGCCTGCGTGCCCTCCGGCGTCGCGACGTTGCCGGCGATCACCTGCACGTGGTTCGACATGCGCTTGACGGTGCCGACCGCCTCGAGCACCCGCTGCGAGTGGCCATGGGCGGTGTCGACGATGATGAGGTCGATGCCGGCGTCGATCAGCCGCTCGGCCCGCTCGATCCCGTCGTCGCCGACGCTGATCGCCGCGCCGGCCAGCAGGCGGCCCTGCGCGTCCTTGGAGGCGTTCGGGTTGAGCTGGCTCTTCTCGATGTCCTTGACGGTGATGAGGCCGATGCACTGGCCCTCGTGGTCGACCACCAGCAGCTTCTCGATGCGGTGGGTGTGCAGCAGGCGCTTGGCCTCCTCCTGGTCGACCGTCTCGCGCACGGTGATCAGGCGGTCGCGCGTCATCAGCTCGTGGATCGGCTGCGAGTCGTCGGAGGCGAAGCGCACGTCGCGATTGGTCAGGATGCCGACCAGCCGACCCTTGGTCTGGCCGCCGATACCGCCGTTCTCGACCACCGGAATGCCCGAGATGTGGTGGCGCTGCATCAGGGCGCGGGCATCGCCGAGCGTCGCGTCCGGGCCGATGGTCACCGGATTGACCACCATGCCGCTCTCGAACTTCTTCACCTGCCGCACCTCTTCGGCCTGCTCGGCCGGCTTGAGGTTGCGGTGGATGATCCCGATGCCGCCGGCCTGCGCCATCGCGATGGCGAGGCGCGACTCGGTGACGGTGTCCATCGCCGCCGAGAGGATCGGGATGTTGAGCTTCAGCGTGCGGGTGATGCGCGTGCGGATGTCGACCTGGCCCGGCATCACCTCGGAGTGCCCGGGCTGCAGGAGGACGTCGTCGAAGGTGAGCGCCATCGCGCCCGTCGCTGTCTCGATGATGCGGGCCATGCCAGTCCTGCGGATGAGGCTGCGACGGTTTCGGCGAACCATCGGCCGATGAAAGGATGGCACGGGCTGCTAGCACGGGCGGGGCCGGTTGGGAAGCAGGCACGGCGGTGCCGGCCCCGGCGCCTTGACGCCCGCAACCTCGGAAGACTAAGGACATCCTATGATTGCATCGCCTCGGTTCGCAGGCGGCAGGCGCCGGGTCCTGCTTCGCCTCGCTCTCGCCGCCCTCCTCACCGCCTGCTGCCTCGGCGAGAGTCTCGCAGCCTCCTGCAAGAGCTACCGGACCTGCCGCGAGGCCGTGGTCGCCTGGTGCGCCGGTCGTCATCCCGGAGCCGACGGAGACAGCGACGGCATCCCCTGCGAGAACGTCTGCCGCTCACGCGCCGAGGTTGCGGCGATCATGCGGGAGATCGGCTGCTCGCGCTGAGCGGTTGCGTCCTGTTCGCCGCGGCGATGCGGCCACGCATTCTGGCGCCCGAAGCCCTGGCGGCGTCGGCGCATCCAGGCGCCCTGATCCGCTCTGCGCCCGACCCTCCCGCCTGAGCGCGCACGACGAGGACCTTATCGAAGCAGTCGATGGTCGTGACTGTACGCATATCTGATAGTTCTGCCACCAGTAATCATCATGTACTTATCTTTTTCCTCTTACTGCTTAAAGATATAGTTCAGATCTCCTCGGTATAGCATGGCGAGGAGGCCCTCATGTCGAACACCAGCAATCCGTCCGCGCTCGAGTCGAAGATCTACGAATCTCTCGATCTTTTCGACAGCGCCGGCGCGCTGGCGGGCGCGGACGTCGAGACCTCGTCGATCGCCGAGGGATCGAGCGACGCGCCCGCTCTCGATGCAAGCGACGCAGCCCGGCTGGCAACAGTCACCACTGTCGCGGCAGATGCCGCATCTCAGGAAGCGCGTGGCGCCACCAGCACGTCGAACGTCGCAGACGGTGTTATGGGCGTGGAAGCACCGGGCGGGGAGTCGCTCCAGCGGGAGCGCGCCGCACCGCGACCAGAAATCGGTTCGGGAGCGCCGGAGGTGCCGCTCGCAGGGTCAGCACTCGACGCTTCCGCCTCCGTGATCGCGCGTTCCGGTGAGACGTTCTCCGCAACGGCGAACGCGCCGACGGGTCTCTTCGAAACCGTCGGCGCCGTGCAGGAGACGGCGACGGCAACCGGTCGTCCCGCCGACCCGCCGCAGGAGGAGCCCGGCAGCGCGTCGTTCGAGGAAGCGTCCATCGGTCCCGGGTCGAGCGATGACGAGCCCTCCGTCGCAGATCCGCTGCCGGACGGGGAGCCGGGCGCCGATCCGACCCCGGAGGCGCCTCCGGTGTTGGATTTGGCGACCGATGGCGTCGACGCGACCGCGAGTGTCGCCGAGGGACCCGATCCCGCGAGCGATCAGGCCGACGATCCTGTCGGTGATGGCGAGGTCGGTGAGGGGTCCGGACCGATCGACGCAAGCGAACCATCCGACACCGATCTTGTCCTCGATGCCGATCTCGGCCTGCCTGTCTTGGACGATCTCACGGCGGACGCCGAGGTCGGGCTCGACCCGGTCGAGGCGCTGGTCGGCGACATCGACCTCGATCTCGGCGTGGACCTGGATCTCTCAGGAGCGACCGGCGACGGCGTCAAAACAGTCGGCGATGCCACACAGACGACCGGCGACCTCAGCGCGGCTGCCGATGGCGTGCTCGACGACGTCGAAACGACATCGGACGTGGTCGTGGACCTCTCCGACCCGGTCGCGGACCTGGCGGACCCCGTCGCCGAGCTGGCAGATAGCCTGCTCGACACCGGCGACGGTGCGGGCGATCCGTCCGACACCGATCTCGTGCTGGACGCCAATCTCGGCCTGCCTGTCCTGGGCGATCTCACGGTCGATGCCGAGGTCGGGCTCGACCCGGTCGAGGCGCTGGTCGGCGACATCGACCTCGATCTCGGCGCGGACCTGGATCTCTCAGGAGCGACCGGCGACGGGGTCGAAACGGTCGGTGATGCCACGCAGACGACCGGCGACCTCAGCGCGACCGCCGATGGTCTGCTCGACAGCGTCGAAACGATATCGGGCGTGGTCGTGGACCTCTCCGACCCGGTCGCGGACCTGGCGGACTCCGTCGCCGAGCCGACAGATGGCCTGCTCGACCTCGGCGACGGTGCGGGCGATCCGTCCGATCCATCCGACACCGATCTCGTCCTCGATGGCGACCTCGGCCTGCCCGTCCTGGGCGATCTTGCGGTGGACGCCGAGGTCGGGCTCGACCCGGTCGAGGCGTTGGTCGGCGACATCGACCTCGATCTCGACGTGAACCTGGATCTCGCAGGAGCGACCGGCGACGGCGTCGAGGCGACTGCGGATGCGGTCGCGGACCTCTCCGATCCGGCGGCAGACCTGACAGATGGCCTGCTCGACACCGGCGACGGTGCGGGCGATCCGTCCGATCCATCCGACACCGATCTCGTCCTCGATGCCGATCTCGGCCTCCCCGTCGCGGGCGATCTTACGGCCGATGCCGAGGTCGGCCTCGACCCGGTCGAGGCGCTGGTCGGCGACATCGACCTCGATCTCGGCGCGGACCTGGATCTCGCAGGAGCGACCGGCGACGGCGTCGAAACGGTCGGCGTTGCCCCGCAGTCGACCGACGACCTCAGCGCGACCGCCGATGGCGTGCTCGACACCGGCGGCGATGGTGCGGGCGATCCGTCCGATCCGTCCGACACCGATCTTGTCCTCGATGCCGATCTCGGCCTGCCTGTCCTGGGCGATCTTACGGCCGATGCCGAGGTCGGGCTCGACCCGGTCGAGGCGCTGGTCGGCGACATCGACCTCGATCTCGGCGCGGACCTGGATCTCGCAGGAGCGACCGGCGACGGCGTCGAAACGGTCGGTGATGTTCCACAGGCGACCGGCGACCTCAGCGCGGCTGCCGATGGCGTGCTCGACGGCGTCGAGGCGACTGCCGATGCGGTCGCGGACCTCTCCGATCCGGCGGCAGACCTGACCAGTGGCCTGCTCGACCTCGGCGACGGTGCGGGCGATCCGTCCAATCCCTCCAACACCGATCTCGTGCTGGACGCCGATCTCGGCCTCCCCGTCCTGGGCGATCTCGCGGCGGACGCCGAGGTCGGGCTCGACCCGGTCGAGGCGCTGGTCGGCGACATCGACCTCGATCTCGGCGCGGACCTGGATCTCTCAGGAGCGACCGGCGACGGGGTCGAAACGGTCGGTGATGCCACGCAGACGACCGGCGACCTCAGCGCGACCGCCGATGGTCTGCTCGACAGCGTCGAAACGATATCGGGCGTGGTCGTGGACCTCTCCGACCCGGTCGCGGACCTGGCGGACTCCGTCGCCGAGCCGACAGATGGCCTGCTCGACCTCGGCGACGGTGCGGGCGATCCGTCCGATCCATCCGACACCGATCTCGTCCTCGATGGCGACCTCGGCCTGCCCGTCCTGGGCGATCTTGCGGTGGACGCCGAGGTCGGGCTCGACCCGGTCGAGGCGTTGGTCGGCGACATCGACCTCGATCTCGACGTGAACCTGGATCTCGCAGGAGCGACCGGCGACGGCGTCGAGGCGACTGCGGATGCGGTCGCGGACCTCTCCGATCCGGCGGCAGACCTGACAGATGGCCTGCTCGACACCGGCGACGGTGCGGGCGATCCGTCCGATCCATCCGACACCGATCTCGTCCTCGATGCCGATCTCGGCCTCCCCGTCGCGGGCGATCT
>NZ_JANIFJ010000003.1 GCF_024519155.1 Mangrovibrevibacter kandeliae | reverse complement strand
TGCTCCCTATCAGGGCCGTGGAAGACCACCACGTCGATAGGCCGGGGGTGGACGTGCAGCAATGCATGAAGCTGACCGGTACTAATCGCCCGATCGACTTGATCATTCTCATTCGCCAATGTTCATCCCCCCGCGACGGCGCCAGCCGTCGTCGGGACAGCGCGACAGTGGGATCGCACCGCGATCCCGCGAGAGCGCCCCGGAGCCGAACAGGGCTCCAGAGCAGCGAACATCGTCTCATTCTTCTCCCCGCGACGGCGCACGCTGTCGTCGGGTCGGCGCGACAGCGCGATTGCCAGGACGCCCACCGGGCGGCCAAGCAATCGTCGCGAAAGCGCCCCGGAGCCGGAAAAGGCTCCAGACGAACATCGTCTCATTCTTCTCCTCGCAATCGCGCCCCGCGCGATTGCGAGACGGCGCGACAGGCGGTTCGAACGAACCGCCGAAAGCGCCCCGGAGCCGGACAGGGCTCCTCCTGCCGCGACGGCCCTTGCCCTCGCGCCGAACCAGCTTCTCGAACGCTTGCGATTGGCCGACCTGGTGGTAACAGCGGGGCGGCCGCACCCGATCCCATTCCGAACTCGGCCGTGAAACGCCCCAGCGCCCATGATACTTCGTCTCAAGACGCGGGAAAGTCGGTCGCTGCCAGGTCTGCCAATCGCAAGCCCGCTTCTCGCCAAACCAACACCCCAAACACCCAACACAGAACACCGCCGCGATGCCCTGTCGTCTTCACGCGGCAGAGCGCACGAGGCAGCGTCAACGCGCGCATCCGCACGCACGCCGGCCGCGCCTGTGCATGCCGCAGTGCGCCCGCCCGACGCAGCGTGCCCGCCCGCCGCAATGGCCGGCCAAACGGAATTGCCAGGCCGGACACCTCCGCAGACGCGCGCCTCACGCCGCGCGGCCAAGTGCGGGCGTCCCTCGCGTCGCGCAGCACGCCGCTTGCAGCGCCGCGCTCAGCCGCTACAAGACAGCCGTTGGTGGAACAGCGGCTGGAGGCGGTTTGCAGACGGTACTGGTGGTCGGGGGGGCCGGCTATATCGGCTCTCACACCTGCATGATGCTGGCGGACCGGGGATACCGGCCGGTGGTCTACGACGACCTGTCGAGCGGACATGCCGACTTCGTGCAGTGGGGTGCGCTCGAGGTCGGCGACGTCGGCGACCGGAGGCGGCTCGAGGCGGTGATCCGGCACCATGCGCCCGTTGCTGTCTTTCATCTGGCGGCGCTGACCGGCGTCGGCGAGTCGATGCTCGACCCGCTGTCGACCTACCGGGCCAACGTCGCGAACGCGATCGAGCTCCTCGCCGCCATGCGGGCGACGGGTATCGACAAGCTGGTGTTCGCCTCGAGCTGTGCCGTCTTCGGACCGGCCGACCGGCTGCCCCTCGTGGAGGACCATCCGCGCCGACCGATCAGCCCGTATGGGCGCAGCAAGGCGATGATCGAGGAAGTCCTCGAGGATCTTGGCCGCAGCGGGGCCCTGCGCTCGGTCAGCCTGCGCTTCTTCAATGCGGCAGGTGCCGATCCGAAGGGGCGGATCGGCGAGCGTCATCGCCCGGAGACGCATCTCATCCCGGTCGCGATCGAGGCGGCGCTCGGCGACCGCGCGAACTTCCAGGTGTTCGGCGAGGACTACGAGACCCGCGACGGGACCTGCCTGCGGGATTACGTCCACGTTCTCGATCTCGCCGACGCCTTCGTGCGCGCGCTGGAGCACCTCATGGCAGGCGGCGAAACGCTCGCCGTCAATCTCGGGCGGGAGGAGGGCACGACGGTGCGCGAGGTCCTGGCATCGATCGAGCGGGTGTCGGGTCGCACGGTCCCGGTGGCACGCGCACCGCGCCGGCCCGGCGACCCGGCCGCCTTGACCGCCTGCGCAGCCCGTGCGCGCGCCGTCCTCGGTTGGACCTCGCGCTATGACCTCGACGCGATCGTGCGCAGCGCGTTCGACTGGCACCTGCGCGAGCGCAAGCGCAGGGACGCGGCCGGATGAGGCGGGCAACGACGCAACGGCTCGGCGTCGCTGCCATCGGTCGCCGGCGCGGCCTTACCTGGCGGCACTCGCGCGGTAGTCGCGAAACCACTCGACGAAGGCGCCGACACCCTCGACGAGCGGCGTCGACGGCCGGTAGCCGGTGAGCGCGAGAAGCAGGTCCGGCGCCGCGAAGGTCTGCGGCACGTCGCCTGGCTGCATCGGCAGGAGGATCCGGCGGGCCGGTCTGTCCAGCACCCGTTCGATCACCGTCACGAAGTCGAGCAGCCCGACCGGTGCGCCGCCGCCGATGTTGACCACGCGGAACGGCGCAACGGGGGAGAGACTGTCGGCGACGTCCATCGGAAGCGCCGGCGTGGCGTCGCCCGGCACCACCGACACGAGACGCAGGATCGCCTCGACGATGTCGTCGACATAGGTGAAGTCGCGCCGCATCTGGCCTTCGCCGTAGATCTCGATCGGTGCGTCGTCGAGGATCGCCCGGACGAACTTGAAGAGCGCCATGTCCGGCCGCCCCCATGGGCCGTAGACGGTGAAGAAGCGGAAGGCGGTGGTCGGAATTGTATGGAGGTGCGCATAGCTGTGCGCCATCGCCTCCGTCGCCTTCTTGCTCGCCGCATAGAGGGTCAGGGGCTCGTCGGCCCGGTCGGTCTCGCGAAAGGGCACGCGCGCGTTGGCGCCGTAGACCGACGAGGTCGAGGCGAGGAGGAGGTGGCGTGGCGGGGCGCGGCGCGCCAGCTCGAGCAGGTTGAAGGTGCCGGTGAGGTTGGAGTCGACATAGGCGCGCGGGTTGTCGAGGCTGTAGCGCACGCCCGCCTGGGCCGCGAGATGCACGATGAGGTCGAAGGGACCGTGCGCCTCGGCGGCATCGAGAGCCGCCAGATCCTCGAGCTGTCCGATCACCGGGCGGAACGACGGGAACTGCGCGAGCGCGGCGTGGCGCGCCTCCTTCAGCTGGACGTCGTAATAGGGCGTCAGGCCGTCGAAGCCGATGACCTCGTGCCCGTCCTGGAGCAGCCGGCGCGCCAGGTGGAAGCCGATGAAGCCGGCGCTCCCGGTGACGAGGCAGCGCATGGCGGGTCAGTTCGCGCCGGCGAGCCGTCCGACGCCGACATAGCGGAAGCCATGCCGTTCGGTCTCGTGCACGGGGTAGACGTTCCTGAGGTCGATCAGCACGGGCTCGGCGACGAGCCGCTTCAGCCGGCGGAAGTCGAGCGCACGGAACTCGTCCCATTCGGTGACGAGAACGAGCGCGTCGGCGCCCTCGGCGATCTCGTAGACGTTCTGCCCGTAGGCGATGTCGGGCATCAGCTCGCGGGCGCTCGCCATCCCCTCGGGATCGTAGGCCGCGATGACGGCCCCCTTGTCCTGCAGCGCCTGGATGATGGTGAGGGCCGGCGATTCGCGCATGTCGTCGGTGTTCGGCTTGAAGGTGAGGCCGAGGATCGCGATGCGCTTGCCGCGCACCTCGCCGCCGCAGGCCGCGATCACCTTGCGCGCCATCGCGCGCTTGCGGTTGTCGTTGACCGCGACGGTGGTCTCGACGAGGCGCAGCGGGCTCTCGTTGTCCTGCGCCGTCTTGACGAGGGCGAGCGTGTCCTTCGGGAAGCACGAGCCGCCGTAGCCGGGGCCGGCATGCAGGAACTTCCCGCCGATGCGCTTGTCCGAGCCGATGCCCTTGGCGACCTTCTGGACGTCGGCGCCGACCTTCTCGCAGAGGTCGGCGAGTTCGTTGATGAAGGTGATCTTCATCGCCAGGAACGCGTTGCCGGCATACTTGATCAGCTCGGACGTCCGGCGCTCGCAGAAGAACAGCGGCGACTCGTTGATGTAGAGCGGCCGGTAGACCTCCTTCATCACGGCGATCGCGCGCTCGTCCTCGGTGCCGATGACGATGCGGTCCGGCCGCTTGAAGTCGGCGATCGCCGCGCCCTCGCGCAGGAATTCCGGGTTGGAGGCGACGGCGATGTCGGCGTCCGGGTTCTCCTCGCGGATGATCCGCTCGACCTCGTCGCCGGTGCCAACCGGCACGGTGGACTTGGTCACGACGACGGTGAAGCCGGTGACCGCCCGCGCGATCTGCCGGGCGGCGGCGTGGACGTAGGAGAGGTCGGCATGGCCGTCGCCGCGGCGCGACGGCGTGCCGACGGCGATGAAGACGACGTCCGCGTCGCGCACCGCCTCTTCGAGATCGGTGGTGAAGTCGAGCCGTCCCGCCTCGGCATTGGAGCGCACGATCGCTTCGAGGCCCGGCTCGTAGATCGGCAGCTTGCCGGCTTTCAACGCTTCGATCTTGGATTCGACCGTGTCGACGCAGATGACGTGGTGGCCGAAGTCGGCAAAGCAGGCACCGGAGACGAGGCCGACATAGCCGGCGCCAACCATGACGAGACGCATCTTCTTCGGATCCTGATCGCACCGAACCTGTCGCGGCCCGACGTCGGGATGGACGCCGGCGCTGAGCGCAGCCGGTATCCCATCGGCGCCCGGCTTGCAACAAAGGCACCACCCGCGCTGCCGACGCATCGCCTGGCTCGCCGACGTCGCCGCACGCAGCTCGCGCCAGCGACAGAGGCGGGGCGCCGATGTTTCGGCACCCCGCCCGTAACGTCGTTCCGCGAAGGGAGGCTCGATCGGGGTATCGCCCGTCCGCCTCGGCTCTGGCCTCAGTCGCGGCCGGGACCGCGATCGCGCCCGTCGATGCCGCGGCCCGGGTGGCCCCAGCGCTTGCCGCCACCGAACGGCGGATGGTGCGGTCGCGCCTCGCGCAGAAGTTCGCCTGCGATCTGCTTCTGCTCGGGCGTCAGCTGCGCGGTGAGGCCGTCGAGGGCGCTGCGCGCATTGCGGGCCGCATCGCCGAGCCCGGCCATGTGGTCGAGCATGCCGCCGAGCCGTCCGATCGCCTGCGGCGCGTCGTTGTCACCGCTCGGGGTGGCCGTGTCCGGGCTGCCCGCATCCGGCATCGCGGCGTCGTCGGCATCGCCGGCGTCCTCATCGGGCGGCGTCATCCCAGCCATCGGCCCGTGCATCGGACGCATGGCCGTGACCAGCACGACGCTGGCCTTGGTGAAGGCGTCCCAGGCGGGCTTCTGCTCGGGCGTGATGCCGAGCGCGGTCTCCGCCGCGGCAAGCTTCCCGGCGATCTTCCAGAGCGGCGCGCCGGAGCGCGGGCCGTGGTCGTGACGGTGGTGCCGCATATGCCAGCCCGGACCGCGAGGGCCGCCCGGACCCTCCGGCCCCCCCGGCCGCTGTGCGTCTGTGGATGCCGGACGCGGCGGCGGCGGGGGCGCGTCCTCCGCCGCGGCAGAGGCAATGGCGGTTCCGCCGAGCGCAAAGGCGAGGCACGCGGCGAGGATTGTCTTGTTCGATGGCTTGGACATATCGATCTCCTTCAAGGTCCGATGCTCAGGAGATACGCCCGATCGCCGCCGCCCGGTGTTGAGCGCCCGTTTCCGATTGTTGCGGAACGTATGCGCCGTTCTCCCACGCCCGGCACGACGGGCCCCCGCGGGCTGAACCCGCAAGGTTTCGCAACATCTAAGCCGCTGCGCGGTCTGCTGCGCCGTGACATGACGGTGGGGACACAGGGAGAAACGACGCCATGGACGCAGCCCCGAGGATCCTCGTCGTCGACGACGACCCGGAAATCCGGCGCCTGCTCGGCCGCTATCTGGAAGGGCAGGGCTTTCAGGTCCTGCTGGCGGCCGGACGCCGCGACTGCGAGGCGAAGATCGCCGAGGCCGAGTTCGACCTCGTCGTCCTCGACGTCATGCTGCCGGACGGCTCGGGCCTCGATCTCTGCCGCGAGCTCCGGGACAGGCGGCCACAGCTCGCCATCATCCTTCTCACCGCCCTCAAGGAGGACGTCGACCGGATCATCGGACTCGAGCTCGGGGCCGACGACTATCTCGGCAAGCCGTTCAATCCGCGGGAGCTGTCGGCGCGCATCCGGGCGGTCCTGCGCCGCGGCGGGAGCGAACGGCCTGCGCCGGAGGCCGGCGCGGTGGCCGCGGCGGGCTATCGCTTCGAAGGCTTCAGCGTGGACGTTGCCGCGCGGCGGGTCACCGACGGTGGCGGTGCGGAGGTCGAGCTGACCGGGGCCGAGTTCAACCTTCTCCTCATCTTCCTGCAGCGGCCCGGCCGGGTGCTGTCGCGCGACACGCTCTCGGATCTCCTGCACGGCCGCCCGTCCGTCGATCCGCTCGACCGCACCATCGACGTCGCGATGAGCCGGCTGCGCAGGAAGCTTTCGGACGGCGGCGTCTTCCGCCTGTTCAAGACCGTGCGCAACGGTGGCTACCAGTTCGCCGCGCGGGTCGAGGCGGTCGCAGAGGCGGCACGATGAGCTCGTTGCGCAACCGACTTGCGGTCCTGCTCGTCGGCGCCATCGTCGCGGTCGTGGCGCTGGCGGCGCTCGTCACCGTCCAGATGCTCGACCGGCCCGACCGGCGCAGCTTCATCGAAGACACCGCCCGACGGATCGCGATCGCGGTGGATGCGCTGCGTGCTTCCCCGGGCCATGCGGCCGACTACGGCATCGAGCTCGCGGGGGCGCCGCCGCCCGCCGAGGACTGGGAGCCGGGCGGGATCAAGAAAATCCGCGCGGCGCTCGGCCGCCTCGGCCGCTCGATTGACCTGCGCGTCGTCCGGCGTGGGCCCGACCGGCAGCTCGCCGTCGAGTACGACGCGGGCCGCTGGGCGCTGCTGCCCGATTTCCGGCCGCCGCCGCCCTCGCGGTTTCCCCTCGTCGCCTATCTCGGCCTCGTCACTTTCGGCGCCATTGGCATCTCGCTGGTGGTCGCGACGCGCATGACGCGGCCGCTGCGCCTGCTCGACGAGGCGGTGCGGTCGCTTGGACCGGACGGCCTGCCGCAGCACGTCCCGGAAGAGGGACCGCTCGAGCTGCGCACCACCGCCGCCGCGATCAACCGCCTCAGCCACGGGTTGAAGACCGCCATCGAGAGCCGGATGCGGCTCGTCGCGGCCGCCGGGCACGACCTGCGCACGCCGATGACGCGAATGCGGCTGCGGGCGGAATTCCTGCCGGACGAGGAGCGGGAGGTCTGGCTGCGCGATCTGGAGGAACTCGACCACATCGCTGACAGCGCCATCCGGCTGGTGCGCGAGGAGGTCGATCCCTCCGTTCCGATGGAGGTCGAACTCGCCGGCCTTCTCGCCGAGATTCGCGCCGAGCTCGGGGAGCTGGGCCGGCCGGTCGAGCTGCAAGCGCCCGTGCCGGTGCGCGTCGCCGCGATGCCGATGGCGCTGAAGCGCGCGCTGCGCAATCTCGTCGACAATGCCGCGACGCACGGCGGCGGCGCGTGCGTGCGGCTGTCCTGCGACGGAGGCAAGGCGCTCGTCGTGATCGAGGACGACGGCCCCGGCATCCCCGACGACCTTCTGGGGCGCGCCTTCGAGCCGTTCTTCAGGGTCGATCCGGCGCGCATGAAGCGCTATCCGGGTGCCGGACTCGGCCTCGCCATCGCGCGGGAGATCGTCGAGCGGGCCGGCGGCGGCGTGACCCTGAGGAACCGGGAGGCAGGCGGGCTCCTTCAGGAGGTGCGCCTGCCTCTGGCGTCGTCCGACGCGAACTGAAGCAGGCCGTCAGACGGGAGCTTCGGCGTCTTGGCTGCCGGTCGGCGCGACCGGCGCCGTGTCGACCGGCAACGCGTCGAGGTCGTCCGGCTCCTTCAGCCGATGCACGGCGACGTAGAGCGCCGGCACGAAGAGCAGCGTGATGAGGGTGCCGGCGATGATGCCGCCCATCATCGCAAAGGCCATCGGCCCCCAGAACACCTCGCGCGAGATCGGGATCAGCGCGAGGCTCGCTGCGGCGGCGGTCAGGAGGATCGGCCGGGCCCGCATCTCGCTCGCCCGATAGACCGCGATCCACGGATGTTCGCCCGCCTCGCGCAGCACCTCGATCTGATGGACGAGGATGATCGAATTGCGGATCAGGATGCCGACGAGGGCGAGCACGCCGAGGATGGCGACGAAGCCGAGCGGGGCGCCGCTCGGCAGGAGCGCGGCGACGACGCCGATGAGGCCGAGCGGGGCTGCCGAGAGCACGATGAACATCGCCGTGAAGCTCTGCATCTGGATCATGATCAGGGTGAGCATCACGAACAGCATCATCGGCACGACCGCGGCGATGGGCCCCTGGCTCTCCTC
Organism: Mangrovibrevibacter kandeliae; assembly: GCF_024519155.1. GTDB lineage: Bacteria > Pseudomonadota > Alphaproteobacteria > Rhizobiales > Rhizobiaceae > Mangrovibrevibacter > Mangrovibrevibacter kandeliae. Next base: position 451,846 of record NZ_JANIFJ010000003.1, on the reverse strand, counting down.
GCTCGACTCGACCGCGCCGCCGAGCTCGACGTGGTAGTCCTGCGGCAGCCCGGCGGCGAAGGCGTCGATCTTCGGCTTCAGGTCCTGAACGATCGTCGCCGGCTGGGTCGGCCCGAGGATCGCGGCGCTGACGGTGATCGTCGGCACGCGCGAGCGGCTGTAGACGATCGGATCCTCGTAGCCGTAGCCGAAGCTGACGAGGCTCGCGAGCGGCACGGAGGCCCCCGCGGCATTGCTGAGCTGCAGGTTCTCGATCGCCTCGATCGACTCGCGGTCCGACTTGCGGCCCCGCGCGGTGATGTCGACGAGGTAGATGCCGTCGCGGATCTGGGTGATCACCGTGCCGTCGAGCACGAGGTTGAGGGTCGAGGCGATCTCCTGCGAGCTGATGCCGAGCTGGCGCGCCTTGTCCTGCAGGATCTTGACCTCCAGCACCCGCGCCGGCTCGTTCCAGTCCATCACGATGCTGTCGAGGCGGTTGTCCTCGGCCATCACGGCGGCGAGGTCGCGTGCCTTCGAGCGGACCGTCTCGAGGTCGGGGCCGCCGAGCCGGTACTGCACCGGGCGGCCCACCGGCGGTCCGAGCTCGAGATTCTTCACGTAGACGTCGGTTCCGAGCATCGCCTTTGCGGCGAAGGCGTCGATGCGCGCCCGCACGCGCTCGCGCGCTTCCAGGCTCTTGGTGACGATGACGATCTGGCCGAAGAAGGGGTTCGGCGCCTGGACGTCGTAGGCGAGGATGAAGCGCTCGGCCGAGCGGCCGACATAGGAGCTCCAGTGGGCGATGTCGTCGTCGCCCTTCAGCGTCGCCTCCAGCCGGTCCATCTGCGCCGCCGTGTCGCCGATCGCCGCGTTGTGCCGAAGCGTCACGTCGACCACCAGCTCCGGACGGTCGCTCGACGGGAAGAACTGCTGCTGCACGAACTGCATGCCGTAGAGGGCGCCGGCGAAGATGGCGAGGGTGACGAGGATGGTCAGGAACCGCCAGCGGATCGCCGTGCGCAATACGCCGCCGAAGCTGCGGCGCACGATGCCGGGCTTGCTCTCGTCGTGGTGCTTCATCGCCCGCGGCAGCATCAGGACGCCGATCAGCGGCGCAAACAGGACGGCGACGATCCAGGAGAGGGCGAGCGACAGCGCGATCACGATGAAGAGGGAGAAGGTGTACTCGCCGGCCGCCGACGAGTTAAAGCCGATCGGCAGGAAGCCGGCGACGGTCACCGCGGTGCCGGACAACATCGGGAAGGCGATCGACGTCCAGGCGAAGCTCGCCGCCTTCTCGCGCGTGTCGCCGGCCTCCAGCCGCGCCACCATCGTCTCGATGGTGATCATCGCGTCGTCGACGAGGAGGCCGAGGGCGATGATCAGCGCACCGAGCGAGATGCGCTGCAGGTTGACGTCGAGATACTGCATGCCGACGAAGGTCATCGCCAGCACCAGCGGGATCGACAGGGTGACGACGAGGCCGGCGCGAAAACCGAGGCTGATGAAGCTGACGGCCAGCACGATCAGGACCGCTTCGAAGAGGGCCTGCGTGAAGCCGCCGACCGCCTCCTCGACGACGGCGGACTGATCGGCGACGAGGTGGACGCCGACGCCGACCGGCAACTCGCTCTCGACCCGCGTCATCTCCGCCTTCAGCTCCTCGCCGAAGTCGAGGATGTTGCTGCCGGCGCGCATTCCGATGCCGAGGCCGATCGCCGGCTGCCCGTTGAAGCGGAACAGCTCGTCCGGCGGATCGCGATAACCGCGGGTGATGGTGGCGACGTCGCTCAGCCGGAAGAACCGGTCGTTGACCCGGAGGTTGACCGCCCGCAGGCTGTCCTCGGAGGTGTACTGGCCGCTGACGCGCACGAGGATGCGCTCGGGACCCGCCTCGATGACACCGGAGGGGGCGATCGCGTTCTGGCTCTGGAGGGTGTCGATGATCGCCTGCTGGTCGATCCCGAGCGCCGCGACCTTGCGCAGCGAGAACTCCAGGTAGATCACCTCGTCCTGCGCGCCGACGAGCTCGACCTTGCCGGCGTCGGGCAGCGCGATGATGCGCGTGCGGACGCCTTCGACATAGTCGCGCAGCTGCCGCTGGCTGAGCCCGTCCGAGGTGAAGGCGTAGATGTTGCCGAACACGTCGCCGAATTCGTCGTTGAAGGCGAAGCCCTGGAACTCGCTCGGAAACTCGCCGCGGATATCGGTCATCATGTTGCGCACGCGCTGCCAGATGGCGCTCACTTCGCCGGCGGGCGTCGTCGGCAGCAGGTTGACGAAGACGACCGTGCGTCCGGGCGTGGTGATCGAGCGCGTGTAGTCGAGCGAATCGAGCTCCTGCAGCTTCTTCTCGATCCGGTCGGTGACCTGCTCGGTCATTTCCTTCACGTTGGCGCCGGGCATCGTCGCCGAGACCACCATCGTCTTGATGGTGAAGTTCGGGTCCTCCTCGCGGCCGAGATTGAAATAGGCCATCGCGCCGGCGAAGAGCGCGGCGATCATGAAGAACCAGATGAGCGAGCGGTGATGCAGCGCCCAGTCCGAAAGGTTGAAGCTCTTCACGGCATCCGGTCTTTCTGGTTCAGGCTGACGCGCTGCGCGTCCTTGAGCGAGTGCACCCCGGCGACGGCGATGCGCTCCCCGGCCTTCAGGCCGCCGGTCACTTCGACAAACGCGCCCCGCGTGTCGCCGAGTTCGACCGTGCGCTGATGGACGGTGGCTGCGTCGCCGTCCGGCGTCACCACCCAGACGCTGGTCGCCCCGCCTTCGCCAAGAATGGACGTCCGGGGCACGACGAGCGCCCCCGCGCTCGTCCTCTCGGGCTGGGCGGTGATCAGCGTGCCGAGCCGGAAGGCGGCGGGCGGTGCGTCGAGTAGGATACGGACACGGTTGCTGCGGGTGAGGGCGTCCGCCTCCGGCGCCACCTCCCGCACCTTGCCCTGTGCGGTGATGGACGGATCGGTCTGCAAGAGGATGGTGAAGGGCGCGCCCGCCTCGACCGTGTGGATCAGCTCGCTCGGGATATCCACGACGGCCTCCCGCACGTCGGTGCGTGCAATGGTCATCACGGTCGCGCCGGCATTGACGACCTGGCCGACATCGCCGGTCCGCCCGGTGATCACACCGTCGAAGGGCGCCGTGAGGATGGCGTAGGACAGGGTGGTGCGCGCCTTGTCCAGATCGGCCCGAGCCTGCGCCAGCCCCGCATCGGCGGCCGTGGCACCCTGCTCGGCGGTGTCGAGTTCGGCCTGCGACAGGGCCTTGTCGGCGAACAGCGCTTCCGCGCGCGTCGCGCTCGCCCGTGCGGTTTCGGCCTGGGCCCTGGCGCTCTCGGCCTGCGCCTCGGCCGAACGGACGTTGGCCGCGAGCGTCTCGGCATCGAGCGCGGCGAGCTGCTGACCCTTCGTCACCTGGTCGCCGACACCGGCGTCGCGCGAGACGATGCGTCCGAGCGTGCGGAAGGCGAGGTCGGTCTCGTACCGCGGCTCGATCGTGCCCGAGAAGCTGCTGGCATCCGCGACTGTATCCTCCACCACCATCGTCAGGACGGGGCGCGGGGGAAGAGCGGGAGCGCTTTCCTCGCTCCCGCTGCAGCCGCCAAGCAGAAGCAGCAACGGTGTCGCCGCGAGGAGGAGCCGACCCTTCAACGCTCCGCCTCCGTCTTTGCCACCGACACCGGCTGGCCCGGCCGCAGCAGCTGCGCCGGTGCCACCACGATGCGGTCGCCGTTGGCCAGGCCAGCGGCGACGACGATCTTGTCGAAGTCGTAGCGCGCCACCTCGATCGGCTGCAGCGTGACCGTGTCGTTCGCCGGATCGAGCTTCCAGACGGCCGGCCGCCCCTCCTTGGCGACGAGGGCCTGCCAGGGCAGGAGGATCGCCTCGATCGGCGGGGTTGTCTCGCGTCCGACGACGGCGGCACCGAGCGCCATCTGCGGCGGCACCGTGTCGAGCCCCACCTTCACCTCCACGGTGCCGCGCTGCGGATCGAGCAGCGGCGACACCTCGCGGACATGGCCGGTGGTGCGCACGTTGGGATCGGACAGGAGCGCGATCTCGATCTGCGGCGGTGGTCCCGCCGCGGTCACCAGCTGTTCCTGCACGTCGAAGACCGCGTCACGCGGCCCGTCCTTGGCGAAACCGAAGACGGTCTGGGCCGCTGCGACGACCTGACCGGCATCGACGCTGCGCTGGGTGATGATGCCGGCCGTGTCGGCCGTGAGGTCGGTCTCGGTCAGCGCCGTGCGGGCCTGCTCGAGTGCGGCCTTCGCCGCGTCGAGCGCGCCTTGAGCCGTCTTCACGCCTTCGTCGGCCGATTCGAAGCTGCTGCGGGTGGTGTAGCCGCCGCCCAGCAGCGAGCGCTGACGCTCGAAGGCCGCCTTCGCCTGGCGCAGCTGGGCGTCCGCCGAGCGGACCGCCGCTTCGGCCGAGGTCACGTCGGCCTGCTGCTCCGCCGGATCGAGGCTGGCCAGCAGCGTGCCGGGCTCGACATGGCTGCCGACGTCGACCTCGACCCGGTCCACCCGGCCCCCGGTCTTGAACGACAGCGAGGCTTCGAAGCGCGCGGCGATCTCTCCGGTCAGCGCGACCGTATGGCTGTAGGGCGCCGGCTGCACCTCCGTCACCTCGACCGCCTGCAGCGGCCGTTCGGGCGTGGCCTCTTCGGAACAGGCGGCGAGCGCGGCGAGGAGGCCGGCCAGCATCGTGGCCGTCTTCGGCCGGACCCTGAGTTGAACCACCGTCACCGTCCTCGAGTGCGCGCGCAGGCTTTGTTCGGCCAACAAGATACTCTACAGTCGAGATATCTGATCGAAGGAGACTGCGCGTGCAAGAGGCCGGATCGAAAAAGCCGCCGGAGGAGTGTTTCGCACGGCCGTTCCAGCGACTGGTGCGGATGGCGGTGAACGCCGACCGGGACCTTGCCCGCAAGCATGGCCTTGCGCTCGCCGATCTGTGTTGCCTCGACCTGCTCGAGACGCAGGATGCCAGCGCCAAGGAGATCGCCGAATATGTCGACCTCTCGACCGGCGCGACGACAGCGCTGATCGATCGTCTCGAACGGGAAGGCTTCGTCGAGCGCCGCCCCAACCCGAACGATCGCCGCGGGGTAAGCGTCCACCTGGTGCACGCGCGCGCCAAGGCAGCGCTCGACGAGTTCCGGGAGTTGAAGGCGCCGGTGAAGGCGGCATGGCTGTCCCTGTCGGCGGGCGAGGCCGCGGCCGTCGTCCGGTTCCTCGAGACGGCCATCGGTGCGGCCGACGAGGCTGTCGAGACCGTCTGAGCGCGGCCCGGTCTCGGGCCCGGGTGCCTGTGCGTTGTGCCGGCCTCGAGGCGGCGATATCAGGAACCGATGATGATAGTGCGTGCAGATGGTTCGATGGCGAAGACGTTCGATGCGCCCGGTGATGCCCCTTCCGGGGGCGGGACAGCTCCGCGGGGCATGCGCCGCAAGATCCTCTTCGTCGTCACCGAGGACTGGTTCTTCGCCTCGCACTTCCTGCCGATGGCGCGCGCGGCGCGCGAGCTCGGTCTGGAGGCGGTGGTGGCGACGAGGCTGCGCGATCATGCCGACGTCATTCGCGCCTCCGGCGCGCGGGTCGAGGATCTCCAGATCCAGAGGGGGAGGCTGGAACCGCGCAGCATCCTGCGGTCCGTGTCGGCGCTCGAGGACATCCTCGAGCGGGAACGTGCGGACATCATCCACTGCATCGCCCATCTCCCCATCCTGGTCGGAGGCTTGGCAGCGCGCCGCCTCGGTATCGAGCGGCGGGTGTTCGCGCTGACGGGGCATGGCCTGTTCGGCGCGCGCCAGGGCTGGCGCGGCCTGCTGGCGCGCCAGGTGCTGCGCGGCGCGATCCGCGGCGTGCTCGGCTCGCGCCGGAGCCGCTACATCTTCGAGAACCCCAGCGATGCGCGAACGCTCGCCTTGTCGCCGACAGACCCGCGGGTGTCCATCGTCGGCGGCGCCGGTGTCGATCCCGCCCGTTTCGTGCCATCGCCGCTGCCCGAGGGGCGCACGCTTCGCGTCGCGCTGGTCGCCCGGATGCTGTGGTCGAAGGGAATCGACACGGCCGTCGAGGCGGTCGGTCTCGCCCGCCGTGACGGGGCCGACGTCACCCTCAGCCTCTTCGGGATGCCGGATCCCGACAATCCCCGCAGCATCGCCGTCGATCAGCTTCAGGCCTGGGCGGTGCGTGAAGGGGTCGAATGGCAGGGCTTCACCAGCGACGTCGCGGCGGTCTGGCGGTCGCATCATCTCGCCTGCCTGCCGTCGCGCGGCGGGGAGGGTCTCCCGCGAACGCTGCTCGAGGCGGCGGCCTGCGGCCGCCCGATCCTGACCACCGACGTGCCGGGCTGCCGCGACTTCGTGCGCGACGGGGTCGAGGGCTACGTGGTGCCGCCGGAGGACGCGGCTTCCCTGGCGGCTCGCCTGCGGCATCTGGCGGACGACCGGGCGCTGGTTCAGCAGATGGGACGGCACGCGCGCGAGCGGGTGGTGTCCGGTTACACCGAGCGCCATGTTATGGATGCGGTGAAGGCGGTCTATGCGGACCTGCTCGGGGTCGGGATGCCGGCATCGCGCGCGGGGACGATGCCCGGTGATACGGACGACGTCGCCGCCGGCGTTCGCTGACCGCTTGAAGCTGGACCGACGGGTACGGAAAGGACGTGGAGCGTGATGGAGGCGGTGAGGTTCGGCACCAGCGGACTGCGCGGTCTCGTCTCGGACCTTCTGGGATGGGCGAGCCTTGGCCACACGCTCGCCTTCCTCGCGTCCGGCGTCGCCGCGCGGGGTGCGGGTGCGGATCGTCTGCTTCTGATCGGCGAGGACCTGCGGGCGAGCAGTCCGGCGCTGGCGCAGGATTGCGCACGTGCGGCGCGGCTGGCCGGCTGGACGCCCGTCGCTTGCGGCCCCGTCGCGACCCCGGCGCTGGCGCTGCAGGCGATGCAGCGGCGGTCGCCGGCGATCATGGTCACCGGCAGCCACATCCCCGACGACCGCAACGGCCTCAAGTTCTACACGGCCGAGGGCGAGATCGACAAAGCCGACGAGATGGCGATCATGACCGCCTTTGCCGGCCTTCCTGGTCCCATCTCCAACGACGATGACGTGCCGGCGGCCGCGGAGACGGGGGTGATGGCGCGCTTTGCCGCGCGATACCGCGACTGGCTCGGGCCGGACGCGCTGACCGGGCTGCGGGTCGGGGTGTATCAGCACAGTTCGGTGGCCCGCGATCTCCTCGTGGACCTCCTCGCCGACCTCGGCGCGCAGGTCGAGCCGCTCGGCCGTTCCGCAAGTTTCGTTCCCGTCGACACCGAGGCACACCGGCGCGAGGATCTCACCCGTCTCGCCGAATGGGCCGCCACGGGCCGCTTCGATGCGATCGTTTCGACGGACGGAGACGCAGACCGTCCTCTCGTCTGCGACGAGACCGGCCGCCCGGTGCGCGGGGACGTCCTCGGCTTGCTCGTTGCCGACGTTCTCGGCCTGCGGACACTGGTGACGCCGGTGACGTCGAGTTCATCGGTCGAGGCCGCCGGACCGGGCCGGACGGTGCTGCGCACCCGCGTCGGCTCGCCCTTCGTGATCGAGGCGATGCAGGCAGCGCAGGCCCAGGGGCACGAGGCCGTCGGCGGCTTCGAGGCGAATGGCGGCTTCCTGCTGGCGAGCGACATCGAGCGCGACGGCCGGATCCTCGCCGCACTGCCGACGCGCGACAGCGTGCTGCCCATCCTGTGCGCGCTGCTCGAGATCGGCCGGCGCGGTGGCCGGCTGTCGGACATCGTCCAGACGATCGGCGCCGGCAACGCCGCGGCCGACCGGCTGCAGGGTGTGCCGGCCGAGCGCAGCGGCCCGTTCCTCGCCCGTCTCGAAAGCGATGTCGGGTACCGCAGCCGGCATTTCGCGCCGGTCGGCGCCGTCGCCGGCTGGGATGCGATCGACGGCGTACGGGTCCATCTGGCGGACGGCTCGGTCGTCCACTACCGGGCTTCCGGCAATGCGCCGGAACTGCGCTGCTATGTCGAGGCGGGCTCGAGCGAGGCGGCCGAGACCTTGCTGAAGTGGGGCCTGACCCGGGCCGCCGACGCGCTGGAGTACCAGACATGATGCCGCCCGCCGATCGCGGCGCAACGGCCGGTGGGCCGGAGCTGGACGATCTCGTGGCGATCGCGCTGCGGGGTGGGGCGCGGATCCTGTCGCACGGGGTGCCGCGCGGTGGAGAAGTGAAGGCCGACGGCTCGCCCGTCACCGCGGCCGACCGGATCTGCCAAGCCTCCATCCTCAGCGATCTCGCCGCGATCGCGCATGGTCTACCGGTGGTCGCCGAGGAAGAGATCGCCGGCGCCACGCCGGTGGCGCCGGCGTCGGACTGCATTCTCGTCGATCCGCTCGACGGGACGCGCGAGTTCCTGGCCGGCGATCCGGATTACACCGTCAATGTCGCGGTGGTGCGCGGCGGGTGGCCGGTCGCGGGCGTCGTCTATGCGCCGGCCCTCGCGATGCTGTGGGCCGCGCACGCCGAGCAGGGCGCTGTGAAGATGGAGATCGGTGACGACGGTGCCATCCTCCGCCGGCTTCCCGTCCGGTCGCGGCTGCGGCCCGAGCGGCCGGTCGCGCTCGCCAGCCGCTCCCACCTGTGTGCCGAGACCGCCGCCTGGCTGCATCGGGAAAATTGCGGCGAGGTGCGCTATCGCGGCTCCTCGCTGAAGATCTGTCTCGTCGCCGAGGGTGCGGCCGACCTCTATCCGCGCCTCGGCCCGACCCGGCAGTGGGACACGGCCGCCGCCGACGCCGTCCTGCGGGCGGCGGGCGGGGCCGTCCTGACGCTGGACGGCGTGCCGCTCGCCTATGGTGCGGCGTCGCCTCGGCCCGATTTCGTCAATCCGCCCTTCGTCGCCTATGGCGACCCGGCGGCGGCCGGACGCTGACGGCTCTGGAGCCGGCCGCCGGGGCCATATGCGGCCGGCCGGCGTGCTTCGAACACTTGCCGAAGGCGCGCCGGCACCACCGCTTCCGCCGTGCGGCGAAACCGCCTAGAACGGTGCGACAACCCGAGGCACGGTGCGAGGCGGATCGTTGGAACAGTTGATGCAGGTCGTGCCCATCGTGATGGCGGGCGGGTCGGGCACGAGGCTCTGGCCCCTGTCGCGCGACACCATGTCGAAGCAGTTCATCGGGCTGCTCGACGGGGGCATCTCTCCGTTTCAGGCGACGCTTCGCCGCGTGGCCGGCCTCGCCCGGCCGATCGTCGTCACCAACGCCGATTTCCGCTTCATCTGCGCCGAACAGCTCGCGGCCCTCGGCCTGGAGGCCGACATCGTGCTGGAGCCGGAGCGCCGCGACAGCGCCGCGGCGGTGGCGGTCGGCACGCTCCTCGCGGCGGCACGTCAGGCCGACGCGCTCTGTCTCGTTCTCGCCTCCGACCACCTCATCCTCGACGATGCGGGCTTCAGGACCTCGGTGGCGGCCGCCGCCGAGCTCGCACGGCAGGGTCGCATCCTGACCATCGGCATCGTTCCGGATCATCCCTCGACCGCATACGGCTACATCAAGCCCGGCAACCCTCTGCCCGGCAGCCCGAACGCGCATGTCCTCGACCGCTTCGTGGAAAAACCCGATCGCCAGACGGCCGAACGCTACCTCGCCGAAGGATACCTCTGGAACAGCGGCAACCTCGCCTACCGGGCCGACGCGATGCTCGGCGAGCTGCGCGCCCATGCGCCGACCGTTCTCGCCGCGGCCGAGGCGGCGATGGCGAAATCGACGGTGGACCTCGACTTCATCCGGCTCGATCCCGCGGCCTTCGCCGCGTCGCCGTCCGTGTCGATCGACTACGCGCTGATGGAGAAGACCCGGATCGGCGGCGTGCTCGAAGCCGGCTTCGACTGGTCCGACATCGGCTCATGGGCCTCGCTCTTCGACGCCCGGGCGAAGGACGGCGAGGGCAACGTCCTCTCCGGCGACGTCGTGGCGCTCGACACGCGCGACAGCCTGGTGTCCAGCAGCGGCCTCCTGACCGCCGTGCACGGGCTGTCGGACATCGTAGTCGTCACCACCGGCGACGCCGTCCTCGTCACCTCGCGCGCCCGCGCCGGCGAGGTGAAGGCGCTCGTCGCGGAGCTGAAGGCGCGCGGGCGACCGGAGGCGCAGGAGCATCTGCGGATCCACCGTCCCTGGGGCTGGTACCAGCGCATCGACCGGGGCGACCGCTTCCAAGTCAAGCACATCTGCGTCAAGCCCGGCGGCCAGCTCAGCCTGCAGCGCCATCACCATCGGGCCGAACACTGGGTGGTGGTCCACGGCACCGCCGAGGTCACCATCGACGACGCCGTGCGGCTCTATCACGAGAACGAGGCCGCCTATCTGCCGATCGGCTGCGTCCACCGGCTGCGCAATCCCGGCAAGATCGACCTCAAGCTGATCGAGGTGCAGGTCGGCAGCTACACCGGGGAGGACGACATCGTGCGCATCGAGGACATCTACGCACGGACGTGAGCGGCGGGCGGCCAGCCGCCTCCAGGATCGCGCCGCTGCGGACGGCTCGGGTCCTACGGCTGCGAGTAGAGCCCGCTCCGCGCGATGGCGAAGAGCCTCTGCACGGCGGTGAGGCGGCGCACGTTGGCAAGGCCCGCGGCCGTCACGCGGAGACCGTCCGGCGCCCTGTGCACCAGTCCCATCTCCTCCAGCAGCGCCATACGGCCTTCCACCGTCGGGCGACCGAGCTCCTCCACCAGGCGGTCGAGCGTGACCGCATGCCCGGGCTCGGCTGCGAGCAGGCCGAGCATCTGCAGCGACACGGACTTGTAGACGGCGCTGAAGACGAAGAGGTTGAGCACGGCGCCGAGGCCGACCACCGCGCTGGCCGGCCAGAAGAGCAGCCGCTCGGCGAACGCGAGCCCGAGAAGAAGGGCGACGGCTTCACCCAGCAGGGCAGCCCCGACGTGGACGAGCACCGGCGCCACGGCGCGGCGCAGGCGCAGGACCAGCGGGACGGCGGCGAACGCGACGAGAAAGCCCGCGACGCCGCAGAGCACCGAGACGAGGGGGTCAGTCATGACGTGGTGGCTCGCCGACCGACGCCGGCGCGTGCGGCTGCGGCTGCGCGAGCCCGTAGAAGCGGCGCAGCAGGTCGGCGAGGCGGGCGAAGGCCCGGGCGCGCCCTCCCGTCAGCCGGACCGTGCCGGCCGCTTCACGCACCAGGCCGGCCCGCAGCAGCAGACCCAGCCGGTCCTGCGTGAACATCCGGTAGCCGCCGCCGGCGTACTCGCGGAACCAGTTCTCGTGGCTCTCGGCCGGGCCCGAGCGGGCGAGCGCCAGAAGCAGCGAGGTGGTGAAGCCCCAGCAGACCAGCGTCCAGAGCGTGAAGGCCGACAGGATGGCGCCCGCGAGGATCATCGCGCCGGCGAGGAGGTCGGCCCAGGCGGGCGAATGGCCGGCGAGCGCCGCGAGCACGATCCCGGCGGCGAAGAGGGCGAGGGCGAGCCCTGCCGCCGCCGCGAAGCGGGCGGTGAGCGAGGCGATGCGGAGCGGCGGGTGCGAGAGGAGGATCAGCGCCGGCAGGAGGAGGAGCCCGAGGCCGAGGCCGAGGCCGCTCGCAAGCCCCGGCACGAGGTCGACCGTCACGGCCGCGCTCCTCGATCGGCTGCGCCCGCCTCGTCGAGATAGAGCCGGCGGATGCCGCCGAGCGCCCAGATGACGCCGCCGAGCAGCGCCACGAGAAGGACGATGAGGCCGATGCCGAGCGACACCAGGAGCGCCGTCGCGCTGGGCACGCCGAGGAGGCTGAAGGCGAAGACGATCGAGGCCTCGCGCACGCCCCAGCCGGCGACGCTGATCGGCACGTAGGACACGAGAAGGGCCGGCGCGATCGCGGCCAGGCAGTCGAGGAAGCCGATCTCGGTGCCGAGGCCGCGGGCCAGCAGGAAACCGAGCACCACCGTCAGCAGATGCACCGCGATGCCGAGGCCGAGAATCAGGCCGACGGCGCCGATCGACACGCGGCGGAAGAGGCGCCGGAAATCCACCACCCAGTCGACCAGCCCCGGGAGCGGCGCCGGCAACCGGTCGCGCATGGCCAGCAGGATGTCGGTGAGATGGATGCGGAACGGCAGGACCAGCACCAGAAAGCCGAACAGGCAGACCGTCACCAGCACCATCAGCGAATCGACCGCGGCTTCACCCTGGATGTGACCCATCAGCACGACGATGCTGACGGCGCAGACGAGGGCCAGCGACACCAGCCCAATGATCCGGTCGAAGGCGAGGATGCGCAGCGAGGCGGCGGTGGAGAGCCCGCGCCGGGTCTGCCACCAGAGCCTGAAGGCATCGGCGCCGAGGGACGCGGGCAGGCCTTGCGAGAAGAAGAAGCTGACGAGGATCGCCCGGGCGAATTCGCCGACCGGCAGGCGGGTGCCTTCCAGGACGGCGATGCGCTGCCAGCGCCAGCCGAGCAGCCCCGCCTGGAGCAGCACCACCGCGACGCCGGCGACGACCACCAGCGGCGACAGCGACGTCAGCCGGTCATACGCCTCGTGCCAGTCCACGATTGCCGCGACATAGGCGAACAGCGCGACGCCGAGCGCGATCTTCCACGCATAGGAGAACCAGGCCTTCATGCCAAAGATCTAGCCGGTATGCCGAGAGCGGATGTAAGGGTCATGGCAGCTCGATGGTGAGCGCGTCGGGGCGCGGGCTGTTCTGGCTGGCATCGCCCGATGAGGCGTTGGGCGTCGTGACGACTAGTTGGTCGTGCCAGCTCTGATTCATCACGTGATGGATGGAAAGGTGGTCGGCGACGTTGATCGCCATCAGGTAGAGATAGTTGGCGGTGTTGCGCCAGCCGAACTCGCTATAGCCCGGACCGCCTTGAACCGGGAGAACGAAGTTGAAGTTCGTCACCTGCGGATGCTCGACGAAGGCGGCGCGGATGGCGGCCACCGTGCGGTTGTTGGGGATTGCGATTTCGTCCTTCACCGTAATGAAAGCGAGCAACGCGCCGCCGACGGCGAGAATGGCAGCGAGAGGACCTCGCCAGCGTCCGGCCAATACGGCGAGTCCGGCGAAGGCCCAGTAGCCTATCAAGAAGTTCAGCGGCGTGAGGGTTACGTAGGACGGGTAGTTGCGCGCCAGAATGGCGAAGCCGTCGGAAGCGACAAGCAGACCGACGAGGACGATGCTGGGCAGCAGGAAGCGCCAGGACTGCCGGAAGAACTCGAACGCGACCTTGATTGCCATAAGTATGGCCACGACCACCACAGGAAGGCCGACCTGCGGCGGCCCGACGACCTTCCAGAGATTGGCAGCTTGGATGAAGCGGCCTGAGACGAAGTCGAGGACAATGCTCGGGGCCGGAAACTGGACCGCCTGGGGTCCGTAGCGTTCGTCCGGAATGGCGATAATGCGCCAAACTAAAAAGTAGGCGACGGAGACTGCCGTGACGAAGCAGCCGACGGCTATGACGTAGCCGATGGTGCGTCTGTCAACAGATGATGCGAGCAGCGGCACGGCCAGCATCGCAAACGCGAGAAGGACTTGTTGCTGGTAGATGAGGAGCGCCGCGACATACAGGAGGGCAGCGATAAGTGGCCTTGCCGGCTCAATATCTTCCCGCCGACGCGGTAGAACGACCGTTGCGCACGTTGTCAGAAGGATGGCGACGGCGAGTTGCGTGCCGTCTGCGACCACGATTTGATAACCCGGTAGCGACAGGAGCACGATCGGCAGCCACATTGCCGTAACACGGTCATGACCCCAATCCAGGAACCAGCGCTTAAGGATGACGGCCGTGGCGGCGAGCGCAAGGATGGCGCTGCCGCGCATTACATAGATGACATCGAGCCCGATTGTCTGCTGCATCTGGCCGCTGATCCAGATGAAGGCTGAGAAGGCGGGCCGGCCCATACGGAAGGTCCAGCTGTAGGTGCCAGGGCGTACGATCCACGTCTCGTCGGTGAGGAGATAAGGAAAGAATAGCGTGGCCGAGTAAGCGAGAAACAAGACGATGGCGTAGAAAACAAAGTCTCTTGTGTTCCAAGCAAGCGGAGTGGCTTTCGGCGTCGGAAGCGACGGTTCGCCGTCTGTGGCTGATGAGATTGCGTTCATGACGACTCGTGCATTGGCGGCTTTGGAGGCAGGGACAATATCCGCCACACCGCGGCGGTCAGAGAAAGGAAACTGAGGGCTGACCATTTGGCTGGGCGAGTTCTGTGTCCATTATGAAGTTGTGCCAGATCGTCCGGCTGGAGAGTTAGCCTTTATAAGCCGGATTGAACATCACCGTTCGATACGCCGAAAGCCCCACCACGCCGATGATGAGGAATATCATCGGAGATAGATCGCGCAGCACGTCTGCGCTTCTCATCCGATGGTGGACATGGGTCAGCGCGGCTATCAGCGACAACTCCATCATCGTGAGGAAGAGCAACGCCATGGAGGAGCGGGAGAAGAGCAGGAAGGTGAGGAGGAGGACCTGAGCGGGAGCGCCGCATAGCCGCTAAAGATTGAAGGAGCGGGCGGGCGGATCAGCTCCAGGAGGATGTGGACGACGGCGACGGCGCCGAGCACGTCGAACAGGCGCGTCTCCGATAGATTGACTGTCGCCTCGCCAAGGTCAGCCCGATCGCCCGGATATACCCCGGAAACATCGCCGCGATGGCGACGAGCGTGCAGCCGAGGATCGCCAGCGCAGTGACGTCGCGGCGGTAGCGCGCCACGGCCGCGACGAGAGACAGCCCGAGCAGCACGAACCAGAAGTAGCCGAGGCTGCTCACATGCGGGCCGAACAGGCGGAACGCCATGTTCACGTAGTCCGACATGCCCCGGTCGTCCGCCACCCAGTAGTAGGGCCGGTCGCCGCGCTCGGCGGTCTTCTGGATGGCGTCCTGGATCAGCTGGTCGAGCGGCGCGGCACCCTGGAAGGGCACGGCGACCGCGAAATAGCCGGCATAGTCGTGCTTGCGCCCTTGATAGATCTGCGAAATCGCCACCGGGATGGCGTGCATGCGCGTGCGGTTGGACGGATCGCTGTCGATCAGTCCGAGGGACTTGGCCCACCACAGCGACCCGAGGAACATGACGATCAAACAGAGAATCAACCCGCGCCGCACATCGACCCCTCAAGCATCCGCATTCGCGGGCACTCTAGCGTGAAGCGCGCGGCGCTTTGCAACGCCGGAGGGTCTTCGGCGCCGCCTTCCTTGGCGACTGTGGCCGAGGTGCCGCAGTGCGCGGAAACCCGTGTGAGGCCGCGGCGATGGCGCCGGACCTTGCGCGAACCTGTCTCGCTTGCGTGGAAATTTCGTCGTATGGCCTGCCATCGGCGAGTCGTGCCTTCGGGCGCATACGTCGACCTTGGTTCATCTTTACCCAAACCCTCTCTCGCAACGGGATCGACGGCAGAATGAACGACAGCACCCTCGACATCGTCACCGGCGGCGCCGGCTTCATCGGCAGCCATCTGGTCGACCGGCTGATCGCGGCCGGCCGTCGCGTCAGGGTGATCGACAACTTCTCCAACGGCGCCGAGCGCAATCTCGTCCAGCACCAGGGCAATGCGCAGCTCGAGGTGGTCAAGGCCGACATCGGCGACAAGGCCGCCGTCCAAGGGCTCTTCGAGGGAGCCGAGCGGGTCTTCCATCTCGCTGCGCTCGCCGACATCGTGCCGTCGATCAACGAGCCCGAGGCCTACTTCCGGGCCAATGTCGACGGCACCTTCAACGTGCTCGAGGGGGCGAAGGCGGCGGGGGTGAAGCGCTTCCTCTACGCCGCCTCGTCGAGCTGCTACGGGATCGCCGATGCGGTGCCGACCCCCGAGACGGCATCGATCTCGCCGCAGTATCCGTATGCTCTGACCAAGTATCTCGGCGAAGAGCTGGTGATGCACTGGGCCAAGGTCTACCAGCTGCCGGCCGTGTCGCTGCGCCTGTTCAACGTCTTCGGGCCGCGGGCTCGCACCTCCGGCACCTACGGCGCGGTCTTCGGCGTGTTCCTGGCGCAGATCAAGGCCGGGAAGCCGGTGACCATCGTCGGGGACGGGACGCAGACGCGCGACTTCACCTTCGTTGCCGATGTCGTCTCGGCCTTCATTCGGGCCGCGGAGTCCGATCGCGCCGGCCAGATCTACAATGTCGGCAGCGGCGGCACCTACAGCGTCAACCGACTGGTGGAACTGCTCGGCGCCAAGGAAACCGTCCACATCCCGAAGCGGCCGGGCGAGCCGGACGTGACCTTCGCCGACACGGGGAAGATCTCCCGCGAGCTTGACTGGCACGCCGAGATCAGCTTCGAGGAGGGGTGCCGGGTGATGCTCGAACACATCGCCTACTGGGAAAACGCACCGGTCTGGACGGTGGACAAGATTGCCGAAGCCACGCGAGACTGGTTCAAGTATCTGGGTAAGGAGTGACTGCGCCTCGGGGGCCGCATGACTGTCGCCGGACCTGAAGACGGCCAGGCGACGAAGACATCCACAGCACGCGACAGCAGAAGGGGGAGCGGGTGGTCGACGCCAGTCCCATGCCACACCGTCACGGTTCGGATCATCCGGGCGCGGGGACGAACAGCAAGATCGTCCCGATCCAGTCGATCGGCGACGTCATGGACGACCTGCGGCGCCAGGGGAGGCGGGTCGTCCTCTGCCACGGCGTCTTCGACCTCGTCCATGTCGGCCATATCCGGCATCTGAAGGCGGCCCAGCGCTTCGGCGACGTGCTCGTCGTCAGCATCACCGCCGACGAGCACGTCAACAAGGGGCCGGACCGGCCGGCCTTCACCTCGACGCTGCGCGCCGAGTTCCTCGCCAGCCTGGAATTCGTCAGCTACGTGACGGTGGTGGACGCGCCGAGCGCGGCCCCGGCCATCAACGCGATCAAGCCCGCCTTCTACGTGAAGGGCGGCGAATACGTCGACGCCAAGGACGACATCACCGGCAAGATCACCGCCGAACGCGAGCTGGTCGAGCACGCCGGCGGCCAGCTGGTCTTCACCGACGACATCACCTTCTCCTCCTCGAACCTGCTCAACAAGCATTTCGCGGGCCGCGACGAGGCGCTCGACGGGTATCTCTCGGAGCAGCGCGAGGCAGGGCTCGAGAAGCGGGTGGCCAGCCTGTTCGAGCGGATCGGCCAGATGCGCATCGTGGTGGTGGGCGAAACCATCATCGACCGCTACACCTACGTCGCGCCGATGGGCAAAGCGGCGAAGGAGAACATCATCGCCACGCTCTACAAGAGCGAGGAGGAGTTCGCCGGTGGCGCCGTCGCCTCGGCCAATCATCTCTCGGCGGTCTGCCCGAACGTCGAGCTGATCACCATGCTGGGCGACCCCTCGCTCGGCGAGAACTACGAGGACCTCGTCCGCGACAATCTGGATCCCTCGATCACGCTGACGCCGATCTACCGGCCCGGCGGCCCGACCGTCCAGAAGACGCGCTTCGTCGAGCCCACCTATGTGCGCAAGCTCTTCGAAGTCTACCACATGGACGACCATCCGCTGGAGGCGGAGGTCCAGGCCGAGTTTCACGAGCGTCTGCGGGCCTCGATCCGCGACGCCGATCTCGTCATCGTCAACGATTTCGGCCACGGCTTCATTTCGGGTGCGACGGTGTCGCTGCTGCGCGAGGAGGCCAAGTTCCTGGCCATCAACGTGCAGTCGAACGCCGGCAACATCGGCTACAACCTGATCACCAAATATCCCTCCGCCGACTTCGTGTGCATCGACGCGATGGAGGCCTGGCTCGCCATCCAGAACAAGCACGCGGACCTCGCGGACGTGGTCGAGCGGCGGCTGCCGGCGATCATCGACTGTCCCAACATCATCGTCACCCACGGCCGCTCCGGCTGCTTTGCGAGCACCGAGAACGGCGCTCTGCGCGTCCCGGCCTTCAGCAAGGTCGTGGTGGACACGGTGGGCGCGGGCGACGCATTCTTCGTCATCGCCGCTCCGGCGCTGGCCGCCGGTGCCGACTGCGCTACGGCGGCCTTCGTGGGCAACGTCGCCGGAGCCATTTCAATCGGGATCGTCGGCCATCGGCGTTATCTCAACAAGATCGAGATCCTGCGCTATGTCACAACCCTCCTCAAGTAATCCGAGCGCCGGCCGATCCCCCGACGCCTACCGGGGCTATGTGGCGGCGCTCGCCCGTCTCCTCGACGAGGCGAAGGTGACCGACCGCAACGAAGGCACGGTGGCCATCGGCGAGGCGGTGCTCCTGATGGCCCGCGAGATGCGGGCGTGTCACGCCCGCGGCCGCCGCATCCTGTTCGTCGGCAACGGCGGCAGCGCCGGCATCTGCAGCCACCTCGCCACCGACTTCAGCAAGAACGGCGGCATGCGCGCATCGGCCTTCAACGACGGGGCTGTGCTCACCTGCCTCGGCAACGACTACGGCTACGAGCACGTCTTCGCCAAGCAGATCGAGTGGCACGCCGCGGCCGGCGACGTGCTCGTGGCGATCTCCAGTTCGGGGCGCTCGGCCAACATCCTCAACGCCGTCGCCGCGGCCCGGGCACGCGACTGCGTCGTCTACACCCTGTCGGGGTTCAAGCCCGACAATCCCCTGCGAACGCTGGGCGATCTGAACATCTTCGTCGACAGCCCGGAATACGGCTTCGTCGAGGTGGGTCACCTGGCGATCCTTCATTCAGTGCTCGACATCGAGATGGGCTGGAACACGACTCATGGCTGACACGAACAACATCACCGCACGCAAGATCCTAGTCACCGGCGGCGCCGGCTACGTGGGAAGCGCGCTGGTGCCGCGGCTCCTCGAGGCGGGCCACACCGTGACCGTGCTCGACCTCTTCCTCTACGGCCACGACGTCTTCGACGCGGTCAAAGACAACCCGCGTCTGATCCAGGTGGTCGGGGATCTGCGCCACGAGGCGGTGGTGGAGAAGGCGATGGCGCACTGCGACAGCGTCATTCATCTCGCGTGCATCTCCAACGATCCGTCCTACGAGCTCGATCCCGATCTCGGCCGCTCGATCAACTACGACGCCTTCCGCCCGCTGGTGAAGGCGGCCAAGCGAGCCGGCGTCGAGCGCTTCATCTATGCCTCGTCCTCCAGCGTCTACGGCGTCAAGGACGAGCCGGACGTGACCGAGGACCTGACGCCCGAGCCGTTGACCGACTATTCGAAGTTCAAGGCGCTGTGCGAGGACATCCTGGAGGAGGAGCGCGAGCCCGGTTTCACCACCGTGACGCTGCGGCCCTCGACGGTCTGCGGCTGGGCGCCGCGCCAGCGCCTCGACGTCATCGTCAACATCCTGACCAACCACGCGGTCAACAACAGGCGCATCAAGGTGTTCGGCGGCGACCAGCTGCGCCCCAACATCCACATCTCCGACATGTGCTCGGCCTATGAGCTGGTGCTCGGGCTGCCCGCCGAGAAGATCGACGGCAAGGTCTACAATGTCGGCTACGACAACTTCACGGTGAACGAGCTGGCCGAGACTGTCCGGCGGATCGTCTCGTCGGACAACGTCTATGGCGGCGAGATCGACGTGGTGGTCGAGCCGACCGACGACAACCGGTCCTACAAGGTCTCCTCCGAGAAGATCGCCCGGGAGCTCGGCTATCGGCCCGAGAAGACGGTGGAGGATGCCGTGCGCGACCTTCTGGCCGCCTTCAAGGACGGCCGGCTCAAGGACACCATGTCCGACGAGCGCTACTACAACATCAAGACCATGCAGCAGACGAAGATGCGCTGATGCAGGACGGTAACGCGAGTGCGGGCGAGAGCTCCATGGGGAGCGCTCGCGTTCGTCTTGGCCTGATCGGTGGCGGCATGATGGCCCAGATCGGGCATCTGCCGTTCTACCGCGACGACCCACGGGTGGAGGTGGTCGCGGTGGCGGAGGAGCGGCCTTCGCTCCAGGCGGCGCTCGCCGAGCGCCTGGGGGCGGATCGGGTGGTCGATCACCATGAGACGCTGCTGGCGCGCGGCGACATCGACGCCGTCGTGATCTCCGCACCTCGTCCGGCGACCGGGCCTCTGACGCTCGCCGCTCTCGAGGCGGGCAAGCATGTTCTGGCCGAAAAGCCGATGGCGCACACCGCCGCGCAGGCGCGTCGCCTGGTCGAGGCTGCCGAGGCGCGCGATCTGATCTACGTCGTCGGCTACATGAAGCTCGCCGACCCCGGGGTCGAGGCGGCGCGCGAGGCGTTCGCCGAGCTGCTGCGCTCAGGGCGCCTGGGCCGGCTCCTGTCGGCGCGCTTCTACGACCATTCCAAGTCCTACGCCGTCACGCCGCCGTCGCATGTGCGCCCAGCCGAAAGTCGCACGGTCCGCTTCGAAGAATGGCCGCTGGCCCCTGACTGGCTGTCCGAGCGGCATCGGGCCGGTTACGCCTGGTTCTTGAATGCCGCGAGTCACGACGTCAGCCTGCTGCGCGCGTTCTTCCCGGACCGGCTGCGGCTCGTGGGAGCGAGTTCGCCTGGCGAGGGGGCGGTCTGTGCTCTCCTTGCCGCAGGTCCGGTGCCGTTGATTCTCGAGGTGTCGAAGACGGAAGCCGGTCGCTGGCTCGAGGGTGCGGACTTCCAGTTCGAGGGCGGCCGCCTGACGCTCTCCATTCCCTCGCCGATGGCGGTCGACGAGGTCGCGCGCGTGCGCATCGACGACCGTGCGGCCGGACTGCTCGACGCGCCGGTGCCGAGCGGGCAGGGCTGGTCGTTCGCGCGACAGGCCAAGGCCTTCATCGACGTCTTGACGGGGGAGCGCGAAGCGCCTCATGCCCCGGCCAAAGAGGCCCTGGCCGACATGGAACTCTGCGAAGCCATCTGGCGCCAGATCGAGGATCAAGCATGAACGCCTACGTTCACAAGCGAAGCGACTGCCGGCTCTGCCGCTCGCGCAACGTCGTGCGCAGCGTCCCGCTGGCGCAGGTTCCCATCGTCTCGCCCAATGTCGGATCGGACGCGGGCGAGGACGGTGCCGCACTGACGCGGGTGGTGGCGCCGCTCGACAATTATCTCTGCGCGGACTGCGGCCTCAACCAGCTGGTCTACGTGGTCGATCCGGCACTGATCTACCGCTCGTACCTCTACCGCACCTCGGTGTCGCTGGGGCTGCCGGAGCATTTTCGCCGTCTCGCCGAGGCGGTGATCGGCAGACTCGCGCTGCAGCCCGGAGCCCTGGTGTGCGAGTTCGGCAGCAACGACGGCACGTTGCTCAACCACTTCAAGGGCGAGGGCTTCCTCGTCCAGGGTGTCGACCCCGCAAGGGGGATCGCCGCCGAAGCGACGGCCCGAGGCGTTCCGACGCTGCCCGAGTTCTTCGACGTCGCGCTGGCGCAGCGGATCCGCGAAGAGCGCGGTCCGGCGAAGGTGGTCATCGCCAACAACGCGATGGCCAACATCGACGATCTCGACGAGATTTTCTCGGGCGTAGCGACCTTGATCGACGATGACGGCGCGTTCGTCTTCGAAACCCAGTATGCGCTCGACGTCTTCGACAAGACACTGCTCGACGTCATCTACCACGAGCACATCTCGCTGTTCTCGGTGCAGCCGGTATCGCGTGCCTGCGGGCGGTTCGGTCTCGAGGTGTTCGATGCCGAGCGCATTCCCACCAAGGGCGGTTCGATCCGCTTCTGGCTGCAACGACAGGGCGGGCCGCGTCCGGTGGCGGCCAGGGTCGGCGAGCTGATCGCTCTCGAGCAGGAGAGCGGACTGTACGACCTTGCCCATCATCAGCGTTTCGCTGAGCGTGTGTCCGGCATTTCGCACGCTCTGCAGAGCGAGATCGATGCCGTGCGGGCCGCCGGGGGCGTGGTCGGCGCCTACGGCACGTCTGTCGGCTGCGCCGCGCTGATCCACCAGTTCGAGCTGGAGCAGCGCCTCGACGTGCTGTTCGACGATACCCCGTTCAAGACGCGACTGGACGGTCCGGGTTACAGTCTGCCGGTCATGACGGCCGACGGCGTCTACGAGAAACGTCCGTCGCTCATCGTCATCCTCGCATGGCGTTACGCGGATCAGATCGTTGCCAAGCACCAGCGCTATCTCGACGAGGGCGGCCGTTTCCTGGTGCCGCTGCCCGACCTCAGCGAGCGCCGCGCCGGGTGACGGAAGTCCGTGGACCGCAGGCGCGGGAGATTGCGGCTGGCCGGTTCGAGCGTGTCATCGCTCGGCGTGCTGCGGCACGGCCTGGACCCGCTCGCCGTGAGGTGATGCGCCGGTCACGAGCGCTGCCGCGCCACAGATTCGACTGGACGAAGGACAGGGCATGAACAGGTTCGCCAATCGGTTCGTCAACTTTGCCCATACCCTCTATCAAATGAGCCGCCGCTCGCCGCTGATCCCGGCGCTGTTGCGTACGAGGGTGGGGCGCCGCATCGCCTTTCTCGCCGTCGACCGGCTGGACGTCCTCGATCGGCGCTTCGCGGTCGAGGCGGTGCAACGCCTCGTCGCAAGGCCAGAGGACCAGCACAACTTTTCCCGGGCGGCGCGGCGGCGCCACGAGCGGCGGCCGGATGATCCGGCCCGCTTCGACACCCTCGCCATCGCGCTGCTCAATTCCACCGACCAGCGCGCCGCGATCGCCACGGTCTTCTCGCCCGAGGCGGATCGCTTCATCGAGGAATGGCCGCTCGAAACCAACCTGATCGCCGTCCGCGTGGCGCTCGGCCACGAGACGGAATATTATCGCGGTGTCATGGCCGAGGCCTTGCGCGGCACCGACATCACCCCGGCGACGCTGCGCAAGCGGATCGAGTTCCTCAAGGCGGCCTTCGCTGCCGGAAAGCTGCTCAAGCTACGTGAAGCGATCGAATTCATCGGCCGCCAGTACCGGATCATCAGCGACCATCCCGGCCGGGCCACCGATCGCGAGATCGCCAATACGCTGAAGCTGTGGTTCAAATCCACGCTGGTGACTGTCAAGTTTCCGCACATCCATCATTTCAGTCCGGACACGGAGGAGCGCACGGCAGTCTTTTTCCTGTCTTCGACACAGGCGCTCGGCCACGCCATCCTCGACCCGTACTACTTCGTCGCCCTCAATCGCGACCGCTACGACCGCCTCGTCTTCGTCGGCCCGCCGCTGACATCCTATCGCCCGGCCTCGCGTGCCTGCCTGCAGATCGTCGAGGAGTACGGCGACTACATCGAAACCGACTCCGACCTTCTGTGCAATCTGTCGTGGATGCACGCTGGCACCCACAGCGAGGGCAATCTGACGCTGGTCGTCGACCACTACTGGGCGCTGCTGCGCGATGCCGTCCACCGCACGCGCGATGCGGCCGACCCGTTCCGCCACAACGACTGGCACTTCAGCCTGCCGCCTTACTACGACGAGGTGACGAGGGCCTTCTGCGCCGCCAACGGGATCGACCTGTCGCGCCCCCTCGTCACCATGCACGTGCGCGATGCGGGCTATCACAAGATCGCTCGTCAGTCCTTCCGGGATGCGGCGGTGGAGAGCTACCGCTCTGCCGTCGAGCATCTCCTGGCGAGCGGTTACACGGTGGTTCGTCTCGGTGACGTCAAGATGCCGCCGCTGTCGATGGACCACCCGCACTATTTCGAACTGCCGTTCATGAAGGGCTACGATTACGTGCTCGATCCGGCACTGATCGCCCGCTCGCGCTTCATGATCGGCTCGCAATCGGGACCCTGTGCCTTCGCTCGCGTTCTCGGAGTGCCGGTGCTGACGGTCAATGCCGTGCTTCACTACACGCTGCTGCCGACGCCGATGGAGATGGGCTGCTTCAAGCGGTACTACCGCACGGTGGATGGCGAGCGGGTGGAGATGTCGCTGGAGGAGGCGGTGAAGGAGCGTGTCTATCGCTTCGACAACGCCTATCAGTTCGAGGATGCCGGCATTCTCCTGGAGGGCGTGGCCCCGGAGGAGGTGCTGGCGGCGGTGCGCGACATGATCGCATGGGTGGACGATCCTGCGCTTGCCGAAACCGAGCACCAGCGTCGCTTCCGGCAGGTGGTGGAAGAGGAGGCGGTCGCCGTCGCCGGCGAAACGGAGACGCTCGACCTGCCCATCGCCGACTATGTCGGCATCTCGCTGGCGGGCTATCGGATCTCGCCGACCGTCGCGGCAAGACGGGCCAGGTTGCCCCATGCCGCCCCGCCGAGCGGCGAGCTCGAGGTGCCCGCGATCGATCAGCGGCCGCCCGAACCTGACCTGGTCGAGCCCGACCCGGAGTCGCCGCGCCAGATGGAGGAGATCCAGCCGTGACTGCGGACACCGTCGAGGCCTATCTCGAACTCGTTGCCCGGCGGCCGGACTGGTTCCGCAATCATGACCGCGGAGGCGTCGAGATCCTGACCGCGCCGGACGACATGCTGCGGGCGAGCGCCGAGGCGCGAGCGCTTCGCCAGTCGCGCGGCATGGATGCGGCCGATACCCGGCCGGGCCTTCTCGCGCAGGATCCCTACATGACACTGGTCCGCGACGCCGTGCGATTTCCCGACGGCTCCCTGGGCCTTTACAATCGCATCATGGAAACCTCGCCAGTGGCCGTCCTGCCGGTGCTGGATGGCAAGCCGGTGCTGATCCGCGTGTTTCGCCACGGCCTGCGCGACTGGTCGCTGGAGTTCCCACGCGGGGCCGTCGATCCCGGTGAGAGTGTGGAGGCGGGAGCACGGCGCGAGGTCGGCGAGGAGATCGGCGCCAACGTCCTGGAGCTGATTCCCCTCGGCGACTTCACGCCCGGCGGCTCGTCGCTCTCCATCCGCGCCAGGCTGTTCCTCGCCAAGGTCGACGGCCTCGGGGCCACCGACGTTCTGGAGGCGATCGAGGACGTTCGACCCTACGCCGTCACCGAGGTGGAGGAGAAGATCGCCAGCGGCGTGATCATCGACGGCTTCACGATGGCACTTTTCCTGCGCGCCCGGCTCAAGGGGCTGATCTGACATGTCTGCTAGTGCCGCGGTGCCCGGCGCCTCCGCCGAGATCCTGAGTGCGGCCGAGACGCTGCTCGGCGAGCCGATCCTTGAGACGGCGCCGGCGGGAAAGGGCGCCAACAGCCACATCCTGCGGATCGACACGCCCTCACGGCGGCTCGCCCTGAAGCTTTATCCCCGGCGCGTCGGCGACACCCGCGACAGACTTGCCGTCGAATGGCAGGCGCTGACCTTCCTGCGCGGCCTCGGACTTCAATCGGTTCCCGCGCCTCTGGCGCGGGATGTGGATCGGCGATTGATGGCAATGGAGTGGATCGAGGGTCCGCTGGCGTTGCCGCATCGGCCGCAGGACTTCGACGCGGCGCTGGACTTCCTCACCACCATCTTCGCCGCGTCCCACGATGCCGGCACCGACTCCTTTCCGACGGCCTCGGAAGCTTGCCTTTCCAGCGCGGAGATCCTGCGCCAGATCGAGGCGCGTCTCACGCTCTTCGTCGCAGAGCCGATGCTCGACGATTTTCTGGAGCAAACCGTCCGGCCGCGGCTCGTCGCGGCTCGGGCGCGGCTGGCGGCAGAGGCTGACGATCTTACTCCGCTGGCGGTAGCGCAGCGCCGTTTGATCCCGGCCGATTTCGGCTTCCACAACGCCATCCGGGAGCCGGACGGCACGCTCCGCTTCTTCGATTTCGACTATTTCGGCTGGGACGACCCGGTGAAGCTCGCAGCGGATATGATTCTTCATCCGGCGATGAGCTTCTCGCCCCGGGAGGAGGCGGAGACGGCGGCGCGTCTCGGCGCGGCGCTGCCGGACGATCCAGACTTCGGCGCGCGCCTGGCGCGTCAGCTCCCGCTGCACGCCCTGCGGTGGTCGTTGATCCTTCTCAACCTCCTGCGCCGCGACCGCGCCGGCGAGTTGCCGACGGACGACGACGAACGCGCCGCTCGTATCTCGGCGCAAATCGCGAAGGCCCAGCGCATGTGCGAGCGCGCCGGCCTCTGACGGAGGATCGGCGAGTCAGCCGGCGAGCGCGAGGACGAGTTCGGCGATGGCAAGGCTGGAGGTCAGTCCGGGACTTTCGATACCGAAAAGGTTGATCACCGAGCCGATGCCGTGGTGCTGGGGACCCTCGATCCTGAAGTCGGCCGCGGGCTCGCCCGGGCCGGCGAGCTTCGGACGGATGCCGCAGTACGCAGGCGTCAACGCGTTGTCCGGCAGCATCGGCCAGTAGCGCCTGACGTCCTCGTAGAAGGCGTCCGCGCGGCGCGGATCGACGCCGTAGTCGATCGTCTCGATCCATTCGACGTCGGGGCCGAAGCGCATCTGGCCACCCAGGTCGAAGGTGAGATGGACGCCGAGGCCGCCATCCACCGGCACGGGGTAGATCAGCCGCGAGAACGGGCTTCGGCCCGGCGCCGCGAAGTAGTTGCCCTTCGCATAGCGGATCGCAGGCACGTGCTCGCTCGGAAAGCCGGCGAGGCGGGCGGCGAGCGGGACGGCATCCAGGCCCGCGGCATTGACGAGGAGGTCGGTCGTGATCTCGAACGGCTCGCCGCCGCCGCTGCGGGTTCGGAGGCGTACTCCGCCGTCCTCGACCACTCCATCCAAGACCTCGGTGGCCAGGACGAGCTGACCGCCTGCGTCCTCCGCTTCGGCAAGGAGGCTCTGCATGAGGCTGTGGCTGTCGACGATCCCGGTGGAGGGCGAGTGGAGGGCGGCGACGCATCGCAGCGCCGGCTCCATCGCCATCGCCTCGCCGCCCTCGATGATCGTCAGGTCGTCGACGCCGCACCGGGCGGCATGCAGCCGGATCCCTTCGAGCCGGCCGATCTGGCGATCGTCCGTGGCGACGATGAACTTGCCGGAGCGGCGATGGGGGATGCCGCGCGCTGCGCAGTAGCGATAGAGCTCGTCGCGGCCGGCGACGCAGAGGCGGGCCTTCAGGCTGCCCGGCGGATAGTAGATGCCGGCATGGATCACCTCCGAGTTCCGGGAACTGGTTCCCGTACCGAAAGCGTCCGACGCCTCCAGGATCATCACCTCACGACCGTCACGAGCCAGGGCCCGGGCGATCGCAAGTCCGACGACGCCGGCGCCCACCACGATGCAGTCGATATCCTTCGTCATGCCCGACCCACGTTGATCGACCGGACCGGCTCGCCGAGCCGACCGTCGACCATGCTTCTAAAGCATGAGACCGCGGCGATGCACGTCCTTCGATACGCCGCCCGGGAACGACGGCGGCGACCGGCTGGCCAAGCGGCTCGGCACGCGCCGCCTTGAGCGCGCATCCGCGCCGAGGACAATCGCTTCTGGCTTCTCCGGCGGGACCGTCACGTAAATCTCTGACAGCCTTCGCGGAATTTGCAGAAGCCCGATCGGCTGGAGGCGTCGCTCGTCCCCGTCTGCGCCGCCCGCTCTAAGCTGGGGGTCGCCCAACGGGAACGACGCCCATGTCCAACACACCCCATCTCGGCTTGCCCCTTCTCTTCGCGGCACAGTCCCAGAAGCACGTCACCCACAACGAGGCTCTTCTGATTCTCGATGCGGTGGCGCAGCTGGCGGTGATCGATCGCGATCTGACGACGCCCCCGCCGTCCCCGGCCGACGGAGCGCGCTATCTGGTCGCGGCAGGGGGCGGCGGCGCCTGGACCGGACAGGACGATGCGATCGCGCTCTGGCAGGATGGCGCGTGGAGCTTCCTCGCCCCGCTGGCCGGCTGGCTCGCCTTCGTTGCCGACGAACGCCTCTTCCTGGTCTTCGACGGCACCGCGTGGACGCCCTTCGCCGCGGAGAGTGCCGATGCGGCTCAGGATCTGCAGAACGTCGCGCGCCTCGGGATCGGCACCACCGCAGACGCGATCAACCCGCTTTCAGCCAAGCTCAACAAGGCCTTGTTCTCCGCCCGCTCGGCGGGAGAGGGCGGTGACGGCGACCTGCGCTACGCGCTCAACAAGGTCGGCTCGGGCAACGTCGTCTCCTTGCTGATGCAGACCGGGTATTCCGGCCGCGCCGAGATCGGTCTCGTCGGCAATGACGATCTCGCACTGCGCGTCAGCAGCGACGGCGCCGCTTGGACCGACGCGATGACGATCGCAGGCGCAAGCGGCGCCGTGGGCCTCGGAACGTCGTCGCCCGCGCCCACCGGGACCGGCAGCCGCGGTCTTCACGCCAAGGCTAATGTTGTCGGTGCTCATGTCGCGGCCCGCGTCGAGAACGAGGCGGCGAGCGGCTACAGCAGCCTCTGGCTCGGCTCCAGCAACGACGGCCTCTTGCGCGGCAGCGCTGCAGCCGCTTCCTGGGCCAATCAGCTGGTGTTCCTCACCTCCGGCACGACCGCTCTCAGCTTTGCCGTGGGTGCGGCAGCCCGCCTGAAGATCGATGCCGCCACGGGGGGCCATACGCTGCCAGGCTCTGACAACGCCTATACACTGGGGGCGGC
The DNA here is from genome assembly GCF_024519155.1 of Mangrovibrevibacter kandeliae. Lineage (GTDB taxonomy): Bacteria > Pseudomonadota > Alphaproteobacteria > Rhizobiales > Rhizobiaceae > Mangrovibrevibacter > Mangrovibrevibacter kandeliae. The sequence goes on along the minus strand of NZ_JANIFJ010000003.1, from coordinate 423,563 downwards.
CGGTGCCCGCTGGGCGGCGGTCTGGGCCGCCAACGGCGTCATCCAGACCTCGGATGGCCGCGACAAGACAGTCGAGGCGGCGATTCCGTCGACCGATGCCGGCCGTCTAGTCGATGCCGTGGCTCCCGTCACCTTTCGGTGGAAGGTCGGCGGCACCGAGGTCGAGGTCGTGGAGGATGCCGTGGACGGGCCGGGGACGGCCGCCCATCGGGAGCGGCCGCGGCCGGGACGACGCCAACATGCCGGCTTTATCGCGCAAGACATTCGCGCGGGGCTCGAGACCGCTGGCCTCGACATCGGCGCCTGGGGGCTCTGCGACCTCGACGATCCGGACAGCCGGCAATGGCTGCGACCCGATCAGCTGGTCGCCTTGCTCTGGGCGGCATTGCGCGACACCCGCACCCGTCTCGCCACACTGGAGGCGAGGGAGGTTGCGTGATCAAAGCAGGGTCGAAGCGGCCTCCAGATTGCGCGAGACGTGGAACGGCAGGGTGAGCAGCGGGTCGGACCGCCAGCGTCCGTCGTGCCCGGCGCCGAATTCGTATTGCTCGGTCAATACGGTATCGAGCATGGCCGGACCCTCGCCGCCGCGGATCGGCGCCCGCCAGCGGCTGGCGAGCCACAGGCACAACAGCCGGCGTGACAGGGGCGAGCCGTTGATGCGGACGTCGTTCCACAGGCGGAAGAAGGCACTATCGGCGCCGCGACGGGAGTCGTCGCGCCAGAGCTGCAGGGTGTCGCCGTAGCGGCGTGCGTCGAAGGCGGTCTCCGGGCCGATCACTACCGCGCCGCGCCTCTGCAGTGCGGCATGAAGATCGACGGTTTGCGAGGTCGCAAGGTCACCGGCGGGAGAAGCCGCGGCTAGGGTGACGAAGTCTTCACGATGCACCTGCGTCGCGATTTCGCTCGCCGCTCGTCGTGCTTCGAGGTCGGCAACTTGACGCTGCGCCATCACCGCAGCGCCCATGTGGGTGTGACGGATTACCGGACAGTCGTGGAGAAGCGGATCGATGCCGAAGAAGGAGATCTGCCAGTCGCGGTCGAAGCGGCTGAGCCAGCCGCCGGTATCGAGAAGCGCCGGAAGGTTGTGCGCCGTGGTGTCGAGCGGGGCGAAGACGTGATTGACGGTGAAGAGGGACCGCACGCTGTTTCGTGCCTGGATCAGGTCGAAATAGCCGGCAACATGCGCGCGCGTCATCTCCCCTAGCGACCAGAAGTTGACGGCGAGGTCGAAGCTCTCCCCGGTGATGTCCCCAGCGTGCTCGGCCGCAACGAGCACGAAGTCCGCATCCTTCGCGGACGGGTCGGACAGGCTCGTCGCATGGACGATTAGCGCCTCGGGGAACGCGTGAGCGAGAAAATGGCCGGCTACGGTGAGAGAGGGTTGCAGGTCTAAGAGAACGAATCGACAGCCGGGATGGTGAAGGCGCATCACGCGGGCGAAGCCTCCGTAGCCGCTGCCGATTTCAAGGACGCGACGTGGCGGCTGCCCGAGATGCACGTCCAGCGCCGCGACATAGGACCAGAAGCGCAAGAGGTCGGGGCTGAGGCGCCGGCCCTCTACCTCCACCGTCGTCTCGGACGGCAGGAGCGGGCTTTCGCCGAAGTTCTCCGGCCACGCCACGCGGCCAATGTTCAAGGACTTCATCGTGTCGAGCTGCCAAGCCACCGTCGCTTCGACGACACCTGGATCGCGCAACATCGACATTTGGGCATAGCCGCCGCTGGAGACGATGGCGCGGAAAAGCCCATTGTTGATCGGCTCCCGCCCGAGCTGCCGGCTGTAGTCGGCAGCGGGATTCGACCACACCCGGCCATAACCTCGCGTCCCGCGGTCGGGTTCTACGAAGGTCGGAGCCATCTCTCCACCCGCCGCCGAGCGCGACAACATCATCTGAATGCGGTCTCGATCGTTGGCAGTCGCTTGGAGGGCTTGGCTATAAGCACCGACTTGCGATTCCAGTTCGCCGACTCTGGCTTCAAGCGCCGAGAACTTCTTTCGACTGACGATCCTCCATCCTAGATCGAACATATGCACCCTCCGGATCGACACGCATGCACTACGCCAGCTTCACTGCATGCTGCGTCACATCTAACGCGGGACCGAAGCGCCAGGCGCGCGCGGCGAAGCGGGCCCGCGCGTCCTTGATCGCGGGAAGCCGCGTCACCGGCGGCAGCACGGGCGGCGGCGTCTCCGTATCCGCCCGGTTGCCGACGAGGACGATCTCGCCAAGCCCGGCAGCCTCGGCCGCGCCGGCGTCGCTCCATCGGTCGCCGACCAGCGCCGAGCGCGCGAGATCGAGCCCGAGGTCGGCGGCTGCGGCGAGGAGCATGCCGGGAGCCGGCTTGCGCCACGGATGGTCTCCCCGGAACCGCTCGACCTTCGCCGCCGGATGGAACGGGCAGTAGTAGACCCGGGACAGCGGCGCATCGTTGTCCGCGAAGACGGCGATCATCCACTGCGTCAGGGTGTGGAAGGTCGCCTCGCTGAACAGGCCGCGGGCGATGCCGGACTGGTTCGTGACGACCACGACCGCATGATCGGCTGCATTGGCATCGCGCACGAGGTCGAAGATGCCGTCCTGAAAGACGAAGGCCTCGCGGGTCGAGACGAAGTCCGTATCGAGGTTGACGACGCCGTCGCGATCAAGAAATAACGCGGGCCGCAGCGGACCCGACGACGGGAGCCGCGGCGCCGAGGCGAGGGGACCGCAGATCATCGAAACGCCGTGATCGTTCGCCTGAGGCTCTGTCCACCCGATCGCCGAGACCTCCGTCATTCCGTCATCCCCTCGCATCCTGGCCGCCCCTTGAGCTTTCTTCATCGTACGATCTGGCAGGCCGTGCCGCGCCCTCTCCGGCGCGGCGTGCTGTCGGCCGTCACCGCGGCGCTGGCACCTCGCCTGGATCGGGTTGCGACCGCCGCGGAACCCATCCTTGTGGCCGGGATGCTGTCAAGTGCGAGCGGCCTCGGCGAGTCGGCGCGGCTGTGCGGCGATGCCCTGCGCGCCGACGGTCTTGCCGTGGAGGGTGTCGATCTTTCCGGCGCACTGAAGGGCGATTTCGATCACTCCGGCTCCACCTGGCCAGAAGCCGCAGGACGCGGACCTGGCACGGTCATCCTCCATGTCGATCCGTTTCTCGTGCCGCTGGCGCTGATGCGCCTCGGGCAGCGCCGGCTCGCCGGCAAGCGTCTGATCGGCTATTTTGCATGGGAGCTCGAGCGGGCGCCGGAGGACTGGCGGCGGGGCGTCGAGCGCGTCCACGAGATCTGGGTGCCCAGCACCTTCACGGCCGAAGCGGTGCGCGGGATGGCGGGCGGTCGGCCCATCCGCGTCATGCCCCATCCCGTGCTGGGGTCAGGGGCCCGAGCCGGCGCGATCGCGCGGCGGCCGGCGGACCGGCCCTTCACCGTCGTCACCGTCTTCAACATGCGCTCGTCCTTCGCCCGGAAGAATCCGCTTGCCGCCGTGGCGGCTTTCCGCGAGGCCTTCGGCGACGATCCGCACGCGCGGCTGATCGTCAAATCGATCAACGGGCCGAGTTACCCCGCGGGCTGGTTCGCGCTGCAGGCGGCGGTGGCCGATCGTCCGACCATCGAGCTTCTGGATGGCGCCATGGCGCCCGAGACGCTTCAGGCGCTGATCGCGGAGGCTGACGTCACTTTGTCGCTCCACCGCGCCGAGGGCTTCGGCCTGGTGCCCGCCGAGGCGATGGCCGCCGGGCGCGTGGTGGTCGCTACGGATTACTCTGGTAGTCGCGACTTCCTCCATGCCGCGAACGGGATGCCGGTCCCCTACCGACTGGTCCCGGCGCGCGATCCGCAAGGCATCTACGACCGGGCCGGCTGGCGCTGGGCCGAGCCCGATATTGCGGCTGCAGCCGCCGCGCTGCGTCAGCTGCGCGCCGATCCGGCTCTCTGCCAGGCGCTGGGGGAGGCCGCGCGCCGCACCGCTCTCGAGACCTTCGACCCGGCCCGGTATGCGCTGAGGGCACGCGATGCGATGGGGCTTGCGCCCGGTGGCCACCAGACAGGACAGTCTTCATGCTGAACACGGCGGCCCGCGTGTCGATCGTCATGCCCAACTACAACCACGGCGAAGAGCTGCGGATCTCGCTCCCGCCGATCGTCGGACAGACGCGGCCGGCCGACGAGATCATCATCGTCGACGACGGCTCGACGGACGACAGCCGGGACGTCATCGCTTCGTTCCAGGCGGAGAACCCGTCGATCCGCCTGGTCCGGCATGCCACACGGCAGGGCGTGGTCGCGGCCGTCAATCGCGGCATCGCGGAGGCGAGCGGCGACTACGTCGTTCTCGTCAGCGCCGACGAACGCATCATGCCGACGCTCTGTGCCGAGATGCTGGACGCCTTGGCGCTCAAGCACGACGCGAAGCTCGTCGTCTCGCACTTCACCGAGTGGAGCGCCGAGACGGGGGAAACCCGGCACGGCGTGGCGGGCGTGGAGGATCTCAGCCTGTGGTTTCTCGGCGAGACGTCCAAATACGTCTCGCCGCAGGAGTTCGGGCGGTTGCTCGGGGAGCGCCCGATTCGCCTGTCGGCCAACAGCGCCATGTTCGACCGCGCGGCGCTTCTGGAAGTCGGCTGCTTCGACCCCGCCCTGCGCTGGCACTCCGACTGGTTCGCCATCTATGCCGTCGCCGCCCGCTACGGCTTCTGCGCCGTGCCGCGCGTCCTGTCGCTGTTCCGGGTCTCGGAGAAATCCTACTCGGTCGCCGAAGCGCGCAGTCTGCGGGCCCGGCAGGAGGTCGCGCTGGCGCTCGCCGCCAAACTCGACGAGCCTCAATTCGCCGACGTTCGGCGCTTCCTGCTGAAGGCGCCGTCGGCCCTCTCGCCGTTCATGCGGCCGCTCCTGCTCGGGCTTCTCGGCCGGCCGCAGCGGTACCCGATGTTGGCGCGGCTGGTCGGCTGGTGGCTGAGCGAGGTCGCACGGGGCAGACGGCCGGGGGCCTTGCTGCGGCTCAAGCATCGGCTCCGAGGCGCGGCCCTGCGATCTTGAGCCGCTTGCGCGCCTCACAAGGCTGAGCCTACAACCGCCGCACAATTTCGGAGTACGACGATGACGCGGTGCAGAACCTGCGGCCTGGACGAGGTCGAACCGCTGCTCGACATCGGCGAGCATCCGGTGTCCAGCCACTTCCAGACGGCGAGGGCGGCCGAGGCCCGGCGCTGGCCCATCGGCCTCGGCGTCTGCCGGGCTTGCGGCGTGGTGCAACTGCGCGATCCGATCCCCTTCCGCGCCCTGGTCCCGCCGTTTCCCTGGATCAGCTATCGCGAGCCCGAAGCGCACCTCGACGCGGTCGCCGAAACCCTGGCCGGGCTCGTTACGCTGTCTGCGGACAAGCGCGTCCTCGGTCTCACGGCCAAGGACCGCACGCTGCTGGAGCGGTTGGCCGGCCGCGGCGCCTCGACGCGCCTGATCGATCCCGCCGTCGATCTCGGCGAGAGCGATCCCAACGCCAACATCGAGACCGTGCACGGCACGCTCGATGCCGATCTGGGGCGTGCCGTCGCGGCGCGGGGCGGCCCGTACGACGTGGTCCTTGCCCGCCACATCCTGGAGCATGCCGAAGACGCCCGCCGCTTCATGTTCGCGATCGACGCGCTGCTCGCGCCGGGCGGCGTTGCGGTCATCGAAGTGCCGGACTGCCGCGCCAATCTCGAGCGTCAGGACTACACGATGATCTGGGAGGAGCACGTCTCCTACTTCACCGGCGAGACCTTTGCGCAGCTGCTCGGGCCCGTCGGTTTCGAGCCGCTGTCGCTGGAGGTGCATCCGTACCCGTTCGAGGACGTGCTGGTCCTCTATGCCCGCAAGGGCGTCGGCGGTGCCGTCGTGACCGGGGACTGTGCTCCCGCCGTCGCACTGGCGCGCGACTACGCCGCCGCCTTCCCCGCGTGGACGGCCCGCCTGAAGGCCGCGCTGGACGATCTCACGCAGGACGGGCGCAAACTTGCGGCTTACGGCGCTGGACACCTGACCTGCGCCTTCATCAATTTCCACGACCTCGCATCCTACTTCGCCGTCGTCATCGACGACACGCCGGAAAAGCAGGGACTTTTCCTGCCGGGCGCCCAGCTTCCCATCGCCGGGCCGGCTGCGCTCGACGCGTCGCGGATCTCCGCCTGCCTCTTCGGCCTCGCGCCCCAGATCGAGGACCGCATCATCGCGCGCAATGCCGCCTTCATCGAGGCGGGCGGCGTCTTCCTGTCGATGTTTGCCGACAGCGACCGCTCGATCCGGCAGGTGATGGCGAGGACGTGAAGGCCGCCCCTTCGGCACGGCGATGCGAGCGCATGGTTCGTTCCGCTTCGGACGATGTCCGTCAATCGCGTGCGTGCGTGACGATCGCTTCGTGCAACGCGTCGAGAAAGGCCGGCAGCGACGCGGCGGACTGCCGGTGCTCGATCGCCTCGACCATCCGCCCATAGATCCCGCGGTCGCCGACGAGCGCGGTCACCGCCGCTGCAAGTGCCTCGGCCGAGACGTCGCGGGCGACGAGGCCGGTGACGCCGTGCTCGATCTGCTCGGGCAGCCCGCCGACCGGCGTCGCCACGACGGGCATGCCGGAGCCGAGCGCGGCGGCCGCGACACCGGACTGGCTGGCTTCGGTGTGGGACAGGATCATCACGTGATGGCGGGCCAGGATGGGCGCGATTTCATCTTCGGCGATCCAGCGATTCACGATCTCGGCGCCGAGCCGCCGCAGCCGCGGGCCGCTGTCGCCGAGGTCTCCGGCTCCAAAGACGCCGGCCTCGACCGGCAGCCCGGCCGCGACGAGCGTCTCCACCATGTCGACGAAGAGCGGCAGCCCCTTGTAGGGCAGGATGCGTCCGAAGAAGAGCAGGCGCCAGGGGTTGCCGTCCTGCGGCGCCGTGAGCGCCGAACCCGTGCGGTAGGGGAGAAGCGGGTGGAACAGGGTGTGCACCGGCGCTGCGAGCGCGCGCGCCCTGAGCTGACGGCTGACCGTCTCGCTGAGCGTGAGCACCAGGTCGGCCCGTCCTGCGTCGCGTGACAGGATCGTCTGGGCGAGCGCGGTCAGGCGGTCGCCCGGATGCGGCAGGGCGTCGTGCACGACCGTCGCGTACCGGGCGCCGGCCGCACGGACCGCCGGAACGATGAACGGTGTCCAGACGTGCGGCATCAGCGTGACGACGACCTCCGTGCCGTCGCGACGGAGCCGCTGGGCGAGCTGGTGGCGCAGGAGCGGCAGACGCCACGCGCCGAGCACGGCTCCGCTCGCCCCGCCGAAGGTGGACACCGGATGCAGCACCGGGCCGAGCGCCTCGAAGTCACGATACAGCTCGTTGCTGCGCGAAACCGAGACCGAGGCCCGGAAGTCCTTCCGCATGCCGGCCGAGCGCACGAGGTCCAGAGTCAGTCGCGACAGCGGCCCGCGGCGGCCCCAATAGAGGAACATCACCCGAAGCGGATCCGCCTTCTCTGCCGTCTCGGCCGGCTCCTCGACATCCCGCATCGCAACATCTCTCCACTGGGCCGCCGCAGGCGCTCGAAGCCTGCGGCTGGATTTCCGGGCGCAAACCGCCTAACACCGCCAGCGTGAAAGTTCACTCTGCTGACAGGGGAGAGACATTGAGCATCTCGACGTCAGGCACCGAAGGACATCTGGATTATTACGTCGCCCGGGGAATTTCCCCGGTGCATTACCAGATGCACAATCTTTCCGAGCATTTCGATCGCCGGGACTCGCTCTATCGATCCCTCGGACTTCCGCCCGCAGCCTTCCGCAATGTCGACGTGCTCGAGGTCGCTGCCGGTTCCGGGCAGAACAGCCTGTATCTGGCCGCGCAGCGGCCGGCGAGCCTGACGCTCGTCGAGCCGAACCCGACCGGCCGGCGCGACATCGAAGCCGCCTATGCCGCACTCTCCGAGGTGCCGCACACACGGCCGGTGATCGTGCCGCAGACGCTTCAGGACTTCGAGCCGGGGCGCCAGTACGACATCGTCATCTGCGAGAACTGGCTGGGTGCGCGGGCCGACGAGCTCGAGCTGCTCGACAAGCTCGTCGGTCTCGTGGCGCCCGGCGGCGTCCTGGTGATCACCTACGTGCCGCTCTCGGGCTTCTTTCCAAACGTGATGCGCAAGCTCCTGGCGCTGCGGATCATGCCGGAGACGGACGACTTCGAGCGAACCACCGAAACGATGGTGGAGGTGTTCGGCCCGCATCTGGCGACCATGCCGGCCATGACCCGCAGCCACCGCGATTGGGTGCATGACTGCGTGATGAACCCGCACTACCTCAACGTCGCGCTGCCGTTGGAGACCGTGCTCGCGACGGTGGGCGAGCGGATGGAGGCTCTCGCGAGCTTTCCCCGCTTCGCGGCCGACTGGCGCTGGTTCAAGAGCCTGGTCGGGGAACACCGTGCCTTCGATGCCGTCTTGTCGGAGGCGGCAGCCGCGAACGTGGCGAGCTTCATCGATCACCGCCGGCTTCTGCCGCCGCGCCAGGACGCGACGACGCAGGCGCTCGAAGCCGCCTTCGCCGAGCTGCACCGTCGCTCGCTCGCCTGGCAGCGTGCCCGTGAGGCCGCAAGCACGGACGAGCGCGACGCACTGGGCCGCGCGATCGGCGACGACCTCGCGCGCATCGCGGCGCTCCTGTCGGAGATCGATGCCGCTCTGGCGGCCGCCGTCACCGAACTCGAAGCCGTCTGGCGCATGCCGGAGCCGAGCGCCGAGGCGGTCCGCGACATGGCTGCGTTCGGTCCGCTCTTCGGCCGCGAGACCGTCTACCTGTCGCTGACGCGTCGTTGAACCGGCGGCAGCCCGAGCGTCCCATGGCAGACGTCCATATCGGCATCGACCTCGACAACACGATCATCGATTACGAGGACGCCTTCGCCACCGTGGCGGAGCGCGTCGGCCTTCTGCCTGCCGGCTCGCAGCTCCGCAGCAAGGCCGCGGTCAAGACACGGCTGCGCGAACTGGGCGGGGAGGAGGCCTGGATGCGCCTCCAGGGACAGCTCTACGGCCGCTACATCGAGGAGGCCCGGCTGCAGCCGGGCGTGGAGACCTTCCTCTCGCGGATGCGCGCCGCGGGGGTCCGCATGACCGTGATCAGCCACAAGACCCGGCATGGGCACTTCGACGCGGAGCGCGTCGACCTGTGGCAGGCGGCGCGAGACTTCCTCGACCGTCGTGGCTTCTTTGCCACAGACGGATTCGGTTTTGCGCCGGGCGACGTGGTGTTCGAGGAGACGCGTGCCGCAAAGGTCGCGCGCATCGCCGCGCTGGGCTGCACGATCTTCATCGACGACCTGCCGGAAGTGCTGCTCGACCCTGCCTTTCCGGCGGCCACCGAGCGGCTCTGGTACGCGCCCGATCACCCCCCGCCGATCGCCGGTTTGGGGCTCGGGCGGGACTGGCTGGAACTGGTAGACATTGCCGGCGCGAGGATTTAACTGGCTCTGGCACAACGAGGCGGCCACGCCGGCAGCAACCGCAGGGAAGCGTATGGTGCATAGCTTGATCGAGGCCAGCAAGACGACGTCGCTCGACGAGCGGTCGCTCTATCTGCGCAGGCTCATCGTCCGGGGCCTTGTCGGCGGCAATCGTGGCCATGTCGGCTCGTCCATGTCGCTGGTGGAGATCCTGCGCGTCCTGTTCGACGACGTCCTGCGGTATCGGCCCGAACAGCCGGACTGGCTCGAGCGCGACCGCTTCATCCTGTCGAAGGGGCACGGGTGCCTCGGGCTCTACGCGCTGCTCGCCGACAAGGGGTTCTTCGACGTCGCCGAACTCGACAAGTTCTGCCATGCCGACGGCATCCTCGGCGGCCACCCCGAGCGCAGCAAGATCCCCGGTGTCGAAGCGTCCACCGGCGCGCTCGGCCACGGCTTGCCGATCGGCGTCGGCCTGGCGCTCTCGGCCCGCATGCAGAAGCGCGACAGCCGCGTCTTCGTGGTGATGGGCGATGGCGAGATCAACGAGGGATCGGTGTGGGAAGCGGCGATGTGCGCCGGCAAGCATCGCCTGACCAACCTGACCGCGATCATCGACTACAACAAGATCCAGTCGGCCGGGCCGACACGGGAGATCCAGGATCTCGAGCCGCTGGCCGACAAGTGGACGAGCTTCGGCTTCGCCGCAGTCGAGGTCAACGGCCACGACCTGTCGGCCCTGTCGGAGGTCTACGGCCGATTGCCGCTGAGCAACGAGCGGCCTACGGCGATCATCTGTCACACGGTGAAGGGCAAGGGCATCCCCTTCGCCGAGGGTCAGCCGAAGTGGCACCACCACGCCAAGTTCAAACCGGAACAGCTCGCCGAGATCCATGCGGCGCTCGGGGGTCGCGCATGAGAAAGACCTGTCTCGACATGGTCTACGAGCTGGCCAAGACGGACCCGCGCGTCGTCTTCATCGGCTCGGACCTCAGCCCCGGCCTGCTGGACGAGATGAAGCAGGAGTTTCCGGACCGCCACTACATGGAAGGCGTGATGGAGCAGCACATCATCGGGATGGCTGCCGGCATGGCGATGGACGGTCACATGCCGTACGTCAACACCATCGCCACCTTCATCACCCGGCGCTGCTACGAGCAGGTCGCGATGGACCTCTGCCTGCACCATCTGCCGGTGCGGCTGATCGCCAACGGCGGCGGTGTCGTCTACGCGCCGCTCGGGCCGACCCATCTTGCGGTCGAGGACTTCGCCATCATGCGGGCGCTGCCGAACATGACGGTGACCGCGGTGTCCGACGCCGAGGAGATGAAACGGCTGATGCGCGCCACGCTCGACTGGCCGCATCCGATCTATATCCGCCTCGGCAAGGGCGGCGACCCGGTCGTGAGCGACGAGCGTCACGGCTTTGCCATCGGCAAGGGGATCGTGCTGAAGCCGTCGGAGGCGTCCGATCCGATCCTGCTCATCTCCTGCGGCGTGATGACCGCACGGGCGCTGGAAGCCGCCGAGGCGCTGGAGCGCGAGGGGCACGCCGTCGAGGTGGTCCACATCCACACGATCAAGCCGCTGGACGAGGCGCTGGTGCTCGAGCGCGCCGGCCGGGCCCGCGCCGTCTTCGTCATCGAGGAGCATACGGTCATCGGCGGGCTCGGCAGTGCCGTGATCGACCTGATGTGCGAGAAGGGCGGCGCGAGACTGCCGCCGATGCGCAAGCTCGGTCTGCGCGACGCCTTCGCCAAGCTTTATGGGTCGCAGGACGACATCCTGGCCGACAACGGCCTGTCGCCCGACGGTATCGCCGCGTCCATCCGCGAAACCCTCGACAGTTTCCCCGCCTGACGACCGGCCGGCTCCCACGCCGCGCTGGACCTCCACGTCCCTTTGCAAACAGGATCATCCGAATGGGTCGCCTTCTGAACATCGTTACGCCGCTGCATCGTATGACCAAGCGCGACTACATCGCGCGCATGGTCGACGATAAGGTCACGTGCATGCTGAAGGCGAAGGAGTACGAGTCCGACTACTGGGACGGCGACCGGCGCTTCGGCTATGGCGGCTACCGCTATCTCGAGGGCCGCTGGACGCCGGTCGCGCAGGCGCTGATCGACACCTACGGCCTGACCAACGAGTCGAGCGTCCTCGACGTCGGTTGCGGCAAGGCGTTTCTGCTCTACGAGATGAAGAAGATCCTGCCGGGCCTGAAGGTCACCGGCTTCGACATTTCGCATCACGGCCTCGCCGACGCCAAGCCCGAAGTGAAGGACGACCTGTTCATCTACCGCGCACAGGACGCCTATCCGTTCGGGGACAAGGCTTTCGACCTGGTGATCTCGCTCGCCACGTTCCACAATCTGCGTCTGTTCGAGCTGAAGACGGCGCTGGCGGAAGTCGAGCGCGTGGGCAAGGCGGCCTATGTCATGCTCGAGAGCTATCGCAACGAGCAGGAGCTCTTCAATCTGCAGTGCTGGGCGCTCACTGCCGAGTCCTTCCTCGACACTGCCGAGTGGATCTGGTTGTATAACCACTTCGGTTACACCGGAGACTACGAGTTCATCTATATGGAATAGTGGCAGGGCATCCGGCCGCTTCGGCCGACCGTCCTCCCGACCATGCGAGCATCCGCCCCGCCGGCATCCGCCGGGGGCGGGTGGCAAACGACGCGGCACCGATCCCAAGCGGGTGCGGCGCGCAATCCGATGGAGTCTCCAAGCGATGAAAGTGCAGCGCGCAAAGGGTGCGATCCTGGTGGAGTCGAGGGCCCCGCTGGTGGTCGACGAGTTCGACCTGCCGGAGACGCTCGAAGCCGGACAGGTTCTGGTGAAGATCCATTACACGTCGATCTGCGGCGCGCAGATCAACGAGATTGCTGCGGTGAAGGGACCGGACAAGTATCTGCCGCATCTTCTCGGGCATGAGGCGACCGCCACCGTCCTGGAGATCGGCCCGGGAGTCACCACCGTGGCCGAAGGCGACACGGTGGTGCTGCATTGGCGGCCCAGCAAGGGCATCCAGTCGAAGCCGCCGGCCTATTCCTGGCGGGGCCAGAAGCTCAACGCCGGGTGGGTGACGACCTTCAACGACCACGCCGTCGTGTCCGAGAACCGGGTGACGCTGCTTCCCACGAGCTTCGATCCGAAGGTTGCGCCGTTGCTCGGCTGTGCCGTGACGACGGCGCTGGGCGTCATCCAGAACGATGCCAAGGTGGCCCTCGGCGACTCGGTGGTGGTGTTCGGCGCCGGCGGCGTCGGCCTGAACATGGTCCAGTGCGCGTCGCTGACGGGTGCCTATCCGGTCGTCGCCGTCGATCTCGTCGAGGCGAAGCTCGAGATGGCCAAGCGTTTCGGCGCGACCCACGTCTTCAATCCGACCACGACACCGGACATCGCCGCTGCGATCCGCGACATCGTGGGCGCCGGCGGCGCCGACAAGGTGATCGAGACGACCGGCGTCAAGCAGGTGATCGAGACGGCCTACGAGGTCACGCAGGGCAAGGGGACCTGCGTCCTCGTCGGGGTGCCGTCGGAGAAGGTCACGATCTACACCCTGCCGCTGCACTTCAAGAAGATCCTCACGGGATCGGAGGGCGGCGACAGCGTGCCCGACCGGGACATCCCGCGTATCGCCAAGCTGGAAGCGGCCGGCCGGATGTCCTTCGAGGGTCTGATCACCCACGAGTTTCCGCTCGACCGCATCAACGAGGCGCTCGACGTGGTGCGCTCGGGCGAGGCGGGCCGCGTGCTCGTGACAATGGAGCCCTGAGTGGCGGATCGTCCCGCCTCGACCGCTTCGGGCCTTGCGCCGCGCGGCCTCGTCGACGGCGAGGCGCTGACCGAGGTCGCACCCGGCATCTTCTATGGCCGGGAGCCCCTGGTGGTGGCCGATGATCGGCTCGTCGGCTTCCTCAAGGCGCAGGCGCGTGCCAATGCGGTCCGGCGGGCGCGGCTGTGCGCTCACCCCGCGGCAGACGCATTCCAGCACGACATGCTGATCGTCAGCCATCGCGACACCTACGTCGCGCCACATCGCCATCGCTCGAAGTCGGAGAGCTTCGTCGTCATCGAAGGCGAGGCCGAGGTTTTCGTCTTCGAGGAGGACGGCAGCGTCAGCGAGCGCTTCGTCATGGGGGCTGCCGCCTCGGGACTGCCGTTTTTCTACCGGATGCCGACGGGGCGGTATCACAGCCTCCTCATCCGCAGCGAACTTCTCGTGTTCGTGGAGAGCACGATCGGTCCGTTCGTCAAGAGCGACATGGAAGAGGCGCCCTGGGCCCCGCCGGCCAGCGATGCCGCGGCCGGCCGCGCCTATCTGAGCGGACTTGGGAATTGAGCGGTATCGACGTGAGATCTGGAGCGATGCGCGGCGCACCGATGGAGAGCCAGGACGTCTACAACGCGTCGGAGACCTTCGGCGGCAAGCTCGCCGAGGCCTTGGCCGATCTCTGGGCGGGCGCCCGGCTCTGGCACACCTGGTGCCTGCTCGGCTGGCGCGACTTCCTGCAGGAGACCAAGCGCACCGCGCTCGGGCCGCTGTGGGCGATCCTCGGCCTTGCGGTCACCGTTGCCGCCCTCGGCTACGTCTACGGGGCGCTTCTGTCCTGGCCCCCGAGCGAGGGGTACCCCTACATCACCGCAGGCCTCACCTGCTGGTTCTTCATCTCCGCCTGTATCCAGGGCGGCAGCTCGGTGTTCATCAGCTCTGCGGGTATCCTGAAGGAGCGGGCTCTGCCCATCTCCTTCAGCGTCTACCGCTACACCCTGCGGCTGTTCATCGAGTTCTGCATCAAGTTCGTCGTCTTCATCGGCGTCGCGCTCCTCGTCGGTATCGAACCGACGTCGGCGCTCCTCTTTCTGATCCCCGGGCTGCTCCTGTACTTCCTCAACGGCATATGGGTGAACCTGATCTTCGGCATCGTGGGAGCGGGTTTTCGCGACGTGAGCCAGCTGATTTCGCCGATCATGCTCATCGTCTTCCTGGCGACGCCGATCCTGTGGCCGCAAACCGCCCTGGGCGGGCAGGGTGCCGTAGCCGAGTTCAATCCCTTCACCCACTTCATCGCGGTGATCCGCGACCCGTTGCTCGGGTCGGTGCCGAGCCACCTGTCGCTGGCGGTGGTGGTGGCAACGCTGGTCGGCGGCTGGCTCCTCACCTTCCTCGCCTTCATCCGCTACAAGAACAAGATCGTATTCTGGCTATGAGCGCGCCGAACGCCGTCGTCCCCATCGCGCTGCGTCTCAAGGATGTCGCGCTGTCCTACCCGGTGCCGCACGCGTCGGAGCTGTCGCTCAACTCGGCGGTGCGACGCTTTCGCACCGGCGGCCGGATCCACAAGAGCGGTCGCAGCGTCAACATCGTGGCGCTGGAGGACATGAATCTGACGGTGCGGGTCGGAGAGCGGATCGGAATCATCGGTCACAACGGCGCGGGCAAGACGACGCTGCTCAAGGTGATCTCGGGGATCTATCGTCCGCAGCAGGGTCACCTCGAGCGCTACGGCCGCCTGGCGGCCGTCATCAATCCGGGCAACGGCCTGCACATGGAACTGACGGGCTACGAGAACATCGAGAACCTCGGGCTCCTCAGTGGCTTGAAGCTCTCAGAAGTCCGCTCGCACATGCCGGACATCGAGGAGTTCACCGAGCTCGGCGATTATCTGTCGCTGCCGGTCGGAACCTACTCCACGGGCATGATGACCCGCCTGGCCTTCGCCGTCGCGACGGCATTGTCGCCGGACATCCTGGTGGCCGACGAGAATCTCGCGACCGGCGACTCCCGCTTCGTCGAGCGGGCGCGCGACCGCATGAACGCCATGATCGCCCGGTCGGGCACGCTGGTCATCGCGTCGCATGACCTCGACACCCTGAAAAGTCTGGTCGATCGTCTCATTCTTCTCGACGGGGGCCGCATCGTGGCCGATGGTCCCTTCGAGGAGGTGGTGGAGGCCTATCACTCGATGGCGCACCGGCCGGAGTCCGGCGCCGAGGCCGGTGGACCTCCGTCCGATGCGGTGCCGGCGGAGGAGATCGATGCTTTCGCCGAGTGACCCCGTCAAAGTCCGACCCAATCCTTAGATCGTACTCGAAGAGCGAGCGTTTTCCATGTCGTCCAGCTCAGACCGTAGAACCCGCGATCCGGTCAACCAGCCCAACATCACTTTCGCCGAGACTCGGGGCGCGATCGCGCTGGGCCTGCTGAAGAGCCGCGAGTGGATCGAGGATCCGCGCCGCTTCCTCTTCTCGCAGGCGCGCTACAAGTTCGTCTCCAAGATGTTGTCGGGCCGACAGAACGTGCTCGAGATCGGCTGCGGCGACGCCTTCAACGCGCCGATCGTGATGCAGGAGGTCAAGGCTCTCACCGTCACCGACTACGACGAGGAGTTCATCAAGGACGCCGCCACGCGCCGCCAGCCGGAATATCCGTACGAGGCTCTGGTGCACAACTTCCTCGAGGACACCTTGCCCGGGCGGTTCGACGCAGCCTATTCGCTCGACGTGCTGGAGCATATCCCCGAGGCGGAGGAGGAGCGCTTCCTCGCCAACATCCGGGCCTGCCTGGAGCCTGACGCGGTGATGATCGTCGGCATGCCCTCGCTGGAGAGCCAGGTCTACGCCTCGCCGGGCAGCAAGGCCGGGCACATCAACTGCAAGACGGCTCCCGACCTCAAGGCGTTGATGGAGCGCTTCTTCCATTCGGTGTTCATGTTCTCGATGAACGACGAGATCGTGCACACGGGCTACCACAAGATGGCCCACTACATCCTGGCGCTCGCAGCGCATCCGCGAAGCTGAGGGCGCTGCGATGACTGGATCCGACGCTCGCCGTGAACTTAGCATCGTCATACCCGCCTATTTCGAGGAAGAGCGGCTGGAGCAGACGACGCTCGAGGCCGTGGAGGCAGCGGAGGCCACCCTCGACGCCTTCGAGATCATCATCGTCAACGACGGCTCGACCGACGGGACGGGGGCGATCGCGGACCGGCTCGCCGCCGCCGATCCCCGGATTTCGGTCATCCATTTCCCGGTCAATCGCGGCGTCGGGGCAGCCTATCGCGCCGGACTGGCGCAGGCGCGCTTTGCCAACCTCACGCTGGTGCCCGGCGACCGCGCCTTCGAGCCTTCCGGAGTCCACCGCCTGTTCCAGGCGGTCGGCCAGGCCGACATGATCATCTCCTATCGTGCCAACCCGGCGGCGCGAATCCCGATCCGGCGACTTCTGTCGCGCATCTGCACGTTTCAGCTCCGCCTCACGACGCGCTGCCAGCTGAAGGATGGCCACAGCCTCTATGTCTGGCCCGTCGCCGAGGCCCGGAAGGTGAGGACGCCGCCCGACTACTCCTATCACCTGGTGACGCTGGTCACGCTGCTTCAGCGCGTGCGCAGCTACGCCGAGGTGCCGGTCACGCTGACGCCGAAGCCGGACGAGCAGTCCCGCGTTCTGCGGTGGGGGGTCGTCCTGACGCTGGCCCGCCGGCTGTCCATCCTGACGGTCCGGTCCTTCCTGCGGTTCTACATGCCGAAGCCGCGGCGGATCGAGGTGGTCAGTCCGTCTTCGCGAATGCCGGCCATGTCCGCGGCTAACTCGGGGCAGCGGCTGCCGCTCGCGGCAGGGAAGTAAGCGCCGGCGTCGCCGGGCCGCCCTTGCAAGCCTGCAAGTCGTGCACCCCAGCGCGCGGTCCTTTGATCGATACGCTCGCGCGGTCTGCGGCGCGAGCGCCGCTACCACGCCGTCGATGGCAGCTGCCGCATGGCACGAGACGGCACGACGGTCGAAGATCGGGAAGTCATGGTGGGCGCGACAGGGTTCGAACCTGTGACCCCTACGGTGTGAACGTAGTGCTCTACCGCTGAGCTACGCGCCCTCCCGGCATCGCCTTCAGGCGGTCCGTGGGGTGGCGCGATATAAGTCGGGTGCCGGCTGCGCGTCAACCTCCAAAAGATCGGTTCGGAGCCGGCGGTGCCGGAGGCGTTTGAGGCCCTTCGACGCGCAGGAGACCGTGCAGGAGCGCCAGGTCCAGCGCGTCGAAGCTTTCGATCCGGGCGCTGGCCGTGCGCCGGGCGAGTTCGCCCGGATCGTAGCCGAAGGTGACGAGGATGGCGGGCACGGAGGCCGCCTTGGCCGTTTCCGTGTCGGTCGCCGTGTCTCCGATCATCACGGCGCATGTCGGGTCGCCGCCGGCCCTCTCGATCGTGCCGAGGAGATGCGACGGATCGGGCTTGCGCCGGGCAAAGGTGTCCGATCCGCAGATCGCCGCGAAGCGCTCCGCGAGCCCAAGCTCGGCCAGCAGAAGGCGCGAGAGGCGCTCGGTCTTGTTGGTGCAGACCGCGAGGATGACGCCATCAGCGCCCAGCCGATCGAGTGCACCGACCGCGCCGGGAAAGGGACGGGAGGCCACCGCGATATGGGCCTCGTAGAAGGCGAGGAAGCGCTGCTGCTGCTCGGTCAGCTCCGGCTCGACGAGCGGCCGGCTCGCCTGCCGGTAAGCTTCCAGGAGCATGGCGCGCGAGCCGTGGCCGGCGTGCGGGCGCACCGTGTCGACCTCGAGCTCCTGCATGCCGGCATGGCGCAGGCAGTGGTTCAGGCTCGCCGTGAGGTCCGGGGCGGTGTCGACGAGGGTCCCGTCGAGATCGAAGACGGCGATCGGCTGCAAGCAACACCTTTCGTGGTCGGACGGCGGCGCCGTGCGGTCAGGGCGAGGGATGCGTCCTGTCCGGCTGCGGGTCAAGCGTTCGTCGCGGTTCGTGTGCCGCCCGGCCGGCACGCCGGACGCCGTCGACGCGACGCGGCTCGCGTTCCGATTTCGCACGGAGAGGCAGGCTTGCGGGGCGGCGGAAGCTTTCCGAGGACCCTGAAAGATTCTACACACCGACGGTCGTCGATGTTGAGAGGCCGCCGGAGATGGATGTCGCAGCGCTGAAGACGGCCGCCGCTGCCGCCGCTCTCGAGCACGTCGAATCCGGTATGCGCCTCGGCATCGGGACGGGCTCGACGGCCGAGGCCTTCGTGGCGCTGCTGGCCGAGCGCGTGGCCGCCGGGCTCGCGGTGGTCGGCGTCGCGACATCGGAGCGCACGGCGGCGCTCTGCCGCGACCTGTCGATCCCCCTGACGACGCTCGACGAGACGCCGGAACTCGACCTCACCATCGACGGGGCTGACGAGCTCGACGGCGCGCTCCGCCTCGTCAAGGGCGGGGGCGGGGCGCTCCTCCGCGAGAAGATCGTTGCCGCCGCTTCGGCCCGCATGATCGTGATTGCCGACGCCGCGAAGCTGGTCGAGGCGCTCGGCACGTTCGCGCTGCCGATCGAGGTCAACCGCTTCGGTCTTGCGTCGACGCGGATCGCGATCGAACGCGCCGCCGACCGCCTCGGGCTGTCGGGGACCATCGACCTGCGCCGGCGTGGGCGCGAAGCCTTCGAGACCGATGGCGGGCACCTCATCCTCGACGCATCTTTTGGCCGCATTCCCGATCCAGAAGCCCTGTCGCTGGCGCTGCATGCCGTGCCGGGCGTGGTCGAGCATGGCTTGTTCCTTGGCCTTGCGACGATGGCGGTCATCGCCTCGCAGGACGGCGTCGAAACCTTGGGCCCTTTGCCCTGACGGGATGCCAAGGGGCCGTGCGCGGGGCTTGCCTCGGGCGCCCGCCAAGGGCTACTCACCCCCGCAACGGAGCGGCGGCAGCCGACATATTCCCCATCCGATGGAGTCATGACCTTCATGCTGTTCAGCCCCAAGATGCGCAACGGCGCGATCGCCGCGGTCGTTCTCGCCGCTAGCCTTGCCGTCGCGCCGCTCCATGCGCAGGAGCAGGACGTCACGCCGTCGCATCTTGCTGCCGCGCGGGCGGCGGTCGAGGCCATCGGCGCCACCGAGCCGTTCGACAACATCCTTCTGAACGCTGCCACTCAGACCAAGTCGGAGCTGATCATCAACAACCCGAATCTCCAGACGGAGATCTCGGACATGGTCGACAAGGAGGCGCTCGCGCTGGCGCCGCGGCGGGCCGATCTGGAGAACGAGATCGCCCGGATCTACGCCAAGCTCTTCACCGAAGAGGAGCTGAAGCAGATCTCCGATTTTTACACCTCGGAGGCGGGCCAGAAGCTGATCAAGCTCGGACCGGTCGCGACCAACGAGATGATGTCGTCGGCCGACGTCTGGACGAAGGGCATCCTGCGCGACCTGCATGACAAGGCCGCAGCCGGAATGAAGGCGCTTGCACCGCAGGCGCCGGCAGCCGGCGCGACGCCGACCAAGTGATCTCGGCCTGATTGCCTCGATCGTGACGACCTCGCGAGCGGCCTCAGTGCCGCTCGTCGCTTTTCGGGAGACCTCAAGGTGACTGACGGCAGCTACGACTACGACCTCTTCGTCATCGGTGGCGGCTCGGGCGGCGTGCGCGCGGCGCGCCGGGCGGCGATGCTGGGCAAGCGTGTCGCCATCGCCGAGGAGTACCGCTTCGGCGGCACCTGCGTCATCCGCGGCTGCGTGCCGAAGAAGCTGATGGTCTACGCCTCGCAGTTCTCGGAGAGCTTCGAGGACGCCGCCGGCTTCGGCTGGAGCGTCGGCGAGCGCAAGTTCGACTGGGCCCAGCTGATCGCCAACAAGGATCGGGAGATCGAACGGCTGGAGGGCATCTATCGCGCCAATGTCGAGAAGGCGGGCGCGCAGATCCTGATGTCGCGCGCCGAGCTCGTCGGCCCGCACGAGATCCGGCTGACCGACAGCGGCCGGACGGTGACGGCGGACCAGATCGTCATCGCCGTCGGCGGGCGCGCCAACCCGCATCCCGGCCTGCCCGGCGCCGAGCACTGCATCACCTCCAACGAGGCGTTTCACCTGAAGCGCCTGCCGCCGGCGATCGTGATCCTCGGCGGCGGCTACATCGCCGTCGAGTTTGCCAACATCTTCCACGGGCTCGGCTCGCAGGTGACACTCGTCTACCGCGGCAAGGAGATCCTGCAGGGCTTCGACGACGACATCCGTCACGAACTGCACCAGGCGATGGTCACCAAGGGGATCGACATCCGCTGCGAGGACACGTTGAGCGAGGTGATCCAGAAGCCGGACGGCCGCTTCGAGGCGCATCTGGCCTGCGGCGAGATTCTGGACGCCTACGAGGTGATGCTGGCGATCGGTCGCAAGGCAAACACCGAGAACCTCGGCTGCGAGGCGGCGGGCGTGACCCTGGACAGCCGCGGCGCGGTGGTGGTCGATGCGTATTCGCGCACCAGTGCCCCGAACATCTGGGCGGTCGGCGACGTCACCCATCGCCTGCAGCTGACGCCGGTGGCGATCCACGAGGCGATGTGCCTCATCCGCACGCTCTACCACGACGATCCGACCGAGCCCGACTACGACACGGTTCCGACGGCGGTCTTCTCGCAACCCGAGATCGGCACGGTCGGCCTCACCGAAGCGCAGGCCGCCAAGGCGTTCGCGAGCGTCGATATCTACCGCGCGTCCTTCAAGCCGATGAAGAACACGCTCTCCGGTCGGCAGGAGCGGATGCTGATGAAGCTCGTCGTCGACGGGTCGACGCAGCGCGTCGTCGGGGCGCATGTGTTCGGTCCCGACGCCGGCGAACTCGCGCAGGTGCTCGGCGTCGCGGTGAAGGCCGGTCTGACCAAGGATCAGTTCGACGCGACGATGGCGCTGCATCCGACCGCGGCCGAGGAGCTCGTCACGATGTACGAGCCCAGCTATCGGCTCGAGGGCGGCGATCGCGTGTGACGGTTTCGCGTCGCCGATGCTTCCCCTCGCTGGAAGTTTCCGTAAACTGCGACTCATGCTTGTCCACGAGGATCACCCCGATCTCCGCCGCCTCCTGGAGGAGGGCAAGGTCGTCAGTTACTTCGGCTACGGGTCGCTGGTGAACCGGCTGACCCTGCGCACGAAGTTCCTTGCCATCCGGCGGGCGCGGGTCCGCGGCTGGCGCCGCTTCTGGATGCCGCGCAGCATCCCGCCGGTCGCGCTGCTGACCGTGCGGCCGGAGGCGCAGTTCGAGACCGAGGGCGTGGTGGTCTTCGATCACGCCGACCATCTGCCGGCGGTGGACGAACGGGAAGCGGGATACAAGCGCCGGCTGGTGCAGCCCGCCCGGGTCAGCGTGGAGCACGGGCCGGCGGCCGGGGTGCCGCTCTTCATCTACGAGGCGTCCCGCGACGAGCCGACCGCGGAGGACGTGTCCTGCATCATCCTCCAGTCCTATCTCGATGCGGTCATGCAGGGCTTCTTCGGCCTCTACGGCGAGAAGGGCCTGCGCCGCTTCGTCGACGAGACCGACGGGTTCGAGGCCGAGGTGCTGCTCGACCGGCTCGCCCCGCGCTACCCGCGCTCGGTGGCGCTGCATCCGGGCGAGGCGGAACTGTTCGACCGGCTGCTGACCGAGCGGGGCGTCAGCTACATCGTGCCATGCTGAAGCGTCACGGATGCGCGGGCGGGATGACAAGCCCGGCAGGAGTGCTATAAGCCCGCCTTTGGACGCGACGGTTCGAACGAACGTCTCGCGCCCCTGCAACCCAGACAGCGATCGGCACGGCAGAGGCGGAGGCTCTCGCGAGGAGAGGCAATGAGCATGGACTGGACCCCCGGCAGCTGGCGCACGAAGCCCATCGAGCAGGTGCCGGCTTATCCCGATCCGCTCGCGCTCGCCGAAACCGAGAAGCGGCTGTCGACCTTTCCGCCGCTGGTCTTTGCAGGTGAGGCCCGCAAGCTGATGCGCGCGCTCGGCGAGGTCGCCGAGGGCCGCGCGTTCCTGCTGCAGGGCGGCGACTGCGCCGAAAGCTTCGCCGAGCATGGCGCCGACAACATCCGCGACTTCTTCCGCGCCTTCCTGCAGATGGCGGTGGTGCTGACCTTCGCCGCGTCCTCGCCGGTGGTGAAGGTCGGGCGCATCGCTGGTCAGTTCGCCAAGCCGCGTTCGAACCCGGACGAGACCCGCGACGGCCAGACGCTCCCGTCCTACCGCGGCGACATCATCAATGGCATCGAGTTCGACGAGGCTTCGCGAATCCCGAACCCGGAGCGCCAGGAGATGGCCTACCGGCAGTCGGCCGCCACGCTGAATCTGCTGCGCGCCTTCGCGCAGGGCGGCTACGCCAACCTGGAGAACGTCCACACCTGGATGCTCGGCTTCCTCGCCGACAGCCCGCAGGCCGCGCGCTACCGCCAGCTCGCCGACCGCATCTCCGAGACGATGCATTTCATGCGGGCGATCGGCATCAACGCCGAGAGCCATCCGTCGCTGCGCGAGACCGACTTCTTCACCAGCCACGAGGCGCTGCTGCTCGGCTACGAGGAGGCGCTGACGCGCGTCGATTCAACCTCCGGCGACTGGTACGCCACGTCCGGTCACATGATCTGGATCGGCGACCGGACCCGTCAGGAGAACAACGCGCACGTCGAGTTCTGCCGCGGGATCCGCAATCCGATTGGCCTCAAGTGCGGGCCCTCGCTCGAGCCGGACGGCCTGATCCGCCTGATCGACAAGCTGAACCCGGACAACATTCCCGGCCGCCTCACGCTGATCGCCCGCTTCGGCCACGAGAAGGTCGAGGCACATCTGCCGAAGCTGATCCGGGCCGTGCAGAAGGAGGGCCGCAAGGTCGTCTGGTCCTGCGATCCGATGCACGGCAACACGATCACGCTGAACGGCTACAAGACCCGCCCCTTCGACCGCATCCTGGCGGAGGTGCAGTCCTTCTTCGACGTGCACCATGCCGAGGGCACGCATGCCGGCGGCATCCACGTGGAGATGACCGGCAAGGACGTCACCGAGTGCACCGGCGGCACGCGGGCGGTCTCGGCGGAAGATCTGTCCGACCGCTACCACACCCACTGCGATCCACGGCTGAACGCCACGCAGGCGCTGGAACTCGCCTTCCTCGTCGCCGAGCTTCTGAAGAAGGACCGTGAGTCGGTGCCGGCGCGCAAGGCCGTCAACTTCTGACGGCGGCCCTCGGGCTGCCCGCAAGGCGGCCCGGCATCCCCGGCCTGCGGATCCGGCGCGCGGACGGCGCTGGCGACATCGCTGCGCCGAAGACGTCGTGATCGGTCACCTGCGCCGGACCGGTTCTCTTGCCGCGCTGCCCGGCGAGGGCCGCCCGGATGCCTCGCAGTTCGAGGCGCGCCGCCTTCAGTCTTCCGAGGAGCCGCCGGGTACGCCTTCGGCCCGCGTCTTGATCCGCACGAGGCCGTCATGGCCTTCGCTGCCACGGCGTCGCGGCAGGATGCGCCGGGCGAACACCGGCCCCCACTGGCGCCACGCGAACCAGCCGGCGAGGGCGACCGCGATGACGCCGAGGGTGATCCCGAGCGACCGCTCCATCAGCTCGAGCTGGGCGAAGACCGAGCCGATCGAATAGCCGAAGACGAAGCCGATCGACGTGAACAGGCCGGCCCAGATCGCCGCGCCGACGAAGTTCAGCACGAGGAACCGCGTGAGACTGATCCTCGACATGCCGAGGGCGATGAGCCCGGGCACGCGCAGTCCGTAGATGTAGCGGTTCACGATCACGAAGAATGCCTGATAGCGTTCGACGAGCTTCAGGGCCTTGGCGAATTTCGGCCGCGCGCGCCATCGTGCCACCCAGCGGTGACCGCTGAAGAAGCGCGCGAAGAGAAACACCGCGAGATCGCCGAGAAACGAGCCGACGAAGGCCAGGAGCGCGATGAACTCGAGCGAGTAGATACCGCGATAGGCGAGAAAGCCGCCGACGATCGCGAACACCTCGCCTTCGACGAAGGTGCCCGCGAAGACGATCACGGGGCCGAACTCGCTGATGAGATTCAGGATATCGTACACACTCACTCCGTGCGCTGGCCGGCGATCCCTGTGCGGTGGAACCACGACGGCACGACGACGTGGTATCTGGCAAACTTTCTTGACAGAAAAAAGTGCCGAAGGGCTGAGGATTTGTCATGGTGATTGAAAAGTGCACAGCCGCGGGGTGCCAGGTGTCGCCAGCGAGGGCTCGCGCATGACGGACGGGGAACTCCCTCCGCTCGCCTCGCTGGCTCCGATGCTGGTGCTGGTCGGACTCCTCTTCCTCCTGCGCTACGGCCTGGTGACGTGGCGCCTCAAGCGTCGCGGCGGCACGGCCGCCGCCGCCGGCGGCGCGGCTCTTCAAGGCGCCGGCGGGGCCGAGCGGCGCTATGCCCGGCGCCAGCTGTGGATCGGCGTGCCACTGCTCGTCGCCGGCCTTCTCGCGTATGGCTGGCTGCTCGCTTCGGCGCTGGTGTGAGTTGAAGGGTGGCGTGCAGGCGCGTTCGCTGCACCTGCATGATCATCGCCGATTGCCTCCGCAGCGTCTTTTGAATACCTCCCGGGCATGATCCCGACCGTCCGCTTCGCGCCGTCGCCGACCGGCTTCCTGCACATCGGCAATCTGCGCCCGGCGCTGTTCAACTGGCTCTATGCCCGCCGATACGGCGGCCGCTTTCTCCTGCGCTTCGACGACACCGACATCCAGCGCTCGAAGCCGGAATATGCCGAGGCGATCCTTCAGGATCTGCGGTGGATCGGCATCGCCACCGACTGGGTGGAGCGCCAGTCGGACCGTCTCGCGCAGTACGACGCGGCGGCGGACTCCCTGCGGGCCAGCGGCGTGCTCTATCCATGCTGGGAGACGCCGGAGGAGTTGGAGCGCCGGCGCAAGCGGCAGATGGCGCGCGGCCTGCCGCCGATCTATGGGCGCGAAGCGCTTCGTCTGACCGAGGCGGAGCGTGCGGCTCACGAAGCCGAGGGCCGACGTCCGCACTGGCGGTTCCGGCTCCCGAACTTCACCGACGATCCGGCACGGCCGGAACGGACAGAGCTGCACTGGGACGACCTCGTGCGCGGCCGGCAGACGGTCGATCTCGGCTCGCTCTCCGACCCTGTCCTGGTGCGCGAGGACGGCAGCTACCTCTATACGCTCACCTCGGTGGTGGACGACGGCGCCTTCGGCATCACCCACGTCATTCGCGGCGACGACCACGTCACCAACACCGGGGTGCAGATCGCGATCTTCGAGGCGCTGGGCCTGCCGGTGCCGGTGTTCGGGCATCACAACCTGATCACCACGATCGATGGGGAGGGCCTGTCGAAACGCACCGGCGCCCTGTCGCTGCGTGCCCTGCGCCAGGACGGCTACGAGCCGATGGCCGTCGCCTCACTTGCGACGCTGGTCGGTCTGCCAGGGGCGATCGAGGCGCTGCCGGACCTCGACGCACTGGCCGCGCGAGTCGACCTCACCGAGGGCGGCAGCTCCGCTTCGAAGTTCGACCCGGCCGAGCTCGATCGCCTGAATGCCGACCTCGTGCACGCCATGCCCTATGCCGCGGCCGCCGAGCGTCTCAGGGCATTTTGCGTGCCGGACGCCGAGGCGGAGGCGTTCTGGCTGGCGGTGCGGGGCAACTGCACCCGCGTGGCCGATGCAGCACTGTGGCGCGACGTCGTATACGGCGCGGTACCTCCGACGGCGCCGGCCGGCGAGGACGCCGTCTTTCTCGGCAGTGCCGCCGCGCTGCTGCCGCCGGCGCCCTGGGACGGCGCGGCGTGGAAGGCCTGGACCGGCAAGGTGAAGGAATTGACGGGCCGCAAGGGGCGTGCGCTGTTCATGCCTCTGCGGCTCGCCCTGACCGGGCTCGATCACGGCCCGGAGATGAGCGAGCTCCTGCCGCTGATCGGCCGGGACCGCGCCGTGGCGCGGCTCACGGCGGCCGCCGCTCGACAAGAGGGGTAAGCCCACCGCGACGCCGGCAAACACCCGCATCCTGCGGCAACCCGCAGGGCCCGCGAAGGGCGGGGATGTCGCCACGCCCTCGCATTCGCCGTGACGCTTCGAGGTTCGTTCCGGCGCGTCTCAGGACCGTGTCGCGCCGGGGCGTGATCAGCTGCCGCGCTGCACCGCCTCGGCGACCGCGATCGCAGCGATGTTAACGATCCCGCGCGAGGTGACCGACGGCGTCAGGATGTGCGCCGGCGAGCGCGCGCCCATCAGGATCGGGCCGACATGCAGGGAATCGGTCATCGCCTTGACCACGTTCATGGTGATGTTCGCCGCATCGAGATTGGGGAAGACGAGGAGGTTCGCCTCTCCGGTCAGCGTCGTGTGCGGCATCACCCGGCGGCGCAGCGGCTCCGACAGCGCAGCGTCGCCGTGCATCTCGCCGTCGATCTCGAGATCGGGCGCCTGCTCGCGGATCAGCTGCAGCGCGATGCGCAGCTTCTTGGTCTCGTCGGTCTCGTCCGTGCCAAAATTGGAGTGGGAGACGAGCGCCGCCTTCGGCGTCAGGCCGAAGCGCCGGATCTCGGCCGCCGCGAGCAGCGTCATCTCGGCGATCTCCTCGGCCGAGGGCTGGCGTTGGACATAGGTGTCGAGGAAGAACTTCGAGCCCTGTGGCGAGATCAGCAGGCTGACGGCGGCGAACTTGCAGACGCCATCGGCGAGCCCGATCACCTGGCGGATGTCGCGCAAGTGCGGCGCGTAGCGCCCTTCGAGGCCGCAGATCAGCGCGTCCGCTTCGCGCCGCGACACGGCGATGGCGCCGATCACCGTGGTGTTGGTGCGAACCACGGTGCGGGCGGTGTCCGGGTTCACGCCCTTGCGACCGACCTTGGAGAAGTAGTGATCGACGTAATCGCGGTAGCGCGGGTCGTCCTCCGGGTTCACCACTTCGAAATCGGTCTTCGGGCGGATCTTCAGCCCGTAGCGCTCCAGCCGGTTGGTGATGACGCCGGGGCGACCGATCAGGATCGGGACGCCGAGCCGCTCCTCCAGCATCACCTGCGCGGCGCGCAGCACGCGCTCGTCCTCGCCGTCGGCGAAGATGACCCGCTTGCCCGAATCGCGCGCGATCTGGAACACCGGCTTCATGATCAGCCGCGAGCGGTAGACGAAGCGGTTGAGCCGATCGAGATAGGCGTCGACGTCCACGATCGGCCGGCCGGCGACGCCGGTCGCCTCGGCCGCCTTGGCGACGGCGGGGGCAATCTTCAGGATCAGCCGCGGGTCGAAGGGCGAGGGGATCAGGTAGTCCGGTCCGAAGATCGGCGTTTCGGCGCCGAGCGCCTGCGCCGCCACCTCCGACACGTCCTCGCGCGCCAGGGCCGCGATGGCGTCCACCGCGGCGATCTTCATCTCTTCGTTGATCGTCGTCGCGCCGCAGTCGAGCGCGCCGCGGAAGATGAAGGGGAAGCAGATGACGTTGTTCACCTGGTTCGGGAAATCCGACCGGCCGGTGCAGATCATCGCATCCGGACGCACCGCGCGCGCGAGCTCGGGCATGATCTCCGGCGTCGGATTGGCGAGCGCCAGGATCAGCGGCCGGTCGGCCATCTTCTCAAGGTATTCGGGCTTCAGGACACCGCCGGCCGATAGACCGAGAAAGACGTCTGCGCCCTCGATCGCCTCGGCGAGCGTGCGCATCGAGGTGTCCTTGGCATAGGCCGCCTTCCAGCGGTCCATGTGCGCCTGACGTCCCGTGTAGACGACGCCCTCGATGTCGGTGCACAGGATGTTCTCGATTCGCGCGCCGAGCGAGACGAGGAGGTTGAGGCAGGCGAGCGCAGCGGCACCGGCGCCGGAGGTGACGATCTTCACCTCCGCGATGTCCTTGCCGGCCAACATCAGCGCGTTGCGCACCGCCGCCGCCACGATGATCGCCGTCCCGTGCTGGTCGTCGTGGAAGACCGGGATGCCCATGCGCTTGCGCAGGCGCTCCTCGATCTCGAAGCACTCGGGCGCCTTGATGTCCTCGAGATTGATGCCGCCGAAGGTCGGCTCCAGCGCGGCCACGACGTCGACCATGCGCTCGATCTCGAGCGCGTCCACCTCGATGTCGAAGACATCGATGTCGGCGAACTTCTTGAACAGGACGGCCTTGCCCTCCATCACCGGCTTGGAGGCGAGAGGGCCGATATTGCCGAGGCCGAGCACCGCCGTGCCGTTGGAGACGACGCCGACGAGGTTGGCCCGGCTGGTGTAATCCGCGGCCTTCGACGGATCGGCGGCGATCTGCCGGCAGGGCGCCGCAACGCCGGGCGAATAGGCGAGCGCCAGGTCGCGCTGGTTGCCGAGGGGCTTCGACGCTTCGATCACCAGTTTTCCGGGCTTCGGATACCGGTGGTAGAAGAGCGCCTGCTCGTCGAGTTCGCTCAGGGCCGGCGCCGCGTCGGTCTTCTGGCCGTCTGACATCGTAATTCTCCCCAGATTTCGGCGCTTCTATTGGCGCGGCCGGTATACGGCAAGCCACCGGAGGTTTTCTATGGGCGGTGAGGCTCGGCGTCCTGCGCGTCACACGAGTGCAATGTGAATCGGGCAAGCCCTTCGAGATGCCCCTTAGCGAGCTAAAGGCGGAAACGGCGTCAAGATGTCAAACACACCGCAAGCCCCGGCCGCCCGGCACTTCCGGACCCTGTTCATCTCCGATGTCCATCTGGGCTCCAAGGCCGCGCAGGCCGATCTCCTGGTCGATTTCCTGCGCCTTCACGACGCGGAGACCATCTATCTCGTCGGCGACATCGTCGACGGCTGGCGGCTGAAGCGCAGCTGGCACTGGCCGCAGTCACACAACGACGTCGTGCAGAAGCTGCTGCGCAAGGCGCGCAAGGGCTCGCGCATCGTCTACATCCCCGGCAATCACGACGAGTTCCTGCGCGACTTCCCCGGCGAGCATTTCGGCGGCGTCGAGGTGAAGCTGAACGACGTGCACGAGACGGCCGACGGCCGCCGCTTCCTGGTGATCCACGGCGACGAATTCGACATCGTCGTGCGCAATGCCCGCGTCATCGCCTATCTCGGCGACTGGGCCTACGACATGGCGATCGCCATCAACCTCGTTTTCAACCGGGTTCGCCGCCGCCTGGGGTTTTCCTACTGGTCGTTCTCGTCCTGGGCCAAGCTGAAGGTGAAGAACGCGGTGAACTTCATCGGCGCCTTCGAGACCGCGCTCGCCGAGGAGGCGCAGCGGCAGGGCTGCGACGGCGTGATCTGCGGCCATATCCATCATGCGGTGATGAACGAGCGCTCGGGCATCGAATACGTCAACACGGGCGATTGGGTGGAGAGCTGCACCGCCGTTGCCGAGCGACACGACGGCTCCTTCGAGCTGATTCGCTGGGCCGAGGTGCTCGCCGAGCGCAAGGTCATGGCGCCGCGCAATGGCTGGAGCAAGGCGGACGCCGAGAACACCGTGGAAGCGGCCTGAGGCACGGGACCGGCCGATGCGCTGCCTCATTGCGACGGATGCCTGGTATCCGCAGATCAACGGCGTCGTGCGCACGCTCACCAGTCTCGCCGATCAGTTGCGCGCGCGGGGCATCGAAGTGCGCGTCGTCTCGCCGCAGGATTTCGTCACCGTCCCGTGCCCGACCTATCCGCAGATCCGGCTCGCGCTGGCGCGCTCGTCCCGGCTGGCGGAGATCATCGAGGCGTTCGACCCCGATTCGCTCCACATCGCGACGGAGGGACCGATCGGCTTCGCTGCCCGGCGTGCGGCGATCCGCGCGGGCCGGCGCTTCACCACCAGCTTCCACACGCGCTTCCCGGAATACCTGCGTCAGCGCGCGCCGATCCCCGAGCCCTTCACCTATGCGCTGCTGCGACGCTTCCACAGCCCTGCGGCCGCCTGCCTGGTGCCAACCGAAGGGATGCGCCGCGATCTCGGCCGACGCGGCTTCGACAATCTCGTCACCTGGACGCGGGGCGTCGACCGCAGCACCTTCCGGCCGATCGAGCCCGTGCCGCTCGATCTTGCGGGGCCCATCTTCCTTACCGTGTCGCGGATCGCGCCCGAGAAGAACCTCGAGGGGTTCCTCGATCTCGACCTGCCTGGTTCGAAGGTGGTCGTCGGCGACGGACCGAAGCTGGAGGAGATGCGCCGGCGGTATCCGAAGGTGCATTTCGCCGGCGCCAAGGTCGGGGAGGACCTGACCCGCTACTATTGCGCCGCAGACGTCTTCGTTTTCCCGTCGCGCACCGACACCTTCGGCATCGTCCTGATCGAGGCGCTGGCCTGCGGCGTGCCGATCGCGGCCTTCCATGAACCGGGACCGGTCGACGTGATCGGCACCTCGGCCGCGGGGGCGATGTCGGACGACCTGCGGGAGGCCTGCCTGCGGGCCCTGACGCTGAGCCGCGAAGCCGCGCTCGCGCGCTCCCAGCTCTTCAGCTGGGAAGCCTGCGCCGACATCTTCCTCGAAACGTTCAACCGGCATCTGCCCGGCGTCCGGAACACCTCGAGCGCGGCCGGCTGATCCTCGAGGCCCGGGGAAAGCCGCTCGACCTCATCCGTCTCGGGCAGAGGACCGCGAGAGATGGTCAAGGAAGGTGACGGATGATCTTGAGGTGACCTTCAGTAAAATTCTAATCGACCGTTATATACTTCGATTTCACCTGATCGCGCCAGGGTGTGTCCGTCATCGACGTCAACCTGTGGTGCGAGTTCGCTCGCATCGGAAGCGAGTGCGTGTTCATGAAGGTCAGCGACGTCTCGATCCGGACCCGTCTTCTGATCGGTCTCAGCGTGCCGATGGCGGCGCTCGTGCTGCTCGGCGGACGCGAGATATCCGGCGCACGCGAGGAGAGCCGCGTCATGCAGCAGCTGCTGCAGACGACGACCACCCTCGGCGACATCGGACGACTGATCGGCAACCTGCAGGTCGAGCGCGGCAATTCGGCCGGTTTCATCGGCAGCCAAGGCGCAAAGTTCGCAGCGGAGCTGCGCGCCGCGCGACAGGCGGCCGACGAGACGCTGCCGCTGCTGTCTGCGGTGCGCACGCGGCTTTCCGCCGACGGCCGGCCGACGCTGTCGGACGAGGCACGGAAGATCGAGCAGACGCTTGCCCGACTGCCCGATCTGCGCAAGCGGATGGACGCTCTCAGCCTCACCGGCGGTGAGAGCTTCGTCTATTACACCGGCGTCATCGACGACCTGATCCGTCTGGTCGACGCAACGGCAGCCGGCGGTCACGTCGGCGAGGTCGTCGAGACGATCGACGTCTATCGAGAGATCCTCCTCGCCAAGGAACTGGCGGGTCAGGAGCGGGGCATGGGCGCCGGCGCGATCGCGGCCGGCCGCTTCACGCCACAGACGTTCGCCGCCTTCGTGCCGCTGGCCGGCGGCGAGCAGTTCCTCCTCGACCGCTACATCCGCTGGCTTCCTGCAGAGGACCGTGCCGCGGCGCAGGGCGAGCTCGAGGCCGCCGGCAGGGATCGGCTCGCGCAGTTCCGCGTCGAGATGCTGAAACAGGGGCAGGCGACCGATCTCAGCTCCCTCGACCCCAGGGCTTGGTTCGACACGGCGACACAGGTGATCCAGACGATGAACGTCTTCACCGGTCGCGTGCTGGCCTCGATCGAGGAGGAAGCCGAGGCGCGCAGCGCGTCGGCGCACGTGCGGATGATCGCGACGGCCGCGGCCCTCGCCGCCGTTTTCGCCGTGATGCTGGGGGTGCTGATGTGCTCGGTGCACTTCGTCGTTCGGCCGCTCCGGCGTCTGACCGTCGCGATGCGCAAGCTCGCCACGGGCGTCGTCGACATGGGCGGCGTCGACACGGACGGAAAGGACGAGATCGGCGAGATGGCGCGCGCCGTGAAGGACTTCGCGGTCTTCACCGAACGGACCGCCGAGCAGCGCCGGCAGGACGACGCGCGCAGCGCTGCGGAAAAGGAGAGGGAGCGCATCGCCGCGGACGCCGAACGCGCCCGGCGGGCCGCGGAGATACAGGCCGCGCTCGACGCGCTGGGAACAGGCTTGCGCCAGCTCGCCGATGGCGACGTCAGCTGCGACATCCGCCAGCGCTTTGCCAGCGAGCTCGATCCGGTTCGCGAGCATTTCAACGGCTCGATCGAGAAGCTGTCGGCCACGCTCGCCGCGGTGCGCACCGTGGTCGAGGCCGTGCACGGCGGTATCGACGAGCTGCGGGGCGCGAGCAACGACCTCGCCGGGCGCACCGAACGCCAGGCGGCCTCGCTGGAGGAGACCGCCGCCGCGCTGTCCGAGATTTCGTCGAGCATCAACGCGACGGCCGAACGGGCCGGGCGGGCCAGCACGCTCGCGGACGAGGCGGATCGCTTCGCTGCCGATTCTGCTGCGATCGTGCGGCGCAGCATCGTGGCCATCGAAACCGTCGCGGATTCGTCCAAACAGATCAGCCAGATCACCGGCACGATCGACGAAATCGCCTTCCAGACCAATCTCCTGGCGCTGAATGCCGGGGTGGAGGCGGCGCGGGCGGGCGAGTCCGGCAAGGGCTTTGCCGTCGTCGCACAGGAGGTGCGCCTGCTCGCGCAGCGCTCGGCCGAGGCTGCCAAGGAAATCAAGAGCCTCATCGGCCGCGCGACGCTGGAAGTGGAGGAGGGCGTCAATCTTTCCGGTCAGACGGGTGAGGCGCTGCAGGGAATCCAGGAGCGCGTCACCACGCTGCGCGAGGAGGTGCGCGACATCGTGAGCGCGTCGCGCTCACAGGCCCACACCATCGCGGAGATCAACGGCGCGATCGGCCAGATGGACCGCTTCACCCAGCAGAACGCGGCGATGGTGGAAGAATCGACCGCGGCTGCCGGCGAACTGGCTGACCACGCCGCGCGCCTCGCCCGCCACGTCGCGGCCTTCCGCTTCAGGGACGCCACGCCGCGCCGTCAGGTCGCCTGAGCCGGCGCGCGCAGGGCCGAAGCTTCAGCCCCAGAGGGCCGGCGATGGCGGCGACACGGTCGAGCGCGAATAGGTGAGCCCGTGCGGCCTGTCGTGCCGCAGCAGGAGAGGGCCGTCGAGGTCGACGATGTCGGCGTGCTGCGCGAGCAGGACGGCCGGTGCCATCGACAGCGAGGAGCCGACCATGCAGCCGACCATGACGCCGAAGCCGTTGCGGCGCGCCGCCCGCAGAAGCGCGACCGCCTCGGTCAGCCCGCCGGTCTTGTCGAGCTTGACGTTGACGAAGTCGTAGCGCCCGACGAGCCCGTCGACGTCCGCGGCGACGTGCAGCGACTCGTCGGCGCAGATCGGCACGGGGTGCGGGATCTCGGCGAGCATCGCGTCCCTGCCGGCCGGCAGCGGCTGCTCGACCAGGACGACGCCGGCGGCCGCAGCCGCCATCAGGTTCTGGCGAACATTGTCCTGCGTCCAGCCCTCGTTGGCGTCGAGGATCAGCCGCGCGCCGTTCGACGCGGCATGGACGGCACGGATCCGCTCGATGTCGTTGTCGCCGCCGACCTTGATCTTCAGGAGCCGGCGATCGGCCGCCGCGCGTGCCGCCTCGGCCATCTCGGCGGGGCTGCCGAGCGAGATCGTGTAGGCGGTCTCGAGCGGGCGGGCCGGCCGGTCGCAGACGATCTCGGCGACCGGTCGATGCTGTTGCTTCGCCTCGAGGTCCCAGAGGGCGCAGTCGACCGCGTTGCGCGCCGCGCCGGGAGGCATCAGCGTCTGCACCTCGGCGCGGCTCGCGCCGTCGCCGATCGCCGAGGCGATCGCTTCGATCGCCTCCTGGACACTCTCCAGGCTCTCCCCGTAGCGGGCATACGGTACGCACTCGCCGTGGCCGCAGGCCTCGCCGTCTTCGATCCGGCAGACGACGACCGCAGCCTCCGTCTTGGCGCCGCGCGAGATGACGAAGGCAGTGGCGAGCGGAAACCGCTCGACTGTTACCGAAAGACGACGCGCCATAAAAAAAGCCTTCACTTCAGTGATTTGTTGGCCACCCGTCATGACAAGCGGGGTGCGCTTCCTTAACCATTGGCGGCGCGCGAGCCTGCTTCGCGGCGCGTGCCGGCATCCGGCCGCGCCCTGGGGGCGGCGTTCGTGATGATTTCGCCAGTTCGATTCGAAGGTCAAGCCGCCGATCCATGTTGGACCCAGCCGATTCCGCATCCGACGCTGGGCCGCTGGCTTCAGCGCGACCGGTGACGGCGCCGAGCCTGTCCGCCGAGCGCGGGGACGGCGGCGTCGCCGTCGCCTTTGCCGGCGACTGGCTGGCGCGCACCATCGGCGCGATCGAGGCGACGGTGACGCGCACCGCGCAGTCCGAACTCGGGCAGACGATCAGCCTCGACGTGTCCGGCATCGGCCGGATCGACACCTCCGGTGCGCTCCTGATCGAGCGCCTCGCGCGGGCGTTGCGCGAGAAGGGCGCGACGGTCAGTCTGGAGGGTGTTCCGACCTCGAACCAGCCGCTGTTCGACGCCGTCCACCGGGCGACCGAGAGGGAGCGCCCGGCGCCGGCCAAGACCTCAAGACTGCGTCTCGTGCCGATGCTGGAGTCGATCGGACGCAGCGTCCACGCGATCGGCGGCGAGGCGCTCGTCGGCGTCAACATCATCGGCGCCTCGATCTACGGCGCGGGACGGCGCGTCACCGGCAAGGCGAAGCTGCGGCCGGCGGCGATCATCAGCCAGATGGACCGCATGGGCGTTCGGGCGGTGCCGATCATCGCGCTGATGAGCTTCCTGATCGGCGGCATCATCGCCCAGCAGGGCGCGTTCCAGCTGCGCTACTTCGGGGCCGAGATCTTCGTGGTCGACCTCGTCGGCATCCTGGTGCTGCGCGAGATCGGCGTGCTGCTCACCGCGATCATGATCGCCGGGCGCTCGGGCAGCGCGGTGACCGCGGAGATCGGCTCGATGAAGATGCGCGAGGAGGTGGACGCGCTGCAGGTGATCGGGCTCAACCCCGTCGGCGTGCTGGTCTTCCCGCGGCTCGTCGCCCTGACGCTGGTCCTGCCGCTGCTCGCCTTCGTGGCCGACGTCATGGCGCTCGGCGGCGCGATCGGCACCACCTGGATCTATTCCGGCATCCCGCCAGAGGCCTTCATCCAGCGCCTGCGCGGCGCGATCGACTTCTCGACCGTCTTCGCCGGCCTCATCAAGGCGCCCTTCATGGCCATCATCATCGGCGTCGTCGCCTCGGCCGAGGGAATGAAGGTCGGCGGCAGCGCCGAGAGCCTCGGCCTTCACGTCACCTCTTCGGTGGTGAAATCCATCTTCCTGGTCATCCTCGTGGATGGCATTTTTGCGATCTTCTATGCAGCAATCGGCTACTGAACCGGCAACTGGCACCGCCAAGCCGGCGGCGACGGGCGAGCAGGAGATCATCATCTCCGCCCGTGACGTCACCGTCGGCTTCGGCGGCAAGACGGTGCTCGAGAACCTGTCGCTCGACGTGCGACGCGGCGAGATCCTCGGCTTCGTCGGCGCGTCCGGCACCGGAAAGTCGGTCCTCCTGCGCACCATTCTGGGGCTGAACCAGAAGCAGGGCGGGACGATCGAGATCTTCGGCGTCGACTACGAGCAGGCGAGCGATGCCGAGCGCCTGGCAGTCGAGCAGCGCTGGGGCGTGCTGTTCCAGCAGGGTGCGCTGTTCTCCTCGCTGACGGTGCTCGAGAACATCGAGGTGCCGATGCGCGAGTATCTCGACCTGTCGCCGTCGCTGATGCACGAACTTGCGCGGCTGAAGATCGACCTCGTCGGGCTGCAGCCCGACGCAGCCGACAAGTATCCCTCGCAGCTGTCGGGCGGCATGATCAAGCGTGCCGCGCTCGCCCGCGCGCTGGCGCTCGATCCGGACATCGTCTTCCTCGACGAGCCCACCTCGGGCCTCGATCCGATCGGTGCGGCCGAGTTCGACGAGCTGATCATGACGCTGCGCGACACGCTGGGTCTCACCGTCTACATGGTGACCCACGACCTCGACAGCCTGTATCAGGCCTGCGACCGGATTGCCGTTCTCGGCCGCAAGCGCGTGCTCGTCGAAGGGCCGCTGCAGACCATGCTCGACTTCGACGACCCCTGGGTGCGCTCGTACTTCCACGGCAAGCGCGCCCGCACGATCGTCGCTCCCGCGGCGCAATAACAAGGAGGCCGGAAATGGAAACCAGAGCGAACTACGTCCTCGTCGGCGTCTTCACGCTGCTCGTGCTCGCGGCCGCCTTCGGCTTCGTCTACTGGTCGGCGAAGGTCGCCGACACCGGCAATCAGATCAACATGATCGTGCGCATCGAGGGGTCGGTGACCGGCCTCGGCCAGGGCAGCCAGGTGCTGTTCAACGGCCTGAAGGTCGGCGACGTGCGCCAGCTGCGGCTCGACCCGAACAATCCGCGGGTGGTGATCGCCACGACCCAGGTCGACGGCAACATCCCGATCACCGAGTCGACCCGTGCCACCATCGGCTTCCAGGGCCTCACGGGCATCGCCTTCATCGAGCTGAAGGGCGGCGACGTCAACGAGAAGAACATCATCCGAGAGGCCCAGCAGCAGGGCACGGTGCCGGTCATCACCGCCGACCCCTCGGACGTCACCGATCTTCTGGCGACCGCCAAGGACATCGCCGAGCGCGCCAACAACATCCTCGGCCAGTTCGAAGGCATGGTGGGCGACGTCGGCCCGGCCGTCCACGTCACCGCCGACAACATCGCCAAGACCTCCAAGAACGTCGAGGTCTTCACCTCGAGTCTCGCGGCCAACTCGGGCAACATCGACAACTTCCTGCAGAGCGCGAGCCGGCTCGCGGACACCGCCAACGGTGTCGCGCAGGACCTGCCGGACCTCTTCACGTCGGTGCGCGGCGTGCTCGATGCGGTGGACCAGAACGCGGTGCGCGACACGCTGCAGAACGTCGCCTCGATCACCGGCACGCTGCGCGGCCAGGGCGACAACATCCAGGCAGCCATCCAGGACATCTCGACGGCGGCGAGAAGCGTCGGGGGCGTCGGCGAGGCGATCCAGCAGAATCGTCCGGCGATCGATCGCTTCCTCGGCAATCTCGGCCCGATCTCCGACACCGCTTCCCAAGTTGCGACGAAGCTCGACACCGCGCTCGGCTCGGCCAGCACGGTGATCGCGGCGATCAAGCCGGAGGAGGTGGCGAGCGCCATCGACAACATCTCCAAGGCGGCCGCCGGCATCTCCGGCGCGGCCCAGTCGGTCGGCGATCAGAGCGAGGCGATCCGAACCGCCATCGCATCGGCTTCGAACGCCGCCGGGAACATCGAACGCATCACCGGGACGGTCGCGGCGAAGCAGGACCAGATCGACCAGTTCATGGCCAATCTGGCGCCGATCGGCGCCAACGTGAACGAGGCATCGGCCAAGCTGAACCAGGCGGTCGACGGCGCCAATCGGCTGATCGCCTCCGTCGATCCGCAGAAGGTGTCGGGCGCCATCGACGACGTGTCGTCCGCGGCGAAGGGGGTGTCGGACGTCGCCACCTCCGTCGGCGGTCAGAGCGAACAGATCAAGGGCGCGATTGCGGCAGCATCCAACGCCGCCGGCAACATCGAACGCATCACCGGGACGGTCGCGGCGAAGCAGGACGACATCGACCGCTTCCTCGCCAGCCTGACGCCGCTGTCGGCCAACGCCACCGAGGCGAGCGCCAAGCTGAACCAGACGATCGACAACGCGAACAAGCTGATCACCTCGGTGGACAGCGCGAAGATCTCCGCGACCCTCGACAACGTGGAGGGCGTGACGGCGGCGCTGAACCAGAAGCGTGAGGCGATCCAGAGCTTCATCGACAATGCCGGCAAGGCTGCCGGCAGCCTCGACACGGCGCTGACCGGCCTCAACGGCACCCGCACGCGGATCGACGGCATCCTCGCCGGGGTCAACCCGGACAGCGTGCGCACTGCAATCGACAACGCCTCGGCGGCGTCGACCAACATTGCCAGCGCCGCCGATTCGGTTGCCCGCGTCGCCAACGACATCGGCAACCGGCAGGAGGACATCGACCGGATCATCTCCAACGCGCAGGCTGCGACAGGAAGCTTCAACGAAGCCTCGATCAAGGCGGGACGGGTCTTCGACACCGCCAACGGCTTCCTGCAGGGCGCCGATGGAAAGGGGCTGAGCGAGGAGGCGACGAAGACGCTGGAGTCGATCCGCCAGACCGCCGACTCGCTGCGCGCGCAGATCGCCCCGATCGCCGCCAACCTTCAGAGCTTCTCCGGCGACGGGCTCAAGGAGGTGCGCGGCGCCGTTCGGTCCATCACCCAGTCGGTCGGCCGGATCGAGCGGGCGGTGACCGACTTCTCCGACAATCCAAGCCGGCTGATCTATGGCGGCGACGAGGTGAAGGAGTTCGGCGGCCGTACTCGCCGGTGACCGCTTCGCGAGACTCGGGATGACGCGCATATGTGACAGCGGACCCGAATTCGGGCCCGCTGCGGGTGATCCGGTCGCGCCAATGCTTAAAACTTCGTATGTGTCTGTGCGGCTGCGGACGCGCGGGACGGGCGTGCAGCTCGGCAGTGCCGGTCTCGCGCGGTTGGAACCGGATGTGTGGAGGTTTAGTCGATGACGTCAGCAGCCAGGTCTGCGCTTTTCGCGGCACTCGCGACCGGTCTGTGCTCTTGCGCCTCGCTCTCGACCCCGCCGGATACCTACGAGATCTCCGCGCCCGAAATCGCCGCCGCGCAGAAGGGCGCGACCCGGGCGCAGCTGCTGATCGCCGAGCCAACCGCGATCAAGACCCTCGACAGCGACCATATCGTTGTGAAGCCGACGCCCTACACGGTCGAATTCCTCGGCAACAGCCAGTGGAGCGACCGGCTGCCGCGCATGGTGCAGCTGCGCCTCGTCCAGGCCTTCGAGAACACCGGGCGCGTCGGCGCGGTCGGCGTGCCGGGGCAGGGGCTGGCGATCGACTGGCAGATCGTCACCGAAATCCGGCAGTTCGAGATCGACGTGGCCGGCGGAGGCCGCTCGGCCAAGATCGAGATCGCCGTGAAGATGCTGAACGATCGCAATGGCGTGGTACGGGCGACCCGCGTCTTCGACACGGTCGAGCCGGTGCGTGGCAGCGCCAATGGCGACTACGTTGCCGCCCTCGATCGCGCCTTCGACCGCACCGCCGGCGACATCGTCGCCTGGACGATGGCGCTGATCTGACACCGACAGGGCGCGCCGGATCTGCCGGCCGTCTGGAGTGGCATCCGTTCTTCAGTCCGCACGAACCAGGGCCTTCAGCTCTCGCTGTACAAGGTCGAGCCGCTCGGCAAGTGGCAGCTTCGGATCCTCCAGCCATGCCAGTGTGGCATAGACGAAGGACGCCATACCCGCCCGCGCGGCGAGCGCTGCGCGATGCTCGGGAACACCGCGGGCCTGTAGCGACATCGTCAGAGCGTCCGTCAGCGCGGCGGTCTTCGCCAACGAGCGCTCGTGCAGGGCGGGAGTGGTCGAGACCAGTTGATGCCACGGTTCGGAGAAGGGACGGTTCGCTTCGAGCACCGGCGTCACCGCGTCGAACGCGTGAAACAGCATTGCCATCGGCCCCTCAGCGTCCGGCGCATCGGCGAGGGCGGCCGTGAGAGCGTCGCGCAGCACCGCCTCGCCGTCGAACAGGACCTCCCGCTTGTCGGCGAAGTGACGGAAGAAGGTTCGCTCCGTCACCCCGGCCTCCGCCGCGATTTCCGCAGCCGTCGTCCGCTCGAAACCCTGCGCCCGGAACAGGTCCAAGGCTGCCCGCTGAAGACGCCCCCGCACGTCGTCCTGCAGTCTTGCCACCGCGGCCACTCCTCTTGTCAGTGACTGACATCGCCATATGTCAGTGACTGACATCGGCGACGATCCCGTTGCCGCTGCATACAGAAAAGGCTGCGGACATGCGCGTATTTCTAACAGGTGCGAACGGCTGGGTGGGATCGGTCGTCGCGCGCAAGTTGATCGCCGCCGGTCATTTGGTGACCGGTCTCGTTCGCTCGCGAGACAAGGGCGAAGCCTTCGCTGCAGCCGGCGGGAGGCCGCTGGTCGGCTCGCTTGCCGAGCTGGATCTCCTTCGGCGGGCGGCGAGCGAGGCCGACGGGATCGTCTACACGGCGTTCGGCCTCGATCTCGCCGACATCGAGACGCTGGCACAGGAGGACCGTCGGGCGATCGAGACCTTCGGCGAAGCGTTCGATGGTTCCACCCGGCCAATCGTGGTGACGAGCGGCTTCGGGCTGCTGCCGGACGGCGAGATCTTCACCGAGGACGCGCGACCGCCGATGATCCCCGGCTTTCCACGCGCCTCGGAGCAGACGGCTTTCGCGCTCGCCGAACGGGGCATCCACGCCAGCGTGGTTCGCCTGCCGCGGTCGGTTCATGGGCTGGGTGAACGTCATGGGTTCGTCCCCATGCTCGCCGCCGTCGCTCGGGAGAAAGGCGTGTCCGCTTATGTGGGCAACGGAGAGAACCGCTGGCCGTCGGTCCACCGTCTGGACGCCGCCCGCGTGTTCCGGTTGGCGCTGGAACGCGGCGCCCCGGGCGAAGCGCACCATGCGGTCGCGGAAGAGGGCGTGCCATTCCGACAGATCGCCGAGGCGATCGGCCGCCAGGTCGGCGTGCCGGCGACGTCTCTGACGCCCGAGGCCGCGCAGGCTCACTTCGGCGGGCTCGCGATGTGGGTTGCGGGTGACGGGCCGGCCTCAAGCGCCGAGACCCGGGCCCGCCTCGGCTGGCAGCCGCGCGAGCGTGACCTCATCAGCGACATCGACAGGCCCGACTACGTCCGCTGAGCGCGGCAAGCGGAGTGCGAAGCCTCCAGAGCCGCCGCCTCGAACGCATCCCGGCTCGCCGATCCAGCGCGCGCCAACAGCGACATCCAGGCTCCGCATCGGCGAACGCAAACGGCCGGATCCTGAGATCCGGCCGTTCCGCAGTCTCGAACGCTCGTTCCCCGCGGCTCAGTCGAAGCGGCCGGAGGCGTGCGCCAGCATCGTGTAGACCTTCCCGGTGTCCGACGCGAGGTAGTTGCGCGTCAGGCCGTTGCTCGGATCCTGCCGGCTGACGTCGGCGAGCAGTCGCTCGAAGTCGGCAATGTAGAGATCGACCGCGGCCTTGAAGTCGCCGTCGCGTTGGTACTTGCGGCGGATCTCGTCGAAGGTCTGCTGCCCCTTCAGGGTGTAGAGCCGGCGGGTGAAGACGTTCCGCTCGCCGTTGCGGTAGCGCTCCCAGAGATCGATCGAGGCGTTGTGATCGATTGCTCGGGCGATGTCGACCGACAGCGAGTTCAGCGATTCGACCACGTGCGCCGGCGAGCGATCCGCCCGGCCCGCAGGCTCCGGAGCCGCAGCACCCTCGGCCGTCGCCGGCGCGCGCGGTGCGGCGCCCGTCTCCTCGTCACGCGAGGCGCGGCGCAGGAGGTCGGAGACCCAGCCGCCGCCGGTGCGCTCGTCGCTCCCGCGTGGCGCCGGCGCACTCTGCGTCGGCGCGGTGCGCGATGGCGTCGGCGCCGGGGTGGGTGCCGGAGCCACGGTGTGAGCCGGAGCAGGCGCCGCCTCGAAGCTCGGCCGCAGGTCGCGGGCAAGGTTGCCGTCAGTGCCGAACGAGGCCGTCAGGCGCTGGTCGCCCTCCGCTCGCACCCGCTCCGCCGGACGCGTCGGGGTCGGCTCGGGCCGTGCGACCGGCTCGCTGGCGCGCGGCGTGAAGCCGCGGCTCGGCAGCGAGGACGACCGCGGCGCCTGCGACGGCCCGGATGCCGGCGCCGATGCCGCCTCGGGCGGACGGCGAGACGCGACGTCGAGTGCGCGGCCGGAGCGATTGACGATGTCGCTGAGATCGCGGAGGGCCCGGATCTGATCGCCCACCGCACGGCGCATCGCCTCCGTGCTCTCCCGGGTCTCCTCGGGCAGCTCGAAGACGCCGCGCTTGATCTCGCTGCGGGCGCCGGCCAGCTCCTCACGGATGGCGTCGGCCGTCTGCCGCATCTCCTCGGTCGCGCCGTCGAAGCGACTCGAAATGTCGGAGAGCGCCGTCTCCACCGCGTCGCGGATGGCCTCCGCCGCCGAGCGCGAGCGCGTCTCGGCCGATTCCATCTGCTTCTCGGTCGCTTCGAGCGTCGTGCCGACCTCGCCCGAGATGCGCTCGGAAATCAGCCGCGAACGCTGTTCCGCCCGATCGAAGAGGCCGTTCAGAACGCCCTCGAACGACCGCATCAGGGTTCCGATCTCCTCCGACCGCTGCACGAGACCGGCGGAGAGCTCCTCCAGCCCGGTGCGGCCGCTGTCGAGCGTCGTGCCGAGGCCCGACTGAGCCGTCTCCAGAAGCTCGGTCGCCTCGCGCAACGAGCGGCCGTGCTCGTCGAAGCGTTCGGCGATCGCGCTGACCTTGTCGAGGGTGACCGCCGAGAGCTCGTCGAGCCGGCCGAGATTGCCGTCGAGCTGGCCGGCCGTCGCGGCGATCGTCTCGGCCGCACGCTCGGTGCTCTCGGTGAACCGGTTGCCCGCCTCCGTCAGCGTGCCGTCGATGGCGCCGAGGCTGGCGGCCGCGTCGTCGACGAGGCTGCGCAGCGTGCCATTGGTGCGCGACAGGCGGTCGATCAGCGTGTCCACCTCCTGCGACAGCTGCGCGCGGATCTCGGCCACCGCACCCAGCGTGGTGCTGGTCCGCTCGTCGAGCGTATCGAGGATTTCCTGCGACGAGCGGGTCAGCGTCTCGACC
Source organism: Mangrovibrevibacter kandeliae (assembly GCF_024519155.1). Classification (GTDB taxonomy): domain Bacteria; phylum Pseudomonadota; class Alphaproteobacteria; order Rhizobiales; family Rhizobiaceae; genus Mangrovibrevibacter; species Mangrovibrevibacter kandeliae. Next base: position 380,733 of record NZ_JANIFJ010000003.1, on the reverse strand, counting down.
GTTTCGCCCGCCCGACGGGCCAGCGCATCGATGAGCGCGGCGTTTTCGTCCTGCAGGCGCAGCTTGGCGTCGCGCGAGGCGTCCTCGATCAACTGCACGACGTCGGCACCGCTGGCGCCGAGCCGTTCGATCGCCGGGCGAGCCTCGTCCTCGATGATCCGCGACATTTCGCGGCTGCGCGCGACGAGCAGGGCGTTCAGCGCCTCGGTGCGTTCGTCGAGGTCGCCGCGGAAGGCGCCGGCACCCTCGAGCAGGCGCTCCTGTGCGGCCTCACTCTCTTCACGCAACGTCGCCTGGACACCGGCGAGCTGACGGGCGAGCTCGCCGCCCTCCACGACGATGGCCTCGCGCGCCCGCTCGGCGTCGCGGGTCAGCGTCTCGGACGCGTAGTTCACGTCCTCGCGCAGCCGGGTCGCGACGTCGAACATGTCCGCCTTCATCGTGTCGGCCGCCGTCTCGAGCTCGCCGCGAAGGCTGACGGTCGCCGAGGCGAGGTCGCTCTGCATGGTCGAGGACGAGGAGGCGAGGAGGCTGCCGAGGGTCTGCGACATCGAGGAGAGGTCGTCGGAGAAGCGTGCGGCACGCTCTTCCAGGGAACTCGCTGCGCGCTCGGCCTCCGAGCGGATCGAGAAGGCGGCGCCGGACAGCCGCTTGGCGAACGCGTCGGTGTTTTCGGCGAGGGCCAAGCGAGCGTCGTCGGTGTGCTCGCGCATCAGCTGCGTCGCCGCCTGGACCTCGTCCGAGATGGCGACGGCGCTGGTCGCGAAGCGCTCGCGGGTCGCATCGCCGACGTCGCGCAGGCGGTCGGCCGCCGTGGCGAGCTCGCTGCCGAGCGCGTCCGTCTGCCGGCCGATCTCGTGACGGGCCTCGTCGGCATCGTGACGCAGACGCTCCGCGAGCTCGGACAGGCCACCGAGGAGATCGCCGGCGATGTGGCCGAGGCTCTCGCGTGCCGCATCGACCTCGGCGCGCATCGACAGCGAGGCGCCGCTGATCTGCGTCGCGAAGGCAGTGCCTTCGCCGGCGAGGCTCTCGCGGGTTTCTTCGGCCTCGCGCCGCATGTCGTTCGACAGCTGGCGGAAGGTGCTGGCGAGCGTCTCGGCATCGCCGGCAAAGCCCAAGCGCGCCGTCTCCGACAGGCTGCGGAGCGTGTCGATCGCGCCGCCGACGGCCTCGGCAATGCGGTCGCCTTCGGCCGCGAGATCGCCGCGGGCGACTTCGCCGCGCAGCCGCAGATCCTCGCCGACACCGGCGAGGCGCTCGGCGAGACGATCCGCCTCCTCGACGATCCGCTGGCTGACGGCGTCGCCCGACTGCTTCAGGCGGCCATCGATCGAACCGAAGCTCTCGTCGATGCGGCCGACCTCCTGACCGAGCGACTGGCGGGCCCGGTCGGCTTCCTCGGCCAGCGAGGCGACGACGGTCGCCATGGTCTGGCGCAGCGACTCGGCGATCGCCTGGGTGCGGTTGTTGAGCGTGCGCTCGACATTGCCGAGGCCGCGCTCGAGCGCGGTGCTGATCGCCTCGGTGCGCTGGTCGAGAGCGCCGGTGAGCGACGTCGAGCCGGTGTCGAGCAGTGTCGCGAACTCGTCCTTGCGGGTTTCGAGCGAGGTGCCGAGCTCGCCGACGGAGAGCTCGATGGCGCGGCGGAAATCGTCGGCCCGGTCGTTGACGGTCGCGGCGACCGAGCGTGCGGCGTCCTCCACCAGGCTCGCGAAATGCTCGCGACGGTCCTCGATGGCGAGCGCGATCCGCTTGTCGGCGTCCTGGAGCGTGCCTGAGAAGCGATCGATCCGTTCGTCCAGCAGACCGGCAAGCGACTGCGTGCGCTCGTCGAGGCCGGCCAGCATGCCGCCCTGACCGGTGTCGATCAGGCCGTTAATCGTCGAGAGACGCTCGTCCAGCCCGTCGAGCAGCAGGCTGCGCGCCTGTTCGATGAGGTCGGCAAGAGCCGCCGAACGGGCGTCGAGACCCTGAGCCAGTCGGTCGTCGCCGCTCGCCAGAGCCTCCACCAGGGCGGCCACCCGGCTGTCGAGAGCGGCTTCGATCTGTGCCCGAGTGCCGTCAACGGTATGGCGCAGACCGTCGATCCGATCGCTGATCGCGACGCCGAGGCTCTGGCTGCGGCCGTCGAATGTCTCGACGAGCGCGGTGCTGGCGCCGTCGATCATCTCGCGCAGGGCCTCGATGCGCTGGTTCAGCGCCGAGCCGACCATGTCGGTCTGCCCGTCGAGGAGGAGGGCAAGGCTTCTCTGCGCGGTGTCGACCTGCTCGTGCAGGCTCGCGACGCGCTCGCTGAGCGCCGGGCCCAGGAGGTCTTGTGTCGAGGTGAGAGCCGTCTGCAGGCTGGCGACGCGCTCGTCGAGTCCGGAGAGGAGAGCCGTGCGGCTGTCGTCGGCTGCGGCATGCAGGTCGGTAACGCGCAGATCGAGCGCGTCGACGAGGGTGCGCACGCCGGTCTCCATTCCGGCGACGAGAAGCTCGGCGCGGCGCTCGACCTCTTCGCCGAGTCGCTGGCGACCCGCGTCGAGCGTCCCACCCATCCGATCCGTCAGGTCGTCGAGGTCCCCAGTGATGTCCGCACGCGACTGTTCGATGGCGGCACGCAGGCCGCCGAGCCGCGCCGCGATGTCGTCGGCGACGGCGTTGGACGCTGTGTCGAAGGCTGCGGTGATCTCGCCGATCCGTCCGTCGAGGGCCGAGGTGAGCGTGGTGTGGGTGTCCTCGCTCAGAGCCCGCAGGGCGCGGGTGTGCATCTCGAGCGCTTCGCCAAGAGTGGATTCGTGCTCCTGCAGCCCGCCGATCATGCTCGCACGGCTGGTTTCCAGGAGCTCCTGGATGGCCGTGAGGCGATCGCCGAGGCCGGAGGCCAGCTTGTTCCCGCGCTCGTCGAACTCCTCGCCGAAGCGCGAGGCTCGCTCGTCCAGGCTCTCCACCAGCGCATGCGAGCGCTGGTCGAAGACCGAGGCAAGGTTGCCCGAGCGCTGAGCGATCAGGGCGGCGATCTGGTCAATCCGCTGATCGAGCGTGCCCACCAGCGTGTCGCGGCCGGTTTCGATCAAGCCGTCGATCGCCTGCAGCCGCTCGTCGAGCAGCGCGGCGAGCGCGCGGCCCCGCTCGTCGAAGCCGCCGCCGAGGCTGGCGTCGGCGCGCTCGAAGAGCAGGCGCATCGCCTCGAGCCGCTGATCGACGCCGAGCGTGATCTGCTCGCCGTTGCCGGCGACCGTCTCCAGGAAGTTCTGGAGCGTGAAGCCGAGGCTTGCCTCCAGCTCGTCGGCCCGGGTGCCGAGAAGGGCCGCTGCAGCCTCGACGCGGCCTTCGAGCGTGTTCTGCATCTGGCGGGTGGCGACTTCGGTCGCGGAGTGGATACCCTCGCTGCCCGACGCGAGGATCTGCTCGATCCGGCCGGTGAGATCGGCCAGAGACAGCTCCAGACGTTCCGACTGGGACTCCAGCTGACCCATGCCGGATTGGGTGACGTCGCTGAGCCGGGCGATCGAGCCGTCCAGCGCCCGCGCCAGGTTGCCGCCGCGCTCGTCGACCAAGGCTTGAAGGACCGCGATGCGCTCGTCGACCGCGCCGTTCGCCGAGCCGATGGCGGCGTCCGCCGTCTCGATCAGGCGCGACTGGCCGTCCTGGAAGGCCTGCCCGATGTCGCGGGTGCGTTCGGTGAGGAGGCGGGCGAAGTCGCCGGCGCGCTGCTGCAGCGCCTCGAAGATCCGCTCGGAGGAGCCCTCGATGGCGGTGGTCCGGCCTTCGACCGCGGCGATCAGCTCGCCGCTGCGCGCGTCGAGCGTGCCGGCGAGGGAAGAGATGCGTTCGTCGAGCCCGCCCACGGCCTTTTCGTGCGCCGCGTCGAACACGGCGACGGCACGCTCGTTGCGCTGGTCGAGCGTGTCCTCGAGGCGCGCGATCAGGCGGTCGGAGTCGACGTCGAGACGGTCACCGCGCTCCTGCAGCGCCTGGCGGACCAGCTCGCCGGACGCGGCGATGCGACTCTGGAGGTCCTCGCTGACCACGCCGATCTGGCCGACGGCCGCGTTGGAGCGGTTCTCGAGCTCGATCATCGAGCGGTCGAACTGCTGCTCGAACGCTTCGCCGAAGCGCCCGAGCCGCTCGGCCGCAGTCTCCGCGGCGCCGGTGATGCGGGCGAGAAGATCCTCGCCATTGCGGCGCAGGCGGTCGTCCGCGAGCCGGCCCTGCTCCTCCATCATCTGCTCGAGCCGTTCGGTGCGCTCGGCATAGGCACGGTCGAAGCTCTCGCCGCTGCTGCTCAGCAGCTGGCCCAGCCGGCCGGTGGCCTCTTCGATGCGGCCGAGGATCTGCTCCGACGTCGAATCGACGTCCTCGACCAGCCGCTGGTGCGAACCGACGACCGCCGAGCGCAGCCGCTCGGCATGGGACAGCATGGCTTCGCGTTCGGTGGCGAGATCGCGCACCAGGGCGCGGATCTTGACCTCGTTGTCGGCATAGGCGCGCTCGAGGGTGGTGACCTCCGAGTGGACGAGGCCCTCGAGTTCGGCGGTGCGGGCGAGGGTGCGCTCGACGCCCTCGCTGAGGGCCGAGATCTCGCGGCGGACGGCCTGGCCGACGCTCATCACGCGTTCGGTCGCTGCGGCTTCGGGCTCGGCGAGACGCAGCGCCACCTCGGCCATCGAGCGACTGGTCATCTGCAGCTCGCGCGAGCGCCGCGTCATGTTGGCAAAGCCGAACATCAGGACGACCGGTCCGAAGGCGAGGCCCGCGATCTCGGCGAGCTGAAGCAGACCGGCCGGCGTCTCCGGCAGGGTCAGAAGGCCGGTGCCGTACTGGCTCCACGTCACGAACCCGGTCAGGCCCAGCCATCCGGCGGACAGGATCGAAGACGCCCAAAGGGGCGCGCGGGACGCGCGTCGATCGAGAAGGCCGCGCGTCATCACCGCGCTGCGGCGCTGCTCGTCGTTGGCCGGCGTGCCGCGATAGGAACCGGCTCGGCTCGGCTCGGCATCGGTGTCCGCCCGGGCGGCGTTGGCCGCGTAGCGCTCGGCGGCCCGCGCCCCGGCGTCGCGCTGCCAGCCCGGCTCCGCACCCGCCGTCGCTGCCGCCGCAACGGCGGCCGCGACCTCGTCCTCATCAGGCTCGGCCGGCGCCGGCTCGTCGCTCCCCTCGACGCGCAGGGCGTCGGCGGCTTCCTCGACGCGGCGGTCGAAGTCGTCGAAGGCAAAATCGATGTCGATCGACTCGACCGGCAGCGTCTCTGGCTCGACGTGGCCGGCGGCAGACGCAGCCAGAGGCTCCTCGGTCTCGATCGAAAGGGTCCGCCCGCCTTCGTCGTCGGCGAAGAGGTCGGCGCGCAGCGCTTCCTCGAGTTCGTTCACCGCCTCGTCGGAAAGCAGTTCGTTCGTCTTGGTGTTCGACATGACGCCGCCGTGCCTCTTACGCTACCCTGGACCGGATCGTCGCGGACACCATGGACGACGGTCCTCGCACCGTGGTCCTGGAGAAGCCGTGACGGGTCCCGACCGTTCCGCCGCATTCTCGCGATGAATGGGGCGACACTTTTCCGAGGTTTACCGTAACCACCTGCGCGGGTGAAAGAAACCTTAAAACGCGGCGTTATGTACAAGTTTAAACATAAGGTTAACGCTACAAAGAATATGTTAATCCGGCTCCTGAGCCGGCCGCGGCAATCCAGAGAGCGCCGATTTGCGGCATTCACGGGTCCGCGGGGCGGCCGTTAAGCCGATCTGAAGCATATCGCGGGAAACTCGCCACAGACACCCGCGCCGGGCGGCATCATGTGCTGTCGCGTCGCCTTGATCGATCTCTTGGAGCGAGCCGATGTCCAACCTGTCGCCGAAACGGTCGCGTCGCACCGAGCCGGCTCCGCCGCCCTCCCGCCGCCGCCCGGTCGACCTCGTGCACCTCGCCCGGACCACGCATGGCGATCGCCAAGCCGAGGCGCAGATCCTGGCGCTGATGGCGCGGCAGATCGAGTGCATCGGCCGCGGGTTGCCCCTGGCGCTGCCCGCCGAGCGGGTGCGGCTCGCGGCGGCCCTCGGATCGACCGCCAGAACCGTCGGCGCGTTCCTGTTGTCCGAGGCCGCCGAGCGCGTCGTCGCCGAGGACGACGAGGCGGCGATGGCCGGCCTGCAGGATGCGCTGGATCGTACCGCGACGTTTCTGCGCAGCCTCGACGCGGCCGAAAACGGCGAGGCGCCGCGGCCTTCGGCGGTTTGACAGGAACCGGCATAGGCCATAACGAGGCGGCTTCGCCGCCATCCTGACGAACCGGTCCGACCCATCATGACGCAGATCACCTTCGTCGCTGCCGACGGCACGCGCTTCGACATCGCGGCCGCGAACGGGTCGACCGCGATGGAGAATGCGGTGCGCAACAACGTGCCGGGCATCGAAGCCGAGTGCGGCGGCGCCTGTGCCTGCGCCACCTGCCACGTCTATGTCGACGAGGCCTGGACTGCGGTCGTCGGCGAACCGGAGGCGATGGAAGAGGACATGCTGGACTTCGCCTACGACGTCCGGCCCACCTCGCGCCTGTCCTGCCAGATCAAGATCCGCGACGAGCTCGACGGCCTCGTGCTGCAGGTGCCCGACCGCCAGGCCTGAGGAGGCCGGGCCGGCCGCCGGCACACGGCGAGAGGGGGCAGTTCCGGGCGCGCCTTCAGTTGCTCGCCTGCATCATCCGCTTCAGGGCCCGCTTCAGCCGCCAGTTCACCTCGCGCGCTTCGACCGTGTCGAAGTCGATCTGTGCCCGCTCGTGTTCGCGCAGATACCGGTCGCTGGTCTTGTTGACGAGCGCTTCCATCGCCGAGCAGTCCCGCTGCGCCGGCAGGTTGCGGATCGCGTTCTCCATCTTCTTCAGCCAGAGCTTGGCGATCTGCGCATGGTGGTTCTCGTGGCGCCGGATGTCGGTGGCCAGCGTGTTCCAGACGAGCCGCGTGCGTGCCGAGACCTTGGTGCGCGGCTCCCACTTGGGCAGCGTCGTGACGAGATCGAGCCGAAGGTTGGTCTTGTTCACCCGGCAGCCCCCGCCGGCAGCCTTGTAGGTGACGTGCCCGTCGAATCTCACCGACGTCGCGCCCGGATGATGCAGCCCGGTCGAGGCGACGACCGGGCCTTTGCCGGTCAGGTCGTGGTCGAGCTCGTCCAGCGTCGACCCGCGCACCATGAAGTACGTGGTCTTCTCGCTGATGTTGGCGGCGGTGGCGGTGCCGGCCATGCCGGCGACAAGGGCGAGGGCGAACGCGGCGGACGCGACTGTCATCTCGGCATGAACCTCCTGCGCCGGAAGGCGCCGGGACGCAGGCTATTCCACCACCGGGTATTGGCAAGTGAATTGCGCTTCATGGTAAGCCCGCCACGAGAGCTGTGGCGCAAACATCACGACAGGTTGATCCCCATGCAGATGATCGAACCGCGGGGCGGGCGCTGGCAGGTCGGCCGAGGGCGGGTGATCGAGCTCGGCCCCCATGCCTGCATCATGGGCATCCTGAACGTCACGCCGGACAGCTTTTCCGACGGCGGGCGCTATGGCGGCTCGGTGGATGCCGCAGTCGCGGCCGCGCTTGCGATGCGCGAGGCGGGTGCCACGATCATCGACGTCGGCGGGGAGTCCACCCGGCCGGGGGCCACACCGGTCGATCCGGCACAGGAGCAGGCCCGCGTTCTTCCGGTCATCGAGCGGCTGGCCGGCGAACCGGACATCGTCCTGTCGATCGACACCTACCGTGCCGAGACGGCCCGGCTGGCGCTCGCCGCCGGCGCCCACATCGTCAACGACGTCTTCGGTGCGCAGAAAGACCCCGCGATCGCGCGCGTGGCGGCGGAGTTCGAAGCAGGGCTCTGCCTGATGCACACGGGCCGCGAGCGCACGCCGCTCGAGGACGTCGTCGAGGACCAGTTGCTCTTCCTCGGCCGCTCGCTCGAGATCGCGCGCGAGGCCGGCGTTCCGGACGCGGCCATCGTCGTCGACCCCGGCTTCGGCTTCGCCAAGGACGGCCCGCAGAACCTGCGGCTGATGGCGCGGATGGACGAGATCATGGCGCTCGGCCGTCCGATCCTGGTCGGCACCTCTCGCAAGCGCTTCGTGCGCGGCATCCTCGGACGCGAGGATCCCGAGCCGGACGTCGCGACGGCGGCGACGAGCGTCTTCCTGCGCGAGCGCGGTGCCGACATCTTCCGCGTCCATAACGTCGAGGCCAACCGGGACGCGCTGGCGATCACCGATGCGATCCGCATGGCCTCCACGGGAAGCGCACGAGCTTGACGCGCGCCTGCCTCGGCCTCGGCGGCAATATCGGCGACCCGCGCGCCTCGATGTCGGCTGCGTTGCGGGCCATCGATGCGCGCGCGGACTGCGACGTATCTGCCGTGTCGCGCCTGTTCGAGACGCCGCCCTGGGGCGTCCTCGAGCAGCCGCGCTTCCTCAACGCCTGCGCCGTGGTGGACACCAGGCTCGACGCGCAAGCGATGCTGGAGCTCTGCCTTGCCGTCGAACGGGAGCTCAAGCGCGAGCGCAACGAGCGCTGGGGCCCGCGCACGATCGACGTCGACCTCCTCGATTTCGACGGCCGGACGCTGGCGGCGGATGGCTTGATCCTGCCGCATCCGCGCATGCTGCAGCGCGCCTTCGTGCTGGTGCCGCTCGCCGATATCGCACCGGACGTCGTCATCGCCGGCCGGCCTGTCGCCGACTGGGCGGCGGCCGTCGATGCGACGGGGATCGAGCCGGTCAGCGCCGACGGACGCTGGTGGCGGGTGGAGGCCGGCGGCTGATCAGTCGACTGAAGCGGTGCGGCGCGCGTCGCGGCGCTTCAGGTTCATGCCGATGATCGGGACGAGCGTTTCCTCGACACGCACCGAGATGGTGATCGCCATCGTGTCGGCGTCGGCAAGCCGGGCAAGCATCGCGCCCTTCAGCTGCTTGCGGTCGAGGCCGACAACCATGCGGTCGTCGCTCACGTTGCCCGAGATGATGTCGAGGCCTTTGCCGGCGGCGCCGTCGAGGAAGGCGCCCTTGTAGCTGCCGCCTTCCCGGACCACCTCGGCGCGCATCGGCTGTGAGAACAGGCCGACGCGGCAGGAGCCGTCCAGCGACATGCCGACGCTGCGGGCGCTCTGCGCGCCGTTGAAGTCGCAGACGAACTTGGTGCCCTTGTACTTGCCGGCGACGATCTCGCCCGGTCCCACCCAGCGACCCGCCACCGACTGGAAGAAGGCCTCATCGGAGCCGGCATGGGCAGGAGCGGCCGCCGCGGCAAGACCGGAGGTGAGCGCGAGGGCGGCGGCAAGCGAACGGAACATCGACGGAACCTCTCCGGGGCGGCGCTAAACGTGAGCCTTGTTTATCGCCCGGAAGGGTTAATCATTGCTTGAATGCCGGGACCTAATCGATAGGCGCGACTGTGCCTCGACGCTCCTTCAGTGCATCAGGCGATCGCGGCAAGGGGCTCAACTCCGTAGCGAAATCGCCGATGCGGGGGCGCCGGATCCGCAGGAAGGGCAGAGGCCGACAGAGATCCATCGCGGCGATGCCGACACGGGCCGTGAGCAGGCCGTTGACGACGCCCTCGCCGAGGCGTGCGGAGAGGCGCGAGGCGAGGCCGTGGCCGACGAGCTGCTGCACCACACCGTCGCCGATGGCGATCGAGCCGGTCACCGCGAGATGGGCGACGACGTCACGCGTCAGCCGGATCAGGCCGAGCGTTCCGGGCCGGGCGCCGTACAGCTCGGAGACCTGGCGGATCAGCCGGATCGTCTGCAGGAGGACGTAGGAGACGTCGACCAGCGCTTTCGGGCTGACGGCGGTCACCACCGATACGCGCTTGGCCGAGCTCGCCACGAGCGCCTTTGCCCGCTCGTCGAGCGGCACCAGGAGTTCGCGTTCGGCGAGGGCAACGAGATCGCGCCCGTCGATCACCTCGCCTTCGAGGGCGGCGAGCCGGGCCCGCCCCTCTGCCGTCTCCGGACGGTCGGCGAGGAGCGCGACGAGCCCGGCGACGACGCCCTCCGCCTCGGTGCGCGAGTCCGCATCGAACGCGGCCTGGGCGGCGCGGCGCTCGCGCTCCACCGCAGACAGCCGCAGCAGGGCCGTGGCCTCGCGGGCGACGAGGCCGAGAGCACCGACGAGGAGAAGCCCGGCCAGCGCGAGCGCGGTCCAGCCGAGCCAGTCGGCGCGCTGGAAGAGGTCGCGCACCAGCGCGTCCACCGCGAGGCCGGCGGCGAGCGACAGGAGCGCGCCGAGCGCGGCGAGGAACAGCTTCAGAAAGGAGAAGCGGCGACGGCGGGGTCGGGCCGGCGCGTCGGCGAGTTCGCCGAGAAGATCGTCGTCGATCGCTTCGTCCGGCTCGAACGCGATCCGGGACAGGTCCTGCACCGCCCGGGGAGCGCGCGCCGGCGGCGGCATGGCCCGTTCTTCGGTGTCCGCCTGCACCCTTCCGGACGCCGGATCGAGCTGGTCCAGCCGAAAGACGAGGGGCGGACGTTCGCGTCGGTCGCTCATGCCAGCCGGTCTCCAAGGAGGAACTCCAGCGCCCGGTCGAGCCGGATATGCGGCAGCGACAGTGTCAGCCCCTCGGCCGTGCGTTCGAGCCGCGGCGGCTTGAAGCGCACGAAGGTGAGCGGGTGCACCTCGCTCGTGCCGCTCCCCCGGAACAACCGGTCCGGATCGGCTGGAAGGTCGCCGGGAAACACCGCCGTCTCGGTCCGCCCGTCGAAGCGTTCGCCCGCGATCGTCTCGCCCGCGAGGGGCGTACCGACGATCACCGGCAGTGCCTCGTCACCATGATCGACCGTGGCTTCGCGCGTCGCGCGCACCGAAGCGAGCGCCAGGGTGTCGATCTTGGCGCCTGAGAACTTCGCCCGCCGGATGGCCGCGTCGAGCAGCCGGCGCACCACGGCGTCGAGCCGCGGGTGGCTCTCGCGGTGCAGGTGGTCCGCCTTGGTCGCGGCGATCAGGATGCGGTCGATGCGGTGGGATAGCCAGGAGCCGAGCCAGCTGGTGCGCCCCGGGCGGAAGGTCGTCAGCACGTCGGCCAGGGCTTCCTCGAGATCGCGGACCGCGGCCGGTCCGGCATTGATCGCCTGGAGAACGTCGACGAGCAGGATCTGCCGGTCGAGCCGGGCGAAGTGGTCGCGGAAGAAGGGTTTGACGACGACGCTCTTGTAGCCCTCGTAGCGGCGCTGGAACAGGGTGGCGATCGAACGGCGCGGATAGGTGCGGCCGCGCTCCACCGGCAACGGCGCGAAGGTCAACGCCGGCGACCCCTCGAGGTCCCCCGGCATCAGGAATCGGCCGGGCGGAAGCGTCGAGAGGGCCGTGCGATCCTGCCGGCACGCCTCGAGATAGCCGGTGAACGCCGCATGGAGCCGCTGCGCGAAGGTCTCGTCGGCGTCGGCGGCCGGATCGAGGCCGCTCAGCAGGGCGAGGAACGGTGCTGCCTCCGCGGTGCGAGCCGGCAGCCGTGCACGCTCGAGCGCTTCGGCGGAGAAGGTCGCGAAGTCCTTCTCCATGAGCGGCAGGTCGAGCAGCCACTCGCCCGGATAGTCGACGATGTCGAGCGACAGCCGTCCGCTGCCGAACAGGCGCGACCAGCCGGAGGCCGACTCGTAGTCGATCGTCAGCCTGAGCTCGGAGACCGCTCTTGTCGAAGCCGGCCACAGGCGCTCGTCGAGGATGGTGCGGATGTGGTCTTCGTACTGGAAGCGCGGCACCGCCTCGTCCGGCTGCTCTTCCAGATAGGCCCGGGCAATGCGATGCCCGGCCTGCGCATCGAACAGCGGCAGCCGGCCGCCGTGCAGCAGGTTGTGCACGATCGCGGTGATGAACACCGTCTTGCCGGAGCGGGACAGGCCGGTGACGCCGAGCCGCAGCGTCGGATGGAACAGCGTGCCCGTCCGCTCGCGCAGGGTGTCGATGGCGATGCGCGCCTCGTCGGCGATGGAGGTCATGGGCGAGGTCGGGCGCGCAGGGGTTGACGTGAGGCCCGCTTGGCGGACCAGTCGGGCAGGGAGCCCGGTCCCGGATATAGGGTGCGGGCGAAGCCGTTCACAAGGTCGGCGTGAAGCCTCGCTCGCCGTCCTTCGGGCGGATCAGACGGATGAGGTGGCAGCAGCCGGGTGCAAGCTCGCCGAGGGGCAGGCTCGAGCGGAGCACGGCAAGCGCGGCGGTCGGGTAGCCGTGTTCGAGCGCTGCGACCGCCTGCGGCTCCCGGCTGCCCGCGAGGGAGGCGGCGAAGGCGGCGACCATCGGGTTGTGCCCGACCACCAGCGTGAGCCGGGCCTGCGGCCGGCTCCGGACGGCGGCGTAGTAGGCCTCCTCTCCGAGCGCATAAAGCGCCTCGCGCCATTCCACGGCGGCGCTTGGGAAGGCGCCGCCCTGCACCGCCTGCAGCGTCTCGCGGGCCCGCACCGCGGTGGAGCAGAAAATCGCGTCGAAGCGCAGCCCGTCCGCGGCCATTCGCTTGCCCAGATCCTCGGCATCACGCCGTCCCCGCTCGTCGAGCGGTCGATCGTGATCGCGCTGGCCCGCAACGTCCCAGGACGAGTGAGCGTGGCGCAGCAGCATGAGCGTCGGCAGGGCAGTGTCGACCATCCGGCTTCCCTACTGCCTGATTCAGTCGCCCGCAATCGACAATGCCGCCCGCTGCGACAACCTCCGCGGGCATGGCGAGTCGCGTGCCGCATGAGGCGCGCGGCTCGCTTTCACGGCCCCGTGAGCCGGCGGAGGTCAGCAAGAGCTGAGGAAATCCGAGGCAAAACCATGGCTTAGGCGCAAGCCTCGGGGAAGGTCGGCGCACCCCAGATGCTTGTTTGGCGGGCGAAGCATCGCTATAAGCGCGCCGTGGCGGCATTGGAGGATGCGAGATGAGCAGCACGCTGGACACCGACACGCTCTTCCAGGACGATGGCGGCTTCATGAACGAGCGCCAGCGGGAATATTTCCGCAAGAAGCTGCTCGACTGGAAGAACGACATCCTCAAGGAAGCGCGCGAGACCCTCGAAGGGCTCGCCAACGACAACGCCAACCTGTCCGACATCGCCGACCGTGCATCCTCCGAGACGGATCGGGCGATCGAGCTGAGGGCGCGCGATCGTCAGCGCAAGCTGATCGCCAAGATCGACGCGGCGCTGGAGCGCATCGAGGACGGCTCCTACGGCTACTGCGAGGAAACCGGCGAGCCGATCAGCCTGAAGCGTCTCGACGCGCGTCCGATCGCGACCTTGTCCCTGGAGGCGCAGGAGCGCCATGAGCGGCGCGAGCGGGTCTACCGCGACGAGTGAGGCTCCACGGCGGGCAATGATCGTCGGCTGGCGTCGGCGCCCGAGTCTCGCGCGGGTGCACGAGATCCGGATCTGAGATTTTGCAAGGCCGCGCGAGCGGCCTTTCTGCTGCGCGTTGTCCAGTGACCTCCGCGCGTCCTCAGGGCCGCCGGTCGTCCTCGTCCAGGCTGAAGTCGCCGAGAAGGCGTTCCATCTCCTCCTCCAGGCTCAACTGGCGGGGCCGCTCACGCGGCTCAGGTGCGCGCACCTCCGCGCCGGCCGCGGGATGGCTCACCACCAGGGGCGCCTTATCGAGTTCTGCGGCGAGCAACTCGTCGAGGCCGTCGTTCTCGTCAGCGAGGGACTCGGCCGATGGTTTGGCTGGGGCGGCCGCGTCGCGGATCGAGCGGATCGGAGCGCCGTTGATGCTTTGACGCGCCTGGATGGCGCTGGCGAAACTGCGCACGACGGGCGGCTGCACCTCCGGCGCGGGCGGAAGGGCTGATCCCGTTTCGCCGGAAACCGGCGTGGCTTCGCCCGGCGCCGGCGGTTCGGCCGGTGCGGGCGGTGCTGGCCGCCGAACCTCCTGCTGGCCCCCGGTGCCGCGCGCCAGGAAGGAGCTGAGGCTCGGCAGCGGAGTTTCGCCGGTGGCGGGGCGCTGCGGCGGGCGCGGCTGCGGCGGCTGGATCGGAGGACTGACGGGGGCGGGCGCGTCCGGCTGCGCCGGCGACGGACGAGGCGAGGAGGCGGCCTGCGCGGCGGGCTGCGCCCGGATGCCCGCTTCGCCGGCAGGCGGCAGGGTCGGGGTCGCCACGGAGCGCGGCGGCGTCGGCCTCGCCGTGGGCGCAGCCGGCAGTGCCTTCTCCTTATCCGGAGGGCGACGGACGGCGGCTGCCGGGGCCTCGCGAACCACCTCCTGCGGCCGCTGTTCGCGTGACCCTGCGGCGGGTTCGGCCGCGGGTTCCGGCGTCTCGATCTCCGGCAGGCTCGCGAGCCTGTCGGCCCAGGGAACAGAGACGTCGCGCTCCTCGCGAGGCGGTTCGGCCGGTGCGGGAGCCGCGGACTGAGGCGTTTCCGCCGCCTCGGCGAGCTCGCGGGGCGGCTCGACCGGCGGGACCGGAGGGAGAGCTCGCGCGGCCGGCCTGGGCGCCGGCGCCACGGCCGGTGCGACGGCGGGAGCCGTCTGGGGTGCAGCGGCCTGGACCGGCTGTCGTGGCTGCTGCGGGGGCTGCGGGCGGGGCGGGCCGGCCGGCCGGCCCGGAGCGGCCGTCTCGGGCTCGCGACGGATCTGCGGCTCGGTGCGTCCGCGGGCGGCCGGCACGCGGGCTATGTTGGCCTCGATCAGGATGTCGTTCTGGCCGCCGATCAGCACGAGATGCTCGACCTCGTCGCGTCGCACCAGGACAAGCTTGCGCTTCGGATCGATCGCGGTGGCATCGACGATGGCGAGCCGCGGCGCGCGCGACTTCGGCCCGACGCCGAGCGCGCCGCCCATCGTGCGCCGCGCCAGCCAGATCAGGACGACGGCGAGCGCGATGACGAAGAGGGCGACCAGTAATACCCAGGCAATCGAGGCGAAGCCCTCGCCGAGGGTCGCGGCAAGCCAGTCACGCATGCTTTGGTGAGACTCCGTTCAAATTCTAGGCACTCATAGACCGGAATAGCGGAGCGAGAACAAGTGTTCCCGGGCATTGCGACCGGGCGCCGGTCACCGGGGTGGAGAGGACGGCGGATGATCGGATGCTTGCGGCCCCATCTTCGCCCAAGCTTCGTCGCGCAGCGTCGGCCCGGCGTCGAATCGAGGAATGCGCGGCGGCGCCGGGGGTTTGCGACGTCGCTTCCGCGTGCGAAGCACGGTATATGGGGTCCGGTGCACAATGGCGGTTGAAATGGCGAACAGGCCTCTCGTCGATCGAAGCGCGAGCGCCGGCGGCATCCGGCGCCTGCTGACTCTCGGCGGCTTCCTGTTTCTTCTGGCCGCCGGCCTCGCCCTGTTCGGCAACTCGTTCGGCGACCGGGCCCTCCTCATCATCTTCGGCTTGCTCGCGGTGATCGGGATGCTCGCCATCTTCGCGATCTGCCTCGGGCTGCTGCAATTCGCCGGCCGGACCGGCGACGGCTCCATCGCCCGCGCCTTCGTCGAGGCGCTGCCGGTCGGCACGCTGATCGTCGATCGCAAGGGGCGGGTGATCTACGCCAACCGCGCCTATGGCGACATCACCGGGGCGAGCGAAGCAGCGGAGGTGCGCACCATCGAACGGCTTCTGGCGCGCGAGCCGGACGCCTCCGAAGCGATCTACCGCCTCGCCAACTCGGCGCGTGACAGCCGCGCCGGGCAGGAGGAGTTCCGCCTCGCCCGCGCCATTGCCGGAAGCGATCCGACGCCGCACTGGTATCGCGCCTCGGTCCGTCCCCTCGACGGCGACCGGGCGAGCCTGCAGGCGTGGCAGATCGCCGACATCACCTCCGAGCGCGAGGAGCAGGAGACCTTCTTTCGCGACCTGCAGCACGCGATCGATTATCTCGACCGGGCGCCGGTCGGGTATCTGGCGACCGACGACGAGGGCCGGCTGATCTACATCAACGCCACGCTCGCCGAGTGGGTCGGTCTCGATCTCGTCAGCTTCCGGCCGCGGGTCCAGGCCTTCAGCGATCTTCTCACGCAGGATGGGCGGACCGGGGTGGAAAAGGAACTCGCCGACCTTGCGCCTGGCGAGATCCGCCGCGTCGAGGCCGACTTCGTCACCGGCACGGGCCAGCGGATGCCCGTGCGCATGCTGTGCCGGACAGAGGCGAGCGGCGGTGCGCCGCGCGGCGCCCTTCGCGCCGCGATCCTCAAGCGCAGTGTCGGCAACGGTGACGGGGACGCGCTTCAGGCGGCCGAAATCCGGTTCACCCGCTTCTTCAATTCGTCGCCGATGGCGATTGCAGCGATCGACGGCGACGGCCGCGTGGTGCGCGCCAACCCGGAGTTCGCCCGCGTGTTCGGCGCAGGCGCGGCGACCGGCGAGACGGCGATCACCGAGGCGATCCGGGAGGCGAACCGCGACGCGCTGCGCCATGCACTGGCCGCCGTGGTGAGCGGCAAGGCGGGTACGCCCTCGATCGACACCGAGACGCTCGGCGAGCCGTCGCGCTCGGTGCGGCTCTACATGAGCCCGATCTCCGACCTGCCGGACAGCTCCGGCGAGATGGCGATCATCTACGGCGTCGACATCACCGAGCAGCGGGCGCTGGAGGACCAGTTCGCCAAGAGCCAGAAGATGCAGGCGATCGGCAATCTCGCCGGCGGCATCGCGCACGACTTCAACAACGTCCTGACGATCATCACCGCTTCGGTCGACTTCCTGCTGCTCAACCACCGCACCGGCGACCCGAGCTTCCAGGACCTTCTCCTGATCAAGCAGAGCGCCAACCGCGCCGCCTCGCTGGTGCGCCAGCTGCTCGCCTATTCGCGCCGCCAGACCATGCGGCCGAAGATGCTGAACCTCACCGACGTGATCGCCGACATGCACCTTCTCCTGAAGCGGGTGAGCGGGGACCATGCGGCGCTGGAGCGTCAGCACGCGCGCGACCTGTGGCCGGTCATGGCCGACATCGGCCAATTCGAGCAGGTGATCACCAATCTCGTTCAGAACGCGCGCGACGCGATGCCGGACGGCGGCACGATCACCATCTCGACGCGCAATCTGCCGTCCGCCGAAGTCAAGGGCTTCAACTATCCGGAGCTGACCGAGGGCGACTACGTGCTCGTGGAGGTCGCCGACACCGGCACCGGCATGCCCGCCGAAGTCGCCGAGCGCATCTTCGAGCCCTTCTTCACCACCAAGGAGATCGGCAAGGGCACAGGCCTCGGGCTGTCGATGGTCTACGGCATCGTCAAGCAGTCGAACGGCTTCATCTTCGTCGATACGCGCGACGGCGAGGGCACGACCTTCCGCATCTTCCTGCCGCGGCACGTGCCAACCGAGCTCGCTCCGGCGCGGGGCGACGCTGCGCCGCCGTCGGCCGACGCCCGCACCGACCTCTCCGGCACCGCTTCGATCCTCCTCGTCGAGGACGAGGACCATGTGCGGGCTGGCAACGTACGCGCCCTGAAGATGCGCGGCTACGAGGTGCACGAGGCCTCCTCCGGCCTCGAGGCGCTGGAGCTGATGCAGGAGATCGGCGAGACGATCGATCTCGTTGTGTCCGACGTGGTGATGCCGGAGATGGACGGCCCGACGCTCCTGACCGAGCTGCGCAAGGACTGGCCGGACCTGAAGTTCATCTTCGTCTCCGGCTATGCCGAGGACGCCTTCGCCAAGAACCTGCCGGACGGCATCAAGTTCGGCTTCCTCGCCAAGCCCTTCTCGCTGCGCGATCTGGCTTTGGCGGTCAAGTCGGCGCTGGACGAGTAGCGCACGTCAGCGCCACGGCGATCCCCGCCGCCACGCTGGCGTTGTGTTCGACCAGCGCGATGTTGGTCTTCAGCGAGCGGCCGCCGCTGAGCTCGAAGATCCGGCCGAGCAGGAAGGGCGTCACCGCCTTCGCCGCGATGCCCGCCGCATCTGCGTCGCGGAGCGCCTGCTCGATCCAGGCTCCGACGGTTGCGGGATCGAGGGCATGCTCCGGCGGTACGGGGTTGGCGACGAGCATCCCGCCGGCGAGGCCGAGCGCCTGGCGCGCCCGCTGGAAGGCGGCGACTTCCGCCGCGGTGTCGAGACGCAGCGGCGCCGGCAGCCCCGAACTGCGGCACCAGAAGGACGGAAACTCCGTCGTCCGGAATCCAACCACGGGTACGCCCTCGGTCTCGAGAACTTCGAGCGTCTTCTTCAGGTCCAGGATCGCCTTCGCGCCGGCGGCGACGACGATCACCGCGCTGCGCGCGAACTCCTTCAGGTCCGCCGAGACGTCGAAGCTCTCGGCGGCCCCCCGGTGCACCCCGCCGATGCCGCCGGTGGCGAAGACCGCGATGCCGGCCCGCGCCGCGGCGATCATCGTCGCGGCCACCGTCGTCGCGCCGGTGCGCCCCGTCGCCACGGCATAGGCAAGGTCGGCGCGCGACAGCTTCAGGACGTCCTTCGCTTGCGCGAGCGCCTCCAGCTCGCCGGCCTCGAGCCCGATCGTCACTCGACCGTCCAGCACCGCGATCGTCGCCGGCACGGCGCCGGCCTCGCGCACGATCGCTTCGACCCGGCGCGCCATGCGCAGATTGTCGGGCCAGGGCATCCCATGGGTGATGATGGTGGATTCGAGCGCCACCATTGGACGCCCCGCGGCACGGGCGGCCGCGACCTCCGCATTCATGCGGAACGGAAGCTCAGCTGTCATCTCGGGTCTCTCCGGGCTGTACGGGCGGGGCAAGCCGTGCCGCGAAGCGCTCGGCCTGCGCGGCGAAGCCCGGCGTGGTCGCCGGCAAGCCGCATATCAGAAGACAGGAGGCGGCCACACCGAGCGCCGCCGCCTCGGCGAGAGGCATGCCTCGACAGACGGCCTGGAATGCCGTGCCGGCGAGGCAGTCGCCCGCGCCGGTGACGTCGGCGACCGCGCCGAGCGGGGGTGGCGCGAGCAGGCGCACCGCACCGTCCTCCAGGACGGCCAACGGATGTGGGCCGTCGGTGACCACCGCGCGGCGCACGCCGAGCGCGGCAAGGCGCAGCGCAAGATCGGCGGGGGCCATCGCCTCGCGCGCCTCGGTTCTGGCGAGCACGGCCGCCTCGGCCCTCGAGACGAAGAGGAGCGACAGCGCCGGCAGCAGGGCGGCGAGCCGTCCGACCTTCGCTGGCGAGACGCCGATCGCGGCCACCGGACGCCCCGCCGCCCCCTCGACGACGGCCTCGAGGGTCGCCACCGGCAGATTGGCGTCGACGAGGAGGCTCGGTGCGGCGGCCAGCGCTTCACGGATGTGGCGGCGCTGGAGAAGGCGCGGCGAAATCAGGTCGTAGAGCGCCATGTCGGCGACGCCCGCGACGAGCTCACCGCGGTCGTCGAGGATGGCGGTGTAGCTCGGTGTCGCGCGGTCGAGCCAGGTGGTGGCGAGGTCGGCGATGCCGGCGGCGGCCAGCGTCTCGGCCACCCGCTCGCCGTCCGCATCGCCGCCGCGCGCGCCGATCAGGCCGACCGGCGCGCCGAAGGCGCGCATGGCCGACGCTGCGTTCAAGCCGGCGCCGCCTACCGACACCTGCAGGCGTCCGGGATTGGAGGCGCCGGCGCGATAGGGCTGCGCCGACCGCGCCCGGCGATCGACGTGTCCCGCGCCCACCACGACCGCAGGGTGCGCCGCGGATGCCGCGCCGCTCACGCGCCGCGCCCTACGTCCACGCGGGAACGTCGCTGCGAACAGAGACGAGAACAGATCGGGATCATCGCTTGCCACATGAGAACAAATACGGTACGAAAGCTGCAGGCGCAGCGCGATTGCGTTGCTCTATCCCGCATGGAATAAGGGCGTCTCGCATGGCACAGAACACGCTTCGTCTCGTAGAGGATAGATCGTTGGACAAGGACAAGGCTCTCGACGCCGCGCTGTCGCAGATCGAGCGTGCGTTCGGCAAGGGCTCGATCATGCGGCTCGGCGCCAACGAGAAGATCGTCGAGATCGACACGGTGTCCACCGGCTCGCTCGGCCTCGACATCGCGCTCGGCATCGGCGGCCTTCCGAAGGGCCGCATCGTCGAGATCTACGGCCCGGAAAGCTCGGGCAAGACGACGCTGGCGCTGCACACGGTCGCCGAGGCGCAGAAGAAGGGCGGCATCTGCGGCTTCATCGACGCCGAGCATGCGCTCGACCCGGTCTATGCCCGCAAGCTCGGCGTCGACCTCGAGAATCTGCTGATCTCGCAGCCGGATACCGGCGAGCAGGCGCTGGAGATCGCCGATACGCTGGTGCGCTCCGGCGCGATCGACGTCCTCGTCATCGATTCCGTCGCCGCGCTGACGCCGCGGGCCGAGATCGAGGGCGAGATGGGCGAGTCGCTGCCCGGCATGCAGGCGCGCCTCATGAGCCAGGCGCTGCGCAAGCTCACCGGCTCGATCAGCCGTTCCAAGTGCATGGTGATCTTCATCAACCAGATCCGCATGAAGATCGGCGTGATGTTCGGCTCGCCCGAGACCACCACCGGCGGCAACGCCCTGAAGTTCTACGCCTCGGTCCGTCTCGACATCCGCCGCATCGGCGCGATCAAGGACCGTGACGAGGCGGTCGGCAACCAGACCCGCGTCAAGGTGGTCAAGAACAAGCTCGCGCCGCCGTTCAAGCAGGTCGAGTTCGACATCATGTATGGCGAGGGCGTCTCCAAGACCGGCGAGCTCGTCGATCTCGGCGTCAAGTCGGGCATCGTGGAGAAGTCGGGCGCCTGGTTCTCCTACAACAGCCAGCGCCTCGGCCAGGGCCGCGAGAACGCCAAGCAGTTCCTGCGCGACAACCCGGACGTCGCCCAGGAGATCGAGCTGGCGGTGCGCCAGAATGCCGGCCTGATCGCCGAGCAGCTGCTCGACAAGGGCGGCGAGGAGGGCGGCGAGGCCGACGAGTAGACCTCAGCGCCGCGCGTTCGTTCGAAAAAGCCGCCCGGCCGCCGCCGGGCGGCTTTTTCGCGTCCGGTGGGCGGGTCGGCTGGCGGCATCCGGCACGGCTTGCAAGCCGCGGATGCAATGGACAGCACCGCCGCCCGCCGTTAAAACCCGCGTTCCGCGCGGCATGTCGCGCGCGTCGCAGCTCCGAACATCGAAGGCTTTCAGCATGAGTGGCGTCAACGAGATCCGGTCGACCTTTCTCGACTTCTTTGCCCGCAATGGGCACGAGAAGGTCGCATCGTCGCCGCTCGTGCCGCGCAACGACCCGACGCTGATGTTCACCAACGCCGGGATGGTGCAGTTCAAGAACGTCTTCACCGGCCTCGAGACCCGTCCCTACAGCCGCGCCACGACGGCCCAGAAGGTGGTCCGCGCCGGCGGCAAGCACAACGATCTCGACAATGTCGGCTACACCGCGCGCCATCACACCTTCTTCGAAATGCTCGGCAACTTCTCCTTTGCCGACTATTTCAAGGAGCAGGCGATCGAACTCGCCTGGACGCTGATCACCCGCGAGTTCGACCTGCCGAAGGATCGGCTGCTCGTCACCGTCTATTCGGAGGACGAGGAGGCCGCGGGGCTGTGGAAGCGCATCGCCGGCTTCTCCGACGACAAGATCATCCGCATCCCGACCTCCGACAACTTCTGGACCATGGGCGACACCGGCCCCTGCGGCCCGTGCTCGGAAATCTTCTTCGACCAGGGCGAGAGTGTGTTCGGTGGACCGCCCGGCAGCCCGGACGAGGACGGCGACCGCTTCCTCGAGTTCTGGAACCTCGTGTTCATGCAGTTCGAGCAGGTCGACAAGGCGACGCGCGTCGACCTGCCGCGTCCGTCGATCGACACCGGCATGGGGCTCGAACGGATGGCGGCGATCCTGCAGGGCGTCCAGTCGAACTACGAGATCGACCTGTTCCGCCGACTGATCGCGACGGTCGAGGACGTCATCGGCTCGAAGGCCGAGGGCGCGCAGGCCGCGAGCCACCGGGTGATCGCCGACCACATCCGCGCGGCCGCCTTCCTGATCGCCGATGGCGTCCTGCCGTCGAACGAGGGCCGCGGCTACGTGCTGCGGCGGATCATGCGGCGCGCCATGCGCCACGCCAAGCTGCTCGGCGCGCGCGAGCCGGTTCTCTACCGCGTCCTGCCGACGCTGGTCGCCGAGATGGGCCGCGCCTATCCGGAGCTGGTGCGGGCCGAGGCGCTGACGACCGAGACGCTGAAGCTCGAGGAGAAGCGCTTCGGGCAAACGCTCGACCGTGGCCTATCGCTGCTGACCGAGGCGACCGAGGGCATGGGCAGCGGCGACAAGCTCGCCGGCGACACCGCCTTCCGCCTCTACGACACCTACGGGTTTCCGCTCGACCTGACGCAGGACGCGCTGCGCCCCCGCGGGATCGCGGTCGATCTCGACGGCTTCAACAGCGCGATGGAGCGCCAGAAGGCCGAGGCCCGCGCGAGCTGGGTTGGCTCGGGCGAGGCCTCGTCCGACGCGATCTGGTTTCCGATCCGCGAGCGGGTCGGCGCCACCGAATTTCTCGGCTACGACACCGAGAGCGCCGAGGGCGTCGTCCTCGCGCTCGTGGTGGACGGCAAGGAGACACGGGCGGCGGGTGCCGGCACGGCCGTTTCGGTGATCCTCAACCAGACGCCCTTCTACGGCGAGTCGGGCGGTCAGCTCGGCGACACCGGCGTCTTGCGCGGCGAGGGCGTGGTGGTGACGGTCGAGGACACGCAGAAGGTCGCGAACGGCCTGTTCGTCCATCGCGGACATGTCGCGCAGGGGGAACTCGCCGTCGGTGCGGCGCTCGAACTCGTCGTCGATCACGCGCGCCGGACCAAGATCCGCGCCAACCATTCGGCAACCCACCTTCTGCACGAGGCGCTGCGCGAGGTTCTCGGTACGCATGTCGCGCAGAAGGGATCGATGGTCTCACCCGACCGGCTGCGCTTCGACTTCTCGCACCCCAAGCCGATGGAGGCGCCGGAACTCGCCGCGGTCGAGCGGCTCGCCAACGGCGTCGTCCTGCAGAACGCGCCGGTCGAGACGCGGCTGATGGCGGTCGACGACGCCATTGCATCCGGCGCCATGGCCCTGTTCGGCGAGAAGTACGGCGACGAGGTCCGCGTCGTGTCGATGGGCGCGGCGGAGGAGGGGGAGAAGGCCGGCAAGACCTACTCGGTCGAACTCTGCGGCGGCACCCACGTCCGGGCAACCGGCGACATCGGCCTCGTGCGGATCCTGTCGGAAAGCGCCGTCGGCGCCGGCGTGCGCCGCGTCGAGGCGCTGACCGGACAGGCCGCGCGTGATTATCTCACTGAACAGGACGCGCGCGTGCGCCGCATCGCGGCGGCGCTGAAGGTGGCGCCGGGCGATGCGGCCGAGCGCGTCGAGGCGCTTGTCGACGAGCGCCGGCGGCTGGAGCGCGAGCTCGGCGAGGCGAAGAAGAAGCTGGCGCTTGCCGGCGACGGGAGCCAGGTAGGCGCCCCGGCGACGCGTCAGGTTGCTGGGATCAGCTTCCTCGGCCGCGTGCTGGAGGGCGTCTCCGGCAAGGACCTCAAGGGCCTCGTGGACGAGGCCAAGGCCGGGCTCGGCTCGGGCGTCGTCGCCTTCGTCGGCGTCGCCGACGGCAAGGCGAGCGTCGTCGTCGGCGTCACGCCCGACTTGACCGACAAGCTCGACGCGGTGGCGCTGGTGCGCGCGGCGGCCGAGGCGATCGGCGGCAAGGGCGGCGGCGGGCGCCCCGACATGGCGCAGGCCGGTGGGCCGGAGGCCGACAAGGCGGGCGAGGCGGTCGCCGCGGTCGAGCGGGCGCTGGCCGGCTGACCGCAACCCTCTATCGGTCTTCCGCACTTCCGATCTCACCGCTACATTCTGTGGTCGATCGATAAGGCGCGAAGGATCGAACATGGACGCCAAAGACGCCGTCAAGGCCGCGAAAGCCTATGTCAGCGACCTGCTGCAGGACGAGCAGATCCGTGACCTCGGTCTTGAGGAAATCGAGTTCGATGGCTCTGCGGCCGCCTGGAGCATTACCCTCGGCTTTTCCCGTCCCTGGAGTAGCACGAATTCGGTCGCTGCCTTGCTTCGCGACGCGCACGCGCGCCGTGACTACAAGGTGGTGAAGGTTCGGGACGAGGACGGGACCGTGGTGTCGCTGAAACAGCGAGAGTTCGCACAGTGAATGGCGCGGATTCCGCTCGTTCTCGACAGCAACCTTTTGCTGCTCCTGACCGTCGGTCTGGTCGGAGTCGAGCACATCGCGAGACACAAGCGCCTTCGCGCCTATGACGCAAAGGACTTTTTGATCCTTTCCGAGCGAGTTCGGCAGTTCTCGGGACTAATCCTCTGCCCAAACGTTGCGACGGACACTTCAAACCTCATCCGTCACGCGGATCGGCCCTTGAGCAGTCGATATGGGGAGATGCTCCGCGCGTTGTTTGCGAGTTCCGAGGAGCAGTTTGTCGCCACCGTCCACGCCGCCGGACGAGCCGAATATGCGCGCCTCGGCGTCACTGACGCTGTGCTGCTCCGCATGGCGGAAACCGGGGCATATCTGTTGACGGCGGATCTGGAGCTTTATATCGCCGCGCTCGCTGGAGGGTTGCCCGCGGAGAACTTCGCGCACCTGCAGGCTCTTCGCGCAGATTATCAGTAGCCTTACCGACTGCTCTCAATGTCGAGCGCCGTAACAACTGACGGCGCTCGACATGGATTCGATCAGCCCTTGGCCATCGCCGCCTGCAGGTTGGCGTCGATCTTGTCGAGGAAGCCGGTGGTGGAGAGCCAGGGCTGCTCGGGACCGATGAGGAGCGCGAGATCCTTGGTCATCGAGCCGCTCTCGACCGTCGAGATGCAGACCGTCTCCAGCGTCTCGGCGAAGTGCTTCAGATCGTCGTTGCCGTCGAGCTTGCCACGGTGCGCGAGGCCCCGGGTCCAGGCGAAGATCGAGGCGATCGGGTTGGTCGAGGTCTGCTGGCCCTGCTGGTGCTGGCGGTAGTGCCGGGTCACCGTGCCGTGGGCGGCCTCGGCCTCGACGGTCTCGCCGTCCGGCGTCATCAGGACCGAGGTCATCAGGCCGAGCGAGCCGAAGCCCTGCGCCACGATATCGGACTGCACGTCGCCGTCGTAGTTCTTGCAGGCCCAGACATAGCCGCCCGACCACTTCAGCGCGGCCGCCACCATGTCGTCGATCAGGCGGTGCTCGTACCAGAGCTTCTGCGCCTCGAACTTCGTCTTGAACTCGGCGTCGTAGATCTCCTGGAAGATGTCCTTGAAGCGCCCGTCATAGGCCTTCAGGATCGTGTTCTTGGTGGAGAGGTAGCAGGGCACGCCGCGCTGGAGCGAGTAGTTGAACGAGGCCCGCGCGAAGTCCTTGATCGAGTCGTCGAGGTTGTACATCGCCATCGCGACGCCCGAGCCTGGTGCGTCGAACACCTCGTGCTCGATCGTCTGGCCGTCCTCGCCGGTGAACTTGATGGTCAGCTTGCCCTTGCCGGGGAAGCGGAAGTCGGTGGCGCGGTATTGGTCGCCGAAGGCGTGGCGGCCGACGATGATCGGCTTGGTCCAGCCCGGCACCAGGCGCGGCACGTTCTGCATGATGATCGGCTCGCGGAAGATCACGCCGCCGAGGATGTTGCGGATCGTGCCGTTCGGCGAGCGCCACATCTTCTTCAGG
Source organism: Mangrovibrevibacter kandeliae (assembly GCF_024519155.1). Classification (GTDB taxonomy): domain Bacteria; phylum Pseudomonadota; class Alphaproteobacteria; order Rhizobiales; family Rhizobiaceae; genus Mangrovibrevibacter; species Mangrovibrevibacter kandeliae. The sequence goes on along the minus strand of NZ_JANIFJ010000003.1, from coordinate 355,240 downwards.
CCGAACTCCTGCACCCGCGCCTCGTCGGGCGTGATCGTGGCGCACTTCACGCCGACGCCGATCGACTTGATGGCGTTCGCCGCGTCGACGGTGATCTGGTCGTCGGTCTCGTCGCGCTTCTGGATCGACAGGTCGTAGTAGTGAAGATCGACGTCGAGGTAGGGGTGGATCAGCTTGTCCTTGATGAACTGCCAGATGATGCGCGTCATCTCGTCGCCGTCCAGTTCCACCACCGGATTTTGGACTTTGATCTTCGCCATGCGTTAGTTCCTTCCTGATAGAACGGACGACCGTCGCGGCGCCGAGCGCCGCCTACTCCTGCAGCGGATGCGGCGGGCTATAACACCGCATCCGCTGCAGGCAAAGCGTTCGCGGGGGCAGCCAGGGGACCGGTTCGGGCATGTTGGAGGCGTTTGCGTTCAGTACCACCGTGACCGTCGATGCCCCGTGCGGGATCGTGTCCGGGCGTGAGCGCGACGGCGTCAGCGAGTTTCTCGGCATTCCCTATGCGGAGCCGATCGCCGGTGACAGGCGCTTCGCGGCGCCGGTCCCGAGGCGACCGTTCACGCGGGGCTTCAATGCCTTGACCTACGGCATGGCCGCGCCGCAGCGCCGCGCCTTGCCCGAGCCCTGGGCGCAGCTTCTCGGCTCGGTCTGGAGCTTCGGCGAGGACTGCCTCAACCTCAACGTCTGGACCCCGGGCGTCGACGGGCGTCGGCCGGTGCTGGTCTTCGTCCACGGCGGCGGCTTCGTGCTCGGCGCCGGCGCGCAGTATCCGGGCGGCGACCTCGCCCGCCGGGGCGACGTGGTCGTGGTCACCCTGAACTATCGGCTGGGTCTTATCGGCTTCAACGGCTTTGCCGAACTCTTCCCCGACGACGAACGCTTCGTGCCGAATGCCGGGCTGCTCGATCAGCGGTTGGCGCTCGAATGGGTGCGCGACAACATCGAGGCGTTCGGCGGCGATCCGGGAGCGGTGACCCTGATGGGCGAATCGGCCGGGGCGGCCTCGGTCGGATTCCATCTGCTGCACCGGCCATCCTGGCCGCTGTTTCACCGGGCGATCCTGCAGTCGGGCGGCATCAACCTGTTCCATTCGCGTGCGCGGGCTGCCGCGGTGGCGCAGGACGTCCTGCGGGTGCTCGACCTCGGCAAGGACCCGGCGCCGCTCTTGAAGCTGCCGACGCGGGCCTTCGGTCGTGTTGCCCAGGCTCTTTCGCGCGCGCATGCGGGCATCCCGTCGCGGCCTTACCTCGACGGAGCGCAGGTCCCGGAGCGCCCTCTGGCGCGTCTCTACGCGGAGACCTCGCCGGTGCCGCTCATCGTTGGCACCAATCGCGACGAGTTCTCCTTCTTCAGCGACCTGCCGGTGATGCCGCTGGAGGCCGATCGGCAGGCCCTGACGGCCTGGGTCGCCGCGATTGCGGGAGAGGCGCGCGCCGCGCGGGTGGCGGCGGCCTATCCGGCCGGGCACGAGGGCGACGTCGCCTTCGGCACCGATCTTCTGTTCCGGATGCCGGCGCAGCATCTCGCCGAGGCCCATGCGGCGCGTGCGCCGACCTATGCCTATCGCCTCGACTGGGGCCTCAGGGGCGTGCTGTCCAATCTCGGCGCGACGCATTCGGTCGATCTGCCGCTGCTGTTCGATGACTTCGCCCGGCCGTTCCGCAGTGCCTATTTCGGGCTGATGCCGGATGGCGAGCGGCGCGACCTCTCCGACCGGATGAAGGCGCACTGGCTCGCCTTCGTCCGCGATGGCGCGCCCGCGCTGGGGTGGCCGCGCTACGACCGGGACCGGCGCCGCACGCTGGTGTTCGACACGCGGGACAGCATCCTCGCCGACCCCGACCAGGCACGGCGCGAGGCCTGGGACGGGATCGACAGCCTGACGGACTGAGGGACTGCGGCGCCGCAGCCCTTGGCCGCCCTCCGGGTTCGGAGTATCAGCCGCCCGCAAAGGAGCTTTGTCTTGGCTGGTACCGATCACAGTGTCGCGCCGATCGCGCGGGGGCCTTCCATCGTTCTCGTCGAGCCGCAGCTCGGCGAGAACATCGGCATGGTGGCGCGGGCGATGGCCAATTTCGGCCTCGCCGACCTGCGGCTGGTGAACCCGCGCGACGGCTGGCCGAGCGACAAGGCGCGCGCCGCGGCGTCCCGCGCCGACCACGTGATCGACGCCGTCCGCCTCTTCGATACGGTCGAGGCGGCGGTCGCCGATCTGACCTACGTGCTTGCGACCACGGCGCGGCCGCGCGACAGCTTCAAGCCGGTGCGCGGGCCGGACGAGGCGGGCCAGGAGCTGCGCAGCCGCGTCGAGGCCGGGCAGGCCGGCGGCATCCTCTTCGGGCGCGAGCGCTTCGGCCTGTCGAACGAGGAGGTGGGGCTCGCCGACGAGATCGTCACCTTTCCCGTCGATCCGGCCTTCGCCTCGCTCAACATCGCGCAGGCGGTGCTGCTGATGAGCTACGAGTGGATGAAGTCCGGCCGCGGCGAGAACAGCCGTCCGCGCTTCGTCGCTCCGGAGGTGGCGCCCGCAAGCAAGGACGACCTGCACCGCCTGTTCCACCATCTCGAGGACACGCTGGACGAGGTCGGCTACTTTTATCCGCCGGAGAAGCGGGAGGTGATGGTGGCCAATCTGAGGACGATGCTGACCAAGGCCGGCTTCGCCGAGCCGGAGGTTCGCACGCTGCGCGGCGTGCTGAAGTCGATCGACCGCGCCCTCGGCGAGCACCGCTCGTGAGCGACCGGCCGGTCATCGTCTTCGATTCCGGGATCGGCGGCCTCACCGTCCTGCGCGAACTGCGGGTGGTGATGCCCGACCGGCGCTTTCTCTACGTCGCCGACGATGCAGGCTTTCCCTATGGCGACTGGGAGGAGGCGGCGCTGGTGGAGCGCATCGTCGCATTGTTCGACGACCTTCTTACCGAGTACGATCCGGCGCTGGCGGTGATCGCCTGCAACACCGCCTCGACGCTGGTGATGCCGGCGCTCCGCGCGCGCTTCTCCATTCCGTTCGTGGGAACCGTGCCGGCGATCAAGCCCGCAGCCGAACGCACCCGGTCGGGCCTCGTCAGCGTGCTCGCGACGCCGGGCACCGTGCGCCGGGACTACACGCGCGGGCTGATCGACCAGTTCGCGCGCGAGTGCCACGTCCGGCTCGTCGGCTCGGCACGGCTCGCTCCGATGGCCGAACACTTCCTGCGCACGGGGACCGTCGATCCCGAGGAGCTTCTCGCCGAGGCGGGAGACTGCTTCCTCGAGCAGGCCGGTCAGCGCACCGACATCGTCGTGCTCGCCTGCACGCACTATCCCTTCCTTGCCAACGCGCTGCGCAAGGTCGCGCCCTGGCCGGTCGACTGGCTGGACCCGGCCGAGGCGATCGCCCGGCAGGCGCTGAAGCTGCTGCCCGAGCCGCCGGCGACACTGCCAGAGGGCTTCGATCGCGTGATCTTCACCTCCGGGAGTGCCGACCATGCGACGCGACGCTTGCTGCACGGGTTCGGGCTCGAGACGGCGGCGTGAAACCCTCTCCCGCATGCGGGAGAGGGTGGATGCGCGCGGCAGCGCGCAGAGGGTGAGGGCGGTGGCGGAGACGTTGCCGTAAGTGTCCGCGCCCCCTATCGCCTGCCGGCACCTCTCTCCAGTGGGGAAACGACCCGCGGCTTAATCGTTCCCTGGCCCGGGGACCGGCGGCTTCGGCCGCTGCTTGCTCCTGCTGGCGCGCCGACGAGCGGACGCTGAAGTGACTCAGGACTTCTTGAACGACACGTTCGACGTCTGGATCGTCTTTCCGTCGACCTGATCGGTGACGACCAGGCTGAAGGAGCCCTTGCCGGTGTTGGTGATGGTCATCACCGCGTCGGTGTCGCCGAAGATCGGCTTGCCATACCGGACGGCGAAGACGATGGCGTTCCCGTCCTGCTTGCCGGACAGGGACGCCGGTCCGCTCTTGGCGCCCGTATAGGTGCCGGAATAGCGCTTGGAGGCGGGGTCGTAGCGGATATCGGCGCCGATCTCGCGGGTGAAGACGACGAGCGCGCGGCAGGTGCCGCTGAGCGTGATGTGGTTGGCGTCCGGCCGCTTGCTCCCCATCGAGCAGCTGACCGAGCGCGGCGACGGGTCGACGTCGCGCAGCACCTTGCCGGAGCCCTTCCAGCTGCCTTCGAAGCGATCGAGATAGGCCGTGTCGGCAAAGGCCGCCGAGGCGGTGGCGGTCGCCGCAGCGAGGGCGAGGCAGGCGAGGCGGGCGCGGGTCGAAGGCATGCAGAAGTTCCTTGTGTCGGTGGCCCGATCGTCAGGGCGCAGGCTGCGTCGTTTAACTGGATGTCGGCAGTGCCGGGAGAAGGCCGGGATGTCGCAGCAACGCTTCGCACGCTTCGACACCGGGCGGAACGCGGCCTGCCGCCGTTCGTTCAAGCGGTCAACCGCAATGTGAACGGCAGCGTCATGGACCTCATCCGCATCCTCATCGCAATCCTCGTGCCGCCGCTCGGCGTCTTTCTGCAGGTCGGTCTCGGCAAGCAGTTCTGGATCAATCTTCTCCTGACGCTGCTCGGCTACTTCCCGGGCATCATCCACGCCGTCTGGGTCATCGCCAAATACTGAGCCCGTCATCCGGTTGACATGCGACGGCGGCGCCGATAGGGAAACGCGCGACCGGCAGCGCTGCGCGTGGCCGGTTCCGACGTGTCCCGTGGACGGCTTCGCACTTGCGCTCGCCGTCCTGTCGGTCCGCCGATGCGGCGGGCAGAGGAGGGCGCGTTTCCTCGCCCGGCAGGATGGTCTGTCGGGTTTTCTTGTTTGAAGGAAATGCGATGAGCAAGCGCGAATCCGCCAAGTACAAAATCGATCGCCGCCTCGGCGAGAATATCTGGGGCCGTCCGAAGTCCCCGGTCAATCGTCGCCAGTACGGCCCGGGCCAGCACGGCCAGCGCCGCAAGGGCAAGATGTCCGACTTCGGCCTGCAGCTGCGCGCCAAGCAGAAGCTGAAGGGCTACTACGGCGACGTTTCCGAGAAGCAGTTCCGCAAGACCTACGAGGAGGCCGCGCGCCGCAAGGGCGACACCTCCGAGAACCTGATCGGCCTGCTGGAGAGCCGTCTCGACGCGATCGTCTATCGCGCGAAGTTCGTTGCGACGATCTTCGCCGCCCGCCAGTTCGTCAACCACGGCCACGTCAACGTCAACGGCCGCCGCACGAACATCGGCTCCTACATCTGCAAGGCCGGCGACGTCATCGAGGTGCGCGAGAAGTCCAAGCAGCTGACCGTGCTGATCGAGGCGACGCAGCTCGCCGAGCGCGACGTGCCGGACTACATCGAGGCCGATCACCAGAAGATGGTCGCGACCTATGCGCGCGTGCCCGGCCTGGGCGACGTGCCGTATGCGGTGCAGATGGAACCAAACCTGGTCGTAGAGTTTTATTCTCGCTGATCTGTTCCAAGACCCGACTATCAGGCCGCCTTTCGAGGCGGCCTTTTCTTTTTGCGGCATCGGGGTGTAAGGCGGTCGCCGGACATGGAACCAGCGGGGTGGGCGCCGATGCTCGAGGACGGCGGCGAGGTCGCGGCAGTCGAGGACCGCGACAGTGACGAGACCGCGGGCGGCGAGCACACGCTCTTCCGCGGTGCGCCGACATCGGTTTCCTTCAAGAAGCTGCGCAAGCGCCTGCTGCGGCAAGCGCGCGAGGCGATCGAGAGCCACGCGATGGCGCGGCCGGGCGCCCGCTGGCTGGTCGGCCTGTCCGGCGGCAAGGATTCCTACGCACTCCTGGCGGTCCTCCTGGACCTCAAATGGCGCGGCCTGCTGCCGGTCGATCTCCTGGCCTGCAACCTCGACCAGGGCCAGCCCAACTTTCCCAAGCATGTCCTGCCCGAGTTCCTGACGCGGCACGGCATTGCGCATCGGATCGAGTATCGCGACACCTATTCGGTGGTCACGCAGAAGGTGCCGGAGGGCGCAACCTACTGCTCGCTCTGCTCGCGCCTGCGCCGCGGCCATCTCTACCGCGTCGCCCGCGAAGAGGGCTGCGAGGCGCTGGTGCTCGGCCATCACCGCGACGACGCGCTCGAGACCTTCTTCATGAACCTCTTCCACGGCGGTCGGCTGGCCTCGATGCCGGCCAAGCTCCTCAACGACGAGGGCGATGTGATGGTGCTGCGCCCGCTGATCTTTTCGGCTGAGGAGGATCTTGCCAGGCTCTCGGCCGGGCTCGCCGTGCCGATCATCCCGTGCGACCTGTGCGGCAGCCAGGACGGCCTGCAGCGCAACGCGATGAAGGCGATGCTCGCCGATCTCGAGACGCGCTTCCCGGGCCGCAAGGACGTGATGATCCGGGCGCTCGGCAACGTCCGCCCCAGCCATCTCCTCGACCCGGCGCTGTTCGACTTCTCCGCCCTCGCGCCGACACCCGGAGCCTTCGCATGAACGAGACCATCGACGTCGGGCGCCTGGCCGACATCCTGCGCCGCGCCGCCGCCGCCGAGGTGCTGCCGCGCTTCCGCCGTCTCGGCGCCGGCGACATTCGCCGCAAGACGTCGGCGATCGACCTCGTGACCGAGGCGGACGAGGCAGCCGAGCGCTTCATCCGAAACGGGTGCGCGGCACTCTGGCCGGATGCCGTCTTCGTCGGCGAAGAATCCGTAGCGGCCGACAAGCGCCTGCTCGAGGCGGTCGGCACTGCGGACCTGTGCATCGTCGTCGACCCGATCGACGGCACCGCCAACTATGCCGCCGGCGCGCCGCTGTTCGCTGTCATGGCGGCGGTCGTGGCGAAGGGCGAGACGGTGGCCGGGGCCATCTACGACCCGATGGGCGACGACGTGATGCTGGCCGAGCGGGGCGGGGGTGCCTGGCACGTCTTCACCGACGGACGGCGCGAGCGGCTGACCGTGGCCGATCCCGTCCCGGTCGCGGACATGGTCGGCAGCATCGGCACGACGCACTTCGCGCCGCAGGCTCGGCACCGGCTCGTGGCACGGCTCGACCAGGTTCGGATCGCCGCGAACTACCGCTGCTCCGGTCACGAGTACAGGCTCGCGGCGAGCGGCGGGCTCCACTTCCTGTGCGCGGCCTCGACGATGCCGTGGGACCACCTTGCGGGCGCCCTGATCGCGGAGGAGGCCGGGGGTCATCTGCGCCGTCTCGACGGCTCGCCTTACCGGCCGGGCCACGTCGAGGGCGGCATCCTGCTCGCGCCGGGCGCCGAGAGCTGGCGCGAGCTGCAGACCGCGCTGTTCCCGGAAGGTGTTGACCTCTCGCGCTGAGGCGAGAGGCCGGCCGCATCCGCTATTCAGCGAAAGTGTGCTGGGCGACCTCGTGCGCCGTACGCGCGTCCGGCGCGTTGCGCGGCTCGAACAGCCGGCCGCCTTCGGCGACGAAGACGGCGATCAGCGACAGGGCGGACAGCACGACGAAGCCGACGAAGAGCGGCGTCAGCGTGCCGTCATAGGTGTAGCCGATGATCGCGCCGATCAGGCCGCCGCCCAGCGTCTGCATGCAGCCGAGCACCGACGACGCCGTGCCCGCGACGTGGCCGAGCGGATCCATCGCCAGCGCGTTGAAGTTGGTCCCGATGAAACCGAACAGGCAGAAGGTCGGGATCAGGAGCACGTAGAACAGCCAGAATGGCGCGGCGCCGCCCCAGGCGTAGGCGAAGACGAGCTGCAGCAGGCTGAAGAAGGCGAAGCCGATAAGCGCCGTGTGCGACAGGCGCCGCATGCCGAAGCGCTGCACCAGCCTCGAGTTCAGGAAGCTGGAGAGGGCCATGAAGATGGCGACGCCCGAGAAGTAGAGCGTGAAGGCGTCGCCGAGCGCGTAGACCTGCGTGTAGATCTGCTCGGCCTGATTGATGAAGGCGAACAGGACGCCGAAGATCAGGGCGGTCGCGACCGCGTAGCCGAAGGCGATGCGGGTGGTCACGACGATGCGGAACGCCTCCGCGACACGCTTGGCGGTCAGCGGCATCCGGTCCTCCGGGTGCAGCGTCTCAGGCAGCCGCAGGGCCGTCCAGATCGTCACACCGAGCGCGAAGAGCGTGACGGTCATGAAGATCTCGTGCCAATCCCCGAACAGCATGATCAGCTGCCCGACATTGGGGGCGAAGACGGGGATCGCCATGAACACCATCATGACCAGCGACATGACGCTGGCCATCTGGCGGCCGCCGAAGCAGTCGCGCACCACCGAGATCGCGATCACGCGGGTCGCCGCGGCGCCGATGCCCTGGATCACGCGCATGGCGAGAAGGATGGTGAAGCTCGGCGCGAAGATCGAGGCGAAGGCGCCGAGCACGTAGATGCCGAGGCCGAAAAAGAGCACCGGACGCCGGCCGAAGCGATCGGACAGGGGTCCATAGAAGATCTGCGCCCCGCCGAAGCCGACGATGTAGGCGGTGATCACGAACTGGCGCTGGTTCTCGCTCTCGACGCCGAGCGCGGCGCCGATGTTCTGCAAGGCGGGCAGGTAGATGTCGATCGCCGCGGCGTTGAGGGCCATCAGACAGGCGACGAGGGCGACGAGCTCCCAATAGGGGAGCCCGCGCGTGGGCGAAGCGGGCGCGTCGGGCATGAAATCTACCTTTGTCGGTGTCCGGCCGGACATACCGCCAGAGGCCGATTATGCAAGCCCGCGATGCTGCATCGCACAGGCTTTCCGACCGGGTGTGGCGCGGGTGCCGCCGAACCCGGTCGCAGCAGGTGCGGTCTGTTCAGCCGGCCGCGGGAACGGCCTCGAGTGCAAAGCCGCGCTCCTCGAAGTAGCTCTTCAACTCACCGGCCTGAAACATCTCGCGGAGGATGTCGCAGCCGCCGACGAACTCGCCCTTGACGTAGAGCTGAGGGATGGTCGGCCACTGGCTGTAGGTCTTGATCCCCTGGCGCAGGTCGTCGGAGGCGAGGACGTTGACGCCCTTGTACTCGACGCCGAGGTAATCGAGGATCTGAACCACCTGGCCGGAGAAGCCGCATTGCGGGAAGCTCGGCGTGCCCTTCATGAAGAGGACGACGTCGTTCGACTTCACCTCGTTGTCGATCCAGTCATTGATGGCGCTCATCGGTACATCCTTCGTAACCGCCGGGGTCAAGGCCCGGCGCTGCAGGGGTGGCGGCAGCTGAAGACAGCCACACCGGCATCCACATATTACTTCGGCGCGCTGGTTTGAAGGGCAAGCGCGTGCAGCGCACCGCCCATGTTCCCCTGCAGCGCCTGATAAACCATCTGGTGCTGCTGCACGCGCGACTTGCCGCGGAAGCTCTCGGACACGACCTCGGCCGCGTAGTGATCGCCGTCGCCGGCCAGATCGCGGATGCTCACCGCGGCGTCGGGAATGGCGGCCTTGATCATCTTCTCGATGTCGCCGGCGTTCATCGGCATCGCGCTCTGCGCTCCTCGTCGCGTCGGACTGTGTGACTCGCAGGCCGACTATGGCACGGGACGGGTCGCCCGGTCACGCCGGCTCACCGCAACGTGCGGGCCGGTCTCACTCGGCGGCCGCGGCGGGCTCGACGAACTCGCCGGCCATGTAGTCCGGAAACCAGCGCTCGTGCGCGACGGTGAGGTCGGCGAGCGCGAGGTCGAGCCGGCCCTCCACCGCCAGACGATCGCCGCCGGCGACGCCGAGACGGCGCAGCGGCACGCCCGCCGTTCCGGCGGAGGCGACGACAGCGTCGGCGTCCTGCGGCGCGACCGCGACGAGGTAGCGGCCCTGGTCCTCACCGAACAGGATGGCATGGGCCGGACCGTCGCCCGCCTCGATATGGGCGCCCGTGTCCGAAGCGATGCAGAGCTCGGCGAGGGCGACGGCGAGACCACCATCCGAGAGATCGTGGCAGGTGGCGACCGTGCCGGCGCGGATCAGCCCTCGCACGAAATCGCCGTTGCGCCTCTCGTCGGCGAGCGAGACCGGCGGCGGGGCGCCGTCCTCGCGGCCGCAGAGCTCGCGCAGGAAGATCGAGGCGCCGAGGTGGCTTCCGTCCCCCCCGACCAGGAAGAGGACGTCGCCGGCCGTCAGGCTGTCGGTCCGGGCGATGCGGCTGCGGTCGGCGATGAGGCCGACGCCGCCGATGGTCGGGGTCGGCAGGATCGCCTGGCCGAGCGTCTCGTTGTAGAGCGAGACATTGCCGGAGACGATCGGGAAGCCGAGCGCCTCGCAGGCGGCGCCGACGCCTTGCACGGCCTTGGCGAACTGGCCCATGATCTCCGGCTTCTCCGGATTGCCGAAGTTGAGGTTGTCGGTGGCCGCGAGCGGCTCCGCGCCGACGGCCGTGAGGTTGCGCCAGCACTCGGCGACCGCCTGCATGCCGCCCTGATAGGGGTCGGCCTCGCAGTAGCGCGGGGTGACGTCGGACGAGAAGGCGAGGGCCTTCGCCGGATGGCCGTCGACGCGCACGACGCCGGCATCGCCGCCCGGGGTCTGCAGCGAATTGCCCTGGATCAGCGTGTCGTACTGCTCGAACACCCAGCGGCGCGAGGCGATGTCGGGGGAACCCAGCAGCGCGAGGAGCGCCGCGCCGCAGTCGGCGGGCTCGGGAATGTCGGTGGCGTGCAGGATCTTGGCCGGCGCGGGCTCGAGCCAGGGCCGGTCGTATTCAGGCGCTGCGTCACCCAGATCCTTGATCGGCAGGTTCGCGACCTCGCGGCCCTCCCAGAGGACGCGGAAGCGCAGGTCGTCTGTGGTCCGGCCGACGACGGCGAAGTCGAGGCCCCACTTGCGGAAGATCGCCTCGGCCTCGTCCCGCTTGTCGGGTCGCAGCACCATCAGCATGCGCTCCTGGCTCTCCGAGAGCATCATCTCGTACGCCGTCATGCGGTCTTCGCGCACCGGCACGGCGTCGAGATCGAGCTCCACGCCGAGATCGCCCTTGGCGCCCATCTCGACGGCCGAGCAGGTGAGGCCCGCAGCACCCATGTCCTGGATGGCGATGACCGCACCGGTCGCCATCAGCTCGAGACAGGCCTCGAGCAGGCATTTTTCGGTGAAGGGGTCGCCGACCTGCACGGTCGGACGCTTCTCCTCGATCGTCTCGTCGAATTCCGCCGAGGCCATGGTCGCCCCGCCGACGCCGTCGCGGCCGGTCTTGGCGCCGAGATAGACGACCGGAAGCCCGACGCCCTCGGCCTTGGAGTAGAAGATCGCGTCGGTCTTCGCGAGGCCGGCGGCAAAGGCGTTGACGAGGCAGTTGCCGTTGTAGCGCGGGTGGAAATTGACCTCGCCGCCGACCGTCGGAACGCCGAAGGAATTGCCGTAGCCGCCGACGCCGGCGACGACGCCGGCCACGAGATGGCGGGTCTTGGGGTGATCGGGCGCCCCGAAGCGCAGCGCGTTCATCGCCGCGATCGGCCGCGCGCCCATCGTGAAGACGTCGCGCAGGATGCCGCCGACGCCGGTCGCCGCGCCCTGATAGGGCTCGATGTAGGACGGGTGGTTGTGGCTCTCCATCTTGAAGACCACGCAGTCGCCGTCGCCGATGTCGACGACGCCGGCATTCTCGCCGGGTCCCTGGATCACGCGGCTGCCCTTGGTCGGCAGCGTGCGCAGCCAGCGCTTCGACGACTTGTAGGAGCAGTGCTCGTTCCACATGGCCGAGAAGATGCCGAGTTCGGTCAGCGTCGGCGTGCGACCGATCAGGGCGAGGACGCGCTCGTATTCGTCCGGCTTGAGGCCGTGCGCGGCGATCAGATCGGGTGTGATCTCGGGCTCGGTGAGCATCGTCGGTCCATCCGGTGCGGGCAGTCGAGTTGCGGCTGTTAGCACCCCGGCCCCGAATGCTCCAAGTCCTTTTGCCACGGACAGCGCCTCGGAGCGAAAGAAGCGGTGAAACGATCTATCGTTAGGCAACTCTACACAACGTAAGCACTGATGATGATATATGACAAATTAATTCAATAAAGCGAAAGTAGAAATTGGAAATGATCTGTTGGTGCCGGCGGGTGTTGTGTTAATCCTCTGAGGAAGGCGGCATGGCGTGATTCGACGGAGAGCTGGCGGGGGCTTGAGGCGCCTCTGGCGGTGCGTCCGGAGGTTTGCCCTGCCGGGAAACACCGGCTGGCATTCACCATGCATCCTGAGACCACCCGTTCCAGAGCGATCGAAGAGGCCGGTATCGATCTCGATTCCGACAGCTTCATGCGTCGGCTGCTGCGCGAACTCAGCGGGACAATCGAGCGGGTGGTCGGACTGGAGGATGCGAGTGGCTACGTCGCCACGGTCGGCGGCGTCATGGGCGACTGGCTGAACGCGGCCTACCACGCCGAACTCGGCGAGGCCGACTTCGATCTGGAGACGGTGGCGCAGGTCTTCGTCGACCTGAAGCGGCGGATCGATGGCGGTTTTGCGGTCGTGGCGGTCGAGCCGGAACGGATCGTGCTGCGCAACACCCGCTGTCCCTTCGGCCCGAGCGTCTTTGGGCGCCCGTCGCTCTGCATGATGACCTCGAACGTGTTCGGGCGCATCGCAGCCGACAACCTCGGCTATGCCCGGGTCAAGCTGCACCAGGTGATCGCGTCGGGCGCCGCGCAGTGCGAGGTCACCGTCCATTTGAGGCCGAGGGGGTCGCTGCAAGCCGATGAACGCGAATATTACCGCCTTCCGCCCGTCGCGAACCGCATCGACGCCGCGCGCTAGCGAAGACACCGTCTGCGCGACGCTCGCCGAACAGGCGTTGGCGCGCCTCGACCTCGAGCTCGCCGTCATCGGTCTCGACGGCCGCGTTCTCTATGCCAACGACCGTGCGCACGCTGGGTCCATCCGGCCTGACGATCCCGCACGGCTGTACATTGGCGATCTCTGGGATGTGGATCCGACGACTTCGGCGGCTCTCTTGCGCAGCCTTGCCGGCAGCTCGAATTGGCAGGCGTTCTCGCTGCGCCGGCGTGGGGTCGGCGGCGCAGACGACGTCGTCCCTTTGCGGGGACGCGGCTTTCTGGCCGAGACACCCGAAAGTCCTGCCGTCCAGGTGCTGCTGATGCAGGATCCCGGCCGCGGACGGCAATTCGACGAACATCGTCAGCTGATCCAGCGGCTGAACGGCGAACTTGCGAACCGCCGCCGCGTCGAGCAGAGGCTGGTCGACCTGCTTGCGGCGCAGAAACGTCTGCATCGCGAACTCGTCCACCGGGTCAAGAACAACCTGACCCTCCTGAACTCGCTCGTGCGCATCGGCCGCCAGCGCTGCGGTGCGCCGGACGCGCGTGAGCAGTTCGACCAGTTGGAGCGGCGCATCCTCTCGGTGGCGGTCATCCACGAGCTTCTCGATCAGGAGCAGGAAACCGAGTTCGTCGCGGGCGATGCCTTGCTGCAGCGCGTGTGCCGCGAACTGCAGGCCTCGCTCGCACCGCCGAGCGTGGCGATCGAGTCCGACCTCGCGCCCGTGCGCCTTCACATCCGCGACGCGACGCCGCTCGGCCTCATCGTCAACGAGCTCGCGACCAACGCCGTGAAACACGCGTTTCCGAACGGGCGGACGGGTCGGGTGATGCTCCGGCTTGCGAACGCGCCGGATGGGGCCGTCGAGATGACGGTCGCCGATGACGGCATCGGCCTCCTCGCCGCACCAGACACACCTCGGCGCGGCTCCGGCAGCCGCATCGTCCGCGCCCTCGCGGCGCAGCTCGGTGCCGCGCTCACCTGCACCGTCGGAACCGGAACGCTCTGGCAGCTCAGGTTCCGGCCGCAGGAGGACGCGGCCAGGGTCGACGATGGGGAGCACGCACTCTCACACGGACAGGCCGTCAGCTCACACTGATCCAGGCCATGCCCGCCTTGCGGCAGGCGCCGGTATCGGTGGCGCGTCGCCGGATCTCGACGTCGTCCTCGACCTGCGAGATCGCCTCGGACCGGAACCGGCGTGCAAAGACGATGAGGGCCGGGCGCTTGCCGGGTGCGCGCAGGCACAGGCTCCATTCGTCCGGGCCGGCGACGACGAAGGTCGCGCTGCGCTCGCTGGGCGCCCGCCCATAGAGGAGACGTGCCGTGTCGCGGGCATAGGCGGCCTCGGTCGGCGTCGGTCGATCCGGCGGGACATCGGTGGCTGCCGCCGGTTTGCCGCCAGTGTCTGCCGGTGGCGCGGCGGTCGATACGCGAGGCGCGGCCGCGACGGGCAGATCCGGTGCGCAGCCGGCGAGACACAAAGCGAGGCCGACGAGCGGAAGGCGGCGCATGATGCGGCTCAGGCGGCGCCGCAGTCGTTGGCGCCGCCGCGCCAGCGGTCAATGTCGCGCCCGATGCGCGGCCCGACGGGATCGCTCGTCAGCGGGCCATAGACCGTGACGTTGCCCGAGCCGGATTGTCCCTCGACGACGAGAAGCGGACGCGCCTCCGGCTTGCCGCGCGGCACCAGAAGGAAACGCGGTCGGCCCGAGAAGGAGCTGAGTTCGGGCGCGAGGCTGTAGCTGGCGAAGGCCGGATCCTTCGACTTGAACCAGCAGCGATTGGCGTTGAGCGCCAGCCGCTCCATCCGGTCGAGCCCGGTGTCGCCGACGGCGGGGCTCGTCCCGGAGCCGCCGGTGCCGGCGCAGCCGCCAAGACCGAGGGCCGCGACGAGAGCGAGCGCGGCGAGGAGGATGGTTCGCATCGGATCAGGCGGCGACGCGGGTGGTGCCGAGAACGCTCTCGAAGAAGCCGCGGCCGTCGCTGCCGCCGTGCTCCGGCTCGATGAAGTTCTCCGGATGCGGCATCAGGCCGAAGACGTTGCCGGCGGCGTTGACGACGCCGGCGATGTCGCGGACCGCGCCGTTGGGATTGGTGCCCTCGGCGTAGCGCAGCGCCACCTGGCCTTCGCCCTCAAGGCGGGTCAGCGTGTCCTCGTCGGCGAAGTAGTTGCCGTCGTGATGGGCGACCGGGCAGCCGATGACCTGACCCTGCCGGTAGGCCGACGTGAAGCGGGTGGCGGCATTGACGACCTCGAGCTTCACGCGCCGGCAGACGAAGCGCAGCGAGGTGTTGCGCATCAGCGCGCCGGGCAGGAGGCCGGTCTCGCACAGGATCTGGAAACCGTTGCACACGCCGAGCACCGGCACGCCGCGGCCCGCGGCCTCGGCAACGGCGCGCATGACCGGCGAACGCGCGGCGATCGCGCCGCAGCGCAGATAGTCGCCGAACGAGAAGCCGCCGGGAATGACGATGAGGTCGACGGCGGAGATCGCAGTCTCCGTCTGCCAGACTGTCACCGGCGCGCGGCCGGAGATCTTGGTCAGCGCCGCGATCATGTCGCGGTCGCGATTGAGGCCGGGGAGGAGAACGACGGCGCTTTGCATGGCTTGACGATCCGCGGGCGGGCCGACGCGCCGAGTCGCGCGTCTGCCGGAAATCATAGGCGGCCTTCGCCCTATCAGCGATCGTGGTGGAAGGGTAGTCCCGCCTCAGCCATCTCCCGCAGCTCGAGGCGCCGCTCGATCCGCTCAAGCCGGTCGTCGTGACGGGCAGTGACGCCGTAGATGTTGTGGATGTCGCTTTGCATCGAGACCATCGTGCCGCGCATCGCGTTGAGCTCGCGCTTCACCTCACCCACATCCGAACGCAGATCAGAAATCTGATTGTGCATCCGCTTCATCAGCTCGTACATCAGCTCGTTGGTGACCTCGGCCATGACGGCCTCCTGCAACAACCCTTACGCGATGTCGACAGTATAGTTCTCGATCACCGTGTTGGCGAGAAGCCTGTCGCACATGGCGGCGAGCTGGGCCTCGGCCCCGGCCCGGTCGTCGCCCTCCAGGACGACGTCGAAGACCTTGCCCTGGCGCACGGCGGCGACGCCGCCGAAGCCGAGCGTGCCGAGGGCGCCCTCGATGGCCTTGCCCTGCGGATCGAGGACGCCGGTCTTGAGCGTGACGGTGATGCGAGCCTTGATCACGGTATGCGTCTGTCCCTGGAATAGACGAGTCGGAGCGCCGGTGCCGGCTGCTTGGCGGAGCGTCGCCGCCTTACTTGACCAACACCGGCCCGGAAGGGCGGGGCGGCTCGTTCTCGTTCATGATGCCGAGCCGGCGCGCGACCTCCTGATAGGCCTCGACGAGGCCGCCCATGTCGCGGCGGAAGCGGTCCTTGTCGAGCTTGTCCTGGGTCTGGATGTCCCAGAGGCGGCAGGAGTCGGGCGAAATCTCGTCGGCGACGATGATCCGCATCATGTCGCCTTCATAGAGCCGCCCGGTCTCGATCTTGAAGTCGACGAGCTGGATGCCGACGCCGAGGAAGAGGCCGGACAGGAAGTCGTTGACCCGGATGGCCAGGGCCATGATGTCGTCGATTTCCTGCGGGCTCGCCCAGCCGAAGGCGGTGATGTGCTCTTCCGAGACCATCGGATCGTCGAGTGCGTCGGCCTTGTAGTAGAACTCGATGATCGAGCGGGGCAGCACGGTGCCCTCGTCGATGCCGAGTCGCTTGGCGAGCGATCCGGCGGCGATGTTGCGCACCACGACCTCGAGCGGAATGATCTCGACTTCCTTGATCAGCTGCTCGCGCATGTTGAGCCGCTTGATGAAGTGCGTCGGAATGCCCATCCGGTTGAGGTGGCTGAAGATGTACTCGGAAATGCGATTGTTGAGCACGCCCTTGCCGTCGACGATCTCGTGCTTCTTCTTGTTGAAGGCGGTGGCGTCGTCTTTGAAGAACTGAACCAGCGTACCGGGCTCGGGACCTTCGTAGAGGATCTTGCCCTTGCCCTCGTAGATCCGGCGGCGACGTGTCATGTTCTTGCTCTGTCGTGAGGTGGAGCGCCTGTGTCGGACGCGTACGGCTGTCAATTCGAGCGCGTGGATAGACCAAACGTCGCTCCTAAACAATCGCTCGACCCCAAATTGGCGTGGAGGACGCCGCGGTACAAGACACCGGGTTGCCGCGCCGGCCGGAAGGGCGTTCAATCCGCCGGCGCTGCCGCGGGGCAGACGCGATCGATGGAGGAGGAGGCTGTCGCAGATGCCGTTTTCGGACCGCGAGAAGGATTTCGAGGCGCGCTACGTGCACGATCAGGAACTGCGCTTCCGGATCGAGGCGCGGCGCAACCGTCTGATCGGCCTGTGGGCCGCGGCCAAGCTCGGCCTCCTGGGGCAGGCGGCCGACGACTACACGCAGGACGTGATCCGCACGGCGCTCGAGCAGGCCGGCAAGGACAGCGTCGCAAAGAAGATCCGGGCGGACTTCGACGCGGCCGGCGTCGAGCAGTCGGATCATCAGATCGAGCGCACGATGACCGAGTTCCTGGCGACGGCCGAAGATCAGGTGCGGTCCGAATGAACGAGACTTCGACGACGGGATTTGGCTTGCGCGCCGCCTTTGCCGACGACGGCTTCGTGCTCTGTGCCTGGTCGCTGACCAAGGACCCCGTCACAGCCGAGGCGATGCTGCGCGCCGGCTTCGACGCGATCACCTTCGACATGCAGCACGGTCTGCACGATGTGGCGAGCATGGAGGCGGGCATCGCGCGGGCGGTGATGCTCGGCCGGCCGGCGCTGGTGCGCGTGCCGGTCGGCGACCTCGCGACCGCCGCCCGGGCGCTCGACTTCGGCGGCTGCGGCGTCATCATGCCGATGATCGGCGACGCCGAGGACGCGCGGCAGCTGGCGGCGGCGGTCAAGTATCCCCCGGTCGGGCAGCGCTCCTGCGGTCCGATGCGGGCGATGCAGCTGCATGGCGTGGCGAGCTCGGCCGACTACATCGCCCGCGCCAACCGCGAGACGATGGCCTTCGCCATGATCGAGACGGCGAGCGCGCTCGGCGAGCTCGATGCCATCCTGTCGATCGAGGCGCTGGACGGGGTCTTCGTCGGCCCGTCGGACCTTTCGATCGCCTTGTCGCCGACCGCAACCCTCGGTCCGACGGCGCCCGAGACCGACGCCGCGATCCGGCGCATCGGCGAAGCGAGCGTGGCGGCCGGCAAGGTCGCGGCAATCTACTGCATCACGCCTGAGGATGCCCAGCGCTACCGGTCCTACGGCTATCGGCTGTGCTGCCTGTCCTCGGATGCGGCGTTCCTGCAGAGCGCGGCGGCGGCGCAGGCCCGCGCCGCGCGCGGCTGAAGCCCAGTCAGGCTGGGGCGGCCAGGCGGCCCATGAACTTGCCGAAGGTCAGAAGGCCTTCGGGCCAGGGGCCGTGGCCGCTGTCGCCATTGATGTGGCCGGATTCGCCGGCATCGACGAAGAGCGACCCCCAGGCTGCGGCCGCGTCCTCGGCCGCCTCGAAGGACGAGAAGGGGTCGTTGCGGCTCGCGACCACCAGCGACGGAAACGGCAGCGGATCGCGCGGGTAGGGGCCGAAGGTCATCAGGTGGCGTGGCCGGATCGCCTCGTTCGCAACGTCCGGGGGAGCCACCAAAAAGGCGCCCGCGACCGGGCGCTCGAAGCGGGACACGGCCTGCACCGCCGTCGCGACGCCGAGGGAATGGGCGACGAGGACGACCGGCCGGGTGCTGGCGTTCACCGCCTCCACCAGGGACGCCGTCCAGTCTTCGAAGACCGGCTTCGTCCACTCGGCCTGCTCGACCCGGCGGGCGGTGGACAGGCGGGACTCCCAGCGTGTCTGCCAGTGGTCGGCGGGTGAGCCCTTGTAACCCGGGATGATGAGGATGTCGGCTTCGGAAACGCGCATGGTGTGCAGATGCGAAGCGGGGAATGGCCTGTCAAGCCGTCGACGCCGGCGCGGCTCGCAACCAGGGCGACCTACCGGGCCGGGGTCGCGGTCGGAGCCGGCGCCTCGCCCGCCGGAGCCTCGAGGGTGCCGGAGGACGTGTCGGCGGTCGGCGCCGTTGACCATCGGCGTCTGCGCCTCGTTGCCCCAGAAGAAGTAGCCGAGGACCACCGCGACGATTGCGACGGCCGCAACCAGCTACCACGGGGTCTTGCCGGTGCGGCGGGACTGAGGCGTGTCGGTCATGCGGAGCGGCCTGAACGGTCCACCGGCGTAGTGCGCGGCCGGTGCCTCGGCAAAAACCGGCACTGCGGCGCCGGGCTCCCCAGGATCAGCCGGCGCCGAACACCCGCTCGAAGATCGTCTGGACGTGCTTGGTGTGGTAGCCGAGGTCGAACTTCTCGCGCAGGCTCGCCTCGTCGAGCGCCGCCGTCACTTCGGCGTCGCCGAGGAGCTCGGTCAGGAAGTCGGCATCGTCCTGCCAGACCTTCATCGCGTTGCGCTGCACCAGCCGGTAGGCGTCCTCGCGGCTGACGCCGGCCTGGGTGAGGGCGAGGAGCACCCGCTGGGAGTGAACCAGGCCCTTGAACTTGTTGAGGTTGGCGAGCATCCGCTCGGGATAGACGACGAGCCGCTCGACGACGCTCGTCAGCCGAACCAGCGCGAAGTCCAGCGTCACCGTGGCGTCCGGGCCGATCATCCGCTCCACCGAGGAGTGCGAGATGTCGCGCTCGTGCCAGAGGGCGACGTTCTCCATCGCCGGCAGGGCGTAGGAGCGGACCATGCGGGCGAGCCCGGTGAGGTTCTCGCTGAGCACCGGGTTGCGCTTGTGCGGCATCGCCGACGAGCCCTTCTGGCCCGGCGAGAAATACTCCTCGGCTTCCAGCACCTCGGTGCGCTGCAGGTGGCGGACCTCGGTCGCCAGCCGCTCGATCGAGGACGCGATCACCCCCAGCGTGGCGAAGAACATCGCGTGCCGGTCGCGCGGAATCACCTGGGTGGAGACCGGCTCGGGCTTCAGGCCCATCGCGTCGGCGACGTGCGCCTCCACCCGCGGGTCGATGTTGGCGAAGCTCCCGATCGCACCGGAAATCGCGCAGGTGCGGACCTCCTCGCGGGCGGCGACGAGGCGCTCGCGGGCCCGCTCGAACTCGGCATAGAAGCCGGCGAGCTTCACGCCGAACGTGGTCGGCTCGGCGTGGATGCCGTGCGAGCGGCCGATGGTGACGGTGTCGCGGTGCTCGAGGGCCCGGCGCTTGATCGCCGCGAGCAGCGCGTCGAGATCGGCGAGGAGCAGATCGGCGGCGCGCACCAGCTGGACGTTGAAGCAGGTGTCGAGCACGTCCGACGACGTCATGCCCTGGTGGATGAATCGGGCGTCCGGCCCGACGAACTCGGCGAGGTGGGTGAGGAAGGCGATGACGTCGTGCTTGGTCTCGCGCTCGATCGCATCGATCCGCTCGACGTCGAAGGTGGCCGCGCCGCCCTTCTCCCAGATCGTCCGGGCCGCCTCCTTCGGGATCACGCCGAGTTCGGCCAGCGCATCGCAGGCATGCGCCTCGATCTCGAACCAGATCCGGAACTTGACCTCCTGCGACCAGATCGAAACCATCTCGGGGCGGGAGTAGCGGGGGATCATCGGGAGAGTCCTTCGGATGCGGTTGCGCGGGCAATATCAGAGCGGACCGGCGGCCTCAACGCGGCGGCGTCACCCGTGTCCCAGCGCCAGCCGCGCAAGGTGAACGCCGCGCGCGATGGCGCGCGCCATGGCGGCGGTGGCGGCGGCCTGCATCGTCAGCCGCTCGCGCGGCTCGGGTGCATGGCCGCTTCGGCCGGTCGCGAGCGCGAAGACGAGGTCGCCGTCGAAGTCGGTGTGCGCCGGCCAGAGCGCGCGGGCATAGCCGTCATGCGCCGCGATCGCCAGCCGCCCGGCGTCCTCGCGCGTCAGGACGGCGTCGGTGGCGACGATCCCGAGAGTGGTGTTGGCATTCGGTGCCGGATCGCCCTTCAGCCGCAGCCGCATGGCATCGACGGGCAGGGGATGCGGCAGGCCCCGTCCGCCGAATTCGTCGCCGATCTCGAAGGGCGCCGACCAGAAACGCGCCGTGTCGCCGATGGTCGCCGAACCGACGGCGTTGACCGCCACGAGAGCCGCGACGGTGATGCCGTTCGGCAGGCGGACGGACGCCGAACCCAGGCCGCCCGGACCCGTCGCGGTCGTCGCCCCGAGTCCCGCGCCGACGCTGCCGAGCGCGACGTCTTGCCCGGCACGCGCGGCCGCCGCGTAGCCGAGGTCGCGGTAGGGCGAGAACCGGCCCCAGGCCTTGTCCCCGCCATTGGCGAGGTCGAAGAGGATGGCGCCGGGGACGATCGGCACGTGCTGGCCGCGGACCTCGAACCCGCGGCCCTGCTCGCGCAGCCAGGCCTGCACGCCGGTCGCCGCGTCGAGGCCGAAGGCCGAGCCGCCGGACAGGACCAGCGCGTCGATGCCGGGAACGAGACTGCCGGCGCGCAGGAGATCGGTCTCGCGCGTACCGGGGGCGCCGCCGCGCACGTCGACCGCCGCGACCGCCGGCGTGTCGCACAGGATCGCCGTCGTGCCGCTGCGCAGGCGCTCGTCGTCGGCATGGCCGACCGCGAGACCGGCGACGTCCGTCAGACCGTTGCGCGGTCCGGGCGCGAAGGCGTGCGTCATGGCTGCTCGGCGGCGGGTGCGAAATGGTCACCGCGCCAGACGTAGTCGCGATAGACGTCGAGATCGGCGTCTCCGACCGCGTCGAAGCGGACCTCGCCGAGGCGCGTCGAGAAGGTCTGCGCGTCGAGAACCGCGGCGACCGGCTCTTCGTCCTGCCGCGACCGGCGCACGGCGGCGACCGCGATCTCGACGGCCGCCGCCGCCGGCAGGGCGTAGCCGGGCAACGCGGAGGCCGCCGCGTCGGTGGCCGAACCGGACGGGGTGGCCGCCGCATCCCAGAAGGGCGCCACCGCATGAATGCCCGTCGGCAGCGGCAGATCGATGCTGTTCTCGTCGAACAGCGACTCGCCGCCATAGATCTCGAGCTTCAGCTCGAGTTCTGCGGCGTCGCGCGCGATGACGGCGACGTCCTGGCGATCGCCGGCGATGAAGATGTTCGTCACGCCGGTCTTCTGGATGCGCCGGGCAAGGCCGAACTGCTTCTCCTCGGCCGGCCGGTAGTTGTCGACCGTCGAAGCCCGCAGCCCAGCCGCCTCCATCCGGGTCCGGACCGCATCGGCAAGGCCGCGGCCGTAGATCGTGCCGTCGTCGACGAGGCCGTAGGGCACGTCCCGCCAACGCTGGATCAGGAGTTTGGCGATGGCGTCGGCCTCCGCGTCGGAGCGCGGCGCGACACGCCAGATCCGGTTGCCGGTCTTCGCCCGCTTGTCGGTCAGCCGGTTGGCCCGCACCCCGACGTCGATCGTCGGGATATCGGCTTGCG
Source organism: Mangrovibrevibacter kandeliae (assembly GCF_024519155.1). Classification (GTDB taxonomy): domain Bacteria; phylum Pseudomonadota; class Alphaproteobacteria; order Rhizobiales; family Rhizobiaceae; genus Mangrovibrevibacter; species Mangrovibrevibacter kandeliae. The sequence goes on along the minus strand of NZ_JANIFJ010000003.1, from coordinate 333,164 downwards.
CGAGGAGCGGCAGGGCCGTCTCGATCGACTCGGTGCAGAGGAAGCCGATGACCGCATCCACCTGTGCCGCAACGAGCGCCTGGGCCGCAGCCGTCCCGCCTTCGGGCGTGCAGGCCGTATCGACCGGGCGAAGCTCGACCGGCCCGTCCGCGCCGAGCGCCGCGGCCGCCTCTTGCGCGCCCGCCCTGACCTGCTCGCCGAGCAGCGCCGAGCTTCCGCTGAGCGGGGCTGCGACGCCGATGGTCACGGACGCATCGTCGGCCGCCGGGGCGTCCGAGACAAAGCAGGCGGCAAGGAGGGTGGCGGCTGCGGAGACAGCCAGGATCGGATGGCGCATGCGCCTGCTTAGCCGGGATCGCGCTGCTTTTCGAGGCTTGCGCGGCGATCCTCGCGTCGGCGAACGGCGCGTTCGTCGCCAATCTGCAGCTTTGAGGCGCGGCGCTACGTGCGCGTTAAGCTTCTCTGCCCTATGTAGAGCGCATGAACGCGATGTTTTCACACGAGTCCCAGGCGGGAGCGGGCATGACGACGGGCGACGTCGACCGGGCGCAGTTCCGCGACGCCATGGCGCGCCATGCCGCGGCGGTGACGCTGGTGACGACAGACGGGCCGGCCGGCCGACGCGGCGTGACGGTGACCTCGGCCTGTTCGGTCTCCGACGATCCGGCAATCCTCCTGGTCTGCCTGAACACCTCGAATGCGCTGAACCAGCGCTTCCTCGACAACGGCGTCTTCGCCGTGAACGTGTTGTCCGCTGTCCAGGAAGACCTCGCGCGGGACTTCTCGGGCGGCCTGCCGCCGGAACAGCGGTTCGACAGGGGGGATTGGGACAGGCTCGCCACCGGGGCGCCGACCCTGCCGGGCGCCCTGGTGAGCTTCGACTGCCGGCTGCGCGAGAGCCAGGTCGTGGCCACCCACCGCATCCTGTTCGGCGAGGTCGTGGCCCTCCGACTGGGCGAACCTGCCGCCTCGCTCGTGTATCGGGACCGCCGCTACCGCCACCTTTGAACCGGCCGTCTGGGAGGACGTCCGCCGTGACACCAACGCTGCCCACCTCCATCGACGCCACGCAACAGCTGCTCGAAGGCGAGGGCTACGTCGCCGATCGCGCCCTAGCGACCGTTCTGTTTCTGGCCCTGAAGATGGGTCGACCGCTCTTTCTGGAGGGCGAGGCCGGCGTCGGCAAGACCGAGATCGCCAAGGTGCTGGCCGCCGCGCTCGACCGGCCGCTCATCCGACTGCAGTGCTACGAAGGGCTGGACGTCGCCTCCGCGCTCTACGAGTGGAACTACGGCGCGCAGATGATCGAGATCCGCCTGCGCGAGGCCTCCGGCGACGTGGTGCGCGATGCGATGCGCTCCGACATCTTTTCCGAGCGCTTCCTGATCCGAAGGCCGGTCCTGCAGGCCCTGGAGGGTGAGCCGGGTCGGGCGCCGGTGCTTCTGATCGACGAGCTCGACCGGACCGACGAGGCGTTCGAGGCGTTTCTGCTGGAGGTGCTGTCCGACAGCCAGGTGACGATTCCCGAGCTCGGCACGATCCGTGCACCGGAGCCGCCGATCGTGGTGATCACCACCAACCGCACGCGCGAGATCCACGACGCGCTGAAGCGCCGCTGCCTCTATCACTGGGTCGAGTATCCGACCGCCGAGCGGGAGCTCGAGATCGTCCGCCGCAAGGCGCCGCAGGCCCCGGCCGCCTTGTCGGCCGAGATCGTCGCCTTCGTGCAGCGGCTGCGTTCGGCGGACCTGTTCAAGGCGCCGGGCGTCGCCGAGACGATCGACTGGGCCACCGCCCTGACCGAACTCGATGCGGTGGCCCTCGACCCCGAGCTCGTGTCGGACACGCTCGGCGTTCTCCTGAAATACCAGGACGACATCGCCCGCATCGGAACCGGCGAAGGCCGCGCGATGCTGGACGAGATCCGGCGCGGCCGGTCCGGCGCCTGATCGTGGCGGCGCACAACGAGGGCGCGGCAGAGACCGGCGCTCCGGCGGGCAAGCTGGCCGAGAACATCGCCCATTTCGCACGGACGCTGCGGCGCGCCGGGCTTGCGCTCGGACCGGCCGCGACGCTCGACGCGATCGCTGCGGTCGAAGCCGCAGGCATCGGCGGGCGCGACGATTTCTACTGGCTGCTCCATGCCGTCCTGGTGAAGCGCCACGAAGACAGCGCCGTCTTCGACGCTGCGTTCGAGGTGTTCTGGCGGCCGCGTGACCTGACCGGCCGGCTGATCGCCATGCTGTCGCCGATCGCCCCGCCGCGTCCGGGCGAGCCGGGCCCGAAACGGGCGGGCGAGAGTCGGGTCGCCGACGCCTTGGCCGCGCCGCGGCGGGAGCGGGAGGCGGAGCGCCGGACCGAGATCGAGATCGACGCGCGGTTGACGGTCTCCGGCAGAGACCTTCTGCGGACCAAGGACTTCGCACAGATGTCCGCAGCGGAACTTCAGGACGTCAGGCGCGCCATGGCGGCTCTCGTCTTGCCGAACGATCATGTCGCGACACGCCGCTTCTGCGCCGACCCCCGGGGCGAGCGGATCGATCCGCGCGGCACCCTGCGGCTCTCCCTGCGCAGCGGCGGCGATCTCATGTTGCCCGCGTTCCGCACCCGGCGGATCGTGCAGCCGCCGCTCGTCGTCCTCGCCGACATCTCTGGCTCGATGAGCCAGTACAGCCGGATCTTCCTGCACTTCCTCCATGCCCTCTGCGAGAAGCGTCGGCACGTCCACACCTTCCTGTTCGGCACGCGCCTCACCAACGTCACACACCAGATGCGCCATCGCGATCCCGATGCCGCGGTCGCCGCCGCCGCCGCTGCGGTCGAGGACTGGTCGGGCGGCACGCGCATCGCCGCAGCGATCCAACGGTTCAACCGCGACTGGTCGCGGCGGGTGCTCACCGGCGGCGCCGTCTGTCTGCTCATCACCGATGGGCTGGAGCGCGAGGGCACGGAGGATCTCGTTCGCGCGATGGAGCGGCTGCACAAGTCCTCCCGGCGTCTGATCTGGCTGAACCCGCTCCTGCGCTTCGACGGCTTCTCGGCGCGGGCGCAGGGGGTGCGGGCGATGCTGCCGCATGTGGACGAGCTTCGCCCGGTCCACTCGCTCGAGGCGATCGGCGATCTCTGTGCGGCGCTGTCCGGCCGCGCTGGAAATTCGGCCGATCCGCGCCGATATCTAGAGGGCCCCGCGGCACGCGCCGCCTGACCGGAAGGGGGACGATCCATGTCCGCAGCAAACGAAACGCCGGCACTCGACGTGCTCGGCACCGCCGAGGCCTGGCTTGCCGAGGGCCGGCGCCTGGCGCTCGCCACCGTCGTCGAGACCTGGGGCTCGGCGCCGCGCCCGACCGGCAGCCACCTCGTCATTGATGCCGACGGCAATTTCGAGGGCTCGGTTTCGGGCGGCTGCGTTGAGGGCGCCGTCGTCGCCGAAGCCGTCGACGTGATCGAGGCGGGCGAGCCGCGCATGCTCGAATTCGGCGTCGCAGACGAGACCGCCTGGCGCGTCGGACTCTCCTGCGGCGGGCGGATCAGGGTGCGCGTCGAGAGGCTCGGCTGATGGAGCGTGCGGTCCTCGAGGCGCTGAACGCCGAGCGCCGCGCGCGCCGCGCCGCTGTGGTGGTGACGGACCTCGGCTCCGGCGCCGAGCGGCTGGTGCGCGAGAGCGAGGTGGAGAGCGATCCGCTCGCCGAGGCGCTCGGGAGGGCGCTGCGCGCGGGCAAGTCCGGGACGGTTGAGACGAACGAGGGCGACGTCTTCCTCAACGTCCACCTGCCGCCGCCGCGGCTCGTCGCGATCGGCGCGGTGCACATCAGCCAGGCGCTGGCGCCGATGGCAAGGCTCGCCGGATTCGACGTCGAGATCATCGACCCGCGCACGGCCTTCGCCACGCCCGACCGCTTCCCGAACGTCGCACTGGCAGCCGAGTGGCCCGACGAGGTGCTCGCGCGCCGGCCGCTCGACCCGTACACGGCGCTGGCGGCGCTGACCCACGACCCCAAGATCGACGACGGCCCGCTGCTGGCGGCGCTGCGCACCGGCTGCTTCTACATCGGCGCGCTCGGCAGCCGGAAGACGCACGCCAAGCGCCTGGAGCGGCTGGTGCAGGCGGGGATCGAGCCGTTCAGGACGGAGCGCGTCGAGGCGCCGATCGGCGCCGACATCGGCGCTTCGACGCCGCCCGAGATCGCCGTCGCCATCCTCGCCTCGGTGATCGCTGCCTTCCGCAAGCGCAAGATGCACGCCGAGCGGCGCGGCGAGACCGAGGCGGCATGAAGTTCGGGCCGGTCCCGGTCCGGGACGCCGAGGGCGCCATCCTCGCCCACGCGCAGTCTGCCGGCGGGCGCCGGCTGAAGAAAGGCACGCGCCTGGCGGCGGACGACGTCGAGGCGCTCGCGGCCAACGGGCTGGCCGACGTCGTGGTGGCCCGTCTCGAGCCAAGCGATCTCGCCGAGGACGAGGCTGCGGCAGCGATCGGTTCCTGCCTCGGCACGACCGGGATTGACGTCGGTCCTGCCACGACCGGGCGGGTGAACCTCTTTGCCCGGCTGGCCGGCGTCTTCCTGCCGGACAAGGGCGTCGTCGACGCGGTGAATTCGGTTGATCCCGGCATCACGCTGGCGACGCTCCCCGCGTACGCGTCCGTCGAGTCGGGCCGAATGCTGGCGACGGTGAAGATCATCCCGCTCGCGGTGCCGGGTGAGGCGGTCGCGCGCGCCGTCCGGGTGCTTCGGGAGGCGGCGGCGATCCGGCTGGCGCCGTATCGTCCGCGGCGCGTGGCGCTGATCCAGACCGAATTGCCCGGTGTGAAGGCAAGCGTGCTCGACAAGACCCGGCGCGTGACGGAAGCCCGGCTCGCTGCGACCGGGTCCGCGATCGTGCGCGAGCTGCGGTCTCCGCACGCGGCTGGAGCGCTCGCCGACGCCATCGCGGAGTGCGACGACGCCGAGATGATCCTGATCTTCGGCGCCTCGGCCGTCATCGATCGGCACGACGTCCTGCCGAGCGGCATCGAGCTTGCCGGCGGCCTGATCGAGCAGTTCGGCATGCCGGTGGACCCGGGCAACCTTCTGTTGCTCGGCCGGCTCGGCGATCGACGGGTGCTTGGTGCGCCGGGCTGCGCGCGCAGCTCGAAGGAGAACGGTTTCGACTGGATCCTCAACCGTGTGCTCGCCGATATTCCGGTGACGAATGAAGACATCCGAGGGATGGGGGTGGGGGGGCTTCTGATGGAGATCGCGTCACGCCCGTCGCCGCGCGAGACGGAAGGGCTGCAGGGCGAGGGCGCCCCGGTGATCGACGTCGTGCTGCTCGCCGCCGGCCGGTCGAGCCGCATGGGCGGGCCGAACAAGCTTCTCGCCCGCTTCGACGGCGAGACCCTGCTGCGCCGCTCCGCCCGCACCGCACGCGCAAGCCGCGCGGGCCGCGTTCATGTCGTCTTGGGCCACATGCGCGAGCCGCTCGCTGCCGAACTCGCCGGCCTCGACGTCGATCTCGTCGACAATCCGCAGTTCGCAGAGGGCCTCTCCACCTCGCTCATTGCCGGGCTGGCGGCGGCGGCGCAGGCCGACGGCGTGCTCGTGATGCTGGCCGATCAGCCACAGCTGACCCATGGCGACCTCGACCGGCTGATCGACGCCTTCTCGCCGACCGGCGAGGGATCGATCGTGATTGCCACCGACGGTGGACGGCGGGCGAACCCCGCGATTCTCAGCCGGGTCTATGCGGCCGAGCTTCGCGCGCTCACCGGAGATGTCGGGGCGCGCGCGCTGATCGCCGCGCACCCGGAGGCGGTCCGGGAGGTCGAGGTCGGCCGCGGCGCCAGTCTCGATGTCGACACGCCGGAGGCGATGCACGCCGCCGGCGGCCGGTTCGACCCGGACAGCGACATGGGTCACTGATGCCGCCGCCCGTGATGCGTGTCGCGAGGCAGCGGAAGGCGCGAGCTCTGCATCGGACACCCCGTGCTCAAGCGGACGTGCGGCCAAGGCGCCCGACCTCGGCTTGATCGGGCCCGTGCCGGCTACAGCTTAGGCCGGCATTCGGTGTGGGGCGGTTCTTCATGACGGTGTTGCGCTTCGTTCTCGGCGACCAGCTCAGCCGCTCGGTGTCCTCGCTGCGGGACGTCGCGCCGGACGACGTCATCCTGCTGGCCGAAGTCGGCGAGGAGACCGGCTACGTGCGGCACCACAAGCGCAAGATCGCCTTCCTCTTCGCGGCCATGCGCCATTTCGCCGAAGACCTGCGCCAGGAGGGATTGAGGGTCGAGTACCGCACGCTCGACGAGGACGCTCCCGCCGACAGCTTCACCGCGGCGCTCATGGAGGCGGTCCAGCGCCATCGGCCAGAGCGCGTGGTCGTCACCGAGCCCGGCGAGTGGCGCGTTCGCCAGATGATGGAGGGGTGGGAGAGGGCGCTGGGCCTGCCGGTCGAGATCCGGCCGGACGACCGGTTCCTCTGCGACCACGCCACCTTCGAGGCCTGGGCCGAGGGCCTCAAGGGCCTGCGGATGGAGTATTTCTACCGCGAGATGCGCCGACGCACCGGCTTCCTCATGGACGGCGAGGCGCCGGTCGGCGGGCGCTGGAACTTCGATTTCGCCAATCGGGAGCGGCTGCCGGCGGAGATCGAGCCGCCGCCGCGGCCGGATTTCCCACCCGACGCCGAGACGCAGGCGGTGCTCGACCTCGTCTCCCGCCGCTTCGGCAATCATTTCGGTGACCTCGACGGCTTCGACTATCCCGTCACACGGCAGGATGCCCTGCGCTACCTGGACTGGTTTGTGGAGGACGCGCTGCCGCGCTTCGGCCCGTACCAGGACGCGATGCGGCAGGGGGCGCCGCTGCTGTTCCACTCGCATCTGTCGGCGCTGATCAATTGCGGCCTCCTCGGACCGCAGGAGTGCTGTCTGCGGGCCGACGACGCCTATCACGCCGGCGCGGCGCCCATCGAGGCGGTGGAGGGGTTCATCCGCCAGATCATCGGCTGGCGCGAGTTCGTGCGCGGCATCTACTGGCGCGAAATGCCCGGCTACGGCGAGCGCAACGCGCTGGGCGCGACGCGGCCGCTGCCCGACTTCTTCTGGACCGGCGAGACCGAGATGAACTGCCTCGCCCAGGCGATCGGCGAAACGAAGCGCAACGCCTACGCTCACCACATCCAGCGGCTGATGGTGCTCGGCAACTTCTGTCTCCTCGCCGGGCTCGATCCGACGGCGGTGCAGGAGTGGTATCTCGTCGTCTACCACGACGCCTACGAGTGGGTCGAAATGCCGAACGTCGTCGGCATGATCCTGTTCGCCGATGGCGGCCTCTTCGCCTCCAAGCCCTATGCCGCCTCGGGGAACTACATCCACAAGATGTCGGACTACTGCGAGAACTGCGTGTTCGACGTCACCCGCAAGCTCGGTCCGCGCGCGTGTCCGTTCAACTATCTCTACTGGGATTTCCTCGACCGCAACGGCAAGACGCTGCGCGGCAACCAGCGCCTGCGCCAGCCCTACCAGACTCTCGACCGCATGAGCGGCGAGCGGCGCACGGCGATCCGCGATGACGCGCGGCGCTTCCTCGACCGGCTGCCCAGCGGAGGGGACTACTGAGTGCGGCTGGCGCGGTTCGGGCCACCTGGACGCTCCGGTGATCCGAAGGATTTGCGTTAAGCTTTCGACAAGTTTCGGGGCGCAGCATCGTTAAGCCGGCTTCACACCGGCCGGCATGACCATGGAGCTTGCCGATGCCTGCGTCCGACGTCGACCCCGCCTTTCTGGAGATGCTGGAGGGCTACGGCCTCACCAGCGCCGAGATCCTCTACCGGATGCCCGACCATCCGGCGCTGCTGCAGAGCTTCTCCTGGCAATTCCATGACATCGCCCCGGACTATCCGCGGCTGAAGCGCTTCCTCGCCCACTGGGAACGGGAGGTGGAGGCGGCGATCCATTCGGTGCGCTTCAGTCACGCCCGACTGGTGGGCCGGCGCGAGATCCGCACGCTGACGGAACTCGGGCGCCTGCACTGACGCCGCTCGAGCGACTGGTCCGCTCGGCCCTCGGTCAGGATTGTCGGCGCTCGGGAGGCGCGGGTCATCAAGTCCGGTCAGATCAGCCGCAGGCCCTTGAGGCTGGCATGACCGGCACGGCCGACAATGACGTGATCGTGCACGGCGATGCCCATCGGCCGTGCGGTCTCGATGATCGTCTTGGTCATCTCGATATCGGCGCGCGACGGCGTCGGATCGCCGGAGGGATGATTGTGCACGAGGATCAGCGCAGTCGCCGACAGCTCCAGCGCGCGCCGCACCACCTCGCGCGGATAGACCGGCGTGTGGTCGACGGTGCCGGTGCCCTGCACTTCGTCGGCGATCAGGCCGTTCTTCTTGTCGAGGAAGAGGATGCGGAACTGCTCGCGCGTCTCGTAGGCCATGGCGGCGGTGCAGTAGTCGAGGACGGCGGACCAGGAGGAGAGGATCTCTCGCCCCTTGATCTGCGAGCGCATCGCCCGTCGGTTGACCGCGGCGACGATCGACAGGTCCAGCGCCGTCGAGTGGCCGATGCCGGCCACCTCCTGGAGAAGGGCGACCGGCGCGTTCAGCACCTCGCCGAGCGTGCCGAAGCGGGCGATCAACGCCTTCGCGAGCGGCTTGACGTCGCGGCGCGGGATCGTGCGGAACAGGACGAGTTCCAGCATCTCGTAGTCGGCGAGCGCCGCGGCGCCGCCTTCCGCGAAGCGCTCGCGCAGGCGGTCGCGGTGCCCGTCATAGTGCTTGGCGATGCGCGCCGAGCGGTCGGCGCCGGGCCGTCCGCCTTCGCCGAAGCCACTCTCGTCCGCCTCGGCCGCCACGACGCCCGTCAGCCGAGCGTCGTCGTCTCGAGCCCCAGGCCAGGCGCGTCGAGACCGAGGGGAGAATAGGTGAAGACCTCGCAGCCGCTTTCGGTCACCGCGACGGTGTGCTCGTACTGGGCGGAGAGCGACCGGTCCCGCGTGACGGCCGTCCAGCCGTCGCCGAGAACCTTCACGTGCGGCTTGCCGAGATTGATCATCGGCTCGATGGTGAAGATCATCCCGGGCCGCATCTCGACGCCGTCGCCGCGCTTGCCGTAGTGAAGGACGTTCGGCGCGTCGTGGAAGATGCGTCCGACGCCATGGCCGCAGAAGTCGCGCACCACCGAGCAGCGCTCGCTTTCGGCATACTCCTGGATGGCGGCGCCGATGTCGCCCATCCTGGCCCCCGGCTTCACCTCGGCGAGCCCGAGCAGCAGCGAACGGTAGGTGACCTCGCAGAGCCGCTCGGCCGCGCGCTTCGGCTTGCCGACCGGATACATGCGCGAGGAGTCGCCATAGTAGCCGTCGACGATCAGCGTGACGTCGATGTTGACGATGTCGCCGTCGCGCAGCGGCTTGTCGTTCGGGATGCCGTGGCAGACGACGTGATTGATCGAGGTGCAGGTGCTCTTGGTGTAGCCGCGATAGTTGAGCGTCGCCGGCACGGTGTCGTTGGCGAGGGCGAAGGCGAGCACATGCGCGTCGATTGTGTCGGTCGTCACGCCGGGCTTGACGATGTCGACGAGCGAATCGAGGCAGCGCGCCGTCAGCTGGCAGGCCTTGCGCATGCCTTCGAAGGCGGCGGCGTCGTAGAGGCGGATCGCGCCGGTGTTGCGCACCGGATTGGCTTCGGCCTCGAGGTAGCTGATCATCGCAGTCCACAAAGAAGTTCGGCAGAGCGCCCTGCCATCCATCGTGATGTCGCATTAGCGGACCGGCGCTTCAAGCCCTGGACGGTCGAGGCCATTCGCGCGCGCTCACGTCCGTCAGGAGCGGACCTTGACGTAGGAGCCCGGCGCGTCCTCGATCGGCGACAGTCGACCGCCGCCCGGCTGGCGCGCCGGCACCCGCTCGCCCGACTGCGGCTCGATCCAGGCCTGCCAGTGCGGCCACCAGGAGCCCTTGGTCTCGGTCGCATGCGCGAGCCAGTCGTCGAGCGTCTCGTGGCGCGAGGGAGCCGGGCCGGTCCAGTACTGGTACTTGCCGCGCGACGGCGGATTGACGACGCCGGCGATGTGGCCCGAGCCGGTCAGCACGTAGGTCGCTTCCGCGCCGAAGGCGCGGCTGCCGAGGAAGACGCTGCGCGCCGGCGCGATGTGGTCCTCGCGCGTCGCCAGTTCGTAGATCGGGATCGTCACCCGCGAGAGGTCGAGCCGCTCGCCGCCGATCTCCAGGGTGCCCTCCACGAGCTTGTTCTTGAGGTAGAAGTTGCGCAGGTAGAACAGGTGGTTCGCCCGGGACATCCGGGTCGCGTCGGCGTTCCAGTAGAGGAGGTCGAAGGGCAGCGGCTCCTTGCCCCTCAGGTAGTTGTTGACGAAGTAGGGCCAGATCAGGTCGCCGGCACGCAAGAGGTTGAAGGCCGTCGCCATGTGCGCACCCTCCAGATAGCCCTTGGCCATGCTCGCCTCGATCAGCTCCAGCTGCGTCTCGTCGACGAAGAGCTTGAGATCGCCGGGGTCGGTGAAGTCCACCTGGGTGGTCAGGAGCGTGGCGCTGCGGATGCGGTCGTCGCCCTTGCCGGCCAGCGAGGCGAGGGCGGCCGAGAGCAGCGTGCCCCCGACGCAGTAGCCGACGGCGTTCACCTCCCGCTCGCCGGTCGCGGCCTCGATCGTGTCGAGCCCGAAGAGGATGCCGTCCTCGATGTAGTCGCGCCAGTCGAGCGCGGCATGCGCCTCCGTCGGGTTGACCCACGAGATCACGAAGACGGTGTGGCCCTGCTCGACCATCCAGGCGATCAGCGACTTCTCCGGCGTGAGGTCGAGGATGTAGTACTTGTTGATCCAGGGCGGCACGATCAGCAGCGGCCGGCGCAGCACGGTCTCACCGGCCGGGGCATACTGGATGATCTGGCACAGCCGGTTTTCGGCCACCACCTTGCCCGGCGTCGCGGCCAGATTGCGCCCGACCTCGAAGCCGGAATAGTCGGCCTGACGGAGCCGCAGCTGGCCGCGGCCCGCCGCCATGTCCTCAGCGAACATGCGCATGCCGCGCACCAGATTCTCGCCGTTGGTCGCCATCGTCTCGCGGAACAGCTCCGGGTTGGTCAGGACGAAGTTCGAGGGCGAGACGGCCTGGGTGATCTGCTTGACGTAGAACGCCGCCTTGTCCCGGGTGTGGGGGTCGAGACCTTCGGCGCGGGCGACCATGTCCTCGGCCCAGCGGCTGGAAAACAGGTAGAATTGCTTCATCACGTCGAAGAACAGGTGGCGGCTCCAGTCCGCGTCCCGGAAGCGCTTGTCCGCTTCGGCGGGTGCGACCGGCGGCTGCGGTGTCTCGCCCGCCATGCGTCGCAAGGTGTTCGCCCAGATGGCGAAGCACCCGCCGACGAAGCGGGTCTGCGCCTCCATGATCCGGGCGGGATCGGCGAGCCAGTATTCGCTGATCTTGCCGATGGTCGCGGCGACCTCGGGAAAGCTGATCGGCCCCTGATCGACCAGCGTGCCGTTCTCACGGGGCTCGAGCCACTCGGACGCGGCCTTGCCGAGCTGCTCCAGGGCACGCGCGAGGTTGCGGCTGAGGGCCTCCGGATCGCGCACGGTATAGGCGTCGTAGGGACCGAAGGCGCCATCGGCGCCGGGCTCGCCGGTGTCGTTCATGGGTGCTCTCCCTCAGCTTCCATCTTGTCGCGGCCGGGTCTTCGTCCCGACGGGCGATGGTCGGCAACTCTACTTAACGCATCCACACCGGTTTTGCTCGTGCGGGAGAGCCAGAGCGGCCGTCCTGTCAGCCACGATTCCGGCAGCCGCCTCATCAGGCGACGGGCTCGGCAGGCGTTTGCTGTCGGCCGGCTTTCGAGTAAGAAGAACCCACAGATGTTCCAGGATCCGCCCCGAGTGATGCCCTCCACCGCGCGCCGCCTTCGTCTCGCTGCCGTCCTTGCCACGGCACCGCTCGCGGCCTGTACGTCGATGTTTCCCGACGAGGATCCGACGGCGGGACTGGAGCGCGCGCGCATGGTCGAGAACGGTCCGTCGGCTCAGCGCCTCGGCTCGGATGGCTATCCGCTGCTCGGCGCCTTTCCCAACACCGCGGCACCGCAGCTGGACAACACCACGGTCGCCAACGAGCGTCGCCAGCTCGAGGCCGAGGCGCAGGTGAGCGCGGCGATGACCGGTGGCAACGCAGCGGCCTACCAGCAGTCGGTGTCCCAGATGCAAGCGCTGGGCGACAAGACGCGCGCGGATGTGGCCGCCGCGGTCGCCAGCACCGCACCGGCCGATGCTGGAGCCGCGGCGGTCGGTACGCCGGCCCCGCGCCTCACTCCCACCCGCTGATCCGTCGGTACGGCCGACGCATATCTTTCATGAGAGTCGATGGTCCCGGCGTGCGTCCCGCGACCGGCCCTAGCAGGACAAACGCGATGGAAGAGTTCCACAAGGTCCGCCGCCTGCCGCCCTACGTCTTCGAGGAGGTCAATCGCCTCAAGGCGAGCTCGCGCGCCAAGGGTGCCGACATCGTCGATCTCGGCATGGGCAATCCGGACCTGCCGACGCCGAAGTTCATCGTCGACAAGCTGTGCGAGGCGATCCGCGACCCGCGCACGCACCGATACTCGGCATCGAAGGGGATCGCCGGCCTGCGCCGCGCCCAGGCCGCCTACTACAAGCGGCGCTTCGGCGTCACGCTCGACCCGAACACCCAGGTGGTGGCGACCCTGGGGTCGAAGGAGGGCTTCGCCAACATGGCGCAGGCGATCACCGCGCCCGGCGACGTGATCCTCTGCCCGAACCCGACCTATCCGATCCACGCCTTCGGCTTCCTGATGGCGGGCGGCACGCTGCGCGCGCTCCCGGCCCGCCCCGACGACACCTTCATGTCGGCCCTCGACAAGGCGGTCCGCCACTCCATCCCCAAGCCGCTCGCGGTGATCCTGAACTATCCGTCCAATCCGACCGCCTTCACCGCCGATCTCGACTTCTATGCCGAGGTCGTCGCCTTCGCCAAGAAGCACGGCATCATCGTCCTCTCCGATCTCGCCTATGCCGAGATCTATTTCGACGACACGCCGCCGCCGTCCGTCCTGCAGGTGCCGGGCGCGATGGACGTGGCGGTCGAGTTCACCTCGATGTCGAAGACCTTCTCCATGCCGGGCTGGCGGATGGGGTTTGCCGTCGGCAACGAGCGGCTGATCGCGGCGCTCGCGCGGGTGAAGTCCTATCTGGACTACGGCGCCTTCACGCCGATCCAGGTCGCGGCGACCGCCGCGCTGAACGCCGACGACAGCGCCATCCGCGAGGTGCGCGAAGTCTACCGGCGGCGGCGGGACGTGCTGGTGGAATCCTTCGGCCGCGCCGGCTGGGACGTGCCGCCGCCGTCCTCGACCATGTTCGCCTGGGCGCCGCTGCCGCCGCAGTATCTGTCGCTGGGGTCGCTCGAGTTCTCCAAGCTCCTGATCGAGAAGGCGGACGTCGCGGTGGCGCCGGGCGTCGGGTTCGGCGAGCACGGCGACGACCATGTCCGCATCGCCCTGGTGGAGAACGAGCACCGCATCCGCCAGGCGGCGCGCAACATCCGCCGCTTCCTTGCAAGCGGCGAGGAGACGCGGCAGAACGTCATCCCGCTCGGCGCCCGGGCCTGATCCCGGCAGCGATTCCCGGCGGCAAGGACGGAAGGGGTTTCATGACACGCCCGATGAGGCTCGGCATTGCCGGGCTCGGCACGGTCGGGGCTTCCCTGGCCCGGCTGATCCACGACAAGCGCGAGGTCTTCGCCATGCGCACCGGGCGGTCGATCGAGATCGGCGGCGTCTGCGCGCGCGACCGCGACCGCGACCGCGGCGTCGATCTCAGCGCGACCGCGTGGTTCTCCGACCCTGTCGAACTCGCCGGACAGGGCGAGATCGACGTCTTCGTCGAGCTGATCGGCGGCGCCGAGGGACCGGCCTATGAGGCGGTGAAGGCCGCGCTCAACCGCGGCCTGCCGGTGGTCACCGCCAACAAGGCGCTGCTCGCCCATCACGGCGTCGCGCTCGCCAAGCTCGCGCAGCGCAGGAACACGACGATCTTCTTCGAGGCGGCCGTCGCCGGCGGCATCCCGATCATCAAGACGATGCGCGAGGCGCTGCGCGGCAATTCCGTCAGCCGCGTCTACGGCATCCTCAACGGCACCTGCAACTACATCCTGACCCGGATGGAGAAGGAGGGGCTCGCCTTCGCCGACTGCCTCGCCGACGCCCAGCGGCTCGGGTATGCCGAAGCGGATCCGACCTTCGACGTCGGCGGCTTCGACGCCGCCCACAAGCTGGCGATCCTCACTTCGCTCGCCTTCGGCTGCGAGATCGACGTGGAGGCGATCTTCGTGGAAGGCATCTCCGAGGTCACGGCCGAGGACATCCGGGCAGCGGCCGAACTCGGCTACCGGGTCAAGCTCCTCGCGGTCGCACAGCGCGCCGAAAGCGGCATCGAACAGCGCGTGCACCCGACCATGATCCCGGCGCACGCGGCGCTGGCGCAGGTCGACGGTGTCACCAATGCCGTCGCGGTCGACAGCGATCTTCTCGGCTCCATCCTGCTCGCCGGCCCCGGCGCAGGAGGCAAGGCGACGGCGTCGGCGGTGCTGTCGGACATCCTCGACCTCGCCGGCGGCGACGCCACCCCGACGCTCGGTGTCGCGCCTGCCGTTCTCGCGCCCTACAAGCGGGCCCGCATGCGGGCCCATGAAGGCGGCTACTACATCCGTCTGACGGTGCTCGACCGGGTCGGCGCCTTTGCTTCGATCGCGCGCCGGATGGCCGAAAACGGCATCTCGCTCGAATCGATCGTGCAACGCCGCGCCGCAGGCGACTCGAACGACGAGATCGCCCCGGTGATCCTGATCACGCACGAGACGACCGAGGCGGCGGTGCGCAGGGCGCTCGACCTCGTGTCGAAGGACGGGCATCTGCGGGGCGAGCCGCGCATGATCCGGATCGAGACCCTCGACTGAGCGCACCGCCTGGCCGACATTGTGCGTTCATGTGGATGAGGCATATGACCGGCCGCAACGGGGAGATGGGGACATGACAGGCGCCGAACTCGGCACGGAGCCGCTCGATCGGATGCTGTCGATCGAGATCGCCCGCGTCACGGAGCGCGCGGCGGTGGCCGCCGCGACGCTGCGCGGACGCGGCGACGAGAAGGCGGCCGATCAGGCCGCCGTCGAGGCGATGCGTGCGGAGCTGAACCGCGTCGCGATCGACGGACTCGTCGTCGTCGGCGAAGGCGAGCGGGACGAAGTGCCGATGCTCTATGTCGGCGAAGTCGTGGGCAACGGTACCGGACCGCAGGTCGACATCGCGCTGGACCCGCTCGAAGGCACGACGATCTGCGCCAAGAACCTGCCGAACTCGCTCGCGGTGATCGCCGTCGCGGCGCGGGGCAGCCTGTTCAACGTGCCCGACGTCTACATGGAGAAGATCGCCATCGGTCCGGGCTATCCGGACGGGCTCGTGAGCCTGCGGCGCTCGGCGACCGAGAACCTGGAGGCGCTCGCCGACGCCAAGGGCGTGCCGGTCTCCGAGATCTCCGCCTGCATTCTCGACCGGCCGCGCCACGCGCAGCTGATCGAGGAGGTGCGCGCGACGGGCGCCTCGATCCGGCTGATCGGTGACGGGGACGTCGCCGGCGTCATCCATGCCGCGGATCCCGACGAGACCGGCATCGACATCTACATGGGCATCGGCGGCGCGCCGGAGGGCGTGCTGGCGGCCGCGGCGCTGCGTTGCACCGGCGGACAGATGGAGGGCCGGCTGCAGCTCAACACCGCCGAGAAGCGCCAGCGCGCCGAGGCGATGGGCATCACCGACGCCAGCCGCATCTACCGTCACGACGAGATGGCCTCAGGGCACGTGATCTTCGCGGCCACGGGCGTGACCGACGGCAACATCCTCGACGGCGTGCGGCTCTACAAGAACCGGATCGAGACGCACACCTTGGTGATGCGGTCGTTCTCGCACACGGTGCGCGAGATCCGCGCGCGGCACTACGACCGGAGCAAGTTCGGGATCTGACGCGCACGCCCATGGCTGGAACGGAACGGGTCTTTCTCGGCGTCGAGCGCTCGGTCGGCGGCCGGCGCTGGGTCCACGGGCTCGATGCGCAGGCCGAGGCCGCGGCGCTCCGCATTGCCCAGCTGCACGGCCTGCCGGAGCTGCTCGGCCGGGTTCTCGCCGGGCGCGGCGTCGCCGCCGATGCGGCGCCGGCCTTTCTCGATCCGACGATCCGGGCGCTGATGCCCGACCCGTCGAGCCTGACCGACATGGATCGTGCCGCCCGCCGGCTCGCCGACGCGGTGGAGCGGCGCGAGCGCGTCGCGATCTTCGGCGACTACGACGTCGACGGTGCGGCGTCGGCCGCGCTGCTCTGGCGCTACCTGTCGCATCTCGGCCTCGCGCCGCAGATCCGCATCCCCGACCGGATCGTCGAGGGCTACGGACCGAACCTGGACGCCATGCGCGCCCTGGCCGCCGAGGCCTCGCTCATCGTCACCGTCGACTGCGGCGTCTCCAGCCACGAGGCGATCGCGGCGGCCAGCGCGGCGGGCGCCGACGTCGTCGTGCTCGACCATCACCAGGCCGGCACGACGCTGCCGGCGGCGGTCGCCGTGGTGGACCCGAACCGGCAGGACGACCTTTCGGGCCAGGGACATCTGGCGGCGGCGGGCGTCGTCTTCGTGACCCTCGCCGCGGTGTCGCGCGAGTTGCGGCGGCGCGGGCGGGCGCCGGGCGACCTGCCGGACCTTTTCGCCTGGCTCGATCTCGTGGCGCTCGCGACGGTCTGCGACGTGGTCCCGCTGATCGGTTTCAACCGGGCGCTCGTCGTCAAGGGGCTGCAGGTCCTGCGCCAGCAGCAGAATGCCGGGCTGCGGGCGCTCGCAAGGATTGCGCGCATCTCCGGCCCGCTCGACTCCTATCATCTCGGCTTCCTGATCGGTCCCCGCATCAACGCGGGCGGGCGCATCGGGGAGGCACATCTCGGCAGTCGGCTCCTGACCATCGCCGAGGCGAGCGAGGCCGACGCGCTCGCCGAGCAGCTGCACGTTCTCAACGCGGAGCGCCAGGCGATGGAACGCGAGATGCTCGCCGACGCGGACGCCGAGGCGACGGCCGAGATCGGCAGCGGCGAGGGGCCGCCGGTGCTCGTCATCGCACGCGAGGGCTGGCATCCCGGCATCGTCGGGCTGATCGCGGCGCGCCTGAAGGAGCGTCACCGCCGCCCGGCCTTCGCCATCGCCTTCGACGCCAGCGGGCGCGGCACGGGCTCCGGCCGCTCGGTCGGCGGCTACGATCTCGGCCGCCTGGTGCGCCGCGCGGTCGAGGCGGGCATCCTCGTCAAGGGTGGCGGCCACGCGATGGCGGCGGGCATCACCATCGAACGCGATCGCCTCGGCGACTTCCGCGCCTTCGTCGAGGCCGAGGCGGCGAGAGAGGTGAGGGTGCTCATGGCGGGCGAGGCGCTGCGCTTCGACGGCGCCGTGAGCGCCGGCGGCCTGACGCTTGCCTTCGCCGAGACGCTGGAGCGGGCCGGGCCCTTCGGCTCCGGGCACCCGCAGCCGCTCTTCGCACTGCCGCGCCATCGGATCCAGTCGGCCGCGCCGGTCGGCGGAGGCCATGTGCGGGCGGTGCTCAAGGCCGCCGACGGATCGACGGCAGCCGCAATGGCCTTCCGAGCCGAGGACACCGAGCTCGGCCGCCTGCTGCTCGGCGGACGCGACCGGCCGGTGCATGTCGCAGGCACGGTCTCGATCGACCACTTCCGCGGCCAGCCTTCGGCCCGGCTGCGGATCGTGGACGCGGCCGAGAGCATCGACTGACGACGAGCGATGACCGGGCGAGCGAAGCGCCGTCCGGAAGGCAGGATCAGGCGGAGGCCGCCTGGTCGAGCTCGGCTGTGGGCTGTGCTGCCGCGGCCTCCTCGAACACCCGGCCGATGCCGATCAGAATCGGCCGGTCGACCCCGATCCGCTCGACGATCGCGCCGAGCTCCGACAGGCGCCCGGCCGCGCGGGTCTCGTCGGCACGCGACAGGTTGGCGGCGACCGCGACCGGCGTGTCAGCCGGCAGCCCCTCGGCGACCAGGCGCGCGGCGATGCGGGCCGCCATGCGGCCGCCCATGTAGAAGATCGTCGTCGCGTGTGCGTCGGCGAGCGCCGGCCAGTCGAGATCCTCGGGCAGGCCGCCCTTCTGGGAATGGCCGGTGACGAGGCGCAGCTGCTGGGCGCGGTCGCGATGGGTGAGCGAGACGCCGAAGGCGGCGGCGAGCGCCGAGGCGGCGGTGATGCCGGGCACGATGGCGGCGGGGATACCCTGGCGCCGGAGCTCGGCGAGCTCTTCGCCGGCCCGGCCGAACACCGACACGTCGCCGGACTTCAGTCGGACGACGTGCTTGCCGGCCTTGGCGAACTGCACCATCAGCCGGTTGATGTCCTCCTGCCGGCAGCTCTCGCGCGACGCCCGCTTGCCGACGAGAAGGCGCTTGGCCTCCCGCCGCGCCAGCTCGAGGATGTCGTCCGACACGAGGTCGTCGAAGAGGATGACGTCGGCGGCCTGCAGCGCGCGAACCGCCTTGAGCGTCAGGAGCTCGGCCTCGCCCGGACCGGCGCCGACCAGCGTCACCCGGCCGCCGGCGGCGGATGAGGCGGCGAGTTCGCCGACGAGGCGGCGAACGTCGTCCTCGGCATCGGCGTGCGGCGCCCGGGTCGTCAGGGCCCAGTCGGCAAAGCGCTCCCAGAAGGCGCGGCGGGCAGGACCGGGCGCGAGGCGCTCCATGACGGCCGCCCGTGTGCGCGCCGCGAGGGCCGCCCAGTCTGACAGGCCCGGAGGCAGCAGCGTCTCGATGCGCCGGCGGATGGCCTGGCCGAGGATCGGCGCCGCGCCATCGGTGGAGATGCCGACGACCACGGGGGAGCGGTTGACGATGGAGCCGAAGCGGAAGTCGCAGAAGGCCGGCTTGTCGACGACGTTGACCGGCACGCCAGCCGCCCGCGCTGCGCAGGCGAACGCCTGCGCCTCACTCTCGCCCTCGAGATCGCCGACGGCGATCGCCGCGCCGGCGAAGACGTCCACCGCCCAGGGGCGGTCGTGATGGCGTATGTCTCCGGCTGCCGTGGGCGCGTTCAGAAGGGACGCCATCTCCTCGCCGAGCTGGTGGGCGGGAACGTACAGATCGACAACGGCGCCGGCCGCAGCCAAGAGCTCGGCCTTCCAGGCCGCGCCGTCGCCGCCGCCGACCATGATGGCACGACGCCCGGCGAGATCGAAGAAGACGGGCAGCGTCGCGAGGGGACCCAGCCGCTGCGGCCGTGCTGCCGCAGCTCTCCCGGCAGCCCAGCCGTTTCCTCGCTCGTCCTCGTCGAATGCGCCTGTCATCAGACTCCCGGTCCCTCGCCCTCATACGGGGAGGTGGCGGGCCCTGCGCCGCCACCTGTCACTCTCGCTGAGCAGGCGAGATGATGTTGCGCCGGCGAGGACAACGCAAGCACAGACAGACGCCTCAGAGCGCCGCGAGGAGAAATTCGTCCTCGGATGTCGTCGCCCTGCACCCGACAACAGGAGATCGTCGCGCCGTCGACGTTACGGTTCATTGAAGGACGGGAACCTGGGGCGACCGGAGGCGGACAGAGCCACCGCCTCGGCGATATCGCGCCGCCCGCACCCGTCCCGGCGGGACGAGCCGGCGCCAGTCGCGGCGTGGGCGGGGAACGGCTTGCGCAGCGCGTCGGACAACACGGTCGAACACGGTCGCGATCGCTTCAGGCGGTACGAAGCTGATCCGGGTGCGGCTCGTCCCAAGTCGACGGCGAGCACGAGGGAAAGGACGCCGGACACCGGCGCAGCTGCTCCACAACGCAGTCGCGTGCTCGGGAAATGGTACGCCCAAGGGGAATCGAACCCCTGTCTGCGCCGTGAAAGGGCGCTGTCCTAACCGCTAGACGATGGGCGCAGCGGGCGGATGTATAGGGCGAGTCGCCGCTGACCGCAACCCGCTTCGAACGTCGTCGAAGGCGCAGGGGACGGGCGCCCGGGCCGGCCTGCGCGCACTCAGGTGCGAACGCGCCGGCAGGCCCAGTTCCAGTCGCGCTTCGGGCCGATGTCGACGTGGATCGCGTCGGTGTAGCAGTAGGTGCCGACGCCGCCGCGTCCGGGCAGGCCGCGCACGAAGGCGGCGACCGCGAACTTGTCGGCGTTCGGGATGATGATGTCGGCCGCCTTGCACGACATGTGCATCGAGCGCTTGGCGCCGTTGACCCGGCGGTTGTGGTCGGGATCGCGGTAGCCGGAGGTGACGATCACCTTGGTGCCGAAGCGCTGCTCGACCTGGTGCAGCAAGGAGACGAGCTGCGGCTGGAAGCAGCCGGTGTCGACGTCGGGCCGCTGCACCGTCAGGCCGTTCGGGGCGAGGCGCGCCAGCCCCGTGAGGGACGCGACGCGATAGGCCCCGCTGGTGATCTCGTCGGCATCCTCGAGCGCGTCCTCGTCCGCGGATGCACGGTGGCCGATCTCGAAGAGCGAGGTCGGATCGACGCCGGGCAGGGAGGCCGTCTCGACCGGTGCACCCTCGTGACGCAAGAGGACGCGGCGGCTCTTGGTGCTGTCGGTGTTCTTGATCGGCACCCGGGCCTGCGACTGGGTGAAGAGCGATTCGTAGAGCGTCGAGCCGTTCGCGGCCGGCTTGCTCTGCTGCAGCAGCTTGTCGGTCGCGCTCGCCGGCGCCGGCTTCGCTTCGGCGAAGGAGGTGAGGCTGACCTTGCCGGCGGAAGGGGTGGCCGCGCGCTCGGGGTCGACCGCTGCGTCCTTGGCCACGTCTGCTCCGCTGGCAGAGGCTGCTGCGGCCGCAATCAGGCGCTTGGCGTCGGGCTGCGCCGCGGCGGCTGGCCCGGCGTCCGGCGCCGCAGCGGCCCGCGTGCCCTCAGCCGTGCCCGCGTTCGAGCCGGCGTCGGCCGATACGGCGGAACCAGGGCCGTCGATGGAAAGGCCGCCGGGGCCGGCTCGACCGGTCTGCTGCGCAGTCTGGAAACCGAGCGCTCCGGGATCGTCCACGGCCGACACGCAGCCGCCGGCCAGCATCAGGCCGGTCGAGACACCGACGGCGAGCGCGGCGCGGCCGACGGCGCGGACGCGGGATCGGATGGTTGGCTGCAAGACTGGCACTTCCTCTCGACCGCCGCGGACCCGGCCGCGGCGCCACCCCCATGAGCAGGCCGCTCCCGCGGCCCTTATGCGACGTTCCGGCACCGCGACAAGCCATGTCCCCGCCGGCCGCGGCGCCTGCCGGCTCGCTTATCGCATCAAGCTTGCCTCAGCATCCATGGATGCCAGGCGGAAGATGCTGTGCTTGAGCCTGCCGATTGTGGTTGGATCGTCCCCCGACCCGATCGTCAAGACCTATGGCGGGATTGCGGCGGCAGAATGACGCGGCGCCTCACCAGACGCCGGTGTTCTGCATGCTCGCCCAAGGCTCGGCGCTCGGCTTGGCATCGCCCTTCTGGAGCAGCTCGATCGAGATGTTGTCGGGGGAGCGGACGAAGGCCATCCGGCCGTCGCGCGGCGGCCGGTTGATCGTCACGCCGGCATCCATCAGCCGCTGGCACGTCTCGTAGATGTCGTCGACTTCATAGGCAAGGTGGCCGAAATTGCGCCCGCCGTCGTAGTCCTCGGGGTCCCAGTTGTGGGTCAGTTCGACCAGCGGCGCGCGCACGCTCTCGCCGGCCTCGACGTCTTCCGACGCGGCGAGGAAGATCAGCGTGAAGCGTCCCGACTCGTTGTCGATGCGGCGCACCTCGCGCATGCCGAGCGTGCCGCAGTAGAAGTCGAGCGAAGCCTCGACGTCGGTGACGCGCACCATCGTGTGCAGATAACGCATGTGAGATCTCCGAATTTCTTGCAAGGCCGCCCGACCGGACGGCGAAGGTTCGTCCTGCGGCGCCGAACAGGGCCGGCAGCGCCGGGCTAGTCATAGCGGCACGATCGCTGCAGCCAAGCCTCGAGGGAACGGTTTTCCGGCAAAGCAAACAGCGGCGGCAGCCTCGGAACCCCTGCAATCGCGCGTCGGTTTCGATTGCATCGATGCCGCTCTGGCGTGTGGTCGTGCGGCATCCTTCACCAAAACAAGAAGGATCCTTGGGATGAACGGACAAACCATCATCGTCGCGAGCGCCGTGTTGCTCCTCGCCGGAACCGGCATCGCGTCGGCCGACTGCGCCGACGACATAGCCTCTCTGGAGGCACAGTGGTCCGGCGCCGGGCCGCAGGGCGCGTTCGCACAGCCGGCACAGCCGGGGAACGGCCAGACGACGAACTTCCAGCAGAGCGCGTCGTCCGACTCAGCCAACGGGCAGACCCCGTCCGCCCGGCGTCAGCCGATCGCCAAGGACGGCAGCCTTGCGCCGCTCCAGAGCGCGTCGAATGCGCAGGCTCCAGATGGAGGAGCAGGTCAGGGCCGGCAGCAGACGGCGGCCTCCGCGACGGCAAGCGGAGCTTCGCAGCAGGCGACAGCGACCGCTCAGCCCCAGCACTCGGCGGCGGCCCGCACGACTGGCCTCAGCAAGGACGGCAGCACCGCGCCCTTGGCCAGCACGCCGGGCCAGCCGGACGAGCAGATCGCCACTTCGCAGCAGGCCGTCGATTCGCAGCAGGCCGGCGTCGACCGGCAACAGACCGCCTCCACCCAGGGGGCAGCGGCCGGATCCGGCGACGCGGATCAGCGGCAGGAGGCGCTGCGTCAGGCGATGGCCGCGCGTGACAACGGCGACGAAGCCGCGTGCCTCGCCGCCGTCCAACGGGCGCGCGGGACCGAGTAGGCGACGGTCCATCCGCCAAGCTGAGGCCGCCGCGCGAGATGTGCGGCGGCGCGCCTACGAGGGCACATTTCGGTGATAGCTTTCGCAAGCGGACGGCCATCCGGCTGCCGTCGCAGCGACGGAGCAACGGCGATGCATCGTCTGCGAACGGGCACCCGAGACCGGTTGCGCGTAGATCAATCTCAAGAACTGGCAAGCAGTGCGGCTTAAAGTCTGACGTCCGGGGGAGAGCGGCGGTACTGTCAGGCGTTCTTCCGAAAGTTGCGGCCGCAGCCTTGGCGCATCAGCGGAGAGGTATTCCTATCCGGCTAAGAAACCGCTCGCCGCAGGTGTGCGAAGGCTAAAGGTTAATCTTTCGCCTCTCAAGTGCTGACAGACCCGCATAAAGTGCTATCGTGTCTGCGTGTGATTCGATTAGCGTGAGAGGCGGGCTCCGAGATGCCGGAGAAGACCTCGGTCCATGTGTCAGATTACGGCGCCCTTTCAGACGACGGGGTGCTCGGCCTCGAGGTCGTGTCGGGGCACATCAAGTGGTTTGACGTGGCGAAAGGGTTCGGCTTCATCGTTCCGGACGACCAGGGCCCGGACATCCTGCTCCACGTGACCTGCCTGCGCCGCGACGGGTTTTCCACCGCCCTCGAGGGGACGCGTCTCGTGTGCGAGGTGCAGCGCGGGGAGAAAGGGCTGCAGGCCTTCCGCATCCTCTCCATGGACCAGTCGACCGCGATCCATCCCTCGCAGCTGCCGCCCTCGCGCACGCATGTGACGGTGGTGCCGACCAGCGATCTCGAGCCGGCGATCGTCAAGTGGTTCAATCGCACCAAGGGCTACGGATTCCTCTCGCGCGGCGATGGGACGGAGGATATCTTCGTCCACATGGAGACGCTGCGCCGCTTCGGGATGACCGAGCTGCGGCCAGGGCAGGGCGTGCTGGTGCGCTTCGGCACCGGCTCGAAGGGCCTGATGGCGGCGGAGGTCCATCCGGAGACCGGCCCGGTGCAGCCGTCGTCGCATTGAAGCCGACCGGAGACCCGTTCATGCGTAGACTCATTCTCGGCGCCGCTGCGATCCTCGTGGCCGGCGTCATCGGCTATGCGGCGGCGTTCGCCGGGGCCTCCACGGCTGTTCTGACGACGAAGTCCGGCGAGCATCGGATCTCGGTCGAGGTCGTCGACACGCCGCAGAGCCGCGAGGTCGGGCTGATGAACCGCGAGAGCCTGCCCGCCGACAGCGGCATGCTCTTCGTGTTCCAGGAAAATCGCCCTGTCACCTTCTGGATGAAGAACACACTGATCCCGCTCGACATGCTGTTCATGGATCCGACGGGCAAGGTGACCCACATCGCGACCAACGCCCAGCCGCTTTCGCTCGACCTCGTGCCGTCCGGCGGTCCGGCGACCTATGTGCTCGAGATCAACGGCGGCGCGGCGGCCCGCTACGGCGTCGCCGTCGGTGACCGGCTGACTCACCCGGCGATCAAGGGCGACTGACCACCCGTCCCCGTGAAGGGGCCGCGGGACCTGCCCGCGGCTCGGGAGGCGGGTCTTCGCCGGACTTCGAGCAGAGAAGGCCGCGCGAGCGCCGGCTCAGTCGCCGAACTGCTGGCGGCGCGCGTCGAACATCCGGCGACGCGCATCGAGCATACGGCCCCGATCCGACCCGGACGGATCCCCCGCCGTGCCGTCGAAGTCGGCTCCGCCGATCCCGTCCCGTCGATCGCCATGGTCGCGGCTGTCGTGCCGATCCGGCGCTCGGGAGCGGTCCGCCCGATCGCGATCGCCGAAGCCGTCGCGCCAGACATGATCCCGGTCGTCGTCGTAATCGCCCCTGTCGCGCCAGTCGCGGTCATCGGCATCGCGGTGGTGCCAGTCGTGGTCATCTCGGCCATGCGCGTGGCCGTTTCGATCATGCCGATCCGGCCGCCCCCAGTCGTTGCGCCCGTCGCGCCGGTGTCCGTCGTCGCCGCGCCAGTACGACGGATCGCGATCACCGCGGTGCCCGCGACCCCAATCGTCCGACGGGCTCCAGGAGCCGACGCCGGGGCGCGACTGCAGCGGCATGGAATAGCCGTTCTCGTGGCGGAACCACTCGCGTTCGGCGAGGGGAGCCGGCTGCAGCACGCTCGAGCGGGTGTCGCGGCCACCGTGCCACTGGGCCATGCGCACCCGCGCACCGATGCCGGCGTCTGGGGCACCGCGGTCAGCCGCGAACGACGGAAACGGAGTGGCCGCTGCGGCGGCAAGACTCGCTACGAACAACGCGTGACGGATGTCGAACGATGGCACAGGTGTCCTCCTGAAATCCCCACGTAAGATCGTGCGCCAGGGCCTGATCGCAAGTTTATGCCGCCGACTCCTTGCAGGTGACGTTAACGGACCGCCGGGCTCGAGGCGCAGCGCGAGGTTCATCGCTGCCACGCCTTGGGAAGGCTTACCGGGACCACGAGAGTTTGAATTGCAGCGGGACGGTGATGCGCCGGCCGCCATCGGCGTCGACGGCTGCAGTCGAGCGACATCGGCGACGAGAACCGTCTCTGAACCAGAACGGCACGTGCACGACAGCTGAAACGCTGCGGCTCCTGTTCCTATTCGTCGCTCGGAGAGGAGGCCGTAAGCCACTGAAATTGCTGGCGACCCCGGCAGGATTCGAACCTGCGACCATCGGCTTAGAAGGCCGGTGCTCTATCCTCTGAGCTACGGGGCCGCGTGCCGGCGCACGCGCCGCCGGTTTGTCTAGCAGAAAAGCATGAAGACCGCATGGCCGGTCTGGAGAAGCCGACCGAAGTGTCAGACGTTCAGTGCGTCCAGGGCTGACGCCGATCGTACTTGAAGTTGTCCGAATAGGAGATGCGCCGGCGGGTCGTCGACTTGAAGTCTTCGACCCGGTAGGGGATCGCGTTGCGCTCGGCGTACTCGATCGCCTGCTCCTTGGTCTCGAAGGAAAGGCGGATCTGGCTCTTCATGTCGCCGGAGGACGTGTAGCCCATCAGCGGCTCGACCCGCTTCTGCTCCTCCGGCTCGTAGACCAGCAGCCACTCGCGCGTCTTGGCATGGCCGGACTGCATCGCGGTGCGGGCTGGGCGGTAGATGCGGGCGACCATCGAGAGCCTCCTGAAGGGCCGCGGCGGCGGCCGGGTGTTCCGTCGCGCGGCCGAACGATGGTCGGAGCGGCAGGATTCGAACCTGCGACCCTCTGGTCCCAAACCAGATGCGCTACCAGACTGCGCTACGCTCCGAGCCGCTTCGGCCTCGCGGCAAGCAGATGCAAGCCGCGAGGCGGTTAGTCAAGCCTGTCGGAGCGCCGTCACCGCAGCGAGGCCGGCTTCGAGGTCGCGCTGCAGGTCTTCCGGATCCTCGAGGCCGATCTGCAGGCGGATCACCGGGCCGTCGCTCGGAGCCTTCGCCACCGTCCGGTCGGCGAGGTTGCAGTAGACGGCCAGGCTCTCGAAGCCGCCCCAGGAGTAGCCGAGGCCGAAGATGCGCAAGGCGTCGAGGAAGGCCGCCGCTTCCGTGTCGCCGCCGCCGGCCAGAACGATCGAGAACAGGCCGCTCGCGCCCGAGAACTGGCGCTTCCAGAGCGCGTGCCCGTCGAAGCCGGGAAGTGCGGGATGCAGCACCCGCGCGACCCCCGGCATGCCCTCCAGCCACTCCGCGAGCTGCAGCGCGGCACGCTGATGGTGCTCCAGCCGGACTGCCATCGTCTTGAGCCCGCGGATGACCAGATAGGTGTCGTCCGGCGCGCCGTTGATGCCGATCGCCATCTGCGTCTCGCGCAGCCGGCCGAAGCTGTCCTGGGTCGCCGACACGCTGCCGAGCATGAGGTCGGAGTGGCCGCCGGGATATTTGGTGAGGGCATGGATCGACAGGTCGACGCCATGCTCGAGCGGGCGGAAGAACAGCGGCGTCGCCCAGGTGTTGTCCATCATCACGACGGCATCACCGGCATGGGCGACGTCGGACATGGCGCGCACGTCCAGCATCTCGAAGGTGTTGGATCCGGGCGCTTCCAGAAACACGACGCGCGTCGTCGGCCGCATCAGACGCGCAAGGCCCTCGGCGCCGATCGAAGGGTGAAAGTACTCGGTCTCCACCCCCATCCGCTTCAGGACGCTCCCGGCGAACTGCCGGGTCGGCGAGTAGACGCTGTCGACGACCAGGAGATGGTCGCCGGCGCTCAGGAACGCGAGCAGGGGCAGGGTGACGGCGGCAAGGCCCGACGGCACGAGTACAGTATTGTGCGCGCCCTCCAGCTCGCTAAGCATGGCTTCCAAAGCATCGGTGGTCGGCGTCCCCCGTAGCCCGTAGCGGTATTTCTGGCCGTTGCCGCGCATGGTCTGCGTGTCGGGAAAGAGAACCGTCGAGGCCCGAACCACCGGCGGATTGACGAAGCCGTGGAAGGCATTGGGGGCATGTCCGCCATGCATGATGCGCGTGCGAACGCCTGAAACGGTATGCTCGTGATCGTCGGCCATATGAAATAATATACCTCTGCGCAGCTGCCGTTATGTATAAGGGCATACTTTCATCAGGAGAATGGAAAAACGCGCGTCACACGCTTGACCTGCCGCTTTTTATGGCATGTGATCGCGGCGTGGCAATGACCCGGAATCGAAGGGTGCCCGGACAAAGACGGGTGGCAGACGTTGTCTGCTCGCGCCAGCCAATCCTTGAATAGATCAATGGGAAGGTGACCTGATGAACTTGAAGCTCCTGACAGCCGCGCTCGGTCTGACCGTGGCCGGCGCCGCGATCGGACACGCGTCCGCCGCGACTCTGGACGACGTGAAGTCCCGCGGCGCGCTGCGGTGCGGCGTCAACACCGGCCTGCCGGGCTTTGCCTCGCAGAACGACCAGGGCGCCTGGCAGGGCCTCGACGTCGACTACTGCAAGGCAATCGCCGCCGCGGTGCTCGGCGATGCGAGCAAGATCCAGTACGTGCCGCTCTCGGCCGTGCAGCGCTTCCCGGCGCTGCAGAACAACGAGGTCGACGTTCTGGTGCGCAACACCACCTGGACGATGGGCCGCGACACCTCGCTCGGCCTGAACTTCACGGGCGTCAACTACTATGACGGCCAGGGCTTCATGGTCCGCAAGGACCTCGGCATCAACTCGGCGCTGCAGCTGTCGGGCGCGACGGTCTGCGTGCAGAGCGGCACCACGACCGAGCTGAACCTCGCCGACTACTTCGCCGCCAACAACATGACGTACAACCCGGTCGTCATCGAGGCGCAGAGCGACGTCAACGCCGCCTACGACAGCGGCCGCTGCGACGTTCTGACCACCGATCAGTCGGGTCTCTATGCCTCGCGCCTCGAGCTCGGCAACCCGGACAACAACGTCGTGCTGCCGGAGATCATCTCCAAGGAGCCGCTCGGACCGGCGGTTCGCCAGGGCGACGACCAGTGGTTCGACGTCGTCAAGTGGGTGGGCTTCGCGCTCGTCAACGCCGAGGAACTCGGGGTGACGCAGGCGAATGTCGAGGAGATGGAGAAGTCCGACAACCCGGAGATCCGTCGCATGCTCGGCACCGACGGCACCTTCGGCACCGATCTCGGCGTCGACAAGGACTGGGCCGTCAAGGTGATCAAGGCCGTGGGCAACTACGGCGAGATCTTCGAGCGCAACGTCGGCTCGAACACCCCGCTCGGCATCGCCCGCGGCCAGAACGCCCTGTGGACCAAGGGCGGCCTGCAGTACGCGCCGCCGATCCGCTGATCGACTGACCGGCTGATCCCGGTCCGGCGGCTCATCGCCGAACCGGTCGCTCCGTCGAACCCGCCGTCCGCCCCCGGGCGGCGGGTTCTCCCAGGACAGGGAAGATCCAGACCTCGATGACGACTCAAACCCAAGCGGTTCCCCAGCACCGATCCGGCGGCTCGATCCTGAGCAACGCCTTCTATCGGGGGATCTTCATCCAGGTCTTGCTGGTGGTCGGGCTCGTCGCCTTCGCCTGGTGGATCGTCGACAACACCGCGCGCAATCTCGCGCAGGCCCATATCGCGTCCGGCTTCGGCTTCCTCACGACCCGCTCCGGCTTCGACATCTCCCAGCACGCGATCGATTATTCGAGCAACGCCACCTACGGGCGCGCCATCGTCGTCGGCATCGTCAACACGATCATCATCGCCGTCACCGGCATCGTGATGGCGACGATCCTCGGCTTTCTCATCGGCATCGGCCGCCTGTCGCACAACTTCCTGATCCGGAGCCTGTCGACCGTCTACGTCGAGACGTTCCGCAACATCCCGCCGCTCCTCGTCATCCTGTTCTGGTATTTCGGCGTCCTCGCCGTCCTGCCGCAGCCGCGCGGCGCGATCTCGCTGCCGCTCGGCGGCTACATTTCCAACCGCGGCCTGCAGACACCCAGCGCGCAGTTCGAGGCCATCGCATGGCTGACCTTCGCCGCGCTGGTCGTCGGCCTTATCGTCACCTGGATGATCGCGCGCCGCAACAGGCGTCTGCAGCTCGCGACGGGCGAGCGCCGCGCCTTGCTTGCGCCGGCCCTCGGGCTCATCGTCGGCCTGCCGCTGGTGGTCTTCCTCGTCACCGGCCTGCCGGTGGCCTTCGAATACCCGACGAAGAGCACGTTCAATCTCGTCGGCGGCTTCCAGGTGAAGCCGGAGTACCTCGCACTGTTCCTGGCGCTGTCGGTCTACACCGGCGCCTTCATCGCCGAGATCGTGCGGGCGGGCATCCTGTCGGTGGCCAAGGGTCAGACCGAGGCTGCTTCCGCACTGGGTCTGCGCCGCAGCCACATCCTGCGGCTCGTCGTGGTGCCGCAGGCCTTTCGTGTGATCATTCCGCCGCTGACCAGCCAGTATCTGAACCTCACCAAGAACTCCTCGCTCGGCCTGGCGATCGGCTATCCCGAGCTCGTGGCGGTCGGTTCGACCGTGCTCAACCAGTCCGGCCAGACGGTGGAGGTCGTGGTGATCTGGATGGCGATCTATCTCGGCATCAGCCTCACCGTCTCGATCTTCATGAACTGGTTCAACGCCAAGATGGCGCTGGTCGAGCGCTGATCCGAGGACTTACGAAGAATGGAAGAACAAGTCGCTCGTTTCGTCGCCCGCGGCCAGAAGGAGGCGCTTCCGCCGCCTCCTTCGGAAACCGGGATCTTTGCCCGCGCCCGCCGGCACCTCTTCGCCACGCCCGGCGACAGCGTCCTCACGGTCATCGCCGCCCTCTTCATCGCGTATGTCGTCTATCACCTCTACGAGTGGGCCGTCGCCGCGGCGGTGTTCGAAGGCAGCGACCGCACCGCATGCGTGAGCAACGACGCGGTCGAGATCGGCGCCTGCTGGATCTTCGTGAAGGCCAAGTTCGGGCAGTTCGTCTACGGCCTTTATCCTCTCGATCAGCGCTGGCGCGTCGACATCGTCTTCGCGCTGCTCGTGCTCCTCGTCGCGCCGCTCGCCATTCCGCGGGTGCCGTACAAGGGTCTGAACGCGGTCCTGCTCTTCGCCGTCTTTCCACTGATCTCGCTCGTGCTGCTCACCGGCGGCGAGTTCAATCTCGGCGGCGGCGGGGTTGCCTTCTTCTTCGCCGCTGCCGCATTCGGCGCGCTGTCGGTCGCCTCGACGAAGGCGCGGATGGAGGAGCAGGGTGCGCTGACCCGCATCGCCTCCGGCCTCGCGATCCTCGCCGCGATCGTCTGGCTCGCCTCGTGCTTCATCGGCGCCGATAGCATTCGCTTCCTGGGCATGCGGTTCTCCGTGCTCGCCCTGCTCAGCTTCGCCGCCGCGATCGCCTCGATCGCGGTTCTCGCCGTCGCTGCGCTGCGGGCGGGCGAGGGGCCGAGGGGTGCCGTGCAGATGATCGTCCCGGCGATCATCGCGATTGTGGTGATCGTGCTGCTCGCCGGCGATTTCGGCCTGACCACGGTGCCGACGAGCCTGTGGGGCGGTCTCCTCCTGACGCTCGTCGTGGCGCTGACCGGCATCGCCGCGTCGCTGCCACTCGGCATTCTCCTGGCGCTCGGCCGCCGCTCGAAGATGCCGGCGGTGAAGCTGATGTCGATCATCTTCATCGAGTTCTGGCGCGGCGTGCCGCTGATCACCGTCCTGTTCATGGCGAACTTCATGCTGCCGCTGTTCCTGCCGACCGGCGTGACGATCAACCAGCTCTTGCGTGCGCTGGTCGGCGTGGCGCTGTTCTCCGCGGCCTACATGGCGGAGGTGGTGCGCGGCGGCCTGCAGGCGGTGCCGAAGGGCCAGTATGAAGGTGCGGCCGCGATGGCGCTGACCTACTGGCAGACGATGCGCATGATCATCCTGCCGCAGGCGCTGAAGCTGGTGATCCCGGGCATCGTCAACACCTTCATCGGGCTCTTCAAGGACACCAGTCTCGTCTACATCATCGGCCTCGCCGATCTCCTCGGCACGGTGCGCCGCGGCTTCAACGATCCCAACTGGATCACCGAGACGACCCCGGCGACCGGCCTCGTCTTCGCCGCCTTCGTCTACTGGCTCTTCTGCTTCTCGATGTCGCGCTACTCCATCTTCATGGAGCGTCGTCTCGACACCGGGCACAAACGATAAGGAACGTCTCGCCATGTCCTCCGTGCAAGCCGCCGCTCCCCAGGCCAATCGCGTGAACGCTGCGCCGCTGTCGAACGAGGTCGTCATCGAGCTCGACAAGGTCAACAAGTGGTACGGGCAGTTCCACGTCCTGCGCGACATCGACCTGAGGGTCCGGCGCGGCGAGCGGATCGTCATCTGCGGGCCGTCGGGCTCCGGCAAGTCGACGATGATCCGCTGCATCAATCGCCTGGAGGAGCATCAGAAGGGCCGCATCACCGTCGACGGGATCGAACTCACCAACGACCTGAAGAAGATCGACGAGGTGCGCCGCGAGGTCGGGATGGTGTTCCAGCACTTCAACCTCTTCCCGCATCTGACCATCCTCGAGAACTGCACGCTGGCGCCGATCTGGGTGCGCAAGATGCCGAAGAAGCAGGCCGAGGAGGTCGCGATGCACTATCTCAAGCGCGTCCGCATCCCCGAGCAGGCGAACAAGTATCCGGGCCAGCTCTCCGGCGGCCAGCAGCAGCGCGTGGCCATCGCCCGTTCGCTCTGCATGTCGCCCAAGGTCATGCTGTTCGACGAGCCGACCTCGGCGCTCGATCCGGAGATGATCAAGGAGGTGCTCGACGTCATGGTGGGCCTCGCCGAGGAGGGCATGACCATGCTCTGCGTGACCCACGAGATGGGCTTCGCCCGTCAGGTGGCCAACCGCGTGATCTTCATGGATGCCGGCCAGATCGTCGAGCAGAACGTGCCGGAGGAGTTCTTCACGAACCCGCAGCACGAGCGCACCAAGCTCTTCCTGTCGCAGATCCTGCACTGAACTGTCGCGCCGACGGGCGAGCTGCGATCTCGCCCGCCCGGGATGGGGACACGCCCGCGGGGGCCCGTTTGCCAGGCACGGAACGAAGCCCTGAGGGCCGCGTTCTTCGGTCTCGTCGGGGGGCATGGATGTGGCGTCAGAACTTGCCGAGAAGCGCGTCGTCCACACCGACGGGGCCGTGACCTCTCCGGCACCGCAGCACGAAGCCGGCGAGGCGCTGGTCTACGCCGATCCACGGCCGAGTTGGCCGGTCACCGGCATCTTCTTCATCCTGTTCTTCGGTGCGCTCTACCTTGCGGCAAGCTTCGTGCTGCCGGTGGTGATCGCGCTCCTGTTCGCGCTGGTGCTGAGCCCCGTCGTGCGCTTCTTCCGCCGGCGGCTGAAGATCTGGGAGCCCATCACCGCCGGGTTGCTCGTCATCGGCGCGATGCTGACGCTGGTCTTCGGCTTCTACATGCTGAGCGATCCGATCACCCAGATCGTCAACGACGCGCCCCGCTATGTCGAGGCGGTGGACAAGGAGATCCGCACCGTCCGGGACAAGATCACGCGGCTTGAAGGTGCCCGCCACACGGCCGCTCAGGCGGTGAGCGAGGGCGAGCCGCCCCCCGGCGGCGGTGCTGAAGCGGCCCAGGGGCAGGGCCAGAACGGGGAAAATCCGCAGGAGGTCGTGATCGGCAACGCCGACCTCTTCAGCAATGCCACCACCGTGGTGCCGCAGGTGATCGCGAGCGTCGGCTTCGCGCTCGTCTTCCTCTTCTTCCTGCTGGCATCCGGTGACCTCTTCTACCAGAAGCTCGTGCGCGCCATGCCCACGCTTTCGGACAAGAAACGCGCGCTGCACATCGCCCACGACATCGAGCGCGAGCTGTCGCGCTATCTGTTCACGATCACCATCATCAACATGGGACTGGGCGTTGCCATCGGGACATCGATGTGGCTCTGCGGCCTGCCGACCCCGATCATCTTCGGCGCGCTCGCCACGCTCCTCAACTACATCCCGTATCTCGGTGCGGTGGTGGGGATGAGCATCGTCGGGGTGATCTCGCTGACGCTGTTCGGCAGCCTCGGCGACGCGCTCGTGCCGGTTGCCTTCTATCTCGCCTGTACCACGATGGAGGGCCAGTTCGTCACGCCTGCCGTCGTCGGGCGTCGGTTGGAGATGAACGCCGCGGCGATCTTCCTGGCCGTCGCCTTCTGGGGCTGGATCTGGGGCGTGGTCGGCATGTTCCTCGCCGTGCCGCTGATGGTGGCGGTCAAGGTCTTCGCCACGTACACCCAGCCGCTCGGGGCGTTCGGCGACTTCATCTCGGTCGAGAAGCCGCGCGACGAGGAGGATTGAGCGACGGACGGTGGCGGCGCGGCAAGGGCGCCTTAGCCTCCGACGGCGTAGTATCGACCGGCGACACGCTCGCGCTCCTCAGGCTCCACCGTCTCCCGGAAGCTGGTGAAGCGGATCCCGCCCTCGCGCCCGTCGAGCCAGACGAGCTGGGCCGGCTGCTTCACCCCCTCGACCTCGTCGAACAGGAAGAACGGCTTGCTGAGCGTCATCGGCGCGAAGAAGCCGAGCCTCGCGCCGCGCAGCGACCGGTCGAGGATGAGGCAGTCGCACAGGAAATGTCCGCTCCTGAGATCCAGGAGCTTGCCGGGGCGCAACCGCGTGCGCGCGCGGGGATAACGTCTGGCCTCGCTCGGCATTTCGCACTCCACACAGGACTCTTATCCTGAACCAGCCGGCGCAGGATGTCACCGTGGCGCCGCCGACACCGCCCTCCGCCGATGAACAATTCACAAGCCGTTAACTATAGGGTCAGGAACATGACGAACAGAGGGTGAAGAAGCCCACTCGAAGCCGCGCATCGGCCTGATGTCAGAAGGTTGTTAAGTATGAGCCGGCAGGCTGATCCTCAATTGTTGACGAGGATGCATCATGTCGGTTGCCAATCCGCTTGCACAGAAGGTCGGCCAGCTCAGCGATGCTGGATCGGCGGGCGCCGGTACCGTTCCGCTCGTCGCGGTCTCGGCGACACGCGTCCTGCGCAACGGCGACCATCTGTCGAGACTGTTCGTCGCCGGAGCACTCGTCGCCTCGATCGCCTTCTTCACCGTCGTGGTCCGGATCTCGAACGACGATCCCGACTACTTCACGCAGCGACTGGTGGCCAAGCTCGACCGCAACGTCGACCCGATCATCACCGGCTCCACGTCGAAGAAGTCGCCGCCGGCGATGCCGGTGCCCCTGATCGAGCGCGGTGCGCCGACGCCGCAGGACTATCAGGTCGTCTCGATCTACGAGGGTGAGGCAACGCTTGCCACCCTCGACGAGCTCTTCCATGTCCGGGTCGGCTCGAGCCTTCCCGGCCTCGGCACCATCACCGCGATCGTTCCGACGAAAGGCGGCGGGCGGATTGCCACGCAAGCGGCCGTGCTCACCATGAGCGGCGGCTGACGCTACTTCTTTTCGAGGAGCAGGGCGCCTTCCTTCTGGATCTGGCCGCGCAGCTTGTTGGCGATGGCCGCCAGAAAGCCGGGCAGGTCGATCTCGACGTGCACGTTGTCGTCGAGGACGTCGAGACGGCCGGTCACCGACTGGCCCATGACCTTGGCCGTGAAGTCCAGGTGATCGTCGGTCCAGACGTCGTCGAACTTCACCATGCCGCCCAGCATGTCCTGACGCAGACGGCCGAAGCCGCTCTCGATCCGCGCGCGTGCCGTGGCACGGGTCAGCTTGTGCGGGATGTCGACCTTCACCGTCTCGGCCATCACTGCCTCCGTTGTTTCGACGCTGGATATGGCAAGGGCCACCGGGCTTCGCAATCCGGCGCGCCCATCCGGCGTGCGGCCGGTGCCACGCCGGTGGCCATGGAGCCACCGGCGGGCGGGATTGTCGCTGCGATCAGGCGCCGGCGGCGGCCGCAGCCGGACGGCCGCGACCGCGGCTGCGCCGGCCACGCCGCGAGGCGCCAGCAGGTTTGCCCGCGGCAGGTGCACCCGCGCCGCCGCGTGCGGCCGAGGTACCTTGCGGGCGGGCGGCGGCCGGACGCGCGTTGCGCGGCGGGCGCGGCGGGCGCGGCTCCTCGGCGGGTCCAGCCATCATCTCCGCCGTCACGTTCGCGTCTTCGATCTCGAAGCGTTGCCGGGTGAAGCGCTCGATGGCCTTCAGCTTCGGGCGCTCGGACGGATCGACCAGTGCGACGGCGATGCCCGACCGGCCCGCCCGGGCGGTGCGGCCGATCCGGTGGACGTAGTTCTCCGGCTCCTCCGGCAGGTCGTAGTTCACCACATGGCTGATGTCGTCGACATGGATGCCGCGCGCCACGATGTCGGTGGCGACGAGCACCGCCGTCTTGCCGCTGTGGAACTCGCCCAGCGCCTTCTGGCGGGCGCCCTGGCTCTTGTTGCCGTGGATCGGCAGCGCCGCGATGCCGGCCTTCTCGAGGTCGGCCGCAAGCTTGTTGGCCCCGTGCTTGGTGCGGGTGAAGATGACCACCTTCTCGTAGGCGGGCTCGCGCAGGGCCCGGATCAGCCAGCCCTTCTTCGCCTTCTGCGGGATGCCGACGATGCGCTGGTCGATCTTCTCGACGGTGATCACCTCGGGGGTGACCTCCACGCGGACCGGGTCCTTCAGGATCTTGGCGACGAGCGAGCCGACGCTCTGCGGCATCGTGGCCGAGAACAGGAGCGATTGGCGCTGGCTCGGAAGGGCCTTCACGATGCGGGTGATGTCCCGGATGAAGCCCATGTCGAGCATCCGGTCGGCTTCGTCGAGGACGACGTGGCGCACATCGGCGAGCGTCACGGCCTTCTGCTCCATCAGGTCGAGGAGCCGACCGGGCGTGGCGATGACGATGTCGAGGCCGCTGCGCAGCGCGTCCATCTGCGGCCGGGCGCTGACGCCGCCGAACACGGTCTGATGGCGCAGCTTGGTGCCGGCGGTGAGGCTCTTGACCGTCTCGGCGATCTGAATCGCGAGTTCGCGCGTCGGCGCGAGGACGAGAGCGTGGACGGCGGTCGGCCTCGGCCGCTTGTCGAGCTTGAGGAGGGCGTCGATCACCGGCAGCGAGAAGGCTGCGGTCTTGCCGGTGCCGGTCTGTGCGATGGCGAGGACGTCACGCCCCTTCAGCACCGCAGGAATGGCCTGCGCCTGAATCGGCGTCGGCGTGGTGAGGTCCATGCGCGCAAGCGCAGCGAGCAGCGCGTCGGAGAGCCCGAGCGTCTGGAAAGTAGAGGAGGTCAAGGAAAACCTTTGCGTGGTGCGAGCGTGGGCTCGCGAAAGGCCGACCGTCTTCGCGCTGGCGGACGTGTCGGCGGGCCGTGGCCGGTCAAAGGAGACCGGCGGCGCTCGAAGGTCCAGACGATGGTCGGAAAGCCAAAGGGCGCAGCGCGATCACGGCGTGCACCCGGCATATGATGCATTGCGGCAGAAAGGTCAACCGGCTGCGACGGGCAGGCCGCCGCAGCCGGAAGGTCAATCCGTCGGCTCGGTCAGTTCGACGCGGCGTTGACCGGTTTGACGAGCGGGGTGATCCGCCGCAGGGTCACCCGGCGGTTCTCGCGGCTGGCGGACTGCGTCTTCACCTTCAGATACTGCTCGCCGTATCCCTGGGTGACGAGGTTCTCCGGCGGGATGTCGAAGTAGGTCGTCAGCGCCGCGGCGACGGACTCGGCCCGTTTGTCGGACAGAGCCAGGTTGGCGAGGTCGCTGCCGACCGCATCGGTGTGGCCCTCGATGAGGAACGTCTCGTCGGGGTTCTCGTCGATCACCCGCGAGACGACGTCGGCGAGAGCCTTCAGGTTGCGGGCCTCTGCATCGGAGATGGCTGCCGAGCCACTGTCGAAGTTGATGGTGTTCAGATCGATGCGGCGCACCTTGTCGCGCACGCGCTCGGACCGGCGAACCTCGTCGACCGTGTAGATGCGCTCGACCGTCTCGACCGGCGGTGCGACGATCGTGTCGTAGTAGAGATCCTCGTCCGGCCGATCGACGTCGACGATATACTCGTCCTCGGGAATCGAGACGCGCAGCGGCGGCAGGTCACGGCCGACATCGCGATAGTAGTCCGGCCGACGCCGATCGCTGCGATCCTCCGGCGCGTAGAACAGGACGACCTCCCGCCCGTCCGGCATGATCCGCGACCGCTGGATCACGTCACCGTAGCGGTCGGTGATCGTGACCACCTGGACCCCGTTGGGGCGCACGATGGTCTCGCGCTGGCGACCGCGCGGCAGCTCCTCGGTGTAGGTA
This sequence comes from Mangrovibrevibacter kandeliae, assembly GCF_024519155.1. GTDB lineage: Bacteria > Pseudomonadota > Alphaproteobacteria > Rhizobiales > Rhizobiaceae > Mangrovibrevibacter > Mangrovibrevibacter kandeliae. Next base: position 295,761 of record NZ_JANIFJ010000003.1, on the reverse strand, counting down.
TCCTGAGCGCCGTCGGACAGGCGGTCGTCGTCGTTGGAGCGGATGAAGTAGGAAGCGGCAGCGCCGGCAACGGCGCCGACGGCAGCGGCCGTGCCGAGCTTCACGATCTCCCGGTCGCCGTCCCGCTTAACCACGTCGACGCCCTCCGGCGTCCGCCGTTCGCGACGACGGTCGACGCGGCGGCCTTGTTCTTCCGTGGCCGACCGGACTTCGACCGGCTCGGCCAGCTGCTGGACCCGGGCGTCGCTCGCGCCGATCTTGCCCTGTTCGACAGGCGCCGACTGAACGTCCGCCGGCACCGGCTCCGGCGCCCTTTCGCCGCGGCGAGCGGGACGAGCGCCTTGCGCCTGCTGGTCAGTCCCCGTTTCGGTCGGGCTCTGGGGTGCCTGCGCATCCGAAGGCTTTGCCGAGGGCTTGGCGGACCGCGGCGACCCGGGGATAGGGGCCTTGACCGCCGGCGCATCGCTCCCTGCAGACGTATCAGCCGGGGCCGTGGCAGGGGCCGCAGCGCCACTGTCGGTGGCGGCCGGCGCGTCCGGTGTGGCAGCCGGAGCCGGGGCGGCTTCGGGCGCCGGCTCGGCAGGCTCGCCCTTCGGAGCCGCTGCGGCGGGCGCCGCGTCCGGCGCAGGTTCAGCCTGCGACGCACTCGGTTCGGACGCCGGAGCCTCGGGTTCCGATGCCGGCGCACTCGGTTCGGCGGTCGGTGCGGTGGGCTCGGGTGCGGGCGCTGCGTCCTGAGGTGCCGGCGCTTTCGGAGTGGCCGGCTCCTCCGGCGCGCTCGGCGCACTGACGTCAGGCTCGGCCGGAGCGGCCGGTTCCGGTGCGACGGGCTGTGCCGGTTCCTCGACACTCGGTGCCGCGGGCTCCTGCGCTGCAGGCGCCTGGATTTCGGCGGGTGCCTCCTGCTGTGCGGCCGGCGCCGGTTCGGCCGGTGCCTCATCGGTGGCTGGCGGCGGCGGGGGCGGCGTCTCGTCCGATGCCTGCGCGACCCGCAGCGGGGTCTGCACCTGAGCATAGCCGAGGCCCGGCGCGGTCAGCGTGGTCGAGGCCGCAAGCGCGGCGACGGACAGCAGCCTGCCGGTCCGCTTGAATTCTAACATGATGGAGTTTCCTCTGGACTTGTCCGTTGCGTCCGCTGCGTGGCTGCCCGGTGGGGCATAAACGCACACAACGGTCTGTGAACTCGGGCTGCGGCGCTCCGTTCCACCCGGCACGCCAGACCGGTTCAAGCCGGCGGGTGCCAGTCGTAGAGCCAGGCGAGATCGGTGCCGAGCCGCTCCGCAGAACGCAGGCGGAGCGCCATGTCGCGTCCGAGGCTGAACGGGAAGGGCAGGTGGTAGATGCGGCGGTGGAATGCGACCCGCGCCCGGACCCGGTCCACCCGTGGCCGCCGGAGCGACTCGAACCGGTCGAATGCCTGCGCGGCCGAAGCCGAGCCGGCCAGCAGCTGCGCCGCGACACTGGCGTCCTCGAGGGCCAGTGCGGCGCCTTGCGCGGCAAAGGGTGGCATCGCGTGCGCGGCATCGCCGATCAGCAGGATGCCCGGCGCAGCGTGCCATCGCCGCGCCGGCGGCACGGTCAGCAGCGGCCAGCGACTGACTTCGCCTGCTCCACGAAGCATCCCGATGAGGCGCGGATCCCAGCCTTCGACCTTCGCCAGAGCCTCCGCCCGCGGCTCGCCGGCCGTGCCGGCCTCGCGATGGCCGAGGACCACGACGTTGATCGCCTGACCGGCGCGGATCGGGTAGGCGACCGCATGGGCAGAGGCTCCGAGCCAGGCCTCGATGCCACCGGTCGCACCAGCAGAAGGAGCCGAGACCGTCATGCGCCAGGCGGTCAGCCCCGTGTCCTGCGGCGGCGCAAGCCCCAGACTGGCGGCGAGGCGTGAATTCACACCATCCGCGCCGACGACGACGGACGCCTCGACCGTCTGTTCGCCTCCGGCCGTCTCGAAGGCGAGGGCGTGGCCGGCTGCGACCGGGCGGCAGCCGCGCAGCGTCGTCCCGAGCGTCAGCGTGATCCTCGGCTCCTGCAAGACCGCTGCGACCAGGGATCGCTGCAGGTCGGCGCGATGGACCGAAAGGTAGGGCGTTCCGTCCGAACCGCCGACCGGCACCCGGGCGATCGTCCTGCCGCTTCGCCAGCCGCGCAACGTGACGGCCCGGGCTTCGACCGCCGAGGCAGACGCGGCCGCGAGCAGGCCCAGCTCGGCCAGAACCCGCAGGGCATTGGGTGAAAGCTGCAGGCCCGCACCGACCTCGTCGAGCACCGGCGCCCGCTCGAAGAGCGAGACGTGCAAACCGCGGCGCGCCAGCGCGAGCGACACGCCGAGGCCGGCGATGCCGGCGCCGACGACGACAACCGGCGCGGCGGCGTCTCGCCTCAGGCGGCAGCCTCGAGGAAGAGGCAGCCCGCCGGCAGGGTCTCGGTCGCCTTCAGGCTCGTGTTGAGGCGGTACAGCGTCGAGCAGTAGCCGCAGACCATCTCGCGCTCGTCGCCCATGTCGATGTAGACGTGCGGATGGTCGAAGGGCGGCGTCGCGCCGACGCACATGAACTCGCTGACCCCGATCTCGATCGCCTCGTGGCCCGCGTCGTTCTGGAAATGGGGAATGACGTGATCCGCCATCGCGCGCTCCTCTGCTCTGTCGCGGCGGACCATATCGAGCGCCAAAGCAAAAGAACAGGCGGTTGATGCGCCGCACGATCGGTGCTGAAAGCCCGGGTGGACAGCTGAGCGGGGCAGGAGAGTCGGCGATGGAGACGTTCGAGCATGACGGTCTGGAACTCGCCTATCTCGACAGCCGACCGAGCGACGACGCGCCGACGGTTCTTCTGATTCACGGCTTCGCCTCGAACCTCCAGGTCAACTGGGTCGACCCCGGCTGGATCAAGACGCTCAACGAGGCCGGTTACCGGACGGTCGCCTTCGACCATCGCGGCCACGGCCTGAGCTCGAAGCCGCACGACAGCGCCGTCTACACGCCGGCGCGCATGGCCAACGACGCGCTGGCGCTGCTCGACCATCTCGGGATCGAACGGGCGGCTGCCTTCGGCTATTCGATGGGCGCGCGCATCGCCGCCTTCGCGGCGCTGGAGGCGCCCGACCGCCTCACGGTGCTCGTCTTCGGCGGCCTCGGGATCGGCCTCGTGGAGGGGGTCGGCGATTGGGACCCGATCGCGGCGGCACTGCGCGCGCCGTCGCTCGACGAGGTGTTGGACGAGCGCGGCCGGATGTTCCGATCCTTTGCCGACCGCACCCGGAGCGATCGGATCGCGCTTGCCGCCTGCATCGAGGCCTCGCGCGAAGAGCTGTCGCCGGCGGAGGTCGGCTCGATCGAGCAGCCGACCCTCGTCGGCGTCGGCACCCGTGACGAGATCGCCGGCTCGCCCGCGGCACTCGCCGCGCTGATGCCGGCGGCGGAGGCCTTCGACATTCCCGGCCGCGATCACATGCTTGCGGTCGGCGACCGCAGCTTCAAGGCCGCAGTGGTCGGCTTCCTCGATCGCAACCGCGCACGCTTGCGCTGAGCCGGACCTGCCGGGACAACGCCGCGCGGGATGTCCGGAGCCTTTGCCGCCATGGGCCGGTTCCGATAAAAGCTTCGGGAGCACACGCTGCGGCGTCTGCCGCCGGCCGTCCCCGTGCCTATCTGCATCGAGGCTCGCCGTTGATCGAGAGAGAAGGAGCGGCGCGATGAGCGTCTGGACCACGAAATCGGATGAACGCCTGCGTCCGCTCGATCCGATCTGGCACAGCGTGCGCGAAGAAGCGCTCGAGGCGGCCGAGCGCGATCCGGCGCTGGCAGGCTTTCTGTACGGGACGGTGCTGAACCATCCTTCGCTCGAGGCCTCGCTCATCCATCGCGTTTCGGAGCGACTGGATCATCCGGATGTGCCCGCGACCCTGATCCGCCAAGGGTTCGCTGCGATGGCCGAGGCCCGGCCGGAGTGGAGCGAGGTGCTGCGCATCGACATCCAGGCGGTGCACGACCGCGATCCGGCCTGCGAGCGCTATCTGGAGCCGCTGCTGTACTTCAAGGGCTTCCACGCCATCCAGACGCACCGGCTGGCCCATTGGCTCTGGTCGGAGGGCCGGCGCGACTTCGCCCTGTACCTGCAGTCGCGGTCCTCCTCGGTGTTCCAGACCGACATCCATCCGGCGGCCAAGCTGGGCCGCGGAATCTTCCTCGACCATGCGACGGGGCTCGTCGTCGGCGTCACCGCCGAGATCGGCGACAACGTCTCCATGCTGCAGGACGTGACGCTCGGCGGCACCGGCAAGGAGTTCGGCGATCGTCACCCGAAGATCGGCCGCGGCGTGCTGATCGGTGCGGGGGCAAAGATCCTCGGCAACATCCGCGTCGGCGACTGCTCCAAGGTGGCGGCGGGATCGGTGGTGCTGAAAGAGGTGCCGCCGCGTTCGACGGTCGCCGGGGTGCCGGCAAGGATCATCAACACCAACAGTTGCTGCGACGAGCCGTCACGCGAGATGGATCAGACCCTCGACGCCGAGGGCTGACCGCCGGTTCGAGCGTCGTCGCCTCGGGCGGCGTGCGGTGGCGAGCCCGCCGGCGCCCCTCGCGCTATTGATTCATTTCGAATATCCCTAGCTTCCCGCTACCGCGGTCAAGCAAGGAGACGAATGTGAAGCCCGACGAGATCCGCAAGCTGGAACGGTATCTGAAGTCCCGGTTCAGCTCGGCCGCCATCGAGGTGCGCGCCCTGCCGCGCAAGAACGATTCGGCGGAGGTGTATGTCGAGGACGAGTTCGTCGGCCTGATTTCCAAGGACGAGGAGGAAGGGGAACTGTCCTACCACCTCACCATGACGATCCTGGACATCGACCTCGAGTAGGCCCTGTGGCGACCCCCGGGCAGCGTGGCCCGGGCGGCGCCTGTCTCAGCGGACGCTGCCGACCAGGATGTCGCGATCGTCCGCGATGCTGACCCATTTGGCCGAATTGCGATCCGACTGCCGCTTCAGATAGCGGTAGTCCGTATCCGACCAGTTCAGAACCCGGTCCTCGAGATTGTCGAGGATGAAGTCGCCCTTGTCGGTGCTCACCGTCAGCACCGCGTGGCCGTCGCCGTTCGGCTGCAGGACGACGGTGATCAGGAGCGCCGAGCGCGGGAAGCCCGCCTGCTCCAGCATATACTGCTTCAGGAGCGCGAAGTCTTCGCAGTCGCCGACGGTCGTCGGATAGGACCAGACTTCCGGTCGGCCCCAGATTTCCTGGTCGGTCTCGGGATAGATGCTGGTGTTGACCGTGTTGTTCACCTGCACGATCTGCTTCCAGGTGGCGTTGGTCAGTCGCACCACGCCGACTTCGCGATTGACGCCGCATTCGCTGGCGTAGTGCTCGCAGAATTCGTAATGGCCGACGGGTTGCGAGGTGGCGCCACGAACCGGCATCTGCAGGCTCTTGGCCGCGGCAGCGGTCGGCACGGCCAGTGCAAGGCCGAACAGGGCCGCGGCAATCATCTGCAACTTCGTCATGACTGTCCCTCCGAATGTAGAGGGACTATGACAGACAGCTTTTACTTCAGCGCGAAGCTAGGACCGGCAATTAAATTCAAATTTGAGCGGAAATACTATGACCAATTCGAGTAGAACACCCGCAGCTTTTGACTCGGATTTCGTGCGCGACGGCAAGAAGCGGTAAAGGATCGGCGCGCGGCCGGCGGCGGCCAAGCGGCCAGGTCATCGCAAGCGTGTACGAACGGACTGCGGCCGGCGACGGCCCAGCCGGCGCCGGCTCGTCTTGACCGGGCGCTGGAGCGCGGCGCGGAGGCTGCGTGCGATCAAGGGGCGCGATCGACGGAGAGGGTGCCGCACCCCGTGCGCGACGATCCGCAGTTTTCGGGTCGCGTCGCGAAGGACGGGCAGGGCAGCGGCCTACGGATTGGGGGGCGGACGTGAGAGCTCGAACGCGTCAGGTCGCCTCGCCTGGCACGCCCCCGCGGGAGGCGCGGTGCGACGGCGTACGAGGAGGCTCGAGCCGACCAAGGGACGACGCCGACGTTCTTTCGGTTAAGGGAGCCCGTGCGGGCATTCGTCCGGACGTCTCACCCGGTCGGATGCGAGACGTCGAACGGAATCAGAGCTGGCCGTTCTCCAGCGCCTCGCGCGACTGAACCACGGCGAACTCGATCGCGTAGCCATCCTCGAGATGACGCACCACGCGGCCGGAGGTGCTGCCGAGGACGACGCGAGTGCCGACGGCCGGCCGGGTCGCCGACTGCACGGCGGCGCCCGACAGCGACAGATCCATGATTCGGACCTCGTAGCGCCGGCCGTCGTCGAGGAGGACCTGCGTGACGGGATCGCGCGGCGCGATACGCTCATGGCGCCGATCTTCGGGCAGCGACAGCTCGTGCCGGTTGGCAAGCCAGGTGAGCTGGGCAGCGAGCTTGGATCGCTTGCGGTCGGTGGCGCGCAGGCTCGCTGCGAAGCCGCCGGTGAAGGTGTGCGTCACCGCCCCTTCCAGTCGTCCGATGTGGTCGACGTAGAAGATCACGCGCTCGTCGTGGCCGGGCACGATCGGCGTCTCGACCACCACGCTGCCGGGCGACATCTGCTGGACGCGGCAGGCGTATTCGGAGTGGTCCGTCAACATGAAGCGGCCGAGAAGATCGACGCCCACCGCCTGAAAGCGCATATCGTCGGCAGTCTCGTTCGCGATCGGCAGGGCTTGCATCAGGCGTCACCAATCAAAGCGGGCACAGACCTTGGTTCCTACACCACGTCTTATGCACAGGGTCTTAATGTCCGCTGGACGCGTCACCGGGCGCAGTCACGGTTGCGAAAGCTTCGTTCTGCGCGATTAAGCATGATTTCACTGCGTGGTTGCACTGCTCGAGCCGCCAGCGTAACCAGATACCGTGTTCGGACGTGTCCTGCCACAGCAGCAACCGGCGCTCCCCGACGTGTGAGAGCGCCTCCTCAGCCGCCGCCGGTTTCCGGCGCGCGGCTTTCTTTTTGCCCGACATCGCCTCTATCGCAGAGGTGAACGCCAGCAAGGAGCGCACCGCCATGCATGACCCGATGCGGCAACGGCCGGCGATGCCGACGCGCGCCACCCCGCCGCCCGCCTTCAACGCGCCGGCGGTGGTGCTCTTCATGCTGGCTGCCTTTGCGCTGGTTCAGGCCGTGCGCAGCTGGTGGCTCGGGCCGGCGGACGACATCCTCCTCGTCGCCGATTTCGGGTTCGTGTCCGGTTGCTACACGGCATCTTCGGATCTGTGCGCCATCCGCGCCGCCGGCGCGGCTCTGTGGTCCCCGTTCACCTACGCGCTCCTGCACGGCGACTGGATGCATCTCGGCACCAACGCGATCTGGATGCTGGCCTTCGGCACCCCGGTCGCCCGGCGTCTGGGCACGCCCCGGTTTCTCGCCTTCTCGGTCTTCGGCTCGCTCGCCGGTGCGCTCCTCTTCTTCGCGCTCAATCCCGCCCTCATGGAGCCGGTGATCGGTGCCTCCGGCATCGTCTCGGCGCTGATGGGCGGCGCCTGCCGCTTCGCCTTCAGCCGCCAGATGCGTCACGGCCGCCTGGAGGCCCACCCGCCGCTGCTCTCCATCCGTGAGGCGCTCTCCGACCGCACGGTGCTGGTCTTCGTCGTCCTGTTCTTCCTGACCAATGCCGTGGTCGGCGCCGGCCTCGGCGGCTTCCTCGGAGCACCGGGTGCGGTGGCGTGGGAAGCGCATCTCGGGGGCTTTGCCTTCGGCTTCCTGCTGTTCCGGCTCTTCGATCCCGAACCGCCGGCGATGCGTGCCGCTCCCGACCTCTGAGCTTGCGGAACGATCGAGACCGACGCACCATGGCCTCCGGGAGACAGGGAGGCTCGAATGAACGTCGGCAACATTCTGGAAGAGAAGGGCCGGGACGTGGTGACGCTGCGTCCGACGGTGACGATCGGTGAAGCCATCGGCGTGCTCGCCGAAAAGCGGATCGGTGCGGTGGTCCTGACGGACGAGGCCGGAGAGGTCGCCGGTATTCTATCGGAGCGCGACGTGGTGAGGATCCTGGCGGCCAAGGGTGCCGAGAGCTTCCAGGAGACCGTCGCGGACGCGATGACACCGAAGGTGGTCACCTGCGGCGAGGCCACGACGCTGGACGAGTTGATGGACATCATGACCCGCGGTCGCTTCCGCCACGTCCCGGTGCTGCAGGACGGCCGGCTCGCCGGCATCGTCTCGATCGGCGACGTGGTGAAGCGGCGGATCGAGACCGCGGAGCGCGAGGCGGAGGAGATCCGCCAGTACATCGCGACGGCCTGAACGCCGGGCCGCTGCAATCGGCGACGGCGCCCGGCTCAGTCCTTGAGCAGGGTCCGCCCGTCGCCGCCGACATCGACGCGGCGATAGAAGCAGGTCGGCCGACCGGTGTGGCAGGTGTCCTCCGGCTTGAGGACGTCGACCCGCAGCCAGATCGCATCCTGGTCGCAGTCGGTGCGGATCTCGCGCACGCTCTGCAGCGCGCCCGAGGTCTCGCCCTTCTTCCAAAGCGCCTGGCGCGAGCGGCTGAAGTAGTGCGCGGTGCCGGTCCGGATCGTCATGTCGAGCGCCGTGCGGTCCATATGCGCCACCATCAGCAGCGCGCCGGACGCGAAGTCCGTGACGACGGCGGTGACGAGGCCTTTGTCGTCGAAGCGGGGTGTCAGGCGGGCGCCTTCCTCCAGCACCTTTCGATCCGCGGACGGCGGCTCGAAGCGTTCGCCGTTTCCGAGACTGTCGGACACCACCTCAGCGTCCGCGCACGAGCGACAGGAAGCGCGCCTGCTCGGCCGCCTCGCGGAACGTGCCGCGGAAGGAGGTCGTCAGCGTGCGCGATCCGCGCGTCCTGACGCCGCGCATCGCCATGCACATGTGCTCGGCTTCGAGCATCACGGCGACGCCCTTCGGACTGACCGCCTCGTCGATGGCGTCGGCGATCTGCGCCGTCATCGCCTCCTGGGTCTGCAGCCGCTGCCCGAAGATCTGCACGACGCGCGCCATCTTCGAGAGGCCGACCACCCGGTTGCTCGGCAGATAGGCGACATGGGCGTGGCCGATGATCGGCACCATGTGGTGCTCGCAGTGGGAATGGAAGTCGATGTCGCGCACGAGCACGATGTCGTCGTAGCCGGCCACCTCTTCGAAGGTCCGCGACAGCGTCTCGTGCGGATCGACCGCGTAGCCCGCGAACATCTCCTCATACGCCTTCACGACGCGAGCGGGCGTCTCGATCAGTCCCTCACGCGTCGGATCGTCGCCGGCCCACCGGATGAGGGTCGCGACGGCCGCCTCGGCTTCCTCGCGGGTCGGACGCTTGGCGTCCGCCGCCTCGGCGATGCTTGGGTGCCGTGCGATGATGGCGTCCATGCTGCTGCTCCAAAGTCACGGGCCACGACCCGCGGAAGCTCGACACTGCCCCGCCGCAGGACATCCCGCTTTCGGCCGGCACGTCTTCCGGTCGTGTGCCTCGCTGCCTATATGCACATCGAGGCGGCGGATTGTTAGACTGCCGCGCCTGTAAAGGAAACCGGGTGAGATCGTGATCGACGACGTCTACAACGCACGCATCCTGGAACTTGCCGGCAACATCCCCCGGATCGGCCGGCTGGGCGCGCCGGATGCCAGTGCCACGGCCCATTCGAAGCTCTGCGGCTCGACCGTCACCATCGACCTCGTGCTGGTTGACGGTGTGGTCAGCGATTTCGCGCACGACGTGAAAGCCTGCGCTCTCGGTCAGGCCTCCTCCTCGGTGATGGCCCGCAGCATCGTTGGAGCGACGCCGGACGAGCTGCGCGCGGTGCGCGGAACGATGCTCGCGATGCTGAAGGAGAACGGCGCGCCGCCGACCGGCCGTTTCGAGGACCTGAGATATCTTGAGCCGGTGCGCGACTACAAGGCGCGGCACGCCTCGACGATGCTCACCTTCGACGCGGTGGTCGATGCGCTGGACCAGATCGAGGCGAGAGCCGGCAAGGCCGGTGCGAGCGAGGCGGCGTGACCGCGGCGATCCGCATCGATGCCGGCGAACAGCTCCCGCAACTACACCGGCCCGTGGCCGAAGACGCCGGGGCGACTCGTCGGCGTCGGTCTCATCCGGCTCTACCAGCTGACACTGTCGCCGCTGGTCGGCAGTCACTGCCGGCACCTGCCCACCTGTTCTGAATATGGCTACGAGGCGATCGCCCGGCACGGCCTCCTGCGCGGCGGCTGGCTGACCGCACGGCGTGTCGCGCGCTGCGGCCCCTGGGGCACGCATGGGATCGACAACGTCCCGCCGCAGTGACGCCTGCGTCGGAGGCGTGGCATCGCCGCCGATGCGACAGAGCGTCAGTAGCCGGGCATGTTGAACCGCTGATTCTCGCTGTCCTGGCAGTTCCACAACAGAAGCTGCGAACCCGCGCCGACACGGCCGTTCGCAATGTCGAGGCACTGCCCGCCGGACGTCAGCATGTAGGGGTGAACGTTCAACAGGCAGTATTGCCCCAGACACTGCCTGATCTTCCACTGCTGGTTCTGCTGCCCGTGGCAAGTCCACAAACCAACGCGGTCGCCCGGCTGGGACGGCCGCCCGGAGCTGCCGACGTAAGCATCCACGCACAGGCCGCCGATCTGCAGGAGCCCGGTGTCGGCGTCGTAGACGAACTGCTGGTTGGCCCCACCATGGCATGGGTAGCTTTGAATCAGCACGCCGGGTCGGAAGTCGCCCCTGGGCACGTCGAGGCAATAGGTTGACCCGCCTCCGATCGCGCTGCGGACCGTACCTGCGACGGGGCGCGCCTCTGCGGCTCCGATCGCGAGAAGCAGACTGGCCGCGCTTGCCACGAAAGTCTTGTAGAGTGGCTGACAACGCACCGTGTTACGCATGCAACTCCTCCCGAAGACGCGAATTTTTCGTATTACATTCCCTAACGGAATGCAAACGCGTTGCTCACTCGGTTTGTCTTCGACGGCCCCGTGGCGCAGTCGTCAGCGAGGCTGGTCCAGGGCCGAAAAAGTCCGATCCGATCGGGTTGCTGGGAACCGCCATCATTTTCTATATGGACGCGCACGGCCGGCGCTGCTTCGCCCGCCGCTTCAATGCCACCCGCGCTCGTAGGCGGGATTGGCCGCACGGAGAGAGACTGCCATGGCCGACGCCATCACCCTTGAGTTTCCCGACGGATCCCGCCGCGACTATGCCGCCGACGCCACCGGCGCCGACATTGCCGCCGGCATTTCCAAATCCCTCGCCAAGAAGGCGGTGGCCTATGCGCTCGACGGCGAGGTCCGCGACCTCGCCGACCCGGTGCGGCGGGCCGGCCGCATCGAGATCGTCACCCGCGACGATCCGCGCGCGCTGGAGCTGATCCGCCATGACGCCGCGCATGTGATGGCCGAGGCGGTGCAGGAGCTGTGGCCGGGCACGCAGGTGACGATTGGGCCGGTCATCGAGAACGGCTTCTACTACGACTTTGCGCGCGACACGCCCTTCACCCCCGACGACCTGCCGGTCATCGAGAAGAAGATGGCCGAGATCATCCGCCGCAACGCGCCCTTCACCAAGGAGGTCTGGTCGCGCGAGGAGGCCAAGCGCGTCTTCGGCGAGAAGGGCGAGCGCTACAAGGTCGAGCTCGTCGACGCGATCCCCGAGGGCGACGACGTCAAGATCTACCGGCAGGGCGAGTGGTTCGACCTCTGCCGCGGCCCGCACATGGCCTCCACCGGCCAGGTCGGCGAGGCCTTCAAGCTGATGAAGGTGGCGGGCGCCTACTGGCGCGGCGACTCCTCCAACGCCATGCTGACCCGCATCTACGCGACGGCCTGGGCGACGAAGGAGCAGCTCGAGTCGTATCTGCACATGCTGGAGGAGGCCGAGAAGCGCGACCACCGCCGGCTCGGCCGCGAGATGGATCTCTTCCACTTCCAGGAGGAGGGGCCGGGCGTCGTGTTCTGGCACGGGCGCGGCTGGCGCATGTTCCAGGCGCTCGTCAGCTACATGCGCCGCCGCCTCGACCTCGAAGGCTACGAGGAGGTCAACGCGCCGCAGATCCTCGACAAGTCGCTCTGGGAGACCTCCGGACACTGGGGCTGGTACCAGGAGAACATGTTCGCGGTGAAGTCGGCCCATGCCTTCACCCATCCCGAAGACGAGGAGGCTGACCACCGGGTCTTCGCGATCAAGCCGATGAACTGCCCGGGCCACGTGCAGATCTTCAAGCACGGCCTGAAGAGCTACCGCGATCTTCCCATACGGTATGCCGAATTCGGGAACGTCCATCGCTACGAGCCGTCGGGTGCTCTGCATGGCCTGATGCGGGTGCGCGGCTTTACGCAGGACGATGCGCACATCTTCTGCACCGAGGAGCAACTGGCGGCCGAGTGCCTGAAGATCAACGACCTGATCTTGTCGACCTATGCCGACTTCGGCTTCGAAGAGGTGGTGGTGAAACTCTCGACCCGGCCCGAGAAGCGCGTCGGCTCGGACGAGAGCTGGGATCATGCCGAGGCGATCATGAGCCGGGTGCTGGAGACCATCGCCCAGCAGTCCGGCGGGAAGATCAAGACCGGGATCCTGCCAGGCGAGGGGGCCTTTTACGGGCCGAAGTTCGAGTACACCCTGAAGGATGCGATCGGCCGCGAATGGCAGTGCGGCACGACGCAGGTGGACTTCAACCTGCCGGAACGGTTCGGCGCCTTCTACATCGACAAGGATTCGGAGAAGAAGCAGCCGGTGATGATCCACCGCGCGATCTGCGGCTCGATGGAGCGCTTCCTCGGCATCCTGATCGAGAACTATGCCGGCCATCTGCCGCTGTGGTTCGCGCCGCTGCAGGTGGTGGTGGCGACCATCACGTCGGACGCGGACGATTATGCGCGCGACGTGGCGGCCGCGCTGAAGCGGGCCGGCCTGACGGTCGAGACGGACCTGCGCAACGAGAAGATCAACTACAAGGTCCGCGAGCACTCGCTCGCCAAGGTCCCGGTGATCCTCGTCTGCGGCAAGCGCGAGGCGGAGGAGCGGACGGTCAACATCCGCCGCCTCGGCTCGCGCGACCAGGCCTCGCTGACCCTCGCCGAGGCGGTGCACGCTCTGTCACAAGAGGCGGTGCCGCCGGATCTCCGCCGGCAGGCGGAGGCGCGGCAAGCCGCGGAGTAGCGCGCCGGAAGGGGCGCCGGACTGTCAGTCTCCCGAGCCGGCGTCCGGATCCTGCGCGCTGGCGACGTCCGAGGTCAGCACCTCGACGTCGGTGTTGACGCCCGGCTCCACGACGAAGTCGCGCTGGTAGATCCGATCCTTGTTCTTCGCCACGATCAGGTACTCGCCTTCGGCCAGTACCATCGTGGGGAACGCGCCGACGCTTTCGCGCACCACGTCTCCCGACATCGTCGAGATCGACCAGGCGGTGTCGGCGATCGCCTCGCCGCCGTGTTCGCGCACCAGCTTCATCGTCAGCCGCGCGGCGTGATGCTCGAGCGTCGCGCGGGTGATCTTGCCGGCCTCGACGCGGATGTCGGCGCGAATGACCGCGTTCACCGACCCGTAGTTCGAGACCACGTGGTAAAGCCCGGCATTCAGCCGCACGATCGCATCCGGCGGCACGTCGTTGGCGATCAGCCGGCGATCGTGCTCGTCCTTGGCGTCGCTGTAGATGTCGAACCGCAACTGGTCGGGCGGGATCGTGCCGCCGTCCCCGCATGTCGCGTCGAGCTTGAGGCCACCGGCGTCGAGCACCACCACCTCGCGCTTCTGCAGCCCTTCGAAGCTGATGCGCTTGGTCAGGCCGGCATGGCCGAACTGCGCGTAGAGGACGTAGTCGCCGGGTGCCAGCGTGAAGGTGGCGGGGCCGCCGCTCGCCGTCGCCACCAGCGGCAGCTTGCCGTCGATGCCGGTGATCGGGGAGAACACCCGCCAGACGACGCCGCTCGGCACGGTCGGGCCGTCCGTCTGCAGCCGCGGCTCGAGCACGAGCGTCTCGCGCGAGCGCAATGACTGCGGTGTCGGCGTCGCCAACGGCGCGTAGGCGGGCAGTCCCGGCAGCGACAGGTCCGGCGGCACCAGCTTGGCCGGCGGCTTCGGCAGGGCGATCGGATCGAGGTGGTCGAGCGGACGGCGCTGCGGCGCCCCCACGCTTTCCGCCGAAGGGACGAGGTCGCCCGGAATGGCCGATGGCGAGGCATAGGCGCCGGGCTGTTCTTCCTTGCCGCCGCCGAACAGGCCGAAACCGCGCTCCAGCAGAGAGGCGCCGCCGCCATGGCCGTCGCCGTGGTCCTGCGCGGCGACCGGCTGCACCGCCGCACCAATGACCAGACCTGCGCCAAGGATCAGCGCCCGCACGTCGCCCCCTTTCGAACCATTTCCGAAGACCGGCAGTTGAAGGCCTTTTGCTTGACGATTTCAAGGCGTTCGGCGATGCCCGGCGGCACCGTCAACATCCGCTTGCCATTGTCGGCGCTCCCGCTAGCCTTCGCCGACGTCCAACGAGGCCCTCATGACCGACGCCCTGACCGCGCTCGCCACCCGGCGCTCCATCCCCATCCCGGCGCTCGCCGCGCCGGCGCCGGAGGGCGCCGTGCTCGATCGCATCCTCACCATCGCCGCGCGCGTGCCCGATCACGGCAAGCTCGCGCCCTGGCGCTTCATCCTCTACCGCGGGGCGGTGCGCGAGGCGGTGGGCGAGGCTCTGCTGCGGCTCGTCGAGGCGCGCGACGCGGAGATCACAGACAGCCGGCGCGCAGCCGAACGCGGACGGTTCGCCCGGGCGCCGCTGGTCGTCGGCGTCGTCTCGACGGCCCGGCCGCACGTGAAGATCCCGGAATGGGAGCAGGTGCTTTCGGCGGGCGCGGCGGCGATGAACCTGATCCACGCCGCTCACGCGGCGGGATTTGCCGCCAACTGGGTGACCGAGTGGGTCGCCTATGACGAGGAGGCGAAGGCCGTGCTCGGCATCGCCCCGGACGAGAAGGTGGTCGGCTTCGTCCATATCGGCACGCCGTGCGAACCGCCTTCGGAGCGTCCGCGTCCCGAACTCTCCGCCATCGTCCGCGAAGCGCAGGCTCCGGCCGCCTGATGTTCTACGCCACCGACGCCGACGACCACGGCCTGCCGCACGACCCGTTCAAGGCGATCGTCGCTCCGCGGCCGATCGGCTGGATCTCGACCCGCGCCCGGGATGGCTCGGTCAACCTGTCGCCCTACAGCTACTTCAACGCGCTCAGCGACGACCCCAAGCTCGTGATGTTCTCCTCGTCCGGCTTCAAGCACTCGGCCGAGTTCGCCATCGAGAGCGGCGAGTTCGTCGCCAATCTCGCGACCGGCCCGCTGGCACGGGCGCTGGTGAAGAGTTCGGCGCCTGCCGAGCGCGGGGTCAGCGAGTTTGCCCTCGCGGGCCTCACCGAGGCGGCGTGCCGCCTGGTCAAAGCGCCGCGCGTCGCCGAGAGCCCGGCGGCCCTCGAATGCCGCGTCACCGAACACTTCGTTCCGAAGAGCCTGAGCGGCGAGCCGAGCGCGAACCACGTGGTGATCGGTCAGGTCGTCGGCATCCACATCGACGAGGCGATCCTGCGCGACGGGATGATCGACATGGCGCTCGCGCAGCCGCTGTCGCGGCTCGGCTATCTCGACTACGCCGTCACCGACAGCGTTTTCCCGCTGCGCCGCCCACGCACCCATGACGCAAGCGATCCGTGGCTCTGACGCGTCCTCCCGGCGGGAAGACTGCCTTATGGTAAACGGCTCGTAAACCATTCCCTGCGATGGTCTGCCCATGTTCAGTCGGCGAAGGCCCGGGAATGATCGTCCAGCGTTTCCTCCAGTGGTGCGACATCAAGACGGCCACGCAGCGCGCCGAGGGCGTCGCCAAATTGGCGACGGCCTTCATCTGCGAACGGATCGCGGACGCCGACCGCCTGGAGGTCGAAGCGGTCCTGACGCTGGCGACCGAGGACCCCTCGCCAAAGGTGCGGCTGGCGCTCGCCGCGGCGCTGGCGGCATCGGCGAAGGCGCCCCGCGCCGTCATCGCCGCGCTGGCGCTGGACATCGAGCCGGTGGCCGCGCCCGTGATCGCGGGCTCGCCCCTCCTGTCGGAGTCGGAGCTCCGGCAGATCGCCCGATCGGGAAACGAAGCTCTGCAACTCGCGCTCGCCGCACGCCGGGATCTCTCGGACGCGCTCGTCGACATTCTCTCGGCACGCGGCACGCAGGCCGTCTGCCTGCAGCTTCTTGCCCATGATGATGCCGAGTTCGGCGCCGCCGCCCTGTCGACGCTGGTCGAGCGCTGGTCCGGCGATGCCTGTGTACGCAGCGCTCTCACCGCGCGCCGCGACCTCTCGGCTGCCGCCCGCAACCGCCTCATGAGCGCCGCCGCCGCCGATCTCGGTGCCTCGCCCTTCCTGCGCAACGTGCTCGGCGCCGAGCGGTCGCAGCGGGTGGTCGGCGAGGCGCGCGAGCGGGGCACGCTCCGGATCGCGGCCGAAGCCGGGCCCGACCTCGGCAGCCTGATCGAGGAGCTGCGCACGAGCGGCCAGCTGACCACGGCGTTCCTGATCCGCGCGATCTGCGCCGGTGACGTCGATCTCTTCGCTGCCGCGCTCGTCGCGCTCAGCGGCAAGTCCTATCGGCGGGTGCGAGCGATCGTGGTCGAGGGGCGGTCCGGCGCCTTTGTCGCGCTGACCGAGGCGGCGGGCCTGCCGGCGTCATCCGCGGCACTGCTGCGCCGGGCGGTGCAACTGTGGAAGCAGGCCGCTGCCGTGCAGACGAGCGATGCCCCGGGTGTCGCCGCGGACGTCCTGCGCCAGCTTCTGGCGGAGACGAATGGAGCGGAAGGCGTATCGGACGAAGCCGCCGATCTTCTGCAGCGCCTCGCCAGCGAAGCCTCGAACGAGGATGCGCGCCACCGGGCCTGGGGGCTCGCCGCCGCCGCCTGACCTGACCGACCCGGCGAAGCTCAGTAGCGGAATTGCTCGGCGAGGATCCGCTCGTCCCAGGAGTGGTCGCGGTCGAAAAGGATCGTCGCCGTCACGCTCGCCGATTCGCGCACCGTCACGGTGGTGATCGACTTCACCTCCATGTGGTCGGCGACCGCGTTCAGCGGCCGCTTGTCGGCCTCGAGCGCGTCGATCGTCACCACCTGTCGGTTCGGCAGCAGCGCGCCCCGCCAGCGGCGGGGGCGGAAGGGGCTGACCGGGGTCAGGGCGAGCAGCGGCGCATCGATCGGGATGATTGGCCCTTGCGCGGACAGATTGTAGGCGGTCGAGCCGGCCGGCGTCGCAACCAGGACGCCGTCGCAGGCGAGATCGTCGAGCCGCACCTTGCCGTCGATGCTGATGCGCAGGCGCGCCGCCTGGTGCGACTGGCGAAACACCGACACCTCGTTGATCGCCAGCGCCTGGTGATGCTCGCCGTCGCAATCGCGCGCATGCATCTCGAGCGGGCGGATCTCGTTGCGCACCGCGCCCTCCAGCCGCTCGCGCAGATCCTCCTCCCGGAAGTCGTTCATCAGGAAGCCGACGGTGCCCTTGTTCATGCCGTAGATCGGCTTGCCGCTCGCCATGAAGCGATGCAGCGTCTGCAGCATGAAGCCATCGCCGCCGAGGGCGACGACGATGTCGGAGTCCTCCGGCCGGTCGTTGCCGTAGAGGGCGGCCAGCCGCCGCGCGGCGTCCTGCGCCTCGGGCGCGTCGCTGGCCACGAAGGCGATGGAGGTGAACGAGGTCGGCATGAGCCTCCCGGGGAACGCTGGACGGGCTCTGGCTAGCACAGCCGAGCGGGGGGCGATAGTTGAGGCGACGACGCGCCGCGGGCGGCAGCCGGCGGCGCGGAGTGGAGCCGCTGGATCCGCAAGCGCGCGCCCGGAATTTCCCGCTGCCTTCGCCGCCGCTTTCGTGCTAGTCGCGGGTCGGGCCGGTTTAGCTCAGCGGTAGAGCAGCGGTTTTGTAAACCGAAGGTCGGGGGTTCAATCCCCTCAACCGGCACCAGCCAGTGCACAGCAACCTTCAAGCCGCGCCGAGCGCGGTGACCTCGGGCGGCGCCTGGGCAATGACCGATGCCGCAGCTTGTGGCCGGCCGTGAGGCAACGACGTCGCAAAGTCGCCAGAAAACCTCGCGACGTCAGCTCGCCTAGAAGGGATAGTGCTGGTGCGGGTCCTCGACCGTGATCCAGCGCGTCTCGGTGAAAAACTCGATGCCCCAGCGTCCGCCGAAGCGGCCGTAGCCGCTCGCCTTGACGCCGCCGAACGGGATCTGCGCCTCGTCGTGCACCGTCGGGCCGTTGATGTGGCAGATGCCGGTTTCCAGGCGCTCTGCGACCCGCATCGCGCGCTGGATGTCGCGGCTGAAGACGGCGGAGGAGAGACCGTATTCGGTGTCGTTCGCGACGCGCACCGCCTCGTCCTCGCCGTCGACGCGGATGATCGACTTCACCGGGCCGAAGCTCTCCTCGGCATAGATGCGCATCTGCGGCGAGACGCCGTCGAGGAGGGTGGCCGGAACGATGGCGCCGTCGCGCGTGCCGCCGGCGACGAGTTTGGCGCCCTTCTGCGTCGCATCGGCGATCAGCTCGTCCATGCGCGCCGCCGCGCCCTCGTCGACCAACGCGCCTAGCACCACATGGCCGCGCGGATTGCCGGACGGCAGCGCCTTCGCCTTGGCCGAGAGCTTCTCGACGAAGGCGTCGGCGACGCGCGCGTCGACGATCAGCCGCTCGGTCGACATGCAGATCTGACCCTGATTGGCGAAGGCGCCGAAAGCGGCAGCATTCACTGCCGCGTCGATGTCGGCGTCGTCGAGCACGATCAGCGGGGCCTTGCCGCCGAGCTCGAGCAGCACCGGCTTCAGGTGGCGCGCCGCCGTCTCGGCGATGATCCGGCCGACCTTGGTCGAGCCGGTGAAGGAAATCCGCTTGACCGCCGGTGCCTCGATCAGTGCCGCCACCACCTCCGGCGCGTCGGCGGGCGCATTGGTCACGACGTTGACCACGCCCTTCGGGATGCCGGCCTCGACCAGCACCTTGCCGATCAGCTGGTGGGTGCCCGGGCAGGCTTCGGAGGCCTTGAGGATCACCGTATTGCCACAGGCGAGGGGGGTGGCGAGGGCGCGGGTCGCCAGGATCACCGGCGCGTTCCAGGGCGCGATGCCGAGCACCACGCCGGCGGGACGGACCATCGCCATCGAGAGGCAGCCCGGCTTGTCCGTCGGGATCACCTGGCCGGTCAGCTGCGTCGTCAGCGCCGCCGCCTCGCGCAGCATGCTGGCGGCCAGCATCACGTTGAAGCCGGCCCAGGGACCGGTCGCCCCGATCTCGGCGGTCATCAGCTGCGCGAAGGTGTCCCGCCGCGCCTCCATCGCGTCGGCCGCGGCGAGCAGCAGACGCCGGCGCTCCGTCGGGCCGAGCTGGCTCCAGGCCGGGAAGGCGGCCGCCGCCGCATCTACGGCCGCCAGCGCATCCTCGACTTTCCCGGCCGCCGCTGTGGTCGCCACGGTGCCGGTGACCGGGTCGTGCCGCTCATAGGTCGCGCCGGCGACGGCACCGCGCTCTTCGCCGGCAATCAGAAGACCGATGTCCATGGAAAATCTCCTCCTCCAAATTCGCGGGCATTCAGTCACAGCGTGCCGCTTGAAGCAATTGAAGGCTTTTGGAACATTGATGCACCTGCCTCATCAATCAGGTGTTCAATGCGTGTCGATCTTCTTGGCCTCGAGGCCTTCTTTTGCATCGCCGACCGCGGCAGTTTTCACCGGGCTGCCGCCCACCTGAACCTGTCGCAGACCGCCCTCAGCCACAGGATGCGCAAGCTGGAGGAGGATCTCGGCGTCAAGCTCTTGGCGCGCACCACCCGCCAGGTGTCGCTGACGCCGGCGGGGGTCGAGCTCCTGCCGACGGCCCGCCGCATCCTGACCGACCTCGACGGCACCTTCGAGAGCCTTCGTGCCAAGGGCAGGGAGCGCCAGCAGCACCTGACCATCGGCTGCCTGCCGACGCTTGCCACCAACGTCCTGCCGGGCATGCTCGCGCGGTTTGCAGCGACCCATCCGGACGTCGCGCTGCACGTCCTCGACCATTCGGCCGCCGAGATCACCGAGGCGGTGCAGACAGGCGAGGCGGAGTTCGGCATCACCATGGTGTCGGCAGCCCGCTTCGATCTGGAGATCACGCCGCTCCTCAAAGAGAGTTTCTTGATCGCCTGCCCGAGCGAGCATCCGCTGGCGAAACAGGAGAACGTCTGCTGGTCCGATCTCGGCGATGCGCCGGTCGTCCGCGTCGGCCGGCAGACCGGCAATCGCGCGCTGATCGACGAGGCGCTCGGCACCCTGCGTGAGAGTGTGCGCTGGCAATACGAGGTCCAGCACCTCACCACCGCGGTGAGCTTCGTGCGCGCCGGGCTGGCACTGGCCATCCTGCCGGAGTTCGCGCTCGCCGCTTCGCAGCCGGAGGGGATCGTCACGCGTCCGCTCCGCAACCCGTCGCTCTCCCGCCCCCTCGGCATCCTGTCGCGCAAAGGCGTGCCGCTGTCCACGGCCGCCGATGCCTTGCTCGCCCTCGTCGCAGCAGGCTTCAAGGCCGAGGACGAGCGTCGGCGCCATCGTCGCCGAGCAATGACGTCGGGCGTCGTTTGATGTGCTGCATGCATGAAAAGCCAAATTAATCTCATTTGTCTCATCGACCCGCGGGCCGTAGGTCTGAGGCTGAAGGGCGCGTGACGCCAGGCTGAGAAGACCGGGCGGAGGAGGCTCGCTTCGTCAGGAACGCCGGGACGAGCCGCGAGGCGATGTCGGGCACGCGCAAGGCCGGGGAGGGCCGGAGGCATGCGACAGACGACTTCGAGCGAGATGACGGCGGGCGCCGTGCTCCTCGGACGCCTGAAGACGGTCGGCGTCGACTACATCTTCGCCAATTCCGGCACCGACTTCCCGCCGATCATCGAGGGCCTCGCCGAGGCAATGGCCAAGGACGTGCCGTTGCCGCAGGCCGTGGTGATCCCGCACGAAAATGCCGCGATGGGCATGGCGCATGGGTACTTCCTCGCGACGGGCCGGGCGCAGTGCGTGATGGCCCACACCAATGTCGGGCTCGCCAACTGCGCGATCGGTGCGATCAACGCCGCCACCGAGCATGTCCCCGTCCTCCTGATGTCAGGCCGCACGCCGGTGCTGGAATCCGGCCGTCTCGGCGCGCGCACCGTGCCGATCGGCTGGGGCCAGGAGATGCGCGACCAGGCAGCGCTCGTGCGCGAGGCCACGAAGTGGGACTACGAGCTGAAATTCGCCGAACAGGCCGCCGAGGTGGTCGACCGCGCCCATGCCGTGGCGAACTCGACGCCAAAGGGACCGGTCTATGTGAGCCTGCCGCGCGAGGTGCTGTGCGGCACCTGCGCGGCGCCCGATCCCGATGCCGGCGGGTCGAGCATCGCCCCGGCGCACACTGCACCTCACCCGCAGGCGGTCGCCGAGGCCGCGGCCCTTTTGGCGAAGGCCGAGAGCCCGCTGATCATCGTCCAGCGCGGCGCAGGAACGACCGAGGCGTTCGGCGCGCTTGCCGATCTCGCCGACCGCTGGGGCATTGCGGTGTCGCAGTATTGGGCGATCCAGCTCGGAGTCGCCACGGACCATCCGATGGCCGCGGGCTCCGATCCAGGCCAGCTCCTCGCCGAGGCCGACGTCATCGCGGTGATCGACTGCCTCGCGCCGTGGTCGCCCGAGATCCATGCGCTGAAGCCCGGCGCCAAGGTGATCCATCTCGGACCGGATCCGCTCTACGCCCGCTTCCCCGTGCGCAACTTCCGCGTCGACCTCGCGCTGACCGGGGAGACCGGCGACGCCATGCTCGCACTGGCGGCTGCGCTCGACGCTCACGCTCTGCCGGACCGCGCGCCGGAGCGGCGCGAACGAATCGCCGCGGCCAACGCGGCAACCCGCGACAAGGTCCGCGCCGCGGCACTGGCCGGGCGCGACGGGCTGATGACGAAGGCTTATGTGAGCCACTGCCTCTCGGAGGCCATCGCGGATCATGACGCGACCGTGCTCTCCGAGCTCGGCTGTCCGCTCGATCCGCTGGAGCTCCGCACGCCAGGCAGCTGGTTCCAGGAACCGCATTCCGGCGGGCTCGGCTGGGCGTTCCCGGCAGGTCTCGGCATGCAACTCGCGAACCGGGACAGGCTGATCGTCGCGACGATGGGCGACGGCTCCTACATGTTCGCCAATCCGGTCGCCTGCCATCAAATCGCCGAGGCGCTTGGCCTGCCTCTGCTGGTCCTCGTCCTCAACAATCGGGAGTGGGGTGCGGTGCGCCAGTCGGTCCTCGGCGTCTATCCGGACGGCTATGCCGCCAAGGCTAACACGATGCCGCTCACCTCGCTGGAGCCGACGCCCGACTTCACCAAGGTCGCCGAGGCGAGCCGCGCCTGGACGGCCCGGGTCGACGAGGGCGACGCACTGCCGGGCGTGCTCACCGAGGCGATCCGCCAGGTGCGGGAGAATAAACGCCACGCGCTCGTCGAGATCCGCATCCGACCCTGACCGGGCGGCGAGGCAATAAGGGAGGAACGGGGACGATGAACGAGCCCTGCTACGACGTCGCCCATCTCGGGCATGTCGAGATCTACACGGACAAGCCGGAGGCGAGCCTCGACTTCTTCGTCAACGTCTACGGGCTGACGGAGAGCGGCCGCGAGGGCGACTCGGTCTATCTCAGGGCCTGGGACGACTACGAGTTCCACACGCTCAAGCTCACCGCCTCGAAGAGCACCGGCATGGGCCATGTCGGCTACCGTGCGTCCTCGCCGGCCGCGCTCGAACGGCGCGTCGCTGCGATCGAGGCGATGGGCTGCGGCATCGGCTGGGTGGACGGCGACCTCGGGCACGGCCCGGCCTACCGCTTCCACGACCCGGACGGCCACGTCTTCGAGCTCTATTACGACACCGTCGACTACGTCGCGCCCGAGGCGGAAAGGCCGGCGCTGAAGAACATCGCCCAGCGCTATCACGGCCGCGGCGTCGCGGTGCGCCGGCTCGACCACTTCAACCTTCTCGCCCGCGACGTGTCGAAGATCCGCGACTTCATGGTCGGCGCGCTCGGCAGCCGGGTGACCGAGCAGATCCAGCTCGACAACGGCCGGCTGGGCGGTTGCTGGTTCACCGTCAACAACAAGGGCTACGACGTCGCCTTCACCGAGGACCATTCGGGCGGGCAGGCGCGGTTTCACCACGTCACCTACGCGGTGGACAGCCGCGAGGACGTGCTGCGCGCCGCCGACATCTTTCTCGAGAACGGCGTCTTCATCGAGACCGGACCGCACAAGCACGCGATCCAGCAGACCTTCTTCCTCTACGTCTACGAGCCCGCCGGCAACCGCGTCGAGGTCGCCAATGCCGGCGCGCGGCTGATCCTGCGGCCGGACTGGCAGCCGGTCACCTGGACCGAGGCCGAGCGCCGGAAGGGCCAGGCCTGGGGCCTGAAGACGATCGAGAGCTTCCACACCCACGGCACGCCGCCCGTCGATCCGGGCGCGGCCAAGACCGGGAGGACCTGAGAGATGGCGAACAAGACCGCGCTGGTGATCAGCGCTCATTCGGCCGACTTCGTCTGGCGCTGCGGCGGCGCCATCGCGCTGCACGGCAAGCGCGGCTACGACGTCACCGTCGTCTGCCTGTCCTATGGCGAGCGCGGCGAGAGCGCCAAGCTCTGGAAGGCATCGGACGCCACGCTCGAGGGCGTCAAGGCCGCGCGGCGGACCGAGGCGGAGAACGCGGCCCGGGCGCTCGGGGTCGCCGACATCCAGTTCTTCGACTGCGGCGACTATCCGCTCGAGCTCGACCGCGAGGCGAAATTCCGCCTCGTCGACGTGATCCGCAAGGTGCAGCCGGCCTTCATGCTGTCGCACTCGCTGGACGACCCGTACAACACCGATCACCCCTACGCGACGAAGGTCGCGCTGGAGACCCGCATGGTCGCCCAGGCCTGGGGCCACGAGCCGGGCCAGACGGTGCTCGGCGCCCCGCAGCTTTATCTGTTCGAGCCGCACCAGACCGAGCAGTGCGGCTGGAAGCCCGACACCATCCTCGACATCACCGAGGTCTGGGAGGCCAAGAAGGCGGCGATCGAGTGCATGGAGGGCCAGCAGCACCTCTGGCACTACTACACCAATGTCGCCGAGAACCGCGCCAACCAGTTCCGCCGCAACTCCGGCGGTCAGGCCGGCGGGCGCGAGGCGAAGTATGCCGAGGCCTTCCAGTCGATCTTTCCACGCACGGTGGACGAACTCTGATGGCGACCGTCGTGCAGACCGTTCCGCGCGCCGACGCGGCCACCATTGCAGGCCTTGCCGAATGCGGCGTGGCCACGGTGCACGAGGCGCAGGGCCGGCAGGGCCTGCTCGCCTCCTACATGCGGCCGATCTATTCCGGCGCGCGGCTCGCCGCCTCGGCCGTCACGATCTCCGCGCCGCCGGGCGACAACTGGATGCTGCATGTCGCGATCGAGCAGCTCCAGGCCGGCGACATTCTCGTGCTCGCACCGACCAGTCCCTGCGAGGACGGCTATTTCGGCGATCTCCTCGCGACCTCGGCGCGGGCGCGCGGCGGCGTCGGGCTGATCATCGATGCCGGCGTGCGCGACGTGCGCGATCTCACCGAGATGCAGTTCCCGGTCTGGTCGAAGGCGGTGTTCGCGCAAGGCACCGTCAAGGAGACGCTCGGCTCGGTCAACGTGCCGGTCGTCTGCGCCGGCGCGCTGATCCATGCGGGCGATGTCGTCGTGGCGGACGATGACGGCGTCTGCGTGGTGCGGCGCGAGGCGGCGGCGAGCGTGCTGGAGGCGGCGAAGAAGCGTGTCGCCGCCGAGGAGGAGAAGCGCAAGCGGCTGGCCGCCGGCGAACTCGGCCTCGACATCTACGCGATGCGCGAACGGCTGGCCGAGAAGGGCCTGACCTATGTCTGAGACGCTCGAAGCGCCGGCTGCGACCGGCGTGCGCTGCATGTGGATGCGGGGCGGCACCTCGAAGGGCGGCTACTTCCTCGCCGACGATCTGCCGGCCGACAAGGAGGCGCGCGACGCGCTCCTGCTGCGGGTGATGGGCTCGCCCGACCCGCGCCAGATCGACGGCCTCGGCGGTGCCGACCCGCTGACCTCGAAGGTCGCCGTGGTGAGCCGGTCGGAGCGCTCTGACGCGGATGTCGACTACCTGTTCCTGCAGGTCTTCGTCGACAAGCCGATCGTCACGGAGTCGCAGAACTGCGGCAACATCCTCGCGGGCATCGGCCCCTTCGCCATCGAGCGCGGCCTCGTGGCCGCGCAGGACGGCGAGACGGTGGTGCGGATCTTCATGGTCAACACCGGCCAGATCGCCGTCGCGACGGTTCGCACGCCGGGCGGCCGCCCGGACTACAGCGGCGAGGCGCGCATCGACGGCGTGCCCGGCACGGCCGCGCCGGTGCCGCTCGCCTTCGAGGACACCGAGGGCTCGTCCTGCGGCGCGCTGCTGCCGACCGGCAATGCGGTCGACAGGATCGACGGCGTCGAGGCGACGCTGATCGACAACGGCATGCCCTGCGTCATCCTCGCCGCGTCAGACTTCGGCATCACCGGCGCAGAGTCCTGCGACGCCCTCGACGCGAACGAGGATCTGAAGGCGCGGCTTGAATCGATCCGCCTGCAGGCGGGGCCGATGATGAATCTCGGCGACGTCACCGCGAAGTCGGTGCCGAAGATGACGCTGGTGTCGGCGCCCAGCGCCGGCGGGTGCATCTCCACGCGCAGCTTCATCCCGCATCGCTGCCACAGCGCCATCGGCGTCTTCGCCGCCGTCAGTGTCGGCACCGCCTGCCTTCTGCAGGCGGGCCCGGCCGCGCGGCTGGCGGTGCTGCCGCACGGCGAGGGGCGCAAGGCGCTTTCGATCGAGCATCCGACCGGCGAGTTCACGGTCCTCGGCCGGCCGGGCACCACCCGCGTGGTCGAGGACGTCGCGGTGCTGCGCACGGCGCGCAAGCTCTTCGACGGCGTGGTGTTCTGATGGTCGGCTTCATCGCCTTCATCGGGTTCGGCGAGGCGGCACGGGCCTTCCACCGCAGCCTCGCGGCGATCGATCCGTCCTTGCGCTTCACGGCCTACGACCGGCTGATGGAGGGCGAGGGTGCCGATGGCGCCTTCGCCCGCGGCGTCTGCGCCGCCGGCGTGCGGCCCGCAGTGTCGGCCGAGGCCGCCGTGGCACCGGCCGACTGGATCTTTTCCGCCGTAACCGCGGACCAGAGCCACGTGGTGGCCGAGGCGATCGCGCTGCATCTGCGGGCAGGGCAGGTGGTCTTCGACATCAATTCGGTCTCGCCCGGGCGCAAGCGCTCCAATGCGGCGACGATCGAACGCTCCGGCGCGCATTACGTCGACATGGCGGTGATGGCGCCGGTGGAGCCGCGTCGGCACCGCACGCCGGTGCTCCTCGCGGGCACCGCGGCCGGAACGGTCGAGCCCGAACTGCGCCGGCTCGACTTCGACTATCGCCTGCTCGGCAGCGAGCCGGGTAGCGCCACGGCGGTGAAGATGGTGCGCAGCGTCTTCGTGAAAGGGCTCGAGGCGATCACCGTCGAGACGCTGCTCGCGGCCGAGCGCTCGGACTGTCTGGAGATCGTGCGGGAGTCGCTCGAGCGCTCCTTTACCGGGCTGGATTGGTCTCGGTTCCCTCAGTATCAATTCGACCGCACCTTGGTGCATGGGCGCCGGCGCGCGGCGGAGATGCGGGAATCAGCGGCGACCTTGGACGCCCTGGGGCTGTCCGGCGCTCTGGCGTCGGCCATCGCCGAGGTGCAGGATCGCATGGGCGCGGTGGGAGCCGCGGACTTCGATCGGACGGACTTCGAGACCCTGCTGCCGCAGGTCGCGGCCGCACGGGTGCGGGGAGCGGGAGACTGACGCGAGGCGGCCGACCAACCGGCTGGCCGTGCGGGGGAGACGATCACGGCACCATCGTGCCGGACGAAGCAGGAGGAGGAGGACTTCAATGAAGAGACGTGACTTTCTCACGATCGGGGCAGGGGCTCTCGCCGCGCCCGTGTTCATCCGCAACGCGTTCGCGCAGACGCCGGAGGTGACGCTGAAGATGCATCACTTCCAGGGACCGAAGGCGCCGTCCCAGGTGCGCATGATGGAGCCGTGGGCGAAGAAGATCGCCGACGACTCGAACGGTCGCATCAAGATCGACATCTACCCGTCGATGTCGCTCGGCGGCTCGCCGGGCCAGCTCTTCCGTCAGGCCGCCGATGGCATCGTCGACATCATCTGGGTGGTGAACGGCTACTCGCCGGGCCTCTTCCCGCGCACCGAGGTGTTCGAGCTGCCGACCATCTTCACCAACAACATCGCGGCGACGAACCTCGCGATGGCCGACATGTTCGAGGAGTATATCGCGCCCGACTTCGAGGGCGTGAAGAACCTCTTCCTCCACGTCCACGGCGGCCAGGCGATCCACATGGTCTCCGAGCCCGTGCACACGATCGCCGACACCAAAGGCAAGAAGCTGCGCGTGCCCGGACCAACCGGCAACGCCGTGGTCGCGGCCATGGGTGCGACGCCAGTGACGATGCCGGTGCCGGACCTGCCGCAGGCGCTCTCCACCCATGCGGTCGATGGCGCGCTGATCCCCTGGGAGATCATCCCGGCGCTGCAGCTGCAGGACTTCACCCAGTACCAGATCGAGGGACCGGACAAGACGCGCTTCGGCAACACGACGTTCCAGGTGTCGATGAACGAGGGGGTCTGGGAGGATCTGCCCGAGGACCTGCAGGAGGTGATCTCCAACAACTGCGGGCCGGACTGGCTGCGCCAGTGCGCCGCCGTCTGGCGCCAGAACGACGAGGACGGGATCAAGAAGGCGATCGACTCGGGCAACGAGTACATCGTGCTGACCGAAGCGGAGATGAAGACCTTCAACGACGCCTTCGAACCGGTGATCGAGCAGTGGATTGCCGACCATCCGGACCTCGACGGACGGGCGCTGGTCGATACCGCGCGCCAGACCATCGCGAAGTACAGCTGATGTCGCAGGAGGCTTCGGCTCCCCAGCCGGGCGCGACGGGCCTCGCGGCAAGGATCGTCATGATCCTTGCCGCAGCCATTCGCTACTGGGCGCTTCTCGGCGGCCTGCTGATCACTGCGCTCGCGCTGCTGACCACCTACAGCGCGCTCGCCAAGCTCCTGTTCGACGCGCCTTTCGCAGCCGACTACGAGCTCGCCAAATACATGACGGCGATCGCCATCTTCACCTTCCTGCCGTACTGCCAGCTGACCGGCGCCAATGTCACGGTGGACATCTTTACCGAGGGCATGAGCGCTCCGGCCAAGGCGGCGATGGCGATGTTCTCGGCGCTGTTCGCGGTCGCCTTCTCGATCCTCCTCCTGCGCCAGATGTATTTCGGCTTCCAGAGCTACATGCGCTTCACCGAGGTGACGCCGGTCTTGAAGCTGCCGATCTGGACGGCGTTCCCGCCCATCCTCTTCTCGCTTTTCCTGCTGTTCGTCGCAGCCCTTGTCACGCTGGTCGACGGCGTTCGCGTGATGCGCAAGCAGGAGCCGTACGTCCATCCCTTCACCGGCCAGCCGATCGAGTAGCGTTCCATGGGCAACATCACCCTCGGCATCCTGGGGCTTGGCGTGCTCCTCTTCCTGATCGTGGTGCGGGTCCCGATCGCCTACACCATGATCCTCGTCGGCATCGGCGGCACCATCGTCGAGTCCGGACCGAGGGTCCTCCTGAACCAGCTGAAGGACCTCGCCTACGCGCAGTTCTCCAACTACGACCTGACGGTCCTGCCGATGTTCATCCTGATGGGCGGCCTCGCGGCGCGCTCCGGGCTTTCGCAGGATCTCTTCCGCGGCGCTAATGCGCTGCTCGGGCGGTTCCGGGGCGGCGTCGCGATGGCCGCGGTCGCCGCCTGCGCCGGCTTCGGTGCGCTGTCGGGCTCCTCGACGGCCACCGCCTCAACCATGGCCCGAGTCGCGCTGCCGGAGCTCCGGCGCTACAAATACGCGCCCTCGCTCGCCACCGGCACGATCGCCGCCGGCGGCACCCTCGGCATCCTGATCCCGCCCTCGGTCGTGCTGATCGTCTATGCCGTCATCGTCGAGACGAACATCGTCACGCTGTTCGCGGCCGCGCTGATCCCGGGCATCCTGGCGACGCTGATGTTCATGCTGACCATCGGCATCTACGTCCGCTTCGTGCCGGGCTCCGGCCCGGAGGGCAGCCACCTGCCGCGCAAGGAGGTGATCGCCGGCCTCGTCGGGGTGCTGCCGGTCGCGGCGATCTTCCTGATCGTGATCGGCGGCATCTATGCGGGCCTCTACAACCCGACGCCGGCTGCCGCCGTCGGCGTCTTCCTCGTCGCGGCCTTCGGCTTCGTCACCGGCCGGATGAACTGGCGCGACTTCATCGAGTCGCTCTACGAGACGGCCCGCACCAGCGGCATGATCTTCCTGATACTGCTCGGCGCAGAGCTGCTGAAAATCTTCATGGCGCGGGCCGGCGTGCCGCAAGCCGCGGCCGAATACCTGCAGACCAGCGGCCTGCCGCCCTATGCCATCATGGTGCTGGTGATCTTCGCCTTCCTCGTCTTCGGGTGCCTGATGGACAGCCTGTCGATGGTGATCCTGGCGGTGCCGTTCTTCTGGCCGGTGATCTCGGGGCTGGATTTCGGCATGAGCCCGGACGACCTGAAGATCTGGTTCGGCATCATCATCCTGGTGGTGGTCGAGCTCGGCCTGATCACGCCGCCGGTGGGTCTGAACGTCTTCATCATCAACTCGCTCGCCCCGGACGTGCCGATGAAGCAGACCTTCAAGGGGGTCGTGCCCTTCTTCCTGTCGGAGATCGTGCGTGTGACATTGCTCGTGCTGTTCCCGGCGCTCAGCCTGACGCTGCCCTACCTGCTGGCGGGGCCGGCCCGGTAGCGGCGGCACACGTTTCGCAACTGCCGGTGCGGCCCGCCGCTCGACCCGGCGTGCCGACCCCTTCACGGGTCGTCACGGGAGGTGGGGCGGCGGTTCTGCCGACCGGTCCAACGCCTGCAAGCGCCGCTCCGGAACCCGCCCTCGCATCTTTTTCGGCATGCGCCACGAACTGCTTGACAGGAATCGGGGGCTTCCTTAAACGACCCCTCACGCCGCTGCCACGCGGCGCCAAGCGCGGGTGTAGCTCAGTCGGTTAGAGTGCCGGCCTGTCACGCCGGAGGTCGCGGGTTCGAGCCCCGTCACTCGCGCCATCTTTTCGTAAATCCTTATCCTGGTCGAGCCGTCCACAAGCCGGCGATCGTCTGTCGATCGCCATTGCCTGGACCGGCGCCGTGCTGCCGCTGCGGAACGCGCGGACGATACGACGCGACGTTCCTCCGTCACCGGGCCCGGCTGGTCCTTCCGCTCGCCGGATCATGCGCCGTGCCGCCGCGCCACCAGCGCTGGATGGCCGCGCGGGCCGGCTGCTCGAGGCCGCGGTGCACGCAGTCGGCGAGGAGCAGGAGCAAGGCCAGCCAGGCCATGGGGAACCACGCGGTCCCGACGATGCTTCGTGGCAGGAGACCCGCATCGAAGGCCATGAGCAGGACGATCTGCGTCGGTACGTGCAGCAGGTAGATCGGATAGGAGACGTCCCCGAGCCAGCGCAGGGCGCGCGAGCGGAGCGGAAAGAGGGCGTCGAGCGCTCCGAGGACGAGCACGAGGCCGACCGCCAGCGCCTCGATCCAGGCGCTGCCGCCTGCGGTCGCTATCCCTGTCAGCGCCATTGCACCGCCGATGGCAACAAGCCCCATCGCCTGGCCGCGGGTGCGCAGCGCAGCCAGGAGAACCCGTATGCCCGTGCCGGCGAAGAAGAAGGTCGCACAGACCAGGGGGAGGACGTCCGGGATGAGGACGGCCAGCGCCAGGCACACAGCGGCGAGGGGCCAGACCAACGGCGGCCGGGAGCGCAACAGCGGCAGAAGCATGACGAACACGGCGTAGACGAGCACCTCCATCGACACCGACCAGATCGGCCCGTTGAACGAGAAGCCCGCTCCGGGGCTCCAGTTGGAGGCGAAGACCAGGTGCTGCAGGAAGTGCCAGGCGTCGTTGTTGCCGTAGATCTCGTAGTGACCGAAGGCCCGCAGGCTCGTCGCCTGCAGCACTGCGACGAGGATCAGCGTCGCAAGGTGCAAGGGGTAGAGCCGGGCGACGCGGCGCACGGCGAAATCGGCTTTGCCGACCGGCTCGCCCTCCAGATAGACATAGCCGAGCACGAAGCCCGAGATCGCCCAGAAGACCTGCACCCCGGCCCATCCGTAGCCATAGGCGGGCGCGAGCAGTGCGTGGAGCGGCTGCTGCGCGAGTGCGGCGGCGGAGGGCAGCACCTCGGCCGCCGGGTAGTAGAAATGCTGGTAGTGCCAGAACAGGACGAAGATCGCCGCGACACCGCGCAAGCCGTCGAGCGTGTCGATCCGCCTCAAGCCCATTCGTCCCCGTTTGGCCTCCGCATCGGGCAGAGACGGCTGCGGCCATTGAACGTCAGGTCCGGTAAACAATCCGCCTGTTCCCGGCTCGCGAACTTCGGTGGCCGCCAGCTCCTTACCGGCCGGGGAAGGGTTCACGCCGCGGTGCCGGCCCCGCGCGCGAGGCGCTTTATCGCACCCCCTTCCGCCGAAGTTTGGAACGATCCGAAAGCCTTGCCTCGCCCGGCGGAACCGGATAGGTCTCGCCGCAATGCGAAGCGGCCGCTGAGGCCGCGCCGTCGCATTGACGTCGGATCATCGCGGACCGACCTCCGCAAGATCAGACTGACGCTGCCGAAACGCCGCCGCCGCCCGGTTCCCTCAAGCCGTACGCGGCCGCGGCGACGAAACCGAGGACTGCCGCCGTGCCGGAGCTGCTCGCTTCCTATCTGCCGATCGTGATCTTCGTCGGTGTCGCACTGATCATCGGCCTCGCCCTGCTCGTCTCGCCGTTCCTGCTCGCCTTCAAGGCGCCGGACGACGAGAAGCTGTCGGCCTACGAGTGCGGCTTCAACGCCTTCGACGACTCGCGCATGAAGTTCGACGTGCGGTTCTACCTCGTCTCGATCCTCTTCATCATCTTCGACCTCGAGGTTGCTTTCCTGTTTCCCTGGGCGGCCTCCTTCGGCGTGCTCGGCTGGGCCGGCTTCTGGTCGATGATGGTGTTTCTCGGCGTGCTGACGGTCGGCTTCGTCTATGAATGGAAGAAGGGTGCCCTCGAATGGGATTGACCACCAGCTCCAGCGCTCTCGCCACACCGCCGGCCGGTCCGGAGAGCGTTCCGGCGGCGAATGATCCGTTCGTCACCGATCTCAACAACGAGCTCGCCGACAAGGGCTTTCTCGTCACCTCGTCGGAGGATCTCATCCAGTGGGCCCGCACCGGCTCCCTGATGTGGATGACCTTCGGTCTCGCCTGCTGCGCCGTCGAGATGATGCAGATGTCGATGCCGCGCTACGACGCGGAGCGCTTCGGCTTCGCGCCGCGCGCCTCGCCGCGCCAGTCGGACGTGATGATCGTGGCGGGGACGCTCACCAACAAGATGGCGCCGGCGCTGCGCAAGGTCTACGACCAGATGCCCGAGCCGCGCTACGTCATCTCGATGGGCTCCTGCGCCAATGGCGGCGGCTACTACCACTACTCCTACTCGGTGGTGCGCGGCTGCGACCGGGTCGTGCCGGTGGACATCTACGTCCCGGGCTGCCCGCCGACCGCCGAGGCGCTGCTCTACGGCGTCCTGCTGCTGCAGAAGAAGATCCGCCGAACCGGCACGATCGAGCGCTGAGTCTCTATAAGGTTCGACCCGCATGAACGAACTCGCCGACTATCTTCGCGAGGCCCTGGGCGACAGGCTGATCGAGGCGCGCCTTCGCTTCGACGAGCTGACCCTGATCGTGCCGCCGGCGGAGATCGCTGGGGTGACGACGATGCTGCGCGACGATCCGCAGACGCAGTTCGTGAACCTCGTCGACATCTGCGGGGTGGACTATCCCGAGCGGGCCGAGCGCTTCGAGGTGGTCTATCACCTGCTCTCGCCGCGGCAGAATCAGCGGATCCGCATCAAGCTCGCGACGGGCGAGGACGATCCGGTGCCCTCGATCTGCGACGTCTTTCCAGGCGCCGACTGGTTCGAGCGCGAGGCGTACGACCTCTACGGCATTCTCTTCACCGGGCATCCCGACCTGCGGCGCATCCTCACCGACTACGGCTTCGAGGGGCATCCGCTGCGCAAGGACTTCCCGCTGACCGGTTTCGTGGAGGTGCACTACGACGAGGTGCTGAAGCGCGTCGTCTACGAGCCGGTGGAGCTGCGCCAGGAGTTCCGCAACTTCGACTTCCTGTCGCCCTGGGAGGGACCTGAATACGTCCTGCCCGGCGACGAGAAGAGCAACTGAGGCGAGGGCGGTCATGACGGCCAGACGACTTCAGGCGAAATGCCTCTGCGGCGGTATCCGCATCGATGCCGACTTCGAGACGGTCGAGGTCGGCGCCTGCCACTGCGACATCTGTCGGCGCTGGGCAGCCGGTCCCTTCATGGCGGTGGGCAACGCCGAGAACGTGGTGCTGGCCGGCATCGACCAGCTCGGCGTCTATCAGTCCTCCGGCTGGGGCGAGCGCGGCTTCTGCACGACCTGCGGCACGCCGTTGTTCTGGCGCAGCCAGGACGAGCAGCATTACGCGATCTCGGCGACGGCGCTCGAGGATCTCGGCGACCCGGCCTTCACGATGCAGATCTTCATCGATTCGAAGCCGGGCTGGTACGACTTCGCCAACGAGACCCAGACGATGACCGGCGCCGAGTTCCTCGCGCAGTTCGCGTCGAGCGAGGACAAGCCGAATGGCTGAAATCGACGTCCGCAACTTCAACATCAATTTCGGCCCCCAGCACCCGGCGGCGCACGGCGTGCTGCGACTCGTGCTGGAGCTGGACGGCGAGGTGGTCGAGCGCGTCGATCCCCACATCGGCTTGCTGCATCGCGGCACCGAGAAGCTGATCGAGGCGCGCACCTACCTCCAGGCGCTGCCGTACTTCGACCGGCTCGACTACGTCGCGCCGATGAACCAGGAGCACGCCTACTGCCTGGCGATCGAGAAGCTCGCCGGCCTCACCGTGCCGAAGCGCGGCCAGCTGATCCGCATCCTGTACTCCGAGATCGGGCGAATTCTCTCGCATCTCCTCAACGTGACGACCCAGGCGATGGACGTCGGCGCGCTGACCCCGCCGCTGTGGGGGTTCGAGGAGCGCGAGAAGCTGATGGTCTTCTACGAGCGCGCCTCCGGCTCGCGCATGCACGCGGCCTATTTCCGGCCCGGTGGCGTGCACCAGGACCTGCCGCCGGAGCTCGTCGACGACATCGGCGCGTGGTGCGACCCGTTCCTGTCGACCCTGAAGGACATCGACGACCTCCTGACCGGCAACCGCATCTTCAAGCAGCGCAACGTCGACATCGGCGTCGTCGGCCTCGACGATTGCTGGGCCTGGGGATTTTCGGGCGTCATGGTGCGCGGCTCCGGCGCCCCCTGGGATCTTCGCAAGTCGCAGCCCTATGACGGCTACGACGAGATGGAGTTCGACATCCCGATCGGCAAGAACGGCGACTGCTACGACCGCTACCTTATCCGCATGGAGGAGATGCGTCAGTCGGTCCACATCATGAAGCAGTGCGTCGAGCGCCTGCAGGGCGCCGAGCGCCATGGGCCGGTGACCACCCTCGACGGCAAGGTGGCGCCGCCCCCGCGCGGCCAGATGAAGCGATCGATGGAATCGCTGATCCACCACTTCAAGCTCTACACCGAAGGCTTCCACGT
Organism: Mangrovibrevibacter kandeliae; assembly: GCF_024519155.1. Taxonomy (GTDB): domain Bacteria; phylum Pseudomonadota; class Alphaproteobacteria; order Rhizobiales; family Rhizobiaceae; genus Mangrovibrevibacter; species Mangrovibrevibacter kandeliae. The sequence goes on along the minus strand of NZ_JANIFJ010000003.1, from coordinate 260,982 downwards.
GCCGGAAGGCGAGGTCTATGCCGCCGTCGAGGCGCCGAAGGGCGAGTTCGGCGTCTACCTCGTCGCCGACGGCACCAACCGGCCGTATCGCTGCAAGATCCGGGCCCCCGGCTTCGCCCACCTGCAGGCGATGGACTTCATGTGCCGCGGTCATCTCCTGGCCGACGTCTCGGCCGTTCTCGGATCGCTCGACATCGTGTTCGGCGAAGTCGACCGGTGATGGGCAGGCGGGCGGAGCGGACATCGGTTCGCGGGCGCGGCGGCATCGTCGGGAGCGAAGCCCGCGGCGGCTGGCAGCGCCCGGCGCAGATCGTCCCGTCCCGTCCGGCGTCCCCGCATCGCTGGCCTTCTGGCGCATCTGTGCTAGAAGGCGCGCGGCGCTGCGCTTGTAATCATTCTAGTTAAGTCGAGGTCCGATGTCGGTCAGACGTCTTGCGGAAGACAGCGTTCAGCCAGCCAGCTTCGCCTTCAACGAGGCGAACGCGGCCTGGGCCGAGCGCGCGATCGCCCGATACCCCGAGGGTCGGCAGCAGTCGGCCGTGATTCCCCTGCTGATGCGCGCGCAGGAGCAGGATGGCTGGGTGACCAAGGCCGCCATCGAGCACGTCGCAGACCGGCTGGCGATGCCGCTGATCCGCGTCCTCGAGGTGGCCACCTTCTACACCCAGTTCCAGCTGAAGCCGGTCGGCACCCGCGCCCACGTGCAGGTCTGCGGCACCACGCCCTGCATGCTGCGCGGCTCGGACGAGCTGAAGGCCGTGTGCCGCAAGAAGATCCATGCCGAGCCGTTCCACCTGAACGAGAGCGGCACCCTGTCCTGGGAAGAGGTCGAGTGCCTCGGTGCCTGCGTGAATGCGCCGATGGTGATGATCTTCAAGGACACCTATGAGGATCTGACCCCCGAGCGGCTGGAAGAGATCATCGACGCCTTCGGGCGGGGCGAGGGCGAGAGCATCCTGCCGGGTCCGCAGATCGATCGCCGCGGATCGGCGCCGATCGGTGGCCTGACCTCGCTGACGGACGACGGTGCCGACGAGGGTGCCGAGGGCGAAGCCGACAGTGGTGCGGCCGCCGAAGGTGCGCCGCCTCAGGGCAATGGCGCCGGCGAGCACGTCTCGATGCCGCCGTCGAAGGCCGGGCGTCCGGACAGCGATGCCGCCGAGACCGATCCATCCCTGAAGAGCCCTGGCGACGTCGCCCCTCAGGACAAGAACGAAGCCGCCGAGCAGGCGGCGAGCGTCGATCCCGCCGAAGGTGCAAGCCGGCCCGGCGCCGGCCACACCGGTGGCACGGAAGCGGGTCCGACGGGCGCCGCCGAGAAGGACGACGAGGAGACCAAGAACACGGCCGCCCTGCAGGGCCGCACCTCCGGGAGCGCCGTCTCGCAAGGTCTTGCGGCCGAGGACCAGGTCGTGTCGCCGAAGTACCGGCCGGACGACGGCGGTCCGGACGCGGGCGAGAATCGCGCGAGCGCCGACCTCACCGGCCGCGATCAGGTCGCGCCGGGCACGCCCGAGGCGCTGCGCCGTAGCGACGACGTGACCGCCGGTCCGGTGATCGACGACAGCTTCGACGAGCCGAAGGGCGGCGCGCCCGCCGGGCATACGCTCGAGCACGACGGTCCCAGCCCCATCGGACGCAAGCCGGAGGGGCTGCTCGCCGCTCCGGAGGGTGAGAAGGACGACCTCAAGCGCATCAAGGGCGTCGGCCCGGTGCTCGAGGAGAAGCTGAACGACCTCGGCGTCTACCACTTCCGGCAGATCGCCGGGTGGGACGACGAGGAACTGGTCTGGATCGACGATCACCTGAACTTCCGGGGCCGCGCCATTCGCGACCGCTGGATCGAGCAGGCGAGGGCGCTGGCGTCCGCGCCGTCGGGCGAAGGCGCCTGAAGGCGGGCACGGGGAACGACGAATGCTGCAGGATAGCGACCGCATCTTCACCAACATCTACGGCCTCCGGGACAAGAGCCTGAAGGGCGCGATGGCGCGCGGCCATTTCGACGGCACTGCCGACATCATCGGCAAGGGTCGCGACTGGATCATCAACGAGATGAAGGCCTCGGGCCTGCGCGGGCGCGGCGGAGCAGGCTTTCCGACCGGCATGAAGTGGTCCTTCATGCCGAAGGAGGTGGGCGAGCGGCCGCACTACCTCGTCGTCAACGCCGACGAGTCGGAGCCCGGCACCTGCAAGGATCGGGAGATCCTGCGCAACGACCCCTTCACGCTGATCGAGGGCTGCATCATCGCGGGCTTCGCGATGCTCGCCCACACCGCCTACATCTATGTGCGCGGCGAATATGTGCGCGAGCGCGAGGCGCTGCAGCAGGCGATCGATGAGTGCTACGACGCCGGGATGCTCGGCCGCGACAACAAGTGCGGCTGGGACTTCGACATCATCGTCCATCACGGCGCCGGCGCCTATATCTGCGGCGAGGAGACGGCACTCCTCGAGAGCCTCGAGGGCAAGAAGGGCCAGCCGCGGCTGAAGCCGCCGTTCCCGGCGAACATGGGCCTCTACGGCTGCCCGACGACGGTCAACAACGTCGAGTCGATCGCCGTCGCCCCGACCATCCTGCGCCGCGGCGGCGCCTGGTTCGCCGGCATCGGCCGGCAGAACAACACCGGCACCAAGCTGTTCATGATCTCCGGCCACGTGGAGCGGCCCTGCACCGTCGAAGAGGCGATGTCGATCCCGTTCCGCGAGCTGATCGAGAAGCATGCCGGCGGCATCCGGGGCGGCTGGGACAACCTCCTCGCCGTCATCCCCGGCGGTGCATCCTGCCCGGTGGTCCCGGCGGCCGACATCATCGACTGCCCGATGGACTTCGACGGCCTGCGCGGGGTCAAGTCGTCCTTCGGCACTGCGGCCGTGATCGTCATGGACAAGTCGACCGACATCGTGCGTGCGATCGCCCGGCTCGCCTACTTCTTCAAGCACGAGAGCTGCGGCCAGTGCACGCCCTGCCGCGAGGGCACCGGCTGGATGTGGCGCATCATGGAGCGCATGGTCGTCGGCAACGCACAGAAGCGCGAGATCGACATGCTGCTCGAGATCACCAAGCAGGTCGAGGGCCACACCATCTGCGCACTCGGCGACGCGGCGGCCTGGCCGATCCAGGGCTTGGTGCGCCACTTCCGCGCCGAGATCGAGCGGCGCATCGACGAGTTCTCCTACAACGCCGACCCGCACCGTGCTCCGGTGGTGCTGGAAGCGGCGGAGTAGGACGGGATGAGCGAAGGGCCGGACAATCTGATCCTGACGCTGTTGCGGGATATTCGCGGCAAGCTGGATCGGCATGACCTGCGCTTTGACGAGATGAGCAGTCAGCTCGGCGAATTGAACAAGAAGATCGACGACTGGCAGGAAACGACGGCAACCGCGGTGGGTCTCGGTTCGCACGCGAACCTTCGCAATACGGCCTTGGAGGCGAGGATCGACGATCGGATCCGCCGGGTCGAAGAGCTTGAACGAGCCCGCTGAGGCGGCCGGTCGGAATTCGGAAAAGACGATGGCAAAGATCAAAGTCGACGGCAACGAGATCGAGGTTCCGGACCACTACACGCTGCTGCAGGCGGCGGAGGAGGCGGGCGCCGAGATTCCGCGCTTCTGTTTCCACGAGCGCCTGTCGATCGCCGGCAACTGCCGCATGTGCCTGATCGAGGTGAAGGGTGGCCCGCCGAAGCCGGCGGCGTCCTGCGCCATGGGCGTGCGCGACCTGCGCCCCGGCCCGAACGGCGAGGCGCCGGAGATCTTCACCAACACGCCGATGGTGAAGAAGGCGCGCGAGGGGGTGATGGAGTTCCTCCTCATCAACCACCCGCTGGACTGCCCGATCTGCGACCAGGGTGGCGAGTGCGACCTGCAGGACCAGGCGATGGCCTTCGGCGTCGATTCCTCGCGCTACCGCGAGAACAAGCGCGCCGTCGAGGACAAGTATATTGGCCCGCTGGTGAAGACGATCATGACGCGCTGCATCCACTGCACGCGCTGCGTCCGCTTCACCACCGAGGTCGCCGGCATCTCCGAGCTCGGCCTCGTCGGTCGCGGCGAGGACGCCGAGATCACCACCTATCTCGAGCAGGCGATGACCTCCGAGCTGCAGGGCAACGTCATCGACCTCTGCCCGGTCGGCGCGCTGACCTCGCGGCCCTACGCCTTCCAGGCCCGGCCCTGGGAGCTCTCGAAGACCGAGACGGTCGACGTCATGGACGCCGTCGGCTCGGCGATCCGCGTCGACACGCGCGGTCGCGAGGTGATGCGCATCCTGCCGCGCACCAACGAGGCGATCAACGAGGAGTGGATCTCCGACAAGACCCGCTTCGTCTGGGACGGCCTGCGGACCCAGCGGCTCGACCGACCCTATGTGCGTCGCGACGGCAGGCTGCAGCCGGCCAGCTGGAACGAGGCCTTCGCCGCCATCGCAGCCAGGGTCTCGGGAACATCGGCGGAGCGGATCGGCGCGATCGCCGGCGATCTCGCGGCGGTCGAGGAGATGTGGGCGCTGAAGCGGCTGATGGGCGCGCTCGGATCGGCCAACGTCGACTGCCGCCAGGACGGATCGGTGAACCATCCGGCGGACGGACGCGCCTCCTACCTCTTCAACACGACGATCTCCGGCATCGAGCAGGCCGACGCGCTCCTGATCATCGGCGCGAACCCGCGCTTCGAGGCGTCGGTGCTCAACGCCCGCATCCGCAAGCGCTGGCGCGTCGGCGCGTTCCCGATCGGTGTCGTCGGCGAGGCCGCGGACCTGCGCTACGACCACACCTATCTCGGTGCCGGCCCCGACACCCTGTCGAACATCGAGCAGGCGAACCGCGGCTTCTTCGACGCGCTGAACGCCGCCGAGCGCCCGATGATCATCCTCGGCCAGGCCGCGCTGCGCGGCGAGCGGGGCGGCGACGTTCTCGCGGCGGTCGCTGCGCTCGCCCGCGAGATCGGCGCGAGCGTCGCCGGCTGGAACGGCTTCAACGTCCTGCAGACCGCCGCGAGCCGCGTCGGCGGCCTCGACATCGGCTTCGTGCCGGGCGAGGGCGGCCGCACGGCTGCCGAGATGGCGGCGGGCGGGGTCGACGTCCTGTTCAATCTCGGCGCCGACGAGATCGAGATCGCGCCGGGGCCGTTCGTCGTCTATGTCGGCACGCATGGCGACCGCGGCGCGCACCGCGCCGACGTCATCCTGCCGGGCGCGGCCTACACCGAGAAGTCCGGCACCTGGGTCAACGTCGAAGGGCGTGCCCAGACCGGTAGCCGCGCCGCCTTCCCGCCGGGCGACGCGCGCGAGGACTGGGCGATCCTGCGCGCCCTCTCGGCTGTGCTCGGCCACAAGCTCCCGTTCGACTCGCTTGGGCAGCTGCGGGCCGAGATCTACGCCGCCCATCCGGCGTATCGGTCCGATACGATCGAGCCGGCGGATGCCGCGGCGATCACCGCGCTCGCCGACCGCGCCGGGACGATCTCGGGCGCCGGCTTCGGCCGCGCGGTCGAGGACTTCTACCTGACCAACCCCATCGCCCGCGCCTCCAAGGTCATGGCCGAGTGCTCGCGGCTGGCCCAGGCCGAGCACCTGCAGGCGGCGGAATAGGAACGACGGACCCATGGACATCTTCTCGCTCTATGTCTGGCCGGCGCTGATCATCCTGGGGCAGAGCCTGCTGTTCCTGGTCGTGCTCCTCGTCCTGATCGCCTACATCCTGCTTGCCGACCGCAAGGTCTGGGCGGCGGTGCAGCTGCGACGGGGCCCGAACGTCGTCGGCCCCTGGGGGCTGTTCCAGTCCTTCGCCGACCTTCTGAAGTTCGTTCTGAAGGAGCCGACGATCCCGGCCAGCGCCAACAAGGGCGTGTTCCTGCTGGCGCCGCTCGTCGCTGTGGTGCTGGCGCTCGCCACCTTCGCCGTCGTTCCGGTCGCCGACGGCTGGGTGATCGCCAACATCAACATCGGCATCCTCTACGTCTTCGCCATCTCCTCGCTCGAGGTCTATGGCGTGATCATGGGCGGCTGGGCATCGAACTCCAAGTATGCCTTCCTCGGCGCGCTCCGCTCGGCGGCGCAGATGGTGTCCTACGAGGTGTCGATCGGGTTCGTGATCGTCACGGTGCTGCTCTGCGTCGGCTCGCTCAACCTCACCAACATCGTCTATGCGCAGCAGGACGGTCTCGGGACGATGCTCGGCCTGCCGAACACCTTCCTCGACTGGCACTGGCTCTCGCTGTTCCCGATGTTCGTGGTGTTCTTCATCTCGGCGCTTGCCGAGACGAACCGGCCGCCGTTCGACCTGCCGGAGGCCGAATCCGAGCTCGTCGCCGGCTTCATGGTCGAATACGGCTCCACCCCGTACATGATGTTCATGCTCGGCGAGTACGCCGCCATCACCCTGATGTGCTGCCTGACGACGATCCTGTTCCTCGGGGGCTGGCTGCCGCCGTTCAACTTCGTCCCTTTCACTTGGATCCCCGGTGTCATCTGGTTCCTCGCCAAGGTCGCGCTGGTGTTCTTCATGTTCGCCATGGTGAAGGCCTTCGTCCCGCGCTACCGCTACGACCAGCTGATGCGCCTCGGCTGGAAGATCTTCCTGCCGCTGTCACTGGCGATGGTGGTGGTGGTGGCCTTCGTGCTGCAGCTCACCGGCTGGGGCAACACCTTCTAGGCGCCCCGGCGCCTGCCCGACGCCGCTCGCTGCCGCTGGCAGCGGTTGGCTGATCTGAAATCGGAGCCGTCGGCCTCTGCCGGCGCATCCCTTGCCGCCTCATCCGGGAGGCTGAAGTCATGAGTGCCCTGACCCAGACGATCCAGTCCTGGTTCCTGAAGGAGTTCGTGCAGGCCTTCGGCCTGTCGATGCGCTACTTCTTCCGGCCCAAGGCCACCATCAACTACCCGTTCGAGAAGAACCCGGTGAGCCCGCGCTTCCGGGGCGAGCACGCGTTGCGCCGCTATCCGAACGGGCAGGAGCGCTGCATCGCCTGCAAGCTGTGCGAGGCGATCTGCCCGGCGCAGGCGATCACCATCGAGGCCGGTCCGCGTCGCAACGACGGCACCCGCCGCACGGTGCGCTACGACATCGACATGGTGAAGTGCATCTACTGCGGCTTCTGCCAGGAGGCCTGCCCGGTCGACGCCATCGTCGAGGGGCCGAACTTCGAGTTCTCCACCGAGACGCGCGAAGAGCTCTACTACGACAAGGACAAGCTGCTCGCGAACGGCGACCGCTGGGAGCGCGAGATCGCCCAGAACATTGCGCTCGACGCGCCGTACCGCTAATCCCACGGCGGCGGGCGCGGGCCGCGCGCATGCCGCCGATTCCCGCCGAAGGCCGTGCGTTCGCCGCGGCGGCCCTGCCAAGTGACCGAACCCCGAGGAACCCGAGATGCTGGGTCTGCAAGCGCTGTTCTTCTACATCTTCGCCTTCGTCAGCATCGCGGCGGCGCTGATGGTGGTGTTCTCGCGCAATCCGGTCCACTCGGTCCTGTTTCTGATCCTCACCTTCGTCAGTGCCGCCGGTCTGTTCCTGCTGACCGGCGCCGAGTTCCTCGCGCTGATCCTGATCGTCGTCTATGTCGGCGCCGTGGCGATCCTGTTCCTGTTCGTGGTCATGATGCTCGACCTCGACACCACGGGCCTGCGCCAGCGGGCACAGCAATATGCGCCGATCGGCGCGATCATCGGGGTGGTGCTGCTGGCCGAGCTGATCATCGGCGTCACCGGCACCTACTACCAGCCGCACCTGGCGACGGCGACCGCGCTGCCGACCCCGCCGCTCGCGGCCATGTCCAACATCCAGGCACTCGGGGCGGTGCTCTACACGCGTTACATCCTGTTCTTCCAGCTGGCCGGGCTCGTGCTGTTCGTCGCCATGATCGGTGCGATCGTGCTGACCCTGCGCCACAAGGAGAACGTCAAGCGGCAGTCGATCGCGCGGCAGGTCGCCCGCACGCCGGCGACCGCCATCGAAATCCGTCGCGTCGAGAGCGGCAAGGGCATCTGAAGGGCGAGGGGGCGAACATGGAAGTCGGTCTCGGACACTATCTGACCGTCGGCGCCATCCTCTTCGTGACGGGCGTCTTCGGCATCTTCCTGAACCGGAAGAACATCATCACCATCCTGATGTCGGTCGAGCTGATCCTGCTCGCCGTGAACCTCAACTTCGTCGCCTTCTCGGCCTTCCTGAACGACCTCGCCGGTCAGGTCTTCGCCCTGTTCGTGCTGACGGTGGCGGCCGCCGAGGCGGCGATCGGCCTTGCGATCCTGGTGGTCTTTTACCGCAACCGCGGCTCGATCGCGGTCGACGACGTCAACACGATGAAGGGTTGAACTCCGCGATGTACCAGATCATCGTTCTTCTGCCCCTCGTCGGCTTCCTGATCGCGGGCCTGTTCGGCGGCTCGATCGGCGCCAAGGCCTCCGAATACGTCACCTCGAGCCTGCTGGTGCTCGCCGCAGTCCTCTCCTGGATCGCCTTCATCTCCTTCGGGCTCGGAGAGGGCGAAACCCTGCGCGTGACGATGCTGCAGTGGATCCAGTCGGGCAACCTCGCCGTCGACTGGTCGCTGCGGATCGACCGCCTGACGCTGGTGATGCTCGTCGTCGTCAACACCGTCTCGGCGCTCGTGCACGTCTACTCGATCGGCTACATGCACCACGATCCGAGCCGGCCGCGCTTCTTCGCCTATCTGTCGCTGTTCACCTTCGCGATGCTGATGCTGGTGACGGCCAACAACCTCGTCCAGATGTTCTTCGGCTGGGAGGGGGTCGGTCTCGCCTCCTATCTCCTGATCGGCTTCTGGTACAAGAAGCCCTCGGCGAGCGCCGCGGCGATGAAGGCCTTCATCGTCAACCGCGTCGGCGACTTCGGCTTCCTGCTCGGAATCTTCGGCGTCTTCGTGCTGTTCGGCTCGGTCAATCTCGACACGATCTTCGCCGGCACGGCCGATCTCGCGGCGCAGCTCGGCGGCCACGGCGCGGACGCGGCGGGCGAGGGCGCGGCGCATGGCGACATCGTCCTGCACTTCCTCGGCTACGCGTTGCCGATGTCCGGCGCGCTCACCGCGGTCTGCCTCCTCCTCTTCGTCGGCGCCATGGGCAAGTCGGCGCAGATCGGCCTGCACACCTGGCTGCCCGACGCGATGGAAGGCCCGACTCCGGTCTCGGCATTGATCCATGCCGCGACGATGGTGACCGCCGGCGTCTTCATGGTCGCGCGCATGTCGCCGCTGTTCGAGCTCTCGCCGACGGCGCTCACGGTCGTGACATTCATCGGGGCGACCACCGCGTTCTTCGCTGCTACGATCGGCCTCGTGCAGAACGACATCAAGCGCGTCATCGCCTATTCGACCTGCTCGCAGCTCGGCTACATGTTCGTCGCCCTCGGGGTCGGCGCCTATGGCCCGGCGATCTTCCACCTGTTCACGCACGCCTTCTTCAAGGCGCTGCTGTTCCTCGGCGCCGGCTCGGTGATCCACGCCGTCTCGGACGAGCAGGACATGCGCAACATGGGTGGCCTGCGGAAGCACATCCCGGTCACCTACTGGATGATGGTCATCGGCACGCTGGCGCTGACGGGCTTCCCGCTGACCGCCGGCTACTTCTCCAAGGACGCGATCATCGAGAGCGCCTATGTCGGGCACAACGCGATGGCCGGCTACGGGTTCATGATGACGGTGCTCGCCGCGCTCCTGACGAGCTTCTACTCCTGGCGCCTGATCTTCATGACGTTCCACGGCGAGCCACGCGCCTCGCACGAGGTGATGCACCACGTGCACGAGTCGCCGATGGTGATGCTGGTGCCGCTGTTCGTGCTGGCGGCGGGTGCGCTGCTCGCCGGCCTGCTCTTCGAGGGGTCCTTCGTCGGGGAGGGCTACGGCGAGTTCTGGCACGCGGCGCTGTTCACCGGGGCAGAGAACCATGTCCTCCATGACATGCACGAGATCCCGTTCCTGATCGCGATCCTGCCCTTCGTGATGATGGTGATCGGGCTGGTGACGGCGTGGATCTTCTACATCCGCTCGCCGCGCACGGCGGACGCTGTCGCGCAGCGCAACCCCGGCCTCTACCAGTTCCTGCTCAACAAGTGGTACTTCGACGAGCTCTACGACCTCGTCTTCGTGCGCACAGCCAAGCGCCTCGGCCGCTTCCTCTGGAAGACCGGTGACGGCACGATCATCGACGGCTTCGGGCCCGACGGTGTCTCGGCGCGCGTGCTCGGCGTCACCAACCGCGTGGTCCGCCTGCAGACCGGCTACCTCTATCACTACGCCTTCGCCATGCTGATCGGCGTCGCGGCGCTCGTCACCTGGATGATGGTCGGGGGAATGAACTGATGATAGACTGGCCGATCCTCTCGCTGGTCACGTTCGCGCCGCTGGTCGGCGTCCTGATCATCCTGCCGATCAAGGACGACAACGCGCTCGCCCGCCGCAACATCCGCAACGTCGCGCTGTGGACGACGGTCATCACCTTCGTCGTGTCGCTGTTCATCTGGATCGGCTTCGACCCGTCGAACCCCGGCTTCCAGATGGTCGAGGACTCCGACTGGGTCGGCTCGGGCATCCGCTATCACATGGGCGTCGACGGCATCTCGATGCTGTTCGTCATCCTGACGACCTTCCTGATGCCGATCTGCATCCTGGCAAGCTGGGAGTCGGTGCAGGCGCGCGTGAAGGAGTACATGATCGCCTTCCTCGTGCTCGAGACGCTGGTGGTCGGCGTCTTCTGCGCGCTCGACATCGTCCTCTTCTACATCTTCTTCGAAGGCAGCCTGATCCCGATGTTCCTGATCATCGGCGTCTGGGGCGGCAAGCGGCGCGTCTACGCGAGCTACAAGTTCTTCCTCTACACCTTCCTCGGCTCGGTGCTGATGCTGATCGCCATCATGGCGATGTACTGGGACGCCGGCACGAGCTCGATTCCCGAGCTGTTGCAGCATCCGTTCCCGGCGGCGATGCAGCCCTGGCTCTGGTTCGCCTTCTTCGCGAGCTTCGCGGTGAAGATGCCGATGTGGCCGGTCCACACCTGGCTGCCGGACGCGCACGTCGAGGCGCCGACGGCGGGCTCGGTGATCCTCGCCGGCATCCTCCTGAAGCTCGGCGGCTACGGCTTCATCCGCTTCTCGCTGCCGATGTTCCCGCTCGCCTCGGCCGATTTCGCGCCGCTCGTCTACACGCTGTCGGTGCTGGCGATCGTCTACACCTCGCTGGTCGCGCTGATGCAGGAGGACATCAAGAAGCTGATCGCCTACTCGTCCGTCGCCCACATGGGGTTCGTCACGATGGGCATCTTCGCGGCTAACGCCCAGGGCGTGCAGGGCGCGATCTTCCAGATGCTCTCCCACGGGCTCGTCTCGGGCGCGCTGTTCCTGTGCGTCGGCGTCGTCTACGACCGCATGCACACCCGCGAGATCGCCGCCTATGGCGGCCTCGTGAACCGGATGCCGCATTACGCGACCGTGATGCTGATCTTCACGATGGCCAATGTGGGGCTGCCCGGCACCAGCGGCTTCGTCGGCGAGTTCCTGACGATGATGGGCGTCTACCAGGCCAACACCTGGGTCGCCGTCTTCGCCGCGACCGGCGTCATCTTCTCGGCCGCCTATGCGCTGTGGCTGTACCGCCGCGTGATCTGGGGTGTGCTCGACAAGGACAGCCTGCGCTCGATCCTCGATCTCAGCGGTCGCGAGAAGCTTCTGCTCTACCCGCTGGTGGCGCTGGTGATCTTCTTCGGCGTCTATCCGATGCCGGTCTTCAACGCGACGGCGGCCTCGGTCGAGGCGCTGGTCAACAGCTACAGCGCGGCCGTCCACGCGGCCCCCGCGCTCGCTTCGGCACACTAAGGACGCGGGACGACCTTCATGACCCCTGACTTCGTCTCCTCCAGCCTCGCGATCGTCGCGCCGGAACTGATCCTTGCAATCGGGGCGATGGCGCTGCTCCTGATCGGGCTGTTCATGGGCGAGCGGAGCGCGCCGACCGTCAGCGGCCTTGCGGCCGCGCTGCTGGTGGGCGCGGGGCTCGTGCTCGTCACGGTGACGCCGGACGGCGTCGCCTTCGGCGGCTCGATCATCCTCGATCCCTTCGCGCGCTTCATGAAGGTGCTGGTGCTGATCGGCTCGGCGGTGGTGATCGTCATGTCCGTGGGCTTTGCCGAGCGCGAGCGTTTCGACCGCTTCGAGTTCCCGGTCCTCATCGTGCTCTCGACCATCGGCATGATGGTGATGATCTCGGCGGGCGACCTGATCGCGCTCTATCTCGGCCTCGAGCTGCAGTCGCTGGCGGTCTACGTGGTCGCTGCGATCAACCGCGACTCGGTGCGCTCGACCGAGGCGGGGCTGAAGTACTTCGTCCTCGGCGCGCTCTCCTCGGGCATGCTGCTCTATGGTGCGTCGCTGATCTATGGCTTCACCGGCCAGATCCAGTTCGATGCGATCGCCTCGCTCGCCGCCGAAGGTCGGTCGCTCGGCCTCATCATCGGCCTCGTCTTCGTGCTCGCCGGCCTCGCCTTCAAGATCTCGGCGGTGCCGTTCCACATGTGGACGCCGGACGTCTACGAAGGTGCGCCGACCCCGGTCACGGCGTTCTTCGCCGGTGCGCCGAAGGTCGCGGCGATGGCGCTTCTCACCCGCTTCACGGTCGAAGGCTTCGGCCCGCTGACGCCGGACTGGCAGCAGGTGATCGTTTTCATCTCGATCGCCTCGATGGCCTTCGGCTCGTTCGCCGCCATCGGCCAGCGCAACATCAAGCGGCTGATGGCCTACTCCTCGATCGGCCACATGGGCTACGCGCTGGTCGGCCTCGCGGCCGCCAACGTCTCCGGCGTGCGCGGTGTCCTGATCTACATGGCCATCTACATGACCATGACCCTCGGCACCTTCGCGGTGATCCTGTCGATGCGCCGGCGTGACGGCGTCGTCGAGGAGATCGACGACCTTGCCGGTCTGTCGCGCACCAACCCGGTGATGGCGCTGTTCCTGACCATCCTGATGCTGTCGCTCGCCGGCCTGCCGCCGCTCGCCGGCTTCTTCGCCAAGTACTTCGTCTTCGTCGCCGCCGTGCAGGCGCAGCTCTACGGCCTCGCCGTGATCGGCGTCCTCGCCAGCGCCGTCGGCCTCTACTACTACCTCCGCCTCGTGAAGGTGATGTGGTTCGACGAGCCGGCGGAGAGCTTCGTGCCGATGGCGATGGAGATGCGGGTGGTGCTCGGCGCCGCGGCGCTGTTCATCTTCCCGGTCTACCTGTTCGTCGGGCCGTCGATCGCCGCCGCCGCGGAAGCCGCTGCCCGGAGCTTCTTCTAACCCGTGGCGACGCGCCCCCGGCGCCGGCTTGCGCTCGAAGCGGTCGGCTCCACCAACACCGTCGCCTTCGAGGCGGCGCGCAGCGGCGACCCAGGCCCGCTCTGGGTGACGGCGGAACGGCAGACCGCAGGGCGCGGCCGGCGCGGCCGGGCATGGGTCTCGGAGGCCGGCAACCTCTATGCCAGCCTGCTCCTGATCGAGCCGGCTCCGCTCGAGCACCTGCAGAACCTGCCGCTCGTCACCGCTCTAGGGGTGCGCGACGGGTTGGCTTCGCTGCCCGCACGCCCGCGGCCCGACATCCGCATCAAGTGGCCGAACGACATCCTGATCGGTGGGCGGAAGGCGGTCGGCATCCTGACCGAAACCGAGCGACTCCCTGATGGACGACGGGCGGTCGTCATCGGCTGCGGCGTCAACGTCGCGCACGTGCCCGGCGACACACCCTATCCGGTGACGGGCCTTGCCGCGGAAGGCCTGCCGGCTGATCTCGACCTCGTCTTCGAGGCCTTGGCGGGTGGCGTGGAGACCGCGCTCGACCTTTGGGATCGCGGCCAGAACTTCGCCGCCGTGCGGCGGGACTGGCTGGCGCACGCATCCGGCCTCGGCGAAGCCTGCACGATCAATCTTCCGGACCGCTCCCTCAAGGGGCGCTTCGTCGCACTGGACGAGGCGGGACGCCTGCTTCTCGACGAGGAGGGCGGCGCCCGCCGCGCGATCTCGGCCGGTGAGCTTTTCCTGCCGGACCGACTGCGTTAAGCCCGAGGAAACGGCATGACTGGCGGCGCGATGGCGTCGCACCACGCAAAGGCTCGGGGCCCGGCTCCGGCCGTGAACCTGAAGAACGGTAACACATTGGACCAGCTGGTATTCCTCCCACTCGGCGGCATCGGCGAGATCGGCATGAACCTCGCGCTCTACGGCTATGGACCGGAGGACGACCGCGAGTGGATCGCCGTGGACTGCGGCGTCTCCTTCGCCGGGCCGGAAGCCCCGGGCGTCGACCTGATCATGCCCGACATCCGCTTCCTGGAAGCCGAGCGGCATGCGCTGAAGGCGATCGTCATCACCCATGCCCACGAAGATCACTACGGGGCGCTGCTCGACCTCTGGCCGCGGCTCAAGGTGCCGGTCTATGCCACCGCCTTCACCGCCGGCCTGCTGGAGGCCAAGCGCGAGGGAGAGACCGGCGCGCCGCAGATCCCGGTCACCGTGTTCAAGGCGGGTGACCGCTTCCAGTGCGGCCCCTTCTCGATCGAGGCAATCAACGTCACCCACTCGATCCCCGAGCCGGTGGCGCTCGCCATCCGCACCCCGGTCGGCACGGTCGTCCACACCGGCGACTGGAAGATCGACCCGACGCCGGCGCTCGGCGCGCCGACCGATGGTGAACGGCTGAGGGCGATCGGCGACGAGGGCGTGCTGGCGCTGGTCTGCGATTCGACCAACGCGCTGCGCGACGGCGTGTCGCCGAGCGAGACCGACGTCACCCGGTCGCTGCGCGACATCATCTCAAAGGCCGAGGGCCGCGTGGCGGTGACCACCTTCTCCTCCAACATCGGCCGCATCCGCGCGGTCGCACAGGCGGCCGAAGGGGCGGGGCGCCAGGTGCTGCTGATGGGCCGCTCGATGCGACGCATGAACGATGTCGCCTCCGAGCTCGGCTACATGGAGGGCCTTCCGCCGTTCCTCTCGGAGCAGGATTTCGGCTACCTGCCGCGCGACAAGGCGGTGATCATCCTCACCGGCAGCCAGGGCGAGCCGCGTGCCGCGCTTGCCAAGCTCGCACGGGACGAACATCCGGAAGTCGCCCTGTCGAAGGGCGACATGGTGATCTTCTCCTCGCGCGCCATTCCCGGCAACGAGCGCGGCATCATCGACATCAAGAATGCGCTGATCGACCGGGGCGTGATCGTCCTCGAGGATGGGGAGCAGCTCGTCCACGTCTCCGGCCACCCCCGCCGCAGCGAGCTGAAGCAGATGTACGACTGGGTCCGGCCGAAGATCGCCGTGCCCGCGCATGGCGAGGCGGCGCATCTGACCGCGCATGCGAAGTTCGCGCGCGGGCAGGGCGTGCCGGAGGTCGTCTCCATCCGCAACGGCCGGATGCTCCGGCTCTACCCGGGGCCGGCCGAGGTGATCGACGAGGTGCCGGTCGGGCGCGTCTACAAGGACGGCCGCCTGATCGGCACCATCGAGGAGATGGGGATCGACGAGCGGCGCCGCCTGTCCTTCGCCGGGCACGTCTGTGTGCTGGTGCAGCTCAACGCCCAGCTGGAGTTGCGCGGCGAGCCGGACGTCGTGGCGCTCGGGCTGCCCGAGGCGGACTTCGACGGCGAGGAGATCGAGGACCTTCTGATCGACGCCGCAGCCGGCGCGATCGAGAGCATTCCGCGCAACCGGCGCAAGGATCTGGCGATGCTGCAGGAGGCGGTCCGCCGCGCCGTGCGCGCAGCCGCCAACGATGCCTGGGGCAAGAAGCCGATCGCCACCGTCTTCGTCACCCAGGCGGGCGGCAAGGGGCAGGGGTGATCGGCCGCCTGAACCACGTGGCGATCGCCGTGCCGGATCTCGAAGCCGCGGCGGCAAGGTACCGGGACAGGCTCGGCGCCGCGGTTTCCGCGCCGCTGCCGCTGCCCGAGCATGGCGTGACCGTGGTCTTCGTCGATCTCGGCAACAGCAAGGTCGAACTGATCAGTCCGCTCGGCGCCAAGTCGCCGCTCGTCCGTTTCCTCGACGAGCATCCGCGCGGCGGCCTGCATCACGTCTGCTACGAGGTGGGCGATCTGCGGGCCGCAGCGACGCGGCTGCAGGCAAGCGGGGCGAGGGTGCTCGGGGGCGGAGAACCGCGGACGGGCGCGCACGGGCGCCCGGTGCTGTTCCTGCATCCGGCTGATTTCAACGGCACGCTGATCGAACTCGAGGAGGTCTAGACATGGCCTATGTGACGTGGTTCGCCGTGTTCTTCACCGTCTGGTGGACGGTGCTCTTCGCGATCCTGCCGATCGGCATGCGCTCGCAGGCCGAGGAGGGCAACGTCACGCTCGGGACCGATCATGGCGCTCCGGCCGAGTTCCGACTGTGGCGCAAGCTGCTGCACACCACGATCGCATCGCTGGTGATCGTCGGGTTGCTCATCGTCATCGTCGACGTTCTGGGCTTCGGGATCGACGACATCCCGCACATCATCCCTGGAACTTGACGCTGTCGGCCGGTCGTTCGTACGGACGAAAAAAAAGCAGAGCCGCAGCCCTGCTTTTCAGTTGGTCTCGATTTCACACCGGCTTCTCGAGCCAGGGCTGCGCGGACGCGCCGGAAATCAGGTCCTCCCAAGACTAGACCGAAAGTTCGGAGCCTCGTAAGTGCTCCTGTTTATTGTCAGGAGGCTACAGAGCGTGAAGCGGATTGTCACGAAGAATCTTCACCTCTGTGACGATTTTAAGACCAATCTGCGCTCGCATTGATCACGGTTTGCTCGGTTTCGCGCCAACCGGCCCGGCTGACTTTTCAACGGCCCTATGAACGTCTATGAACCGCCTCGATAGTCCGGCGGCTCCGCCCTGCCTTCAGAAAGTGCCCGCAGCTCCATGCGCCTGTCGCGATTTTTTCTGCCGATCCTCAAAGAGACTCCCAAGGAAGCGGAGATCGTCTCGCACCGGCTGATGCTGCGGGCCGGCATGATCCGCCAGCAGGCCGCCGGCATCTACTCCTGGCTGCCGCTCGGCAAGCGCGTTCTCGACAAGGTTTCCGCGATCATCCGGGAGGAGCAGAACCGGACGGGCGCCCTGGAGCTCCTCATGCCGGTGATCCAGTCCGCCGACCTGTGGCGGGAGAGCGGACGCTACGACGACTACGGCAAGGAGATGCTGCGGATCCAGGACCGGCACGAGCGCGATCTCCTGTTCGGTCCGACGAACGAGGAGATGGTGACGGAGATCTTCCGCTCCTATGTGCGCTCCTACAAGGATCTGCCGCTCAATCTCTACCACATCCAGTGGAAGTTCCGGGACGAGGTGCGTCCGCGCTTCGGCGTGATGCGCTCGCGCGAGTTCCTGATGAAGGACGCCTACTCCTTCGACCTCGACTACGAGAGCTCCAAGACCGCCTATGACCGCATGTTCGTCGCCTACCTGCGCACCTTCGCGCGGCTCGGCGTCCATGCCATCCCGATGCGTGCCGACACCGGTCCGATCGGCGGCGAGCTCAGCCACGAGTTCATCATCCTGGCTTCGACCGGCGAAAGCGCCGTGTTCTGCCACAAGGACTTTCTCGAGCTGCAGGTGCCGGGCGAGGACGTCGACTTCGACGACGCGGCCGGTCTCGCCTCGATCGTCGAGCGCTGGACGGCACCCTATGCGGCGACCGAGGAGATGCACGACGAAGCGGCCTGGGAGGCTCTGCCCGAGGACGAGAAGGTGTCGGCCCGCGGCATCGAGGTCGGGCACATATTCCACTTCGGCACGAAGTACTCGGAGCCGATGAAGGCGCTCGTGACCGGGCCCGACGGCAAGGAGCAGCCGGTCTTCATGGGCTCCTACGGGATCGGCCCGAGCCGGGTGATCGCGGCGATCATCGAGGCTTCGCACGACGAGAACGGCATCATCTGGCCCGCCTCGGTCGCCCCCTTCGATGTCGGCCTGATCAACATGAAGCCGGGCGATGCGGACTGTGACCGGATCTGCGACGAGCTTTACGCCCGGCTAGGAGCGGCCGGACAGGATGTCCTCTACGACGACGGAGACACCCGCGCCGGTGCCAAGTTCGCGACGATGGACCTGATCGGCCTGCCGCTGCAGGTGATCGTCGGCCCGCGCGGCGCCAAATCCGGCGAGGTCGAGCTGAAATGGCGCAAGACGGGTGAACGTGAGACGCTGTCCCTCGACGCCGCCCTGAACCGCATCGGCGGCGCATGACCGAGGAGACGACAGCCGGCAGCCCGCAGGGGAGCGTGCGCTCCCAGCCGTTCTCCCGCTTTGAGTGGATGATCGCCGCGCGCTATCTGCGCTCGCGCCGCCGGGATGCCGGCGTGTCGGTGATCGCCGGCTTCTCCTTCGTCGGGATCATGCTCGGCGTCGCCGCGCTGATCATCGTGATGGCGGTGATGAGCGGCTTTCGCACCGAGCTTCTCAGCCGCATCCTCGGGGTGAACGGCCACGTGATCCTGCAGCCGATCGACACGCCGCTGACAGACTATGCCGAGGTGACCGAGGCGGTGTCGAAGGTGCCGGGTGTGGCGTATGCGATGCCGCTGATCGAAGGGCAGGTGCTTGCCTCCGGACCGCGGGGCGGCGGCACGGGCGCACTCGTGAAAGGCGTGCGGGGCGGCGACCTGAAGCAGCTGAAGGCGGTGTCGGACACCGTCAAGTCGGGCACGCTCGACGGTTTCGACGGATCCGGCGGCGTCGCCATCGGCACGCGGCTGGCCGAGAGCCTCGGACTGGCGGTCGGCGACCTCATCACGCTCGTCTCGCCGGAGGGGGACGCGACGCCGCTCGGCGTGACGCCGCGGGTGAAGGCCTATCCGGTGGTCGCGATCTTCGAGATCGGCCTGTCCGAATACGACGCGGCTTATGTCTACATGCCGCTGAGCGAGGCGCAGCTGTTCTTCAATCAGGAGGACAAGGCGCAGTCGGTCGAGATCTTCGTCGACAATCCCGACGATGTCGTCGACCTGCAGGCGCCGATCGAGCAGGCCGCAGGGCGGCCCAACTTCACGGTCACCTGGCAGCGGCAGAACCAGGCCTTCTTCTCCACCCTCGAGGTGGAGCGGAACGTGATGTTCATCATCCTGACGCTGATCATCCTCGTCGCGGCGCTCAACATCATCTCCGGCCTGTTCATGCTGGTGAAGGACAAGGGCCGCGACATCGCCATCCTCCGGACGATGGGCGCGAGCAAGGGCGCGGTGATGCGGGTCTTCCTGATCACCGGCGCCTCGATCGGCGTGGCCGGGACGCTTGCCGGCTTCGGTCTCGGCCTGCTGTTCTGCCTGAACATCGAGCGGATCCGCGACTTCTTCTCGTGGATCTCCGGCACCACGATCTTCAACCCGGAGTTCTACTTCCTCAGCCAGCTGCCGGCGGAGGTGAAGCCGGCGGACGTCACGGCGGTCGTCGTCATGGCACTGGTGCTGGCCTTCCTCGCAACGATCTTTCCGTCCTGGAAGGCGTCGCGGCTCGATCCCGTAGAAGCGTTGCGTTACGAATGACATCCGGCAAGCCGTCGCTGAAGCTCGACAAGGTGGAACGCCATTATCGCGAGGGCGAGAGCCGGTTGACCGTGCTCGCCGGTGCGGACGTGGAGATCGCGCCCGGCGAGATGGTCGCACTCGTCGCGCCGTCCGGCGCCGGCAAGTCGACGCTGCTCCACATCGCGGGCCTGCTCGACCGCCCGGATGCCGGCGAGGTCTACGTCAACGGCGAGGCATGCGGCAGCCTCGACGACGCCGGGCGCACCGCCATGCGGCGCGAGACGATCGGCTTCGTCTACCAGTTCCACCATCTCCTGCCGGAGTTTTCGGCGCTCGAAAACGTCATGCTGCCCCAGATGATCCGGGGCCTGTCGCAGAAGGTGGCGGCCGAGCGGGCACGCCAGCTCCTCGACTACATGCGCATCGGCCCGCGCGCCGAGCACCGCCCGGCCGAACTCTCCGGCGGCGAGCAGCAGCGCGTCGCGATCGCGCGCGCGGTCGCCAACAGCCCCTATGTCCTGCTCGCCGACGAGCCGACCGGCAACCTCGACCCGGAAACGGCGCACTACGTCTTCGACGCCCTGACCGCGCTCGTCCGTCAGTCCGGCGTCGCGGCTCTCATCGCCACGCACAACCACGAGCTGGCGGCGAAGATGGACCGGGCGATCTCGCTCGACCACGGCCGAGTGGTGCCGCTCCAGTTCGGCTGATTAACCACAGCAGGCGTTCTCTCTCCGTTCTTTTTATCGCGACGGCCTCGCGTCGCTTGACTCCGCGCTCCGAATGCGGAACAAAAGCGGTACAGGAACAAACAAGGAACGCCATCATGCACACCTTCGTTCAGGACCTTGCCGCTTTTGTTGCGATCTCGCTCTTCGTCGCCAGCTTTTCGGTGCTCGCTGTCGCCTTGTGAAAGGGATACGGGCATCGCCTGTTGAAAGCGGGAATCACCCCGGTGCTGCCACGGCGACTCTGCTAGGAACGTCGCTTGCAGGTTGCCGGTCGCTCAGGCCAAGCCGGTGCCGCTTGGTCGAGCAGGAGCACGGACATGAGCGCAGCCATCGAGACGACTGCCGTCGCCGCACCCGCTCCGAAGTTTGTTCACCTGCGGGTGCACAGCGCCTTTTCGCTCCTCGAGGGCGCGCTGCGGATCGACCAGATCGTCAAGCATGCCAAGGCCGACGGCGCGCCGGCGATCGGCATCGCCGACACCAGCAATCTCTTCGGCGCGCTCGAGTTTTCCGAGAAGGCGGCGAAGGCGGGCATCCAGCCCATCGTGGGGTGCCAGCTGGAGGTCGCCTTCGGCGACGAGGAGACCGGCGACAGTCGCGAGCGTCTGCCCGCCGCGCACCCGACGATGGTGCTGATCGCCAAGGACGAGGCTGGCTATGCCAATCTCGTCGAGATCGTCTCCTTCGCCTACCTGCAGCACGACGGCAACGCGCGCCCGCACGTCCTGTTCGAGTGGCTTGAGGCACGGGCGGAGGGCATCATCGCGCTGACCGGCGGGCCGAACGGACCGATCGGCACGGCGCTGGCGTCCGGACGCGGCGCTCTGGCGCGGGAGCGGCTGGAGCGGCTGGCCGGGCTGTTCGGCGACCGGCTCTATGTCGAGATCCAGCGCCAGGAGCGCCGGTCCCGCAGGGTCGAGGCCGAGATGATCGAGCTCGCCTACGCGCTCGACCTGCCGCTGGTGGCGACCAACGAACCCTTCTTCTTCTGCGCGGAGGATTTCGACGCGCATGACGCGCTGATCGCCGTCGCTTCCAACAAGCTGGTCAGCCAGGAGGACCGCCGCCGCCTGTCGCGCGACCACTGCCTCAAGTCGCAGGCGGAGATGGCGGTGCTGTTCGCCGACCTGCCGGAGGCGCTGGAGAACACGCTCGAGATCGCGCGGCGCTGCGCCTTCCGGCCGCAGACCCGCAAGCCCATCCTGCCGCGCTTCGCCGGAGCGGACGCCGATCCGGAGGAGGCCGAGAGGGTCGAGGCCGCCGAACTGCGGCGGCAGGCCGTGGAGGGGCTGGAACACCGTCTCGCCGCGCACGGCACCGCGCCAGGCGTCGACGAGGCCGCCTACCGCGAGCGGCTCGACTTCGAGCTCGGCATCATCGAGCGGATGAGGTTTCCCGGCTACTTCCTGATCGTGTCGGACTTCATCAAGTGGGCCAAGAGCCATTCGATCCCGGTCGGGCCCGGGCGCGGCTCGGGTGCCGGCTCGCTCGTCGCCTATTCGCTGACGATCACAGATCTCGACCCGTTGCGCTTCTCGCTGCTGTTCGAGCGCTTCCTCAACCCCGAGCGCGTCTCGATGCCGGACTTCGACATCGACTTCTGCCAGGACCGGCGGGGCGAGGTGATCCGCTACGTGCAGGAGAAGTACGGGCGCGAGCAGGTCGGCCAGATCATCACCTTCGGGACGCTGCAGGCGCGCGCCGTGCTGCGCGACGTCGGGCGGGTGCTGGAGATGAGCTACGGCCATGTCGACAAGCTCTGCAAGCTGGTGCCGCAGAACCCGGCCAACCCGGTGACGCTTGCCCAGGCGCTGGAGGAGGAGCCGCGCCTGAAGGAGGCGCGCGAGAAGGAGGAGATCGTCGACCGGCTGATCTCGATCGCGCTGAAGCTCGAGGGGCTCTACCGGCACGCCTCGACCCACGCCGCCGGCATCGTGATCGGCGACCGGCCGCTGCACCGCCTGGTGCCGATGTATCGCGACCCGCGCTCCGACATGCCGGTGACGCAGTACAACATGAAGTGGGTCGAGCAGGCGGGCCTGGTGAAGTTCGACTTCCTTGGCCTGAAGACCCTCACGGTGCTGCAGACGGCGGTGAACCTGATCGCACGCAAGGGCGAGGTGATCGACCTCTCCTCGATCCCGCTCGACGACGAGAAGAGCTACGCGATGATGACGCGCGGCGAGACCGTCGGCGTGTTCCAGGTGGAATCGGCGGGCATGCGCAAGGCGCTGATCGGCATGCGCCCGGACTGCCTCGAGGACATCATCGCGCTGGTGGCGCTGTACCGCCCCGGTCCGATGGAGAACATCCCGACCTACAACGCCCGCAAGCACGGCGAGGAGACGCCCGACTATCTCCACCCGATGATCGAGCCGATCCTGAAGGAGACGCAAGGCGTCATCATCTATCAGGAGCAGGTGATGCAGATCGCCCAGGTCCTGTCCGGCTATTCGCTCGGGGAGGCCGACCTGCTGCGCCGCGCAATGGGCAAGAAGATCCGTGCGGAGATGGACAAGCAGCGGGTTCGCTTCGTCGAGGGCGCGGTGAAGAACGGCCTCGAAAAGCCGCAGGCGAACATGATCTTCGACCTGCTCGCCAAGTTCGCCGACTACGGCTTCAACAAGTCGCACGCCGCCTGCTACGCCCTCGTCGCCTACCAGACCGCCTATCTGAAGGCGAACCATCCGGTCGAGTTCCTCGCCGCGTCGATGACGCTCGACACCGGCAACACCGACAAGCTGAACGACTTCCGCGGCGAGGCGCAGCGGCTCGGCATCACCGTCGTGCCGCCCTCGGTGCAGACCTCGCACAAGGCCTTCGAGGTCGGCGACGGCAGGATCTTCTACGCGCTCGCGGCGATCAAGGGAGTCGGCGAGCAGGCGGTGGAGCACATCGTCGAACAGCGCGGAGCCGCGCCCTTCCGCAGCCTCGAAGACTTCTGCGCCCGGATCGACCCGAAGATCGTCAACAAGCGCACGCTCGAAAGCCTGATCACCGCCGGCGCGCTCGACTGCTTCGGGCAGGATCGCGCGCGCCTGATCGCCAACATCGAGCGCATGGCGTCCTACGCGCTGCGCGTGCACGAAGGCCGCACCAGCGGCCAGCACGACATGTTCGGCTCCTCGGGCGGCGAGCCGGAGCGGCTGCACCTCGTCGAGGCGCCGCTCTGGACCGCGTCCGAGAAGCTTTTGCGCGAGCACCAGGCCATCGGCTTCTACCTCTCGGCCCATCCGCTCGACGAGTACCGGCAGGCGCTGAAGCGGCTTCGGGTGCAGAGCCACGCCGAGGTGGTTGCGAGCGTCAAGCGCGGGGCGAGCGCCGCCCGGCTCGCCGGCACGGTCACGTCGAGACAGGAGCGGCGCACCCGCACCGGCGGCAAGATCGGCATCGTCCAGATGTCGGATGGCTCCGGGCAGTACGAGGTGGTGATGTTCTCCGAGACGCTGATCCAGTACCGCGACATGCTCGAGCCCGGCGCCTCGGTGATCGTCACGGTTGCCGCCGAGGAGCGGCCGGAGGGCGTCTCGCTGCGGGTGCAGAGCGTGCAGTCGCTGGAGGACGAGGCGGTGCGAATGCAGAAGGCGCTGCGCGTCTTCCTGCGCGACGCGCGGCCGGTGCCGGTGTTCCAGCGTCAGCTGCAGGCGGGCGGCGACAGCGAGGTGTCGGTGGTGCTGATCCGCGAGGACGGCGAGCGGGAGATCGAGATCGCGCTGCCCGGCCGCTACCGGGTCTCGCCGCAGATGGCGAGCGCCATCAAGGCCGCGCCGGGGGTGATCGACGTCGAGCTGCTGTGACGGGGGATGGCGGAGGAGAGCAGGGTGGTCGAGTGTCCTGCTCGCGTCCGCCGCTGTGATCCGCCGGCGGATCGGCACAAGCTTCGCACAAGCGACGATATTCTAGAAGACGTTCGTATGGTGTCCTGAGAGTGTGGATGAACACGCTCTCTCGATACGTGATCAGTCCGACGTAGACAGCGCTACGGACTTGGCTTTTTTCCATCCTGGTCGGCATCCGGGGCCGGTGGCGCCTTCGCTCTGAAGGTGAAGCCTGTTTCGATCGCTTGCATCCCGAACTTGTCCCGCAGCGCGTCGAACGCTGCCTCCGCCCGGGCGCGCTTCTGCGCACCGGGATCGACGAGATCCTGCGGATCGGCGAAGCGGGCCGGGGCGAATCCGGCGCAGCCAATGCCGATCAGCCGGAAGGCCGTGCCGTCGAGCTCCTTCTCCAGCAGCCGGCGTCCGATGTCGAAGATGCGGCCGGCGAGCCGGGTGGGATCGGCAAGGCTCTGGCTGCGCGTGCGCAGCTTGAAGTCGGTCGTTTTCAGCTTCAGGGTGATGCCGGTTGCCGCCAGGTCCGTCGCCTTCAGCCGCCGAGCGACCTTCTCGCTCAAGCCTCGCAGCACCGGCACCAGATCCT
Source organism: Mangrovibrevibacter kandeliae (assembly GCF_024519155.1). Lineage (GTDB taxonomy): Bacteria > Pseudomonadota > Alphaproteobacteria > Rhizobiales > Rhizobiaceae > Mangrovibrevibacter > Mangrovibrevibacter kandeliae. The sequence goes on along the minus strand of NZ_JANIFJ010000003.1, from coordinate 236,362 downwards.
CGGGTCGTGACAGGTCGGTGTTGAAGGTGGTCTCGGCCGAGATGCTCTTCATCTCGCCCCGCGGTTCGACCGTGCGCATGTCGATGCCGCGGGACAGGCGGAACAGCCGCTGGCCCATCGAGCCGTACCGGCGCATCAGTTCGGTCTCCTCCATCGCCTGCAATTGGCCGATCCGTGTCAGGCCGTCGCTTTGCAGCGTGCGCTCGAAGCTGTGGCCGACGCCCCAGATCATCGTGATCGGCTTGTCGGCGAGAAAGCGCACGGTCTCCTCGCGCCCGATCACCGAGAAGCCGCGCGGCTTCTGGAGGTCCGAAGCGATCTTGGCGAGGAACTTGTTGTGGGACAGGCCGATCGAGACCGGGATTCCAAGGTCGCGCTCGACGGCGTCGGCGAGGACAGCGAGGGTGCGCGCCGGCGGACGGCCGTGGAGCCGTTCGGTGCCCGACAGGTCGAGGAAAGCCTCGTCGATCGACAGCGGCTCGACCAGCGGCGTCACCGCCAGCATCCGCTCGCGCACCTGACGCCCGACCGCCGCGTATTTCGCCATGTCCGGCTTCAGGACGACCGCGTCCGGGCAGAGCTTCAGCGCCTTGAACATCGGCATCGCGGAGCGGACGCCATAGGTGCGGGCGATGTAGCAGGCGGTCGAGACGACGCCGCGATGGCCGCCGCCGATGATCAGCGGCTTGTCGGCGAGCGCCGGCCGGTCGCGCTTCTCGACGGCGGCATAGAAGGCGTCGCAGTCGAGGTGGGCGATCGACAGCGCGTAAAGTTCGTCGTGCGTCGCCAACCGCGGGCTGCCGCACGACGCGCAGCGGCGCAGGAGCTGGCCGTTCTCGGCGAGGCAGTCGCGGCAAAAGCTCTGGGGCGTGGGCATCGCGAGTCGGCTGGGACGAAACACGAACAGGATAGCCGACCCGAAGGGCCCGGGATAGGTCGTGCGGTGGGAAGGCGCGACGCGCTAGCGCGCCGGTCAGGCCGACGCTTCGGCCGCCGTCTCCGCAGCCTCGCGGTCGGCGAAGCGGCGATGACCCTCGCGCGACTGCACCTCGATGTAGAGCCGCTTGACGATCGGGAAGCGCTCCTTCACGCGGGCCTCGATCTCGCTGACCGCCCGCTCGATATCCTGCGACAGGACGCCGTCGGCGAAGTCGACGCTCATGGTCAGAAGGACGTCGGCGGGACCCCGATGCATCGTGCGGATCTCGTTCACGCCGAGGATCTCCGGCCGCGCCGCGACGCGCGCGCGGATCGCCTCCACCATCTCGGGCGAGGCGGCCTCGCCGATCAGCAGGCCCTTCGTCTCGATGGCCAGGAACACGGCCGTCACGCCGAGCAGGAGCCCGATCACGATCGAGGCCGCGGCGTCGAGCTGCACGTTGCCGGTGAACCAGGCAAGGCCGAGCCCGGCGGCAGCAATCAGGATGCCGAGGCAGGCAGCCGTGTCCTCGAACAGGACCACGAAGACGGACGGGTCCTTCATTTCGCGGAAGTCCTGCCACAGGCCCTTGCCGGCCCGGGTGGACTGAAACTCGCGGAAGGCGACGGACCAGGAATAGCCTTCGAGCAGGAAGGAGACGCCGAGGACGCCGAGACCGATCAGCGGCGAGGTGATCTCGCCCTCCTCCTGGCTCATCAGGTGTTCGACCCCTTCATAGATCGAGAAGCCGGCACCCAGCGCGAAGATCAGGATCGCCACGACGAACGACCAGAAATAGATCTCGACGCCGTAGCCGAAGGGATGCTCGGCGGTCGGCGCGCGCTTGGCGCGGTGGATGCCGAGCAGCAGGAACCCCTGATTGGCGGTGTCGACCATCGAATGGATGCCTTCGGCGAGCATGCTCGACGAGCCGGTGAACAGCGCGGCGCCGAACTTGGTGACGGCAATGCCGAGATTGGCGCCCATCGCGGCGTAGACCGCCGTGCCACCGCCGTGTGAGCCGCCGGTCTGCCGCATGTCCTGCTCCGTATGCCTGTCGCCATCAGGCTCCGGTTCTAGTGCGACGCGACAATCTGGCCACTGCTGCCGGTCAGCTGAGCGACCCCATCCGCGATGAACTGGACGGCCAGCGCGGCGAGCAGGACGCCGAGCAGCCGTGAAATCACCGCCCGGCTGGTGGGGCCGAGAAAGCGGTCGATCCGGTGGGCCTCGGCAAGAACGACGAACGAGATCGCGGCCGCAACGGTGATGACCAGGAGCAGGCCAGCCTTGCCCGCCAGCGTCGGAAGCGAGCCCGAGAGGAGGATCGTCGCGGAGATCGCGCCGGGTCCCGCCAGCAGCGGAATGGCGAGCGGGAAGGCGGCGATGTCGGCCTCCGGCTCCTCGGCAGCGCCTTGCGCGCTTTTCGCCTTGCGCTCGCCGCGCCGCTCGAAGACGAGTTCGAAGCCGATGAAGAACAGGAACAGGCCGCCGGCGACGCGGAAGGCGCCGAGCGTGATGCCGAGACCGGACAGGACGGCGAGGCCGGCGAGGCCGAAGAGGGCGAGGATGCAGCCGGCGATGATCGAGGCTCGGAGGGCCGTGCGACGGCGTTCTGCGACCGAGGCGCCTGCCGTCAGCGCGAGGAACAGCGGCACCAGCGCCAGCGGGTCGAGGATGACGAACAGCGTGACGAAGCCGTTGACCAGCACATCGAACATCGGCTTCTCCGCGGTTCAGCGATAACAGGCGTAACAGGGCGCCCGGCTGTGGTACAGGCGGCGCGATACGCCCTCCACACCGTCAGTCGCCGGAGAAAGTTCGAATGTCCGCCACCCGCTCCGACCGCACGCCGCGGCTCGCGGTTCTCATCGACGCCGACAACACCTCGGCGCGCATCGCCGACGGGCTCTTCGAGGAGATCGCCACCATCGGCGAGGCGAGCGTGCGGCGAATCTACGGCGACTTCTCGAACTCGCGCTCCAAGAGCTGGGCCGAGATCCTCGCCCGCCACGCGATCGTGCCGCAGCAGCAGTTCGCCTATACCACCGGCAAGAACGCCTCCGACATCACGCTCGTCATCGACGCGATGGACCTGATGCACTCCGGCCGCTTCGACGGCTTCTGCCTCGTCTCCTCCGACAGCGACTTCACGAGACTTGCCTCGCGCATCCGGGAACAGGGGATCGACGTCTACGGCTTCGGCGAGCAGAAGACGCCGGAAAGCTTCCGCCAGGCCTGCCGCCGCTTCATCTACACCGAGAACCTCCTGCCGGAGCGCGCCGTGTCGGACAAGGCGGAGGGCGCCGCCGCGCCGCTTGCCAAGCCGGAGCAGGCGGCCGATCTCCTGAAGCGGGTGATGGAGCAGATGGACACCGAGGACGGCTGGGTCGACCTCGGCGGCTTCGGCAAGCAGCTCCTCAACCTCTCCTCGGATTTCGACCCACGGAGCTACGGGTTCAAGAAGCTGAGCGATCTCGTGCGCAGCACCCAGCTGTTCGAGGTCGAGGGTCGCGAGGGCGGCGGCGTGCGGATCCGCCTCATGCCGGTGGCGCCGCGCCGCACCACGCGCCGGCGGACCGGCCGCAGCCGCGCTGCGGCAAGCTGACCGGCGGAGCGGCATCGGACCACCTGAGTCGGCCGCCGGCGCTCGACCGGCGGAGTTCGACGTTCGTTGGGGCCGCCGCCATCCCCACCATTCTTTACGTCCTGGTCCAAGCCCTTGTTTCGCAAGGGAGAAAACCCATCTGAGAGGGGCTGCAATATTTGCGCTCCGCCGGCCGAGGCGCTATAGCACGGGCAGCAGATTCAGGCTGAGGAGACGTCTTGGCAGACGACACCAATCCCGGCGCTCCGCCGCCGGAGCGTCCCACCGGCGTGGAACCGGTCTCGATCATCGAGGAGATGCAGCGGTCCTATCTCGATTACGCCATGAGCGTGATCGTCAGTCGCGCGCTGCCCGACGTGCGTGACGGTCTGAAGCCGGTCCACCGGCGCATCCTCTACGCCATGCGGGAGATGAACCTCGTCTGGAACCGGCCGTACCGCAAGTCGGCGGGCGTGGTCGGCGAGGTGATGGGCAAGTATCACCCGCACGGCGACGCCTCGATCTACGACGCGCTGGTGCGCATGGCGCAGGACTTCTCCCTGCGCTCGCCGCTGATCGACGGACAGGGGAACTTCGGCTCCATCGACGGCGATCCGCCTGCGGCGATGCGTTACACCGAGTGCCGCCTCGAGAAGGTGTCCGATCCCCTGCTGGAGGACATCGACAAGGAGACGGTCGACTTCCAGGACAACTACGACGGCCGCGAGCAGGAGCCGGTGGTGCTGCCGGCCCGCTTCCCGAACCTGCTCGTCAACGGCTCGGGCGGCATCGCCGTCGGCATGGCGACCAACATCCCGCCGCACAATCTCGGCGAGGTCATCGACGGCTGCGTCGCGATGATCGACAATCCCGGCATCGGCCTCGACGAGATGATCGAGATCATCCCCGGGCCGGACTTCCCGACCGGCGCGCTGGTGCTTGGCCGGGCCGGCATCCACTCGGCCTACGCCACCGGCCGCGGCTCGCTTTTGATGCGCGGCAAGGTGCATGTCGAACCGATGCGCGGCGAGCGCGAGGCGATCGTCGTCACCGAGGTGCCGTACCAGGTCAACAAGGCCTCGATGATCGAGAAGATGGCCGAACTCGTGCGCGACAAGCGCGTCGAGGGCATTTCGGACATCCGCGACGAGTCCGACCGCGAGGGCTATCGCGTCGTCATCGAGCTGAAGCGCGACGCCTCCGCCGACGTCGTCCTCAACCAGCTCTACCGCTTCACCCCGCTGCAGACCTCTTTCGGCTGCAACATGGTGGCGCTGAACGGCGGCAAGCCGGAGCAGCTGAGCCTCCTCGACATGCTGTCCGCCTTCATCGCGTTCCGCGAGGAGGTGGTGAACCGGCGCACCAAGTATCTGCTGCGCAAGGCGCGCGAGCGCGCCCACGTGCTCGTTGGCCTCGCGATCGCGGTCGCCAACATCGACGAGGTGATCAAGCTGATCCGCGAAGCGCCCGATCCGACCACGGCGCGCGAGCGGCTGATGGCGCGCAACTGGGATGCGCGCGACATCGAGCCGCTGATCCGGCTGATCGACGACCCGCGGCACAAGATCGCCGAGGACGGCACCTATCGCCTGTCAGAGGCGCAGGCCCGCGCGATCCTCGACCTGCGCCTGCAGCGCCTCACCGCGCTCGGCCGCGACGAGATCGCCGACGAACTGAACAAGATCGGCGAGGAGATCAAGGACTACCTCGACATCCTGTCCTCGCGCATCCGCGTGCGGGAGATCATCAAGGCCGAGCTGACGGCGATCCGCGATGAATTCGCGACGCCGCGCCGCACCGAGCTGTCCGAGGGCGCGGCCGATCTCGACGACGAGGACCTGATCCCCCGCGAGGACATGGTCGTCACCGTCAGCCATGCCGGCTACATCAAGCGCGTGCCGCTCACCACGTATCGATCCCAGCGCCGCGGCGGCAAGGGCCGCTCCGGCATGAGCCTGAAGAGCGACGAGGATTCGGTCACCCGGCTGTTCGTGGCCAACACCCACACGCCGGTGCTGTTCTTCTCCTCGCGCGGCATCGTCTACAAGGAAAAGGTCTGGCGGCTGCCGCTCGCGACCGCGCAGTCGCGCGGCAAGGCGCTGGTCAACCTTTTGCCGCTCGAGAAGGACGAGCGCATCACCTCGATCCTGCCGCTGCCGAACGACGAGGCGGCGGCCGAGGAATTGAACGTGATGTTCGCGACCACCCGCGGCACTGTCCGGCGCAACAAGCTGTCCGACTTCGTGCAGGTGAATCGCAACGGCAAGATCGCCATGAAGCTGGACGAGGCCGGCGACGAGATCCTCGCGGTCGCGACCTGCTCTGAGCATGACGACGTCCTGCTGACCGCCGACTCCGGCTACTGTATCCGCTTCCCCGTGACGGACGTGCGTGTCTTCGCCGGCCGCAACTCGGTCGGCGTGCGCGGCATGGCGCTCAACGAGGGCGACCGGCTGATCTCGATGGCGATCCTGCGCCACGTCGATTCGACGCCGGCGGAACGTGCCTCCTACCTGAAGCTGCGCCGTGCGGTGGAAGGCGAGGCGGCGGCCGATACGGTGGTCGAGGAAGAGGGCGTCGAGGACGTGGCGATCAGCCAGGAGCGTTACGCCTACCTCAGCGCGCATGAGGAGTTCGTGCTGACGGTCAGCGAGTTCGGCTACGGCAAGCGGTCCTCGTCCTACGACTTCCGCACCATCGGTCGCGGCGGCAAGGGGATCCGGGCCACCGACCTGTCGAAGATGAGCGACATCGGCCGGCTGGTCGCCGGTTTTCCGGTGGAAGACGGCGACCAGCTTCTGCTGGTTTCCGATCGCGGCCAGCTGATCCGCGTCCCCGTCGGACAGATCCGCATCTCCGGACGCGCAACGCGCGGCGTCACGATCTTCAGCACGGCTGACAGGGAACGGGTCGTATCGGTGGAACGCATCCCGGATCAAGGCGCGGACGAGGTCGCGACGGCCGAGGAGGATGCCGAGGCCGGGTCAGCGGATACGTCAGGCGAGGGACCGGACCGGGGCGCCGACGCGCCAGAACAGGGCGGAGAGTGAAGGCTCGCCGCCGCGTAACCGGTCGCAGATTGCGGTCGCTCAGGTCTGGTGTCGGAACGCTCGGGTGAACCGGAGGCGGGCAGGGCGCCCGCCGCCTCACATGATGCGGGTCTTGCGGATGACCGCCTTCGCCCGGGCCTGCTCAGCGTCGTTGTGCAGCGAGATCGCCGTGGCCGTGACGAGCGCCGCGGCCATCGTGAGCGACAGAGCGAAGATCATCTTGCATCTCCAAGTTACGCGGGACCAAACGGCAGGCGCCCGGTCTGGTTCCATTGGTAGCCGGCGGTGATGAACAAGGCGCTACACGTCTCTTCACCGCCCGTTCACCTTGCGCGGACCGAAGCCCGGCGCGCCGGGCCCGCGCTCCTGCTGCGGCAGCACTCCGTTTACGATGCCGCTCAAAATCGCCTACGCCGCGCTGTCCATCGATGATCCGGCTGGACGCCGGCCGACTATCGCGGCGGCGCGCGAGCCGCTAAGACCGGCGCCATGCGCATCGGCTTCTACTCCGGCTCGTTCGACCCTCCGACGCTCGGCCATCTCGAGGTCCTGCGGCAGGCGCTCGCCCTGTTCGACCGTGTCAGCGTCGGCATCGGGGTTCATCCCGGGAAGAAACCGATCTTCTCCTTCGACGAGCGCGCAGCCATGCTCCGTCAGGCGGCGGGCGAGGCGATGCCAGGCGAGGTGTCGCGGATCGACGTCGTCGCCTTCGACGGCCTTGCCGTGGACGCGGCGCACGCCGCCGGTGCGCAGACGATGGTGCGCGGACTGCGCGATGGTACCGACTTCGACTACGAGATGCAGATGGCGGGCATGAACGGCGTCATGGCACCCGCGCTCGCCACGGTGTTTCTGCCGGCAAGCCCCGCCGTCAGGCCCATAACCGCCACATTGGTTCGCCAGATCGCCGCAATGGGAGGCGACATCTCCGCCTTCGTTCCGCCGGCCGTGCTGGCGGCCTACCGGGAGCGCGCAGCGAAGCGCGCGCAAGAGGAGTAACTCGATGTTCAAGACGATCGGTCTGGCTGCGGCGCTTGCGTTCGCCGCGCTCACCGTGCCTGCCGTTGCGGCGGATCCGGACAACACGCTGGTGATCACGACCGACAAGGGCGAGATCGACATCGCGCTGCGCCCGGACCTTGCGCCCAACCACGTGAAGCGGCTGAAGGAGCTCGCCAGCGAGCACGCCTACGACGGCGTCGTCTTCCACCGCGTCATCGACGGCTTCATGGCCCAGACCGGCGACGTGAAGTTCGGCAAGGAGGGCGGCCCGGACTTCGATCCGAGCATGGCCGGCATGGGCGGCTCGGACAAACCCGACCTGAAGGCGGAGTTCTCCAAGGAGCCGTTCAAGCGCGGCACCGTCGGCATGGCCCGCTCGCAGAACCCGAACTCGGCGAACTCGCAGTTCTTCATCATGTTCGACGACGGCAGCTTCCTGAACGGCCAGTACACGGTGGTCGGCCAAGTGTCGAAGGGCATGGATGTGGTCGACAAGATCAAGAAGGGCGACGCCGCCCAGAACGGCACCGTCGACGACCCGGACAAGATGCTGACGGTGCGCGTCGGCTCCAGCAAGGGCTGAGCGACCGCGCTTGCGCGCCGGGGACCTTGCGCCCGTGCCGCGGTGATGCCAGTTGAGGCGCGACAACGGTCCGGGCCCGCCGCCCGGACTTTGTATTTCTACAGACACCGAACACGAAAGGGAGACGGCCGTGGCCTACGAGAACCCAGAAGACACGCTGATCCTCGAGACGACCAAGGGCACCGTGGTGATCAAGCTGCGCCCCGACCTCGCGCCGAACCACGTCGCCCGGATCAAGGAGCTCGCGCGCGAAGGCTTCTACGATGGCGTCGTCTTCCACCGCGTCATCGACGGCTTCATGGCCCAGACGGGTGATCCGACGGGCACCGGCATGGGCGGCTCGGAGAAGCCGAACCTCAAGGCCGAGTTCTCCGCCGAGCCGCACAAGCGCGGCACCGTCTCGGCCGCTCGTGCCGCAAGCCCCGATTCGGCGAATTCCCAGTTCTTCATCTGCTTCGACCGCGCCCCGTGGCTGGACAAGCAGTACTCGGTCTGGGGCGAGGTGATCGAGGGCATGGATGCGGTCGACCAGATCAAGAAGGGCGAGCCGGTGCGCGACCCCGATTCGATCACGACGATGCGCGTCGCCGCGGACGTCGCCTAAGCCGACCGGTTCGGATGCGCGTCGATCTCTTCGACTTCGACCTGCCGGAGGATCGGATCGCACTGAGACCGGCCGTGCCGCGCGAAGCGGCACGGCTTCTGCAAGTGCCGGCGGCCGGCGACCTCGCCGACCGCCACGTCGGCGACTTGCCGGGCCTCCTGCGGCCCGGCGACGTCCTCGTCTTCAACGACACGCGGGTCATTCCCGCGCGGCTCTTCGGCCGCCGCCGGCGCGGCGAGGCCGAGGCGCATATCGAGGCGACGCTGCACCTGCGCGCCGCGCCCGACCGCTGGCACGCCTTCCTGAAGCCGGGCAAGCGCGCCGCCGCCGGCGAGACGATCCTGTTCGGCGATGGCGACACGGTGCTCGCGGCGACGGTGGTGGAGAAGGGCGAGGGCGGCGATGCGCTGCTCGCCTTCGACCGTGCCGGGCCCGACCTCGACGCCGCGCTGGCCGATGTCGGCCTGATCCCGCTGCCGCCCTACATCGCCTCCAAACGGGCCATCGACGACCAGGACCGGGCCGACTACCAGACGATCTATGCCCGCGAGAACGGAGCGGTCGCTGCGCCCACCGCCGGGCTGCATTTCACGCCGGCGCTCCTGGCCACGCTGGCCGCGCGGGGTGTGGACACTGCCTTCCTGACGCTGCATGTCGGCGCCGGCACCTTCCTGCCGGTGAAGGTCGAGGAGACCGGCGAGCACAAGATGCACGCCGAACTCGGCACCCTGACGCCCGACGTGGCCGAACGGCTGAACGCCGCGCGGGCGGCGGGCGGACGCCTCGTCGCCGTCGGCACGACGTCGCTGCGCCTCCTGGAGAGCGCCGCCGACGAGGCGGGCCGGCTGCACCCCTTTTCGGGCCCGACGGAGATCTTCATCACGCCGGGCTACCGCTTCCGCGCCACGGACCTCCTGATGACCAACTTCCACCTGCCGCGCTCGACGCTGTTCATGCTCGTCGCCGCCTTTTCCGGTCTCGACCGGATGAAGGCGGCTTATGCTCATGCGATCGCGACGGGCTACCGCTTCTACTCCTATGGCGACGCATCGCTGCTGGAGCGCGCGACCTGATGTCCGAGAGCTTCGAGTTCAAGCTTTCGGCCACCGATGGTCGGGCCCGGCGTGGCACGGTGTCGATGCCGCGCGGCGAGATCCGTACGCCAGCCTTCATGCCGGTCGGCACCGTCGGCACGGTCAAGGCGATGTATCTCGACCAGGTGCGCGCGCTCGGCTCCGACATCATCCTCGGCAACACCTATCACCTGATGCTGCGGCCGGGTGCCGAACGGGTGGCGCGGCTCGGCGGCCTGCACCAGCTGATCCGCTGGCCGCACCCGATCCTGACCGACTCCGGAGGCTTTCAGGTGATGTCGCTGTCGAGCCTGCGCAAGCTCGACGAGACCGGCGTCACCTTCCGTTCGCACATCGACGGGCAGGCCTATTCGATGACGCCCGAGCGCTCGATCGAGATCCAGGGCTTGCTCGGCTCGGACATCCAGATGCAGCTCGACGAGTGTATCGCACTGCCGGCCGAGCGCTCGGAGATGGAGCGGGCGATGGAGCTGTCGCTGCGCTGGGCCGAGCGCTGCGCCACCGCCTTCGGCGACCAGCCGGGCAAGGCGATGTTTCCGATCGTGCAGGGCGGCGACCAGCCGGACCTCAGGATTCGCTCCGCCGAACGGCTCGCCGCGATGGACATGAAGGGCTATGCGGTCGGCGGCCTCGCGGTCGGCGAGCCGCAGCACGTCATGCTCGCCGTCCTCGACGAGACGCTGCCGGCCCTGCCGACGGAGAAGCCGCGCTACCTGATGGGCGTCGGCACGCCGGACGACATCCTCGAGGCGGTGCGGCGCGGGATCGACATGTTCGACTGCGTGATGCCGACCCGCTCCGGCCGGCACGGCCTCGCCTTCAGCCGCTACGGCCGCATCAACCTGAAGAACGCGCGTCACGCCGAAGATCCGCGCCCGCTCGACGAGACGTCGGACTGCCCGGCGGCCCGCGACTACTCACGGGCCTACCTGCACCACCTCGTCCGCTCCGGCGAGGCGCTCGGCGCCATGCTGCTCAGCTGGGTGAACCTCGCATATTACCAGTCTCTGATGGCCGGCATTCGCACGGCCATCGAGGCCGGTCGCTACGAGGATTTCGTCGCGGAGACGAAGGCCGGCTGGGCGCGCGGGGATCTCGCTCCTCGATAGGGTCGCGCCTCGGCCACCCCGTCTCCCTCGCCGAGGCGACCTGAACGATCACCGCCGCGTGCCGACGTCGGGGCGCATCTGACGGATCCGGATCTTCTGAGGCGGGCACCATCGCGTGACGGTGGTGACCGCAGATCGGCTGCGCCCCCGGGCCGTCCGCCGCGCGCTGTCGGCCCTCAGCCGTCGTTGAAGGAGTTGAGGTCTTCCGGCCGCAGCCCCTCTTCGGGCGTGCGTTCCTCGACCCGGGCATCCGCCCATTCGGCAAGGGCGGTCAGAGCCGCAGCCTCGAGCGACGGCAGTTCGGGACGCTCTCCTCGCAGCGCCTCGAGGGCGGCGAGAAGCGACGGCGTCAGGGTCAGCGACAGGGCAGGGGCGGAAGACGAGGTATCGAGAGACATGCCGGAAGACTGCCGGAACGCACCCGTTCCGGCAAGCCGTTTCAGTCCTCGTCGGCCGCCATCTGGCTCAGCACCTGACCTTGTCCGCGGCTGCGCAGCCACAGCGGCACCACCAGCGCCAGCACCGCCAGCGTCAGGAGGATGATCGCGAGCGGCGAGTGGACGAGCACGGTCGGGTCGCCCTGGCTGATCGACAGCGCACGCCGCAGCTGCTGCTCGGCGAGCGGCCCGAGAATCAGCCCGACGACGACGGGCGCGATGGGATAGCCGAACCGTCGCAGCCCGTAGCCGAGGAGACCGAAGAGCAGGAGAATGCCGAGCTCGACCTGCGACGGGTTGGCGCCAATGGTGCCGAGCGTCGCGAAGGTCAGGATCCCGGCATAGAGCCACGGCCGCGGGATCGTCAGGAGCTTCACCCACAGCCCGATCAGCGGCAGGTTGAGGATCACCAGCATGAGGTTGGCGATGAGGAGGCTGGCGATCAGGCCCCAGACGAGCTGCGGCGCGGTGGCAAAGAGCAGGGGGCCCGGCTGCAGGCCGAATTGCTGGAAACCGGCGAGCATGATCGCGGCCGTCGCCGTGGTCGGCAGGCCGAGCGTCAGCAGCGGCACCAGCGTGCCGGCCGCCGAGGCGTTGTTGGCCGCTTCCGGTCCGGCGACGCCCTCGATCGCGCCGTTGCCGAACTCTTCCGGATGCTTGGTCAGCTGCTTTTCCGTGGCGTAGGAGAGGAAGGTGCCGATCTCGGCGCCGCCGGCCGGCATCGCGCCGATGGGGAAGCCGATGACGGTGCCGCGCAGCCACGGCCCCCACGACCGCTTCCAGTCCTCCTTGCTCATCCAGAGCGAGCCCTTCACCGCCTCGATCTTGTCCGGCGACACATGCGCCGTGGCGGCGACCGACATCGTCTCGCCGATGGCAAAGAGCGCCACCGCGAGCGTCGTCACCTCGATGCCGTCGTACAGGTCGGGCACACCGAAGGTGAGGCGCGCCTGGCCGCTCTGCAGGTCGATCCCGATCAGGCCGAGCGCGAGACCGAGGGCGAGGGAGGTGAGGCCGCGCAGGGTCGAGTCGCCGAAGGCCGCCGACACCGTGACGAAGGCGAGAACCATCAGCGCGAAATACTCGGCCGCGCCGAAGGAGAGCGCGAAGCGCACGATCACCGGTGCCAGGAAGGCGAGGCCGAGCGTCGCGATCAGGCCGGCGACGAAGGAGCCGATGGCCGAGGTCGCAAGCGCTGGCCCGCCGCGCCCGGCGCGGGCCATCTTGTTGCCCTCGAGCGCGGTGACGATCGAGGCGCTTTCACCCGGCGTGTTGAGCAGGATGGAGGTGGTCGAGCCGCCGTACATGCCGCCATAGTAGATGCCGGCGAACATGATCAGCGAGCCGCTCGGATCGAGCCGGTAGGTGACCGGCAGGAGGAGCGCCACGGTGAGCGCCGGGCCGATGCCGGGCAGCACGCCGACGGCGGTGCCGAGCGTCACGCCGATCAGCGCGTAGAGGAGGTTCACGGGCTCCATGGCGGTCAGGAGACCCTGACCGAGAAGTGCGAAGGTATCCATCGTGGGGGTCGGGTCCGGTCAGAACAGCGCGTGCTCGAGCGGACCGGCCGGCAGCGACAGCTGCAGGACCGCCGTGAACAGCAGCCACAGGAGAAACGAGATCACGATCCCGATCGGGATCGTCTTCCACAGCGGGCCCTGGCCGAAGGCACGGGCGGTCAGCGCGAACAGGAGGCCGGTCGCGATCGAGAAGCCGGCGATCTTCAGGAGCAGGAGCTGGGCGGCAAGGCCCGCCACGATCCAGACGATCGGCGCGACCTTCTCGGGCTCGCGCTCCGGAAAGTCGCCGCGCCAGGCCGAGACGCCGGTCCAGACGGAGAGGACCGCAAGCCCGGCCGAGATCGCATAGGGGAAGGCCTTCGGCCCGATCTGGGCATAGCCGCCGCCGTTGAGGTGCAGCGTGTTCCATAAGATCACCGCCGCCATGGCCAGAAGCAGGAGCGCAATGACGAACGCCGCCCGATCCGGGCGGCGTTCAGTTGCGGACGAGAGGCGATCGTCGCTCATCCCTGGATCAGGCCGATGCTCTGCAGCACCTTGCGGGTCTGCTCGATGTTCTTGTCGAGCTCCTGCTTGAAGGCGTCCCCGGCGAGGTAGGTGTCCTCCCAGCCCTTGCTCTCGAGGATCTCCTGCCACTCCTTGGACTTTGCCATCTTCTCGACGTCCGCGGTGACGGCCGCCTTCTGCTCGTCCGAGAGCCCAGGTGCCGCCGCGACCATGCGCCAGTTCTGCAGCACGACGTCGAGGCCGCTCTCCTTCAGGGTCGGCGCATCGACGCCGTCGATCCGGTCTTCGCTGGTCATGGCGAGCAGCCGCAACTGTCCGGCTTGGATCTGGCCCTCGAACTCGCCGTAGCCGGAGATTCCGGCCGAGACCTGCGAGCCGAGAATGGCCGCCAGCGCCTCGCCGCCGCCGGAATAGGGGATGTAGTTGATCGCCTTCGGATCGACGCCGGCGGCCTGCGCGATGAGGCCGGCGGCGATGTGGTCGGTGCCGCCCGCCGAGCCGCCTGCCCAGCTGACCGCGCCGGGATCCTTCTTCAGCGCCGCGACGAGATCGTCGATCGACTGGTACGGCGAGGAGGCCGGCACCACGATGGCCTCGTACTCGCCGGTGAGGCGGGCGATCGGCGTCACGTCGGCCAGGGTCACCGGCGCGTTGTTGGTGAGGATCGCGCCGACCATGACGTAACCGCCGACGATCAGGGCGCTCGGATCGCCCTTGTTCTGCGAGGCGAACTGCGCGAGGCCGATGGTGCCGCCGGCGCCCGGCACATTCAGCACCTGAACGCTGCTCGCCACGCCGGTTTCCTGCATCACCGTCTGGATGGCGCGCGCCGTCTGGTCCCAGCCGCCGCCGGGCGAGGCCGGCGCGACCACGCGATAATCCGTCGCCGACGCGGCACCGGCCAAGGACAGCGACGCGAGCACCGCGCCGGACAAAAGGATCCGCTTGAGCATTGTTACCCTCCCTGTTCACCGGTCCTCGCGGCGGACCGGATGTCACCCTCCGTGCTTAGGCCATTCTGTCGCACCCCGCCACCTCCTTCGTCGGGATGTGCGCGGCAGAAACAGGTGGATGAGCCGTTGCGTGAACGGTGACGGATGGGAGGCTCGGGGCGTGCCGAAGGTCGGCCGAACGGCGGCGGACCGGAGCCGAACGAAAAGCCGCCTCCGGAAGGCGGGGCGGCAGCGGCCGCCCCGCGTGAGGCTTGGCTCAGGCGGCCGCTGCGACCGGCTGCGACTCGCTGTTCTCGATGGCGCGCAGATAGAGGTCGAGCAGCGTCTCGTGCTCGTCGCGCTCCTCCTGGTCCTGCTTGCGCAGGCGGATGATCTCCTTGAGGATCTTGACGTCGAAACCTTCGCCCTTGGCCTCGGCGAAGACCTCCTTCTTGCCCTCGTTCAGCTCCTGGATCTCGCGCTCGAGCTGCTCGACGCGCTCGATGAAGGAGCGCACGCGCCCGCCGGCGATGCCGCTGATGTCGTCCATGGTCAGGTCCCCTTTCGATGAGAGGCGCGACCTTGCGGGCAGGACGGTTAGCGCTTGGTAAATCCGGATGGCCCGGCCCGTCGGTTCAGGGGATATCCCGGGCCAGCACGAGCGGGTCGCAGGGCGGCAACAACCGGCTGGCCCGCGTCAGCCGATAATGATGCGGACCGTTGCCGTGCAGGTCGCGCGCGAGCGGCGTGCCTGCCAGGGCATAGGACACGAAGGCGCTGAGAAGGATGCGTCGGGAGGTCATGCGGCATCACGCTCGTTAAATCAGTGAGCTTGATATCCGGGAGGTGCTACCGAAGTGTTGGACAAGAAGGGCGCAATTGAATTGCCGCGCCGGCGGTGCGACGGGAGTGCTAGACGAGGGACCGGTCAGGTCGGCCGTGGCAGGGGTTTCGCGCCGCTCCTCTGACGGCGGGGGCGGCGCAGGACCGGGGCCGGCATCGCACCGGGCTGCGGCGCAGGCCTGCTGTGCGTCACGGCTCCGGGGCAGGAGCCTCGCCGCGAAGCAGCGCGCTCTTGCGGCCGAGGTCGTCGAGCGTGTTCGGGAGCACGCCGACGGCGCGGTTCATCCCGCCGCAGCCGGCGAGAGCAAGACAGAGAAGCAGAGCGGCACGTCGCATCCGCGGGCAATGCGGCGGGCAGGCCGCCGTTCCCGCGGCGGCCTTTTACCCGCCTCCGCTGACGAAGCCACGCAGGGGCACATGCGGTGGAAGGAAACGTCCGGAATATGGAGTTCGAGCATGGTGAGCGCGGTGGGACTCGAACCCACGACCACATGATTAAAAGTCACGTGCTCTACCAACTGAGCTACGCGCTCGCCATCGACGCGAACAGGGCCCGCGAGGTGCGGCGGACCATAAGAACGGGGCCCGGGCGGGTCAACGGCTAATCACGGAGGGCGCGGCGAAATGCTGATTTGCGTCACCGTGGACCCGGCGTCTAGAACGGCCCGCAGGTTGCCCCTCGGACTGTGCGCAGGCGGCCACCTGCGACAGGACGACAGCAGCGAAAGGCCCCGCGTGCACGCCGACATCACCCTGACGGCCGCCGTGCTCGCCGGCGCGCTCTCCTTCCTGTCGCCCTGCGTGCTGCCGCTGGTGCCGCCGTATCTGTGCTACATGGCCGGCGTGTCCTTCGAGGATCTGCGCAGCGGAACCAGACTGGCCCAGACCGCCTATTCGCGGCTGCTCCTCACCTCGCTCGCCTTCGTCGTCGGCTTCTCCACCGTCTTCGTCCTGCTCGGCGCCGGTGCGAGCACGATCGGCGCAATCCTGCGCAACAATCTCGACTGGCTCGGCATCCTCGCCGGCCTCGCGATCATCGTCATGGGGCTCAACTTCCTCGGCGTCTTCCGGCTTGCCTTCCTCTCCAAGGAGGCGCGGCTGCGCGCGCCCGACAAGCCCCGCAGCCTCGTCGGCGCCTATCTCATGGGCCTCGCCTTCGCCTTCGGCTGGACCCCCTGCATCGGCCCGGTGCTCGGCGCGATCCTCAGCGTCGCCGGCGCGCGCGACACGGTGGGCGAGGGCGCCTTCCTCCTCGCGCTGTACTCGGCGGGGCTCGGCGTCCCGTTCCTCCTTGCCGCCGCGTTCTCGGGCGCCTTCCTGCGCCTCCTCGCTCGCTTCCGCCGCCATTTCGGCGCCGTCGAGAAGGTGATGGGCGGGCTGCTGGTGGTCACCGGCGTGCTCTTCCTGACAGGCGGGATGCAGTCGCTGTCCTTCTGGCTGCTCGAGACGTTTCCGGCGCTGCAGACGATCGGCTGACCGCAAGGGCGCTATTCGCGTCGGTCCGCCAGACTATCCTGCACTGAACCATGGGGTGACCGGGATGCTGCGATTTCTGGCGTTGATGATGCTCGTCCTTCCTGCCGGTGCGGCGGGTGCCGCCAGCTTCGATTGCGCCCGAGCGTCGACCGCCGACGAGACCGCGATCTGCGCCGACCCGCTGCTCTCCGACCTCGATAGTCTCCTCGGCAGATCCTACGCCGAGGCGAAGATCGGCGGGTTCGACGACGTGCGCACGCTCGCGCGCGACTTCCTCGCCGACCGGACGGCCTGCAGGGGCCGACGCGCCTGCCTGATCTCGACCTATCTCGCCGTGCTTGACCAGTTGCATGATCGTGGTGCCAGCCAGCCGGTCCCGCGCCGGCTGACCGCCGATCTCATCGCGGCCGGCGCGGCGCCCGATACAGGTCAGCTGCCGCAGACCGTGGGCGCCTGCGTCTCGACCAGGGTCGATGCCGTGCACCCGCGGCTCGGCGACGGAGGGCCGATCCGCGACTCCGACTACGACTCCGGCACCGGGATCGAGTTCGGAAATGGCGGCTACCAGGTGTCCTACGACCGGGAGAAGGCCCTCATCACGTCGCGTCCAGGGGACCCCGTGACCATGTGCCTCGTCGCCATTCCGCATCGCTGCCCGCCCGGCGACGACCGCGGGCGCTTCTACACGGTGACGAACCAGCGCACGCATGCGACCTGGACGCTCGCCGACTCGCAGCATCTGTGCGGCGGCGCCTGAGGCGACGCGCTCTGGCCAAGGCTGCCGCGGTGCAATAGGTTTCCTCGTCAGAGGAGGATGCGCGAGGGACAACACTCGGCGGCTCGTCCTGCTCATGCGGAGCGATGCGTTCGGCCGTGCCGCAGGCCCCAACGAGTGACGCGGAGACGGCGGAGACGATGGGGCGGCTGCGCAACTACTTCCTGACCGGCTTCGTCATCTGTGCGCCGCTTGCGATCACGGCCTGGATCACCTGGTCCTTCATCCAGTGGGCGGACAGCTGGGTGAAGCCCTATCTGCCGACCCGCTACAGCCCCGAGCACTACCTCCCGTTCAGCGTTCCCGGCTTCGGGCTGCTCGTCGCGCTCGTTCTGATCACCTTGATCGGCTTCCTGACGGCCAATCTCATCGGCCGCACCGTGGTCGGCTGGGGGGAGGGCCTGCTCGGCCGCATGCCGCTGGTGCGCACGGTCTACACGGCGCTGAAGCAGATCTTCGAGACGGTGCTCGCCGACCGCTCCTCCTCCTTCAAGTCGGCCGGGCTGATGGAGTATCCGCGCAAGGGCGTCTGGTGCATCGTGCTGATCGCGACGACCGCCAAGGGCGAGGTGGCGGTCAAGCTGTCCGACCAGGGCGAGGAGATGCTGGCCGTCTTCCTGCCGCCGACGCCGAACCCGACCTCGGGCTTCCTGCTCTTCGTGCCGAGGGCCGAGGTGCGCATCCTCGACATGAGCATCGAGACCGCGCTGAAGCTCGTCGTCTCCTCCGGCCTCGTCACCGGCGAGGACAAGGACCGGCCGATGACACAGGCGGAAGCCTCCCGCATTGTCGCCGAACGTGTGCGGCGGCAGACCGAGGCGGCGGAGTAACCGAGCCGACCTCCGCCGTCGGCCGCGAGGATTGCCAACCGCTGCAGCCTGTGGCGCTATCATTGCGCAAGCCGCAGATCGCGGCTCGGGGAGGATTTCGAATGCACGCCACACACGGGATCGTGCTCGCGTCGATCGGCCTGCTGGCCGTTGCCGGCGCAGCGGACGCCAAGGACTACGAGGCGGCGAGCACCACCGCCGTGGGCATCACCGGCGACATGTCGCTGACCGACACGGCGATCACCTACGAGGACGGCACGCGGCTCGCCTTCGCCGACAAGACCAAGTCCAAGGTGGTCTACAACGGCGACAGCGTTGAGGCGACGATCTTCAAGCTGAAGACGCCGGCGAACCCGACCTTCAAGGGCAGCGGCAACGACCTGTGCGGGGAGAACGTCACCTATCTCGCGGTGATCCCGGACACCGGCCCCGGCGATCCCGGTGTCATCGTCGCGACCTTCACCGGCGAGCAGCCGCCGGAGAGCGTCGACGACGAGATGTGCTCCTCCTACTGGTACGTCGAGAAGAAGTAGCCGCGACCCTGCCTGGCGGCGAGACGACGGATCGCAAGCCGCAGGCGGACGGTCCGGGCGTTCATCCCGCTCTGAGCAGCCGCACCGCGTCGTCCTTGCCGAAGAGGTAGAGGAGAAGCCGCAGCGCCGCCCCGCGCTCGCTCTTCAGCTCCGGGTCGCGCGCGATGATCAGCCGCGCGTCGTCGCGGGCGATCTCCAGAAGGTCGCCGTGATGCTCGATGCGGGCGATGCGAAAGCCCGGCAGGCCGGACTGCTTGGTGCCGAGAAGGTCGCCTTCGCCGCGCAGCTTGAGGTCTTCCTCGGCGATGCGGAAGCCGTCCTCGGTGTCGCGCATCACCTCGAGCCGGGCCTTCGCCACCTCACCGAGCGGCGCACGGTAGAGGAGGACGCAGCTCGACGGCCTGTCGCCGCGCCCGACCCGGCCGCGCAGCTGGTGCAGCTGGGCGAGGCCGAAGCGCTCGGCATGCTCGATGACGATGATCGAGGCGTCCGGCACGTCGACGCCGACCTCGATGACGGTGGTGGCGACGATCAGCCGGGTGCGCCCGTCCTTGAAGGCCGCCATCGCCGCGTCCTTCTCCTCGCCCTTCATCTGGCCGTGCACCAGTCCAACGAGGTCGGCGCCGAGATGGGCGGCGAGCGTCTCGTAGCGCTCCTGCGCTGCCATCAGGTCGCTCTTCTCCGACTCCTCCACGAGCGGACAGACCCAGTAGAGCTTCTCGCCGGCCGCGATCGCCTGCCGCGCCCGTTCGACCACCGAGCCGATCCGCTCGACCGGCACCGCGACGGTCGCGATCGGCTTGCGCCCGGCCGGCTTGCCGGTGAGGCGCGAGACGTCCATGTCGCCAAAGGCGGCCAGCACAAGCGTGCGCGGGATCGGCGTTGCGGTCATCACGAGGAGGTCCGGCTGGCGACCCTTGCGTGTCAGGCTGAGCCGCTGGTGGACGCCGAAGCGATGCTGCTCGTCGACCACGACGAGTCCGAGGTCGCGATAATCGACGTCGTCCTGGAAGAGCGCATGGGTGCCGACGACGATGTCGGTTCGGCCGGAGGCGATGGCCTCGAGCTTCTCGGCCCGCGCCCGGCCCGAGTCGCGGCCGGTGAGGAGCGTCAGGCTCAACCCGGCGGCCTCGCAGAGCGGTCCGAGCCCGGCGGCATGCTGACGGGCGAGGATCTCGGTCGGGGCGAGCAGCGCCGACTGCGCGCCCGCCTCGGCCGCGGCGGCCATCGCCAGAAGCGCCACCACCGTCTTGCCCGAGCCGACATCGCCCTGCAGCAGGCGCAGCATGCGGTCGTCCTCCGCCATGTCGGCATGGATCTCTGCAAGCGCGCCGACCTGCGCCTCGGTCAGCCGGAACGGCAGGGCGGCGAGGATGCGCGCGCGAATCTGCCCGTCGCCGAGGAGTGCGCGGCCCTTCGCCTTCTTGATGCGCTGGCGCGACAGCGCGAGGGCGAGCTGCGCCGCGAGGAACTCGTCGTAGGCGAGCCGGCGCAGGGCGGCCGCGCTCGGGTCGAGATCGATCGGATCGGCCGGGTTGTGCAGGCGCTGCAGCGCGTCGGCGAACGTCGGGAAGGTCTGGCGGGCCGTCACCGACGGGTCCTGCCACTCCGGTAGGGCGGGCAGCCTCTCCAGCGCGCCGGTCACCGCCTTGCGCAGGACCTTCGCGGTCAGGCCGGCGGTCAGCGGATAGACCGGCTCGACCAACGGCAGGGACTCGGCCTCGGCGAGCGGCGCGACGAAGTCCGGGTGCACCATCGCCGGCCGGCCGTTGAACCACTCGACCTTGCCCGACACGAGCATGGTCTCGCCGACCGGCAGCAGCTTCTCCATCCACTGCGGCTGGGCCCGGAAGTAGGTGAGGGCGATCTCGCCCGTCTCGTCATGGGCGTAGACGCGGTAGGGCGCCGACTTCGCGGCCCGGCCGGGCGCCTGGTGCCGGTCGATGCGCACGGTTAGCGTGACGATGGTGCCGTCCGGCGCGGTGGCGATCTCGCCGCGTTTGCGCCGGTCTACGAGAGAGGACGGCAGATGGAAGACGAGGTCGCGTACCCGCGGGCCGACCGTCGAGCCGGGGTTGACGAGCAACGTCGCGAGCAGCGCCGCCACCTTTGCGCCGACGCCGGCAATGGAGGTGACGTCGGCGAAGAGCGGGTCGAGGAGGGCGGGACGCATGGCCGGCAGGTTTATCCTGCATCGCCGTGAAGACAAGGCTGACAGCCGACAGACGCCTCTCTATATCAGGCCGGAATTCATGAACGAGACGATGATGACCGGCACTCAGCGCTCCTCGAGCGACCTCGACGTCCGGCGCCGCAAGGCGCTGTTCCGCTCCTGGCACCGCGGCACCCGCGAGATGGACCTGGTGCTCGGACGTTTCGCCGACGCCGAAATCGGCGCACTCAGCGATGCCGACCTGACGATCTACGAGCAGCTGATGGAGGTGCCCGATCCGGACCTCCTGAAATGGGTGACGGGCGAGGCGGCGACACCGGCGAACTACGCGACGCCGGTCTTCGAGCGCATCCGCCGCTTCTATGGTGTCGAGGCGGGGCAGCCCACGTGATCGCGGCCAAGCTGAAGACAGCGCTGGAGGCCGGTGACGGCCTCTCGATCGGCAACGTCGTCGACGGCGCCGAGGCCTTCCTTGTCGCCGACATCGCGCGGGCGCGCGGCGATCGGCCGTTGCTCTACGTCATGCGCGAGGGTCATCAGATCAGCGCCATCGAGGATGCCCTGCGCTTCGCCGCGCCGGACATCCCGGTGCTGATGCTGCCGGCCTGGGACTGCCTGCCCTACGACCGCGTCGGCCCGTCCAGCGAGGCGGCTGCCCGGCGCCTCTCGGCCATGGCCGCACTGACGGGGCTGCGCAAGGACCCGCACCGGGCGATCGTGCTGACCACGGCGAACGCGCTCCTGCAGAAGATGCCGCCGATGACGGCGCTGGCGCAGGAGTCGGTGTCGGCGCGCGCGGGCAACCGGGTGGTGATGGACGAGATCGTCAAGGTCCTGCAGCGCGGCGGGTTCGAGCGCGTCTCGACGGTGCGCGAGCGCGGCGAGTTCGCCGTGCGTGGCGGCATCCTCGACCTCTTCGCGCCCGGTGCCGAGGAGCCGGTGCGGCTCGACTTCTTCGGCGACACCCTAGAGACGATCCGCGCCTTCGACCCGGCGACCCAGCGCACCACCGGCCAGCTGAAGAGCTTCGAGCTGACCCCGGTCTCGGAGGTGACGCTGACCGAGGAGACGATCAGCCGCTTCCGCTCGAACTACGTGAAGCGCTTCGGCGCGCCGAGCCGCGACGATGCGCTCTACACCGCGATCAGCGAAGGCCGGCGCTTCGCCGGGATGGAGCACTGGCTGCCGCTGTTCTACGACGGTCTCGAGACGCTGTTCGACTATTGCGCCGGCTTCACGCTGGTGCTCGACCACCTCACCGGGGAAGCGATCGGCGAGCGCCGCAAGCTGATCGCCGACCACTACGAGGCGCGGAGGCATCCAGCCGGCACCGCCGGCGGCGAGGCGATCCCCTACAATCCGGTGGAGCCCGACGCGCTCTATCTCTCCGACGACGAACTGTCGGGCGGACTCGCGGTCGCCGACCCGATCCGGCTCTCCTCCTATGCGCTGACCGACGCCGGGACGACGCGGACCTCCAATCTTGAGGTCGCGCGCGGTCGCAGCTTCGCCAGCGAGCGCTCGGCCGGCGACGTCAACGTCTTCCAGGTGGCGGTGTCGCACATCGCGACGCTGCGGCACGACAAGCGCGTGCTCCTGGCGGCCTGGTCGGAGGGGTCGCGCGAGCGCCTGTGCCAGGTGCTGGAAGAGCAGGGGCTGGGCGGGATGAAGACCGTCGAGAGCCTCGCCGAGATCGAAAAGCTCCCGAAGGGCACGGTGGCCACCGCCGTGTTCGGCATCGAGGCCGGCTTCGAGACCGAGAGCCTCGCGGTCATCGGCGAGCAGGACATCCTCGGCGACCGTCTGGTGCGGCGTGGCCGGCGCAAGAAGCGCGGCGCCGACTTCATCTCCGAGGTCACCGGTCTCGCCGAGGGCGACATCGTCGTCCATGTCGAGCACGGCATCGCGCGCTTCGTCGGCCTCAGGACGATCGAGGCGGCCGGTGCGCCACACGACTGCGTGGAGCTGCACTATGCCGGCGACGACCGGCTGTTCCTGCCGGTCGAGAACATCGAGCTCCTGTCGCGCTATGGCGGCGAGAATTCCGACGCGATTCTCGACAAGCTCGGCGGCGGCGCCTGGCAGGCGCGCAAGGCCAAGCTGAAGAAGCGGCTGCTCGACATGGCTGGCGGGCTGATCCGCATCGCCGCCGAGCGCTACACCCGCGGCGCGCCGAAGCTCGCCCCGCCGGAGGGCCTGTGGGGCGAGTTCGCGGCGCGCTTTCCCTATGACGAGACCGAGGACCAGCTGACCGCCATCGAATCGGTGGTCGACGACCTGTCGCTCGGCCGGCCGATGGACCGGCTGGTGTGCGGCGACGTCGGCTTCGGCAAGACCGAGGTGGCGCTGCGCGCCGCCTTTGTCGCGGCGATGAACGGGCTGCAGGTCGCAGTCGTCGTGCCGACGACGCTCTTGTCGCGCCAGCACTACAAGACCTTCGCCGCCCGCTTCCGCGACTTCCCGCTGAACGTCGCGCAGGCCTCGCGGCTCGTCGCGCCGAAGGAGCTCACCCAGGTGAAGAAGGGCCTGAAGGAGGGTCAGATCGACATCGTGGTCGGCACCCATGCGCTGCTCGGCAAGGGCGTCGAGTTCAAGAATCTGGGACTGCTGATCATCGACGAGGAGCAGCATTTCGGCGTCAAGCACAAGGAGCGGCTGAAGGAGCTGAAGTCGGACGTCCACGTGCTGACGCTGTCGGCGACGCCGATCCCGCGCACGCTGCAGCTCGCCCTGACGGGCGTGCGCGAACTGTCGCTGATCACCACCGCGCCCGTCGACCGCATGGCGGTGCGCACCTTCGTCGCGCCCTTCGATCCCCTCGTCGTGCGCGAGACTCTGCTGCGCGAGCGCTACCGCGGCGGCCAGAGCTTCTACGTCGTGCCGAGGGTCAGCGACCTCTCCGGCATCAAGGACTTCCTCGACCAGCAGGTGCCGGAGCTGAAGGTCGCCGTCGCGCACGGCCAGATGCCGCCGGGCGAACTCGACGACATCATGAACGCCTTCTACGAGGGCCGGTACGACGTTCTCCTCTCGACGACGATTGTCGAGTCCGGCCTCGACATCCCGTCCGCCAACACGATGATCGTCCACCGCGCCGACATGTTCGGCCTCGCCCAGCTCTACCAGCTGCGCGGGCGTGTCGGCCGTTCCAAGCAGAGGGCCTACGCGCTGCTGACCATCCCGGCGAACAAGACGCCGACGGCGGGTGCCGACCGGCGACTGAAGGTGCTGCAGTCGCTGGACACGCTCGGCGCCGGCTTCCAGCTCGCGAGCCACGACCTCGACCAGCGCGGCGCCGGCAATCTTCTCGGCGAGGAGCAGAGCGGCCACATCAAGGAGGTCGGCTTCGAGCTCTACCAGCAGATGCTGGAGGAGGCGGTCGCCGAGATGAAGGGCGAGGCGGCCGTCGGCGACGGCCAGTGGTCGCCGCAGATCACCCTCGGCACGGCCGTGATGATCCCGGAGAGCTACATCCCGGACCTGCAGCTGCGCATGAGCCTCTACCGGCGCCTTGCCGACCTCCAGGACGCGCGCGAGATCGACGGCTTCGGCGCCGAGCTGATCGACCGCTTCGGGCCGACGCCGCCCGAGGTCGAGCACCTGCTCAAGGTCGTCTACATCAAGACGCTGTGCCGCAAGGCGAACATCGACAAGCTCGATGCCGGGCCGAAGGGCCTCGTCATCCACTTCCGCGACAAGACCTTCGTCAATCCAGGCGCGCTGGTGCGCTACATCGGCGAGCAGGGCGTCTCGGCCAAGATCCGGCCGGACCAGTCGATCGTCCTCATCCGCGACTGGCCGACGCCGCAGAAGCGGCTGAACGGCGCGGCAGTGGTGGCAACGCAGCTCGCCAAGTTCGCCGACGCGGTGGAGAAGCAGGCGGCCTGAGGCGCAGCGCGGACGCGGGCGCCACCTTGGTCACGGCCCGTTGCATCCGCAGCGAGGCACGCACGACGCGCGGACCTGAAATCGGGTGGCCGCGAGCATGCGCGTCGGCCTAGAGGATGTCCGGTGAAGACCGGATCGCTCGTTCTGACCGGTCGCCCAAGCGACCGACGCAGGGCATCGCGGCGGCGCGCAATCGATGGGAGACTGCCGCATGCCCGCTCCAGGCTCGGTCGCGCGCCTCACCGAGCTCGGCCGCGTCCGCTTGTCCAAGAGCTTCTTCCTCCGCGACTTCCTCCATTCGGAGATCGCGCAGATGCACGGCCTCCTCAACGCACCCGACGATCCGAAGCTGGCGATCGCCGCAGGCACGCGGCTCTGCGAAGATCTGCTCGAACCGCTACAGGATCGCTTCGGCCGGATCGCGATCCGCTCCGGCTACCGCTCGCCGGTGGTGAACGCGCTCGGCTGCCGGCTGCAGCGCGAGGGCAGGGCGGGCTACAGCTGCTCGACCAACGCGAAGACCCATGCCGGCCACATCTGGGATAGGCGCGACGCCGAGGGCTGCATGGGCGCGATGGTCTGCGTGGTCGTGCCTGCAGTCTGGGACCGTTTTCAGCGCGAGGGCGACTGGCAGCGGCTCGCCTGGTGGATCCACGACCATCTGCCCTATTCGAGCCTGCAGGTCTTTCCGCGCTATTTCGCCTTCAACATCGGCTGGCACGAGCGCCCGGTGCGGCGCATCGACAGCTATGTCGCCCCGCGCGGCTGCCTGACCAGGCCCGGCATGGCCAACCACGAGGGCTCGCACGAGGACTGGTGGCGGGCGTTGCTGCAGGCCTGAGGCCGACCGGGAGGCGCGAATGCGTGACGCTCGGCTCCCTCGTCCTCCCGCCGGGGAAAAGGTGCCGCGCTGCGGCCGGACGAAGGGACCGGCGCACGCACCCCCCGCCTGCCGCGCGTCTCCTGGGGATAAGACCGCAGCGTCGATGACGGCGCCTCTCGTTGCCGATCGACGGCCGGACCTACTGTGCCTTCGGATCGCGCCAGAAGGCCGGGAGGTAGTAGCCGGTGATCGGGGTGACGTCCGGATGACGGATGAAGCTCCAGCGCGCCAGCCACTGCTCGCCGATGTTGAACAGCGGCACGACGTAATGGCCCGAGATCAGCAGCCGGTCATAGGCCCGCACGGTGTCGACGAACTCCTCGCGCGTCGTCGCCGTCACCATCTTCGCGATCAGCGCGTCGACGCCGGGATCGCCGACGCCCGCATAGTTGAACGACCCCGGCGCGTCCTTCGAGCTCGAGCCCCAGCGGCCGACCTGCTCGACGCCCGGCGACAGCGAGGCGTAGTAGGTGAAAAGCAGCATGTCATAGTCGAAATCCTGCTTGCGCTGCTGGTAGGTCGCGTCGTCCGGCTGGCGGATCGAGACGGCGACTCCGATGCGGGCGAGGGTGCGCTGGTAGGCGCTGGCGATCCGCTCCTCCTCGGCCGTCTGCACCATGATCTCGAAGCCGAGCGGCGCCCCGTCGGGACCCACCATCTGCCGACCCTTGAAGTCGTAGCCGGCGGCCTTCAGTTCGTTCACCGCCTCGCGCAGGAGCGTGCGGTCGCTGCCGGAGCCGTCGCTGATCGCGGGATGATAGGTGCCGGCCATCACGTCCGGCTCCAGCTCGTCGGCATAGGGCGCCAGAAGCTGCTTCTCTCGATCGCTCGCCGGCTTGCCGATGCTTGAGAGCTCCGAGCCCTCGAAGAAGCTCTCGGTGCGCTTGTAGGCGCCGTAGTAAAGGTTGGCGTTCGCCCATTCGAAGTCGAAGAGCAGCGACAGCGCCTTGCGCACCTGCACGTCGGAAAACACCTTGCGCCGGGTGTTGAAGACGAAGGCGCGCATGCCGACGGGCGTCTTGGTCTGGAAGCTCTCCTTGACCACCCGTCCGTCGCCGGCCGCCGGGAAGTCATAGGCCGTCTGCCAATGACGCGGATTGCCCTCGAGATAGACGTAGAAGAGGCCTTTCTTGAACGCCTCGAACTGGGCATTGGCATCGCGGAAATAGTCGATCGAGATCTCGTCGTAATTGTCGAGGCCCCGCTTGATCGGCAGGTCCTTGCCCCAGTAGTCCGGGTTCTTCTTGTAGGTGATGCGCTGGCCCGGCTGGACGTCGGCGATGACGTAGGGCCCCGAGCCGATCACCGGCTTCAGGGTCGTGTCGCCGAACTGCGCGCGGTCGAAGGCGTGCTCGGGCAATACGGGCAGGCCGGCGATCAGCAGCGGGGTCTCGCGGTCGGCCGTGTCGTCGAAGGTGAAGCGTACGCCGTGCTCGCCGACCTTCTCGATCTTCACCGCCGGGCGCAGCCAGTTGGCGTAGATCGGACGGCCATATTGCCGCAGCATGTCGACGGTGAAGAGGACGTCCTCCGGCCGCACCGGCTCGCCGTCCGAGAACTTTGCCTTCGGGTTCAGCTGGAACTCGACGTAGCTGCGGTCCGGATCGGTCTCTACCGTTTCGGCGAGGAGGCCGTACATCGTGAAGGGCTCGTCGACCGAGCGCTGCATCAAGGGCTCGAACACGAGATTGCCGAACTCACGGTCGAGCCAGAGGCCTCGCGCCGTCGTCAGCGCGCTCTTCACGATCACCGGGTTCAGATTGTCGAAGGTGCCGTACACCCCGTAGCGCATCACGCCGCCCTGCGGCGCGTCGGGATCGACATAGGGCAGATGGTCGAAACCGGCCGGCAGCGCCGGCTCGCCGAGGATCGCGATCGCGTGCGCCGGCGCGGCGCGAGCCGGACCGGCGGCGCCGCCGCCGAGGCAGAGCGCGATGACCCCCGCCGCGAGCGGCAGGCAGGCGGTGAACAGACGGGAGCGGAGGGGCATCGCGATCCTGTTTCGGGCTGACTCGAACGGCCGGGACGCTAGCCCGCCCGGCCCGAAATGACCACCACGGACGGCCCGGCAAGCCCGTCGGAGCCTTGCTTCGGCCGCATTTGCGAAAGACCAGCAAGGCCGCTATGGAAGCGCATTCAAGAGAACACCCCCATTCCCCGAAGGACCCAAGACCCGTGAAGCACCCTTCGATCCGTGTCAGCACCGCAGCGCTCGCCGCCGGGCTCCTCAGCCTGGCCTCGGCCGGCTTCGCCGTCACGTCCGCTTCGGCCCAGAGCGTCCCGACCGAGTGGTTCAAGGTCTGCTCGCCACAGGGCGAAAACGAGATCTGCAACACCCAGTACACGGTGATCGCCGACACCCGTCAGGTGGTGACTGCCATCAACCTCATCGAGGTGAAGGGCAAGGTCAACCAGAAGGTGCTGCAGGCCGTGGTGCCCACCGGCCGGGTGATCCCGGCGGGCGTGCAGATGCAGATCGACACCAACGCTCCGGCGACGCTGAACTACTCCGTCTGCTTCCCCGACCGCTGCATCGCCGAGGCGCCGCTCAGCGACGCGCTCGTTGCGTCGATGAAGAAGGGCAACGGGATGACGATCACCTCGCTGAACTTCCAGCGCCAGCCGAACCCGGTGAAGGTGACGCTGTCGGGCTTCACCGCCGCGTATGACGGCCCGCCGAAGACCCAGTCCGAGCTCGCCAAGCGCCAGCAGCAGCTGAAGGACGCGCTCGACAAGCAGGCCGAGGCCCGCAAGCAGGAGTTCGATCAGGCGCAGGACGCCGCGAAGTCGGCACCGCCGGCCCAGTGATCGCAGCCAGACCGGTCAGACGTGTTCTGCAAGGGCGGCGCTTCGGCGCCGCCTTTTCTTTTACTGCTGCGCTTTGGTGCCTGACCGGCTGAACGGACCTGCCGCCTGTGCTCAGTTCGCCAGCTGATGCTTGAGGCGGTAAGCGCCCTCGACCGGTCCGTCGAACAACTCGCTCACCTGCGGGTGCCGGATCGGCAGGTCGCTGTCGTCGATCTCGAGATTCTGCTCCGACACATAGGCCACGTACTCGCTGTCCGCGTTCTCGGCGAACAGATGGTAGAAGGGCTGATCCTTGCGCGGCCGGATGTCGAGGGGGATGGCCTCGTACCATTCCTCGGTGTTGTCGAAGACGGGATCGACGTCGAAGATCACGCCCCGGAACGGGTAGATCCGATGGCGGACGATCTGTCCGATGCTGAAACGGGCTATCTGCATGGTTGTCCGGGACGCTGTCGAGCGGAGATAGCCGGAGAGCCTCTGGCAAGGCAAGTGTCAGGCTCGGCGGGCCGCGCCGGCGAAGGTCAAGCCGCGCCCAGGCCGGCACGCAGCCGCCGTGGTACGCCGGTCATCCCCGCACCCGGCGACAGGCCCTCGCGCATGGCCAACCGGCGCAGAGGCGAGAAGGCCGCGAGCGCCGTCAGCCCCGCCGCCCGCAGCGCCTGCGCGGGGAGCATGTCGGCGAGGAGCGAGCGGTTGAGGAGGTCGACCCCGAGGGTCCGCGTCACCACATCGGCGGCGCGCGCCGCCTCGTATCGCGCAAGCGCGACGCGGCTGCCCGGATCGGCGCGCTCGGCCGCTGCGGCGCGCACGATCGCCTCTGCATCGCGCAGACCAAGATTGAGACCCTGTGCACCGATCGGCGGAAACACGTGGCCGGCTTCGCCGACGAGTGCGACGCGCGGTGCGGTGAGGCGCGTCGCTGTCGCACCGCGCAGCGGAAAGATCCGCGCCGGCGCCTCGACACTCACCGCGCCGAGCAGGGAGTGCAGCCGCCGCTCGACGATCTCCGACAGCCGCTCGGCCTTCAGGTCGACGAACAGCGCCGCGGCACCCGGCTCCTCGACCCAGACGAGCGAGGATCGCGCGCCGGGCAGGGGCACCTGCGTGAACGGGCCCGTGCGGGTGTGGAACTCGGTCGAGCCGTGCGCGTGCGGCACGGCGTGCCCGAAATTGAGGACGATCGCCGACTGCGGGTAAGCCCATTCGCGAAGGCCGACGCCCGCGGCGTCGCGCAGCAGCGAGCGGCGCCCGTCCGCGGCGGCGACCAGCGACACGCGCAGCCTGTCGCCGCTGCGCAAGAGGACGGTCGCGCCATCCTCGTCGACCTCGAGCCCGCTGGCGGTGGTGTCGAGCACGGTCAGACGCTCCGCGTGCGCTTCGGCGACCGCCGCGAGCGCGCGCGCGAGCGCGGCATTCTCGATGTTGTAGCCGAAGGCGTCGAGATCGATGTCGGAGGCGCGGAATTCGACGGTCGGCGCGCGCAGGAGCCGGCCGGTGTCGTCGACGAGCCGCATCACCTTCATCGGCTCCAGATCGACGAGGGCCTGCTCGATCACCCCCAGGCGATCGAGGAACGTCACCGAGCCGCCGATCAGCGCGGTCGTCCGGCCGTCGGCGGCACCGGCCTTCGGCGCGACGAGCACGGTGTCGAATCCGGCGTCGGCCATGGCGATGGCCGCGGCATAGCCGGCCAGCCCGCCGCCCACCACGGCGACCTCGCGTCTGATGACTTGCATGCGAACCCACCCTTGGACCGGACCACGGCTCGACGATCCGGCACTTTTGCCATTGGAATGCTGACATACCCTCGCTAGACCGGATGGCAATGGCCGAAGACGGGGCCGCGCAGGACGGGATGACGCAACCGGAATGGATTCGCAGGTGACACGACTGGAGCAGGTGCGGGCCTTCACCGTGCATCTACTGACGGCGAGCGGCGCGCTGTGGGCGTTCCTGTCGATCATCGCCGTGGCGGAGCGGCGCTGGGTCGCGGCCTTTGCCTGGCTGGGCATCGCGCTCTTCGTGGATGGAATCGACGGGCCGATCGCCCGCCGCATCGACATCAAGCGCAAGCTGCCGGACTGGTCCGGCGACCTCCTCGACTCGATCATCGACTACGTCACCTATGTGATCATCCCCGCCTTCGCACTCTACCAGTCGGGGCTGATCGGCCCGACGCTGTCGTTCCTGTCGGCCGCGCTCATCGTCCTCACCAGCGCCATCTACTACGCCGACACGCGGATGAAGACGAAGGGCAACTTCTTCCGCGGCTTCCCGGTCGCCTGGAACATGCTGGTCTTCACCGTCTTCGCGGTGAAGCCAAACGAGTGGATCTCCTTTGGCGCAATTCTCCTTTCGGCCATCCTGACCTTCATGCCGGTGTGGTTCCTCCACCCGGTGCGGGTGGTGCGCCTGCGTGCGGTGAACCTGTCGATCTTCGCGATCTGGTCGCTGCTCGCGGTCGTGGCCCTCATGGCGGGGATGGCGCCTCCCGCCTGGGCGAAGTGGGGTCTCGTCGCTTCCAGCCTCTACCTCTATGCCGTCGGCGGCTTCTTGCAGACCTTCGCCAGGCGCTGACGGTCCTGGTCTAGACCGCACCGGCCGGCAGAGGCACGGATCGCAGCCTGCGTCGGTGTCCAAAAAGGACCAAGGCGTGCTCGCTGCAGGCCCGGCGAGCCCGACGACCGGGCTCCAGACCTGCGCGTCCCGATCCCGGACGCGTCCGTGCGGGACGAGACTGCTTCCATGTACGAGAGGCGGCGGATGCCACACACTCGTGGGATCTGCGATCGGAGATCCTGTCACGGGCGTGTCCCGACGTTGTGCCGCGATGGCCTGCCCGGGGTCGGGGGCGTGCGGATCATGAGGATTCAGCCGTGCCCGTCGTACCCTGCGGATCGGGGGGCAATCGCGCCGGGTGCGACGTCACCGTCGCCACCGCCGCGCCGCTGCGCGAGGCAGCGTTAGCATCCCGTCGACGCGCAGGATGCCGAGGCACGAAAGGCCCCGCGAAGACAGCGGCACAGCCTTTGCCTGAGCCTGATGCGGTGGCGGATGGGGTGGGATTCGAACCCACGGAAGGCTTTCACCTTCGCCGGTTTTCAAGACCGGTGCCTTCAACCACTCGGCCACCCATCCCGCTCCGTCTCCTTACTGGCGCTGACACCGCGAAGGCAAGGTGAGAGACCGGAATCTGCGCCTGTAACAATATGTGATCTCAAGACGCCGGGCGAAGGGAAAATGGCATTCC
Organism: Mangrovibrevibacter kandeliae; assembly: GCF_024519155.1. GTDB lineage: Bacteria > Pseudomonadota > Alphaproteobacteria > Rhizobiales > Rhizobiaceae > Mangrovibrevibacter > Mangrovibrevibacter kandeliae. The sequence goes on along the minus strand of NZ_JANIFJ010000003.1, from coordinate 204,559 downwards.
CGCGGCGGAAATGCGGCGCTTGTTCAGCGGCTGCCGTGAGACGCCACGCTGAAACTCGTGGCGGCTTGCACCGGTGCCAAGATCTTGGCGTCTCACACAATGCGGTGCATCGGGCGATCCCTAGCCGCACGGTGAAGTCCCCGCACATCGCCGGCATGTTCGTGCTGCCGTTGCCGCGATCGCTGTCGCTGGCCGGCAACAGTCAAGGTTTCGCCACAAGCCCTAACATCGGGCGATCACGCGCCGGGACGGTTGCCCCGGCTGTTAATCCCCGCTTAAGGTCCGGCGGCGAGGAGAGGGGCAAGGGGACCACGCGTCTCTCCAAGACGACATGCCGAGGGGAACAATCCGCATGCCCGAATTCGCGGTTGCAACGCGACGCGTCCTGTTCGTGTCCGCAGCCTTTGCCTGCCTCGCGTCGGCTGGCTGCCAGTCGGCGTCGTCGACGCACGACGAGGCGGCGCCGCTCGACAAGTCGAAGCCGTTTCTCGAGAGGGACATGGGCGTGAAGGCCAGCCCCCGCGTCACCGCCACCAAGCGGGTGCGCAAGGGCGGCGGTCGCGAGCAGGTCGGCAAGCCCTACAAGGTTCGCGGCAAGTGGTACTACCCGAAGGAGCAGCCGGGCTACTCGAAGGCAGGAGACGCATCCTGGTACGGCTCCAACTTCCACGGGCGCCTGACCGCCAACGGCGAGGTCTACGACATGTACGGCCTCTCGGCCGCGCATCCGACCTTCCCGCTCCCGTCCTACGCCCGCGTCACCAACAAATCGACGGGCGAGTCGATCATGGTACGGGTCAACGATCGCGGCCCCTACGCCCATGGCCGGGTCATCGACGTGTCCGAACGGGCAGCCGAGATGCTGCACTTCAAGCATCACGGCGTCGCGGAGGTGCAGGTCGACTATGTCGGGCGCGCGCCGCTCGAAGGTGACGACACGCCGATGCTGATGGCCTCCTACCGGCCGGGCGATGCCAGCCCGATCAATGACGGCCTGCCGACCGGCGTGATGATCGCGCAGAACGATGCGCCCGCCGCGCCGGCCGCCACCGCCTACGCCACGCCGGCGCAGGCAAGCCGCCTGCCGGGCGTGCGCCCGCTGGAGGCGCTCGGCAACGGCGGCGTCGACATCGCCAGCCTGATCCAGCAGGACCTTGCCGCCGACAAGCAGGCGGCGGCGCGGACGGCCTATTCGGCCTCCTTCGCCCCGGATGCGCCTCGCGGCGGAGCGGCGAGGGCGCTCCTGTCCCTCGGTGCCGCGCCGGTCGCTGCCGCCCGTTCGCAGTCCACCGATGCCGGCACCGTCCACATCACCCTCGGCACCATTTCGAACCCCGGCGTGCTCGCCCAGGTGCGTCGCGCATCGAGGGGTCACGGGCTTCTCACCGAGGACATGCTCGGCGACGGGACGCGGTCGCTCGATCTCGCTCTGTCGTCGACCGACGACGCCAATTCGGTGCTGCAGGCGCTGTGGGCGGCGGGCGCGAGCGACGCCTTCATCCTGCGCGACGACTGAAAAAGCCGCGGATTGCTCAATGGATCGATCTGTCACTGAGGGGCGGCGATCTGCTATGATGGCCTGACAGGTCGGATACAGCGCGATCGAGCCGGGTTTGCATGCCGCAGAGACAGTTCATCCGATCGCTGATCGCCGCGACTATCCTCTGCCTCGACGTTGCGATTCCCGCCAGAGCCGGAGCGGCCGAGCCGGCCGCGGCGGCGGCGGCGGCGATGCTCGCAACGACCGCCGAGGAAGCGCTGATCGTCGACGGCGAGACGGGCGCGATCCTCTACGAGAAGAACGCCAGAAAGCCGTTTCCGCCGGCCTCGCTCGCCAAGCTCATGACGATGGAGGTGGTGTTCGAGGCGATCCGCTCGGGCAAGCTGACCCTCGACCAGGAGTTCAAGGTCACCGAGCACGCCTGGCGTACCGGCGGCGCGCCCTCGGGCACCTCGACGATGTTCGCCAAGGTCAACTCGATGGTGCCGCTCGGCGCGCTGATCCGTGGCGCGATCGTACAGGCGGCCAACGACGCCTGCATCGCCATTGCCGAGGGCATGGCGGGCTCGGAGGCGGCCTTCGCAAAGCTGATGAACCAGCGCGCGGTGGAGATCGGCCTGACGGATTCGGTGTTCGTCAATCCGACTGGCCTGCCGGCCGAAGGTCAGCAGGTCACGGTCCGCGACCTCGTCCTCCTCGCCCGGCACATCCGCACCACCTACCCGGAGCTCTACAAGATCTACTCGGAGCCGAGCTTCGAGTGGAACAACATCTTCCAGCGCAACCGGAATCCGCTCCTGTCGCTGGATCAGGGCGCGACCGGCATGGGCACCGGCTACACGGAGGCTTCTGGCTATGCGCTCCTCGGCGTCACCGAAGCCGGTCCGCGCCTCACCTACCTGGCAATGAGCGGCCTGCCGAGCCTGAAGGACCGCACCGACGAGTCCCGCCGCATGATGGCCTGGGCGGCGACGAGCTTTCGCCGCGCCCAGCTCTTCAGGCCGGGCGATCGCGTGGGCAGCGCCGAGATCTTCGGCGGCGCAGCGAACGGCGTCGGTCTTGTCGTGCAGGACCCGATCGTCGCCTACATTCCGACGGACGCGCCGCAGAGCGTGAGCGCACACATCCAATATGACGAGCCGCTGCAGGCGCCGGTGGCCGCCGGCGAGCAGGTCGGCACCCTGGTGCTGCGCATCGGCGGCCTGGCGAGCGTCAGCCGCCCGCTTTATGCTGCCGAAGCCGTGCCCCAGGGCAGTTTCTCCGAACGTGCGCTTGACGCGGTCGGCGAACTCGCCTTCGGCTGGCTGAAGACGCTGTAACGAGTATCAAGGTCGACATCGGCGATGGACGCCTCCCTGTCATCCCAGTCCGTGCCGGGCTTCTTCATCACCTTCGAAGGTGGCGAAGGCAGCGGCAAGACTACGCAGATCGAGCGGCTGGCCGGCTGGCTGCGGGAGGAGGGCAGGGACGTCGTGACGACCCGCGAACCGGGCGGATCGCCCGGCGCGGACGCGCTGCGCTACGTCATCCTGTCGGGCGCGGCGGAGGCCTTTGGCGAAGAGGTCGAAGCGATCCTCTTCGCTGCGGCGCGCGCCGACCACGTGGCGCAGCTGATTCGGCCGGCGCTGGAGGCCGGGCGCATCGTCATCAGCGACCGGTTCCACGATTCCACCCGCGTCTATCAGGGCCTCGGTTCGGACATGGACACCGAACTCCTCGACTGTCTCGAGCGCGCCGCGCTGTCCGGCGTCTATCCGGACCTCACGATCGTGCTCGACCTGCCGGCTGCGGATGGGCTACGCCGCGCCGCCGCGCGCCGCGGCAAGGCTCTGCCGGACCGCTTCGAGAAGGAGGACGTCGCCGTCCACGAAAGCCGGCGCCGCGGTTTCCTCGGCATCGCGGAGATGGAGAGCGACCGCTGCGTGGTGGTCGACGCCCGCCAGCCGGTGAACGCCGTGGCTGACGAGATCGCCCGCATCGTCGAAGATCGTCTCTCGGCCCACCGCCTCGAGCGTGTGGGCCATTCGCTCGGCGCGGCCGTACAGGGCGCCGGCGGCGCGTGAGTTCCAGCGAGGCTCTGGCGCCGGAGCAGCACGACACGCTCGACGGCATTCCCGGCCCCGCCGAAACCTGCAGGGTGCGCGGCCATGCCGAGCCACGGCAGGCGCTGGCTGCCGCACGCGCCGCGGGCCGGCTGCACCACGCCTGGCTCTTCCAGGGCCCTCGGGGGATCGGCAAGGCGACGAGCGCCTTCGAGTTCGCCCGCGCACTGCTGACACCGCCGGACGCCGATCCACCGACGGCCGCCGCCGTGCGGCGGCAGATCGCCCAGGGCAGCCATCCGAATCTCCTGCACATCGCCCGGCCACCGGTCGACCGCGGCAGCGGCTTTCGCACCCAGATCACGGTCGACGAGGTGCGCCGGCTGAACCGCTTCTTCCACGCGACGACAGGGCGCGACGCCTGGCGGGTCGCAATCGTCGATCCGGCGGACGATATGAACCGCAGCGCCGCCAACGCGCTTCTGAAGATCCTGGAGGAGCCACCGGCGCGATCGGTGTTCCTGATCGTCAACCACGCACCGGGCCGCATCCTGCCCACCATCCGCTCCCGCTGCCGGGTGCTGCGCTTCGAGCCGCTCGACGAGGCGACGCTGGCGACGGTGTTGGCGGATCTGCCGGTGGCGATCGATCCCGGCGAGGCCCAGCGCGCGGCCGCGCTTGCCGAGGGCAGCGTGCGCACGGCCATCGCCATGGCGCTCAGCGGCGGACTGGAGGTCGAGGAGCGGCTGCGCCGGCTCTACGCCGCGCCGCAGCCGGAATGGAGCGAGATCCATGCCGTGGCCGACGCGCTCGTCTTGAAGGGCCGCGAAAGCGCCCATGACCTCCTCGTCGAAGGCCTGTTCCGGGCGCTGGCCGAGGAGGCGGAGGCGCGGCTCGTCGAGGACGCCGCGGGGGCTGCAAGGCTCGCCGAGTTCTGGCGCGCCGAGCGCAACCGCTTCGCCGAGGCCGCCGCCTACAATCTCGATCGCAAGCAGACGCTCCTCAGCTTCTTTGCCGGTCTGGCCGAATTGCGGTCGGCCGCCGCGCCGTCGGACAGCTGAGGGCGCACGGCGGACGCGTTGCAGCGGCGGCTTTCGCATTGAGGCGCGGGGAGGGATGGCCTATGTGGCAGGGGCGAGCACCTTTGACGAACCTGCCGGACGATGGCCGAACCTTTTTACATCACCACCGCGATCTCCTATCCGAACGGCAAGCCGCACATCGGCCACGCCTATGAGCTGATTGCGACCGATGCGATCGCCCGGTTCAAGCGGCTGGACGGCTACGACGTCTTCTTCCTGACCGGCACCGACGAGCACGGCATCAAGATGCTGCAGACGGCGCGCGACCAGGGCCTTCCCGTGCAGGATCTCGCCGAGCGCAATGCCGGCGAGTTCAAGCGCATGGCCGCCGCGCTCGGCGGCACCAACGACGACTTCATCCGCACCACCGAGCCGCGCCATTACGCCGCAAGCCAGGACATCTGGCGCCGCATGGAGGCGGCCGGCGACATCTACCGCGACAGCTATTCGGGCTGGTACTCGGTTCGCGACGAGGCCTACTACGCCGAAGACGAGACCAGCCTGCGCGAGGACGGCAAGCGCTACGGGCCACAGGGCACGCCGGTCGAATGGGTGGAGGAGGACAGCTATTTCTTCCGTCTCTCCGCCTTCCAGGAGCGGCTGCTCGCCCATTACGAGTCGCACCCGGACTTCGTCGGTCCGACCGAGCGGCGCAACGAGGTCGTGTCCTTCGTCAGGTCCGGGCTGCGCGACCTGTCGATTTCCCGCACCACCTTCGACTGGGGCATTCCCGTTCCGGACGCCGACGACCATGTGATGTACGTCTGGGTCGACGCGCTGACCAACTACCTGACCGCGACCGGTTACCCGGACGAGGGGCCGCGCAGCCACTTCTGGCCCGCCGACCTCCACGTCATCGGCAAGGACATCGTCCGCTTCCACGCAGTCTACTGGCCGGCCTTCCTTCTGTCCGCGGGGCTGGAGCTGCCCAAGCGCGTCTTCGCACACGGCTTCCTGTTCAACCGCGGGGAGAAGATGTCGAAGTCGGTCGGCAACGTCATCGATCCCTTCGCGCTGATCGAGACCTACGGGCTCGACCAGCTGCGCTACTTCCTGCTGCGCGAGGTGCCGTTCGGCCAGGACGGCAGTTACTCACACGAGGCGATCGTCAACCGCACCAACTCGGACCTCGCCAACGATCTCGGCAATCTCGCGCAGCGCTCGCTGTCGATGATCGCCAAGCACTGCGAGGGCAGGGTGCCGCAACCCGGCGCCTTCTCCGAAGCCGACGAGACTATGCTGGCGGCGAGCGGCGCCTTGCTGACGCGCGCGCGCCTCGCCGTCGAGACGCAGGAGCTGCACGCCATCCTCGCCGCCGCCTTCCAGGTGGTGGCCGACGCCAACCGCTATTTTGCGGCGCAGGAGCCCTGGGCGCTGCGCAAGAGCGACCCGGCGCGCATGGCGACGGTGCTCTACGTCACCGCGGAGATCATGCGGCGCGTCGGCATCCTTCTGCAGCCGTTCGTGCCCGATGGCGCGGGGCGGCTGCTTGCCGCGCTCGGCGTGCCGGAGGACGAGCGCTCGTTTAGCGAGCTGACCCCGGATCGCGGCCTGCCGCCCGGTCGGGCGCTGCCGGCACCGCAGCCGGTGTTTCCGCGCTATGTCGAGCCGGAGGCCGAGGCGGGCTGATGGACGACGTGTTCCTGGTCGACAGCCACTGCCATCTCGACTTCCCGGATTTCGAGGCGGATCGCGACGCGCTGATTGCACGTGCCGATGCGAACGGCGTGAAGCTGATGGTGACGATCTCGACGCGCGTGCGGCGCCTCGCCGACCTCGTCGCGCTCACCGAGCGCTACCCGAACGTCTATGCCTCGGTCGGCACGCATCCGCATCAGGCCGCGGAAGAGCCCGACGTGACGACCGACGAGCTCGTCCGGCTGGCGGCGGCGCCGAAGATCGTCGCCATCGGAGAGGCCGGGCTCGACTATTTCTACGATAAGGCGCCGCGCGACGTGCAGGCGCGCGTGTTCCGCACCCATATCCGCGCCGCGCGCCAGACCGGGCTGCCGCTGGTGATCCACGCGCGCGATGCCGACGAGGACATGGCGCAGATCCTGCGCGAGGAGACGGGCGAGGGTGCCTTCCCCTTCGTGCTCCACTGCTTCTCCTCCGGCCGGGCGCTTGCCGAGACCGGGCTATCGCTCGGCGGCTACGTCTCGTTCTCGGGCATCGCCGCCTTCAAGAAGTCCGAGGAACTGCGGGCCATCGCCGCGGACGTTCCGATGGAGCGGATGCTGGTCGAGACCGACGCACCCTATCTCGCGCCGCCTCCGTATAGGGGCAAGCGCAACGAGCCCGGCTACACGCGCCACACGGCGGAGGTTCTGGCCGAGGTGAAGGGCCTGGAGATCGCCGACTTCGCCCGGCAGACGAGCGACAGCTTCTTCCGGCTGTTTTCGAAGGTGCCGGATCCGAGGTCGGCATGATCGCTCGAGCGGCATCGTGAGCCCGCCGCGGCTGCGCGTGACGATCCTCGGCTGCGGGTCGTCGCCGGGCGTTCCACGGATCACCGGCGATTGGGGGGCGTGCGATCCGGCCGAGCCGCGCAATCGCCGCCGCCGCGCCTCGGCGCTCGTCGAACGCATCGGCTCGAATGGAAAGACCGTGGCGGTCATCGACTGCGGCCCGGACTTCCGCGAGCAGATGATCTCGGCCGCCGTCGCTCGGCTCGACGCCGTCCTCCTGACGCATCCGCACGCCGACCACATCCACGGCATCGACGATCTGCGCGGCTACATGCTGTCGCAACACCATCGAGTGCCCGTGCACGCCGACGCGCCGACGTTCGCCCGGGTGTCCGAGGCGTTCGGCTACTGCTTCGAAACGCCGGCGCACAGCAACTATCCGCCGATCGCCCGCTGGGTGCAGATCATGGCCGGCGCCCGCTTCACGGTGGATGGCCCGGGCGGGCCGATCGACGTGCTGCCGTTTGAACAGGTGCACGGCAGCATTCACTCGCTCGGCTTTCGCATCGGCCCGCTGGCCTACTGCAGCGACGTCAGCGACTTCCCGCCGAGCGCCATCGCCGCCATCGCCGGCGCGGAGCACATCGTCATCGACGCGCTGCAATATCGCGAGCACCCGAGCCATCTCTCGCTGGGCCAGGCAATGGGCTGGGTCGAACGTCTCGGCGTGCCCGCAGCAAGCCTGACGCACATGCATACGCCGCTCGACTACGTGGCGCTCCGCGACCAGCTGCCCTCGCATGTTCAGCCGGCTTATGATGGACTCGTTCTCGACTTCGACCTCGGTTGACCGCCGGCGGCGGTCGAGCCCAACAATACGGGACGAGCCCAGCCGCCGCTGCCGGACCGTTGACTGGACGCGGCCGGAGTTTTGTCGGCGAAAGCCTGATCGTGAAGCGCCAATCGTCTGCGGTGCCTGCGTTTATCAGACGGCCGAGCCGCCGGCGGAGCACCCGGTGTCGGGCGCCGGAGACCCAGTCGACGAAGCCTCGCGAAGGCGCTGGACGAGGAAGCGTCAGGCCTCGAAACCTCGGATCTGCGCGTTATCCTGACGCGGAGCTGCTTTCATCGATGCGTCTAGAGATCGCTCCACGTCCGCATCTCAGCCATTTCAAAGCGCTACGCAGGCTTCTTCATGTTCCATAATCTATCTTATGCAACTTAGCTGTAAGCTCGTCGGCAGCGAAATCCGAAAGCCGCGTCAAGGGCTGATCCAGACGCCGCATCGGCTCTTGCCTTCGCCACGCTGCTGACGCCTAGCTGCCCCACCCTCGCACCGACGTCATTTGGAGAGTTCTGATGCAGCCATCCCGCGACGTGTCCCGTCTGGTCGAGATCATGGCCGCGCTGCGCGATCCGCAGTCCGGGTGCCCGTGGGACATCGAACAGAGTTTCGAGACGATCGTGCCGTACACGATCGAGGAAGCCTACGAGGTCGCCGACGCGGTCGAGCGGCGCGACGCCGACGAGCTCTGCGAGGAGCTCGGCGATCTGTTGCTGCAGGTCGTCTATCACGCGCAGCTTGCCACAGAACTCGGCCTCTTCGACTTCGGCGCAGTCGTCGAGGCCGTGACGCGCAAGATGATCCGGCGCCATCCGCACGTCTTCGGCGACGCTGAGGCCCGCAGCGCGCGCTCCGCCAAGGGTCAATGGGACCGCATCAAGGCCGAGGAGCGCGCCGAGAAGGCCACCCGCCGCGCCGAGCGCCGGGCCGGCGGTGTGCCGGCCGATGGCTGGAGCCGCCTGCCGTCGGAAGGCGCCACGGCGCGGCTGCTCGACGCGGTGCCGACCGCGTTTCCGGCGCTGACGGAGGCGCTGAAGGTGCAGCAGCGCGCCGCAACGGTCGGCTTCGACTGGGATGCGGCGGCGCCGATCATCGACAAGATCCGGGAAGAAATCGGCGAGTTCGCGGATGCGGTGCGGAGCGCGGACGCCGACGCGCGGGAGGACGAGTTTGGGGACATGCTGTTCAGCCTCGTCAACCTCGCACGCTACCACGAGATCGATCCGGAGGCGGCCCTGCGACGCACGTCACGCAAGTTCCGCCGCCGCTTCGGCCACGTCGAGGCGCGCCTCGAGGAAAACGGCCGCACCGCTGCCGAGGCCGACCTCACGGAGATGGAAGCGCTCTGGCAGGAGGCCAAATCAGGCCTTGGCGGCAACGCCTGAGGCAGCCTCGCCGGTCGGGTTGTCGCCCTCCTGCTCGACGAGGACGAGTCCGGCCTCGCGCTCCGCCATCCGCCGCAGTTCGGCCTGCGCCTGTGCCGTCAGCTGCATGGCGAGTGCCACGCTGCCGTCCTCGCGATCCTTGCGCTCGGTGACGGCTCCGTTCTCGTAGATCCAGGGCAGCATGCCGAGGCTGTCCGGCTGCAGTTGGAGATGCAGCTCCGTCGGGCGGCCGGCGATCCGAGCCTCGATGTCGGCGAGGAGCCCGGAGATGCCCTCGCCGCTGATCGCCGACACCAGATGCACCCCCTGCCCGTCCGCCCGTCCCTCGGCAGCGGCCTCCAGATGCGCGCGTGCCGTATCGTCAAGCCGGTCGACCTTGTTCCAGACCTCGACGACCCGGGCGCTGTCCTCGGTGTCGATTTCGAGGTCGGTGAGGATCTTGTTGACGTCCGCCGACTGCGCCAGGGCGTCGGGATCCGACATGTCGCGCACGTGCAGGATCAGTTCGGCCTCGACGACCTCCTCGAGCGTCGCACGGAAGGCGGCGACGAGATGGGTCGGCAGATCGGAGATGAAGCCGACGGTGTCGGACAGGATCACTTCGGTGCCGTGCGGCAGGTCGACCCGGCGCAGCGTCGGGTCGAGCGTGGCGAACAGGAGGTTCTGCGCGAAGACGCCCGCGCCGGTGATGGCATTGAAGAGCGTCGACTTGCCGGCATTGGTGTAGCCGACGAGCGCGACGACCGGGTTCGGCGCCTTCTTGCGCTTGGACCGGTGCAGATGGCGGGTGCGCCGCACGGCCTCGAGCTCGCGTTCGAGCCGGCTGATCTTCTCCTGCAGCTGCCGTCGATCGGCTTCGATCTGCGTCTCGCCCGGGCCACCGAGGAAGCCGGCACCACCGCGCTGACGCTCCAGGTGGGTCCAGCTGCGCACGAGGCGGCCGCGCTGGTAGCGCAGATGCGCGAGGTCGACCTGCAGCCGGCCTTCCTTGGTGCGCGCCCGCCGGCCGAAGATCTCCAGGATCAGGCCGGTGCGGTCGAGCACCTTGGCGTTCAGCTCCTTTTCGAGATTGCGCTGCTGCACCGGCGTCAGCGGATGATCGATGATCACCAGACCGATCTCTTCGGCTGCAACGACGCCCTTGATCTCCTCGAGCTTCCCCGACCCGATCAGCGTCGCCGGTTGCGGCTTGCCGACCGGCACGATGCCTTGCGCACGAATGTCGAGTTCGATCGCCGCGGCCAGGCCCAGCGCCTCGGCCAGCCGCTGCTCCTCGCTGCGCGGCGTCGGCTCGGCGCCCGTCTCGTCCCGTGTCTGCGCCTGCTTCAGAACCGGCACGAAGACCCCTGCGCGGGTCGCCACCTGCCGGTGCTCGATCGGTCCTCGCGGACCGGCTCTGTCCAGTTCAGCCAATCAGGCCTTCCTCTCCTCTTCGCCGCCTTCGTACATATTGACCGGTTGTGATGGCATGATGGTGGAAATGGCGTGCTTGTAGACGAGCTGCGAGTTGCCGTCGCGCCGCAAGAGCACGCAAAAATTGTCGAACGACGTCACCACACCGGTCAGCTTGACGCCGTTCACGAGAAAGATCGTGAGCGAAATCTTCTGCTTGCGGACGGTGTTGAGGAAAAGATCCTGAAGGTTCTGCAGGCGTTCAGCCATGATCGTACGTCCCGATTATTTTGTTGTTGGCGGCCACCTCTTCCGCTTCACGCACAGAAGAGGAGGCCACGCCCCCTTCCCGGTCACGGGTCGCGCCGCCGGCCGGGCCCAAGACCGCTGACAGCATGACGGCCACGCCGAAGCGGCCGGAGACCCCCTCTCCGACCGGGACTCGGTCTTTTCCGTCGCACCGCACTCATTTGGAAGACCGGCTCTGTGCAAACGCAAGAGCCGGACCTCCGCCACACGATGTTCGCCAACAGTTTTCTACACCGATATAGGCGTTTAAGCTTGCATTTGCACGCGCAGCCGCCGGTGTGGCCGCATCTGGGCGGTTCGGCCCGTCGCCTGTCCGGCCCGTCGACAGCGTCCGGGGCCGTTCGCCTGACGCAGGCGTTCAGAAGAACTCGAGGCTGACGCGGAACATCTGCTCGACGTGACGCACTGCGCCAGCGGCCGCGAAGATCACCACACGATCCTTGGCCTTGATCTTGGTGCGCCCGTCGAGCGGCACGTAAGCGCCGGCACGGTGGATCGCGCCGATCTTCAGCCCGTCCGGAAGCTCGATCTCGCGCAGCGGCTTGCCGACCAGCGGCGAGGTTTCGAGCGCCTCGGCCTCGATCACCTCGGCAGCTCCGTTCTGCACCGAATGAACCGCCCGGATGCGCCCTCGCCGCACGTGCTGGAGCACCCGTGAGATCGTCACCCAGCGCGGGTTGATGAAGGCGTCGATGTCGAGCGTGCCGGTGAAGTCCTGGTAGGACGGGTTGTTGATCAGCGTGAGGTTGGCGCGGCAACCGAGGCGCTTGGCCATCACGCTGGCGAGGATGTTGACCTGGTCGTCGTTGGTCAGCGCCACCAGGAGATCGGCCTCCGCGATGTCGGCTTCGGCGAGCAGGATCTGGTCGAGTGCGCTGCCGTGCAGCACCACGGTGCGCCGCAGCTGGTCGGCGATGTCGACCGCGCGCGAGCGGGTCGCCTCGATCACCCGAACCTTCGCCGCCACATTGCGCCGTTCCATCTCGCGCGCGACGTAGAGGCCGACATTGCCCCCGCCGGCGATGACGATGCGGCGGGCCTCCTGCTCCTCGTGACCGAACAGCGCAAGCGTCCGGCGCACCTGGCTGCGCTCCATCACCACGTATGCGATGTCGCCGGCGAGCATCTGATCGGACGAGTGGGGGATCGACAGTGCGTCGTTGCGCCAGATCCCGACGACGGTGGCGCCGAGATCGGGAAACAGCTGGGTCAGCTGGCGCAGCGGCGTGTTGATCACCGGGCAGTCGTCGTCGCACCGAACGGCGATCATCGCAATCGTGTCGTCGGCGAAGCGCACGGCGTCCATCGCACCAGGCAGCGCGATCCGCCGCAGCACCATCTCGCCGACCTCCACCTCCGGCGAGATGATCACGTCGATCGGCATGTGGTCGGTGGAGAAGAGGTTCTGCCAGTGCGGCTGGAGGTAGGACTGGGCCCGGATGCGGGCGACCTTGGTCGGCACGTTGAACAGCGAGTGAGCGACCTGGCAGGCCACCATGTTCACCTCGTCGTAGAGCGTGACGGCGATGATCATGTCGGCCTGTTCGGCGCCGGCCTCCGCGAGAACGTCGGGATGGGCGCCGTGGCCGACGAAGCCCCGTGCGTCGAGCGTGTCCCGCACGCCCTGGATCAGTGCCGGCGACGTGTCGATGACGGCGACGTCGTTCTGTTCGGAGGCGAGCCGCTCGGCGATGCCGTAGCCCACCTGTCCGGCGCCGCAGATCACCACCCGCATCGTTCTCTCCCTTCCCGTCGTCCGAGCCGCCTGCACCCGGCGCGTGCCGAGCCGGCGACCGGTGACGGAGCCGGCGTAGCACGAGCCGCCCGGGGCACGGCAAGCATCGCGGCTCTCAGATGCCGAGCGACTTCAGCTTGCGGTGCAGCGCCGAGCGCTCCATCCCGACGAATTCGGCAGTGCGCGAGATGTTGCCGCCGAACCGGCTGATCTGGGCGAGCAGGTACTCCTTCTCGAAGACCTCGCGCGCATCGCGCAGCGGCAGCGCCAGGATGCGCCCGTCCGACTGGCTCGGCGTGCGCGGTAGCATGTCGCCGACCTCGCTCGGCAGCATGTCGGCCGAGATCGCTCCCTCGCCTTCGCGCGACAGGATCATCAGCCGCTCCACGTTGTTGCGCAGCTGGCGGATGTTGCCCGGCCAGTCACTCGACTGCAGCACCGCCATCGCCTCGTCGCTGATCAGCTTCGGCTTGATGCCGGTCTGCTCGCCGATCTGCTTCATGAAGGCCTCGATCAGCAGCGGGATGTCGAGCCGTCGCTCGGACAGCGCCGGCACCATGATCGGCACCACCGCCAGCCGATGGTACAGATCCTCGCGGAAGCTGCCCTCGGCGATCATCGACTCGAGGTTCTGGGCCGTGGAGGAGATGATCCTCACGTCGACCTTCACCTTCTTGCTCCCCCCGACGCGCTCGAAGGTCTGGTCGGTCAGGACGCGCAGGATCTTGCCCTGCGTCTCGCGCGGCATGTCGCCGATCTCGTCGAGATAGAGGACGCCACCATGGGCCTCCTCGAGCGCGCCGACCTTGCGCTCGGTGCCGGCCGGGGTCTCGGTGCCGAAGAGCTCGACCTCCATCCGATCCGGCGTGATCGCCGCGGCATTGAGCGCGACGAACGGCCCTTCGGCGCGGGCCGAGCCGGCATGGATCGCCCGTGCGACCATCTCCTTGCCGGAGCCGGACGGGCCGAGGATCATCACGCGGCTGTTGGTCGGTGCGACGCGCTCGATCGTCGTGCGCAGCTGGTTCATCGCCTGGGACTTGCCGATCAGCTCGCTGAAATCGCTCGAGCGACGCCGCAGCTCGGAAATCTCGCGCTTCAGCTTCGAGGTCTCGAGCGCCCGCTGGGCGACGAGAATCAGCCGGTCCGCCTTGAACGGCTTCTCGATGTAGTCGTAGGCGCCGCGCCGGATCGCCGAGACCGCCGTCTCGATGTTGCCGTGACCGGAGATCATCACGACCGGCACTTCGGGATGCTGGGCCTTGATCGCGTCGAGGAGATCGAGCCCGTCGAGCCGGCTGCCCTGCAGCCAGATGTCAAGGAAGATCAGGCGCGGCACCCGGTCGGCGATCGACTGCAGCGCCGCATCGGCATTGGCCGCCACGCGCGTCTCGTGCCCCTCGTCCTCCAGGATACCCGAAACGAGTTCGCGGATATCGGCCTCGTCATCGATGATCAGGATGTCCGATGCCATATCACAATACCCTTTCTTCGCTTCTGCGCTGCGCCGCGGCGGCGTCCTCGCCCGCCGTTCCGCCCGCCGGCAGGAGCACGCGCACCATGGCGCCGACGCCGCCCGGGGCGTCCATCAGCGCGATCGTGCCGCCATGCTCCTCGATGATCTTCCGGACGATCGCGAGACCGAGGCCGGTGCCCTTCTCGCGGGTCGTCATATAGGGCTCCAGCAGCCGGTCGCGATCCTCCCGCGGGAAGCCGCGGCCGTTGTCGATCACTTCGATCCGATAGCGGTCGCCTTGCTGGGCCGCCTGGAGACGGATGGCGCCCGCCAGGCCCTCGACCCCCTCCACCGCCTCGACCGCGTTCTTCACCAGGTTGCCGAAGGCCTGTGACAGAAGCCGGATGTCGAAGGTGCCGATCATCGGCTGCTGGCCGAAATCGCTCGTGAAGGCGATGCCGTGGTCGCCCATCTCGCGCATGAAGACCGCTTCCTGCAGCGCCTCGCGCAGGTCGCGGTTCTCCATCTTCGGCTTGGGCATGCGCGCGAAGTTCGAGAACTCGTCGACCATGCGCCCGATGTCGGAGACCTGCCGGATGATGGTGTCGACGCAACGGTCGAAGACCTCGCGATCGCCCTCGACCATCTTGCCGTAGCGCCGCCGGATGCGCTCGGCCGAGAGCTGGATCGGGGTGAGCGGGTTCTTGATCTCGTGAGCGATGCGGCGAGCGACGTCGGCCCAGGCGGACGACCGCTGGGCGTCGACCAGATCGGTGATGTCGTCGACCGTGACAACGCTCGACTCGCTGCCCTGGACCGATTCCTCCGAGGTCACGCGGATCGCCAGGTGCCGCTCGCGGTCCCGGATCCTCAGCTTCACCTGCTCCTGATATTCGGCCTTGTTGGACTGGCGCGCCGCCGCATGGATGCGGGCGATGTTCGGGAACAGCTCCTCGAGCTTGCGGCCGACGGCGTCCTGCGCAGAGATGGCCAGGATGCGCTCGGCCGACGGATTGACGATCGACACGGTGTCGTCCGCCTCGACGCCGACGACACCGACCGTCACGCCCTCCAGCACCGCCTCGGTGAAGCGCCGACGCTCGTCGATTAGGTCCTTGGCGTTGACGAGCTCGCTGCGCTGGCTGCGCAGCTGCAGGATCATGTTGTTGAAGGTGTTGGACAGAGAGCCGACGTCGCCGTCCGACACGCGCACCGGCACCGAGACCGTCAGATTGCCCTCGCTGACGTCGTCGGCGGCCGAGATCAGCAACCGGATCGGCCGGACCAGGCGATCGGCGACGCCGATGCCGGTCCAGATCGCCGACAGGAGGACGATCAGGCTGATGCCGAGATAGAGCAGCGCGAAGGCGATCTGCAGGTTCACCCGGTTCTTTTCCAGGCTGGTGTACTCGGCCTGCCGTTCCTCCATCATCCGGAGCGCCTCGAGCACGTCCGGATCGACTGCGCGGATGGTGTAGAGATAGGTGTTCTCGATCTGGCGCAGCTTGATGATCGCGCCGACGAGGTTGGTCACGCCCGGCGGGATGAAGACGAGATTGCCCTCCTCCGCCTGCCGCAGCGCGTCGTCCGGCGGCGCCGGCAGCGGCCGCTCGACCGGCACCTCGGCCTTGAGGAAGGGCTGGCCACCCCTGCGCAGCAGCTGCGCGCCGAGCAGCGAGCGGCCCTTCGCCTGCTCGGTCAGCAGCTGCTGGAAGCCGGTGCGGTCGAGATCGTAGAGGCGCCGCTGCGAGTCGAGGTCGTAGGCCATCGACAGCGTCGTGCCCTGCAGGTTGCGGGCATTCTCGTTGACATAGGCGCGGGCGACGCTGATCGACGACTCGACGATGGCCCGCGTGCGCATGCCGAACCACCGGTCGAGGCCGATGTCGAGCGTGATGCCGGCGACGATCGCCACGAGCACGGCCGGCAGCACCGCAACGATCGCGAACAGCACCACGATGCGCACGTGCAGGCGCGAGGCCGCCTTGCCCTGGCGCCGGGCACGCACGATGCGCATCACTTCGCGGCCGATGAGGACGCACAGGACGAGGACGAACGCGCCGTTCACCAACGAGGCAATCGTGACGACCGTGTCGGTCGGCGCGATCGGCGTCAGTCCCATCAGCACCACGAAGGAGATCGCGCCGGTCACCAGCGCTCCGACGACGGCCAGGATGCCGGGGATGACGGCGAAGCGCCGGCGCTCGCCGACGAGACGCGGATCGATGGTCGCGGAGTTCAGCTCGGGTGCCATGATTCGTTGTATCGAAGCCACGTTGCCAAGGTGCAACGTAATGTGTCCAAAATACAACGAGAAGCGAAAGCGGCTTACAACGCCCTACGGAAGCCAGCACTCGGCAGCGTAGTGACGGACGACGCGGGGGCCGCGCGAGGGTAGCCATGCCGTCCGCCGAGCGTGAGAAATGCTGCGAGGCGAGACGCCTTCACCGTAGCGTAGGGCAATGCGACGCATGCGCTGAGCTGCGGCGCCTTCAGCGATCGTAGGCGCGTCCGGAGGGGCGGCACTCCCTCGCCGGTCGATCAAACGATCTCCGGGCTGTCCTCGCTCGGACGCTACCTATGGGATAGCGCTTTTCCGCACCTTTTCAACATCCTGTCCAGCGGACTCGGGACCGGCCGAACCTCCGGATCGGCATGTCCGCACCCGTCGTACTGAATTGAGTGTCAGCGGATCGAACGGACGACCGAAATGTCGAGGTCCCGGATCTTCTTGCGCAGCGTGTTGCGGTTGACGCCGAGCAGGTCCGCCGCCCTCACCTGATTGCCGCGCGTCGCGGCAAGCGCCGCTGCGATCAGCGGATATTCGACCTCGCGCAGGATGCGGCCGTGCAGCCCGGGCGGCGGCAGATCGTCGCCGAAGGATGCGAAGTAGTCGGAGAGGTAGCGCTCCACCGAGCCGGAGAGGTCGATCGGGCGCTGCCCCTCCGCCTCCCCCTGCAGCGTCTTCTGGAACTCGCTCGACAGCTCGTGCTCGACGATCTCGGCCGAGATCTCGTCCTGCGGATACAGCGCGGACAGGCGCCGCACGAGATTTTCGAGCTCGCGCACGTTGCCCGGCCACTGGTAGCGCCGCATCACGTCGAGCGCCCCCTGGCTCAGGGTCTTGCGCGGCAAGCCCTCGCGCTGGGCCTGGCCGAAGAAGTGCCGGGCGAGGTCCGGGAGATCCTCGGTGCGCTCGCGCAGCGGCGGCAGGCGCAGCGGCACGACGTTGAGCCGGTAGAACAGATCCTCGCGGAACAGGCCGCGGGCGATCAGCTGGCGCAAATCCTTGTTGGTGGCGGCGACGATGCGCACATCGGTCGTGATCGGCGTGCGGCCGCCGACGGCGGTGTACTCACCCTGCTGCAGCACGCGCAGGAGACGGGTCTGCGCCTCCATCGGCATGTCGCCGATCTCGTCGAGGAAGAGCGTGCCGCCCTCGGCCTGCTCGAAGCGGCCGCTGGAGCGATTCTGGGCGCCGGTGAAGGCGCCCTTCTCGTGGCCGAAGAGCTCCGACTCGATCAGGTCGCGCGGGATCGCGGCCATGTTGATCGCGACGAAGGGCCCCTTGCGGCGGCGGCCGTAGTCGTGCAGCGCGCGGGCGACGAGCTCCTTGCCGGTGCCGGATTCGCCGGTGATCGTCACCGTGAGGTCGGTCTGCATCATGCGGGCAAGGGCGCGATAGATGTCCTGCATCGCCGGCGAGCGCCCGACCAGCGGCATCGCCTCCTGCCCGTCCTCCGAGCTGGTGTTGCGCTGCGCCGCCTTCGGTTCGGCGATCGCCCGCTTCACCGTCGCGACGAGTTCGGTGAGGTCGAAGGGCTTCGGGATGTAGTCGTAGGCGCCGCGCTCGGACGCCTTGATCGCCGTCATGAAGGTGTTCTGCGCACTCATCACGATCACCGGCAGGTCCGGCCGGGTGTTCTTGATCTTGGGCAGGACGTCGAAGGCATTGCCATCCGGCAGGAGGACGTCGGTGATGGCGAGGTCGCCGTCGCCGGCCGACACCCAACGCCACAGTGTCGCAATGTTGGCAGTGACGCGGACCTCGAAGCCGGCCCGCATCAGCGCCTGAGAGATCACCGTGCGGATTGCCGCGTCGTCGTCGGCCACCAGAATCTGAGCCGCAGCCATCATCTACTCCTGGAGATACGCATGCGCCTCATGCCTCGCCCGTCGGCGAGACGGGATCGCCGTCGCGCCAGGCCGGCATGAGGACGCGGAAGGCCGTGTGGCCCGGCTGGGAATCGCATTCGATGACCCCGCCGTGGTCGCCGATGATCTTGGCGACCAACGCGAGACCGAGGCCCGAGCCGCTCGGCTTGGTGGTGACGAACGGGTCGAAGATGTGCTCGCGGATGTCGTCCGGGACGCCGGGTCCGTTGTCCTCGACGGTGAACTCGAGCGGCAGCGCCACGCGCGACTTGGTACCGGGCACCGACAGGCGCACGCCGGGTCGGAAGGCCGTCGACAGACGCACTTCACCGTCCTCGTGGCCGTTCACCGCCTCGACGGCGTTCTTGACGAGGTTCAGGAACACCTGGACCAGCTGGTCGCGATTGGCGAAGACCGGCGGCAGCGACGGATCGTAGGTCTCCAGGATGCGGGTGGAGCGGGAGAAGCCGCTGCGGGCAAGCGTCTTCACGTGCTCCAGCACGGAGTGGATGTTTACCGCCGAGCGTTCGATCGGCCGCTGGTCGGAGAAGACCTCCATGCGGTCGACGAGCTTGCCGATCCGCTCGCTCTCCTCCTGGATCAGCCGCGTCAGCACCCGATCCTCGTCGCTCGCCGCCGTTTCGAGGAGCTGCGCGGCGCCCTTGATGCCGGAGAGCGGGTTGCGGATCTCGTGCGCCAGCATCGCGGCGAGCCCGGTGACGCTTCGGGCGGCTGCCCGGTGGGTCAGCTGCCGGTCCATCTTGTCGGCGATGGAGCGCAGCTGGATCATCACCACGACGAAATCCGGCCGGTCCGGCAGGCTCGACACGTAGAGATCGACTAGCCGTTCGCTGCCGAGGCGCGGCGACGACACGTCGACGCGGTACTCGCTGATCCGGGCCTGGCTCTCACGCACCTGGTCGATCAGGGCGAAGAGCGGGCTATCGGTCGGGATGAAGTCCGACAGCTTGCGCTTCACGAGATGCGAGGCGCCGGCCGAAAAGAACTGCTCGGCGTCGGAGTTGGCGAAGACGAAGGCGCCCTGCTCGTCCACCACCACGACCGGGTGCGGCAGCGCGTTGAGGATCGCGATCTTGCCGTCATTCGAAAGCGGGCTGCGCATGGCTCAGGCCGCCCGCCGGAGTTCGCACGCCGGATCGACCGCTTCGAGATCGGCCAGACTGAGCCCGTCGAAGAGCCGCAGCAGCTGGCCCATCACCGCGCCGGGATCCCTCGCCGCGAGAAGCGCCGCCCGCTCGCTCGCCGAAAGCCGCTCCGGGAAGGCCGCGAGGCCGTCGCAGTACCAGCCGAGGTGCTTGCGGGCGTGGCGCAGGCCGACGCTGGGGCCGTAATGCTCCAGCATGGCTTCGTAATGGGCGATCACGAAACCGGCTGCGTCGATGGCGGCGAGATCAGCCACCGTGCAGGCTCCGGCGAACAGACCGGGAAGCCAAGGGCGGCCGCAGGCGGCACGGCCGATCATCACAGCGTCGGCACCGCTCGCGCCGAGCATCGCGGGCACATCGGCCAGGCGCGTCAGGTCACCGTTCGCCACCACCGGAATCGTCACCGCCGCCTTCACCGCTGCGATCGCCTTCCAGTCGGCCGAGCCGTCGTAGAACTGGTCACGCGTGCGTCCATGCACGGTCACCATACGGATGCCCGCCGCCTCGGCACGGCGCGCCAGCTCCGGCGCGTTGATCGTGGTGCGATCCCAGCCGAGTCGCATCTTCAGCGTCACCGGGACGCCGCCGGCGCCGGCGACGGTCGCTTCGACCAGCCGCAGCGCGTGGTCGAGATCGCGCATCAGCGCCGACCCGGACAGACCGCCGACGACCTTCTTCGCCGGACAGCCCATGTTGATGTCGATAACATCGACGCCCCCATCAGACAGCCGCTCGGCCGCCGCCCGCATCCAACCCACCTCACGGCCGGCAAGCTGGACGACGTGCACCCCATCGCTGTCCCGCATGGCCCGCATCGCGCTCTCGGTATCGCCACGCGCGAACTCGCCGCTCGCGACCATCTCGGACACCACCATCCCGGCACCGAAGCGGCGAGCCAGACGTCGGAACGGCACATCCGAGATCCCCGACAGCGGCGCCATGAACACCCGATTGCAGAGCGTCGCCGCCCCGAGCGGCAGTCGCTCGCGCAACCGCTCCGCGTCGGAGCCCACGGAATGTGCACCGATCATATCTGTCGATTCTTTCGCCATCACGTCTGTACCTTATCCGGGCATGCTCAAAAGACAAGCATTGTGCCTTGCGAAAGGAACATGCCTATGATGCATGGCGCAGCGGCAATCGGGACGGGGTGAATGAAGAGTTTCGTCGCAGCGATCATCGTCGCCGGCGGGCGCGGCGAACGTGCAGGCCAGACGGCTGACGGACCGAAGCAGTATCAGCGCATCGGCGGCGTACCGGTGATCCGCCGGACGCTCGAGCGGTTCCTGGGCCACCCGCGCGTCGGCCAGGTGGTGGCCGTGATTCACGCCGATGACGGTGATCGCTTTCGAATGGCAGCGGGAGATCTGGCCGATCGGGTCCTGGTCGCGACCGGCGGCACCACCCGGCAGGCCTCGGTGCGCGCGGGCCTGGCTGCACTGCAGCGCGAGTCGCCAGAGGTCGTGCTGATTCAGGACGCGGTGCGCGCGTTCACGAGCCCCGACCTGATCGACCGCGTGATCGACTGCGTAACCGAGGCGACTGCCGCCCTGCCGGCCCTTGCCGTCTCGGACACGTTGAAGCGCGCCATTGGCGACGGCGTCGTTTCGGCCACGGTCGATCGGGTCGGCCTCTTCGGCGCGCAGACACCGCAGGGCTTTCCCTACGCCGCGATTCGCCGGGCCCACGAGGCCGCGGCGGCCTCCGGCCGGTCCGACTTCACCGACGACTCCGCCATCGCCGAGTGGGCCGGCCTGACTGTCCGGCTCGTCGAGGGGGATCCGGACAACCTGAAACTGACGCTCGCCCGTGATATCGTGACGGCCGATGAGCGACTTCGGAACCGTCCTGCAATGATCGACGTGCGCACCGGCAACGGCTACGACGTGCACCAGCTGGTCGAGGGCGACCACGTCACCCTGTGCGGCGTGCGGATCGCGCATGACCAGCGCCTGAAGGGGCACTCGGACGCAGATGTCGGCCTTCATGCGCTGACCGACGCACTGCTGGCGACCTGCGGCGCCGGCGACATCGGCGACCATTTTCCGCCGAGCGATCCGCAGTGGAAGGGCGCGCCCTCGCACATCTTCGTCGAGAAGGCCGTCTCGATCGTGCGCGGCCACGGCGGCCGCATCGCCAACGCCGACATCTCGCTGATCTGCGAGGCGCCGAAGATCGCGCCGCACCGCGAGGCGATGCGGCTCAACCTGTCGGCGATGCTCGGCATCGCGCTCGAGCGCGTATCGGTCAAGGCGACGACCAACGAGACGATCGGCTTCGTCGGACGGCGCGAGGGCATCGCCGCGATCGCGACGGCCAGCGTGATCTACGGAGACGGCGCATGACGATGTTCCACGAGGGGCTGCTGCTGCGGGCATACGATCTGGTCGCTGCCTTCACCGACGCGAACGCCAAGCTCGCCACCGCCGAGTCCTGCACCGGCGGCCTCGTCGCGGCCCTCATCACCGAGGTCCCCGGCTCGTCGGCGGTGCTCGATCGAGGCTTCGTCACCTATTCCAACCGGGCCAAGGCCGACTTGCTCGGCGTGCGCGACAGCGCCCTGTCGCAACACGGTGCGGTCTCAGAGCTTGTCGCCCGTCAGATGGCAGAGGGTGCGCTGCGCAGCTCCACCGCCGACGTCGCGGTGGCGATCACCGGGATTGCCGGACCCGGCGGAGGTTCGCTGGAGAAGCCGGTCGGCCTCGTCCACTTCGCGTCCGCGACAAGTGCCGCAACGCGCCATCGCGAGATGCGCTTCGGCGACATCGGCCGCTCCGAGATCCGCGAGGCCAGTGTCTCGGTCGCGCTGGAGATGCTGATGGAGGGGCTCGCGGACTACACCGCAGGCGACGACGGCGACGCGGCCGCCTGAGCGTCTGCCGCCCCGTAGATCCGTTCCGCTCGCTCCTCGAAGGCTTCGGCGAAGCGGCGAAAGGCATAGTCGAAGACCGAGCCCATCAGCATTCCGAGCGTGCGGCTCTTGAACTCGTAGTCGATGAAGAAGCGGACGTCGCAGCCGCCATCGGCGGAAGGCTCGAAGGTCCATCGGTTGTCGAGGTAACGGAACGGCCCCTCGATGTACTTCACGTCGATGCGCCGCTCGTCGGGCTTCAGGAGCACCTGCGAGGCAAAGCTTTCGCGCACCATCTTGTAGGCGACCGTCATGTCGGCGACGAGCAGCGTCTTGCCGTCGCGCTCCTTGCGTGAGCGCACCGTCAGGCTGCGGCAGAGCGGCAGGAACTGCGGATACTGCTCGACGTCCGCGACGAGCGCGAACATCTGCTCGGCCGTGAACCGCACATGCCGGGTGGTCTCGAACTGCGGCATTCAGCGGCGCGGGCTCACGCGGCCGCCTGGCGGGCGAGGCGGGCCGCCTTCAGCCGTTGGAAGTCGGCGCCGGCATGATGCGAGGAGCGCGTCAGCGGACTGGCGGCCACCACCAGGAAGCCCTTGGTGTAGGCGACCGTCTCGTAGGACTTGAACTCCTCCGGCGTGACGTAGGCCTTCACGGGATGGTGCTTTTTGGTCGGCTGCAGGTATTGGCCAATGGTCAGGAAGTCGACGTCGGCGGTGCGCAGGTCGTCCATCAACTGCAGCACCTCGTTCCGCTCCTCGCCGAGGCCGACCATGATGCCGGACTTGGTGAAGATCGTCGGGTCGAGCTCCTTCACCCGCTGCAGGAGGCGGATCGAGTGGAAGTAGCGCGCGCCCGGCCGGACCGTCAGGTAGTTCGACGGGACCGTTTCGAGGTTGTGGTTGAACACGTCGGGCCTGGCAGCGACCACCGTTTCGAGCGCGCCCGGCTTGCGCAGGAAGTCCGGCGTCAGGATCTCGATCGTGGTGAGCGGTGCGGCCGCGCGGATGGCGCGGATCGTCTCGACGAAGTGCTGTGCGCCCCCGTCGGCGAGATCGTCACGGTCGACCGAGGTGATGACGACGTGGTTCAGGCCCATCTTGGCGACGGCACGTCCGACGCTCGCCGGCTCGTCCGGGTCGAGCGCGTGCGGCAATCCGGTGGCGACGTTGCAGAAGGCGCAGGCCCGCGTGCAGATGCCGCCCATGATCATGAAGGTCGCGTGCTTCTGCTCCCAGCATCCGCCGATGTTGGGGCAACCGGCCTCTTCACAGACCGTGACCAGCTTGTGAGATTGTACGATCTCGCGCGTCTCGGCATAGCCCGCCGAAACGGGTGCCCTCACCCGGATCCAGTCCGGCTTCGGCAACTGCGCAGAGTCCGGACGATGCGCCTTTTCCGGATGGCGGGGCCGGAGCACAGCCCCGGCCTTGGTATCGAGAAGCGTGACCATGGCCGATACTTAAGACCGGCCACGGTCGGATGCAATCAGACCGTCCGGCGACCGCGGAACATCCGGAACACGGCGATCAGGATGCACGCACCGATGAAGCCGATGATCAGGTAGGCGATCCAGCCGGTGTAGCCGAGGCCGAAAGCGGCCAGGATCGCGTTGAGGACCACCGCCCCGACGATGCCGAGGATGATGTTCATGAAGACGCCCATGTCGCTCTTCATGAACATTTCCGCCAGCCAGCCGGCGAGACCGCCGACGATGATGGCCGTGAGCCAGCCTACACCATTCACATCCATTGACGTCACTCCGAACAGAGGTTGCTCTTTGTGGCAGACATTGGGCGCAACTGATTTTCAGCAAGGTCCTTGGCATGGGAATCTGATCATTTCCTCGTCGAACGAACCCGTAGGGGAGCACCGCCGCCCGCCCAGATCCGGGCAGATCATCCGGCAGCCCGAGATCGGGCGACCGTGATCAGGTGTGAATGACCTTTCCGTAAGCGTCGAGGACGGACTCGTGCATCATCTCGGACAGGGTCGGATGCGGGAAGACCGTGTGCATCAGCTCCTCCTCCGTCGTCTCCAGGCCCATCGCCACGACGAAGCCCTGGATCAGCTCGGTCACCTCGGCGCCGACCATGTGCGCCCCGAGAAGCTCGCCTGTCCTGGCGTCGAAGATGGTCTTCACCAGCCCGTCCGGTTCGCCGAGCGCGATCGCCTTGCCATTGCCGACGAAGGGGAAGCGGCCGACCCTGATCTCCCGTCCTCTCTCCTTCGCCTTCGCCTCGGTGAGGCCGACGGACGCCACCTGCGGGTGGCAGTAGGTGCACCCGGGAATCTGCGTCTTGATCATCGGATGCACGTCGAGACCCTTGATCTTCTCGACGCAGATCGTGCCCTCGTGCTCGGCCTTGTGAGCGAGCATCGGCGGGCCGGCGACGTCGCCGATGGCATAGATGCCCTCGACATTGGTGCGCCCGTAGCCGTCGATCTTGATCACCCCGCGCTCGATCGCGACGCCGATCTCCTCGAGCCCCAGCTTCTCCGAATTCGGCTGCACGCCGACCGCCGAGATCAGCCGCTCCGCCGCGAGCGTCTGGCTCTTGCCGCCCGCCTCGACCGTGACGGTGACGCCCGTGGCCGTCTTCTCGACCTTCGACACCTTGGCGTCCGTCAGGATCTTCAGGCCCTGCTTCTCCAGCTGCTTGCGGGCGACGCCGGCGATCTCTGCGTCCTCGACCGGCATGATCTGCGGCAGGAGTTCGACGACTGTCACCTCGGCGCCCATGGTGCGGTAGAAGGAGGCGAACTCGATGCCGATCGCGCCGGAGCCCATGACGATCAGCGACTTCGGCATCGACGCCGGCTTCATCGCCTCGAAATAGGTCCAGATGCGCTCGCCGTCCGGCTCGATGCCAGGCAGGACGCGCGGCCGGGCGCCCGTCGCCACGATGACGTGCTTGGCCTGATACGTGCCCTCGCCCTTGACGCCCTTGGGCACCGGGTTCTGCGGCTCGACGGCAGGTTTCGACGGCTTGCCGACCGCCACCTCGACCGGGCCGCCCTTCCCCGCCTTGGTGATCTTCGCCTCGCCCCAGATCACGTCGACCTTGTTCTTCTTCATCAGGAAGCCGACGCCGCCGTTCAGCTGTGCCGACACGCCGCGCGAGCGCTTGACCACTGCGCCGATGTCGAAGCCGGGCTTCTGGATCGTGAGCCCGTATTTGTCACCGTGGTTGGCGTAGTGGAAGATCTCGGCCGAGCGCAGCAGCGCCTTGGTCGGGATGCAGCCCCAGTTGAGGCAGATGCCGCCCAGGTGCTCGCGCTCCACGACGGCCGTCTTGAAGCCGAGCTGCGCGGCGCGGATCGCCGCGACGTACCCGCCCGGCCCGCCGCCGATGATGAGAATGTCGTAGATGTCGGCCATGTCGGGTGTCCTCAGGCGTTGCCGGCAGGCATTGCATTGATCGGAGGCCTGGCCTCCAGGAGATGTTTGACCACCGGCACGAGCGCATCGCCAAGCCGGCGGGAGTTCTCGGCATCGAGGTGGATGCCGTCGACGAGGGTCGTCTCGCAGATGCTCGCCGCGTCGAAATGGTGGCAGCTCGTCTCGGCCGCCAGCTCCTGGTAGAGATCCGGGAGACGTTGCGATTGCGGCCCGGCCTCGTCGAGCATCGCCTTGATGCGCGGGTCGTTGCCGCGCCGGATGGTGGGCGGCGAGACCAGCAGAATGTCGGGCGGCCCATCGCCGACGACATAGTCGAAGCCGCGCACGATCTGGACCAGGCGCTGCATCCCAAGCTTCGATTCGTAGGCGTTGCCGCCGCCGGTGTGACGCTTGAAGTCGTTGGTGCCGAGGAGGATGACGATCAGGTCGAGAGGCTGGTGGGTCGCAAGGAGCGTCGGAAGGATCGTCGCGCCATTTCGCTCCTCGGCGATCGTCGGATCGTGGTAGGCCGTCGTGCGACCATTGAGCCCCTCGACGATGACGAGAACGTCCTCGCCGAGGCCGGTCGCAAGCCGCGTCGGCCAGCGATCGGCATAGGCATGGCGGCCCGCGGTCGCGGCGTCGCGCCCCCAGGTCAGGGAGTCGCCATAAGCGAGGACGGTCTTCATCGCCTTTGAGCTCAGACCAGCATGCCCATCGGGTTCTCGATGAACTGCTTGAAGGCGACCATCAGCTCTGCCCCGAGCGCGCCGTCGACCGCCCGGTGGTCGGTCGAGAGCGTCACGGTCATCACCGTCGCGATCTTGATCTCGCCGCCCTTCACCACGGCGCGCTCCTCGCCGGCGCCGACCGCCAGGATGGTCGCATGCGGAGGATTGATCACCGCCGAGAAGTCCTTGATGCCGAACATGCCGAGATTGGAGACGGCCGTGGTGCCGCCCTGGTACTCCTCGGGCTTCAGCTTGCGCGCCCGGGCGCGCCTGGCAAGATCCTTCATCTCGTTGGAGATGGTCGACAGGGTCTTCTCCTCGGCGCGGCGGATGATCGGGGTGATCAGCCCGCCCTCGATCGACACGGCGACGCCGACGTCGGCGTGCTTGTGCTTCAGCATCGCGCCGTCGGTCCAGGAAACGTTGGCCATCGGCACCGCCTTCAGCGCCAACGCCATCGCCTTGATGATCATGTCGTTGACCGAGAGCTTGTAAGCCGGCTTATCCCCCGCATCGGTCTTCTGCATCGGCGCGGCGTCGTTGAGCTGCTTGCGCAGCGCCAGCAGCGCGTCGAGCTCGCAATCGACCGTCAGGTAGAAGTGCGGGACGGTCTGCTTCGATTCGACCAGCCGCTTGGCGATCGTCTTGCGCATGCCGTCATGCGGGATCTTCTCATAGGAGTCCTCGGCGAAGAGCTTGAGGATCGACTCGTCGCTCGCCGCACGCGCCATCGGCGCGGTGGCCGGCGCCTGCCCAGCGGAGGCCTGCGGCGCAGCGGCCTTGTCGGCGGCCGGCGCAGTCTTCGGCGCGCCGCCGGACTTTCCGGCGGCCTCGATGTCGGCCTTCACGACGCGGCCGTGCGGGCCGGACCCCTGCACGCCGGACAGGTCGATGCCCTGCTCCTTGGCGAGCCGGCGGGCAAGCGGCGAGGCGAAGGTGCGACCGCCCTCGGCCGAAGCCGCACCGTTGCCCTTGGGCGCCGGCATAGGTGCCGCGCCCTCGACGCGCTGATCGCCGCGCATCTCCGGCTGCCTGGCCGCCTCGGCGCTGCCCGTCACGGCATCGTCGGCCTTGGGATCGGGCGCGATGGCGCCGTTGCCGCTGCCGGAGGATTGCGGCGCGGGAGACGCCTCGGACTTGCCGCTCGCCGCGTCGTCGACGCTCTCGCCCTCGGCGGCGAGAACGGCTATGACGGCGTTGACCTTCACGCCCTCGGTGCCGGCCGGCACCAGGATCTTGGCGACGGTGCCCTCGTCCACCGCCTCGACCTCCATCGTCGCCTTGTCGGTTTCGATCTCGGCGATGACGTCGCCGGAGGAGACCTGGTCGCCCTCCTTCACCAGCCACTTGGCGAGATTGCCCTCCTCCATCGTCGGCGAGAGCGCGGGCATCGTGACATTGATCGGCATCGGGTCGTCTCCGCGGACAGCGGTCCTGTTAGGGGGCGTCGGATGGGGCGGCGGGCTCGGCGTCATCGAAGGGCCAGAGATCGCCGAGCGAGAAGGTGATGGCGTCGAAAGGCGGCGCCGCGACGTCCTCGCGGCCGGCGAAGGTGCCGGTGAGGAGCCAGCGCTCGCCGGCAAGACTGAAGGTTTCCAGCACCTCGGACCGGGGATCGAGCAGCCAGAGAAACGCGACGCCGGCCTCGGCATAGATCCGACGCTTCGGCCCGCGGTCGTAGGCCTCGGTCGAGGGCGAGGCAACCTCGCAGACCCAATCGGGCGGCAGATCGAAATAGGCCTCGTCGGGCAGGCGCGGCAGGCGCTCGCGGCGCCAGCCGGCGAGGTCGGGCACGACGACCTGGCTACCGATGTGGAGTTCGGGCTCGACAACAAAAATCCAGCCGCCCGGGCCGCCGCTCCTGCCCCACTGGAACGGCGCCATCAGGTCAGCGCCGAGCGCGGCTGCAGCCACGCCATGCTTTGGCGCCGGACGCGGGTGCGTCACCAGGACGCCGTCGATGATCTCGGCGACGCGATGCGGCGGCACGGCTTGAAGATCGGCATAGGTGGCGGAGCGGTTGCGCGTGATCGACATCCAGGCCTCCTTCCTAATGAGCCTTGCCTTTGTCCTTGCCGATGTGCGCCTCGGCGTGCTCGGCGAGATCGGCCAGGCGCTGGTTCCAGCCCTGGCTGTGGTCATCCATCAGAAGCCCCCGCATCGTGACCGGCGCGGCGTGCCAGCCCTGATGCTCGACCTCGACCTCGGATCCGCCCTCGGCGGTCGGAACGATCGAGATCGACACCACGGTGTCGAAGCTCCAGTCGTCGTCGGCCCAGACCATCACCAGCCCGCGCGGCGGATGGAAGGCCGTCACCTGCGCCCGCGTCACCCGGTTGCGGCCCGTCGGGTCCACCCAGGGCTCGACGAAGCGGCCGCCCTGCCGCGCCTCGAACTCCAGATGCTCCCGCCACCAAGACTTGAAGCAGTCCGGCCGCGTCAGACAACCCCAGACCTCGGCCGGAGAAGCATCGACGACCCGCGTCAGGCGCAGAACGTCTTCGCTCACGACGGCTCCGGGCACTCGGGCATTGAACCTCCTCAGTCGCGGTAGCAGACCGCCTTCACCGCATCCATCACCTCCTTGACGGAGGGCAGCGCCAGCTTTTCGAGATTGGCGGCGTAGGGCATCGGCACGTCCTTGCCGCAGACCTTCAGCACCG
The DNA here is from genome assembly GCF_024519155.1 of Mangrovibrevibacter kandeliae. Classification (GTDB taxonomy): domain Bacteria; phylum Pseudomonadota; class Alphaproteobacteria; order Rhizobiales; family Rhizobiaceae; genus Mangrovibrevibacter; species Mangrovibrevibacter kandeliae. The sequence goes on along the minus strand of NZ_JANIFJ010000003.1, from coordinate 175,454 downwards.
GCGCATCGAGATAGTCGAAGGCGTTGACCATCAGCTGCGAGGCGATCTCGGAGCCGACCGAGTTCTGCGGATAGCCTTCTTCGACCGTGACGCAGCGGTTGGTCTTCTTGACCGAGCGAACGATCGCGTCGACGTCCATCGGCCGGATGGTGCGCAGGTCGAGCACCTCGGCGTCGATCCCCTCCTTCGCCAGCTCCTCGGCAGCCTTCACCGCATAGGTCATGCCGATGCCGAAGGAGACGATGGTGACGTCCTTGCCTTCCTTGTGCACCCGCGCCTTGCCGATCGGAACCGTCCAGTCGTCGAGCTTCGGCACTTCGAAGGAGTGGCCGTAGAGGATCTCGTTTTCGAGGAAGATCACCGGGTTCGGGTCGCGGATCGCGGACTTGAGCAAGCCCTTGGCGTCTGCCGCCGAATAGGGCTGAACGACCTTGAGGCCGGGGATGTGGCTGTACCAGGCGGCATAGTCCTGGCTGTGCTGCGCGGCGACTCTGGCAGCCGCGCCGTTCGGACCGCGGAAGACGATCGGGCAGCCCATCTGGCCGCCCGCCATGTAGAGGGTCTTGGCGGCCGAGTTGATGATCTGGTCGATCGCCTGCATGGCGAAGTTGAAGGTCATGAACTCGACGATCGGCTTCAGCCCGGCGAAGGCTGCGCCAACGCCGAGGCCGGCGAAGCCGTGCTCGGTGATCGGCGTGTCGACGACCCGTCGGGCCCCGAACTCCTCGAGCAGGCCCTGGCTGATCTTGTAGGCCCCCTGATACTCGGCGACCTCCTCGCCCATCAGGAAGACGGTGCCGTCGCGGCGCATCTCTTCGGCCATGGCGTCACGCAGCGCCTCGCGCACCGTCGTCGTCACCATCTCGGTGCCTTCCGGGATCTCCGGCGAGACGATCTTGTCCTCGTTCGCCGGCTGCGGGTGCTTCATACCTTCGGCGGGCACGCTGCGCTGCTGCGGCTGCGAGGAGGATCCCTCGACCCTTTCGGACGTCGCCTTCTCCCCGGCAACGTCCTGCTGCTCGGCATCGGCCGACTGCTTCGACCCGCTGGACGACCCGATGTCGGCCGCGCTTTCGCCCTCGGCGAGGAGGACGGCGATCGGCGTGTTCACCTTCACGCCCTCGGTGCCGGCGGTGACGAGGATCTTGCCGAGCGTGCCCTCGTCGATGGCCTCGACTTCCATCGTCGCCTTGTCGGTCTCGATCTCGGCGATGACGTCGCCGGGTGCGACGCTGTCGCCCTCGTTCTTCACCCACTTGGCCAGCGTGCCCTCTTCCATGGTCGGCGAGAGCGCGGGCATCAGGATTTCGGTCGGCATGATGTCCTCGTCCTACTCGGCGGCCTGGGGCACGGCTTCGGCATAGATGTCAGTCCACAGCTCGGACACGTCCGGCTCCGGATCGTTCTGGGCGAAATCGGCCGAGTCGGCGACGACGTCGCGCACCTCCTTGTCGATCGCCTTCAGGTCGTCCTCGGAGACGCCCTGCTCCTCGGCGAGACGACGCCGGACCTGGTCGATCGGATCCTGCTCGGAGCGCATCTTCTGCACCTCGTCGCGGGTGCGATACTTCGCCGGATCCGACATGGAGTGGCCGCGATAGCGGTAGGTCATCATCTCGAGGATGACCGGCCCCTCGCCGCTGCGGCAATGCTCGAGCGCCAGATCGCCCGCCGCCTTGACCGCCCGCACGTCCATCCCGTCGACCTGTATCCCCGGGATCTTGAAGGACAGGCCGCGGTGCGAGAAGTTCGTCTCCGCCGACGCACGATTCACCGACGTGCCCATGGCGTAGCGGTTGTTCTCGATGATGTAGACCACCGGGAGCTTCCACAACGAGGCCATGTTGAAGCTCTCGTACACCTGGCCCTGGTTGGCGGCACCGTCGCCGAAATAGGTGATCGAGGCCGCCTTCGAGCCGTTGTAGCGGTTGGCGAAGGCGAGACCCGTGCCAATCGGCACCTGCGCGCCGACGATGCCGTGGCCGCCGAAGAAGTTCTTCTCCTTGGAGAACATGTGCATCGAGCCGCCCTTCCCCTTGGAATAGCCGCTGCGCCGCCCGGTCAGCTCGGCCATCACGCCGCGCGCGGCCATGCCGGTCGCCAGCATGTGGCCATGGTCGCGGTAACCGGTGATGACCTGATCGCCCTCCTGCATCGCCATCTGCATGCCGACGACGACCGCCTCCTGCCCGATATAGAGGTGACAGAAGCCGCCGATGAAGCCCATGCCGTAGAGCTGACCCGCCTTCTCCTCGAAGCGGCGGATCAGCAGCATGTCGCGATAGGCGCGCAGTTCCTCGTCCTTGGAGAAGGCTGCCGGCGCGGGCGTCTCGAACTTCTTGAGCGCGTCGATGATCGCCGCGTCGGGCGCCGCCGGCGCCTCGCCATCCGCTGCGCCGTTGCGTCTTCTGGCCGTGGCCATGGTGCCCTCCCGATCATGACAGGTGCGAGTGCCGAAGCAGTGTCGGCTGCACTATAGTACCGGACGGGCCAAGAGCAAGCAGAGCCGCTCGGCTTGCCTGCATTCCGGTTAAATTAGGCACATTGCGGTTATCGTAACTGAATTTTGGTTATGCTGCACCGCATCATTGCTACACCTCGTGCTGATGATGGCGGATGGACAGTGCGCGAAGGGCGTCCGGCGACGTGGCCCAGCTGTGGCCGTCGTGCCCGCCGGCGGCTCACCGCAGGATGACGATCTCGTCCTCGGTGCCCATGTTCAGCGCCCGCCGCGCCTGCTCGTCGAGCATGTCGCGCTCCAGCGTTCCGTCGTGCAGGAGCTGGACCCGCTTCTCAAGGCTCTCGCGCTCCTTGACGAGCCTGCCCAGCGAAGCCTGCCGCGTCGCGAGGTCCTGCTCCAGCGCTGCCTTGGCTTCGATGCCGTACTGGCCGCTCTTGGCGTGCACCGCGAAGTAGGCGAGGAAGCTGGCGGCGACCGCCGGCACGATCAGGCGGCCGGTATGGCGGTTTTTCTTCTGCTTGGTCCACATGTCGATACCGGCCGGTCGTCTCGGATGCTGGGCAGACCATGCCCCGTCCATGCTTAACATCGGGTTTCCGCGGCCCCCTGCAATTGCAGCGCCCGCGCTGGAACCTCCCGTGTGCCCCCGCATTCCGGCCGCTGGCGCTGCGTTCGGAGACTGACGGCCATGGACACCAGAACGACGCGTTCAAACCGCCGGTCCGGCGAGCACAAGCATCCGACGGAGGCGACGGAGCGCCGTCTCCGCGAAGAGGGCTCGCCGCTGACCCCGGAGGAGCTGAAGGAGGTTTCCAACCGCTCGAAGCTCAGGCCGCTCGCGGTCTATGAAATCGTCCGCCAGGAGGGTGAGCAGGAGCTGGAGCGGCCGACCGCCAGCCTGTTGTGGTCGGGTCTGGCCGCGGGTCTGTCGATCGGCTTCTCGGTCTTCGCAGAGGCCGCGCTCCGCATCGGACTGCCCGACAGCGCGTGGCGTCCGCTGGTCGAGAACTGGGGCTACAGCGTCGGCTTCCTCATCGTGATCCTCGCCCGTCAGCAACTCTTCACCGAGATCACCATCACCGCGGTGCTGCCGGTCTTCGCCCGCCCGTCGCTGGAGGGGGTCTGGGCGGTGGCACGCCTGTGGGGCTGCGTCCTTCTTGCCAACATCCTGGGGACGGCGGTGTTCGGCGCCGGCATCGCGCTCGACGTCCTGCACCTGCCGGAGGTGACCGCGGCGGCAAAGTCGATCGCGACGGAAGCGGTGGTCGGGCACGGATGGTGGACGATGCTGCTGCGGGCGATCGCCGCGGGCTGGCTGATGGCCACCATCGTCTGGCTGCTCCCCTCGGCCGATCAGAGCAGCTTCCCTGTAATCGCGCTGATGACCTACCTCATCGCGCTCTTCGACCTCACCCACATCGTCGCCGGTTCGGTGGAGGCGATGACGCTCGTCTTCTCGGGTGATATCGGGGTCGGACACGCGGTGGCGGGCTTCTACGTGCCTGCGCTGATCGGCAACGTCATCGGAGGCGCGGCGCTGTTCGCGCTCGTCTCCTACGCGCAGGTCAGCCGCGAGATGACGGACGAGGACGGCAATCCGGTCGAGAACCGGCGGTCGCGCGGGCGCCGCCGGTTCCGGTGAGGCGCCTCAGCGGCCGCGCAGGATCGAGCGCCCGGCATAGACGGCCATGTCGCCGAGTTCCTCCTCGATGCGCAGGAGCTGGTTGTACTTGGCGAGACGGTCCGAGCGGGCGAGCGAACCGGTCTTGATCTGCCCGCAATTCGTCGCGACGGCGAGGTCGGCGATCGTGGAGTCCTCGGTCTCGCCCGAGCGATGCGACATCACCGCGGTGTAACCGGCGCGGTGCGCCATATCGACCGCCTCCAGCGTCTCGGTCAGTGTGCCGATCTGGTTGACCTTGATCAGGATCGAGTTCGCGATGCCCTTCGAGATGCCGTCGTGCAGCCGCGCGGTGTTGGTGACGAAGAGATCGTCGCCGACCAGCTGGCAGCGTTCATCGAGCCGCTCGGTAAGCGCCGCCCAGCCGTCCCAGTCGTCCTCGGCCATGCCGTCCTCGATCGAGATGATCGGATAAGCCGCAGCGAGTTCCGCGAGGTAGCCGGCCATCTCGTCCGACGACAGCTTTCGCCCCTCGCCCTCGAGGTCGTAGACGCCGTTCTTGAAGAACTCGGTGGAGGCGCAGTCGAGCGCGAGGAACACATCCTCGCCCGGCCGGTACCCGGCCTTCTCGATCGCCTTCAGCGCGAAGTCGAGACCTTCGCGCGCCGAGCCGAGGTTCGGCGCGAAGCCGCCCTCGTCGCCGACATTGGTGTTGTGGCCGGCGTCCTTCAGCATCTTCTTCAGCGTGTGGAAGACCTCGGCGCCCATCCGCAGGCCCTCGCCGAAGCTCTCGGCGCCGACCGGCATGATCATGAACTCCTGGAAGTCGATCGGATTGTCGGCATGGGCGCCGCCATTGATGATGTTCATCATCGGCACCGGCAGGACATGCGCGTTGGCGCCGCCGACATAGCGGTAGAGCGGCAGGCCGGAGGCCTCGGCCGCGGCCTTGGCGACGGCGAGCGAGACGCCGAGGATGGCGTTGGCGCCGAGCCGCGACTTGTTGGCCGAGCCGTCGAGCTCGATCATCACCGCGTCGATCTTCTTCTGGTTCTCGGCCTCGAGGCCGATCACCGCTTCGAGGAGGTCGGTATTGACGAAGTCGACCGCCTTCTGGACGCCCTTGCCGACATAGCGGCTGCCGCCGTCGCGCAGCTCGACCGCCTCGTGCGCGCCGGTGGAGGCGCCCGACGGCACGGCGGCGCGGCCCATCGAGCCATCTTCGAGCACGACGTCGACCTCGACGGTCGGATTGCCGCGGCTGTCCAGAATTTCACGTCCGACGATGTCGATGATGGCGGTCATGGGGCTCCCCTTGTCGCGGTGATGCGATGGTTCGCCGGGGTTCTAGAGCATGTCGGGAGGGCTGAGAAGCGGGGGCGGCGCCCCGACGATCTCCGCCGTCAATAGTCCTTCGCCACCGCGTCCAGCGCCTTCAGCCGCTTGAGGAGCTCCGGCATCTGATCGAGCGGCACCATGTTCGGGCCGTCGGACGGCGCGGTGTCCGGATCCTCGTGCGTCTCGATGAAGAGGCCCGCGACGCCGACCGCCACCGCCGCCCGGGCGAGCGTGGCGACGAAGCGGCGCTCGCCGCCCGACGAGCCCCCCTGCCCGCCCGGCTGCTGCACCGAGTGGGTGGCGTCGAAGACGACGGGCGTTCCCATCTCGGCCATGATCGGCAGCGCCCGGAAGTCGGAGACGAGCGTGTTGTAGCCGAAGGAGACGCCGCGCTCGGTGGCGAGCACGTTGGGATTGCCGCTGTCGCTGATCTTGGCGACGACGTTCTTCATGTCCCAGGGCGCGAGGAACTGGCCCTTCTTGACGTTGATCACCCGGCCGGTCTTGGCGGCGGCGATCAGAAGATCGGTCTGGCGGCACAGGAAGGCCGGGATCTGCAGAATGTCGCAGACCTCGCCGACGACGGCGCACTGCGCCTCGTTGTGGATGTCGGTCAGCACCGGCAGCCCGAAGGTCTCCTTGATTTCCTGAAAGACCGGCAGCGCGCCGTCGAGGCCGATGCCGCGCCGACCCGAGAGGCTGGTGCGGTTGGCCTTGTCGAAGCTCGCCTTGAAGACGTAACCGATCCCGAGGTCGTCGGTGAGCCGCTTCATCCTTTCGGCGATCATCATCGCGTGGTCGCGGCTCTCCATCTGGCAGGGACCGGCGATGAGGGCGAAGGACCTGGCATTGTCGAAGGCGACGGTGCCGAGCGTCACGGTGGAATTGGGCTGGCTCAAGATCGGCCTCCTTCGAAGGCGATGAACGACTGCGGTCCGAACGGGATGACGACGCGCTCCTCGTCCGCCCGGGCGTGTGACGCGCTCGCGTCGATCACGTGGCGGGCGCCATCGAGGTCGTTCACCGACAGCACAAGCCCGGCGATCTGCGGACCATCGCCGGTGAGGATGTGAACGCCGTAGCGCGCCTCGATCGCCTCGGGCGTCTGGATCTCCAGCGCCACGTTCGCGGCGGCCATGGTCGCGCCGTCACTGGCCACCGTCGCGGGCGATCGCAGGACCGGCTCGAGCAGCGTGAAAGCCTCGTCGAGGTCGCCGGCGGCGAGCACCAGCCGCGCGATCCCCGTGACGCCGTTCGCATGGCGGGTGAGCGCGCTGCGATCGCTGGTGAAGCGGTGGATGGGCTCGACCGCGAACAGGACGATCCGCGCCCAGTGCGCGCGACCGGCAAAGGTCAACCGGAAGCCGACCTCCGTCGCCTCGCCGTCGGGTTTGCGGAACGGACGCGAAAAGCTGAGCATGTCCCCCTGCGAGACGCCGAGCCGCTCCCATGCCGCGCGATCGGCGCGCATGTCCGGCGACTTCAGTGCGAAGCCCGAAATGCCGGGCACCGCCGCCGCCTGGCGGAAGAGCCGATCCCTGAGGACGAACGGGTTTCCGGCTTCCGCCGCCTGCCCGCACAGCGCCATGTCACCGACCGCCAGCGGCTCGAGATAGGTCCCGTCGGCGAAGAAGACGCAGGCGTTCTCGGTGCCGAAGGGATGCCGGGCGTCGGGCGCCACGGTGAAGCCCAGACGCTCGAAGAGACCGCGCGCCTCGACGAGGGTATCCACGGGCATGACCACATGGTCGAGCGCCCGGGGTGCCGCGGCAGGTACGGGCGTCGTCACACCAGCCTCGACTGGTCCACAGCCGCGGCGATGAAGCTCGCGAACAGCGGATGCGGCTCGAAGGGACGCGACTTCAGCTCGGGGTGGTACTGCACGCCGATGAACCACGGATGGTCGTCGATCTCCACGGTCTCCGGCAGCAGCCCGTCCGGCGACATGCCGGCGAAGGACAGGCCCGCCGCCTCCAGCCGCTCGCGGTAGGCGCGATTGACCTCGTAGCGGTGGCGATGGCGTTCGGTGATCTCGGTGTCGCCGTAGATCTCGGCGATCTTGGAGCCCGGCTTCAGGCTCGCCTTGTAGCTGCCGAGCCGCATGGTGCCGCCGAGATCGCCCTCGGCTGCGCGCTGCTCCAGCTCGTTGCCGCGCATCCACTCGGTCATCAGGCCGACCACCGGCTCCTGCGACGGGCCGAACTCGGTCGAGCTCGCGCCGTCGATGCCGGCGAGCGTGCGGGCCGCCTCGATCACCGCCATCTGCATGCCGAAGCAGATGCCGAAATAAGGCAGCTTGCGCTCGCGCGCGAAGCGGGCCGAGAGGATCTTGCCCTCCGAGCCGCGCTCGCCGAAGCCGCCCGGAACGAGGATACCGTGCACCCGCTCGAGATAGGGCGCCGGATCCTCCTTCTCGAAGATCTCCGACTCGATCCAGTCGAGCTTCACCTTCACCTGGTTGGCGATGCCGCCGTGCTGCAGCGCCTCGATCAGCGACTTGTAGGCATCCTTGAGGCCGGTGTACTTGCCGACGATGGCGATGGTCACCTCGCCTTCCGGGTTGCGGATGCCGTTGGAGACCTGGTGCCAGCGCTGAAGCTGCGGCTTCGGCGCCGGGTCGATGCCGAAGGCGGCCAGCACCTCGGTGTCGAGCCCCTCGTGATGATAGGCGATCGGTACGTCGTAGATCGTGGCGACATCGAGCGCCTGGATGACGGCCGTCTCGCGCACGTTGCAGAACAGGCTCATCTTGCGCCGCTCGTCGGCCGGGATCGGCCGGTCGGCGCGCACGAGGAGGATGTCCGGCTGGATGCCGATCGAGCGCAGCTCCTTGACGGAATGCTGCGTCGGCTTGGTCTTCAACTCGCCCGCCGTCGCGATGTAGGGCATCAGCGTCAGATGGACGTAGATGGCGCCGCCGCGCGGCAGGTCGTTGCCGAGCTGGCGGATGGCCTCCAGGAACGGCATCGCCTCGATGTCGCCGACCGTGCCGCCGATCTCGCAGAGGACGAAGTCGTACTCCTCGTTGCCGTCGAGCACGAACGCCTTGATGGCATCGGTGACGTGCGGGATCACCTGCACGGTCGCACCCAGATAGTCGCCGCGCCGCTCCTTGGCGATGATCTCCTTGTAGATCCGCCCGGTGGTGACGTTGTCCATCTGGTTGGCCGGCCGGCCGGTGAACCGCTCGTAGTGGCCGAGATCGAGATCGGTCTCGGCACCGTCGTCTGTGACGAACACCTCGCCGTGCTGCAGCGGGCTCATCGTGCCGGGATCGACGTTGAGGTAGGGATCGAGCTTGCGAAGCCTGACCCGGTAACCGCGGGCCTGCAGCAAAGCACCCAGGGCTGCGGAGGCGATGCCCTTTCCGAGAGAGGAAACCACGCCGCCGGTGATGAATATGTATCGCGCCATGGACCTTCCCGATACTCACTCGTCCACGATTCTGCCAGTCGTTTTTCGCCAGGCAGCCTCAAAATGAAACGGGGCGCGCGAGCGCCCCGTCCGGTTCCGGTCTGTTCGGACCGCCTTACTGGGCCGGAGGCACCGTGCCGTTCGCGGCGTCGCCGGCCGGAGCCGGCGGCGTTGCCGTCGGCGCAGCGTCCGAAGCGGCATTGTCCGGCGCCTGCGCGGGCGAGACCTCGCCCGAGGACGTCGCGCTGCCCGATGGGGCCGCGGTCTGGTCGCTGGTCGCCGGAACGGCCGTCGCCGTCGCGGGCGCAGCATCGGAGGCGGGCGTTGCCGGCGTCGTCTGGCCGGTTGTCCCGGCGGCGGGCGCGCCCGGCGCATCGACCTGCGGTGCAGTCTGCGCGGCGCCTCCCGGACCGACCGGCACCCCGCCGCTATCGGCCGGCGCCTCGGCGGCCGGTGCCGGAGCCGTCGGAGCCGCGGGCGCGCTCGCCGCTGGCGCGGCCTGATCCTCGGGCGTCGCGCCAGCCGGGACCGAAGGCTCGTTCGGCGTCTGGCTCGGCAGTCCGCCGAGCTGGTCGAGCAGGCTGCCATTGTCCTGCGACTGCGGCTGGGTCTGGCCCTGGGTGGCCGGCAACCGGTTCAGGATGTCGGTCGGCTGCTCGCCATAGCGGGCGATCAGGCCGAGCGCCAGCGAAGTCACAAAGAAGCCGCCGGCCAGGATCGCCGTCGTGCGGGTCAGCGCGTTCGCCGCGCCCCGCGCGGTCATCAATCCCCCGCCGCCTCCGCCGATGCCGAGCGCGCCGCCCTCCGAGCGCTGCAGCAGCACGACGACGACGAGCGCCAGGACGATCATCAGATGGATGATGATGAGGATTGTTTGCATTCGTTTTTCGCTGAACGTCAGGAGAGGACCGGCGCCTTGTATAGGAGCCGCCGCCTTATTCCAACCCGCCTCGCGGTGGCGCCGCCGCCGGTTCGGGAACCGACCGGCATATCGCGATGAAATCCTCGGCGTTCAAGCTGGCGCCGCCGACCAGTGCGCCGTCGACGTTACGGATCGCCAGGATCTCGCCGGCGTTTTCGGGCTTCACCGACCCGCCATAGAGGAGGCGCACCGCACGGGCGGCCGGCTCGCCGATGCGGTGCGACAGGTGCTCGCGCATGGCGTGGTGGATCTTCTCGATCTCATCCGGCGTCGGCGTGCGTCCGGCCCCGATCGCCCAGATCGGCTCGTAGGCGATCACCGTGTTGTCGCCGGTGGCGCCGCTCGGCAGCGAGCCGGTCAACTCCTCCCTCAGGACCGCGAGCGTCCGCCCGGCGGCGTGCTCGGCCTCGGTCTCGCCCACGCACACGATCGCCACGAGGCCGGCGCTCCAGGCGGCGGCCACCTTGCGGGCGACCAGCGCGTCGTCCTCGCCGCAGCCCGAGCGCCGCTCCGAATGGCCGAGAATGACGTAGCGGGCGCCGCTGTCCGCCAGCATCGGCGCGGAGATGCTGCCGGTGTAGGGGCCCGACGCGGCGAAGTGACAGTCCTGTCCACCGACCGCGACCGTCGGCTCCAGCGCCTCGAAGGCGTGCGCCAGAAGCGTCGCCGGCGGGCAGACGACAACGTCCGTCGTCTCGCAGATTTGGCGTCGCGCCGCCTCGCGGATCATCCGAAGCTTGTCCAGATCAGCCCTGCCGCCGTGCATCTTCCAATTCCCTGCGATCAGCGGTCGGCGCGCCATGAACCCTCCCCGGACGTGCGGAGCGCTTAAATTCACGTGCACGGACGGGAAAGCAAGTGCTTGCGTGCCGGGACCGGCTTTTCCTAATAGTCTGCCGACGGACACGACGAACCGATCGATCCGGCCCTGGAGTGACCGCACAGAGATGTCGCCGCTCCGACAGATGGAAGGTGGAACATGCTGAATCAGATGCGCGGCGCGGCGTCGGGCTTCGTGGCCAAGCTGCTGCTCGCGGTCCTCGTGCTGAGCTTCGCGGTCTGGGGCATCGCCGACGTCTTTCGCGGCGGCTCGAGCAGCACCGTGGTGACGGCCGGCGACGCCACCGTGTCGATCGACGACTACGCCCTCGCCTACCAGCAGGGCATGGTCGCGCTGTCGCGCCAGCTGCAGCGCCGGCCGACGGCCGAGGAGGCGCAGATGTTCGGGCTCGACCAGCGCGTTCTCCGCCAGGTCGTCGCGGGTGCGACGCTGGATGCGCAGGCGGACGCGATCGGGCTCGGCCTGTCGAAGGACCGGCTGGCCCGCTCGATCTCCGAAGATCCGAGCTTCCAGGATTCGGCGGGCAACTTCTCGCGCACCGCCTTCACCAGCGTGCTGCGCAACGCCCGCATCAAGGAAGACACCTACATCCAGAACCGGGCGGCGGCGGCCAAACGCAGCCAGATCGTCGAGGCCGTGAGCGAGGGGATCAAGCTGCCGCAGGTCTTCCGCACCGCGCTCGGGCTGCGCACCGGCGAGCGGCGGACCATCGACTACGTGACGCTGACGCCGGCGCTGGTCCAGCCGGTGGCGGAACCCTCCGCCGACCAGCTGCGCAGCTACTACGAGGCGCACAAGAGCGACTATCGCGCGCCGGAATACCGCGCGCTCGTCTACGCCGAGCTGACGCCGGAGCAACTGTCCGACCCGTCCGCGATCACCGATCAGGAGGTCGACCAGGACTACGACCGCAACCGGCAGCACTACACGACGCCGGAAAGGCGCCGGATCCAGCAGATCGTCTATCCCGACCGGGCGAGCGCCGACGCGGCCGCGGCCAAGCTTGCCGCAGGATCGAGCTTCGAGGATCTCGTCACGGCGAGCGGCCGCAGCCTCTCCGACACCGAGCTCGGCCTGCTTGGCAAGTCCGACATTCCGGACCCGGCGGTCGCCGATGCGGCCTTCGAGCTGCAGCAGGGGCAGCCGAGCGGCGTCGTCGAGGGCACCTTCGGCCCGGTGATCCTGCGGGTGACCGATATCCAGCCGGAGGAGCAGAAGCCGCTCGACGCGGTGCGCGACGACATCCGCAAGGAGCTGGCGTTGGAAGCGGCCCGCCAGCAGGTGTTCGACATCGAGCAGGACTTCGAGGACGCCCGCGCCGGCGGTGCGACGCTGCAGGAGGCCGCCGCCAAGGCCAAGCTCAACGCCGTGACCATCAAGGCGGTGGACGAACAGGGCAATGGGCCCGACGGCAAGCCCGTCGCCGACCTGCCGGCCGCCGACAAGCTTCTGCCGGCCGTCTTCGCCACCGACGCCGGGCTCGACAATCCGCCGCTCAACCTCGGCGCGGACGGCTACCTCTTCTATGACGTTGCGAGCGTCGACCCCGCGCGCGACCGCACGCTGGACGAGGTGCACGACAAGGTCGTCGCCGACTGGAAGGCGGGCGAGACGGCGCGCCTCCTCGACGAGCGCGCGAACGGCTACAAGACCCGGATCGAAGCGGGCGAAAGCCTCGAGGCGATCGCAGCCGAGGCCGGCGTTGCGAAGGCGACCGCGACGGCGGTGACGCGTCAGAGCGGCATCCAGGAGCTCGGCCAGTCGGCTGTCGCCGCAGCGTTTGCCGGGCCGCAGGGCCTCGTTGCCACCGCACCGGCGAGCGACGCCGCCAACCGGCTCGTCCTCAAGGTGGCCGAGGTCGCGCCGCCGGCCGACCCGCTGTCCAACGTCTCGCAGGCCCAGGCCGACCAGCTGTCGGAGCTGATGGCCAACGACGTCGCCGACAGCTACGTCACGCTCCTGCAGTCGCGCTATCCGGTTCGCGTGAACCAGAACGCCATGGAACAGGCCAGGTCCGTCGCCCGATGAGCGCAACCCTCAAGCCGTTCATCGCGAAGGCCGCCGACGGCTACCCCCTGTCGCGGCAGGAAGCCGAGGCGGCCTTCGCGATCATGATGTCGGGAGAAGCGACGCCCTCGCAGATCGGCGGACTGCTGATGGCGCTGCGCGTGCGCGGCGAGACGGTGGACGAGATCGCCGGCGCGGTGGCGGTGATGCGGGCCAACATGCTGCGGGTGGACGCTCCGGCGGATGCGGTCGACATCGTCGGGACGGGCGGGGACCATGCCGGCACCGTCAACGTCTCGACCTGCTCGGCCTTCGTGCTCGCCGGCTGCGGCGTCACCGTCGCCAAGCACGGCAACCGGGCGCTGTCGTCGAAGTCCGGCGCGGCGGACGTCCTCACCGCGCTCGGCGTCGATGTCGAGCTCTCCCCCGCCGCGATCGGGCGCACCATCCGCGAGGTCGGGCTCGGCTTCATGTTCGCACCGGCCCATCATGCGGCGATGCGCTTCGTCGGGCCGAGCCGGGTCGAGCTCGGCACCCGCACGGTCTTCAACCTTCTCGGGCCGCTGTCCAATCCGGCCAGCGTGAAGCGGCTGCTCGTCGGGGTCTTCTCGCGCGACTGGCTGGTTCCGATCGCCGAGACGCTGAAGACGCTCGGTGCGGAACGCGCCTGGGTGGTGCATGGCGACGGCCTCGACGAGATGACGGTCTGCGGGACGACGGAGGTCGCCGCGCTCGAGGCGGGCGCGATCAGCACCTTCACGGTCCATCCCGAGGAGTTCGGCCTCGCCTGCCGGCCGCTCGACGAGATCCGCGGCGGCGACGCAGGGGCGAACGCCGCCGCGCTGAGGGCGGTGCTGGACGGCGCCGAAGGCGGCTATCGCGACATCGTGCTGCTGAACGCGGCCGGCGCGCTGGTGATGGCCGGGCGTGCGCAAGACCTTCGTCAGGGCATCGAACAGGCACGCCAGTCGATCGACGGCGGCAAGGCGCGGATCGTGCTCGACCGCCTCGTCGCCGCCAGCAATGCCGACAAAGGAGGCGCGGCATGACCGACATCCTGGCCCATATCGGCGCCTACAAGCGCGAGGAGATCGCCGCGGCCAAGGCCCGCGTCTCGCTGGCGACGCTCGATGCCGAGGCGCGGACCCAGTCCGCGCCCCGCGGCTTCGTGGAAGCCTTGCGGGAGAAACAGGCGGAAGGCCTCTACGGGCTGATCGCCGAGGTGAAGAAGGCGAGCCCGTCCAAGGGGCTGATCCGCCCCGACTTCGACCCGCCGCGCCTCGCCGAGGCCTATGCGCGCGGCGGCGCAGCCTGCCTCAGCGTCCTGACCGACCGCCCGTCCTTCCAGGGCGACCCGAGCTTTCTCGCCGCATGCCGCGAGGCGACGGACCTGCCGGTGCTGCGCAAGGACTTCCTCTACGACCCCTATCAGGTGGTGGAGGCGCGCGCCTGGGGTGCCGACGCGATCCTGGTGATCATGGCCGCGGTCGACGACGCCTGTGCGGCCGAGTTGGAAGCGGCTGCCATCGGCCACGGCATGGACGTCCTCGTGGAGGTGCACGACACGGCCGAGATGGAGCGCGCCCTGCGGCTGCGCTCGCCGCTCATCGGCGTCAACAACCGCGACCTCAGGACGTTCAACACCGACCTCGCGACCGCCGAGCGGCTGGCGCCCCTGGTGCCGGAGGACCGCCTGCTCGTCGGCGAGAGCGGCATCCACACCAGCGAGGACTGCCGGCGCCTGGCCGGCAGCGGCATCACCACCTTCCTCGTCGGCGAAAGCCTGATGCGACAGGACGACGTCGAAGCCGCGACACGCGCGCTGCTCGGCCTCGATGCGGGGGCCGCGTGAGCGAGACGGGCGGTGGCGGGCGTCTCACCCATCTCGACGCCAGCGGCACGGCCTCGATGGTCGACGTCGGCGACAAGGCCGAAACCGAGCGCGTCGCGCGGGCCGAGGGGGTGGTGACGATGGCGCCGGAGACGCTGGCGCTGATCCTCGCCGGCGACACCAAAAAGGGCGACGTCCTCGCCGTGTCGCGCATCGCCGGCATCATGGCCGCCAAGCGCACGCACGAGCTGATCCCGCTCTGCCACCCGCTGATGCTGAACAAGGTGGCGGTCGAGATCGAAGCCGACGAGGCCCTGCCCGGCCTGCGCGTGACCGCGATGGCCAAGGTGGGCGGCAAGACCGGCGTCGAGATGGAAGCGCTGACCGCGGTGTCGGTCGCCTGCCTCACCATCTACGACATGGCCAAGGCGGTTGACCGGGGCATGACGATTTCCGGCATCCGGCTGCTCGAGAAGTCGGGCGGCCGCTCCGGGCACTGGACCGCCGCATGATCACCGTCGAGGAGGCTTTCGCCCGGATCGTCGGCACGACCGGAGCCGTCGCCGGAAGCGAGAGCCTGCCGCTCGCCGCCGCGCTCGGCCGCATCCTTGCCCAGGATCTGACGGCAACCCGCACGCAGCCCGCCTTCGACGCCTCGGCGATGGACGGCTATGCGGTGCGCGCGGCCGACACTGCACCCGGCCTTCCGCCGCTGCGGCTGATCGGCGAGTCGGCCGCCGGGCGGGCCTACGAGGGGCATCTTGAGGCCGGCGAAACCGTGCGCATCTTCACCGGCGCGCCCGTCCCGGCCGGCGCCGACGCCGTGCTGATCCAGGAGAACGCCGAGCGCGGCGCGGACGAGACCGTCCGCCCGACCGAGCCGGTCGAGGCCGGCCGACACATCCGCCGGGCCGGCAACGATTTCTCCGAGGGCGACGTGCTGCTGCCCGCCGGGACGATGCTGACGCCCGGCGCCATCGCACTCGCCGCGAGCGGCGGCCATCCGGCCCTGGCGGCTCTCCGTCGGCCGCGCGTCGCGATCCTCGCGACCGGCGACGAGCTGGTGCTGCCGGGCGAACCCGTCGGTCCGTCCCAGATCGTCGCCTCGAACACGTTTGGCGTCGCCGCGATGGTCACAGCGGCCGGCGGCGAGCCGCTCGACTACGGCATCGCGGCGGACGACACCGCAGACATCGGTGCCCGCGTTGACCGCGCCGTCGCGGAAGGCGTCGACATCCTCGTCACCATCGGCGGCGCCTCGGTCGGCGATCACGACCTCGCCGGCACGGTCTTTGCCGAAAAGGGCGTTTCCCTCGACTTCTGGAAAGTCGCGATGCGGCCGGGCAAGCCGCTGATGGCCGGCCAGCTCGGCGCGATGCGGGTCCTCGGCCTGCCCGGCAACCCCGCCTCCTCGATGGTCACCGCGACGCTGTTCCTCGCGCCCCTGGTGCGCGCGCTCGCCGGCCGGCCCACCGTGAGTGCCGAACGCGCCGGCGCGCTCGGCGCGGCAGTGCCGGCCAACGACCATCGCGCCGACTATGTCCGGGCGACGCTCAGCGATGACGGCCACCGCGTCGTGGTCACGCCCCTGCCCCGCCAGGATTCCTCGCTCCTGTCGATCTACGCCCGCGCCGACGCCCTGCTGATCCGTCCGCCGCACGCGCCGGCCGGTGAAGCGGGCGAGCCCTGCTCGTTCGTCCCGCTCGACGGCTGATCCATTGCGCGCGACGGCTGGGCGTCAGTACCCGCGTGCCGCGCCGGCCGCCGCGCGGCTGTCCTCGGCGCCGAAATAGCGCTGCGGACGCTTCGGGTCCTGGTCTGCCAGGCTCGGCCCGCCGACGAGGATGCCGGCCGCCTCGCCCCAGACCGGCCAGTCCTTGTCGACGGCAACCGTGTGGCCCATCGCCTCGAGCTTTGCGACGGTATCGGGCGACAGGGCGAACGGCTCCATCGCTACCGTGTCCGGGAGCCACTGGTGATGGATGCGCGGCGCGTCGATCGCCTCCTGGATGGTCATGCCGTGGTCGATGACGTTGAGGATCGCCTCCAGCGTGATGGTGATGATGCGCGAGCCGCCGGGACTGCCGATCACCATCGCCACCTTGCCGTCCTTCGTCACGATGGTCGGGCTCATCGAGGACAGCGGCGACTTCTTCGGCGCGATCGCGTTCGCCTCGCCCTGCACGAGGCCGTAGAGATTGGGCACACCGGGCTTCTGGGTGAAATCGTCCATCTCGTTGTTCATCAGCACGCCGGTGCCCGGTGCCATCACGCCTGCGCCGTAGGAGCCGTTCAGCGTGTAGGTGACGGCGACGGCGTTGCCGGCCTCGTCGACGATCGAATAGTGCGTCGTCTCGTGGCTCTCACCGAAGCCTTCCGGCTTGAGGTCGGCCGAGACCCCGGCATGGTCCGGATCGATCTCTTCGCGGATTTCCGCGGCGTGCGCCTCCGACAGCAGGCGGTCGACCGGATTGTCGACGAAGTCGGGATCCCCGAGCTCGGTGTTGCGATCGACATAGGCGTGGCGCATCGCCTCGATCATCCAGTGCACGGTCTTCGCCGAGCCGGAGCCGCTCTCGCCGAGCGGATAGGCCTTCAGAATGTTCAGGATCTCGCAGATGATCACCCCGCCGGAGCTCGGCGGCGGCGAGGAGATCACCGTATAGCCGCGGTAGTCGCAGGTCACCGGCTTCAGCTCGCGAACCCGGTAGTCCGCGAGATCCTCCTGCGACAGGACGCCGCCGCCGGCCTTGCTCGCCGCAACGATCGCTTCGGCGGTCGCGCCACGGTAGAACCCGTCCACGCCCGTCTCCGAGATCGTCGCCAGCGTCGTCGCGAGGTCCGGCTGGACCAGCCGCTCGCCGCTGGCGGGCGGCTTGCCGTCGTCGCCGAGGAAGATCGGGCCTGCGCTCGGATCCATGGCGAGCTTGGCCGAACCGCCCGCAAAGGCCGCCGCGTCTCCGGCGTCGAAGGTGAACCCGTCCCGGGCATAGGTCAGCGCCGGCGCGATGAGATCTGCACGGTCCTTCGTCCCGTAGTGCGCGCGGGCATATTCGAGGCCCGCCACGGTGCCGGGCACGCCGACGGCCAGCCAGCCACTGGTCGAGGCGCCCTTCACCGGCTTGCCGGAAGCGTCGAGATACATGTCCTTCGTCGCGCCGAGCGGCGCCTTCTCGCGGAAGTCGAGGAAGGTCGTCCGCCCGTCGGCCATGCGAATGGTCATGAAGCCGCCACCACCGAGATTGCCGGCGCGCGGATAGGTAACGGCGAGCGCGTAGCCGACGGCGACGGCGGCATCGACCGCGTTGCCGCCGTTCTGCAGGATGGCGACGCCGACGTCGGAGGCGGTGTGCTGGGCGGTGACGACCATGCCGTGCTCGGCCGCGACCGGCTTCGGCGAGGCCGCCAGGGCCGCGGCGCCGGTCTGGAGGAGCAGCGCCAGCGCGACGATGCCGCTTCGGCGTCTGAGAGTGTGGATCGACATGGCGCAGCTCCCGCTTCGGATGGCGCCATTGTTCGACCATCGCCGACCGGGCGGCAACCGGCAACCGCTCCCGCACGCGTCAGGGCATCCCTGCGGCGGGGCGGCGACCCGCAGGGAACCGGCATCGCCGAATGCAGTCCCCTTGCGGAACACAAACAGAACAGATAGGTTTGTTCAGGTTTTGTTTGAGGAGCGAGTCGCGGCATGCTCACGCGCAAACAGCACGATCTCCTGCTGTTCATCAACGAACGGCTGAAGGAAGCCGGCGTGCCTCCCTCCTTCGAGGAGATGAAGGATGCGCTCGACCTGAAGTCGAAGTCGGGCATCCACCGGCTGATCACTGCGCTGGAGGAGCGCGGCTTCATTCGCCGCCTGCCGAACCGGGCGCGGGCGCTCGAGGTGCTGCGTCTGCCCGACTCGATGAACCAGGCGCCGAAGGGACGGGCCGGCTTCACGCCGAGCGTCATCGAGGGCAGCCGCGGGGTCAAGCCGGAGCCGGCGGCCGAGCCGGCCCGGGCGGAGCCGAAGCGTTCGGCTGCGGACGTGGAGGCCGGCGGCGCGGTGGCGATTCCGGTCATGGGCCGGATAGCGGCGGGCGTGCCGATCTCGGCGATCCAGCATCAGACGCACACGCTGCCGGTGCCGCCGGACATGCTCGGCGGCGGCGAGCACTACGCTCTGGAGGTGCGCGGCGATTCGATGGTCGAGGCGGGCATCCTCGACGGGGACACGGTGGTGATCCGGCGCGGCGACACCGCCGACCAGGGCCAGATCGTCGTGGCGCTCGTGGATGATGAGGAGGCGACGCTGAAGCGCTTCCGCCGGCGCGGCAACACCATCGCGCTCGAGGCGGCCAACCCGGCCTACGAGACGCGCATCTTCAGCGCCGATCGGGTGCGGCTGCAGGGCCGGCTGGTCGGTCTGATCCGCCGCTACTGAACGCTGTCGTCCTGCGGACCGCCAGCGGCCCCGTCCGCGGCGGGGGGAGCCTCTCGGGACGCAGGTGCTGACCTCGGTGAGGCAGCGGGCGCCGGGTTGGCGTCGTCCGGCTTGCGCCAGAACTCGGGCCAGCGTTCCAGCCGGTGCGCATTCCAGGGCTGGCTTACGGGATCGACCGACGTCTCGGCTTCGGCGCGGCCGGTGACCGGCGAGCGTCGGATGGCGAGCGAACCGCTGCGCCGGAGGGTGCGCAGGGTCGCCAGCATGGCGCCGGAGCGGCACGTCGTCGTGCGCGCGGCCCGTGCGACGATGACGACGTCCGCCTCGTCGCAGGCCCGGCCAAGCAGCGTGTAGTCCTCAGTCCAGACGACCTTGAGGCCGCCGCGGCTGGTCGCCCGGCAGAGCCCGTCGCGGCACATGAAGGCGGAGGGCGGCGGCGTGACGGCCGGGCGTCTGGTGGCGCCTCGGGGGTGCGCCTCCGGCCGGGTCGGCTTCGGTCGGAGCGCGGCCGGGCTCGCCGGCGCAGATGGTGCGGCCGAGCTTCGCGACGAACCGGATCCAGGGCCGTCGAGGCCGTCCATGATCGGCTCGGGTGGGTCCTCGGCCGAGGTTTCGGGATCGGCCGAAGCATCTGCTTCGTCCGGTGCGGCACGCTCGTCGGGGGCCGGCGGAAAGGCTCTTTCCCACTGGGCCATCACGAACTGTCCCGGCCGCTCGCGCAGCGGCTGAAGACGGCCGGCGACGTCGAGCAGGGCGACCTCCCGGCCATCCTCGAACACCAGGAGTTCGGGCCGCTCCTGCCGGTCGGGGGCGAGCAGGAGACCCGCGAGCGCGATCGGCACCGCGATCCAGCGAAGCGCGCTGGAGAGGAACGCGCCGACGCACAGCGCAAGGGTCAGGAGCGTGAGGCCGGTCGTCGTCAGCAGCCCGGTCGTCGCGTTGGGCAAGTGCACGGCGAGATACCGCGTGACGTCGAAGACCACCGAAAGCCCCTCGCCCATCAGCCAGAGCAGCGGCCAGTCGAGCCCGAACGGCATCACCAGCACCGCCAGAAGCGCCAGCGGCATGATCCAGAGGCTGAAGATCGGCATCACCAGAACATTCGCCACAAGGCCGTAAGGCGCCAGGCGCTGGAAGTGATAGGCGGCGAAGGGCGCGGTTGCCGTGCCGGCGATGAGCGAGGAGAGCGCGAGCCCGGTGAGGAACAGCACCACCGTGCGCAGGGTGCCGGTGTGTGACCTGGCGCGCCCTGCCCTCCGCCGCGCCCACCAGCGCGAGGCCGCGCCGTAGAAGCCGACGAGCGCCGCGGTCGCGGCAAAGGACATCTGGAAGCTCGCGGTCATCGCGCCGTGCGGCGCGATCAGGAGCACCGCCATGCCAGCAAGCGCGACGTTGCGCAGTGTCAGCGCATCCCGGTCGGCGAGGATCGCGAGGAGCATGATGGCGAGCATGACGTAGCTGCGCTGCGTCGCGACGTCGCCGCCCGAGATGAGGAGGTAGAGGGTGGCGACGAGGAAGGCGATGGCCGCGGCCCACTTCTTCACGTTCGCCGTCAGCGCCAGGCCGGGAATGGCGGCGAGCGCACCCCGCGCGATCAGCATGGCGAAGCCGGCGACCAGCGCCATGTGGAAGCCCGAGATCGAGAGGACATGCGCGAGCCCCGTCGCTCTCAGCCATTCGTTGACGGGCTCGGGAATGCCGCTGCGCTCGCCGGTGATCAGCGCGGATGCGACCGCGCCCTCGGGGCCGCCGATGACGCTGCGCACCCGGTCGCTGATCGCAAGCCGCACCCTCGTCAGCCAGAGGCCCACCGCCGTCGCCACGTCTGGCGGTTCTCCTGCCGACAGTGCCGCGTCCGCATCGGGCGGGCCGAGGCCGAAGCCGTAGGCGCCCGGGCCTTCGAAGAGAGGGGCGAAGGCGAAGTCGTGGCCGCCGGGGTAGGCCGGTCCGGAGGGCGCACGCAGCCGCACGAGGCCCTGATAGATGTGACCGACCGGCACGGGCACATGCCGGCTCGTGACGACGATCCGCGCGGTGCGGGGCGGGCGCGACAGCTGCGGCCGCTCGGTCGCGTCGATCCGCAGGAGGTAGCGTTGTCGGCCGCGATCGTCGCTGTCTCGCCACAGGACGAGGCCGCTGATCCGCACGGTCGCCTCGCCGGAAAAGATGACCTCGGCGTCGCGGCGCAGTTCGATCTGCGCAAGGGCGACGCCGAACGCCAGCGCCCCCAGCCCCAGGATCGGCAACCGCGCGAGCCGGCGATCCTGCAGCCGCCAGGCGGCTACGAGGCAAAGCGCGGCCGCAAAGGCCGCGGCGGCGGGCGGGATGCGCAGGCCGGCACCGTCGACGAAGACGATCCCGAGGATCATCCCGAACGGCAGGACGTAGAAGCCGGTGCGCGCGCCGGCTTCGATCGCCGCCTGCCGCGCGAGCCATCCGCCGAGACCGCCCGTCTCCGGCTCCATGCGCAGGGCGGCGACGGCCGCGCCGAGGCGGGAGCGGACACGGCCGCCCGGCGCCGACCGCTGCCGCTCGCTGTTGCCCGCCGCCTCCGATCCGTGCACCGCGCTCATCCGCGCCCCGCCGGCTTGTCTCCCGCAGGCCCTATGCTACACAGCCGCGCGACAAATCCGACAGAAAAACCAGCTCAAGAGATCGATCGGACACCGCCATGACCGCACCCGTGGTGACGCGCTTCGCGCCCTCGCCCACAGGCTTCCTCCACATCGGCGGCGCACGCACGGCGCTGTTCAACTGGCTCTATGCCCGCCACACCGGTGGAACGATGCTCCTGCGCATCGAGGACACCGACCGCGAGCGCTCGACCGATGCCGCGGTGACGGCAATCATCGACGGCCTTGCCTGGCTTGGACTCGAAGCGGATGCGCCGCCGATCTCGCAGTTCGCGCGCGCCGCGCGCCACCGCGAGGTCGCCGAGGCGCTCCTCGCCGCGGGCAAGGCCTATCGCTGCTATGCCACCCCGGCCGAGCTCGAGGCGATGCGCGAGACGGCGAAGGCAGAGAAGCGCCCGCCCCGCTACGACGGGCGCTGGCGCGACCGCGATCCCTCCGAGGCGCCCGCCGGCGTCGACCCGGTGATCCGCCTGAAGGCGCCGCTCGACGGCGAGACGGTGGTCCACGATCAGGTGCAGGGCGAGGTCCGCTTCCCCAACAAGGATCTCGACGACTTCGTGCTGCTGCGCTCGGACGGCACGCCGACCTACATGCACGCGGTCGTCGTCGACGATCACGACATGGGCGTCACCCACATCATCCGCGGCGACGACCACCTCACCAATGCCGGGCGCCAGACGCTGATCTACCAGGCGATGGGGTGGGACGTGCCGGTGATGTCGCACATTCCGCTCATTCACGGACCGGACGGGGCGAAGCTGTCGAAGCGGCACGGCGCGCTGGGCGTGGAGGCGTACCGCGCGATGGGCTACCTGCCAGTCGCACTGCGCAACTACCTCGTCCGCCTCGGCTGGGCGCACGGCGACGAGGAGATCATCGGCACCGACGACATGATCGCCTGGTTCGACCTGCCGGCGATCAACAAGGGCGCGGCGCGCTTCGACTTCGCCAAGCTCGAGGCGGTGAACGGTCACTGGATCCGCCAGACGGAGGACGGTGCGCTCGTCGACATGCTGATGGTCGAACGCGACCACCTGCCGAACGGCGAGATCCTGAAGCGCCGGCCCGAGGAGGAGGTCCGCCGCCAGCTCGCCGCCGCGATGCCCGGCCTCAAGGAGCGCGCCAAGACGCTGGTCGAGCTCACCGAGGGCGCCGCGTTCCTGTTCGCCGAGCGCCCGCTCGCAATCGACGAGAAGGCCGAGGCCATCCTCGCCGATGGCGGGCGCGCCACCGTCGCCGCGCTGCTGCCGGGTCTGGGGGCACTCGATGAGTGGACGGCAGGCAGCGTCGAGGCCGCGGTGCGGACGTATGCCGACGGCGCCGGCCTGAAGCTCGGCAAGGCGGCACAGCCCCTGCGTGCTGCGCTCACCGGCAGAACCACCTCACCCGGCGTCTTCGACGTCCTCGCCGTGCTCGGCCGCGACGAGGCCCTGGCCCGGCTGCACGATCAGGTCGCCCAGTCCTGAGGTCGAGCAGCCCCCCTCGGCGCGGGCCGCCGCTCAACTTGTGAGCTCCGGTGCTTTGGAGTAGGCAGAGGTCCTGAAACTGCTTGTGCACTGCGCAACGGTCGTTGCGCGGCTTCGGGAAAGGAACTTCGCATGACGACACCGGCCAAAATGGCACTCGGCGAAAAGGCTGCCGATCTCCCGATCCGAAAGGGCACCATCGGTCCGGACGTCGTCGAGATCGGCACGCTCTACAAGGACACGGGCGTCTTCACCTACGATCCGGGCTTTTCTTCGACGGCATCCTGCGAGTCGAAGATCACCTATATCGATGGCGACGAAGGCGTGCTGCTGCATCGCGGCTATCCGATCGACCAGCTGGCCGAGCGCGGCGACTTCCTGGAGACCTGCTATCTCCTGCTCTACGGCGAGCTGCCGTCCGAGCGTGAGAAGGCCGATTTCGTCCACCGCGTGACGCACCACACGATGGTGCACGAGCAGATGAGCCGCTTCTTCACCGGCTACCGTCGCGACGCTCACCCGATGGCCGTCATGGTCGGCACGGTCGGCGCGCTGTCGGCCTTCTACCATGACTCGACCGACATCACCGATCCGCACCAGCGCATGGTCGCCTCGCTGCGCATGATCGCCAAGATGCCGACGATCGCGGCGATGGCCTACAAGTACCACATCGGCCAGCCCTTCGTTTATCCGCGCAACGACCTCTCCTACGCGGAAAACTTCCTGCACATGTGCTTCGCCGTGCCGTGCGAGCCCTACCAGATCAACCCGGTGCTCGCCCGGGCGATGGATCGGATCTTCATCCTCCACGCCGATCACGAGCAGAACGCCTCGACGTCCACGGTCCGCCTCGCGGGCTCGTCCGGCGCCAATCCCTTCGCCTGCATCGCCGCTGGCATCGCCTGCCTCTGGGGCCCGGCGCATGGCGGCGCCAACGAGGCGGCGCTCAACATGCTGTCGGAGATCGGCAGCAAGGACAGGATCCCCGAATTCATCAACCGCGCCAAGGATCGCAACGATCCGTTCCGCCTGATGGGCTTCGGCCACCGGGTCTACAAGAACTACGATCCCCGCGCCAAGATCATGCAGCAGACCTGCCACGAGGTGCTCGAGACGCTCGGCATCAAGGACGATCCGCTGCTCGAGGTGGCGATGGAGCTCGAGCACATCGCGCTGAACGACGAGTACTTCATCGAGAAGAAGCTCTATCCGAACGTCGACTTCTACTCCGGCATCACGCTGAAGGCGCTCGGCTTCCCGACCGCCATGTTCACCGTGCTCTTCGCCGTCGCGCGCACCGTCGGCTGGATCGCGCAGTGGAAGGAGATGATCGAGGATCCGCATCAGCGCATCGGCCGTCCGCGCCAGCTCTACACCGGCGCGGCGCAGCGCGATTACGTCCCGCTCGGCGAGCGCGGCTGACGGCTGACGGCTGAAATCGTCAAGCTCTTCGGAACGGGCGCCTCGGCGCCCGTTTTTGTTTCCGCGCTTGCGGAGCTTGTGCGGCGAGCCCTCGAGCTCGTTCGCGTGCTCGCGTTTGTTCAGCCGCGCCGCCCGCACCGGGCAAGGTCGAGAATGACATCGGCCGCGGTGTCACCCGCCGGGCGCGTCACCCGCATCGCCTCGCGGATCTCCCCGAAGCCGGCCAGTTGCGCCCGTCGTTCCGGCGTATCGGTCAACAGCCGCTGCATCCGGCGGGCCAGATGCTCGGCCCGGACGAACTCGTGAAAGTGCTCGGGGACGAGCGGATGGCCGGCGATGAAGTTCGGCAGCGCGGCCGTCCAGCCGGTCATCAGATGCCGCAATCGGTAGCTGACCGCATCGAGCCGGTAGGCGAGCGCCATCGGCACGCCGGCGAGCGCGAGTTCCAGCGACACGGTGCCCGAGGCGGCGAGCGCGGCATCGGCCGATCCGAACGCTTCCCACTTCGCCGCCTCGCCGGTCACCACCGTCGGCTTCACCGCCCAGCCCGAGATCGCCGCCTCGATCCTGTCGAGCCGGTGCGGCAGCGTCGGCAGGGTCGCCCGCAGGCCCGGGAGCCGTTCCGCCAGCAGCTGGAGCGTCGCACCGAAGTCGTCGATCAGCCGCGCGATCTCGCCGCTGCGCGATCCCGGCAGCAGCAGGAGATGCGGCGGTTCCGCCGAGCGGGGATCCGGCACTTCGTCGGAGGCCGCCATGATCCTCTGCAGCGCGGGCACGCCCATCAGCGGATGGCCGACATAGGTCGCCGGAGGTCCGCCGAGCGCCCGCAGAACCTCCGGCTCGAAGGGGAAGGCGCAAAGCGCGTGATCGATGTAGCCGCGCATCGCGGCAGCCCGCTCCGGGCGCCAGGCCCAGACCGTCGGAGGGATGTAGTTGACGATCGGCAGGCCCGGCCGCCGCGCCCGCACCCGCCGCGCCACGCGATGCGAGAAGGTCGGGCTGTCGATCACCACGAGGACATCCGGCGCGCTTTGCAGGACGTGCGCCGTCGCCTGGTTCAGCCGTCGCGCCAGTTGCGGCAGGCGCGCCAGGATCGCACCGACCCCGATGATCGACAGCTCCTCGATGGGAAAGAGGCTTGCCAGCCCGGCCTCGCGCATCGCGTCGCCGCCGAGGCCGGTGATCTCCAGATCGTCGCCGAGGCGTGCGCGCAGGGCCTGAATGAGGTCGGCGCCGATCCGGTCGCCGGACTCCTCTCCGGTGATGAAGGCGATCCTCATCCCGCATCCCCGTCGCCAGCCGCCGCCCGCCCGATTACGAACAGCCCGTGCCGCGCCGCGGCGGCCAGCACGTCGTCGAGCCCGATGACGAGCGCGGCGCCCGCTCCGAGACCGATGCCGACCAGTCCGGCCTCGGCCGCGAGCTCGATGGTCGCCGCACCGATGCTCGGCAGATCGAAGCGATGGTCCTGCTGCGGCTTCGGCGCCTTGACGAGGACGCAGGGCTCCTTGCGCCCGATCCGTCCCCGCCGGCGCAGATCGGCAACGCGCGCCAGCATCTCCTGCGTCCCCTCGATGCCCTCGAGCGCAATCACCCGATCGGGCGAGGCGACGACGGCCTGCCCGATGTCGAGCGCCCCCAGCCGTGCGGCGGCCGCGAAGGCGCGGTCGAGTGCCGCCGTCTCGCGCCCGCCCGGAAGGTGGGAGGTCAGCGGCCCCGCCGGCACGAGCAGTTCGGGCGCGATGTCCTGCACCGCGAGAACCTCGAAGCCGCGCGACTCGAAGCCACGCGCCGCGCCGCGCAGCAGCGTGTCGTCGCCCCCGCGCACCACCCGGAACAGGGTCGGCAGCAGCGCGAGCGTGCGCAGGCTGGGCACGATCGAGCGGAAATCCGGTCGGATCGAGATCGTGCCACAGAAGACGAGATGCCGAACGCCTCGGCCCCGCAGCGTCTCGATCGCGTCGCCGACCCGGCCCCAGGGCACCTCGATGCTGTCGATGTCGAGCGACTGGTGGAGGCCATCGCCGACGCGCACCAGCAGCGGGACCCAGCCGTTCAGGGTGGCGCTTTGCGCGACGAGGCGCGGCAGGTCGCCGCCGCCGGCGACGATGCCGAGCACGCGCGGCGACGAGCGCTCCACGAGGATCAGGCCGGACGCGCGGGCCGCGGGAAGCAGAGCGCGCGGTCGCC
Source organism: Mangrovibrevibacter kandeliae (assembly GCF_024519155.1). GTDB lineage: Bacteria > Pseudomonadota > Alphaproteobacteria > Rhizobiales > Rhizobiaceae > Mangrovibrevibacter > Mangrovibrevibacter kandeliae. The sequence continues at coordinate 148,885 of NZ_JANIFJ010000003.1, read as the reverse complement.
GCCGGAGCGGATGAAGGTCATCAGGTCCTGCACCAGCGGATCCTCGGGATATTCCGCCTCGACCTCCTCCATGTTCTCCTTGAAGGTGAGATCGTCGGAGAACAGCATGCGGTAGGCCTTGCGCACGTTGCGGATCGCGTCGCGGCTGAAGCCCGCGCGCTTCATCCCGATGACGTTGAGGCCCGAGAGATACGCGCGGTTGCCAAGCACCATGCCGAACGGAATGACGTCGCCCTCGACCGCCGCGAGACCGCCGATATAGGCGTGGTGGCCGACGCGGGTGAACTGATGGATGCCCGAGCCCCCGGCGATGGTGGCGAAGTCGCCGACGACGCAGTGTCCGGCGAGCATCACGTTGTTGATCAGCGTGACGTTGGAGCCGAGCACGCAGTCATGCGCCACGTGCGCGCCGGTGAAGAAGCTGCAGTTGTCGCCGACGGTCGTCTCCGAGCGCCCCTGCACGGTGCCGGCGTTCATCGTCACCGACTCGCGGATCAGGCAGTTGGCGCCGATCACCAGGCGCGTGTCCTCGCCGCGATACTTCAGGTGCTGCGGCGCGAGGCCGAGCGAGGCGAAGGGGTAGATCCGCGCGTTGGCGCCGACGCTGGTATTGCCGCCGATCACGACGTGCGACCGCAGGCGCGCGCCGGCTCCGAGGGTGACCTGCGGGCCGATGTGGCAGAAGGGGCCGATCTCGACGTCGTCGCCGATGACGGCGCCGTCCTCGATGATCGAGGACGGATGGATGGTGCTCGTCATGATTTCAGGCGGCCTCGCGCGGCACCAGCATGGCGCTGACGGTGGCTTCGGCGACCTTGGTCCCGTCCACCTTCGCCTCGCAGGCGAACTTCCAGATGTTGGCCCGCTTCTTCACCTGCAGGACGTGGTATTCGAGCCGGTCGCCCGGCACCACGGGGCGGCGGAACTTCGCACCGTCGATGGTCATGAAGTAGACGAGCTGCGGCGTGCCGCCGCCAGTCGCCAGGGTGCAGATCGCGCCCGCCGTCTGGGCCATGCCCTCGATGATCAGGACGCCCGGCATCACCGGCGCCGACGGAAAATGGCCGAGGAAATGCGGCTCGTTGGCGGTCACGTTCTTGATGCCGACGGCGCTGCGATCGGCGTCGATCTCCAGGATCCGGTCGACCATGAGAAATGGGTAGCGATGCGGCAGGAGCTCGAGGATCTTCAGAATGTCGACGCTCTCAAGCGTCTTCGTCGCTTCGCTCATTCGCCTCCCCTGCACCTCGCTTCGTCTTCATCAGTTCGCGCAAGTAGGTCACCTCGCGCAGCCACTCGCGGACCGGCCGGGCCGGCGTGCCGCCCCAGCGTGCCCGAGGCGGAACATCGCCGGCGACCGTGCTGACGGCGGCGATCTGCGCGCCGTCGCCGATGGTGACGTGTCCGTTGACGCCTGATTGGCCGCCGATCATGACGCCGTCGCCGAGCGTCGCGCTTCCCGCGATGCCGACCTGCGCCACGATCAGGCAGTTGCGCCCGATGCGCACGTTGTGGCCAATCTGGACCTGGTTGTCGATCTTGGTGTTCTCGCCGATCACCGTGTCCCGGACGCCGCCACGGTCGATCGTGCTGTTCGCTCCGATCTCGACGCCGTCCTGCACGATGACACGACCGATCTGGACGATCTTGGTGATGCCCTTGCGTCCCGCGGCATAGCCGAAGCCATCCTGCCCGATCCGCACGCCGGGATGCAGGATGACGCCGTTGCCGATCAACGCACAGGTAACGGTCACCTGCGGCCCGATCCGGCAGTCCCGGCCGATGCGGCACCCCTGAGCGATCACCGCACCGGCTCCGACGACGGTGCCCCGGCCGACCGCGACGCCGGGACCGATCACCGCGCCCGCCTCGACGGTGACATCCGCCTCCAGCACGGCCGACCGGTCCACATGGGCCGCAGGCGAGATGCCTTCGATGCCCGTCGACGGAGTCGGGCGCAGAGCGCCGGGATAGAGCGCCTGCCCCGCGACCGCGAACGCATTGGACGGATCGGAGACGACGAGACCGACCGTCCCGGCCGCGAGCAGCGGCAGGTACCGCTCGCTCAGGAGCACGCACCCTGCCCGCGTCTGCGCCAGATCCTGCGTGTAGCCGACACTGTCGAAGAAGCTGAGGTCGTCCGGACCCGCCGTGCCCAAGGCCGCGAGCCCGGTGACCCGATCGGCGCCGGCATCCGCTACGGTCAACCGCCCGCCGCAGAGTGTGGCGAGGTCGGCGAGGGAAAGTCCCTCGCCGCGCGCGAAGAATGCCGTATCGGTCATGGTCGCCTCGCGCGGCCGCCTGACCGGCGATCCGCGCTCTTCGTGTTAGAAGCGGGTCGAGAAGCCGAAGGAGAATTCCTGCGTCTGGTCGAAGTCCTCCTTGGCGATCGGATACGCGTAGTTCACGCGCAGCGGACCGAAGGGCGACGCCCAGATGAGGCCGACACCGGCCGACGCACGCAGGGAGAAGTCCGTTCCGACCACGCCCGGCTCACCGTCGAACTCCGACCCCCAGACCGAGCCGGCATCGGCGAAGACTGCGCCGCGGAAGCCGAAGTCACGCGACACCACCGGCAGCGGGAAGGTCGCCTCGGCCGAGGCGTTCACGTAGTTCGTGCCGCCGATCGAGACCGCCTCGTCCGCGTCGCCGTCGACGCTGTTCTGCCGCGGGCCGATGCCCTTCGACTTGAAGCCACGGACGATGTCCTGACCCTTGAAGAAGTTGTCGAAGACCCGCAGGTCGCCGCCGAGCGCGGACACGTTGCCGGCACCGGCGCTGAGCTGACCCACCACGTCGTACTCCTCGGACAGGAGCTTGAAGTAGTTCGCCTTGGCCGTCGACTTGATGAAGTTCGCATCGCCACCGATGCCGGCGAACTCCTGTCCGCCCTGGATCAGGATACCGTCGCGCGGGTCCTTGTTGCTGTCCAGCGTGTTGTAGGTCAGCGAGTAGGACACCGACGACGTCGTGTAGGGGCTGTCGCAGATCGCCTCGTTGATGATGTCCGACTTGGTGTAGCGCGGCGCCGGGCGCGGATAGAGGCCCGAAGGATCCGGGTTGTCGCAGGTGCTCTTGTAGGGGAGCACCAGAGGCAGGCGGCTCGGATCGTTGACGTCGTCGTCCGCGCGACCGTCACCGTCGAGGTCGGCCTCCAAATCGATGCCCTTGTCGTCGCCGAACACCTCCTGCTTGAAGTTGTAGGCGACCTGGGCGGTGAGCTGCTCGGTGATCGGCGCGGCGAGGCGCACGTCGCCGCCGGTCCGCGTCACGTCGTAGTCGCCGGACGTGTTTTCCGTGCGGTAGACGTCGAATCCCGCCGCCAGACGGCGCCCGAGGAAATAGGGCTCGGTGAAGGACAGGTTGTAGTTGCGCGTGCCCGAGCCGAAGCCGGCCGAAACCTTCACGAACTGACCGCGGCCGAGGAAGTTGCGCTCCGTGACGCCGACCTCCGCCACCGGGCCGGAGCTGTCGCCGCCCGTGGTGTAGCCGCCGCCGACCGAGAACTCGCCCGTCGACTTCTCGTCGACGTCGACGATCACGATCACCCGGTCGGGCTCGTTGCCCGGCGCGGTGGAGACCGCGACGCGGTTGAAGAAGCCGAGATCCTCGAGCCGCTGCTTGGCGCGCTGGATCAGGACCTGGTTGAAGGCATCGCCCTCCGCGACGTCGAACTCGCGGCGGATCACGTAGTCGCGCGTCTTGGTGTTGCCGCGGATGTCGATGCGCTCGATGTAGGCGCGCGGTCCCTGGTCGATCACGTAGTCGACCGAGATGGTGTGGTTGGTGAAGTCGCGGTTGCCGCGCGGGGTCACCTGCGCGAAGGCATAGCCGCTGGCTGCGACGCGGTTGGTCAGATTGACCAGCGTGTCCTCGACGCTCTTGGCGCTGTAGACGTCGCCTGCCTGCGTCTTCAGCTCGCCGCGCAGCGCCTCGCCGTCGATGCCCGGGATGGTGCTCTCGACGTTGACGTTGCCGAAGGCGTAGCGCTCGCCCTCGTCGACCGTGAAGGTGATGAAGTACTTGTTCTGCGCCTCGTCGAGCTCGGCGACCGACGAGACGATGCGGAAGTCCGCATAGCCGCGATTGTAGTAGAAGCGGCGGAGCGCCTCCTCGTCGGCCCGCAACCGGTCCTCGTCATAGACGTCGTTGCGCGAGATGAAGCTCAGAATGCCCGACTCGCGCAGCTGGATCACCTGCTTGAGCCGGGTGTCGCCGAAGGCGTTGTTGCCGACGAAGGTGATCTGACCGATCTTGGTCCGCTCGCCTTCCTGGATGTCGAAGATCACGTTGACGCGGTTGCCCTCGATCGGCTGCGTGCGCACCGACACGACTGCATCGCTGCGACCGATCCGCGAATAGGCTTCCTTGATGCCATCGACGTCGGCCTGCGCGGTCGCCTCGGAATAGGCGCCGCGGGGCTGGGTCTGCACCGCCGCCTCGAGCTGGGCGTCCTTGATCTTGTTGTTGCCCTGGAAGAGGACCTGGTTGACGATCTGGTTCTCGTCCACCTCCACCAGTAAAGTGCCGCCGTTCTGGCTGATGCGCACGTTGGAGAAGAGGCCGGTGGAATACAGCCGGCGCACCGCCGCGTCGATGCCGGCGTCGTTGACGTTCTCGCCCGGCTTGATCGACATGAAGTCGCGGATCGTCTGATCCTCGACGCGCTGATTGCCCTTGACGCTGATGCCGCTGACCACGGCAGCCGAGGCCTCGCCCAGCCCCACGAGCTGCGTGCCGATCGCGACGGCCCCGAGCATCGTGGAGGACAAGGCCACCGCGGACACCGCGCGCAGAAGCTTAGATCCAGCCGCCATAGATGAAACCCTTACATCGTCGTGCTGCCGTCGCGTGCCGGCGACGGGCGCACTTTGCCTTTTACTGGCTTTGCAAATGCGTTCAAGCAAAGTGGAGGCATCCGGTTTAGGAATCGGAAAACCGTTGCCCACACGCCACTGACCGTCTGTAAAGACGGTTAACGAACTGCAAATCCCCCTTTGTCCGCGCCACCCGAGATCCCGATCAGGTCAGGCGCGAAATGTCGTTCCACAGAGCGAATACCATGAGCAGCGCGACCAAGGCGAGACCGATCCGGAAACCGATCTCCTGAACGCGCTCGCTGAGCGGACGCCCGCGGGCGGCTTCGAAGGCATAGAACAGGAGATGGCCGCCGTCGAGCACCGGGATGGGCAACAAATTCAACAGCCCGATGGAAATCGAGAGCAGCGCCGCAAGATTCAGGAGGGGCGCGAAGCCGAGCGTCGCGACCTGGCTGGAGATCTGGGCGATGCTGACGAAGCCGCCAATCTGTTTGGTGTCCTGCTTGCCGGCGAACATCTCGCCGATGAAGTCGACGGTGCGTGCGACCACGAACCACGACTGCGCGACGCCATACCGCAGCGATTCGAGCGGGCCGAGGTAGTGGACGCGGAAGGACGAGCCGTCGTTGCTGGCCACGAGACCGATCACCGCCGTGCGGTAATCGTTGCCGAAGCCGTCCGCCTGAGTCGTCTCGCGCGGGGTCACGGTCAGGTCCAGGGGCTTGCCGTCGCGCTCCACCGTCATGCGGATCGGCGTATCCGCCCGCACCGACACGTAGCGCTGAAGGTCGCCGAAATAGTCGATCTCGTTGCCGTCGGCCGAGATCACGCGGTCGCCCGGGCGAAATCCGGCGGCCTCCGCCGGTGAGCCGGCCTGCACTTCGGCCACCACCGGATCCCCGACGACGAGACCGCTGAAATAGGCTGTACCGGCGAAGATCGCCGCGGCGAGGATGAAGTTCGCGATCGGTCCGGCCGCGACCGTTGCCGCACGCTTGCCGACGCTCTTGGCGGGAAAGGCCTCGGACCGGTCGGCCTCGCTCATGCGTTCGAGCGCGTTCGCGTCGGGCATCGAGGCGGCGTTCTCGTCGCCGAGGAACTTGACGTAGCCGCCGAGCGGAATGGCGCAGAGCTTCCAGCGCGTCCCGTGGCGATCGTTGAAGCCGGCGAGCTCCGGCCCGAACCCGACAGAGAAGACGAGGACCCGGATGCCGCACAGGCGACCGATGATGAAGTGGCCGAGCTCATGGAAGAAGACGATGATCGTCAGCACGAACAGGAACGGCACGACCTTGATCAGCAGACTGTTCCACAGCAGTCCGACTCCGGCCGCGTAATCCATCGCCGCTTCATCTCCACAAGAGCGCCCAGCACACCATCGGCTAGGCTATTCCGCATCCAGGCGCAACCGCCCCACCGGCGGGCCCCGCAGGCTCAGCCAAGCTGCAATGCGATTATGGCGCGAGCGGGATGTGCCAGGCCCGACAGGAGCACGCCGATCAGCCAGGTCGCGGCCGTCGCCGCGATGAGCGCGTCGATGCGGTCCATGAGCCCGCCGTGCCCGGGAATGATGCGCCCCGAGTCCTTGACCCCGAAGCGCCGCTTCACCCACGATTCGAAGAGATCGCCCGCCTGACCGACGACCGAGAGGAGGCCCGTCAGGACGACGGCGAACACACCCACCTCACCACCGAACAGCCAGAAGGTCACGACGCCGAAGACGATGCCCGCCGCGAGTCCGCCGAGCGCCCCGGACACGGTCTTCTTCGGCGAGACGGAGGGCAGAAGCTTCGGCCCGCCGATGGCGCGACCGGTGAAGTAGGCGGCGATATCGCTCGCCCAGACCACGGCCATGACGACGGCGAGCACGGCCAGCCCCTCGGGGCTGTCGCCCCGCAGCATGCCCGGCAGGACGGAACTGGCCACCGTGTAGCCGATGCCGGCAAGGAGCCACGAGGCCTCGCGCTCCCGCCGGTCGACGAGCCAGAGAAAGATGCAGACAGCGACCACCACCACCAGAGCCGCGACCGGGAGGCCGAACAGGAACAGGGCGAGGGCCAGCCAGGTCGCACGGCGGCCCAGCGTGAAGAGCGGCCCGGCGCGGCGGGCCCGGGTGATACGGGCCCATTCCTCGAAGACGATCAGTCCGGAAAGGACGCAGAGCAGCCGGAACGGCCAGCCACCGGCAAGGGTGACGGCGATGACGAACACGGCAAGCACCACGGCCGAGATCAGCCGGGAGCGCAGGTCGGACCAGGATTTGACGGGCAGCGCGTCGGCGAGCGTCACGACGCGGCTTCGCGGGCGATGCCGCCATAGCGGCGGCTGCGCGAGGCGTATTCGGCTAGCGCCTGGGCCAGGGCATCGCGATCGAAGTCCGGCCAGAGACAGGGCAGGAAGACGAACTCGGAATAGGCGGCCTGCCAGAGCAGGAAATTGGACAGCCGCAGTTCGCCGCTCGTGCGGATGATGAGGTCGGGATCCGGGATCCCTGCGGTGTCCAGATGCGCGTCGAGGCACTCGGCATCGACGGCATCGATCGCCACCTCGCCGCTCGAGATCTTGGCGGCGATGCGCCGGACCGCGCGGGCGACCTCGTCCCGGGCGCCATAGTTGAAGGCGATGACGAGAGTCGTGCGCTGGTTGTTGCGCGTCAGGCTCTCCGCCTCCTCCAGGAGGCCGAGGATGTCCGGGCTCAGATTGTCGCGCGCGCCGATGACCCGCACCCGCACCCCCTCCTTGTGGAGGTCGGCAAGATCGCGGCGTATGAAGATCTTGAGGAGCCGCAGAAGCTCGTCGACCTCCTCGCGCGGACGCCGCCAGTTTTCCGACGAGAAGGCGAACAGCGTCAGGTATTCGATGCCGAAGTCACCGGCCGCGCGCACCGTCTCGCGCACGGCCTCGACGCCGCGCCGATGGCCCATCGTCCGCGGCAGGCCCCGTGCCTTCGCCCACCGGCCATTGCCGTCCATGATGATGGCGACGTGTCGCGGATGCCCCACTCTCTCCCCCGCCCCTTGTCTCGCTTCGGCCAACCCTCGTGCTCAGGGAGAGCATCAGACCTGCATGATTTCGCCTTCCTTAACGGAAAGGGTCTTGTCGATCTCCGCAATGGTCTCGTCGGTGGCTTTCTGGACCTTGTCCGACTGGGCGCGGCTCTCGTCCTGGCTCATGTCGCCGTCCTTCTCGAGCTTCTTCAGAAGCTCCATGCCGTCGCGGCGAACGTGGCGGACTGCCACCCGCGCGTCCTCGGCATAGGTGTGGGCGACCTTGACCAGTTCCTTGCGCCGCTCCTCGTTGAGCTCGGGCAGCGGGATGCGCAGCGTGGTGCCGTCGGTGATCGGATTGAGGCCGAGATTGGAGTCGCGGATCGCCCGCTCCACCTTGCCGACCATCGACTTGTCCCACACCGAGACCATCACCATGCGCGCCTCCGGCACGGTGACGTTCGCGACCTGGTTCAGCGGCATCGAGCTGCCATAGGCATCGACCGTGATCGGATCGAGCAGGTTGACCGAGGCGCGTCCGGTCCGCAGGCCGGCAAGGTTGCTGCGGAAGGAGGCGACCGCCCCGTCCATGCGCCGCTTCAGTTCCTTGAGGTCGAAATCAGCCATGCCGTTTCCTTCTTTCTTGAACCCGCACGTCAGTCGGAGACGGTGGTCGCGTGACCGCTGCCGGAGAGGATCCGCGCCAGTTCTCCCTCCTGGTGGATCGAGAAGACGACGATCGGGATGTGGTTTTCGCGCGCCAGCGCCACGGCCGCAACATCCATGACCGCGAGCCCCTTTTCCAGGACTTCGTCATGGGTCAAGTGCGAGAAGCGCTCGGCATCCGGGTGCAGCTTCGGATCGGCGCTGTAGATGCCGTCGACCTGCGTGCCCTTGAACAGGGCCTGCGCGCCCATTTCGGCCGCCCGAAGCGCCGCCGCCGTGTCGGTGGTGAAGAACGGATTTCCGGTGCCGCCGGCGAAGATGACCACCCGACCCTGCGCCGCGTGATGAAGCGCCGCCCGCTGCGAGAAGCTCTCGCAGATCTCCGGCATCGCGATCGCCGACAGGACGATCGACTCGACGCCGATCTTGGCGAGCGAGGTGCGCAGCGCCAGCGCGTTGATGACGGTCGCCAGCATGCCCATGTGGTCGCCGGTGACCCGGTCGCCGCCCTTGGAGGCGACCGCCACGCCGCGGAAGATGTTGCCGCCGCCGATGACGATCGAGATTTCGGCCCCGAGCGCGCGCGCTGCGGCGATGTCGGCGACGATGCGATCGACGATCGCGACGTCGATGCCGAAGCCTTGGGCGCCCATCAGCGCCTCGCCCGACACCTTCAGTAGGATACGCTGGTAGGAAAGGTCCGCCGCCATCTCAAAAACCCGACCGATCCCGCCTGCAGCCATAGCCGTCCGCGCCGCGCAGACACCGTGAGCTCGTTTCGAGGAGACACAGCCTGACCGGAACCCGGAACGCCTTCAGCTGGCCGCTGCGAAATCGGAACCTGCGATACAGGAAGGGCGCCCGCTTGTCACGCGAGCGCCCCCGTGAATTCGGCCTCGACTGGCTTCAGTTCTTGCCGGCGGCCGCGGCGACTTCGGCGGCGAAGTCGGTCTGCTCCCGCTCGATGCCCTCGCCGAGCGCAAAGCGCACGAAACCGGTGATCCTGGCCGGAGCGCCGAAGTCCTTCTCGGCCTCCTTCAGCGCCTTCTCGACCGTCAGGTCCGGGTTCATGACGAAGGCCTGGCTCAGGAGCACGACCTCCTCGTAGAACTTGCGCAGCCGGCCCTCGACCATCTTCTCGATGATGGCTTCCGGCTTGCCGGAGGCACGGGCCTGCTCGGAGAAGATCGCCTTCTCGCGTTCGACGACGGCCGGGTCGATCTCGCTGGCGTTGAGCGCGAGCGGGTTGGTGGCGGCGACGTGCATCGCCACCTGGCGGCCGAACTGGTTCAGCGCCGTCTTGTCGCCGGTCGACTCGATCGCCACGAGGACGCCCATCTTGCCGAGGCCCTCGACGACCTGGTTGTGGATGTAGGTGGCCACCACGCCCTCACCCACCGTCAGCATCGCCGAGCGGCGCAGGCTCATGTTCTCGCCGATGGTCGCGACCGCGTCCTTGATGGTGTCGACGACCGTCTTGGAGCTGCCGGGATAGGTGGCGGCACCAACCGCATCGAGCGAGCCGTCGGTGGTCAGGCCGACCTGCGCGACGTCGCGCACCAGCGCCTGGAAGGCGTCGTTGCGGGCGACGAAGTCCGTCTCCGAATTCACCTCGACGACGATCGCCTTGGTCTCGGCCGCGGCGACGCCGACCAGGCCCTCGGCTGCGGTGCGACCCGACTTCTTGTCGGCCTTGGCGATGCCCTTGGCGCGGAGCCAGTCGATGGCCGCTTCCATGTCGCCGTTGTTCTCGGCAAGCGCGGTCTTGCAGTCCATCATGCCCGCGCCGGTCTTCTCGCGCAGGTCCTTCACCATCGCAGCGGAAATGCTCATCAGTCGGCCTCTTCAGAATCGAGCGGGCGCACCAACTCCCGAAACAGGGGTGCGCCAGAAATATGACGTTGCGTTAAAGGGGCGCGCTCTCGGGCGCGCCTTCAACGAAGGGAAATCAGCCGGCGGTCGCCGCTTCCGCTTCCGGAGCGGCCGCGGGCTCGGCCGGAGCCTCGAAGGTCTCCTCGGCGACCACCGGCTCCTCGAGAGCCGGCTCGACCGGAGCCTCCTCCATCGCGCCGACATCGACGCCCATGGCGCCCTGCTGGCGAGCGATGCCGTCGACCGCGGCGCGGGCGATGAGATCGCAGTAGAGTGCGATGGCGCGGGCCGCGTCGTCGTTGCCCGGGATCGGGTAGTCGATCGGCATCGGGTCGCAGTTCGAATCGACGACCGCCACCACCGGGATCTTCAGGCGCTTGGCCTCTTCGATCGCGATCGACTCCTTGTTGGTGTCGATGATGAAGATCATGTCCGGCACGCCGCCCATGTCGCGAATGCCGCCGAGCGCGCGGTCGAGCTTGTCGCGCTCGCGCTGCAGGGTCAGACGCTCCTTCTTGGTGAAGCCCTGAGCCTCGCCGGCGAGGAGCTCGTCCAGCTTGCGCAGGCGCTGGATGGAGTGCGAGATCGTCTTCCAGTTGGTCAGCATGCCGCCGAGCCAGCGAGCGTTCACATAGTACTGCGCCGAACGGGCCGCGGCGTCCGCCACCAACTCGGAGGCCTGGCGCTTGGTGCCGACGAAGAGCACGCGGCCGCCGCGCGAGACGGTGTCGCTCACCGCCTGCAGCGCACGGTGCAGCATCGGCATCGTCTGCGCGAGGTCGAGGATGTGGATGTTGTTGCGCGCGCCGAAGATGAAGGGCGCCATCTTCGGGTTCCAGCGGTGGGTCTGGTGGCCGAAGTGAACGCCGGCCTCGAGCAGCTGGCGCATGGAATAGTCTGGCAGAGCCATGGATACAGTCCTTTTACCGGTTCAAGCCTCCACGGAACGAAGCGGCCTCGCGACCGCCACCGGTGGGACCGTCGGCTCGTGCGTCCGAACGTCAGTCCCGGCTTCCGTGTGTGGAATAGGCGCGCCCATACACGATTGCCGCATGTGAGGCAAGCGAGGGCACCCGCCGCATATGGGCTGGCGCAGGCGCCGCCGCAAGCCCGCTCAGGGGCAGGGCTTGGGCTCCAGCAGCGACAGGCGCGCGAGATCGCCCTTCAGAACGTAGGTGCCATAGTCGAGCACCAGCCGGTCGGAGACGCCGTTCTCGTAGAGCACGTAGCTCGTTGAAAAGACCGGCAGACCGTCCGGATCGCTGTCGCTGTTGTAGAAGGATTCATGCACCGGCCAGGCCCGCAGTCCCGCCAGCGCCTGCCGCGGATCGTCGGACGCAGCGGCCGCACCGGTCTCGCCCGCGTTGGTCTCGCCGGCTGGAGCCGCCCCTGCCCCCGTCGAGGACGGATCGATGAGCTTGCCGATGATCGCGGTGCTGGACAGATGCTTGTCGGCGTCGTCGTTGCCGTCGAAGAGCTTGGCCTCCACGATGCTCTCGCCGGCCTCTGCCGCGGCGATGAGGAAGCGGGTGTGCTGGATCGGAAAGTAGGACGCCGGCAGCGACAGGTCGCGCGGCACCGGCTGGTTATAGTGGACCTGCGTGCTGCCGGCGTCGGTGTTCGCGTGGCCGGACACCTCGGACTGCTTCGACCCGTCGATCAGCGTGGTGGTGTCGAACGTCATCGCATCGCCTGCCGCGCTCTCGCGGGTCACCGTCCGCTGGTCGGTCAGCACGAGGTCGTCATCCTGCTGGAAGCGAGCCACGAAGCGGTAGTCGAGCTTGACGAAACCGCAGGTTTCGGCGGTCAGCTCGAGCGCGATGCGTCCGTCGACACCGACGACCTCGCTGCTCTTCTCACCGAGGGTCAGGTCGTAGACGGCGCGATGCGAGGCGAGATCCACGGCTCCCGCTGGCGTCGTGGCGGCGGCGATCAGGAGGGAAAGGAGCCGAAGGCGAGAGATCATCCACCGAACTTTCTGACGTTTCACGCGTGCGCCGCAAGATTCCCGAGGCGAAAGCGGGTATGGCTGTCGACATCCGAACCCGAGCCTGCCGATCGAGGACAAACTATGACCGACACCATCGCGACCCGTCTGGCAAGGGCCGGCGTCTCGCTGCCGCAGGCCGCCGCGCCCGCCGCCAACTACGTGCCGTATGCGCGCTTCGGCAACCTCCTGCAGACCTCCGGCCAGCTGCCGCTCGACGGCGGCAAGCTCGGCGCCTCCGGCAAGCTCGGCGACGAGGTCGCTCTCGAGGACGGGCAGAAGGCTGCGCGGGCCTGCGCGATCAACATCCTCGCACAGGCCAGTGCCGCGCTCGACGGCGACCTCGAGCGCATCGGCCGCCTGCTGAAGCTGACCGTCTTCGTCGCCAGCGCCCCCAGCTTCACCGAGCAGCACAAGGTCGCCAACGGCGCCTCCGACTTCCTGGTCGACATTCTCGGCGACAAGGGGCGCCACGCGCGTTCGGCCGTCGGCGTGCCGTCGCTGCCGATGGACGCGGCGGTGGAGATCGAAGCGCTGTTCGAGATCGCCTGAGGCCGATCGTGTTGCACCCGACCTCGCTCGACTGGCTGACGGCCCGCCCGATCGCCCATCGCGGCCTGCACGACGGCAACCGCCGCGTCGTCGAGAACAGCCTTCCGGCGTTCGAAGCGGCCATCGCCAGCGGCTTCGCGATCGAGTGCGACATCCAGATATCGGCCGACGGCGTGCCGGTGATCTTCCACGACACCGAGCTCGACCGGCTGACCGAGGCGATGGGCCCGCTCGGCGCCCGTGACGCGACCGAACTGACCGCGCTGCGGCTGAACGGCGGCGAGAGCCGCCTGCCCAGCCTTGCCGATCTCTTCGACCTGACGCGCGGCCGGGTGCCGCTCGTTGTGGAGATGAAGGGGACCGACCGCGCGGCCGACACGGCCTTCGTCTCGCATCTGAAGCCGCTGGTCACAGCCTATGACGGGCCGCTGGCGCTGATGTCCTTCGACGCGTGGCTGATCGAACAGGCGCTCGCTGCCGGGTTCGACGTGCCAGTCGGCTTGACGGCCGAGGGGACCGAAGCGGCGGTCCTCGCCGCGCATCGCGCGGTCTACGACGGCGGCTGCCGGTTCACCTCCTACAATGTCCATCACCTGCCGAACGCATTCGTGCGGTATGTGCGCGAGGAGTGCCGCGCGCCGGTGATCAGCTGGACGGTCCGCAGCCCGGAGGAGGAGGCCATCAGCACGGCTCATGCCGACCAGATCACCTTCGAAGGCTTTCTGCCGCAGGCCTGACCGGCTTGCCGCAGCGCAAACAACCTTTATCTCCTAGCGCGATGACTTCCGATCGCTCCCGCCGCACGGCCGATGCCGAGGCGCCCGTCCTGTCGCTGCGATCGGTGGATTCGATCGCCGAGGTCGACGCAGTGTCCTGGGACCGGCTGACGCGGATCGCGGGCCGCGACGATGCCGCGGTCGATCCGCGCAATCCGTTCGTCTCCCACGCCTTTCTGAAGGCCCTCGAGGACAGCCGCTGCGTCGGCCGACGTGCCGGCTGGCTGCCGCAGCATCTCCTGCTCGAGGACGAGGCGGGCCGCCCCGTGGCTGCCGCGCCGGCCTATCTCAAGAGCCACAGCCAGGGCGAATACGTCTTCGACCACGGCTGGGCGGACGCCTTCGAGCGCGCCGGCGGCGACTACTATCCCAAGCTCCAGCTGTCGGTGCCCTTCACGCCGGCCAGTGGGCCGCGGCTGCTCGTCGGCGACGGACAGCAGTCCGACGCCCTCAGGCGGGCGCTGTGCGACGGCGTCGAGGCCTATGTCGACAAGCTCGGCATCTCCTCCGCCCATGCCACCTTCCTTCTGCCCGACGACCTCGCGGCGATGGAGAGCCGGCACTTCCTGCACCGGACCGACAAGCAGTTCCACTTCCACAATCGTGGTTATGGCAGCTACGACGACTTCCTGGAAACGCTCGCCTCGCGCAAGCGCAAGGGCCTGCGCAAGGAGCGGCGCGAGGCCTTGGCCGAGGGCATCGAGATCGAATGGCTGACCGGCGCCGGCCTGACCGAGGCGGCCTGGGACGCCTTCTTCACGTTCTACCAGGACACCGGCAGCCGGAAATGGGGCCGCCCCTATCTCAATCGCCCGTTCTTCAGCCTCGTCGGTGAGGCGATGGGCGATTGGATCCTGCTCGTCATGGCGAAGCGGGCTGGCCGCTACATCGCCGGCGCTCTGAACTTCATCGGTGGGGATACGATCTACGGGCGCTATTGGGGCTGCATCGAGGACCACCCGTTCCTGCACTTCGAGGTCTGCTATCATCAGGCCATCGACTATGCGATCGCGAACGGGCTTTCGCGTGTCGAGGCCGGCGCACAGGGCGAGCACAAGCTCGCTCGCGGCTACGAGCCGGTGACGACGCATTCGGCCCATTACATCGCACATCCCGGTTTGCGTCGCGCGATCGCCGACTATCTCGAGCAGGAGCGCGCGTCGGTGAATGAGATCACCGAAGTCTTGGCGGCGCACACACCGTTCAGGAAAAGCGACGACTGAGCACTGGCACGGTGCGAGGTGGTCGGCTAAGCATCCTCTCGCATGCAACCACCGGGAGGCCCGGACCTTTGGCCTACGACGAAAGCAATATCTTCGCGAAGATCCTGCGCGAGGAAATCCCGAGCCACAGGGTGTATCAGGACGAGAGCTGCATCGCGATCATGGACGTGATGCCGCAGTCCAAAGGACACTGTCTCGTCGTCCCGCGTGCGCCCTCGCGCAACCTACTCGACTGCGCCGACGCGACGCTGGGGGCCGTGATGCCGGTCGTCGCCCGGCTGGCGCGGGCGGTGAAGACGGCCTTTCATGCCGACGGCGTGATGATCTCGCAGTTCAACGAGGCTGCGGCCGGCCAGACGGTCTATCACCTGCACTTTCACGTCATCCCGCGCTACGACGGCGTTCCGCTGCAGCCACATTCGGGCGGGATGGCGGACCAGGCGATGCTGGCCGAACAGGCGGACATGATCCGCGCCGCCCTCGGCTGAGCGCAGGCCAGCCTCGTCACAACGCGCTCAGCACCAGCGGCACGCCGACGAGGACGGCCTCGGCGGCGAGGATGCCGACGACGATTCGCCGGCCCGCCGCGAGATAGACGAGGAAGCCGACAACCAAGGCCCCTGCCCGCACCGCGCCTGGAATCGCGGCGAGCGAGCCGCCGGGGTAGAGCACGAGCTGCGCGATCACCGCTGCGACGAGTGCCGTCGCGATGGCCCGAACGAGGCCGAGTGCCGGAGAGTCTTCACGGATCCGGCCGGACGACAGCACGCCGAGATAGCGCCAGATGTCGGTCGGCAGCCAGCCGGCCAGAAGAATGAAGACATAGGGCCACCACGGCTGCGCGAAGGCGTGGAACGAGAGGTTGCCCATCGCGTCAGGCGACCTTGCGCCGGTCGATCGCGCGGCCGGCGAGATGCGCCATCACACCTCCCGCAAGCCCGGCGATCAGGAGATCGAATTCGGGGTTCAGCCAGTGCGCGAGGGGCAGGCACAGCATTCCGGTCAGCAGCGCCAGCCGCCCGGACAGCTCGCGCGCCGTCCCGAACAGCGAGGTCAGGAAGTAGACCGGCGTCAGAAAGGCGAGCGCCCCGGTCGCGAGCGCCGGCAGCTGGCCCATCAGATTGTAGACCAGCGCCACCAGCAGGGTGTTCAGGCAGGTCAGCGTCACCGCGAAACAGCCGAAGAACAGCGGACGATGCCGCCGCGGCACGTTCTTGACGCGCTCCATCGCGAACACCCAGCCGGTGACGGCGACGAAATGAGACAGAAACAGGAGGGTGCGCGTCGGCGTGCGCGGTCCCCGGATCTCCGGCATCAGCGCGGTCACCATCGGCATCAGCCGCAGCGAGGACAGGGCGACGGCGATGGCGGCGGCCGGCAGGGACAGGCCGGCGGTGATCGCGCCGACGAGAATGATCTTGGCCGGCAGGGCCCACACGACGAAGGTCATGAAGGCCGTTTCGGGCAGACCGACACCGGCGTCGCGGGCCAGCGCGGCAAAGCCGAGGAACGAGGTCGTCAGGATCAGCGCGGGCGTCGACACGATGCCCTTGATACCGAGCAGCGCCCAGTGGCGCGCCGGCAGATCGGCTGCCGCTTCGTCCGCATCGGAAACAGTCTGGGTCATGGCGAAGCCGAAGCTGGAAGGGTCGAGCGCGACCCATCTCGGCCAACGCAATACAAGACAGGGGCTGCCCGCCGGGCAGCCCCTGTCGTCGATCAGTCCGCCTTGCGCGGCACCTTCGGCACCGTTCCCGGCCGCTTCGGCTTCACCGCCGTCTCGACCTCACCGTCGAGATCCTCCTCGATCTCCTCGTCGTCGAGGTCGTCTTCGGTGATCTCGTCGCCATCCGGGCCGACGGAGGCCTTGCGCGCCTTGCGGGCCTTGGCAGGCACTTCGTCGGCGATCGCTTCGAGCTCGAGCTTCTTCTTGCCCGCCTCGTCTTCGCCGACCGTCACCTTGACGGTGCCGCCCCGCTTCAGCTTGCCGAAGAGCACCTCGTCGGCCAGCGGCTTCTTGATGTACTCCTGGATCACGCGGCCGAGCGGCCGGGCGCCCATGTGCTCGTCATACCCCTTCTCGGCGAGCCAGGCGATCGCCTCCGGCGACAGCTCGAAGGTCACACCGCGCTCGGAGAGCTGGGCCTCGAGCTGCATGACGAACTTCTGTACGACCTGATGGATCACCGGCGTCGGCAGGCCGCCGAACGCGATGATCGCGTCGAGGCGGTTGCGGAACTCCGGCGTGAACATCCGGTTGATCGCCTCGGTGTCCTCGCCGCTGCGCTTCGACGACCCGAAACCGATCGCCGCCTTCGCCATCTCGGCCGCTCCGGCATTCGTCGTCATGATCAGGATGACGTTCCGGAAGTCGATCCGCTTGCCGTTGTGATCGGTCAGCTTGCCGTGGTCCATGACCTGCAACAGGATGTTGTAGAGGTCCGGATGAGCCTTCTCGATCTCGTCGAGCAGCAGCACGCAGTGGGGATGCTGGTCGACGCCGTCGGTCAGAAGCCCGCCCTGGTCGAAGCCGACATACCCGGGAGGGGCACCGATCAGCCGCGAGACGGTATGGCGCTCCATGTACTCCGACATGTCGAAGCGCAGGAGTTCCACGCCGAGCGACGACGCGAGCTGCTTGGCGACCTCTGTCTTGCCGACGCCGGTCGGGCCGGAGAAGAGGTAGCTGCCGATCGGCTTTTCCGGTTCGCGCAGGCCGGCCCGGGCGAGCTTGATCGCCGAGGACAGCTGCTCGATCGCCTCGTCCTGACCGTAGACGACGCGCTTCAGCTGCTCCGACAGGTTGGCCAGGACCTCCTCGTCGTCCTTGGAGACACTCTTCGGCGGGATGCGCGCCATCGTCGCGATCGTCGCCTCGATCTCCTTGACGCCGATCTGCTTCTTGCGTCGCGCCTCCGGCAGAAGCATCTGCGACGCGCCGGTCTCATCGATCACGTCGATCGCCTTGTCCGGCAGCTTGCGATCGTTGATGTAGCGCGCCGACAGCTCGACCGCCGAGCGGATCGCCTCGTTGGTGAACTTCACGTGGTGGAAGGTCTCGAAATAGGGCTTGAGGCCCTTGAGGATCGAGACCGCATCCTCGACCGACGGCTCCTTCACGTCGATCTTCTGGAAGCGTCGAACCAGCGCCCGGTCCTTTTCGAAGAACTGGCGATACTCCTTGTAGGTGGTCGAGCCGATGCACCGGATCGCGCCCGAGGAGAGCGCCGGCTTCAGGAGATTGGACGCGTCCATCGCGCCGCCGGAGGTCGCCCCGGCGCCGATGACGGTGTGGATCTCATCGATGAAGAGAACCGCGCCGGCGTAGTCCTCCAGTTCCTTGACGACCTGCTTCAGCCGCTCCTCGAAGTCGCCGCGATAGCGCGTGCCCGCGAGCAGCGTGCCCATGTCGAGCGAGAAGATCGTGGCGTCCGCCAGCACTTCCGGCACGTCGCCATCGACGATCCGCTTGGCGAGGCCCTCCGCGATCGCCGTCTTGCCGACGCCAGGATCGCCCACGTAGAGCGGGTTGTTCTTCGAGCGGCGGCACAGCACCTGGATCGTGCGGTTGATCTCGTCGGCCCGCCCGATCAGCGGGTCGATCCGGCCGTTGCGCGCCTTCTCGTTGAGGTTGACGCAATAGGACGACAGCGCGTCCTGCTGGGTCTTGCGGCGGCCCTCTTCGTCCGAACCCATGGTCGATTGCTCGTCTTCGGCGCCGCGGAGCGGCCGGCTGTCGGAGCCGCCGGCGCGCTTGGAGATGCCGTGCGAGATGAAGTTCACGGCATCGTAGCGCGTCATCTCCTGCTCCTGCAGGAAATAGGCGGCGTGGCTTTCGCGTTCGGCGAAGATCGCGACGAGCACGTTGGCACCGGTCACTTCCTCGCGACCGGAGGACTGAACGTGGATGACCGCGCGCTGGATGACGCGATGGAAGCCGGCAGTCGGCTTTGTCTCGTCGCTGTGATCGGCCACCAGATTGGCGAGTTCGTTGTCGATGTACTCGACCAGGTTCTGCCGCAGGAGGTCCATGTCGACGCTGCAGCCCTTCATCACGGCCGAAGCGTCCTTGTCGTCCAGCAACGCCAAGAGCAGATGCTCGAGCGTCGCGAATTCCTGATGCCGCTCATTGGCAAGCGTCAGCGCTGAGTGCAGCGACTTCTCCAGGCTTTGGGAAAACGTCGGCAAGCTTCACCTCAATTCTTTTCCATCACGCATTGCAGCGGATGTTGATGCTGACGGGCGAAATCCATGACTTGCGTGACCTTGGTCTCCGCAACCTCGTACGTGAAGATTCCGCACTCGCCAACGCCGTGGTTGTGCACATGCAACATGATCCTGGTGGCGGCTTCCCGGTCCTTTTGGAAGAACCGCTCCAGGACGTGAACGACGAACTCCATCGGGGTGTAATCGTCGTTCAGCAGAAGGACTCTGTAAAGACTCGGCTTCTTGGTTTTGGGTTTGGTTCGGGTGATGACCGAGGTACCGCGATCCGGATCGGGCGTGTCCGGCTTGCCTGCCTGGGAGCGCGGGCGCGCTTGTTCGAGGGAAGCGTCTGGTCCGTCGTCTCTCAATGCCGCCATTCCTGTCATCGCACGTCATGTAATGTGCCGTGCCGGGAATTTAAGACGTCGCGCAGGCCGCGCAAACCCGGAATGCATGGAATTCCCAGGGAGCGTCGGCAGCCACACCGACTGCCGGCGAAGCCTTCGCCGATCCCGGATCCGCGGCAGGCGGGACGCCGGCGCGCCAATCCGGGATGTTACCGCCTCCCCCGAAACGGAAAAAGCCCGGCGCTGTGGCCGGGCTTTTTAAGTCACCGTACGGGCGCTGCTGCGGCGCCCTGTCGCGCGTCGTCGCTCAGGCGGCGGAACGCACCGTGGTCATGCCGTTCGCCATGACCGCCTCGAAGGGCTTGAAGCTCTCCTTGGCGATGTCGGAGTAGAGCTCGCCCATCTTTGTCGCCTGCTGAATCCAGGTCTCGTAGCTGCTGCGCGCGAACTCGGTCTGCAGTTCCATCGCCCTGTCCATCGTCGTCGTCTGCGACAACTGCTCGAAGAACTGGCTGGAGCGCTCGTAGCTGCGCTTGGTGAAGTCCGCGCTCTCCGCGGCGATCTGCTGGAAGCCGCGAGTCATCGCGGAAAAGGACTTCAGCGAGTTGTCCATGGCTTCCCTGTTGAACTTGCTGGCATCGTCATAGACGGTCATGGCGCTTCCTCTCCTGTGTTCGAGGTGGCGCGTCCCAAGCTCTCGATCGCATCGAACGCGCGCCCGAACCCGATATATTGCACTGCACAATGAGAATCAACGGGACGTGTGCCCGCCTAAAGGAATGCTACCCGGCCGGGTGACGCCTGCACATCGTTCGGGTTACCGATGACTCAAATTCGCCGAAGGAATCAGTCAGCCGAACAACGGTCCCTCAACCATAAACCGAATGGTAACGCCGCACGGCGTAGTCTCGGAACATGTCCTGGAACCGCATGCCATTGATTTGGCAGGATTTCGGAAGCGACACTCGGATGTCCGCCGAAGTCAGAACGAGATAGAGAGTAGCCGTGCGCCTGAACGTACCGAGCCTGGATCGCCTCCTGACCCGCATCGTCCCCGCCGTCTCCATGATTCTGCTGACGGCGAGTCTTCTGACGGCGCATGCGGCAAAGGCCGCCGAGCGCTATGCCGACTTCATCATCGACGCCAACACCGGCAAGGTTCTCCATTCGGAGAATGCGGACGACGCGCGCTACCCGGCGTCGCTGACCAAGATGATGACGCTCTACCTCACCTTCGAGGCGCTCGAGGGCGGGCGGATCAGCATGGACACGCCGATGCCGGTGTCGCGCTATGCCGCGGCGCGTCCCCCGTCGAAACTCGGCCTGAAGCCCGGCTCGACCCTGAAGGTCGAGGAGGCGATCTACAGCCTGGTGACGCGGTCGGCGAACGACGCGGCCGTCGTGCTGGCGGAATATCTCGGCGGCAGCGAGGATCGCTTCGCGGAGCTGATGACGGCCAAGGCCCGCCAGCTCGGGATGACCCGCACCGTCTTCAAGAACGCCAACGGCCTGCCGAACCCCGGCCAGCACGTCACCGCCCGGGACATGGCCACCCTCGGCATCGCGCTGCGCGAGCACTTCCCGAAGCAGTATGCCGTCTTCAAGACGCGCTCGTATAACTTCCGCGGCCAGGTGATCGGCAACCACAACCGCATGCTCGGCCGCATCGATGGCGTCGACGGGATCAAGACCGGCTTCATCAACGCGTCGGGCTTCAACCTCGTCACCTCGGTCGCGGCCGACGGCAAGAAGGTCGTCGGCGTCGTGATGGGCGGACGCACCGCCGCGGCCCGTGACAACCAGATGGCCAAGCTGCTGCGCCAGTATCTGCCGCAGGCGAGCCGCCGCGACACCGGCGACCTCGTCGCGGATGCCCGGCCGGTGCCCGGCCTGATGGCCGATGCGCTGCCGAAGGAAGGGCCGGTGCCGAGCTTCCGCGCCCACCACCTCCCGAACCCGGATGCCCAGTCGATCGAGGCGCGCATCGCCATGGCCTATGGCACCGACGAGGCCGCCGAGGTCGGATCGGTCCCGGCGCCGCGCAACCGCCCGGTGGTCGGCCGCGATGCGGTGCGTGCCGCTCTCGCCTTCGGCCGCCGTCCCGCCAATGCCGGCGTCGCCATCCCGGTCGCCAACAGCCTTGCCCCGGTCGCCACGACCGCCCCGACGATGCCTGCCCGCACGGCACCCTCGCGCCGCGGGCCGATGCCGCCGGCGGCCATCCCGGGCGGCGCCGATCTCGATCCGCGCACCACCGGCTCCGTCGTCGCCGCGGCCAAGCCGACCTCGCCCTGGGTCGTCCAGATCGCCGCGGTGCCGGATCGCGACAACGCCATGTCGATGCTGGCGGACGCCAAGCGCCAGGGCGGCAGCGCGCTCGCGGACGCGGAGGCCTTCACCGAGACGGTGGGCGCCGGTGCCCAGACGCTCTACCGCGCCCGCTTCGCCGGCTTCGACACGAAGTCCGACGCTTGGGACGCCTGCGCCGCGCTGAAGCGCCGGTCCTACGCCTGCTACGCAGTCGCCAACTGAAAAAAACCGAGCCTCACAGGCCGCAAACCAAAAGACGATGAGGGGTGTCATGTCGGTGTTGGACCAGGAGAACGTGGTGCTGGCCTATCCGCAGAAGCTGTCGAACGGGGCCGCAGCGGCCGCCGCGCAGCCTTTGCAGCAGGCCGCCGCCCGCCTCGCCGAGTACCGCGAGGGTCGCTCGCGGCTGAAGGCCAAGGACCTCGTCGGGCTGCTGCTCGTCCACGGTGCCCGCGCCTGGCGGGCCTCGCAGCCGAACACCCGGATGCGGGTGCATGCCGTCGCGCCGGAAGGCCATCACGCGGTGCGCCTGCGCCTCGCCTGAGGGCAACCGTTCAAGTGTCTGGAAGCGCCGCCTTCGGGCGGCGTCTTCGTTTCTGCAACCCGGCCTTGGCTGCTTCGCTCCGCCGGGCCGCGCCGTCGGCGACGGCCGCCCAGCCGGCCATCGCATCCGGATCGTCGAAGCCGTCCTCGGGGCAGCGGTAGTAGGGCATCGTCACCGGCGCGCGTCCCGGCCGCGTGTAGGTCCAGGCCCGGGAGCCTGCCGCCTCGTAAAGCGGCGCCGCCTCTTCGTCGGATTTCAGATAGAGGTCGCCACGGATCACGAGCGCGACGATGCGGCCGGAGGCGTAGATCCCCTGCCCGCCGAACATGCGCCTGATCGTGATCGCGCCGAGGCTGGCGAAGACCTCCCTCACGAACTCCTCGTCCATCGCCGCCTGCGGACGGTCAGGACGCGGCGCCGGCCATGGCCGAGAGATCGGCCGCCTTCAGCTCGACCGATTCGCCGCAGCCACAGGCCGAGGTCTGGTTCGGGTTGTTGAACACGAAGCCGGACCGCAGCACGGTCTCCTCGTAGTCCATCCGCGTGCCGAGCAGGAAGAGGACGGCTTCGGGCGCGATGAAGACGCGCGCGCCGTCGTGCTCGACGGCGTCCTCACTGGGTCTGGTCTCGGTGGCGAGGTCGATGGTGTATTCCATCCCCGCGCAGCCGCCCTTCTTGACGCCGACCCGGATGCCGAGCGCCGCGGCGCCGCGCGCGGCCACGATGTCACGCACGCGCGCCGCGGCGGCGTCGGTCATCGTCATCACAGCGAAACGGCCCATGGTCCGGCTCCTCGTAGTCTGTTGTCCCATCGAAGATGCGCATGGCGCAAGGCGCTCGCAAGAGCCCGGCCGATCGCGCACCCGGTGCGGGCAAGCTCTGCGTCAGAACCAGCCGACGGCGACCTGCGCTTCCTCGCTCATGCGCTCCGGCGTCCAGGGCGGATCGAAGACGAGGTCGACGTCCACCGCCTGCACGCCCTCGACCGAGGCGACGGCGTTTTCCACCCAGCCCGGCATCTCCCCGGCCACCGGACAGCCCGGCGCCGTCAGCGTCATCTCGATGGCGACCTTCCGGTCGTCGTCGATGTCGATCTTGTAGACGAGGCCGAGCTCGTAGATGTCCGCCGGAATTTCCGGGTCGTAGACCGTCTTCAGGGCGGCGACGATATCGTCCGTCAGGCGCGAAAGCTCCTCGGCGGCGATCGCAGACGGCGCGGCCGCACCGCTCGCCATGGCGATGTTGGCCGCGGCGGTGTCTTCGGCCTCGCGCGGCTCGACCGCGGGCGTCAGGGCTGCATCTTTGTCCATCGTCCGACCCTTCAGGCGAAGAAACGTCTCGCCTTTTCCAGCGCTTCGGCGAGCCGGTCGATCTCGCCGGTGGTGTTGTACATAGCAAAGGACGCCCGGCATGTGGAGGTCACACCGAACCGCTTCAAGAGCGGCTGGGCGCAGTGGGTGCCGGCGCGCACCGCAACGCCCTCGCGGTCAATGAGCATGGCGACGTCGTGGGCGTGGATGCCCTGGAGCTCGAAGGAGAGAATCGCGCCCTTGCCGGCGGCGGTGCCGAAGACACGCAGCGCGTTCACCGCCGACAGGCGCTCGTGTGCGTAGTCGCGCAGCGCCTCCTCGTGCCGCGCGATCGCCTCCCGGCCGACGCCCCGCATGTAGTCGAGCGCCGCCCCGAGCCCGATCGCCTGCACGATGGGCGGCGTGCCGGCCTCGAAGCGGTGCGGCGGCGGGCTGTAGGTCACCGCGTCCTCGCTGACCTCGACGATCATCTCGCCGCCGCCGTTGAACGGCTGCATCCGCTCCAGCAGCTCGCGCTTGCCGTAGAGCACGCCGATGCCGGTCGGCCCATAGACCTTGTGTCCGGTGAAGGCGTAGAAGTCGCAGTCGAGATCGGTGACGTCGACCGGCAGGTGCACGGCACCCTGGCTGCCGTCGACCAGCACCGGGATCCCCCTGGCGTGGGCGAGCGCGGTCACCTCCTTCACCGGCGTGACGGTGCCCAGCATGTTCGACATGTGGGTGATCGCGACCATCTTGGTGCGCGGGCCGATGGCCCGCTCGAAGTCTTCGATGGCGATCGAGCCGTCCTCGGCGACCGGCACGAAGACGAGCTTCGCGCCCTTGCGCTCGCGGATGAAGTGCCACGGCACGATGTTGGAGTGGTGCTCCATGATCGTGAGCACGATCTCGTCGCCCTCGCCGATCTCGGCCATGCCATAGCTGTAGGCAACGAGGTTGATCGCCTCGGTCGCCGATCGGGTGAAGACGATCTCCTCGGCGCTCGGCGCGTTGAGGAAGGCGCGCACCGTCTCGCGCGCCGCCTCGAAGGCCTCGGTCGCCTTGTTCGACAGATAGTGCAGGCCGCGGTGGACGTTGGCGTAGTCCTCGCCATAGGCCTTCTGCACGGCCTCGAGAACGGCCTTCGGCTTCTGCGCCGAGGCAGCGCTGTCGAGATAGGTCAGCGGCTTGCCGTAGACCTCCATCGAGAGGATGGGGAAGTCCCGTCGGATCGCCTCGACGTCGAAGCCGGCCGTCTCGGCCCTGATCGCGTCAGCCGTCATAGGATATGAACTCCAGGAGCGATCCATCCGGATCGCGGAAATAGACACTCGTGCCGTCGCCGCCCGCGCCGCTCCGGGCGACGGGGCCGAGCTCGACCAAGACGCCATGCGCGCGGAGATGGGCGGCCGCCTCGGCGATCTCACCGTGCCAGCGGAAGCAGAGGTCGCTGTTGCCTGACATCACCGGCGCCTTCGCCAGCGGGTCGGCCGCCTTGCCCGGGCCGTGGCAGTTCAGCTGCTGTGCGCCGAAGCGCAGCGCATACCCAACCGCCTGCTGGATGACCTCGCCGCCGACCACGTCGCGGTAGAACGTCTCCGACCGGTCCCAGTCGGAGACATGGATCACGCAGTGGTCGAGCGTGACGGGCATCGACCTAGCGGTTGGCCTCGAGCCAGCGGTCGATGCGCGCCTCGAGCGCCTCGACGACCGCCGCGTCCTCGATCTCCTCGACCACCTCGGCGACGAAGGCCTTGATCAGCAGCGCCCGCGCCTCTGCCGCCGGAATGCCGCGCGACATCAGGTAGAACAGGTGATCGGCGTTGATCTCCCCCGCCGTCGCGCCATGGCCGCACTGCACGTCGTCGGCGAAGATCTCGAGTTCCGGCTTGGCCGAGAACTCGCCATCGTCCGACAGGAGCAGCGAATTGCAGGCGAGCCGCGCGTCGGTCTTCTGCGCGCCGGGCGCGACCTTGATCATGCCCTGGAAGACGCCGCGCCCGCCCGTGACGACGTTGCGCAGGATCTCGGTCGCTCGGGTATTCTCGACCGTGTGGTGCAGCGTCGTCGTCACGTCGACGTGCTGGCCCGCCTTCAGGAGGTTGACCCCCCGGATGCGGATCTCGGCGTCCTCGCCGGCCGTGCGGGTGTGGATCTCCTGGCGCACCAGCGCGCCGCCGGCGTTGAGGAAGACGACGGTCAGCTGCGCACCCCGCCCGACGGTGATGTTGAGCTGGCCGAGATGGGTCTCGTCGTCCGCCTTCTCCTGGTCGACGATCCAGAGCACCTTCGCTTCGTCGCCGACGGTGAGATCCGCAACGCTTGCCGAGAGGCCGCCGGTGCGCGACACGCGCTCGACGATCGTCACCTCTGCGCCGGCCCCGACCGAGCAGACGACGTAAGGCTGCCGCCCTCCCGCCTCCGGGGTGGCACGCAGCTCGATCGGCGCCTCGGCCGTGTCGCCGGCGGCGACGACGATCTCGGACGTGACCGTCCCCAGCGCGACGTTGACCATGCGGATCGTGTCGACGTCGCGGTCGAGGTGGTTCACCGGCTCCTGCCAGTCCGGCAGGCGCTCGCCGCGCAGGACACTGACGCCCATCGTCGGCTGGGCGTCGGTGCCGATCTCGATCACGTGGCTGTTCGGCAGGAGCGGCGCGAGGAGGTCACTGCCGCCGACGACATGCGACGGCGCGACCTCCGTCCGCGTGCCGAGCAGCTGCTTCAGATCGGTGTAGTGCCAGGCCTCGACGCGCCGGTTCGGCAGGCCGTCGCGGCGCAGCGTGTCGAGCGCCTCGCGGCGTGGCTTCGACAGTTCACCGGCGCCTTCCGCCCGCGCGATGAGGCTCGTCTCGCCCGGCGACTGCGGCTTCAGCTGGACGACCGACATCAGGCGGCCTCGCCGATGACCTGGGCGTAGCCCTCGTTTTCGAGCGTGAGCGCCAGCGACTTGTCGCCCGACTTGATGATCCGCCCCTTGTAGAGGACGTGCACCGTGTCCGGCACGATGTAGTCGAGCAGGCGCTGGTAGTGGGTGATCACCAGAAAGGACCGGTCCGGCCCGCGCAGCGCGTTGACGCCGTCGGCGACGATCTTGAGTGCGTCGATGTCGAGGCCGGAATCGGTCTCGTCCATGACGCAGAGCTTCGGCTCGAGCAGCGCCATCTGCAGGATCTCGGCGCGCTTCTTCTCGCCGCCGGAGAAGCCGACGTTGAGCGGACGCTTGAGCATGTCCATGTCGATCTTCAGCTCGGCGGCCGAGCCTTTCACCCGGCGCATGAAGTCCGGTGTCGTCAGCTCGGCCTCGCCGCGCGCCTTGCGCTGGGCGTTCAGCGCCGACTTCAGAAAGGTCATGGTGGCGACGCCCGGGATCTCCAGCGGGTACTGGAAGGCCAGGAAGACGCCGAGGGCGGCCCGTTCGGCCGGATCCATCTCCAGGATCGACTGGCCGTTGTAGAGGATGTCGCCGTCGGTGACCTCGTAGTCCTCGCGGCCCGCGATGATGTAGGAGAGCGTGGACTTGCCGGAGCCGTTCGGGCCCATGATCGCCGCGACCTCACCGTCCTGAACGGTCAGGTCGAGGCCGCGCAGGATCTCGGTCTCGGTGTCCGCGACGCGCGCGTGAAGGTTCTTGATTTCGAGCATCGTCTTCCGTCAGCCTTCGGTGGGAGCGGCGCCTTCGGCGGCCGGCCCGGTTTCGGTCAAAAGTCTGTCACGCTCGATCTCGAGCGCCTCGATCTCGTCGGCGACCACGGGGTCCGCATCGCCGCTCAGCGCCGTGTCGACCGCGCTCCGCACCTCGGCGAGCCGTCCCTCGATCTGGCGCAGGCGGTCGGCGTTCGCCTCGCTCACCCCACGGAGCCTTCCAGCGAGATGCCGATCAGCTTCTGCGCCTCGACGGCGAACTCCATCGGCAGCTGCTGGATGACGTCGCGCACGAAGCCGTTGACGATGAGAGCCACCGCCTCCTCCTCCGGAATGCCGCGCTGCATGCAGTAGAACAGCTGGTCCTCGGAGATCTTCGACGTCGTCGCCTCGTGCTCGAACTGGGCCGTCGCGTTCTTCGCCTCGATGTAGGGCACGGTGTGCGCGCCGCAGTTCTCGCCGATCAGCAGCGAGTCGCACTGGGTGAAGTTGCGCGCGTTCGCCGCCCGGCGGTGCGTCGTCACCTGGCCACGATAGGTGTTGTTGGAGTGCCCGGCCGAGATGCCCTTGGAGATGATGCGGCTCGAGGTGTTCTTGCCGAGATGGATCATCTTGGTGCCGCTGTCGATCTGCTGGCGCCCGTTCGACACGGCGATCGAGTAGAACTCGCCGCGCGAATTGTCGCCCCTGAGGATGCAGGACGGGTACTTCCACGTGATCGCCGAACCGGTCTCGACCTGCGTCCACGAGATCTTGGAGTTGGCGCCGCGGCAGTCGCCCCGCTTGGTGACGAAGTTGTAGATGCCGCCCTTGCCGTCCTTGTCGCCGGGGTACCAGTTCTGGACCGTCGAGTACTTGATCTCGGCGTCCTCCAGCGCGACCAGCTCGACGACCGCCGCATGCAGCTGGTTCTCGTCGCGCTGCGGCGCGGTGCAGCCCTCGAGATAAGAGACGTAGGCGCCCTTGTCGGCGATGATCAGCGTGCGCTCGAACTGGCCGGTGTTGCGCTCGTTGATGCGGAAATAGGTGGAGAGCTCCATCGGGCAGCGCACGCCCTCGGGCACGTAGACGAAGGACCCGTCGGTGAAGACCGCCGAATTCAACGTCGCATAGAAGTTGTCCGACACCGGGACCACCGAGCCGAGATACTTCTTCACGAGCTCCGGATACTCCCGGATCGCCTCGGAGATCGGCATGAAGATCACGCCGGCCTTGGCGAGCTCCTTCTTGAAGGTGGTCGCGACCGACACCGAATCGAACACCGCGTCGACGGCGACGCGCCCGCTCGGCATGGCGAGCGTCTCGTCATCGCCCTCCTCGACGGCCTGCGGCTTGACCACGCCGGCGAGGATCTCCTGCTCGCGCAGCGGGATCCCGAGCTTCTCGTAGGTCGCCAGGATCTCCGGATCGACCTCGTCGAGCGAAGCCGGTCCGGCCATCGACTTCGGCGCGGCGTAGTAGTGGATGTCCTGGAAGTCGATCTCCGGATAGTCGAGGCGCGCCCAGGACGGGCTCTCCATCGTCTTCCATCGGGCGAACGCCTCGAGCCGCCAGTCGAGCATCCACTGGGGCTCGCCCTTCTTGGCGGAGATGAAACGGATGATGTCCTCGTCCAGCCCCTTCGGCGCCTTGTCGGACTCGATGAGGGTCTCGAAGCCATACTTGTACTGGTCGACGTCGATGCGACGGACCTGATCGATGGTTTCCTGAACCGCAGGCATGTCACTCTCCATACTCGCCGGATTCAAGGTCCGGTGGTTGGCTCCGCGCGCCGTGTCGCCACGCGCACAAGCATTATCTGGTCATTGCGACGCGGGAAATGAAGCCGCAGCTTCGATTCACCCGCGGAAAAGCCGACCTCAGGCCGCGACGGTGCGCGATCCCGAAGCCGCCGAGCGCGTCACCAGCCGGCTGATCTCGACGAGAAGGGCATCGAGCTCGTCCTCGCCGGTCTCGTAGCCGAAACTGATGCGGATTGCACCCTCGTTCGGATCGACCGGGGCACCCGCTTTCGCCATGGCTTCGAGAACGTGACTGGGACCCACCTTGCCGGACGAGCAGGCGGAGCCCGAGGACACCGCAAAGCCGGCGAGGTCGAGCGCCATCTGCGCCGTCTCGGCCTTCAGACCCGGGCGCGCGGCCATCACG
Organism: Mangrovibrevibacter kandeliae; assembly: GCF_024519155.1. Taxonomy (GTDB): domain Bacteria; phylum Pseudomonadota; class Alphaproteobacteria; order Rhizobiales; family Rhizobiaceae; genus Mangrovibrevibacter; species Mangrovibrevibacter kandeliae. Next base: position 119,513 of record NZ_JANIFJ010000003.1, on the reverse strand, counting down.
GTGTTCGGCAGCCGCGATGCGTCGCGGCCCACGACGGCGACGCCAAGCGACTCGAGGCGGCTCTCGATCTGCGTGCGCAGCGCGAGCAGGCGGCCGGCCTCCTCACATCGCCGCCCCGCGACCTCCGCGGCGGCGCCGAAACTCGCGATGGGCGCAACCGCCTCCGTCCCCGATCGCCGCCGCTTCTCCTGGCCGCCGCCGGTGAGCAGCGGCGCCGGCCGGAGCGACTCACGCCGCAGGGCAACGGCGCCGACGCCCTTGGCGGCCCCAATCTTATGACCTGAGAGGATCACCGCATCGGCTCGCGCGAGAATGCCATCGAGCGGCAACCGCCCGACCGCCTGTACGGCGTCCACCGCGAGAAGCACCGGCTTCTCGCCGATGAGGTCGGTGATCGCGTCGAGCGGCTGGATCACGCCGGTCTCGTTGTTGGCGAAGCACAGCGCCAGAAGGTCCGGCTCCGGACCGTCCGCAGCGTCGAGCCAGCGCGCCAGCGCGTCGAGATCCACGATCCCGTCGGCGTCGACCGGCAGCCGCGTCACGCGCTCCGGCGCAAACCGGCCGCCATCGCGGATGCAGGGGTGGTCGGTGTCGAGCACCGCGAGTCGCCCGATCGCCACCTCGCGCCCCTCCTCGATCCAGAGCGGCGACAGACAGGTCGTGGCGGCCTCGGTCGCACCGCTGGTGAAGGTCACCGCAGGCGGCGACGCACCGACCAGACCGGCCACGCTGCGTCGAGCGGCCTCGACGAGAGCCCGCGCCGCGCGCCCCTCCGCATGCACCGACGACGGATTTCCAGGCTGCTCGAGTGCGCGCAGCAACGCCTTGCGCGCCTCCGGCAGGAGCGGTGCGGTGGCGTTGTGGTCCAGATAGGCGCGTCGCTCCGTCACGAGCTTCCGTCCGTCATGTTGCACCCTGTCCGTAGGTCGACCTTCGCAAATTCCTTGAATCTACGCGGCGTCCCGGACTACATAGCGCCTTCGGCTCGAGCCTGTAGTTTTGAATTATTCTAATCTGGAAGCTAAGCGGAGAGCCCTGACCCGTCAAGGCGGCTCGGGAGCGCAACGAGTGTCCTCCGCGGGATGTGAGATCAATGCCCGAAGTCATCTTCAACGGCCCGGCCGGACGCCTCGAGGGACGCTATCAGGCGGCCAAGGAGAAGAACGCGCCGATCGCGATCGTCCTGCATCCGCATCCCCGCTTCGGCGGGACGATGAACAACCAGATCGTCTACCAGCTCTTCTACATGTTCGTGCAGCGCGGCTTCACGACGCTGCGCTTCAACTTCCGCGGCATCGGCCGCAGCCAGGGCGAGTTCGACCACGGCGCCGGTGAGCTCTCGGACGCCGCCTCGGCGCTCGACTGGGTGCAGAGCCTGCATCCGGACTCCAAGCAGTGCTGGGTCGCCGGCTACTCCTTCGGTGCCTGGATCGGCATGCAGCTCCTGATGCGCCGGCCGGAGATCGAGGGCTTCCTGTCGATCGCGCCGCAGCCGAACTCCTACGACTTCTCCTTCCTTGCCCCCTGCCCGTCCTCCGGCCTGATCATCCATGGCGACAAGGATCGCGTCGCGCCGCCAAAGGACGTGCAGACGCTGGTCGACAAGCTGAAGACGCAGAAGGGCATCCTGATCACCCAGAAGACGATCCCGGGCGCCAACCACTTCTTCTCCGAACACAGCGAGGAGCTGCTGGCCGACTGCGCCGATTACCTCGACCGCCGCCTGGCGGGCGATCTCAGCGATCCCAAGCCGAAGCGCCTGAAGTAAGGGCAGCCAGGCGCGCCAACACGCCGCCCGTCGTGGGCGCGCGGCAGCCCGTCGTCCCCGGGAAGGTCAGGGGCAGCCCCTTGACCGAGCGGACGGCGAGGTAGGCCCAGGCCTCCGCCTCCATCGCATCGCCATCGAGGCCGGCCTCCTCCGCAAGGATCGCCCGTGCCCCCCGGCGCGCCGCGCCCTCCCGCAGATCCTGCATGATCAGCGGGTGACGCCGGCCACCGCCGCAGATGATCCAGAGCCTGGGTTGCCGTGGCATCTGCTCCGCCGCCTTCAGGATGGCTTCGGCGGTGACAAAGGCGAGCGTGCGTGCGACGTCCTCCAGCGCACCCGCACCCTTTTCCGGCACGGCGAAATCGAAGCGATCGAGCGACTTCGGCGCCGGCCGCGCGAAGAACGGAGCGTCGAGATAGGACGCGGCAAGCGTCGCCACGATCCCGCCCTCGCTGGCGATCGTGCCGTTCTGGTCGAACGGGATGCCCGCCTCGCGCTGGACCCACTGGTCGATCAGCGCCATGCCGGGACCGCTGTCGAAGGCGACCGGTTCGGCCTCGCCATCGATGAAGGTGACGTTGGAGATGCCGCCGATATTGACGAAGGCGACCGGACCCTCGGGCTGCAACGCGTCAGGCAGGCCCGCGGCCAGCGCCGCATGATAGGCCGGCACCAGCGGCGCCCCCTGCCCGCCCGCAGCCATGTCGGCGGCGCGCATGTCGTTAATCACCGGAAGTCCGAGCGCTTCGGCAAGCCGCTGGCCGTCGCCGATCTGCACGGTCAGGCCCCGCTCGGGGCGGTGCAGGACCGTCTGTCCGTGGAAGCCGACGAGGTCGACGCTCGCAAGGTCGATGCCGCATTCGGCGGCAAAGCGCCGGACGGCCTCGGCATGGCGCTCCGCGATCTCGCGATCGAGGGCCGCGAGGTCGCCCGGCCGCGCGTCACGGTCCTCGATGGACTTCGCCGCCTGCAGCGCCGCCGCGAGGCGCTCGCGAAAGGCAGCCTCGTACGGATAGCCGCGCGACGGGCCGCGGCGCACGAGCCCCGCCCCGTCGGTGTCGAGGAGCGCCACGTCGATGCCGTCGAGCGAGGTCCCGCTCATCAGGCCGATGGCGCGCAGGGTGCCGTTGTCGCTCAAAAACGCCGCTCCCGGCTGGATTCCAGGGACGATGCTGCTAAACCGCGAGCCACCGCGCGCAGCCCGTCCCCTCGTCGCGCATGAGGATCAGCAAAGATGTCCGCCTTCAAGTCCGAATTCCTCACCACCTTGAGCGAACGCGGCTTCATCCACCAGTGCTCCGACGTCGAAGGCCTCGACGCGCTGGCGGCGAAGGGCGAGGTCGTCGCCTATGTCGGCTACGACTGCACGGCGCCCTCGCTGCACATCGGCAACTTCCTGACGATGATGATGCTCCACTGGCTGCAGCAGTCGGGCAACAAGCCGGTCACGCTGATGGGCGGCGGCACGACGATGGTCGGCGATCCCTCCGGCAAGGACGAGACGCGCCCGATGCGCACGCTCGAGGAGATCGAGGCGAACAAGGCCTCGATCCGGCAGGTCTTCCAGAAGGTGCTGCAGTTCGGCGATGGTCGGACCGACGCGGTGATGACCGACAACGCGGAATGGCTGCTGAAGCTCGGCTATATCGACATGCTGCGCGAAGTCGGCCGCCACTTCTCGGTCAACCGCATGCTGACGATGGACTCGGTCCGCCTGCGTCTCGAGCGCGAGCAGGAGATGAGCTTCATCGAGTTCAACTACATGGTCTGCCAGAGCTACGACTTTGTCGAGCTCGCCCGGCGCTACGGCTGCAACCTGCAGATGGGCGGCTCCGACCAGTGGGGCAACATCGTCAACGGCATCGACCTCGGCCGGCGCATGGGCACCCACCAGCTCTACGCGGTAACGACGCCGCTGCTCACCACCGCGTCGGGGGCCAAGATGGGCAAGACCGCGCAGGGCGCCGTCTGGCTGAACGCCGAGCAGTTCAGCCCATGGGACTTCTGGCAGTACTGGCGCAACACCGAGGACGCCGACACCGTCAAGTTCCTGAAGCTCTTCACCACCCTGCCGCTCAGCGAGATCGCCAGGCTCGGCGCGCTCGGCGGCGCCGAGATCAACGAGGCGAAGAAGGTGCTCGCCACCGAAGCGACGGCGCTCCTGCACGGCCGGGCGGCCGCCGAGGAAGCGGCCGAGACCGCGCGCAAGACCTTCGAGGAGGGGGCGCTTGCCGACACGCTGCCCACCGTCGAGGTCCCGGAACACGAGCTCGACGGTGGGCTCGGCCTCCTCTCGCTGATCGTCACGGCCGGCCTTGCGGCCTCGAACGGCGAAGCGCGCCGGCACGTCAAGGGCGGCGCGGTGCGGGTCAACGATCAGCCGGTCGAGGACGAGCGTCTGGCGCTCGGGCGGAGCCATCTGGCGAACGGGGTCGTCAAGCTGTCGGTCGGGCGCAAGAAGCACGTCCTGGTGCGCCCGGTCTGAGATCGTCGCCTTGCCAAGACAGCTCGCGACGCAGGCGGTGCGTCGGCGGGGTCAGTACTCGAAGATGCGCCGGAAGATCCCCGGTGCGATCACCGAGATCGGATTGACGCGCAAGGTCGGCGAGGCAAAATCGCCGCTCAGCCGGTAGGTGATGCCGATCAGGCCGCCCTCGTTGCCGTTGCCGAGGATCTTGCCGAACAGCGGCAGCGCTCCGAACAGGCGGTTGACCCCGTAGGCGGGCATGAAGGAGCCCGCGATGTCGATCCGGTTCTTCTCGTCGTAGACCGTTCCCTCGAAGCTCGAGCCGAAGACCGGGCCGCGCAGGATCCCGTCCGACACCTCCAGCCGGTCCTTCCCGTAGTGCAACCCGGCCGCGGCGTGATCGAAGAAGGCGCGGGCCTGTTGCAGGTCGTGGCCGACCGCCTGCGACAGGCTGCTGTCGCCGGGCGACGGCGCCGACGACACCAGGCTCGACAGGCGGGGCTCGTCGACGAGCGTGAAGTTCTTCAAGGTGATGCCGCCGTCGTAGCGACCCGACGCGCCCTGCAGCTTCAGGCTCGCGGTGCCGCCCTCCATGCGGGCGTAGACGCCGGCGAAGGCGAGCAGCGCGCCGGCGTCCAGGGTGTTCAGCGTGATGGTCTGGGCCTTGCCGCGCGGCGCATAGTCCAGCGTCGAGGGCTCCCGCGCACCCTCGGTCTGCCCGGCGACCGACAAAGCGGCGATGCCGATGTTGCTGCCGGCGTAATTCAGCGTCACCGCGTGCAGCTCCCGCCGGTCGAAGCCGAGCACGCGATCGATCGCGAGGTTCAGGTCGAACTGGCGCTTTGCAGACTTCGGCGATCCGCCGCCGCCGCCGAGGTCGCCGGTCAGCTCTTTCAGAAACGGTCGCGCGTCGAGGCTCTTGCCCTGGATGACGGCGCTGTAGCCATTGCTGACCCGCTTGAGCGACAGGGCGACGTCGTCGCCGGGGTTCAACGCCAGCTCGTCGAAATCGGCGCTGCGAAGGCCGTCGGGATCCAGCACCAGGCTCCCACTCGCCGCGAACCCGCTCCCCGAGAGGTTGACGTCCTCCAGCCGGGTCGCCGAGCCGTCCTCGCCGAGCGTCAGATCGAGAGACGCCGGCACGCCGGCGCCCTTGGACCAACCGATGCCCGGCAGGGTCAGCTGCGTGTCGGACAGATCGATCGCCGCGGCGTAACGCTCGCCGCCCTTCTCGGTCACCGTCGCGCGCAGCGGCCCGTCGACGACGCCGGCGAGCATTGGCACGGCCTTCGCGAGGGCCTTTCCGTCCACGGACAGATCGACCGTTGCAGGCGCCGCCGCCGAGCCGGCCGGCGCGATCGGACGCTCGAACGAGATGGCGGTGCGCAGCCCGTCCACCGTCGCATCCAGCTTGCCGGTCGCCTTGTCCGGAGCGACGTCGACATGGCCATCCACATCGTTCAGCTGCCGCCCCTGCACCGGCCTCTTCAGGGAGACATCGTCGAGATCGATCGCCGCGCTCCATCCGTCCAGCTGGTCGCTCTCGGCGACCGCATCGCCGAGCCGCAACCGTGCGGTCACATGCGCCCTGGCCGAACCGGTCGCATCGGCCGGTGCGACGTCGAGCTTGCGCAGCGCATCGATCGGCTCGCGGCCCGCAATCTCCAGGAGCGCGGCCGCCGGGCCCTTCACGTCGAGCGACAGTTCGGACGTGACCTCGTCCGGCCGCAGCTTTTCAAATCGCATGGTGGACGGCAGGACGCTCGTGTCTGGCAGCCCGACGACCGTCGCGCCCTCGAGCGAGATCAGCGTGTTCTCGCCCGCGGTCCGCACGTGGCCGGCGGCGCCGCGTAGATCCGGCAACGCGCCCACCGTCTTGATGTCGAGGCCCGTCACCGCGACATCCACCTGGAGTTCGTCCGCGGTCGGATCGTGATTGGGCTCGAGGATCGCCATCATTCGCTCGAAGCTCAGCCCCAGCGCGATCGTGGCTTCGGGCACGCTGCCCGCGGCACCGATCCGCTCCAGAACGGTGTCGCGAGTCTTGCCGGCGATGAAGAAGGGCCAGAAGGCTTTCACGTCCCGCGCCGCAAGGTTCGTACCGCGCAGGGTCAGGCGCGTGCGCGCATCACTGTCGCCGTAGTCGAGCTCGCCATCCCCCGCGAGTTCCCCACCATCCGTCTCCAGTGCGAGGCGGGTCAGCGCCAGGCGCCGCGCGGACAGGTCGAGCGCTCCGGCAAGACTGGCCGTCGCCGACCGGGGTGCGCCGTCCGGTGCACCGACGGACGAGCGGATCGGATCGGCGTCGACGGCAAACGAAAAGCCGGAGAAGCCGCGGTCCTCGCCTCCGTAGGTCGGCTCGAAGCGTCCATGCAAGGTGAGATCGACACCGGCGAAGGCAATCGAAGAGGGTTCGAGCGTCAGCGTATCCTCGCCCTCGGTCTGGGCAAGCAGGAGCGTCGCACCGTCCAGATGGGTCCTGTCGCGCCCCATCTGGATGTCGCCGTCGGTGGCGCTGACGCGCAGCGTCACGCGCCGCGGCGCATCGTCGCCGGCATGGGCGATGGCGAATTCGGCCGCCACCGTCACATCGGTGGCGAAGCCGCGACGGTCGGAGGCATCGTCCGCCGGACCGGGGGGAATGAAGGTGCCGAGTTCGACGGTGCCCGTCGCCAGCTGAAGGGTACTGACCCGCCCTGTTCGAGGGTCGCTGTCGGCCCGGCCGGTGATCGGAAGCCGAAGTCGGCCGAACGCCAGGTCGGCGGTGATTGCGAGCGAGCCCGGCGCGCCCTGTCTCAGCTCGGCCGCAGCGATGGACAGGTCCGGAAGCCCCGGGACCAAGGTGCCGAAGCCCGACAGACGCACGTCGGAGAAGCGCACGGTGTCGAAGTGAAGCGCCGTCATCGCCGCGAGCTGGCGCTCGAGCGCCGCGATGGCCTCCTGCGAGGCCTGCGACAGGACGGCGGCGGCGCGCACGGGCTTGTCCGGTGCCGCACGGCCGTCGGGCGCCGGGGCAGGCGCAGGCAGATCCACGCCCGGAAGCGCGGCGACGTCGACACGCCCACCGGAAATCAGCAGGCGGTCGAACTCCAGCCGGCCCTCCAGGAGCGGCAGAATGCGGATGCCGATCGCCAGCCGCCCGATCGTGGAGAGCGGCTTCACGCTGTCGGTGCGGCGAAGCCGCACGTCCGACCAGGCGAGACCGAGCGTGCCGTCCCGCGAGAGCTCGATCCCCTGATGGCCGAGCTCGGCGTGATAATCGGCGCCGAGCATCCGGCCGACCAGCGCCTCCGTCTGCTGCTGGAGATAGGCCTGACCGGAATCAGTCCGCAGGGCGACGAAGACGAGGGCCGCGACGAGGAGCAGACATGCAGCGACCGCTGTCACGAGACCGGCGAGCAACCGCACGAGACGCCAGAGCATCATCCGCATCGGGAAACCGGACGGCGCCGGGCGCGGCGGCTGGCGCCTGTCATCGAAGCGATCCCCTTGCGAAACCCAGTTGCAGCTCTTGTCGATTGAAAAGCATGCCCGAAGCATGCGAACTGGCGCCGGACGCAGCCGTCGCGGTGCCAGGACCGCGCGCGATGCCGAATCCGCCAATGTCATCAAGCGCCAATTTGCCGAAAGGAAGGCATCTTGCCCAGCCCATCGATCGGTGAACCCTGCCCCGAATTCGCCCTGCCCGACGAGACCGGCGCGATCGTCAGCCTCGCCTCGCTGAGGGGCCGGCCGTTCGTGCTGTATCTCTATCCAAAGGACGACACGTCCGGCTGCACGCAGGAGGCCATCGACTTCACCGCGTTGGCCCCGGACTTCGAGGCGATCGGCGTGCCCGTCATCGGCGTTTCTCCTGATTCGGTTAAAAAGCACGGCAAGTTCAAGGCCAAGCACGAGCTTGCCGTGCGACTCCTGGCCGACGAGGAGAAGGCGCTCCTGCAGGCGCTCGGCGCCTGGGTCGAGAAGAGCATGTATGGCCGCGCCTACATGGGCGTCGAGCGCACCACGCTCCTCGTCGACCCGCAGGGCCTGATCCGCGCGCTCTGGTCGAAGGTCAAGGTGCCCGGCCACGCCGCGGAGGTCCTCGCCGCCGCGCGGGAGCTTGCGGGAGCGGCCTGATGGCAGCGGCTCCGGATTCCCGGCTCGTCGAGGGCGTCTCCTTCGCCACGCTGCGCGGCGCCTGCGTCGCCGCGCTCGCGGCGGCCGATCTCGAGCGCAAGACGGCGATCACCGACGAAGCCTGCCGCCGCTGGTTCGGTCGGCGGATCGGGCTGCATGCGCCGCAGGATCCGCCCCTGCCGACACGTCCCGGACGGCCGGACAAGCCGGAACTCGTCTCCCCGCGCACCGTCAGCCGCCGCTCGGTTCACACCGAGGCGGGGCGAATCGCGTTGATCCATGCGCTCGCCCATATCGAGCTCAACGCCATCGACCTCGCGCTCGACATCGTCGCCCGGTTTGCGACCGAGGCCGTACCGCGATCCTTCTTCGACGGCTGGATGACGGTGGCGCTGGAGGAGTCGAAGCACTTCAAGCTGCTGTCGCGCCGGCTCGGGGCGCTCGGCTCATCCTACGGCGCCCTGCCCGCCCATGACGGGCTGTGGCAAGCGGTCGAGGCGACCACCCACGACCTTTCGGCACGCCTAGCCATCGTGCCGCTGATTCTGGAGGCCCGCGGCCTCGACGTGACGCCTTCGCTTCTCGAAAAGCTCCAGACTGTCGGTGACGCGGACACGGCGGCAATTCTCGACATCATCTACCGCGACGAGAAGAAGCACGTCGCGATCGGAGCGAAGTGGTTCCGGTTCCTGTGCGCCCGCGAGGGCCGCAACCCCGCCGTCCGCTTTCAGGCGCTGGTGCGCGAGTGCTTCCGCGGCGATGTGAAGGCACCATTCAACGACCGAGCCCGGGCCGAGGCCGGATTGACCCCGACGTTCTACCGCGCGCTATCGCCGCTCTCGAGCTGAGCGAAAATCCAGCCGATCCACCGGTTTTCGAGGCCTTTTTGCCGCAGTTCAAGGCTTCGTTAACCTTAACCGGGTCTACTTGCCCCTAGTTGATTAGCCCGCAAACGAGGTTTCCGCGGGACGAGTGACGGGGTTCAGATGTTGGCTGCGAACAACAACAGCATCTTCGGGCAGCAGGACCTGCCGCACACCGTGATCATCGCTCGCGGCGATACGCTCCGGCAGTTCACGCTCGGCCGCCGCTGGCTGGTCGCAGGCGCCGCGGCCGTGGCCGTGGTCATCGGGACACTCGGCGCAGCGGGCTATGCGCTGACGCGCAGCGATCTCGCCATGGCCGCCGACCAGCCCGGCGAGGACGCGCAGGCCGCCTACGAGGCCCGCATCGCCGCCCTGCGCCAGCAGCTCGATCGCATCACCAGCCGCCAGATGCTCACCCAGAAGCTGGTCGACACCAAGCTCAAGACGCTGCTGGACCAGCAGAGCGAGATCAGCGACCGCTACACCCGCCTCCAGCCGCTGCTGGATCAGGCCCGGTCCGCCGGACTGCTGCCGCCAGCCGTCGCCATACCGACCCCCAAACCCTCTCCTCAGGCCATGCTCGAGACCGAGCCCAAGGTGGAGCCGGTACGTGCCCTCGCCTTTGCCGGAGACTCGCACGACAAGCTGCTGCAGCGCTTCAAGCTGGTCGACACCGGCACCGGCGCAGAGCGGCGCGCGGCACCGCCGACGTCGAGCGGCTTGCCGGACGCCCTCCTCGAGGTCGGCACCCGGCTCGACGACGTCGCCCGCGGCCAGCGGGCGCAGATCGATCTTCTCAAGGTCGGTGCCGAACAGCGGGCGGCGCAGATCGCTGCGGCGCTGAAGGCGGAAGGCATCGACTACCCGGATTCCGGTGAGAGCGGCGCACCGAAAGGCGGCCCCTTCGTCCCCCCGCCGGGCACCGAAGACTTTGAAGCCAGCGTCGACGGCCTGGAGAACGCGCTCGAGGCGCTGAACCGGCTGAAGGACACGACCGATCGCCTGCCGCTCGGCGCTCCGATCGGCGCGACGACGGTCAGCAGCGGCTTCGGCGTGCGCAAGGATCCGTTTCTCGGCGAACCGGCGCTGCATCCGGGCATAGACTTCGTCGCGGGGATCGGCACCCGCGTCGAGGCCGCCGCCGCCGGCAAGGTCACGCTCGCCGGTGCTGCCGGCAGCTACGGCAACATGGTCGAGATCGACCACGGCAAGGGCATCGTCACGCGCTACGCGCATCTCTCGGCGGTCTACGTCACGGCCGGACAGGCGGTGCAGCCGGGCGACACGATCGGCGCGGTGGGCTCCACCGGCCGCAGCACAGGCGCCCACCTGCACTATGAAGTGCGCGAGGACGACAAGCCGATCAACCCGGCCCGCTTCCTGAGGGCCGGCCGGCGCCTGCGCTCGTTCGGCTGAGCCGGAGCGTCAGGAGCGGTGGCGCAGACGGCCGACGCTCCAGCGACGATCAGTCGACGTCGCTCACCTCGACGTCTTCGCCGTGCACGCGCTGGGCCAGCGCGGCTTCCATGAAGTCGTCGATCTTGCCGTCGAGCACGTCCTGCGGCGAGGTGCTCTCAACACCCGTCCGCAGGTCCTTCACCATCTGATACGGCTGCAGGACGTAGGAGCGGATCTGGTGGCCCCAGCCGATCTCGGTCTTCGAAGCCGCCTCGGCGTTCGCCGCCTCCTCGCGCTTCTTCAGCTCGGCCTCGTAGAGGCGCGCCTTCAGCATGTTCCAGGCGGTCGCCCGGTTCTTGTGCTGCGAGCGCTCCTGCTGGCAGGCGACGACGATGCCAGTCGGAATGTGCGTGATGCGCACCGCCGAATCGGTCGTGTTCACGTGCTGCCCGCCCGCGCCTGAAGCGCGGTAGGTGTCGATGCGGCAGTCCGACTCATTGATCTGGATGTCGATCGAATCGTCGACCACCGGATACACCCAGACGGATGCAAAGGAGGTGTGCCGCCGCGCCTGGCTGTCATAGGGCGAAATCCGCACCAGGCGGTGGACGCCCGATTCGGTCTTCATCCAGCCATAGGCGTTGTGGCCCTTGAGAAGCAGCGTCGCCGACTTGATGCCGGCCTCGTCGCCCGCATGCTCCTCCAGCAGCTCCACCTTCATCTTCGAGCGCTCCGCCCAGCGCATGTACATGCGCAGGAGCATCGAGGCCCAGTCCTGGCTTTCGGTGCCGCCGGCGCCCGAATGCACTTCGACATAGGTGTCGTTGCCGTCGGCCTCACCGGACAGCAGCGTCTCGATCTGACGACGATCGACCTCGGCCTGCATCTCGCGGATCGCGGCTTCGGCTTCGGCGACGACGTCCTTGTCGCCCTCCTCCTCGCCCATCGCGATCAGCTCGACATTCTCGGCGAGGCCGCTCTCGAGCGCCCGCACGGCGCCGATCGACGTCTCGAGCTGCTGACGCTCGCGCATCAGCTTCTGGGCCTCGGTCGGATCGTTCCAGAGCGAGGGATCCTCGGCCTTGGCGTTCAGCTCGTCGAAACGTTTGAGTGCGCAATCCCAGTCAAAGATGCCTCCTCAGCAGGCTTACGGCCTGCTGGATCTCGTCGACAATGGCTTCCATTTCGGCACGCATGCCGCAGACTCCAGTTCGCGTTGGATGGGATGGTCGGCGCTACATAGGCAGCGGCGCCGGCGCTGTAAAGCGCAGCGGCGGCGCCTGGGCAGCCCCGCCGATGGCGACGGCCGGTGATCAGAACAGGCCGCCGGCGCCCTGGACGATCGCCTGCTCGGTCTCGGGCGACACCTCCGGCGCGGCTGCGGCGACCGACTCCGCTCCGATCACCTCGTAGACGTCGGACGGGCCGGTGCCCGGCTTGAAGGCCTCGACGATCGTGTTCGGGTCTCCGGGCGTGCCGGTCATGCCGGTCTTGCGGTTGACCGCGATCATGGTCATGCCGTCGGGGACGCGGAAGTCGACCGGCGGCTTGCCCTTCAGCGCGTCTTCCATGAAGTCGAGGAAGATCGGCGCGGCGAGGCCGCCGCCGGTGCCGCCGCGGCCCATGGGCTTCGGCGTGTCGTATCCCATGAAGACGCCGGTCACGAGGTCGGGCGTGAAGCCCATGAACCAGGCGTCCTTCTCGTCGTTCGAGGTGCCGGTCTTGCCGGCAACCGGCACGCCGAGCTTCTTGACGACCGTCGCGGTGCCGCGCTGCACGACCCCCTCCATCATCGAGGTGATCTGGTAGGCGGTCATCGGGTCGAGAACCTGGTCACGGTCCTCGACGAGTTCGGGCTCCGGCTGGTTCTCCCAGCTCTGAGCATTGCAGCCGTCGCACTGGCGGCTGTCGTGCTTGTAGACCGTCCGTCCGTAGCGGTCCTGTACCCGGTCGATCAGCGACGGCTCGAGCGAGCGGCCGCCATTGGCGATCACCGAATACGCGGAGACCATCCTCAGCACGGTCGTCTCGCCGGCACCGAGCGCCATCGGCAGGTAGCGCGCCAGGTGGTCGTAGATGCCGAAGCGCTCGGCATACTGGGCGACCAGTTCCATGCCCATGTCGGCGGCGAGACGCACCGTCATGAGGTTGCGGCTCTGCTCGATGCCCTGGCGCAGGGTCGACGGGCCGATGAAGCTGCCGCCATAGTTCTGCGGCTGCCACACCTTGCCGGTGCCGTCCGGGATCGAGATCGGCGCGTCGAGAATCACCGAGGCCGGGGTGTAGCCGTTGTCGAGCGCTGCGGAATAGACGAAGGGTTTGAACGAGGAGCCGGGCTGGCGCATCGCCTGCGTCGCGCGGTTGAACTCGGACTGGGCGAAGGAGAAGCCTCCGACGAGGGCCAGCACGCGACCGGTGTGCGGATCCATCGAGACGAGCGCGCCCTGGATCTTCGGCGGCTGGCGCAGGCGATAGCCGTCATCCTCTCCCGACTTCTCGACGTAGACGACGTCGCCGCGCTGCAGCACGTCGTCGACGCCCTTGCCGCTGTGCGACTTGCCGTCCCGCTCGAAGCGGAGCGCCCACTTCATGTCGGCGAGCGCGATCGTGCCGGTCTCGCGCTCGGCGCCGAGTTCGCCGGACACCTCGCGATGCGGCTGCAGGCCGACCGTCGCGCTTCGGCCATCGGCCTCCAGCACCACCGCCGGCCGCCATTCCGGAACGTCGTCGAACCCCTTGACCTCGCCAAGGGCCGGACCCCAGTCCCCGCTTATGTCGATGGTCTTGACCGGACCTCGGTAGCCGTGCGCCTCGTCGTAGCGCTCCAGGCCGGCCTGCAGCGCCTTGCGCGCCTCGGCCTGCAGCGTCGGGTCGAGGGTGGTGCGGACCGACAGGCCGCCGTCGTAGAGCGCGTCGACGCCATAGCGCTGGATGAGCTCGCGCCGGACCTCCTCGGTGAAATACTCGGAGGCGAAGAGGTAGGTGCCGGACGGACGCGGGTTGATGCCCAGCGGCTTCTGCTTGTTCTCCTCCGCCTCCTCGGCGGAGATGAAGCCGTTCTGCTGCATCTGGTCGATCACCCAGTTGCGGCGGGCGACGGCGGCCTCGGGGTGGCTGAACGGATTGTAGTTGTTCGGCGCCTTGGGCAGCGCGGCGAGGTAGGCGGCCTCGTTGATGTCGAGCTCGTTCACCGACTTGTCGAAATAGGCGAGCGAGGCGGCTGCGACGCCGTAGGAGCCCATGCCGAGGAAGATCTCGTTGAGGTAGAGCTCGAGAATCTTGTCCTTCGAGTAGGCCTGCTCGATGCGCAGCGCGAGCAGAGCCTCCTTGACCTTGCGGTCGTAGGTCTGCTCGGCGCTGAGGAGAAAGTTCTTGGCGACCTGCTGGGTGATCGTCGAGGCGCCCACCGGACGGCGGTCCATGCCGAGATTCATGAGGTTGGTGCGGATCGCACCGAGCACGCCGTAGATGTCGATTCCCGGATGCTGGTAGAAGGTCTTGTCCTCGGCCGACAGGAAGGCGTTCTTGACCCGGTCGGGGATTGCCTGGATCGGCAGGAACAGGCGACGCTGGCGGGCATACTCGGCCATCAGCGACCCGTCCGACGCGTGCACGCGCGTCGCAACCGGCGGCTCGTAATCGGCCAGCACCTGATAGTCGGGAAGCTGCGCGCCGAGCTTCTGGACGTAGAGCGCCACCCCGCCCGCGCCGACGAGGAAGAGCGCCGCCGCGACCGCGAAGAGGTAGCCGAGCAGTCTGATCATGAAGTCTCCGTTCGCATCGCCGCTTCCGGCATGCCCGTCCCGCGCTCAATAGCCCGCGCGGCGTCCGCAGGCCAGCCACCGGGAGCGACCGCGCCGCGATCCCTCTCCGATACCGCTTCCTCGCGGCTTGGCGCAAAATTGCGGCCAAGCCGTGGTCTTGCCCCCGGCAGGCCGAACGGCTGCGGCGGCATGTTTCCCTCCGGCCACTGACGGGGCGTGATTGCGATCAGCCGCCGCTGCCGGAGCCGGCGCCGGCGATCGCGCTGCGCGTCTCGAGGAAGTGCATCGCCGCGTCGGCGATCGCTCCGGCCGCCTTCTTCTGCCAGTCCGGATCGAGCAGGAGCTTCTCGTCGTCCTTGTTCGACAGGTAGCCCATCTCCACCAGCACCGACGGCACGTCCGGCGCCCGCAGCACGCGGAAGCCGGCCGAGCGCTTCGGGTTCTTGATCAGGCCGATCCCGCCGTCGTCCAGGCTGTCGACCAGCGCCGCGGCAAATCGTTCGGAGAAGCCCACGGTCTCGCGCCGCGTGAGATCGAGCAGGATATCGAAGACCTCCGGTTCCTCCTGGTGCCACTCCGGGCCGGCGAAGCGGTCGGCGGCGTTCTCGCTGTCGGCGATCTCGCTCGACAGCGCATCCGACGCACGGTCGGAGAGCGTGTAGACGGTGGCACCGCGCAGCGAGGAGTAGCGGATCGAATCGGCGTGCAGCGAGATGAAGAGGTCGGCCTTGTTGCGCCTGCCGATCTCCGCCCGTTCGTTGAGCGGTATGTAGGTGTCGTCGCTGCGGGTCAGCACGACGGTGACGTTCGGTCGGGACGCCAGGGCATCGCGCAGCGCGAGCGCCATCTGCAGGTTGATGTCCTTCTCGTGCGTGCCGTCGCGGCTGATGGCGCCGTTGTCGATGCCGCCATGGCCTGGGTCGATCACGACCGTGAAGGGCCGGTCGGGCCGCGCGCCGGCGACTCCCACGGCGGCGCCCGTCTCTCCGAGACCCTGCTTGAGCAGCGCCGCATCGAAAGCCTTGCGGTCGCTCGGCGTCAGCTCGAGCCGCAACAGCCTGCCCCCCGACGTCTCCTCGCTCTCCAGGCGCGCGAGCGCCGGACGCTTCAGCACGAAGACGAGGCGATAGCGGTCTTCGGCGATCAGGCCCTGCCGCAGGTGGTCGACCAGCCCGTCCGCGAGCGGCTTCAGGTCGGGAGCGGCGGCAAGCGTGTCCGACAGGTCGACCGCCACCCGATCGGGATGGCGCAGGAGGATCAGCCGGCTCTCCGTCGGGCCGGTCAGGTGCAGCGTCACGGTCTCGCCCGCACCCGCCGTCTTCGCCGCCGCGTCGATGGCGGTGAGCACCACCGCTTCGCCGGCATGCGTCGCGCCCGGAGCCAGAATCAGCAGGAGGCACAGCAACGCCAACGATCGCCGGAGCCCCGCCGCAAGCGCTTTGAATGAGAGCCTGTCTGTCATCGAGCCGCCGGAATCCTGCACCGCCCTGCCCGATCGGCTGGCCCCGCGGGCGCCGTTCCGGCAGCGCTCCCGCGCATAACACTTGTGTCGCGCCCTAGCCCAGCATAAAAGCGCAAGTGAGGCTGGAAGTGCCTCGGGCTCCCACCCGCCGGCACCTCCGATCGCGAGGCGGCGTGCTTCAGGAGCGCGGGCTCATGCCCCGCAACCGGCTCGAGCGTTGCACCGATCCTGGTCTCGTGGAAGATTTCTGTTGATCCGGAAGCGATTCCGGGCGGGTTCTCCAGGAATGCGCTGTCTCTCGTCCGAGAGCGAACGCGCAAAGCTAATTCGTCGGGCGCCACTCGCGGTGCCCATTGGTGTTACAGGTCGTGCCGTGTCGCAAGCCGTCGCCGAACTTCCGCTTATCGCATCCGGGCCAATCGGCCTCGGGCGCTTGCGGAGTCATCGTGCTGCTCGCCGACGCCGCGGGGCCCATGCGGATACCCACTCCCTACCGATGGTTCAAGCGCTACACGCTCGCACACACCCGGAGGCCGGTATCCGGGAGTTCATCCTAGATGGCAAACAAGATGTTGATCGACGCGTCTCATCCGGAAGAGACGCGCGTTGTCGTAATCAAGGGTAACCGGATCGAGGAATTCGACTTCGAGTCGGAACACAAGAAGCAGCTCAAGGGCAATATCTATCTCGCCAAGGTGACCCGGGTGGAGCCTTCGCTCCAGGCCGCCTTCGTCGAGTATGGCGGCAACCGCCACGGCTTCCTCGCGTTCAGCGAGATCCACCCGGACTACTATCAGATCCCGGTCGCCGACCGTCAGGCGCTGATCGAGGAACTCGCCCGCGCCGCCGAGGACGAGGACGAGGACGATCACAAGCCGGCCAAGCCGCAGCGCCGGCCCCGACGCAGCGCGCCAGCAAAGGCGGCCGGTGCCGGCCCCGACGACAGCATTTCCGAGGCCACGCCGACCGACGAGACTTCGGACGGGGACGGCGCGGGCGAGACCTTCGACGAGGCGAATGCGGCCGCGTCCGACGACGCGACGGCTGCGGCGCCGGAAGGCCGTTCCGACGAGGACCATGAGTCAGACGCGTTCACCGGACTGGCCGCTGGCGGAGACGACGAGGCCGGCGATCGCTCGGCGGTGTCCGATGAGGATGCCCCCGCGGTCGCTTCGTCGGGTGATGACGCCGAGGCCTCCGACGACGGCGAGACGGACGAGCACGAAGCGTCGAGCGGACCCGCACGTCCGCGCTCGCGCGGCCGCGGCCGTCGCCGCGGCGCCCGCCCCGAGACGAGTGACGACGAGTCCTCCGACGACGAGGCGGACGAGGTCGACGAGCTCGGCGCCGAGGACGCGATGGAGGAGGTTCCCGTCCGCCAGCGCCAGCCGCGCAAGCAGTACAAGATCCAGGAGGTCATCAAGCGCCGCCAGATCCTGCTGGTGCAGGTCGTCAAGGAAGAGCGCGGCAACAAGGGTGCGGCGCTGACCACCTACCTGTCGCTCGCCGGCCGCTATTCCGTCCTGATGCCGAACACGGCGCGCGGCGGCGGCATCTCGCGCAAGATCACCAACGTCACCGACCGCAAGCGGCTGAAGGAGGTCGTGCGCGACCTCGACGTGCCGCGCGGCATGGGCATCATCCTTCGCACCGCCGGCGCCAACCGCACCAAGGCGGAAGTCAAGCGCGACTACGAGTACCTGATGCGGCTGTGGGAGACGGTGCGCACGCTCACCCTCGCCTCCTCGGCGCCGGCGCTCGTCTACGAGGAAGGCAGCCTGATCAAGCGCTCGATCCGCGACCTCTACAACAAGGAGATCGACCAGATCCTGGTGTCCGGCGACGCGGGCTACCGCGAGGCCAAGGACTTCATGCGCATGCTGATGCCGAGCCAGGCGAAGGTCGTGCAGCCGTATCGCGAGCAGGTTCCGATCTTCGCCCGTCAGGGCATCGAGGCCCAGCTCGACCGGATGCTGCAGCCGCAGGTGACGCTGAAGTCCGGCGGCTACATCATCATCAACCAGACCGAGGCGCTGGTCGCCATCGACGTCAATTCGGGCCGCTCGACGCGCGAGCACTCGATCGAGGACACCGCCTTCCGCACCAACATGGAAGCGGCCGAGGAAGTGGCGCGCCAGCTGCGCCTGCGCGATCTCGCCGGCCTCATCGTGATCGACTTCATCGACATGGAGGAGAAGCGCAACAACCGCTCGGTCGAGAAGAAGCTCAAGGACTGCCTGAAGGACGATCGCGCGCGCATCCAGCTGGGCCGGATCTCGCATTTCGGCCTGATGGAGATGAGCCGGCAGCGCATCCGTGCGAGCGTGCTCGAGTCGGCGACGCAGGTCTGCCCGGTCTGCGAGGGCATGGGCTTCATCCGCTCGGACTCCTCGCTGGCGCTGCACGTCATCCGCACCATCGAGGAGCAGCTGCAGAAGCACTCGGGCCACGACCTCATCGTGCGCGTTCCGACCGCGACGGCGCTCTACGTGCTGAACGAGAAGCGCGGCACGATCGACGATCTCGAGCGCCATTTCGGGCTGCGCATCTTCATCCAGGCCGATGACGGTCATGGCCACCAGCACCTCTCGATCGAGCATGGCGAGGAGGCGGTCGGCCGCCCCGTCGCGCTGGCCCCGGCCCAGCCGGACAGCGTCGCCGCCGAAGACGTGGAGGACGAGGCCGTCGACGAGGCACTCGCCGAGGCCGCCGAGGCGTCGGAGTCCGCCGAAGTCTCCTCCGACGAGGAGAGCGAGGAGAAGTCCGACAACGGCCGCCGCCGCAAGCGCCGTCGGCGCCGTCGGCGCGAGCCGGGCGGTCTGGCGGCCGACGGTGGCGAAGCCGGCGAGGCCGACGACACCGACGACGCCGACGGTGGCGAGGACGAGGAGGAAGCGACGGGCACCGAGCCCGATGTGGAGGCCGGCGAGGCTGCGGCATCGAATGGCGACGACCAGAACGGTCGCCGCCGCCGCCGCCGCGGCCGCCGCGGCGGGCGCCGCCAGCGCGAGGGCGAAGCCTCCGACGGCGGTTTCGGCGAAACTGCCGGTGACGGCGGCGACCAGGACGGCGAGAGCTCGGGAAGCGAGGATGTCGCTGCCGCCGCCCCCGTCGAGGGCCTGACCGCGACCGTGGCGCATTACGCCGAATCGGCGGCCGAGGCGCTGTCCGATCTCGTCGCCGAGGCGTCGCCGTCGCAGCAGGACCGCGATGCGGAGGCGCGGGCCGCTTCCGAGGACGCGAACGAGGCGCCAGCGGCGGAGATGGTCGCGACGAGCGCTTCGGATGTGCCGGAACCGGCCGCGCAGTCTGCGGCTGAAGCCGATGCCGACCCGGTCGCTGCGCCCGAGCCTCAGGAGCCGGCGGCGCCGCGCGAACCGGTGATCACCTCGAGCGGATCCGAGCCGGCCGACGAACGGCCGAAGAAGACCGGCTGGTGGTCGCGCCGCGGCTTCTTCTGATACGCGTCGACGGATCGAAGAGACTGTGTTAAAAAGAGCCGCGGGATCGCTCCCGCGGCTCTTTCCGTTCCTGCCAGCGGCGCGAGCGGCCCCGGTTCAGCGCTGCGGCGAACGGGCGTTGCCGAGCCAGCCCTCGAGCCGATCAAGCGCCTCCTTCAGCGAGGGGGTGCCGCAGGCATAGGACAGGCGCACGAAACGCTCGCCGCGCCGCACGTCGAAGTCGGTGCCGGGCGTAATCGCGACGTGGCACTCCTCCAGCACGCGCCGTGCGAACTCGGTGGACCCTGCGAAGCCCGGCGGGATCGCGGCGTAGGCGTAGAAGCCGCCATCCATCGGCGCGAGGTGGGTGAAGCCGAGCTTCGGCAAGCGCTCCAGCATCACCGCCCGGTTGTCACGATAGCCGTCGCGGATCGCCTCGAGCTCGCCGGGCTGATCGATCACCGCCAGTGCGGCGACCTGGGAGAGCTCGGGCGGCGAGATGTAGAGGCTCTGGCCGATGCACTCGGCGGCGCGCACCAGGCTCTGCGGCAGCACCAGCCAGCCGATCCGCCAGCCGGTCATGCAGTAGAACTTGGAGAAGGAGTTGACGACGATGATCTCGTCGGAGACTTCGAGCGCCGTCGCCTCCGGCTCACCGAAGACGAGGCCGTGATAGATCTCGTCCGACACGAAGCGGATACCCTCCCGTCCGGCGAATTCGACGAGGCGGCGGAGCTCGTCCTTCGGCGTCACCGTGCCGGTCGGATTGGCGGGACTGGCGATCAGGACGCCCTGCAGCGGCTCACGCGCATGCGCCTCGGCCAACTGCTTCGCGCCGAGCACGTAGTCGTCGCCGACCTCGATCTCGACGGGCACCAGCCCCAGCGCGCGCAGGATGTTGCGATAGGCGGGATAGCCGGGCGCGGCGATGGCGACCCGGTCACCGACGTCGAAGGCGGCAAGGAAGGCGAGATTGAAGCCGGCCGATGATCCGGTGGTGATCATCACCCGCTCGACCGGAACCTCGACCCCATGTTGTTCCCGATAGAGCCGCGCGATGCGCTGCCGCAGGTCCATCCGGCCGAGGGCGTCGGTATAGGCGATGCGACCCGTTTCCAGGAGCTGCGCGGCAGCTGCGAGTGCGCCCTTCGGCGCAGGCGCGGCGGGCTGCCCGACGGCGAGCGAGATCACCGGCAGGCCCCGCGCCGTCATCCGGTTCGCTTCCGAGAGCACGTCCATCGCCCGGAACGGGTCGATCTCGGAGCGTAACGATGGTTTGATCGGACGCGGGTGATTCACGGGGCTACTCCTTGGCGCCTCAGATTTGCCGGATTGCGGTGCGGAAGACGCCGCACGCAACGAGAACACGGGCCGCCGTGCGGCCGCCTTTGTAATCGGGGGATTACATGAAAATACTGATGCGGCGCTACCGGCATCCCGCCCTTGCGTGGCTTGCCGCCGGCGCGCTGCTTCTCGTGCCGCCTGCTGCGGCGCAGACGGCGAAGGACAAGGCCCGGCTCCCCATCGTGCGCGATGCCGAGATCGAGTCGCTCATCACCTCCTATGTCAAACCGCTGCTCGCTGCCGCCGGCTTGTCGCGCTCGGGCATCCAGATCGTTCTCGTCAACGAACCCTCCTTCAACGCCTTCGTCTCGGGCCGCCGGATCTTCGTCAACACCGGCGCGATCATGAGTTCGGACACGCCGAACGAGATCACCGGCGTTCTCGCGCACGAGATCGGGCATCTCGCCGGCCATCACCAGGAGCGGGTGCGCGAGCAGCTGGAGCGGGCGCAGACCATCGCGATCGTGGCCGGGCTCCTCGGCGCCGGCGTGGCCGCAGCGGGCGCGGCGACCGGCAACAGCCAGGTCGCGCGCCTCGGCGGCGGCATCTTCGGCAGCGGCGGCGGCGTCGCGATGCGCAGCCTGTTCCACTATCAGCGCGGCGAGGAGCTGACGGCCGACCGGGCCGCCCTCACCTACCTGCGGAAGACCGGCCAGTCGCCGGCCGGGCTGCTGCGCAGCTTCGAGAACCTGATGCGCAACAACATGTTCTCGGCCGCCCCGACGAGCGCCTACATCTCGTCGCATCCGCTGCCGCAGGACCGTCTGTCGCTTCTGGAAACCGCAGCCAGGGAGAGCCCGTACTTTAACAAGACGGACGATCCGAGGACGCAGCTCCTGCATGACCTCGCCCGCGCCAAGATCGCCGCCTATGGCGGCGGCGCGATCGAGGTGAGGCGTCTGTTCAACAAGGATCCCCGTGGCATTCCAGCACGATACGGCGACGCGATCGCCACGCAGCTGAACGGCTCGCCGCGCGAGGCGCTGCAGAAGATCGATGCCCTCGTCGCCGGCGATCCCGGGCTGCCGTGGTTCCACGAGGTGCGCGGCGAGATCCTGATGGAGGCTGGCCGCGCCGACGAGGCGGCATCCGCCTTCGCCAAGGCCGCCAGTCTGGACGGGTCCGACTCGGGTCTGCTGGAGGCCGAGGTCGGCCAGGCGATGGTGACGAGCGGCGACAAGAGCAAGATGAAAGAGGCGATCGCCCGTATCCGCAAGGGCCTGCGCGACGATCCCGCCAATGCCTCGGCCTATCGGTTCCTCGCCATGGCCTACGGCGCGATCGGCGACGTCGGTGGCGCCGAGCTCGCGACGGCCGAGGGCTACTGGCAGGGCGGCGCCTTCACGCAGGCGCGGATCTTCGCCGCCCGTGCGCAGCAGAAGCTGAAGCCGGGCACGCCGCAGTGGCGCCAGGCACAGGATATCCTAACCACTCCGGTTCATAAGCCGGACTAACCGACCGTGCCCGATGGAGGCCGCATCTTGACGCTTCGTTCGCTTTTCGCCGGCGCAATCGCCACCGGCCTCGCAGTGTCGGCCGGCTTCGCCGCGCCGGCGCAAGCCTTCACATCCGAAGAGAAGAGCGACATCGAGGGCGTCGTGCGCGACTACCTGATGGCGCATCCGGAAATCCTCCTCGACATGTCGCAGGCGCTGCAGGACAAGCAGGAGGCCGAGCGCAAGGTCGCGCAGAAGAGCGCGATCGCCTCGGTCGGCAAGGCGCTGTTCAGCTCGCCCGCCGGCACCGTTCTCGGCAATCCGGACGGCGACGTTACGGTGGTCGAGTTCTTCGACTACAACTGCACCTACTGCAAGCACGCCATGTCCGACATGACGGAGCTCCTGAAGGACGATCCGAAGGTGCGCTTCGTCCTGAAGGAGGTGCCGCTGCTCGGACCGCAGTCGGTCGCCGCCAGCCATGTCAGCCTCGCCTTCCGCAGCGTCGCGCCCGACAAGTACGGCGAGTACCACCTGCGGCTTCTCGGCTCGAGAGGCGTCGTCGACGAGCAGCGGGCAATCGACGTGGCGGGCGAGCTCGGCGTCGACGAGCCGACACTCCGTCAGGCGATGCGCTCGACCGAAGTCGGCGCCGCCATGGCCGAGAGCAACCGGCTGTCGCAGGCGCTGATGATCAACGGCACGCCGTCCTACGTGGTGTCGGACGAGGTGATCCCGGGCGCCGTCGGCCTTGACGAACTCAAGCGGATGATCGAGGACACGCGCAGCTGTGGCAGCGCGAGCTGCTGAAGGCGCGGTGGATTGGGGGCCCGATTCCTTCCCTAGAGCGATTTTGCGCTCTATACCGCCGCTGAGGCCGAACAGCCCCGCCCCGCCCGAACCGCGTCCAGTGATGTCCACGATCTTCATCCTCAACGGCCCCAACCTCAACACGCTCGGCCGCCGCGAGCCGTCGATCTACGGCGCAGAGACGCTGGACGACGTCGCGGCGCGGTGTCGCCGTCTCGGTGACGCGCGTGGCCTCGAGATCGACTTCCGGCAGAGCAACCACGAAGGCGTGCTGGTCGACTGGATCCAGGAGGCGGAGGCGAAGGCCGAGGGAATCGTCATCAATCCCGGCGCCTACAGTCACACCTCGATCGCCTTGCACGACGCCCTGCGCTTCTTCGGCAAGCCGGTCGTGGAGGTTCACATCTCGAACATTCACGCGCGCGAAGAATTTCGTCACCACTCGATGATATCGGCGGTCGCGACCGGCATGATCTGCGGTCTCGGCACACTGGGGTACGACCTCGCCGTCACTGCGCTTGCCGAGCGCCTCAAGACGGACACCGCCGCGCAATGACCGGAAGGATGAGTATGGCAAGCAAAGACAACGCGGTCGATCGCTCCCTCGTGCGGGAGCTCGCCGACATCCTGAACGACACCGACCTCACCGAGATCGAGGTCGAGCAGGGCACGATGCGGATCCGCGTGTCGCGGCAGCGCGAGTACCTTCCGAACGCCTACATGCCGGCGATGCCACAGCCGCAGTTCGCACCGCCTGCGCCCTCGGCGGGCGCTTCCGCACCGCCTGCACCGAGCGCGCCGGCGCCGGCTGCCGCCTCGGGCCCCGAGACCGGCGGCGTGCCCTCGCCGATGGTCGGTACGGTCTATCTCTCGCCCTCGCCCGGCGCCCGCGCCTTCGTCGAGGTCGGCCAGCACGTCGAGGAAGGCGCGACATTGCTGATCATCGAGGCGATGAAGACAATGAACCAGATTCCCGCGCCGCGCAGTGGCACGGTGAAGAAGATCTGCGTCGAGAATGCTCAGCCGGTCGAGTATGGCGAAACCCTCGTCGTGATCGGGTAAGCCGGGCCATGTTCAAGAAGGTCCTCATCGCGAACCGCGGCGAGATCGCGCTGCGCGTGCTGCGCGCCTGCAAAGAGCTCGGCATCGCGACGGTCGCCGTCCATTCCACCGCCGACAACTCAGCCATGCACGTGCGCCTGGCGGATGAGAGCGTCTGCATCGGTCCGCCGCCCTCGCGCGACAGCTACCTGAACATCCCCCAGATTCTCGCAGCCTGTGAGATCACCGGCGCCGACGCGGTGCATCCGGGCTACGGCTTTCTGTCCGAGAACGCGCGCTTCGCGGACATCCTCGACGCGCACAACATCACCTTCATCGGGCCCACCGCCGAGCACATCCGTGTCATGGGCGACAAGATCGAGGCGAAGCGCACCGCGATCCGGCTCGGCATTCCCGTGGTGCCCGGCTCGGCCGGCGCCATCACCGAAGACGGCGAGGCCGCGCGGGTGGCGGCCGAGATCGGCTATCCCGTCCTGATCAAGGCGGCCGCCGGCGGCGGCGGGCGCGGCATGAAGGTCGCGCGCTCCGAAGGCGATCTCGCAACCGCTCTCGCCACCGCGCGTGCCGAAGCCGGATCGGCCTTCGGCGACGACTCGGTCTATATCGAGAAGTATCTGGAGAAGCCGCGCCACATCGAGGTGCAGGTGTTCGGCGACGGTGCCGGCAACGCCATACATCTCGGCGAGCGCGACTGCTCGCTGCAGCGGCGTCACCAGAAGGTCTGGGAAGAGGCGCATTCCCCGGTGCTCGACGCGGCTGCGCGCGACAAGATCGGCGGAGTCGTCGCCAACGCGATGCAGGCGCTCGGCTATCGCGGCGCCGGCACGATCGAGTTTCTCTACGAGAACGGCGAATTCTATTTCATCGAGATGAACACCCGGCTGCAGGTGGAGCATCCGGTGACCGAGGCGATCACCGGGCTCGACCTCGTCAACGAGCAGATCCGGGTGGCCGCCGGTGACGGCCTGTCCCTGACCCAGGATCAGGTCCGCTTCCA
Organism: Mangrovibrevibacter kandeliae; assembly: GCF_024519155.1. Lineage (GTDB taxonomy): Bacteria > Pseudomonadota > Alphaproteobacteria > Rhizobiales > Rhizobiaceae > Mangrovibrevibacter > Mangrovibrevibacter kandeliae. Next base: position 94,580 of record NZ_JANIFJ010000003.1, on the reverse strand, counting down.
GGGCCACGCGATCGAGTGTCGCATCAACGCCGAGGATCCGCGCACCTTCGCGCCCTCGCCTGGCCAGATCAGCTACTACCACGCACCCGGCGGCCTCGGCGTGCGCGTCGACTCAGGCATCTACCAGGGCTATTCGATCCCCCCCTTCTACGACAGCCTGATCGGCAAGCTGATCGTCACCGGCCGCACCCGAGCCGAGTGCCTGATGCGCCTCGGCCGCGCACTCGACGAGTTCGTGGTCGATGGCATCAGCACGACGCTGCCGCTGTTCCGCGACCTCGTGGCCAATCCCGACATCCAAGCCGGGAACTATGATATCCATTGGCTGGAGAAGTATCTGGCCGGGAGTGGCGGGCACGCGTGACGGGCGTGCCCGATCGTTCGCCCCGACGGCCAAGGGAGATCAAAATCGGATGGCACGCCGCGACCGGGCGGGGTTCGAGATCACGCCCGATCTCCTGCTGAAGGCCTATGCCTGCGGCATCTTTCCGATGGCGGAGACGGCGGACGACCCGCATGTCCACTGGATCGACCCGCGCGAGCGCGGCGTCATCTTCCTCGACGAGTTCCACATCCCCCGCAGCCTGAAGAAGGTGATCCGGCGCGACACCTTCGACGTGCGGGTGGACACTGCCTTTCCGGCGGTGCTCGATGCCTGCGGCGAGCCGACGCCCGAGCGGCCGCAGACCTGGATCAACGCGACGATCCGGCAGCTCTATCTCGAACTCTTCCGGCTCGGCCACGCCCATTCGGTGGAAAGCTGGCGCGACGGCCAACTCGTGGGCGGCCTCTACGGCGTCAGCCTCGGCGGCGTGTTCTTCGGCGAGAGCATGTTCTCGCGCGAGACGGATGCGTCGAAGGTGGCGCTCGTGCATCTCTGGGACAGGCTGCGGCGCGGCGGCTACGTGCTGCTCGACACGCAGTTCATCACCGGCCACCTCGCCCGCTTCGGCGCGCGCGAGATCCCGCGCGCGGACTATCAGAGACTTCTGGAAGACGGCGTCACGCGGACGGCGACGTTTCATCCGGCCGGCGGCGGCACGTCCGACTCGGCTTTGCAGCCCTTCAGCCACACGTCGTAGACGGGATGCTCGAGGGCATTGAGGCCCGGCGAGTCCGCAAACATCCAGCCCGTGAAGATCCGCTTGATCTGGCGGTCGAGCGTGATCTCGTCGATCTCCACGAAGGTGTCGGTCTTCGGCTTCTCGTCCTTCGAGCGGCTGTAGCAGGCACGCGGCGTGATCTGCAGCGCGCCGTACTGCACCGTCTCGCCGATGTACACGTCGAAGGTGGTGATCCGGCCGGTGATCTTGTCGAGGCCCGAGAACACGGCAACCTTGTTCTCGATGCGCTCGGCGGACGCCTGCACCGGCGCAAGCAGCAGCGCAGCCAGCGCAGCGCCGAGGATTGAAACTCTGGACATCAGACCCTCGTTGACGCGGGCACGCCCAACCGATCCGCTCGCGGGCCCGTGACGGCCGGCTGTCGCAGCCAAACCGGCCGCAAATGCGGCGGCCCGGCCCGAAACGGAGTCACGGCACCCAGGCGTCGTAGTCGCCGGTGACGCGCGGCCGCTCGGCCGTGTTCAGGATCGAACCTTTCGGGCGATAGGCGTTCGGGGTGCCTGTGAGGTTCGGCACGTGGGGCTTCTGCCACGCGCGCGGCTGGTAGTTCGCCTGCGAGGGCGCGACGTCGGTGCGGCGGTGGATCCAGCCGTGCCAGCCGGGCGGGATGCGCGAGGCCTCCGCCGGTCCATTGTAGATCACCCAGCGGCGAGCGCCGTCGGCGGTCTGGTAGTAGACGTTGCCGAACTCGTCCTCGCCGACCTTCTGGCCACGGCGCGAGGTGAACACCCGCGTGCCGATGGTGGTGCCCTGCCACCAGGTGAAGATCTGAAGGAGAAGGTCTTTCATGGCTCTGCGCACCCGCGGAAACGATGCGGTCCTTATGCGGCGACGGCGGCGCAAAGTCCACCCGCCGCACGCCGCTCCGACCCTCAGCCCAGGCGCTTCTCGTAGATGTCGGCCGGGATCGCCTGGACGGTATCGCCGCCGCAGCTCTCGGTTCGCCCGACCGGCTCGAAGCCATGCGCACGGTAGAAGGCGACCGCCGTCGTGTTGGCCGCCTCGACCTCGAGCCGCAGGCGCTCCGCCTCAGGGAAAGCGCCCTCGATCTCGCTGAGCAGCTCGGTTCCCAGTCCCTGGCGCTGGTGCTCCGGATGCACGTAGAGCTGGTGCAGGACGACCACCTTGCGATCGGCGCCGGCCGCCGCGAAGGCCATCGCGCCGAGCCGGGCGCCGTCGTCGGCGACGACGAACTCCGAGTTCGGGCGGCTGAGGCGCGGCCGCAGGGCCTCGAGCGAGTGCCAGGAGGCGGTGATCTCCGCCACCCGGGCGGGCCCGTAGATCGCGTCATAGGTCGCGTGCCAGGTCTCCCGCAGGAGCTCGCTGACGGCCTGCAGGTCGCGCTCGCCGGCGGTGCGGATGAAGAAGGTCACTCGATCCCCAGCTTCGCCTTGACGATGTCGTTGACGGCCTGCGGGTTCGCCTTGCCGCCGGTGGCCCGCATCACCTGCCCGACGAACCAGCCCGCCAAGGTCGGCTTCGCCTTGGCCTGCTCGACCTTGTCCGGGTTGGCGGCGATGATGGCGTCGACCGCCGTTTCGATCGCGCCGGTGTCGGTGACCTGCTTCATGCCGCGGCTCTCGACGAGCGCTCGCGGGTCGCCGCCTTCCGCCCAGACGATCTCGAAGAGGTCCTTGGCGATCTTGCCGGAGATCGTGCCCTCGCGGATCAGATCGAGGATCGCGCCGAGCTGTGCGGCCGTGACCGGCGTCGCCTCGATGCCCTTGCCGCTCTTGTTCAGCGCGCCGAGGAGGTCGTTGATCACCCAGTTCGCCGCCTGCTTGCCATCACGCCCGGCGGCGACCTGCTCGAAGAAATCGGCGATGGCCTTGTCGGACACCAGGATCGAGGCGTCGTAGGCCGAAAGCCCGGCGTCGCGCATCAACCGCTCGCGCTTGTCGTCCGGCAGCTCGGGCAGCTCGGCCGCGATGGCGTCGACGAAGGCCTCGTCGAACTCGAGCGGCAGGAGGTCCGGATCGGGGAAATAGCGGTAGTCGTGCGCCTCTTCCTTGGAGCGCATCGAACGCGTCTCGCCCTTGCCGGCATCGAACAGGCGCGTCTCCTGGTCGATCGCGCCGCCGTCCTCCAGGATCTCGATCTGGCGCCGGGCCTCGTATTCGATCGCCTGGCCGACGAAGCGGATGGAGTTGACGTTCTTGATCTCGCAGCGCGTGCCGAAGGCGCCGCCGGGCCGCCGGACCGACACGTTCACGTCGGCGCGCAGCGACCCCTCCTCCATGTTGCCGTCGCAGGTGCCGAGGTAGCGCAGGATCGAGCGCAGCTTGGTGAGGTACGCGCGAGCCTCTTCGGACGAGCGCATGTCGGGCTTGGACACGATCTCCATCAGCGCGACGCCGGAGCGGTTGAGGTCGACGTAGGACATGGTCGCGTGCTGGTCGTGCAGCGACTTGCCCGCGTCCTGTTCCAGATGCAGCCGCTCGATGCCGATCTCGACCTCGACGAACTCGCCCTTGCTGTCCGGGCCAACCAGCACCTGCACGGTGCCCTCGCCGACGATCGGCTGCTTGAACTGCGAAATCTGGTAGCCCTGCGGCAGATCGGGGTAGAAGTAGTTCTTGCGGTCGAACACCGAGCGGTGGTTGATCGCCGCCTTCAGCCCCAGCCCGGAGCGCACCGCCTGCCGCACGCACGCCTCGTTGATCACCGGCAGCATGCCGGGCATGGCGGCGTCGACCAGGCTGACATTGGCATTCGGCTCGGAGCCGAATTCAGTCGAGGCGCCGGAGAAGAGCTTGGCCTCCGACAGCACCTGCGCGTGCACCTCCATGCCGATGACGACTTCCCAGTCGCCGGTGGCGCCGGCGATGAACTTCTTCGGGTCGGGCGTGCGGGTGTCGACGAGGGGCATGGGGCGTCCGGAACTGATGCTGATCGCGTGACTGCTGGGCTAGAGCAAAGCCGGCGGGGGTTCAAGCGCGGGGATGCGCAGGCGCCGCGACTTGATCCGGTGCCGAGGCACACGATGTGGTATCCATGACGTCACACGTCCATGGAGCGGCCGATGAGCGCCCTGCCCGACACGCGATCCGAGACCGACCTGCCGATCGGCCTGACCATCGAGGCCTTCTTCGACTGGGCGGCGCAGCGCCAGGAACGGTACGAACTGTTCGACGGGAGGCCATTGATGCTGCCCTGGGTGAAGAGATCGCATTCGCGGCTGTCCGCCAACATTGCCTTCTTGTTCGAGAAATCCATCGATCGCTCGCGATTTTTCGTCCATCAGGGCGACTTCGCGATTCCGACAGGGCCGAGGTCGATCCGCTATGCGGACGTCCTCGTCGAACCGGCGGGGGGCGATATGCAGGCACGGACCGCGGAGGATGCGGTCGTGATCGTCGAGGTGCTCTCGGACTCGACGGCACCCCAGGACTTCGGCCCGAAGCGGCTGGAATATCTGCGTCTCGCAAGCCTGCGCTGCTACCTGATCGTCGACCCGGACAAGTCCTGCATCTGGCAGTGGCAGCGCGGCGGCGAGGACGCCTGGCCCGAGGATCCGACCATCGTTCGGAGCGGGGCGGTTGAGGTCGCGGCGCTCGGCTGCAGCCTGCCGCTCGCGGCGATCTACGACGGCGTGCTGGATCTGCCTCCCGCCCCGGAAGGCGGCCCGTCATAAGCGGGCTTCGCCAGTCCTCGCCGATGACGATGGATCAGTTCTTCGAGTGGAGCAGCGCCCAGAAGCAGCGCTACGAACTCGTGCGGGGCGTTCCCGTCATGCAGCCATGAGTCAAGCGGAACCACAATCGCATCACCGTCAACGTGGCGATGGCGCTTGTTCGGACACTCGATGCGGACCTGTTCGAAATCGCAACCGGGGACTTCGCAGTCGCCGTAGGCGAGGACACCGTGCGCTCTGCCGACGTTCTGGTCGAGCGTGCCGGCGCCGAAGGAAACGCCCGGACCGCCAGCGATGTCGTTCTGGTGGTCGAGGTTCTTTCCGAGAGCACCATGCACGTCGATTCCGGCGCCAAGCTGATCGAATATGCCGGCCTGCCGACCTTGCAGTGCTATCTCTTTCTTGCACAGGGCGAACGTCGAGCGTGGCTTTGGACCAGGCCCTCCGGGGGCACATGGCCGGACAGGCCGGGCCTCTGCGACGAGACGACCGGACCGATCCACCTCCCCCCGCTCGCTGCGACACTCGATTGCTCGAATATCTATCGCAACGTCAGCCGATGCATGCGCACTTGGGGAAAGAGCGGCGAACGCGCGACCGTTCCTACCACCACTTCGCCGGCTGGAAACGGCCGGCCGCCTGCTCGATGACGTGCGCCGCGGCGAACAGCGTCTCCTCGTCGAAGGGACGACCGATCAGCTGCAGCCCGAGCGGGGTGCCTTCGGCGGATAGACCCGCCGGTACGGCGATGCCCGGCAGGCCGGCCATGTTCACCGTCACGGTGAAGACGTCGTTGAGGTACATCTTCACGGGGTCGGAGGCCATGTCCTGGTCGGCAATGCCGAAGGCGGCGCTTGGCGTTGCCGGCGTCAGCAGCGCGTCGACGCCGCTGGCGTAGACCGCCTCGAAGTCGCGCTTGATCAGCGTGCGGACCTTCTGCGCCTTGAGATAGTAGGCGTCGTAATAGCCAGCCGACAGGACGTAGGTGCCGATCATGATGCGGCGCTTGACCTCGCGGCCGAAGCCGGCCGAGCGGGTCTGCTCGTACATGTCGATCACGTCCTTGCCCGGCACGCGCAGGCCGTAGCGAACGCCGTCGTAACGGGCGAGGTTCGAGGAGGCCTCGGCCGGAGCGACGATGTAGTAGGCCGGCAAGGCATACTTCGTGTGCGGCAGCGAGACGTCGACGATTTCGGCGCCGGCGGCCCGCAGCCAGTCGATGCCCTGCTGCCAGAGCGTCTCGATCTCGGCCGGCATGCCGTCCATGCGGTACTCGCGCGGGATGCCGATCTTCAGCCCCTTGACGGAGCGGCCGACAGCCGCCTCGTAATCCGGCACCTCGCGATCGACCGAGGTCGTGTCCTTTGCGTCGGTCGAGGCCATCGAGCGCAGGAGGATCGCGGCGTCCCGCACGTCGCGGGCGATCGGCCCGGCCTGGTCGAGCGAGGAGGCGAAGGCGACGGTGCCCCAGCGCGAGCAGCGGCCGTAGGTCGGCTTGATGCCGACCGTGCCGGTGAGCGCTGCCGGCTGGCGGATGGAGCCGCCGGTGTCGGTCGCCGTCGCGCCGGCGCAGAGCCATGCGGCGACCGCCGCGGCCGAGCCGCCGGACGAGCCGCCGGGCACCAGGTCCATGTTGGAATCCTTGCGCCGCCAGGGGTTCTTGACCGGTCCGTAGTAGCTCGTCTCGTTCGACGAGCCCATCGCGAACTCGTCCATGTTGAGCTTGCCGAGCATGACCGCGCCGTCGGCCCAGAGATTGGCGGTTACGGTCGATTCGTAACGCGGCTTGAAGCCGTCGAGGATGTGGCTCGCCGCCTGTGTGTGCACGCCCTCGGTGGCGAACAGGTCCTTGATGCCGAGCGGGATGCCCTCCAGCCGGCCCACCTCGCCCTTGGCGCGGCGCGCATCGGACGCACTCGCCATCTCGCGCGCTTTCTCCGCGGTCACCGTGACATAGGCGTTGAGGTGCTCGTTCGCTGCGTCGATCGCCGCGAGATAAGCGTTCGTCAGCTCGACGGCGCTCGTCTCCCCGGCGGCCAGCTTGGCGCGCGCCTCGGCGATGGTGAGGGTCGTCAGTTCGCTCATGGCTGAAGCTTCTTCTCGTAGAAACGGCTGTAGGGGGAATCGGGATAGTCGAGGAAGGCGCCCCGGCGGACGAAGCCGGCGCGCTCGTAGATGCGCCAGGCCGGCTCGAATCCCGGCGTGTTGCCGGTCTCCAGCACGAGGCGCCGGAGGCCGAGCTCGCGCGCCTTTGCCTCGACCGCCTCAAGGCAGAGCCGGCCGAGGCCGGTGCCGCGCACCGCAGGATCGACGAACATGCGCTTGACCTCGCCGAGAGCGTCGTCATGGGCCTTGAGCGAGCCCATCGCCACCGCTCGTCCGACCGCGTCGCGCGCGACGAACACCGTTACGCCCTCGCCGGCCATCTGTTCGGCGGTCAGCTGGAACTGGAACTCCGGCGGCGACAGTGGCTGCAGATGCGCGTTGAGCGCGGCGACCAGCCCCCGGACCTCGTCCGTCAGCGGCGATTCCGCGGCGACGACGGCGCGCATGGACTACTCGACGACCTTCGGCACGACGAAGAAGTTGTCCTCCGTCACCGGCGCGTTCGCGACGATGTCTTCGGCCCGCGCGCCGTCGGTCACCGCGTCGGCCCGCTTCTTCATCTCCATCGGGGTCACCGACGTCATCGGCTCCACACCGGTGACGTCGACCTCGTCGAGCTGCTCGACGAAGCCGAGGATCGCGTTCAGCTCGCCGCGCATCGCCTCGGCCTCGTCGTCGGTGACGGCAATGCGGGCGAGACGGGCGACGCGGCGGACGGTGGCGGTGTCGACGGACATGGCGGTTCCGGCTGATCTGGAAGTCCGCCCGCTATATCGGCGCGGCGACGGCGTGGCAACGCCGCCGCACGCGCCGCGCGCGAGAGGATCAGACCTCGAAGGCCTCGCCCACCGGCGGCTTGCGCACGCGGTCGCCGTCGCCTTCCATCGCCTCGATGAACTTGTCCGGCGAAGTGTCGAGGATCGGCAGCGTGCCGTAGTGCATCGGGATGATGGAGTCGAAGTTGAAGTAGCGCCGGCAGGCGAGCGCCGCGACGGCCGCCCCCATCGTCAACCGGTCGCCGACCGGGACCATGCCGATGGACGGGTGGTGCAACTCTTCGATCAGCGCCATGTCGGCGAAGATGTCCGTGTCGCCCATGTGATAGACGGTCGGTCCCTCGGCGAAGTGGAAGACCAGGCCGTTCGGCATCCCGAGATAGGTCACCTGACCGTTCTCCTCGACGCTCGCGGAGGAGTGGAAGGCCTGGGTGAGCGTCACCGAAAAGTCGTCGAATTTCGCAGTGCCGCCGGTGTTCATCGGCTCGATCTTCGCGACGCCCTTGCCCGAAAGCCAGCTCACGAGTTCGAAGGTGCCGACGACGCTGGCGTCAGTGCGCTGCGCGATCGCGACCGTGTCGCCGACATGGTCGGAGTGGCCGTGACTGAGCACGATGTGCGTTGCGCCGGCCGTGGCGCGTTCGACGTCGCCGGAAAAGTGCGGATTGCCGGTCAGGAACGGATCGATCAGAATGACCGAGGCCCCGGTGTCGATCCGGAAGGCCGAGTGTCCGAAATAGGTGATCTTCATGCGCTTGCTCCTTGCGCTCTCCGGAGGCTGTGGCGGCTCCATGCCCATTGCTGTGCTGCAAGGTGATGACAATCGGCCCGCGGTCAAGCGGGCCTCGTGAGCGTCGTTCCCATCGAAGATCTCGCCGCGCGCGTCCCCGCGGGAACCGTGATCGCCGGACTCGACCTCGGCACCAAGACGATCGGCATCGCGGTGTCCGATCTCGGATTTCGATTCGCGACGCCGCGCCCGGTGCTGCGGCGGACCAAGTTTCGTCAGGATGCCGAGGCGCTGCTTGCTGCGCTGGACAAAGAGCGGTGCGGGGCGATCGTGATTGGCCTGCCGCTCAACATGGACGGCAGCGAGGGCCCGCGGGCCCAGTCGACGCGGGCCTTCGTGCGCAATCTCCTGCCACTGACCGAGAGGCCGGTGGTCTTCTGGGATGAACGGCTTTCGACCGTCGCAGCCGAACGAGCCATGATCGAGGCCGACCTGTCGCGTCGCAAGCGCGCGGAGAAGATCGATTCGGCCGCGGCGGCCTTCATCCTACAGGGGGCGCTCGACCGCCTCGGCCATCGTCGCGGGCCGTGACACGAACAACCCATGCGCGCGCAAGCGCCGCATGACGGCGGCTGCGATCTGCCGGCGGCGGCGGAAGGCGAGAATCCCCGCCAGCAGGATCCCGTCGGAGACGAGCGCCTGCTTCAGGATCTCGGGGATGGTGCCGGGGTCGATGCCGAGCACCTGCGCGTAGACCGCCAGCAGCTGGTCGTGAAAGTCCCTGGAGAGGACGAACGTCCCGAAGCTGACGTCGTTCATGGACAGGAAGTACCAGCCCCAGAACAGCGCGAGAGGGCCGAGCCAGAGGCCGAGGATCAGCCGGCTCATCGCGTCGGCCTGCGATCGTTCGCCGGGCGGATCGCAAAGAGCCGCGTCTGCTTGGCCATGGACAACGTCAGGAGATCGACCGCAGCGAAGAACTCGTCACGGTCGTCCGCCTCCGGCGGCACGGTGATCAGGCGGTCGAAGATGACCGCGCCGAGGGACAGTGCGAGAGCCACGAGCACGCCCGGCCCCACCGCAGCGAAGGGCCCGACGAGGATGCCGGTGAGGCCGGACAGGCCAGCCATCAGCCCGAGCGCCAGGAGAACGCCGAGGCAGAGACGTTCGCCGAGCGCCTCCTTCCAGGCGCGACCGGACGCCAGCAGGACGGTGGCGACGGTCAAGGCGCCGGCCGCCAGGAGGCAGAGCACGGCGGCGGCAAGCGCATGCGACGGCGAGGCGAGCCGCAGGAACATCGCGATCTCGGAGAAGAGGTCCGCCATCACGGTCTGCGCCGGATTGACGGCGTGCCCGGATGCGCGCCACAGCTCCAGCCCGCCGGAAATCCCGAGATAGCCGAGCCACGCACTCGCGGCCATGATGCTTGCCAGGCGCCGCATGCTCACCGCCCCTCAATCGTTAACGAAGTGTTAGCGGCAGATTTGGCGGCTCCGGGACGTCGAGCAAGCCACTTCTTAACTTATGATTAACGACGCCGATTCCGCAGGGGGTGCGCGCCGCGGGTACAGAGCCTCAATGAATCGGAGGGAAGAGGTCGTCGAGGATCGCCCGCGAGTCGTGGCGCAGATCGAGCATGCCGTAGCTGTGCCGCCAGACGCCCCCCAGCCGCGTCTCGATGAAGGCGGCCGCATGGGCGCCGAGGCCGAGCGCCGACAGCTCGGCCGCGGCCGCCGCCAGCGCGAGCTGCTCGGTCATCAGCCGGGCGGTGCCCTCATCGGCCGCGGCCATCGCGACGGCGACGCGCAGGATGTCGGGCGTGCGGTGGGCGGCAGAGCCGAGTTCGGCGGCGATGCCATCGATCACGGCGTGGAAGAGCTCCGGCGTGCGGGAGGCGACGCGCGCGACGTCGAGCGCCATGACGTTGCCCGAGCCTTCCCAGATCGCGTTCACCGGTGCTTCGCGGTAGGCCCGGGCCAGCCGGCCGTCCTCGATGTAGCCATTGCCGCCGAGGCACTCCATCGCCTCATAGGTCAGAGCGGGCGCGAGCTTGCAGATCCAGTACTTGGCGACCGGCGTCATCGCGCGGGCATAGCGCGCCTCGGCCGGATCCGAGCCCGAGCGGTCGTAGGCGCGGGCGAGCCGGAAGGCGAGCGCCGTCGCGGCGGCGACGTCGAGCGCCATGTCGGCGAGAACGCGCGTCATCTGCGGCTGCTCGACGAGTGCCTTGCCGAAGACGCGGCGCTCGCGGCAGTGATGCACGGCCTCGGCGAGCGCGCTGCGCATCAGCCCCGCCGAGGCCAGCGCGCAGTCGAGCCGGGTCAGCGTCACCATCTGGAGGATGGTCCGGATACCGGCGCCGCTCTCCCCGACGAGGATCCCGCGCGCATCGTCGAATTCGACCTCCGCCGAGGCATTCGACCGGTTGCCGAGCTTGTCCTTGAGGCGCTGGAACCGCAGGCCGTTCGGCAGGCCGTTTTCCAGGCGCCGCGGCAGCAGGAAGCAGGTCGGCCCGTCACCGGTCTGCGCCAGCACGAGGAACGCGTCCGACATCGGCGCCGACAGGAACCACTTGTGGCCGTCGATCCGCCACAGCCCGTCCGCCGCGGCCGTGGCGCGCGACGTGTTCGACCGGACGTCGGTGCCGCCCTGCTTTTCCGTCATGCCCATGCCGAGCGTCACCGCGGCCTTCTCGAGCGGCGCCCGGGTTCCCGGGTCATAGGCCCGCGCGGTGATCAGCGGCAGCCATTGGGTCAGCAGTTCGGGCGCCGCGCCGAGCGCCGGCACGGACGCGCTCGTCATCGTCATCGGGCACAGATGGCCGCATTCGAGGCCGGCGGTCAGATAGTAGCGTGCCGCCCGCGCCCGGTAGCGGGCTTCGCCGTCGCCACCCTCGGACCACCAGAGCGAAGCGTGCAAGCCTTCGGCCGCCGCACGGCGCATCAGCGAATGGTAGGCCGGATGGTAGTCGACCACGTCGATGGGCCGACCCTTCTCGTCGAACCGGCGCAGCCGCGGCACCTCGGTGTTGGCGAGGCGGGCGACCTCCTGGGCTTCGGCCGAGCCGACATAGGCCCCCTGGTCGTCGAGCCCGTACAGCGTCTCGGCCGGCAGGTCCTGCACGATCAGCCGCAGCAGCGGGTCACAGCGGAACGCATTGAAGCCGCTGAAGTCGGAAGACTGGTTGCTGACCGCCTGCGTCGTCCGATTCGTCACGCTCGATACTCCCAAATCGACGGCGCGGCGGCCTTCGCCGCCATGCCTTGCTTGCCCCCCTCGGCCGTTTCTCCTATAGCCCGCTTTCAATATGAGCGCCCCCTCCCCACGTCCGACCTTCGGCCATCGCCATCTTCTCGGGATCGGGCAGTTGCGCCCCCACGAGATCGCAATCCTGCTCGATGCCGCCGAAGCGGACGTCGAGGTGAGCCGGCGGATCGACAAGAAGAAGACGGTCCTCAAGGGCCGGACCCAGATCAATCTCTTCTTCGAGGCCTCGACCCGTACGCAGGCCTCCTTCGAGCTCGCGGGCAAGCGGCTCGGCGCCGACGTCATGAACATGTCGGTCGCGCGCTCCTCGGTCTCCAAGGGCGAGACGCTGATCGACACGGCGATGACCCTCAACGCGATGCGGCCAGACATCCTGGTGGTGCGCCATCACGCGGCCGGGGCCGTGGCGCTGCTCGCCCGCAAGGTCGGCTGCGCGGTCGTCAACGCCGGCGACGGGGCGCACGAGCACCCGACGCAGGCCCTGCTCGACGCCCTCACCATCCGCCGCCGCAAGGGCCGCATCGCCGGCCTGCGCGTCGCCATCTGCGGCGACGTGCTGCACAGCCGGGTCGCCCGCTCCAACATCCTGCTCCTCACCGCGCTCGGCGCGGAGGTGCGTGTCGTCGCCCCGTCGACGCTGCTGCCGAGCGGCATCGAGCTGATGGGCGTCGACGTCTTCCGCTCCATGCAGGATGGGCTCGAAGGCGCCGACGTGGTGATGATGCTGCGCCTCCAGCGCGAGCGCATGGAGGGCACCTTCGTCCCCTCGATCCGTGAATACTTCCACCATTTCGGTCTCGACGCGGCGAAGCTGTCGCGCGCCAAGCCGGACGCGCTGGTGATGCATCCCGGCCCGATGAACCGGGGCGTCGAGATCGCCTCGGAAATTGCCGACGGGCCGCAGAGCGTGATCGAGGAACAGGTGGAGATGGGCGTCGCCGTGCGCATGGCCGTGATCGAGACGCTGCTCGCCGGCGCGGAGGTGCCGGCATGACCCGGCCGCTCGTCGTCGAGAACGCGCGCATCCTCGACCCCGCCCGCGGCAAGGACGAGACCGGCACGCTGCTGGTCGCGGAGGGGCGCATCCTAGCCGCCGGCGCGGAGGCGCTGAACCAGGGCCGGCCCGAGGGTGCCGAGGTGGTCGACGCCCGCGGCCTCGCGCTGCTGCCGGGCCTGGTCGACGCGCAGGTCTTCATCGGAGAGCCCGGCGGCGAGCACCGCGAGACGATCCGTTCGGCGAGTGCTGCGGCCGCTTCGGGCGGCGTCACCTCGATCCTGACGATGCCTGACACGCATCCGGTGATCGACGACGTCGCGCTCGCCGAGTTCGTGATGCGCACCGCCCGCGAGACCGCCTCGATCAACGTCTTCCCGGCGGCCGCGCTCACCCGCGGCCTCGAAGGCAAGGAGATGACCGAGATCGGCCTCCTCGTGCGCGCCGGCGTCACCGCCTTCACCGAAGGCCGCCGCACGCCGGTCAAGGCGAGCCTCATCCGCCGGGCGATGACCTATGCGCGCGACTTCGACGCGCTGGTGATGCACGAGACGCAGGATCCCGACCTCACCGGCGCCGGCGTGATGAACGAGGGGCTCCTCGCCTCATGGCTCGGCCTGCCGGGTGCGCCGCGCGAGGCGGAGGTGATCCCGCTCGAGCGCGATCTGCGCCTCGCGGCGCTGACGCGCTGCCGCTACCACTCCGCGCGGCTGTCGGCCGCGGCTTCAGCCGAGGCTGTTCGGCGCGCCAAGGATGCCGGCGTATCGGCGAGCGCCGGGGTTACGATCGCCAACCTCTCGCTCAACGAGAACGACATCGGCGAATACCGCACCTTCTTCCGCCTGTCGCCGCCGCTGCGCGCCGAGGAGGACCGCCAGGCGATGATCGAGGCTCTGGGGAACGGCACCATCGACATCATCGTCTCGGGCCACGATCCGCTGGACGCCGACGACAAGCGCCGGCCCTTCGCCGAGGCCGAAAGCGGGGCGATCGGCCTCGAAACCCTGCTGCCCGCCGCCTTGCGGCTGCATCACTCGGGCGCGCTGCCGCTCCTGCGCATCGTCGAGGCTCTGACGCTTGCGCCGGCGCGGCTCCTGAAGCTCGACCGCGGCACGCTGATGCCGGGCCGGCCCGCCGATTTCACGCTCGTCGATCTCGACGCGCCCTTCCTCTTCACCGAAGATCGGATCCGCTCGCGCTCCAAGAACACCGCCTTCGAGAACGCCCGCTTCCAGGGCGAGGTGCTGCGGACGGTGGTCGCGGGCCGGACGGTGTACACCCAGGAGGACGGCTCTCTCGATGATCGACCCCGCTAGCGGCTGGCCCGTCGCCCTCGCCTGCCTCATCGGCGGCTATCTCTGCGGCACGATCCCGTTCGGGCTGATCCTGACGCGCCTCTTCGGCCTCGGGGACGTGCGCAAGATCGGCTCGGGCAACATCGGCGCAACCAACGTCCTGCGCACCGGCAACAAGCTCGTCGCCTTCCTGACCCTGCTCGGCGACGTCCTGAAGGCGACCGTGCCCGTCCTCGTCGCGTGGCGCTTCGGCACCCTTGCGGCCGCGCTCGCCGGTTTTGGCGCCTTCGTCGGCCACTGCTATCCCGCCTGGCTCGGCTTCAAGGGCGGCAAGGGCGTCGCGACCTATATCGGCGTCCTCTTCGGCTTTGCGCCCTGGAGCGTCATCGTCTTCGCCGTCGGCTGGCTCGGCACGGCCTATGCCACCCGCTTCTCATCGCTCGCGGCGCTGGTAGCGACGCTCCTCGTTCCGCTGTTCAACCTCGTGATCGGCGATCTGCCGGCGGCGGTCCTGACGGGCGCGCTGACGCTGATCGTGTTCTGGAAGCACCGGCCGAACATTGCGCGGCTGCGCGCCGGTACCGAGAGCAAGATCGGGTCGAAGGCGTGAGCGCGCCGGATGCTCCCGCGACGGGCATCCGACTGACCGACTCGCAGCGCCTGGCCTGGCTGCGGCTGATCCGCAGCGAGAACGTCGGCCCGGCGACGTTCCGTGCGCTGATCAACCGCTTCGGTACGGCCGAGGCCGCACTCGACGCGCTGCCCGGGCTGGCCGAGCGTGGCGGCTCGCGTCGGCGCATCCGGATCGAGAGCGCCGAGGCGGTCGAGCGCGAGATGGCCGCGGCTGCGAAGATGGGCGCACGCTTCGTCTGCCGCGGCGAACCCGGCTATCCCCGGCTGCTGCGCATGACCGAGCAGGCGCCGCCGGTGCTCGCGGTGATGGGAGAGGACGGCGTGGCGCAGCGCACTGCGCTGGCGATCGTCGGTGCGCGCAACGCCTCGCTGTCGGGCATCAAGCTGACCCAGCGCTTTGCCCGCGAGCTGGGCGAGGCGGGCCTCGTGATCGTGTCGGGTCTGGCGCGCGGCATCGACGCCGCCGCGCACGAAGCGAGCCTCACCTCCGGCACCATCGGCGTCTTCGCCGGCGGGCTCGATCGCCCCTATCCGAACGAAAACCGGCCGCTGATGCGCCGCATCGTCGATGCGGGCGGCCTACTCGTCTCCGAGATGCCGTTCGGTTGGGAGCCGAGGGCCATCGACTTTCCCCGTCGGAACCGGTTGGTGGCCGGCCTGTCGCTCGGGCTCCTGGTGGTCGAAGCGGCAGCGCGATCCGGCTCGCTGATCAGCGCCCGCCTCGCCGGCGAACTCGGTCGCCTCGTCTTCGCGGTCCCAGGATCGCCGCTCGATCCGCGCGCTGCCGGCACCAACAGACTGCTGAAGGACGGCGCCATTCTCGTCACCGAGACGAGCGATCTGCTTGACGCGCTTCGTCCGATGGACACCCGTCTGAGCGGCGACGAGCCGATGAACCTCGGCGAGGCAGAGAGCGACATGGCAGAGGAAGAGCCGAGCGAGCGCCAGCGGGATCGAATCATCGAGGCGCTCGGACCTACTCCGGTCCCGATCGACGACATCATCGCTCATACCGGCGCGCCGCCGGGCGCCGTGCAACTCGTCCTCCTCGAGCTCGATCTCGCCGGCCGGCTGGAGCGGCATGTGGACGGCCGGGTCTCAATGCTTCTGTGAAGCCTCGCCGTTCCCGCGGCGGTCCATCTCGCTGACCGCCTCCAGCCGCGCCATGTCGAGAAGATAGAACAGGACCTTGTTGCGCTGGCCCGACACCACCTTCAGCTGCTCCAGCATATCCCGGACATATTCAAGCGCGGCGCGTCGATCGAACTCGCTGGACATCACGTACTCCGACGGGTCGGCCTGACCGCGGCGAGGCGCGGCAGCCCGAGGCGACTTGGCGCCTTTTGGTTGCCGTAAGATTGCTGATGCTCGCTTTGGTTGCAATAGCCCTCGACCTCCGCCACCAGCCGCTGTCGTTCGCGCGGTGGGGTTGACCGCCCGCTCGGCTCTGTCCATGTGAGCGGATGCGGTAGGCGGTTCGGGGAAAGCCGGCTGGCTTCGGCCGCGGCGGCAAGGCATCTGGGGAAGCACAACCAATGGACGTGGTCATCGTCGAATCGCCCGCCAAAGCGAAGACGATCAACAAATATCTCGGCTCCAACTACAAGGTTCTCGCCTCCTACGGCCATGTCCGTGACCTGCCGGCCAAGGATGGGTCGGTGCGCCCGGACGAAGACTTCTCGATGGACTGGGAAGTCGGCGCGCCGTCGCAGAAGCGGCTGAGCGAGATCGCCCAGGCGGTGAAGTCGGCCGACGCGCTGGTTCTCGCCACCGACCCGGATCGCGAGGGCGAGGCGATCTCCTGGCATGTGCTGGAGGTTCTGCGACAGAAGCGGGCGCTCGGCGACAAGCCGGTATCGCGCGTCGTGTTCAACGCGATCACCAAGAAGGCCGTGCTCGACGCGATGGCCAACCCGCGGATGATCGATGCGCCGCTGGTGGATGCCTATCTCGCCCGTCGCGCGCTCGACTATCTCGTCGGCTTCACCCTGTCGCCGGTGCTGTGGCGCAAGCTTCCGGGCGCCCGCTCGGCGGGTCGCGTGCAGTCGGTGGCGCTGCGCCTCGTCTGCGACCGCGAGTCGGAGATCGAGCGCTTCAAGCCGGAGGAGTACTGGCAGATCGCTGCTCGCCTCGCCACGCCGCGCGGCGAGGAGTTCGTGGCACGCCTTTCGGCCTTCGAGGGCGAGAAGCTGCAGCGCATGTCGATCGGCGACGGCGCACGGGCTGGCACCATTCGCGACATGCTCGACGGCGCCAGCTTCTCGGTGCTGAGCGTCGAGGCCAAGCCCGGCAAGCGCAACCCGAGCGCGCCCTTTACCACGTCGACGCTGCAGCAGGCGGCTTCCGCCAAGCTCGGCTTCTCTGCCTCGCGCACGATGCAGGTGGCCCAGCGGCTTTACGAAGGCGTCGACGTCGGCGGCGAGACCGTCGGCCTCATCACCTACATGCGAACCGATGGCGTGCAGATGGCGCCCGAGGCGATCGAGGACGCGCGCGCGGCAATCGCCTCGGTCTTCGGCGACCGCTACTTGCCGGCACAGCCCCGCCAGTATTCCGTGAAGGCGAAGAACGCCCAGGAGGCGCACGAGGCGATCCGCCCGACGGCCTTCGGCCGCTCGCCGAAGGAGATGGAGCGCCATCTGGATCGCGACCAGGCGCGGCTCTACGACCTCATCTGGAAGCGGAGCATCGCCAGCCAGATGGCTTCGGCCGACATCGAGCGCACGACGGCCGACATCCGCGCCGCCAATGGCGGCCGCGAGGCGATGCTGCGCGCGACCGGCTCGGTGATCCGCTTCGACGGCTTCATCGCCGCCTATGTCGACCACCGCGACGACAGCGCCGGTGCCGACGAGGGCGAAGAGGACACGCGCCTGCCGGCCATGGCCGCCCGCGACGCGCTCGACAAGCGGGCTGTCGACGCCAGCCAGCACTTCACCGAGCCGCCGCCGCGCTACTCCGAGGCGTCGCTGATCAAGAAGATGGAAGAGCTCGGCATCGGCCGGCCCTCCACCTATGCCGCGACCCTGCAGACACTGCAGGACCGCGAGTACATCACGCAGGACAAGCGCAAACTCCTGCCGCAGGCCAAGGGCCGGCTGGTGACCGCGTTCCTACACAACTTCTTCGAGAAGTACATCGAGTACGACTTCACCGCCGATCTGGAGGAAAAGCTCGACCGCATCTCGGCCGGCGAGCTCTCCTGGAAGGACGTGCTGCGCGACTTCTGGCAGGACTTCTCCCGCCATGTCGACGGCACCAAGGAGCTGCGCGTCTCGGAGGTGCTCGACGCGCTGAACGAGGAGCTCGGGCCGCTCGTCTTCCCGCCCAAGGAGGACGGCAGCGAGCCGCGGGCCTGCCCGCGCTGCGGCACCGGCCAGCTCAGCCTGAAGCTCGGCAAGTACGGCGCCTTCGTCGGCTGCTCGAACTATCCCGAATGCGGCTACACCCGCCAGCTCGGCACCTCCCTGTCGGCCGAGGCGGCCGGCGACACGGGGTCGGACGAGCCGAGCGAGCTCGGCACCGATCCGCAGACCGGCGAGCCGGTGACGCTGCGCAACGGGCGCTTCGGCCCCTACGTCCAGCGCGGCGACGGCAAGGAGGCCAAGCGCTCCTCGCTTCCGAAGGGCTGGCAGGTGTCGGAGATCGACCTCGACAAGGCGCTGCAGCTCCTCTCGCTGCCGCGCGAGGTCGGTCTGCATCCAGAGACCGGCAAGCCGATCCTCGCCGGCCTCGGCCGCTACGGTCCGTTTCTCCAGCACGACGGCGCCTACGCCAATCTCGAGACGATCGAGGACGTCCTGACGGTCGGCCTCAACCGCGCCGTCACGGTGATCGCCGAGAAGAAGGAGAAAGGCGGCCGTGGTCGCTCGACGCCGGCGGCCATCGCGACGCTCGGCGAGCATCCCGATCTCGGCGGCCCGATCACCGTGCGCGACGGCCGCTTCGGTCCCTACGTCAATGTCGGCAAGGTCAACGCGACCCTGCCGAAGGGCAAGGAACCGTCGAGCGTGACGCTCGAGGAGGCAATCGCGCTCCTCACCGAGCGAGCGGCCAAGACCGGCACCGGCAAGCCGAAGGCGGCGAAGTCCGCCGCCAAGAAGGCGAAGGCGGACACGGGCGATGGCGAGGCCAAGCCGGCCAAGAAGCCGGCGGCATCGCGGGCGAAGGCGACCGGCAAGACGGCCACCGCCAAGACGCCAGGGGCCAGGAAGCCGGCGGCGAAGGCCGCCGCGTCGAAGTCGGCCTGACCATGGCACGCAGGCCGCGACCGGAGCCGGCTGAGCTGACCCGCGAGGCGGTGCTGCGCTTCATTGCCGAAAATCCGGCGCATGCCAGCAAGCGCGACATCGCCCGCCATTTCGGCGTGCGCAGCGACGACCGGGTGCAGCTCAAGGACATCCTCGCCGACCTGCAGGCCGAGGGCGTCATCGAAGGCGGCCGCAAGGCGTTTCACCGGCCGGGCGCCCTGCCCTCGATCGCGGTCTTCGAGATCCGCGGCCGCGACGATGACGGCGGCCTACTCGCCGAGCCCGTGCGGTGGGACGACGGGTCCGCCGACCGCCCCAGCCTGCGCGTGGTGCAGCGCCGCTCGGCCGGCTCGGCGGCCGGTGTCGGCGATCGCATCCTCGCCCGCGTCGAGCAGCAGCCCGGCGAGACACCGGTGCTGAGCGTCGTGCGGGTCCTCGACAAGACCAAGGGGCTGGCGCTCGGCGTCTTCCGCGCCATACCGGGCGGCGGCGGCCGGGTCGAGCCGGTGGAACGCCGCCAGCAGGAATATGTCGTCGCGCCGGAGGACGCCGCGGACGCCAAGGACGGCGACCTCGTCGAAATCGAACCGAACGCCCGCTCGCGGCCGTCCCTGCCCCGCGCAAGCGTGCGCGCGGTCGTCGGCTCGATGGCGAGCGAGCGGGCGATCTCGACCATCGCCCTCCATGCGCACAGCATCCCCCACGTCTTTCCGAAGGCCGTGCTGACCGAGGCCGAAGCCGCGGGCCCGGCCGACATGGACCATCGCGAGGACTGGCGCGACCTGCCGCTCGTCACCATCGATCCGGCCGACGCCAAGGATCACGACGACGCCGTGCACGCGCAGCCCGACGATGACCAAGGCAATCCCGGCGGCATCGTCGTCACCGTCGCGATCGCCGACGTCTCCTGGTACGTGCGGGCCGGCACGCGGCTCGACGCGGAAGCGCGCCTGCGCGGCAACTCGGTCTATTTCCCCGACCGCGTCGTGCCGATGCTGCCCGAGCGCATTTCCAATGATCTCTGCTCGCTGCGCGAGGGCGTCGACCGGCCGGCGCTCGCGGTCCGCATGATCTTCTCGGCCGGCGGCGACAAGCGGCGGCACAGCTTCCACCGCATCATGATGCGCAGTCACGCCAAGCTCGCCTATGAGCAGGCGCAGGCGGCGATCGACGGCACCCCCGCGGAGATCTCCGGCGTTGCCGACACGGTGCGTGAGACGATCCTGAAGCCGCTCTGGGACGCCTATGGCCACCTGTCGGCGGCACGCGAGCGACGCCAGCCGCTGGACCTCGATCTGCCCGAGAAGAAGATCAAGCTCGACGCAGATGGCCGCGTCGCCTCCGTCGTCGTACCCGAGCGCCTCGACGCGCACCGGCTGATCGAGGAGTTCATGATCCAGGCGAACGTCGCGGCCGCCGAAACGCTGGAGCAGAAGCGCCAGGCGCTGATCTACCGCGCCCACGACGCCCCCTCCCTCGCCAAGCTCGAGGCACTGCGCGACTTCCTGCGCACGCTCGACATCTCGCTTGCCAAGAGCGGCACGCTGCGCCCTTCGCACTTCAACGGCATCCTGCGCCAGGTGAAGGCCGGGGAGCACGAGAGCCTCGTCAACGAGGTGGTGCTGCGCTCGCAGTCGCAGGCCGCCTATTCCTCCAGCAATATCGGTCACTTCGGCCTGAACCTGATGCGCTACGCGCACTTCACCTCGCCGATCCGCCGCTATGCCGATCTCATCGTGCACCGGGCACTGGTCACCGCGCTCGGTCTCGGCGCCGGCGGCATCAGCCGACCCGAGGAGGACGAGCTCGAGGAGATCGCCGAGCAGATCTCGCGGGCCGAACGCCGGGCGATGGCGGCCGAGCGCGACACGGTCGACCGCCTGATCGCCCATCACCTCGCCGACCGCATCGGCGACCGGTTCGACGGTCGCATCACCGGCGTCACCAAAGCGGGCCTCTTCGTGGCGCTGCCTGCCTTCGGCGCCGATGGCATCGTGCCGATCTCCAGCCTCGGACGCGAGTACTTCCACTATGACGAGGCGGGGCACAGCCTGGTCGGCGAGCGCAGCGGCACCGGATACAGGCTCGGTGACACCGTCGGGGTCAAGCTCGTCGAAGCCATGCCGCTCGCCGGCTCGATGCGCTTTGAAATGCTGAGCGAGCCGCGCGAGCTGCCGCGCTCGACCAGCTCCTTCCACAAGTCCCGGCGCAGAGGTGGCGAGCGGCCCGGTGGCAGCCGCGCGAAGAACGTCGCGGCGAAGGTGAGGAAGCGGCGATGACCTCCGAGGATGTTGCTGGCCCGGCAGAGGGAACGACAGGGGTCGTCCGCTCGATCCCGCAAGCGGTCAAGCGCGGCTTCCTCATGCGCTGTCCGAAATGCGGCGAGGGGCGGCTGTTCCGTGCCTACCTGAAGAGCGTCGATCACTGTGCGGTCTGCGGCGAGGCTTTTCACCATCAGCGCGCCGACGACCTTCCGCCCTATCTCGTGATCTTCATCGTCGGCCATCTGGTGGTCGCACTCTTCATGGGTCTCGAGGAGATGGTCGATTGGCCGCTCTGGGCCCACCTCGCGCTGTTCGTGCCCCTGACGCTCGTCCTCGCCCTCGGGTTGCTCCAGCCGATGAAGGGCGCGACGATCGGTCTGCAGTGGGCGATGCGCATGCACGGCTTCGGGCATGACGGCGGGGCCGGCGATGGCCGCTGAGGCGACCGATCGCCGACCCGACGGGACTGGCCGATCGAGCCGAGCGCCGTCGGAAGGCGCTTGCGAGGATGGAGCGCAGGATCGGGTCGCTGCTGGCGCGGACCCCGTCCACCACGGCCAGGCCATGCCCGGCCTGCGCCCCTACCCCGCAGAGGCATCGCGCCCGCCCGACGGGGCGGCGCCCACCGACTGGCTCGCCGCCGGCGCAGCGATCGCCTCGATCACGGCCGTCGGCATCGCGCTCGGCCTCGGCCTGCCGCTCCTCTCCATCGTCCTCGAGCGACGCGGCATCTCCGCGACGCTCATCGGCGCCAACACCGCCGTCGCCGGCATCGCCTCGCTGATCGCGGCGCCGCTGGTGACGCCGATCGCGCGCGCCCTCAGCGTCCGCGTGACGATGCTGTGCGCGATCCTCCTCGCCGGCGCCTCGGCGCTCGCCTTCTATTACGTGACCGCCTTCTGGCTGTGGTTCCCGCTGCGGCTGGCCCTGCACTTTGCGATCACCGTCCTCTTCGTGCTCTCCGAGTTCTGGATCAGCGCGGCGGCGCCTCCGCACCGGCGCGGCTTCATGCTCGGCATCTATGCGACGGTGCTGTCGCTCGGCTTTGCCGTCGGACCGCTGATCTTCGGCGTCGTCGGGTCGACGGGCGTCCTGCCCTTCGCCATCGGCAGCGGCGTCATCCTCTTTGCTGCGCTGCCGCTGTTCGCCGCCTGGTCGCGCCAGCCCCACATCGAGGCCGGCGCCTCCGCCGCCTTCTGGCGCCACGTCCTCGCCGTCCCCACCGCCACCGGCGCCGTCCTTGTGTTCGGCGCCGTCGAGGCAGGCGGATTTGCGCTGTTCCCGGTCTTCGGTGGACGCGTCGGCTTCAGCGAGGCGGGCGCGGCTCAGCTGCTCACCGCGGTCGGCCTCGGCAACATGCTGCTGCAGATCCCCATCGGCCTCGTCAGCGATCGGGTGCGCGACCGGCGCAGCCTCCTGGCACTTTTCGCGGTCGTCGGGCTGGTCGGCGCACTTTGCCTGCCGCTGCTCGTCGAGGACTGGTGGCTGATGGCGACCGTCCTGTTCTTCTGGGGCGGCGTCGTCGCCGGCCTCTACACCGTCGGCCTCGCCCATCTCGGCTCGCGGCTGTCGGGGACCGAACTCGCCTCGGCCAACGCGGCTTTCGTCTTCTGCTACTCCGCCGGCATGCTCGTGGGCCCGCAGGCGATGGGCGGCTTCATGGACGGGTTCGGCCCGAACGGATTCGCCTACGCCCTCGCTCTCTTCTTCGCCCTCTACCTCGTCCTCACCATTCTGCGTCTCGGCTTCGGCAGGCGGCGCGCGTTGGGCCTGCAGAAACGAGCGCAGCAGGATTGACTTCGCCGGCAGGATCGGTAGGTTCCGCGCAAAGTTGCGCCCCCGGTTCGGCCGGGGCAGCTCACCCGCGGCGATTGTCCGGGCCGGGCCGAGCAGCTCCAACACCAGACTTGTCGCAAGTCGTCCGCAGGCTCTGCCCGCGGCCATCGACCTGCCCGACCCCGAACCGCACAGCGGATGGAACCACGACGATGGCCAAGGCGACCACGATCAAGATCAAGCTGCTCTCGACGGCCGACACCGGCTTCTTCTACGTGACGAAGAAGAACAGCCGTACGATGACCGACAAGATGTCGAAGACCAAGTACGATCCGGTCGCGCGCAAACACGTCGAGTTCAAGGAAACGAAGATCAAGTAAGCCGGCGCGGCTCTGCCGCCCGCCATCGGTTTCCAGGCGCCGCCCCTCGGGCGGCGTTTTGCGTTGTGGAGACGTTCGGCGGCCGCCGGGCCGTCCTTCTTCCTGCGGAGGACCAGGGTCGAGCTCTGCGGGTGGCCCGTCGGCGCGATGCGCGCGTTCCCGCGCCGGCGGACGTACCATGGCGCTTCATCCTGCCCAGTGCGCGAGACGCCGCCTGCCGGCACTCGATCGGGACGAGCAGTCGAAAGATCTGGAATGGCGGCGAAAAGTGGCCGGCCGGCTAATCCGACTGCGGTACGAGGAAACCGCAACTCGTTCGGACGCCGGCCGGCCGCCCCACGGGACCCAGGAGATGCGGCGGACCTGAGCATTCCATGGGGAACTTTCGGAAGACGGTGTCGCCGCAACCGCTTCCATGACCACGGTCTGAAAACTTGCCTATAACCGAATCAAAAGCAACCAAATCGAAACCATCTTCGGACGAATCTGCAACGAATGGTTAAGATTTGCGGCGCGGAACCGCCGATGGCACGGTCGGCGCCGGTGCGGCACCGGCGACATCCACGGCCTGCGACCGGATCCGCGCGCTCGTGAGACGTCGTCTTCCAAAGTGTCCGCGAGAGGTCCGATGGTGCGGCGGCATCGCCCGTCGCGCCCGCCCGTAGCCGCTCAGGCGGCGAGCGCCATCACGCGATTGCGGCCGGCGCGCTTGGCGGCGTAGAGGCCGGCGTCGGCGCGCTTCAGCAGCGTGTCTGCGTCGTCGGGCTCACCGGAGAGCACGGCATAGCCGGAACTGACCGTGACCGGGATGCTTCCACGTCCGGTCTCGAACGGCGTGTCGGCGACGCACTGGCGCAGGCGTTCGGCGGTGATCTCGGCGGCGCGATGATCGGCCTCCGGCATCAGGACGACGAACTCCTCCCCGCCGAAGCGGCACGCGAGATCGCTGCCGCGCACGCTCTCCGCCAGACGGGCGGCGAACTGGCGGAGCACCATGTCGCCGGCATCGTGACCCCACTCGTCGTTGATGCGCTTGAAATGGTCGATATCGGCGATGAGCAGGGCCAGCGGCTTGCCTTCGCGCCGGCTGCGCTCGACCGCACGCAGGAGGTGAGCGTCGAAGAAGCGCCGATTGTGCAGCCGCGTCAGCGAGTCGGTGATGGCGAGTTCCAGCGTCCGCTGCAGCGTCTCACGCAGGCCATCGTCGTACCGCTTCCGCTTGATCTGCGTGCGCACGCGCGCAAGCAGCTCGTTGCGGTCGATCGGCCGCACGATGTAGTCGTTGGCGCCGATCTCCAGAGCCCGTGCCGTGCGCGCATCGTCGTCGGGCGCGACCGCGAGGAGGATCGGCGTGCCACGGGTGGTCTCGCTCGAGCGGATGCGCGAGCAAAGCCGCAACGGGTCGAAGCCCTGTCCGGCGCCGATCACGAAGAGATCGAAGGTCCGCCCGATCGCCGTCTGCGTGAGAACGGCCGGATCCGGCTCGACATGCACCTTGTGCTCCTCCCCGAGGAGGCGCGCGAGCCGCTCGGCGGCGCGCGCATCGTCCTCGACGAGGCAGACCCGGCCGCCGGTGCCCTTGCCCGCGAGTTCCATCAACAGCTCGTTGCGCGTCACCAGGCTGGCGCTGGTTTCGGCACGCACCCGCAGTTCGTCGGTGAGCAGCTTGAGCCGGGTGAGGCTCTTCACGCGCGAAAACAGCTGCAGGTCGCGAACGGGCTTGGTCAAGAAGTCGTCGGCGCCGGCTTCGAGGCCCGTCACCCGGTCGGCCATGCCGTCCAGCGCCGTCAGCAGCACCACCGGCAGATGCGCCGTCCGTGGATCGCCCTTCAGCCGCCGACACACCTCGTAGCCGTCCATGTCCGGCATCATCACGTCGAGAAGCACGAGATCCAGCGGCTCGCGCAGACAGATCTGCAGCGCTTCCGGACCGCTCGCCGCCGTGAGCACGTCGAAATACTCCGCCGCCAGGCGCGCCGCCATCAGCTTCACGTTGATCTCGAGATCGTCGACGATGAGGATGCGCGCGCTCATGCCGTCACTGCTCGCCGAGGAAGGACTTGATCGTCTCGATGAACTTCGTCACCGAGATCGGCTTGGAGATGTAGGCTTCGCAGCCGCCCTGCCGGATGCGCTCCTCGTCCCCCTTCATCGCGAAGGCCGTCACCGCGATGACGGGAATGCGGTGCAGTTCGCTGTCGCTCTTGAGCTGCCGCGTGACGTCGAGGCCGGACACCTCGGGCAGCTGGATGTCCATGAGGATGAGGTCGGGACGATGCTCGCGCGCCAGTTCGACGGCGGTCAAGCCGCTGCGGGTCTGGACGGTGCGGAAGCCGTGCGCCTCGATGAGGTCACGAAACAGCTTCATGTTGAGCTCGTTGTCCTCGACGATCATCACCGTTTTCGGCATGCGCGAGACTCCACCTGTACCGAATCGAGCGCGCTGTCGCGGTCGCGTATGATCTCGTGAAACCGACAGCTACCCGAACTTCATTTAAGAATTGGGTACTTCGACCACGTTACTGAGCACAAGACGCCTTGGCCCGGCAGAGCCCACGCCGTCGCAGGGGCGACGGGCCGCGGCGCCCCCCGCACGTCACGGGATCTTGGGTTCCGCGACGACCGCCACGGGAAGCGCCGTCAGGAAGGCGCGGACGAGGGCGGACGAATTACCGGCCGCAAGGCCGAAGAAGGTCGCCATCTCGTTGGCCCCCTCGCCGCCGCCGGCGAGGTCGGACAGGCTCCTGAATGCGATGAACGGCACCCGGTTGGCATAAGCGACATGGGCCACCGCCGCGCTCTCCATGTCCAGCACGCGGGCCTGGAAGGTGTCGGCGACGTAGCGCCGGAACTCGGCATTGTCGACGAAGGCCATCCCCGAGACGCCGTTGCCGCCGACCACCACCTGCGGCGCGTGGTCGAGACAAGCCTGCTCAGGCGTGCAGCGGGCGAGCTTGACCGCGCCAGCAGCCTGCGCGGCGACGGCGAGGAGCTTCGGGTCGACCGGCAGCCAGAAGCGATCGCCCGACGAGTCGCCCGCCCGCCGGATCGAGACGGGCTGCGGGAACATCATGCCGTAATTGGCAAAACTCTTCTGGGCATAGCTCGGCAGCCGATAGCCGCCATCGGTCTCGCGCGCGAACACCGACTCCAGGTATTCGCCCCATTGCGAGGCGATCACGACATCACCGATGGAGAGCCGCGGATCGACGCCCCCGGCGATGCCGGAGACGACGATGGTCGAGATCTGGAAGCGGTCGAGCGCGAGCTGCGTCGTCATCGCAGCATTGACCATGCTGACCCCGGACAGGAAAAGCACGACGTCATGCCCGTCGAGCCGGCCGCTGACGAACTCGACGCCGTTGATCTCCTCGCTCCGCGGCTCCTCGACCGCTGCCTTCAGCGCGGTCCACTCCGGCTCGAAGGCCGACACGACAGCGATCCGGGCGGGGCCGGGCGCATCCTGCGCCGTGGCGGGCACGATCCACGCGAAGAGCAGCGCAAGAACCGCCAGCGCGACGCGGCACGATCCGGGCTTCATGGTGCTCCTCGCTCCTTACGGCCGCCACGCCGGGAATCTGACAGCGCCGGCAACGGCCGGCACCCCCTGATCAGAACGGGATTTCGTCGTCGAGGTCACGCGACGAACCGCCGCCGCGGTCGTCATATCCCCCGCGGTCGAAGCCGCCACCGCCGCCGCCGCGATCCTGCGAACCACCGCGGTCGTAGGCGCCGCGGCCGGCATCGCCGCCGCCGCCCTCACCGCGCCCGCCGAGCATCTGCAGCTCGCCCCGGAAGCGCTGCAGCACGACCTCGGTCGTGTAGCGCTTCTGGCCCGACTGATCCTCCCACGAGCGCGTCTGCAGCTGCCCCTCGATATAAACGGTCGAGCCCTTCTTCAGGTACTGCTCGGCGACCTTCACGAGGTTCTCGTTGAAGATCACCACATTGTGCCACTCCGTGCGCTCCTTGCGCTCGCCGCTGTTGCGGTCGCGCCAGCTTTCGGAGGTGGCGATGCGCAGATTGACCACCGCATCGCCGGAATTCAGGCGACGAACCTCGGGATCGGCACCGAGATTGCCCACCAGGATCACCTTGTTGACGCTGCCTGCCATCGGAGAACTCCACTCGAAAAGGTTGGCGCGACTCTAACGGACGCCGCTCCGGCGTGAAAGCCGGTCCCGCCCCTCGTCCACCGCCCCTGCCGCAAGGCGCTTGCCGATCCGAACGTCACGCTATAGAACAAACTACGAACATACAAGTGTGGATTCGGGTCGGCGGCTTGGAAGGCCGGTTCGACTGACTTAAGTACAGGCCGCTTCTCAAAGGGACGATCGACGGCGCCATGGCGGACCAGAAAACCATCTCCATCCGCGGCGCGCGCGAGCACAACCTGAAGAACGTCGATCTCGACCTGCCGCGCGACACGCTGATCGTGATGACCGGGCTCTCGGGTTCGGGCAAGTCCTCCCTCGCCTTCGACACGATCTACGCCGAGGGACAACGGCGCTATGTCGAGAGCCTGTCGGCCTATGCCCGTCAGTTTCTCGAGATGATGCAGAAGCCGGACGTCGACCAGATCGACGGCCTGTCGCCGGCGATTTCGATCGAGCAGAAGACGACGTCGAAGAACCCGCGCTCCACGGTCGGAACGGTCACCGAAATCTACGACTATCTGCGGCTGCTCTTCGCCCGCGTCGGCATACCCTACTCGCCCGCGACCGGCCTGCCGATCGAGAGCCAGACGGTCAGCCAGATGGTCGACCGGGTGCTGGAACTGCCGGAGGGCACCCGGCTCTACCTGCTGGCGCCGATGATCCGCGGCCGCAAGGGCGAATATCGCAAGGAGCTCGCCGAGCTGCAGAAGAAGGGCTTTCAGCGCGTCCGCATCGACGGGACGTTCTACGATATCGCCGACGCCCCGGCACTGGACAAGAAATACAAGCACGACATCGACGTGGTGGTCGACCGCATCGTGGTGCGCGGCGACATCGGCACCCGACTGGCGGATTCGCTCGAAACCGCGCTGAAGCTTGCCGACGGCATCGCGATCGCCGAGTTCGCGGACACCGGCGAGGACGGCGAGAGCCGCAGCCTGGTGTTCTCGGAGAAGTTCGCCTGCCCGGTCTCGGGCTTCACCATCCCGGAGATCGAGCCGCGGCTGTTCTCCTTCAACAACCCGTTCGGTGCCTGTCCGACCTGCGACGGCCTCGGCTCGCACCAAGCAGTGGACGCCAAGCTGGTGGTGCCGGACCTCGACAGGACGCTGAAGGCCGGCGCCATCGCACCCTGGGCGAAGTCTTCCTCGCCGTATTACGGCCAGACGCTGGAGGCGCTCGGCAAGCGCTTCGGCTTCAAGCAGACCGATCGCTGGTCGGCGCTCCCGCAGGAGGCGCGGGACGCGATCCTCCACGGCACGGGCAAGGAGAAGATCGAGTTCACCTACAATGACGGTCTTCGGTCCTACAAGACGACCAAGCCCTTCGAAGGCGTGCTCCCGAACCTCGAGCGGCGCTGGAAGGAAACCGATTCGGCGATGATCCGCGAGGAGATCGAGCGGTTCATGTCGGCAACGCCCTGCCCGGCCTGCGGCGGCTATCGGCTGAAGCCCGAGGCGCTGGCCGTGAAGATCGCCGGGCGGCACATCGGCGAGGTCACCGAGCTGTCGATCCGCAGCGCCGCCGTCTTTTTCGAGACGCTGCCCGAGAGCCTGAACGCCAAGCAGAACGAGATCGCCGTGCGGATCCTCAAGGAAATCCGCGAGCGGCTGCGCTTCCTCAATGACGTCGGCCTCGACTATCTCACGCTCTCGCGCTCGTCGGGCACGCTGTCCGGCGGCGAAAGCCAGCGCATCCGGCTCGCCTCGCAGATCGGCTCCGGCCTCACCGGCGTGCTCTACGTTCTCGACGAGCCCTCGATCGGCCTGCACCAGCGCGACAACGCGCGGCTGCTCGAAACGCTGAAGCACCTGCGCGACATCGGCAACACGGTGATCGTCGTCGAGCACGACGAGGACGCGATCCTGACGGCCGACTACGTCGTCGATATCGGCCCGGCGGCCGGCATCCACGGCGGTCAGGTGATCGCCTCGGGCACGCCGGCCGAGATCATGGCGCACCCGAAGTCGCTGACCGGGCAGTATCTGTCGGGCGCACGCGGCGTCGCGGTTCCGGCCGAGCGGCGCAAGAAGCAGAAGGGCAAGGCGATCAAGGTCGTCGGTGCCCGCGGCAACAACCTGAAGAACGTCAGCGCCGAGGTGCCGCTCGGCCTCTTCACCTGTGTCACCGGCGTGTCGGGCGGCGGCAAGTCGACCTTCCTGATCGAGACGCTGTTCAAGGCGGCGGCGCGGCGCATCAACAACGCCCGCGACCTGCCGGCCGAGCACGACCGGGTCGACGGGCTCGAGCATCTCGACAAGGTCATCGACATCGACCAGTCGCCGATCGGCCGCACGCCGCGCTCCAATCCGGCCACCTACACCGGCGCCTTCACGCCGATGCGCGAGTGGTTCGCCGGCCTGCCGGAGGCGAAGGCCCGCGGCTACCAGCCGGGCCGGTTCTCCTTCAACGTCAAGGGCGGACGCTGCGAGGCCTGCCAGGGCGACGGCGTCATCAAGATCGAGATGCACTTCCTGCCCGACGTCTACGTCACCTGCGACGTCTGCCACGGCAAGCGCTACAACCGCGAGACGCTGGAGGTCACCTACAAGGAGAAGTCGATCGCGGACGTCCTCGACATGACGGTCGAGGAAGGCGTCGCCTTCTTCGAGGCGGTGCCGGCGATCCGCGACAAGCTGGCGACGCTGAACGAGGTCGGGCTGGGCTACATCAAGGTCGGCCAGCAGGCGACGACGCTGTCCGGCGGCGAGGCCCAGCGGGTCAAGCTGGCCAAGGAGCTGTCGCGCCGGGCGACCGGCCGCACGCTCTACATCCTCGACGAGCCGACGACGGGCCTGCACTTCCACGACGTGGCCAAGCTGCTCGAGGTGCTGCACGAGCTGGTCGACCAGGGCAACACGGTGGTGGTGATCGAGCACAATCTCGAGGTCATCAAGACGGCCGACTGGCTGATCGACATCGGTCCCGAAGGCGGCGACGGCGGCGGCGAGGTTGTGGCGACCGGCACGCCGGAAGAGGTGGTGAACGTCGAGCGGTCCTGGACAGGGCGGTTCCTCAAGGAACTGCTGGAGCGCCGGCCGCAGGCGGGGAACCGCGAGGCGGCGGAATAGCGCCGGACGTCACGGCGGCTGCGGCGTACGGCAGCCCGCGACGTTGGCCTCAGGGATCGCGGCCGGTCGGATGCCGGCCGATCCCGACCGCTGCGACGAGCCCGCCGGCGGCCGTCCCGGTCGGGTCCTGGTCGCAGGCGTTGCATTCGATGATCTGGGCGCTGGTGACGTCGTGGATCTCGTTGTGGCCATGGCTCCCGTCGGTGACCCAGCGCCCGGTCAGGCTCATCAGGCAACCGCGCGAGACGCTTTCGCCGATCTCGTTGAAATCGCTCACTCCGTCGGCGATCCAGCCGGCGACGCCGCCGATCGCGTCACCGGCGATGCCGCCGACCGCAGCGCCCGCGAGAATCGCGATCGCGACGACGAGCAGACACAGGGCGGCGCCGATGCCGAAGGTCAGGAGGCCGATCGCCGCGCAGGCGATGGCCCCGGCCACGGCACCTGCGACGGCACCTGCGACCGACCCGATGGCAGCGCCGACCGCCGCGTAGTCGCCGATGTGCGATCCGATCTCGCAATGCAGGATCTGCTGGCCGGACTTCGGGTCGGTCACCGTCTGCACCTCGCCGGCACCCGGCGCGCTGCGGGTGCGGATCTGGTTGACGTCCAGGCCAGCTTGGACCGGCGAGAGCAGCGCCAGCGGCCCGCCGAGGTTGAAGGTCCAGTCGTTGTCATTGAGCGGCGGCACACCGGTGTTCTTGCCGGCACACAGGATGCATCCGCTCATCGTGATGGTGCTCGGATCCTGGACGTGCAGGCGGTCGAACCAGTTGACGGCAAGACCGATGAAGAAGCCGATGACGGCCCCGGCAAGAGCCGCGATCGCGATGGCCGCGATTGCGACGGCGAGAGCGCCGCCGGCGAGGCCGGCGATTCCCGCGGCTTCGGCGAGCGCGGCGAAGGCCACCGCGGCGGCGCTGCCGCCGACCCAGCCGAGCACGCGGCGCTCGCCTGACTCGTAGAGCGCGTTGTGCGGACTGGTGTCGCATCCGGCCATGTCAGCCTCCCGTCGTGATGGTGAAGGTGGCGCCGCCGCTGGGCACGCCGCCCTGCCAGACATTGACGTTGAAGGTTCCTGCCGGGCCGGGATCGTCGGGCGCGTCGACGAGGAGGCGCACGTCGCGGAAGGCTTCGCCCGGCAGGAAGACGAAGCTCGGCGGCTCCACCTTCGCCCCCCAGATCGCCCCCCTGCCCTTGAACGCCACGGCCGGATCGAACTCCTTGCCGGTCTTGTCTTCGAACTCGTAGGAGTCGACCGCGATCTCGACGAGGTGGCAGTCGGTGCGCGGCGGCGGCAGCGTGCGGGCGCGGCTGGCGTTGCGGCGCCGCGCCATCGCCGCATAGGCGGACTCGGCAAAGAGGCCGATCGCCGATCCGACGACATACCCGATCAGCATCAGGGCGAGCAGCGACGGGAGATAGCGCATGCCCTGCATGCCGTGCGGCGTGAGCGGCAGGGTCGCGACGGCCGCCAGCGGCGCCCAGCCGAGGAACACCCGGTGCGGCCGCAGCACCGGCCCGCCGCCCTCGCGAACGGGCGGGCAGTCGCCCGGGTGGCGGTTGTAGATCCGCAACTCGCGCTCGACCGGCGACTGCGCGGCGAAGACCTGGGTGTTGTTCCAGCCGCGGTTGTTCGAGGGGTTGCCGTCGTCGGGATGCGACAGCACGACCTCGATGCAGTAATGCCCGGGCACGTCCGGAGTCCGCCACTTTGTGGTCACCACCGAGGTGCCCGGCCAGACCGGAACGTCGGTCGAGGCGACCGTCACCGGGTGCCGCGTCTCGGCGCCCGCGCCGAACGAAATCCAGGCGATGTCGACTGTGGTCTGGTTTGCCGGCTTCTCGCGCGAGGCGTTGTGAACGGTGATCTCGACGTCGTATTCGGTGCTCGCGGTCAAGTTGTAGGTATACTGCTCGACGCCGCCGAGAAAGATCCGCACGTCCGGATTGTCCCACGTGACCGGCTTGCCGAGCTGCATCAGCAGAAACTGGTCGTAGATGCAGGGATCCGGCTTGTGGGCGATATGGCCGGGGATGACGACGCAGGGTTCGCCGTCCGGCGTCTTCTCGGTCGTCAGGACCGCCCAGATCTTGCAGAGGACGCAACCGGACGGCTTGCCGTTGGTCACCCGCGCACCGGACCGACCGCCACAACAGCCCATCGACACCTCCGTCTTTCACCTCACGCGCACCGACGCCCGCCAGGTCGTCGAACGGCCTTCCCTAGAGGAACACCACTCGTCCTGCCTATTGCGGCAGCGTCAGAGGCCGGAGCGCCAGCGCGTCAACCACCGGCGCAGGGGGCGGCGCATCAGTATCGCAGCGACCAATATGCACAGGGCGAGTATGTAAAGGGCTTCTGTCGTCCCGTCGCCACCGTCCGGAGACACACCGAACCAACGCTCGACAAAGTCCATCGCAGACCTCCGAAGCATTTATTAGGAGAGATTACTTGCTGTCGTGAATGATTACAATATCGCCGCCGACCATGATCGCGGGACCCGCACGGCAGACTGCGACGCGCCAATCCTGCACCGGCGTCCCGACCGGCCACGGTGAGCGACGGGCCGATCCGGGCGGCCGACCCGCACGCCGACGGCGCTTCCAACGCGACGCAAAGCGGCCTAGCAAGGACCGCATCTCGACCTGCAGCAGCGTGCGGAGCCGGCCATGACGACGACACCCCTGATCCGCGCCGGCATCGGCGGCTGGACCTTCGAGCCCTGGCGCGGAGTGTTCTATCCCGAGAAGCTGAAGCACGCGCTCGAGCTCGAATACGCCGCGCAGCGGCTGACGGCGATCGAGGTCAACGGCACCTATTACGGCACGCAGAAGCCGGCGAGCTTCGCCAAATGGGCCAAGGAGACGCCGGAGGGTTTCGTCTTCACGCTCAAGGGCAATCGCTTCGTCACCAACCGGAAGGTGCTCGGCGAGGCTGGCGAGTCGATGCAGCGCTTCCTCGGCTCAGGCCTCGTCGAACTCGGCGACAAGCTCGGACCGATCCTCTGGCAGTTCGCCCCGACCAAGAAGTTCGACGTCGAGGATTTCGGCGCCTTCCTCGCCCTCCTGCCGGAGAAGCAGGATGGCCTGCGTCTGCGCCATGCCCTCGAGGTGCGCCATCCGTCCTTCGTCGATCCGGCCTTCGTCGCGCTCGCGCGCAAGCACCGGGTGGCCGTCGTCTATGCCGAGCATCACGACTATCCCGAGATCGCCGATCTCACGGCCGACTTCGTCTATGCGCGGCTGCAGAAGGGCGAGGACACCATCCCGACGGCCTACCCGCCGGAGGCGCTCGATCGCTGGGCGGCACGGGTCGCCGAATGGGCCGCCGGCAGGGCACCTGAGGATCTGCCGCTGGCGGCGCCCGACGCTCCTGCGCCCGTTCAGGCGCGCGACGTGTTCGCCTTCTTCATCCACGAGGGCAAGGTGCGCGCGCCGCACGCGGCGATGGCGCTGATCGAGCGGCTGAAGGCGATCGGCGCGCCGGCGGCGATTCCGGCCGTCAGCGCCTGACGGGCAGCAGCGAACTCGGCTGCCGGCTGGCTGATTGGCTTGGAGGTGCACGCGCCGCGGGGCCGGGATGCAACCCCGACAGACGGCTATCCGAATATGGCTCGGCGCGCGCAGACCAGAGAATAGGCGCCATTTGTGCGGCGAGCAACGTCATGCCTGATCCCGGCCGGGAGTCGTCACCGCGATGGACCTCAGCGCAAGCTTCGCCTTGAAGAACTTGGGCGCGGCGCCAATGCCTTTTTCGGGCGCGCGGCCGAGACGTCTACCCCGACCGGCCACCCAGGCCAGCATCGGGTCCAATCACGCCGTCGCACCACTGATCATGGAAGCGCTGCCTGCCGCGGGCTCCGGCATCGCGGCCGCCAGCTCCGCCCAGACGCGCGGCAGCATCCCGGGCAGATCCTCGGCGATCAGGCCCGGCCCGAACAGCTCCGCCGCCCGCCCGTGCATCCAGACCCCGGCGGCGGCGGCCTCGAAGGCCGGCATCCCCTGCGCCAGCAACCCGCAGATGACGCCGGACAGCACGTCGCCGCTGCCGGCCGTCGCCAGCCATGCGCTGCCGGTCGCGTTGATCGCCGCCCTTCCATCGGGCGACGCGATGACGGTATCGGCGCCCTTGAGCACGACGGTGGCACCCGAGCGCACTGCCGCCGCCCGTGCCTTGTCCGGCTTGCCGGTGCTCGCATCGGCAGCGATGTCCGGGAACAGGCGCTTGAACTCGCCGGCGTGCGGCGTCAGCACCAGCCGATCCGGCTGCGCTCCCGCGAAAAGCCGGTCCGGCGCCTCGGCAAAGCTGGCGATCGCGTCGGCATCGAGCACCAGCGCCCGGCCGGCCTTCAGAACCGCCTCCGCATAGCACCGCGCCGACTCGCCGACGCCGAAGCCCGGCCCGAGCACGATGGCGTTCAGCCGGGTGTCCTCCAGATGCGCGGCGAGATCCGCTGCATCGGTGCAGCGGCGAAGCATCACGGCCGTCAGATGCGCCGCGTTGACCAGCAGCGCCGAGGCCGGGCTGAATAGCGTCACGAGCCCTGCCCCGGCGCGCAGGCCGGCGCTGGCGGACAGCCGGGCGGCCCCGGTGGTGCTTGCCCCGCCGGAGAAGACCCCGGCATGGCCGCGGTCGTATTTGTGGCCGGTCCGGCCGGGCATGCGCAGTGCCGCAGACCAGAGAGCGGGGGCGTTGGCAAAGGTCTGCGGATGGATGCGGTCGAGCACCGAAGCCGCGATGCCGATGTCGGCGACCTCGACGGCCCCGCAATGCGCCCGCCCGGGAAACAGGAGATGGCCGGGCTTGCGGCGGAAGAAGGTGACCGTGCGCTCGGCCTCGACCGCCTCCCCCATCGCCTGCCCGGTGTCCCCGGAGATGCCGCTCGGCAGGTCGATGGCGAGAACCGTCACCTCGGCCGCGTTCAGCTCGCGCACCGCAGTGGCAGCCGTGCCGTCGAGCGGGCGCGACAGCCCGGCGCCGAAGAGGCCGTCCACCACGAGCCCGAACCCTGTCGGCGCGAAATCGGCAAGATCTCTTACCGTCTTCGTCCATCGCCGAGCGGCCGCAGCGGCATCGCCGGTGAGCGAGTCGCGGCCGAGCGCGAAGACCTCGACGGCGCAGCCGCGCTCGGCGAGCAGCCGGGCCGCAACATAGGCGTCGCCGCCATTGCTGCCCGGGCCGGCGAGCACCGCGACTGCGACGTTCTGCCTGGCCATCGCGGCCATTGCGGCCGTTGCAGCCCTGGCGACGGCCGCTCCGGCGCGCTCCATCAGCGTGCTGCCGGCAACTTCCCCTGTTGCGATCGTCAGCCGATCGGCTGTCTGCATCTCAAGCGGAGTGAGCAGACTGCAAGCAGACCTCGCCGCGGTGGCGTCCAGTGGACCGAATTTACTGCTCATTTCTTCCTCATATCGCACAATGCCTGTGCAGAACACGTGCCGCCGTGTCTCCCGCAGCGTCTCCTGGCGCGTCGGCAGCGCCGGCGGTGCCCGCGCAAATCCTGACACGCTCCTCTTGTCCGCCCCGGCAAACCCTTCTAACCCTTCCCCCGGCCGCGACGCGGGCAGACTGGCACGCCTCCTGCATTTGGGCGCTGGACGGGCCCTTGGCTCGTGACGGACAGAAGTCGACGAAGGATGTTCGATGAAGAAGGTCGAAGCGATCATCAAGCCGTTCAAGCTGGATGAGGTGAAAGAGGCGCTTCAGGAGGTCGGCCTGCAGGGCATCACGGTGACCGAGGCCAAGGGCTTCGGCCGCCAGAAGGGCCACACCGAGCTCTATCGCGGTGCCGAATACGTCGTCGATTTTCTGCCCAAGGTGAAGGTCGAGATCGTCCTGTCGGACGAGGCGGTCGACGCGGCCGTCGAGGCGATCCGCAAGGCCGCCCAGACCGGGCGCATCGGCGACGGCAAGATCTTTGTCTCCAATATCGAGGAAGCGATCCGCATCCGCACCGGCGAAACCGGCACCGACGCGATCTGATCGTCCGCAGTACCCTCTAGTTCAGTCAGTTACAGGAAGGACCGATATGACGACGGCCAACGACGTTCTGAAGCAGATCAAGGACAACGACGTCAAATTCGTCGATCTCCGCTTCACCGATCCGAAGGGCAAGATGCAGCACGTCACGATGGACGCCTCCGTCGTCGACGAGGACATGTTCTCGGAAGGGTCGATGTTCGACGGGTCGTCCATCGCCGGCTGGAAGGCGATCAACGAGTCGGACATGGTGCTGATGCCCGATCCGGAATCGGCTCACATGGACCCCTTCTTCGCCCAGTCGACGATGGCGGTCACCTGCGACATCCTCGACCCGATTTCCGGCGAGAGCTACAACCGCGATCCGCGTTCGACGGCCAAGAAGGCCGAGGCCTACCTCAACCAGTCCGGCATCGGCGACACCGCGTATTTCGGCCCCGAGGCCGAGTTCTTCATCTTCGACGACGTCCGCTACAAGGCCGACCCGTACAACACCGGCTTCAAGCTGGACTCAACCGAACTGCCGTCGAATGACGACGCCGAGTACGAGACCGGCAATCTCGGCCACCGCCCGCGCGTCAAGGGCGGCTACTTCCCGGTTCCGCCGATCGACAGCTGCCAGGACATCCGCTCCGAGATGCTGACGGTGATGGCCGAGATGGGCGTCTCGGTCGAGAAGCACCACCACGAGGTGGCGGCGGCCCAGCACGAGCTCGGCATCAAGTTCGACACGCTGACGCGCAACGCCGACAAGATGCAGATCTACAAGTACGTGATCCATCAGGTCGCCAATGCCTACGGCAAGACGGCGACCTTCATGCCGAAGCCGATCTTCGGCGACAACGGCTCGGGCATGCACGTGCACCAGTCGATCTGGAAGGACGGCAAGCCGACCTTCGCCGGCAACGACTATGCCGGCCTGTCGGAGACGGCGCTGTTCTACATCGGCGGCATCATCAAGCACGCCAAGGCGCTGAACGCCTTCACCAACCCGTCGACCAACTCGTTCAAGCGCCTGGTGCCGGGCTACGAGGCGCCGGTGCTGCTGGCCTACTCGGCCCGCAACCGCTCGGCCTCCTGCCGCATCCCCTTCGGTCAGTCGCCGAAGGCCAAGCGCGTCGAGGTCCGCTTCCCGGATCCGACGGCGAACCCGTACCTCGCCTTCTCGGCCATGCT
This sequence comes from Mangrovibrevibacter kandeliae, assembly GCF_024519155.1. Taxonomy (GTDB): domain Bacteria; phylum Pseudomonadota; class Alphaproteobacteria; order Rhizobiales; family Rhizobiaceae; genus Mangrovibrevibacter; species Mangrovibrevibacter kandeliae. The sequence continues at coordinate 56,964 of NZ_JANIFJ010000003.1, read as the reverse complement.
GATGGCCGGCCTCGACGGCATCAAGAACAAGATCCATCCGGGCTCTGCCATGGACAAGGATCTGTACGACCTGCCGCCGGAGGAGCTGAAGGAGATCCCGACCGTCTGCCGTTCGCTGCGCGAGGCGATGGAGACGCTCGACAGCGACCGCGAGTTCCTCAAGGCCGGCGGCGTCTTCGACGACGACCAGATCGACGCCTTCATCGACCTGAAGATGGCCGAGGTCCTGCGCTTCGAGATGACGCCGCACCCGGTCGAGTTCGACATGTACTACTCGGTCTGAGGCCACCCGCCTCGACCTGACGCGAACCGACCCCCGCTCCGGCGGGGGTTTTCGTTCGAGCGGAGTGGGCTGTGCCGGCGTCCTCGCCCGTCACTTCAGCTGCGCGAAGATCCAGTTGAGCGTCTCGCGCCAGTCGATCATGCGGATCGGCGTGCCGTGGCCGCCGCCGTCGACGCGGACGTATCGCACGGGATAGCCCGGATGCGCTTTGCGCAGCCAGGCATAGAGCGCTTCGTCCTTTTCCGCCGGAAACACGCTGTCGGCGCTGCCATGCGCCAGCACGAGCGGCAGCTCCCGATCGCCGGCCGCCCTCAGCAGGCCCTGGAGCGCCTCCCGCTCGTTGTTGGCACCCAGCAGCACCATCCCGTCGAGATCCTCGACGGCCTGTGGATCGCCGGCCGCCGCCCAGCAGATCGCGCCGCCCATCGAGCCGCAGGCCAGCACCAGCGGCGCCTGTGGACTGGCGGTGGACAGGCTGTGGAGAAGCGCCTCGATCCGGCGCTGGTCGGCGGGGCTGAAATCCCCCGCATCCGCCGTGACGTAAAGCCCGCCGGCCCGGTCCATCAGGTTCTTCAGCCGGTTGAAGTTGCCGCCGAATGTCCAGTCGTTCATGCCGAGCCGGCGGTCCCCGAGCCGGCCGTGGATGAAGACGAGGATAGCGGAGGGGTGCGCGCGCTCGCCGACGGTCATGAACTTCAACGCCCCGTCCGGCGTCGCGAGCACCGCCTCCTCCTGCCGGCGCAGCGGCGCGAGGTCCACATAGTCGCGCTTCACCCGGCGCTCGGGCACCTCGTCCCGCCCGTTGATGTCGCGCATCTCCTCATAGGCGACGTCGGTGACGCGTCCGCCGTCCCGCGTCGCCGTCAGCGGCGGATAGGCGAAGAGCGCGTCCTTGAACGGCCCAAGCTGCGGGCCGTCCGCGGCCGCGGATGCGCACTGGACCAGCAGCCACAGAAGCACGGTGCCGGCGCGGTGGATGGTGGTCATGCTTGCGCCCCCTCGCTCGCTTCGCGCGGAGGCCGAATCACCCCCTCCAGCCCGCGTAGATGGTCGGCCTCCGGCTGGTTCGGCAAGGCATGCGGCGTGTCGCCTGCGCCGCACCTTGCGACGAAAGGACTCGCTTTGGCCGTCAAAGCCGTGGACGACGGGACCGCAGGCAAGCGTACGCCGATGGATCGCTTGAAGAACATTTCGGAAACTTGTAGCCCTCGATCCTATGGATTTCGCCCGCGAAGTCACCTCTCCACGAGCGGCAAGAGCCCGATGAGCGACGACCTCTTCTCAGGAGCCGCTGCGAAGGCGCGTCCGGCGCCGGCGGCGCGCGCCCGCCCCAAGCCCGCCCTCGAACCCGGCGAGGCCGAGCGGCCAGCCGTCGCGCCCGCCGCCGGCGGCGACTACACCGCGGCCGACATCGAGGTGCTGGAGGGGCTGGAGCCGGTTCGGCGCCGCCCCGGCATGTATGTCGGCGGAACCGACGAGAAGGCGCTGCACCACCTGTTCGCCGAGGTCATCGACAACTCGATGGACGAAGCGGTCGCCGGCCATGCCAACTTCATCGAGGTGTCGCTGGAGGCCGACGGCTTCCTGTCGGTCACCGACAATGGCCGTGGCATCCCGATCGACCCGCATCCGAAGTACAAGACGAAGTCGGCGCTCGAGGTGATCATGACCACGCTGCATGCCGGCGGCAAGTTCGACTCCAAGGTCTACGAGACCTCGGGCGGCCTGCACGGCGTCGGCGTCTCCGTCGTCAACGCACTGTCGGACGTGCTCGAGGTGGAGGTCGCGCGCAATCGGAGACTCTACCGCCAGACCTTCGCCCGCGGCCTGCCGACCTCCGGCCTCATCGAGGTCGGCGACGTGCAGAACCGTCGGGGCACGCGCACCCGCTTCCGGCCGGACCCGGAGATCTTCGGCAAGGGCGCGACCTTCGATCCCGCACGCCTGTTCGCGATGGCGCGCTCGAAGGCCTATCTCTTCGGCGGCGTCGAGATCCGCTGGGCCTGCGAGCCGAGCCTTCTGAAGGAGGGCGACGAGACACCCTCGCGGGCGAGCTTCCACTTCCCAGGGGGCCTCAAGGACTATCTCGACTCGACGCTCGGCGCCGAGACCCGGGTGACGCCGCAGATCTTCGCCGGTCGCACCCAGAAGCTCTCCGGCCACGGCGCGGTGGAATGGGCCGTGACCTGGACCGCCGACGACGGCGTCGTGCGGTCCTACTGCAACACCATCCCCACGCCGGAGGGCGGCACCCACGAAGCGGGGCTGCGCAACGTTCTCCTGCGCGGTCTCAGGGCTTTTGCGGAAGTCTCGGGCAACCGGCGCGCCGCGGCGATCACCGCCGACGACGTGATGGTGACCTGCTCGGCGATGCTCTCGGTCTTCATTCGCGAGCCGGAATTCGTCGGCCAGACCAAGGACCGCCTCGCAACCGTCGAGGCGCAGCGCATCGTCGAGGGCGCGCTGCGCGATTCCTTCGACATCTGGCTCGCCTCCTCGCCGCAGGAGGCCGCCAAGGTCATCGACTGGGTGGCCGACCGGGCCGACGAGCGCCTGCGCCGCCGCCAGGAGAAGGAGATCAGCCGCAAGAGCGCGACGCGCAAGCTGCGGCTGCCCGGCAAGCTCGCCGACTGCACCCAGGCCGGCACGTCCGGCTCGGAGATCTTCATCGTCGAGGGCGATTCGGCTGGCGGTTCGGCCAAGCAGGCGCGCGACCGCGCCCGCCAGGCCGTGCTGCCGCTGCGCGGCAAGATCCTCAACGTCGCGAGCGCCGGGCGCGAGAAGCTCGGCGCCAACCAGCAGATCTCGGACCTCACGCAGGCGCTCGGCTGCGGCACCGGCTCGCGCTACCGCGAGGCGGATTTGCGTTATGAGCGCGTCGTGATCATGACCGACGCCGACGTCGACGGCGCCCACATCGCCTCGCTGCTGATCACCTTCTTCTATCAGGAGATGCCCGAGCTCATCCGCAACGGCCATCTCTTCCTCGCCGTGCCGCCGCTCTACAAGCTGAGCCAGGGCGGCAAGACCGTCTATGCCCGCGACGATCGTGACCGCGAGCGGCTGACCCAGCGCGAGTTCAAGGGCCGGGGCAAGGTCGAGGTCAGCCGCTTCAAGGGGCTGGGCGAGATGCTGCCCGCGCAGTTGAAGGAAACGACGATGGACCCGAGGAAGCGCACGCTGCTGCGGGTCGCCATCGACGACGCGCCGGAGGCCGGCACCGCGGGCGCCGTCGACGCCCTGATGGGCAACAAGCCGGAGGCGCGCTTCCGCTTCCTCCAGGATCGCGCCGCCTTCGTCGAGGATCTCGACGTCTGAACCCGCGACCCCGTCGGGTCGGCACCGTCACATCGAGATCGGCCCGCGCCCACGTCGGAGCGGCGCCTGCCGGCAGATCGCCAGCTGCTGCTGGCAGAGCCGCGACGCCTGCGTCGGCGCGGCCCCCGCCCGTGCCGCGGCCTGCGCGCACCGGCGCAGCCAGCCCCTTTCCCCCAGTCGATGCAGGGCGTCGATGACGCTGGCGCACGGAGAGACAGCCGCCGCGGGCAGCACAGCCTCGCGTGCCGGAGCGGCGGCACCCATTCCGCAGAGGCACATCAGTACGATCACCATCCGTGTGCTCAAGCGCAAATCTTGTGAGGTCATGATCCATACCATTTCCTGGCGATGCCGGCTCCGATCGGGCATCTTAAGATTTGCGCAACCATAGCGCACAATAATCCTGGCTGTCGTTTAGAGAGCTGCTGATTCGCTGGGGGACATGCCGATGTCGGCCACATACAGATGCGCCGCGACTGTCGCGGCGAGCCTTATGACTTTCGCCGCTTCACAGTCCGCCTCGGCCGCCGATCTGGCACCAGCCGAGCCGGTTGTCTACGCTCCGGAGTTCGCGGGCAGCTTCGGCACCCGCTACTTCCTAAACACCGGGAAGACCCGCTACGATCTCTACACGGTCAGCGGTGCCGACGAAGTTTCGCGGCTCACCTACGACGATGTGACCACCAGCTCGATCGAGCTCTTCGGCAAGCTGCAGCACTCGAGCGGCATCTACCTCGACGGCTTCGTCGGTCTTGGCTGGTCGAACGACGGCAATCTTCAGGACGAGGATTTCGAGCCCTTCATCACGCCGTATTCCTCGACGGATTCCGATCTCGACGACAACCGTTTCAACTACGCCAAGATCGATCTCGGTTACGATCTCCTGGTTCGGGACCGGTTCAGCCTGGGTGCCTTTGCCGGCTATTTCTTCATGCACGAGCGGGAAAACGCCTTTGGCTGCCAGCAGACCGCCGGCAATCCCTTCGTCTGCGGCCTTGCTCCAATCGACAACGATGTCCGGGTGATCTCGTTCGAAGGCGACTGGAATGCGCTCCGCCTTGGCCTCTCGGGTCGCGTCGCGCTGACCGATCGCCTGAGTCTGAGCGGCGACGCCGCCTACCTGCCCTACGTGAAGTTCGACGGAAGCGACTCGCACTGGCTGCGCATCGGCACCGATTTCGCCGGTCCGACGCCTGCCGACGGCGACGGCGACGGCTACCAGTTCGAAGCGAAGCTGAATTACGCCGTCACCGACCACTTCGACGTCGGCCTCGGCGCCCGCTACTGGCGGCTGCAGATGGACGACGGCGACTTCCACTTCGAGGACAGCGCGCTGCCGCTCGGCGCCTTCCAGGCGCAGAAGACCGACATCACCACCGAGCGCCTCGGCGGCTTCATCGACGTCGCCTACCGCTTCTGATCCACGAGCGCCCGTCGATCCCTGGCCGCGGGCGCGCTCCCGGGCGGCACTGCCGCCCTCGGTGGCAGGGTCGCAAAAGCCTCACGGCAGTTCGCCAGGCTCTGCATGTTCGGCATATCGGGCGGGAGCGGGATCGGCTATAGCTGAGCCCGGCTCGCGTGGGCGGACGGCCCGGCTCAGGGAGACGCGGCGACGGGCCAGCTTCGCGCTCGAAGGGATTCCAGATGCTGACCCGCATGGCCGTTCTGTCGACCACTGCCGCCCTCCTTCTCATGGCCGGTGCCTCCGTCGCCGGCGCGCAGACGAGCGACGCACCCGCCGCCGCGCAGCCGGCGCCGGGGGATGCGCCCGCCACGCCGGAGGCCACCAGTCCCGCGACAACACCGAAGGCTGAGGACGGCGCAGGCACGCCCGCACCCGTGGCTCCGACCCCCGAAGGCGTGGCGAACGCCCCGCAGGCGCCGACCACCGGCGAGGCTGCGAGTGCGGCCAGCGCCGCCGACACCCTCTCGCCGCAGATCGAGGATGTGCAGACGCTCGGCCCCTGGACCGACGGCGACAAGAATGGCGTCTGGCGTGCGGTGATGATGCAGGACGGCAACGACCCGGACCGCTACCGTTTCTACGTTCAGCAGATCGAGATGACGGGCAGCCAGATGTCGCTGAAGTCGTCGACTGAGATCAAGGAAATCAACAAGATCCAGGGCACCATCGTTGGATACCGCGCCGACGAGCCGGACGACGAGGACAGCAATTCGCTGACGCTGTTCTTCGACATCGTCCCCTCGGAGGGCGAGATCGCCGAGACCTACCAGCTGTTCTTCTTCCAGAACCAGCCATACCGCTTCGGGCCCGCCACCAACTGAGCGGCGTCCGAGCCGGCCCTCCACACCCCGCGCCAGCGCCCTGCCGGGTTCCGCTCGCCGCGAGCGATGAATGTGGCCGCGCAACAAAAGACTGTCTTTACCGCGTCGCGTCTGTAAAAGCCGCGGCGCGTGACCTATATGCGGGCTACGGTTGACAGGATTGTCTGCGAGCCCTATCGCCCCTGTCTATCAGCCGCCGTTCCTTATCTTCCGCATCGCGAGACATCGAAGCTTCATGCAGTTTTCCGATCTCGGCCTCAGCGCCAAAGTGCTTTCCGCCGTCGAGGCGGCCGGCTATTCGGCGCCCACTCCGATCCAGGCCGAGGCGATCCCGCATGCGCTGCAGCGGCGCGACGTGCTCGGCATCGCGCAGACCGGCACCGGCAAGACCGCCTCCTTCGTGTTGCCGATGATCACGCACCTCGAAAAGGGACGGGCCCGGGCGCGCATGCCGCGCACCCTGATCGTCGAACCGACGCGTGAACTCGCGGCGCAGGTGGAGGAATCCTTCGTCAAGTACGGCAAGGACCAGAAGCTGAACGTCGCGCTCCTGATCGGCGGCATGTCCTTCGACGAGCAGGACCGCAAGATCGATCGCGGCGTCGACGTCCTGATCGCCACGCCCGGCCGCCTTCTCGACCACTTCGAGCGCGGCAAGCTGCTGCTGACCGCTGTTGAGATCCTGGTGATCGACGAGGCCGACCGCATGCTCGACATGGGGTTCATCCCGGACATCGAGCGGATCTGCAAGCTTCTGCCCTTCACGCGCCAGACGCTGTTCTTCTCCGCGACCATGCCGCCGGAGATCACGCGGCTCACCGAGCAGTTCCTGCAGAACCCGGTTCGGGTCGAGGTGGCCAAGGCCTCCTCCACCGCCACGACCGTCGAGCAGAAGCTCGTCGCCACGCGCGGCGAGGACTACGAGAAGCGGGCGACGCTGCGGCGCGTCCTCGAACAGCAGGACGATCTCACCAACGCGATCATCTTCTGCAACCGCAAGCGGGACATCTCGGTGCTGTTCCGCTCGCTGGAGAAGCACGGCTTCTCGGTCGGCGCGCTGCATGGCGACATGGACCAGCGGGCGCGCATGGCGATGCTGCAAGGCTTCCGCGACAACAAGCTGACGCTCCTGGTCGCTTCGGACGTCGCGGCGCGGGGCCTCGACATTCCCGCCGTGAGCCATGTCTTCAACTTCGACGTGCCGATCCATTCTGAGGACTACGTCCACCGCATCGGCCGCACCGGTCGCGCCGGCCGCTCCGGCAAGGCGTTCACCCTGGTCGCCAAGACGGACCGGAAGTATCTCGACTCGATCCACCGGTTGATCGGCCGCGAGATCGACTGGCTCGACGGAACTCTTGCCGACCTGCCGGCCGACGAGGAAGGCCGCGAGCGTCCGGAGGGACGGAGCAGCCGGGCACGCGGCGGATCGACCCGCCGACGCGGCGCACGCTCGGACGAGAGCCGGCCGGCAAAGGTCGAGGCGGTCGAAGCCGTCGAGGTCGAGGAGGCCCCGGTCGAGGTCGCCGCGCCGCTCCGCGAGCGCGCCCCCTCCAATCCCGTTCCCTCGGAGCGCGGCCGTTCGGCCTCGCCCCGCAGCGGCTCGGGTTCGTCCTCCCGCTCCCGTGGCGGTCGCGACCGACATCGCGGTGACGATCCCTCGCCCGTCGGCTTCGGCGACGAGATCCCGGCCTTCATGCTCATCGCCACAGGCACCTGAGACCGAGCGTCTCCCGCCCTCGCAAGGAGGGCGGAGGCGGCTTCCCTTTGGCTTGTCGATCGCTATATAGTCAGACGAATAGCGAGGCTGGCATGGCGATCGAAGCGCGGGTTGTCCTGAAGACGGATGCCGCCCCTGTCGTAGGGCGGGAGCGGATCGCGCTGCTCGAGGCGGTCGCGCGGCAAGGCAGCATTTCCGCCGGCGCGCGCGAGGCCGGCCTCAGCTACAAGGCCGCGTGGGACGCGCTCGATGCGATGTCGAACCTCTTCGGCACGCCGCTCGTCGTCTCTCAGGTCGGCGGAAAGTCCGGCGGCGGGGCTCGTCTCACGACGGCCGGCGAACGTGCGATCGCAGCCTTCCGGCGGCTGGAGGCCGAACTTGGGCGGATCGCCCGCGCGGTGGAGCCCGGCCTGGCCGGAACGGGCATCTCGCCGCTTTCACTGTTCTCAGGATTTGCGATGAAGACGAGCGCTCGCAACGCCTTGCGCGGGACCGTCCGTGCCTTGTCCCTTGGCGGGCTGTCGGTCGAGGTCGAGGTCGAGGTCGGCGACCGCCTGATCTACGCGCTCGTCACGCAGGACAGTCTGCGCGAGCTCGGCCTGTTCGAGGGACGTGCTGTCATCCTGCTGATCAAGGCGCCCTTCGTCATGCTGGCCGTCGGGGAGACCCCGCCGGTGACCAGCGTGCGCAACTGCATCTCGGGGATCGTAAGGCGATGCGAGATCCTGTCGCCCGGCGCCGAGGTGACTCTCGACATCGGCGCAGGGCGCAGCCTCGTGGCGACGATCACTGCCACCAGCGCCGAGTCACTGGGCTTGCAACCCGGCGATCCCGCGCACGCCATGTTCGACGCGGGCCACGTCATTCTCGCCATCGACTGACACGCTGCGTCGGTCGCCGCAGTCGCCCGCCACTTGTCCGGAGATCTCACATGAACGCCGCGCCCGCTTTCGCTCTCCTCGTTGCGATCGTCGCCGTACCCACGGCGCCCAAGACGGCGTCGGCGGCCGACCTCAGCGTCGCCGTCGCCGCGAACTTCACCGACGCCGCCAAGGAAATCGCGGCCGCCTACGAGGCCGAGACCGGCACGCATGTGCGGCTGAGCTTCGGCTCGACCGGCACCCTCTACAGCCAGATCTCGCAGGGCGCGCCGTTCGAAGTCTTCCTCGCCGCCGATCAGGAGCGCCCGCGCAAGGCGCTCGAGGAGGAGCTGGCCGTGGCGGGCAGCGACTTCACCTATGCGGTGGGACGACTGGTGCTGTGGAGCGCCGAAGCGGAAACGGTCGCCGGCGAGGAGACCCTGCGCACCGGCGGCTTCTCCAAGCTCGCCGTCGCCGATCCGACGGCCGCCCCCTACGGCGCCGCCGCGATCGAGGTCATCGAACGTCTCGGCCTCACGGAGACCCTGCGGAGCAAGCTCGTCCAGGGCAGCAGCATCGCGCAGACCTTCCAGTTCGTGCAGACGGGCAACGCCGAACTCGGCTTCGTCGCCCTGTCGCAGGTGCCGGCGGACGGCGGCTCGCGCTGGGAGGTGCCGCAGTCGCTCTACACGCCGATCCGGCAGGATGCCGTGCTGCTCAAGACCGGCGCCGCCGATCCTGCGGCCCGCGCCTTCTGCGATTTTCTCCGGTCGCCACAGGCCACCGCGATCATCGCCCGCTACGGCTATGGCCTGCCGGGCGGGAGCTGAGCGGCACGATGGGGATGTCCGAGGATCTGTGGAGTCCGGTCCGGCTGACGCTCGAGCTCGCAGCGCTGACGACCCTCGTCCTCTTCATCGTCGGCACGCCGCTCGCCTGGTGGCTCGCCGGCACGCGCGCCCGCTGGAAGGAGGCGGTCGCCGCGATCGTTGCCCTGCCGCTGGTGCTGCCGCCGACGGTGATCGGGTTTTACCTGCTCGTCGCGCTCGGGCCGTCGGGGCCCGGCGGCTGGATCGCCGGTCTGTGGGGTGGACGCACCCTCGCCTTCTCCTTCACCGGGCTCCTGATCGGCTCGGTCGTGTATTCGCTTCCCTTCGTCGTCCAGCCGCTGCGCAACGCCTTCGAGGCCGTCGGGGAGCGGCCGCTGGAGGTTGCGGCGACGCTGCGTGCCTCCCCCTTCGAGGCGTTCCGGCGCGTCGCGCTGCCGCTCGCCCGACGCGGCTTTCTGACGGCCGGCGTCCTCGGCTTCGCCCATACGATCGGCGAGTTCGGGGTCGTCCTGATGATCGGTGGCAACATCCCGGGTGAAACCAAGGTGCTGTCGACCGCCATCTACGACTATGTCGAGACGCAGCGCTGGCAGGAGGCCAACCTTCTGGCGGCCGGGATGGTCCTCTTCGCCTTCGCCGCCATCCTGCTCGTCGGCCTGTCCGACGGCGCTGCGCGACGCGCACGCGCATGAACGACGGCGTCCGGGCGGCCTTTCGGGTGAGGCGCGGCGGTTTTGCGCTCGACGTCGCCTTCAAGGCGCCCGCGCGAGGCATCACGGCGCTGCATGGGCCATCCGGCTCCGGCAAGACGTCGATCTTGCGGGCCCTCGCCGGCCTCGACCGCCTTGATGGACGCTGCACGGTCGCCGGCGAGGTCTGGCAGGACGACGACGTGTTCCGGCCGCCTCATCGGCGCGCCGTCGGCTACATCTTTCAGGAACCGAGCCTGTTCGCGCACCTCTCGGTGCGAGACAATCTGATCTTCGGCATGCCGCGACGGGAGCGCCGCGCGCAGGGCGCTGTGTTCGACGAGACCGTGGAGCGTCTCGGGATCACCGGGCTGCTCGACCGCGACCCGCGCCACCTCTCCGGCGGCGAACGCCAGCGCGTGGCGATCGGACGGGCCCTCCTGTCGCGGCCGCGGCTGATGCTGATGGACGAGCCGCTCGCGGCGCTCGACCCGGATGCGAAGGATCGGATCCTGGAGCTCATCGAGGAGCTGCCGCGCGACTTTGCGGTGCCGGTCGTTTACGTCGGACATGACATGCGCGAGATCGAGCGGATCGCTCATCACATCGTGCTGGTGGACAAGGGGCGCATTCTTGCCGAGGGGCCGCTCGGCCGCCTGCAGGCCGACCCGACCCTGCCTCTCTCCGCCGCCCGCGACGCAGCGGTCGCCGTCGACGCGACGGTTGCCGGCCACGACGCGGCGTGGGGTCTCCTGTCGCTGGCGGTCGGCGAGGTCCGGCTTCTCGTGCCGGGCGAGGCACGGCCGCTGGGTGCGGCGCAACGGCTTCGCATCGCGGCAAGCGACGTGTCGATCAGCCTCCTGCCGCCCGTCGATTCGTCCATCCTCAACAGCGTCCGTGTGGCGGTCGCCGCAGCCGAGCCTGCCGGCCCTGCCGAGACACTGCTCGTGCTGGACCTCCTCGACGCGCCCGGGCAGCGTCTGCTCGCACGGATCAGCCGGCGCTCGTTCGCCGAGCTTGACCTGCGCCCGGGCCGCGCCGTGCATGCCCAGATCAAGGGCGTGGCGTTGGCCGGCTGAGGTTGCGGCGCCGGCGCTCGATCGTCAGGCGGCCGAAGCCGCGGCGTGAGCCGGGCGCGAGACGACCGTCGCTTCGGCCGGCATCGGACGGCCGGTGAGATAACCCTGGACGGCATCGCAGCCGAGATCGGAGAGGATCTGCTTCTGATCGTCCGTCTCGACCCCTTCGCCCAGCGTCTGGATGCCCATGTCGCGGCCGATCTGCGCGATCGCCCTCAAGACCGCCATCGCCTTGGCGTCGACCGCCGCGGCGCTGACGAAGCTGCGGTCGATCTTGATCCGGTCGAGCGGCAGGTCCTTCAGGTGGGCGAGCGACGAATAGCCGGTACCGAAATCGTCCATGGCTACCTTGATGCCCAGCGTGCGCAAGAGCGTGAGCGTCTCGGCGACATGCGGCGCATCGGCGACCATCGCGGTCTCGGTCAACTCGATCTCCAACCGCGACGGCGGCAGGCCGCTGGCGGACAGGGCATTGGTGATCTGCGACAGAAGCAGCGGCGACTCGAACTGCACCGCCGAGACGTTGACGGCGACATATTGGCCGCCGTCCCATTTCATCGCCTGTCGGCAGGCCTCCTCGAGCACCCATGCCCCGATCGCGATGATGCTGCCGTTCTTCTCGGCGACCGGGATGAAGGTCGCGGGGGAGATCAGGCCGCGCGTCGGATGACTCCAGCGGATCAGCGCCTCATAGCCCAGCGTGACGTTCGTCTGAAGGTCGATCACCGGCTGGTAGACGAGATGAAACCCGTGCTGCGACACGGCGAGTTTCAGGTCCTCCTCCAAGCGAAGTCCGTCGGCGGCCCGTTCGAGCATCCCATGCTCGTAGGCGAAGACCTGGCCGCGGCCGCGGCGCTTGGCCTCGTAGAGCGCCATGTCGGCTCGCTGCATCATCGTCTCGGCGTCGACCGCCCCGCCGCGTTCGCCGCGGTCATCGTTACAGCAGACGCCGATGCTGGCGCCGATCGCCACGACGAACTCTTCAATCTTGAAGGGCGCGCTCAGCGCATCGACGATCCGGTCAGCGATCGCCATGGCGAGGTCACCGTCGCCGGAGATCAGGACGGCAAGCTCGTCGCCACCGATGCGCGCGGCGAACCCGTCGCCATCGACCTCCCGGCGGATCCGGGCGGCCACCTCGACCAGCAGGTGGTCGCCGGTTGCATGACCGTAGACGTCGTTGACGGTCTTGAAGCGGTCGAGATCGACCAGCAGCAGTTGGAAGGGCTCTTCGGCTGAAAAGCTGCGCTCCATCCGGGCCTGCAGGCCGCGCCGGTTGGCCAGCCCGGTCAGCGGGTCGTGAAAAGCCATCCGGCGCAACTGCTCGGTGGACGTCGCGCGCATACGGTCGTCGATGAGATAGCTGGAGATCCCCGTGCCGATCACGATCAGGCTGGCGATCAGGACGGAGAGCGCCATCGCGCCAAAGGCCGCCGCATGTCCGACGCCGAGGGCGAGACCGACCGGCTCGACACTGAACGCCGCCATCCCGGTGAAATGGAGCGCCAGGATCGCAGCACCGAGCAATGCGGTCGACACATAGGCCATGCCGCCCGATGACCAGCGGCGCGCGGCCGCGACGGTGGCGATCGACAGGAGCACCGACAGCGCCAGCGAGACGGTGATGTAGCCCTGGCTCCAGCGAACGAGGCCTTCCAGGCGATAGGCGAACATGCCGGTGTAGTGCATCGCGGCGATCGCCACGCCCATCATGCCGCCGCCGAGGATGCTCGCGAGCATCGGCGAGGCCATGGCGGCGAGCGGGAAAGCGACGCCGACCCCGCCCACGGCGATCAGCACCGACACCATGGTCAGCACCGGATCGAACGAAACCGCCACCCCTGGCTCGTAGCCGAGGATCGCGATGAAATGGGTGCCCCAGATCGCCGAGCCGGTGCAGACCGCGCCGAGAAAGACCCACCCGATTCGGGGCAGACCGGACGTCGCCAACATGCGCCGAAGCAGCCGGGTCGAGACCAGGCATCCCACGACGCACATCAGCACTGCGAGCAGGATGAAGATCGGGTCATGCTCGGTGAAGATACAGGTGATCGCGCGCATCAGAGCCTTCGAGCGGTCGTGCGCGAGCATACTGGGGGGCAGATGTTAATGTTCAGTAAGTCATTCGAAAGACTTGTTGATGGTGACAAGTCGAACGATCCAGCCGGCAGCGTCGCGTGCGGCGAACGCAGCCGGTGGTGATGTACACGTGGTCGTCGAAGCGCGGGTGACGGCGCGCCTACATCAAGCCGAGGACGGCGAGTTCGTAGCGCAGGTCGGCGGGCAGTTCGTCGGTGTCGTCGCCGGACGCCAGGTCATCCGGCGCATCGGCGGCATCGAGATAGCGCCAGCCCTGGAACGCCCGGCGCGGCTGCGGACGCGTCAGGACCAGCGCAGGCTGGAGAACGATGTGGCAACGCGAGATGCCCTCGGCGTCCACCACCTGGCGCAGGTCGAGGATCGGCTGGCGCGCGCGCACCTGACCCCGGATCACCCAGAACAGCGAACCGCCGTCGAGGATTTCGCCGCTCCTTTTCGGGAACATACGCGTCTGGTGCAACTGCTCGAACGGCCGGCGTTCGGCCGCGGCCGCGTGACGACGCGCGTCGATCCAACCCTCGAGATCCTCGGTGCTGTCGGCTCCGACGCAGAGCTTGATCAGGTGAAGTGCCATTCTCGAACCCGGAAAGGCGTCCTGCGCAGGATCACCGGGGACTGTATGCGACAATCCTACCCGATCTGACGACCTCGACGGCGTCTTCGACGCACTCGTCCACAATGAAGGCCTGCGATGGGAAAGCGCGCGCGGCGCTGCGGCGCGTGTGCCGTTCAGCTCGCGATGGCGACGGTGACGGGCTCGTTACTTCCGAAGAGCAGCACGAGGGCCAGGACCACGGCGAAGCCGGCAACGGTCAATGCGGCAACGCCCCAGCACGACTTCTGTACACTGTCATCCATTCGATCGGATGTTCCTGCTGAACCTGATGCGAAGTCCGCCTTACGGCACCGCACCCGAGGCGTTAATTACTGGTAAACCCGAGGGCTCACAAGAGGGACCGGGGCTGATCTCGCGATGCAGCATGGCCGACCTCAGTCTGGTGCAAGGCTCGACCCACGAAAGGCTCGGGATTGCCCCCGTTGCATCGATCTGCGATGCCCGGTGCACGGGTTGAGCGGAGGAGGTTCCCGTGGCCGGTCTGGATCTTCTCGATGCTCTGGCGCTCGTCGTCTACCTCGGCGGTTGGACGACCTACAACTGGATCACCGATTCCAGCCCCCTCGCCCGGTACGGCCTGTCCTTCGCGATGAACCTTCAGCGCCGCCGCTGGATGCAGGTGCTGCTGCGGCGCGACCTGCGGATGATCGACACCGCCATCCTGTCGGGCCTGCAGCAAGGCACCGGCTTCTTCGCCTCGGCTTGCATCTTCGCCATCGGCGGCTGCTTTGCGCTCCTCGGCGCCACCGATCGCATCGCGTCCATCGCGGCCGACCTGTCCTTCGCCGGACCGGTCGAGCGCCGGCTCGTCGAGGTCAAGCTGCTCGGCCTGGTGGCGATCTTCTCCTTTGCCTTCTTCAAGTTCGGCTGGGCCTATCGCCTCTTCAACTACTGCTCGATCCTGATCGGTGCCATTCCCTCGCGCGCCGAAGCCGAGCGCGATCCCGCGACCGCACAGGCGGCCGTCCGGCGGGCTGCGACGATGAACCAGCTGGCGGCCTTGAACTTCAATGCCGGCCTGCGTGCGGTCTTCTTCGCCTTGGCCTATCTCGGCTGGTTCGTCGGCCCCTACGTGCTGATGCTGATGACGGTGCTGGTGATCGCCATCCTCGGCAACCGCCAGTTCTTCTCCGCCGCGCGCTACGCGGTCGGGACGGATGGCGCGCTAGAGCCGGGCCGGACGGGGAAAGAGGCTGTCGATGCGCCCGCTCATCCAGTAGGCGAAGAGACCCAGATATTCCCGTAAGGCGAAGTCGACTTTCTCGGCGTTGCGCAACACCAGCGAGGACGGACGCCAGAGGGCCGGGCCGCTTGGGGTTCGGAAGTCGACCGGATAGGGCAGCACGTCGAAGCCTGCGCTCCGGAAGCATCCGACAGCCCGCGGCATGTGATAGGCCGAGGTGACGAGCAGCCAGGTTTCGCCCGGCTGCGGATTGGCCAGCGGCTTCGAATAGACCGCGTTCTCGGCCGTGTTGCGAGCCTTTCCCTCGAGCAGGATCCGCTCTTGCGGGATGCCCAGCGAGGTGAAGAAGGTCTTTGCCGCGTCGACCTCCGGAATATCGTCTTCCAGCACAGCCGCGACGCCCCCGGTGAACAGGAGCTTGGCGTCGGGATATCGGAGTGCGAGCGCCGCGGCCTGCGTCACCCGGTCGGCCGCCTCGTTCAGCTCGTCGCCGCCACGCGCCCGGGCCACCCGCGTGTCGAAGGAGCCGCCCAGCACCACGATGCCGTCGATCCGCTCGGGCAGCTCGGGCTTGGGGAAGCGCTGCTCGAGACCGTTCATCATCAGGAGGCCGAGCGGGCTGAACAGAACGAGGAGCAGACCGACGACCGAGAGGCCGAGCGCGATGCCGCCGAGGGCGGGCAGGCCCAGCCGGCGCAGGCCCCACCCGCATGCGGCCAGAAGCAGCAGCGCCACGAGCGGCTGCAAGACGAACCAGGCGAGCTTCGACAAGAGGAAAAACACGGCAGGCTCCGGCAAGGCTGGCGACGCGCGAGGATCCGGCCCCGCGGCTTGAGAGGGCCGATCCCGCTATGCCCTGACGGGCGGCCCCTTGTCATCCGACCGGCCGTTGACGGTCGCGGCGCCGGTCGTCTCCTCGACCGTCCTCCCGACCGGCCCGCCCGACGGGTCCGGCCAGGCGGGGCGGACGACAACCTCGCGATGCGGGTACGGGATCTCGATGCGGTTCGCCTTCAGCGCATCCCACAATGCCAGCAGGACCTCGCCCTTGACGTTGGCGATGCCGGCCGGCGGATCCTTGATCCAGAAGCGCAGGATGAAGTCGAGCGACGACTCCCCGAAGCCGGTCATCCAGCAGACCGCCCCCTTCTCCTGCAGGACGCGGGCCGGCTTCACCGCCGCCTCCTTGGCGATCCGGATCACCTCGTGCGGGTCCGATTCGTAGGAGACGCCGAAGGTGACGTCGATCCGCACGAAGTCGCTGGCGAAGGACCAGTTCACCACCCGCTCGGTGATGAAGTCCTCGTTCGGGATCAGATACTCCTTGCCATCGCGGGTGCCGACCGAGACGTAGCGGGCATGCAACTCGCGGATCCAGCCGAAGGTCTCGCCGACGGTGATGGTGTCGCCCGGCTTGATCGACCGGTCCAGCAGGATGATGATCCCCGAGATGAAGTTCGACACCACCTTCTGCAGGCCGAAGCCCAGTCCGACGCCGACGGCGCCCGACAGGACCGTGAAGGCGGTGAGGTCGACGCCGACGGCGGCCAGCGCGACGGCGAGGCCGATCACCACGAGGCCGATCTTCAGGAGCTTGCCGATCAGCACCCGCAGTGTCGGCGTCAGCTCCTCGCTGCGCTTGATGCGGTTGTCGAGAAAGCGGCCGAGCGCGTTGGCGATCCAGAGGCTGACCGCGACGACCGCGATCGCCTTCAGGACGAGAAGCGCCGAGATGCGGCTCGTCCCGACATTGATCGCCGCCTGATCGAGCACGCCGGCCACCGGGTCGAGGAGGTTCAGGATCGAGAGCGCCGCGATGCCCCAGCAGATGTAGGTGACGGTGCGGGCGAGCAGGCGGTTGCGCAGCGCGCGCGAGGCGACGGCGATGACGAGGTAGGCGAGCGCCAGGCTGAACACGACGGAGAACAGCTGCGAGACCGGGCCATGGCTCGCCCGGTCGATCAGCGTCACCCCCCACATCAGAAGAACGAAGAAGGCGAGCCGCAGACGCCGCAGCAGGGCGACAACCACCCGCAACAGGTTAGGCGCGCCCTTGATCCGGCGTGCCTCGCCCTCCAATGCCGGGCCGGCGAGCCGGGCGATCAACCAGGCGATGAAGAAGGCGCCGACGATGATCGCGATGCGCAGGAGCGAATCGGGATGGCGGAAGTATGCGAGGAGGTTCTCGAACTGTCCGGCAAGGTAGCGGCCGAAGGCGCGAACCTCCCCCTCGTTCATCAGGTGCGGTCCCAGTTCGGCGCGAAGGCGGGATTGACGAGGCGCGCCCGTCGCGTGGTCAATGCAGTCAGAGCGTCGTGCTCCGCCTCGGTCAGCTCGAAGTCGAAGATGTCGATGTTCTCGGCCAGCCGCTCGGCCTTGGAGGTCCGCGGGATCGCCGCGACCTTGTCCTGCTCGATCTCCCAGCGCAGCACGATCTGCGCAGGCGTCTTGCCGTGCCGTTCGGCCGCCTCGCGCACTGCGGAGTTCGACAGGATGTCGCCGCCGCGCCCGAGCGGCGAATAGGCGACGAGCGCCGCCTCATGACGGGCGCAGGCGCCGAGCACCGCCTCCTGCGACAGGAAGGGATGATATTCGACCTGATTGCAGACGAGCGGCGCCGTGGACATGGCGGCAGCCTCGTCGAACATCGAGCTGGTGAAGTTCGCGACGCCGATGCTGCGGGTCAAGCCCTGCTCCTTCGCCGCGTTCAGCGCTCCGATCGAGGACTCGAGCGGCACCTCCCGGTTCGGCCAGTGAATCAGCAGGAGATCCACCGCGTCGAGGCCGAGCGCCTCCAGCGCCGCCTCGGCGCTCGGAACCAGATCCTCGCCGCCGATGTCGGTCCACCAGACCTTGGTGGTCACGAAGAGCGCGCTTCGCTCGATGCCGCTCGCGCGGATGCCCTGCCCCACCTCGCGCTCGTTGGCGTACATGCGGGCGGTGTCGATGTGCCGGTAGCCGGCCTCGATGGCTCGCGCGACCATGTCGGCACACTGTGCGCCCTCCAGCGTGAACGTGCCGAGGCCGATGGCCGGAATGGATGCGCCGTTCGTCTCGATGATCTTCATATGAGCTTTGTCCTGTGCCATGACGCGCGCCTGCCCGCCCGCGGTGCGTGCCTTTGAACATAGGCCGGCGCGGCATGTTTCCAGACTGGGGAAGACGACGTGGACCAAGGCGCCCCCTCACGGACGCGGCAACGCGTCCAGCTGATCGACACGCTGCGCGGCGTCGCGCTTCTGGCGATGGCGAGCTACCATTTCACCTGGGATCTCGAGTTCTTCGGCTACGTGCTGCGCGGGACCACGGGGCATGGCTTCTGGCGCCTGTACGCGCGCGGCATCGTCTCGACCTTCCTGTTCCTCGCCGGCCTCAGCCTCGTGCTCGCGCACCGCGACGGCATCCGCTGGCAGCCGTTCTGGCGGCGCGAGGCGCAGGTCGTCGCAGGCGCCCTCGCCGTCAGCATCGCCACCTGGTTTGTCGATGCCAGCAGCTTCGTGTTCTTCGGCGTGCTGCACGAGATCGCGGTGGCAAGCCTTGTCGGCCTTGCCTTCCTGCGGCTCCCGCCTCTCGCGACGCTCGCCACGGGGCTGGTCCTCATTGCCCTGCCCTTCACCGGCCTCTCGACGCCGTTGACCGAGTCGCGGTGGCTGGCCTGGGTGGGCCTCGCCGAGCGCCCCCCCTTCTCCAGCGACTACGTGCCGCTGGTTCCGTTTCTCGGCATCGTCCTCCTCGGGGTTGCCGGCGGACTCGTGGCCGAACGTCACGGCATCCTCGCGCGGCTCGCCGCGTGGAACGGGGCGATGCGCCGCGTCCCGGTGCTGAACGCGCTCGGCCGCCACGCCCTCCTGTTCTACCTCCTGCACCAGCCGTTGCTGTTCGGCTGCGTGTGGCTGACGGCGCAGATCTGGCCGGCCGATCTGGCGGCCCAGTTCCCCGCGATCTGCAGCTCGTCCTGCCTCGCCGAGCGCGACGAGCGCTTCTGCCGCCGCTACTGCGGCTGCGTCGGTGCCGATCTGCGGCGGGAGAATCTCACGTATCGGCTCGTGCAGAACACCCTGACGCCGATGGAATACGAGCGCGTGCAAGGCATGGCGGCGCAGTGCGGGGCCCGCGCCGAGCCGCCGCCGGCGCCGGCGGCGCCGCAATCGGGTGGGTGACGATGGCCCTCCCGCTGGTTAGGGACCCGGCGCGATGCCGAGTTCGGCCATGCGCGTCAGACAGGCCTCCTCGATCTGGTCGAGCTCGGCCATCAGGTCCTCGATGTCGCGGCGCTTCTGCTCGAACTCGCGCCGCCGCTCGCCGACGCGCCGGACCGTCATGCGCAGCTGACCGGCTTCGCCCGAGGGTAACTTGTGCATCTGGACGATCTCGCGAATGTCTGAGATCGCAAGCCCGAGCCGCTTGCCGCGCAGGATCATGCGCAGGAGTTGCCGGTCGGACTGCCGGAACAGGCGGGTGCGGCCGCGCCGGATCGGCTGGATCAGCCCCTCGTCCTCATAGAACCGGATGGTGCGGGTCGAGATCGCGAACTCGCGCGTCAGTTCGGTGATCGTGTAGTATTCCCGCATCGCGTACGCCTCCCCGGCTTCAGTGCAGGCCGAACCACCAGCTGGCGAAGCTGAGGAAGCCGAAGAAGCCGACGACGTCCGTCACCGTCGTGACGAAGACGCCGGAGGCGATTGCGGGATCGGCCCCGAAGCGATGCAGCACCAGCGGAATCAGCATGCCGGCCAGCGCTGCGGCGATCATGTTGACGATCATCGCCGCGCCGATCACCTCGCCGAGGCCGACATTTTCGAACCACACGGCCGCCACGATGCCGACGAGCACGGCGAAGCAGACGCCGTTCAGAAGGCCCACCAGCACCTCCCTGCGGATGATGCGGCCGGAATTGTAGATGTCGAGGTCGCGCGTCGCGAGCGCCCGCACGGTCACCGTCATCGTCTGCGTTCCCGCGTTGCCTCCCATCGATGCGACGATCGGCATCAGGACGGCGAGCGCCACCATCTGCTGGATCGTGGCGTCGAAGAGGCCGATCACCGACGAGGCGAGGAATGCGGTGAGGAGGTTGATCAAGAGCCAGCCGATGCGCGAACGCGCCGCGGTCAGCACCGTGTCCGAGATCTCCTCGTCGCCGACGCCGCCGAGCCGGCGGATGTCCTCTTCCGCCTCCTCCTGGATCATGTCGACGACGTCGTCGATGGTCAGCACGCCGACCAGCCGCTCGCTGTCGTCGACGACCGCGGCGGAGAGGAGGTCGTATTGCTGGAAGATCTGCGCCGCCTCTTCCTGGTCCATCACGGCCGGGATCGCGTGACGCGTCTCGTGCATGATCTCCTCGACCTTCTCGGGCCGCTTGGTGCGCAGCACCCGGTCGAGATCGACCGCGCCGAGAAGTTTGAAGGAGGGATCGACGACGAAGATCTGGGAGAAGCGCTCCGGCAGGTCCTCGTCCTCGCGCATGTAGTCGATGGTCTGGCCGACGGTCCAGAACGGCGGCACGGCCACGAACTCGGTCTGCATCCGGCGGCCGGCCGACTCTTCCGGATATTCGAGCGCCCGGCGCAGCCGGATCCGTTCGCGGAACGGCAGCTGTTCGAGGATCTCCTTGCGGTCCTCCTCGTCGAGATCCTCCAGGATGTAGACGGCGTCGTCCGAATTGAGCTCGCGCACCGCCTCGGCGATCTGCGCATTCGGCATCGCATCGACGATCTCGAGGCGGATCGCCTCGTCGAGTTCGGTCAGCGCGGTGTAGTCGAACTCCTCGCCCATCAGGCGCACCAGCGCCTGGCGGGCCTCCGGCGTCAGCCGCACGAGGAGGTCGGCGAGCTCCGATTCGTGCAGCCGGCCGACTTCCGGGCGCAGGAACAGGGTGTCGCGGTCGGCGATCGCCGCCGCGACGCGCGTCAGGAAGTCCGAATCGATATTGCCGTCGTCGTCATAGACAGGCGACCACGCCTCGGCGGGCGCGTCATCGACAAGCCGGTCGTCAGCCATCTTCGCCCCCTCTGTCGCGCGGTGTCCATGGCTGCCGGGTCTAGATGAAATTCGGGCGGACGCAAGCCGCCGCACGACCGTGCGACAGCTTTGCCTGAGTGCACCGGAGTGACTGGCCGGCAGCGGGGAGCCCCTCCCCCACGCCGGGTGCGAACGCTTCGTTCACTATCCGCACGAAGGTCGCTCGATGCTGCGGCAACCGCCACAATCGAGGCGACGTTGTGCGTACAACTTTATTCGAGAGGCTGATTATGAGCGAGATGATGAAGCCCCTCCCGCCCCTGCCGGACATTCGGCCGGAAGCGCGCGGGGCACTGTGCCGCGTGTCCCTCGAGGGGCCGTTCGAGGCGCTCGTCGCGTCGGCGAAGGCCGTCGGGTGGGAGCCGTCGGAAGTCGCCGTCGCGATGTGCGATCTCGCCTTCGCTCACGCGCGAAACGCGGCGCGCCAGCCGGAGCCGAAGCAAGCGACGAACATCGTGAAGCTGGCGGACTATCGCCGCTGACGGACGGACGGGGTCGGATGTGGACGCAACGCATCCGACAGGTCGTCGGTGCGCGGAGCGTCGCAGGCTCGCCAAGAGAGCAGCTGAACAGGAACGCGTCCTGAACATCTATCCCCGCACCTTGCAGGCAGATGCGGGGCTGAGGCCAAAAACCACAGCTAAAGCAGCATAAAAAGGGGATGGTGCGGTCGAGAAGACTCGAACTTCCACGGGTTGCCCCACAGCGACCTCAACGCTGCGCGTCTACCAATTCCGCCACGACCGCACGTCGCTGGGACCGGTCTCCCGGTCGGCTGCGGGCATGTAACAAAAGCCCTTCGGCGACACAAGCACTTTCCCGGTCTGCCGACCGGAAATCCGCCCGCGATGTGCCGGCGTCTTCAAACGGAAGGCGCCGGCAGCTACATGAGCGTCATGTCCGCGCCGTCCCCCCGCCTCGCCACCTCGGCACCTCGCTTCCCGCCGGACAGCGCGGACGCCCCGGTCGAGTGGATCATCGTGGACGGGCTCCTCGACTATCCCGAGGCCGTTCGGCTGATGGAAGAGCGGGTGGCGGCGATTGCCGACGGGCGTTCGCCGGAGGCGGTCCTTCTCGTCGAGCATCCGCCCCTCTACACCGCCGGCACCAGCGCACGGGCGACCGATCTCGTGTCGCCCGACCGGTTTCCCGTCTTCGCCACGGGCCGCGGCGGCGAATACACCTATCACGGCCCAGGCCAGCGGGTGGCCTACGTGCTCCTCGACCTGAAGCGGCGTCGGCCGGACGTGCGCGCCTTCGTGGCCGCGCTGGAGGCCTGGCTGATCGCGACGCTCGCGGAGTTCCAGATCAGGGGTGAACGGCGGGAGGACCGGGTCGGCGTCTGGGTGCGCCGGCCGGAGCGCGCACCCGGTCCGGCGGGCGGAACGGCGGAGGACAAGATCGCGGCGATCGGCATTCGGGTGCGCCGCTGGGTGACCTTTCACGGCATCAGCCTCAACGTCGATCCCAACCTGGAGCACTTCTCGGGAATCGTCCCGTGCGGGGTGCGGGAGCACGGCGTGACGAGCCTCGTCGATCTCGGCGTCCCCGTGTCGATGCCGGAGGTGGACGCCGTGCTGCGGCGGACCTTCGAGAGCGTGTTCGGGCCGACCCAGGCCCCGCGCGCTGCCGCGCCCGTTCACGCGGTCGAACGGATCTCGAAGCCGCTCGTCTGATCGTCGTCGGCGGGCGCGACGTCGACCGAATCGACCCGCGATCCGGGCGGCCCCTGCCGCAGCCGTGCCAGCATCGTATCGATCATGGCCTCGTCGCCTGCAAGGACTGCCTCGACGGTGCCGTCGCGCCGGTTGCGCACCCGGCCGGCGAGGCCGATCTCCCGTGCGACGCCGCGGCACCAGGCGCGATAGCCGACGCCCTGGACACGGCCGCCGACCACCACCCTCACCGTCTTCACGAGGTCGCCCCGCGCGGCGTGTGCGCGGCCGGCTGCGACGACGGATCCGCGAAGCGCAGGATCACCGAATCGACCGCCAGATTGTCACCGGGCGCGGCCACGACTTCGGCCACGATCGCGTCGCGTTCGGCGCGCAGCACATTCTCCATCTTCATCGCCT
This sequence comes from Mangrovibrevibacter kandeliae, assembly GCF_024519155.1. GTDB lineage: Bacteria > Pseudomonadota > Alphaproteobacteria > Rhizobiales > Rhizobiaceae > Mangrovibrevibacter > Mangrovibrevibacter kandeliae. The sequence goes on along the minus strand of NZ_JANIFJ010000003.1, from coordinate 33,904 downwards.
CGACCACCGCCAGCGTCTCACCCGCCTTCACCGCCTGGCCCTCGACCGCGAGGATCGAGATCACCACGCCGGGCATCGGGCACAGCAGCAACTGCGAGGTGTCAGGCGGCGTCTTCACCGGCATCTTCCGGTCGAGCGCGGCGATCGCCGGCGACAGGACTTGCGCCTCCAGCCAGACGCCATCGACGAAGAGGGTCCAGCCGTTCGCGCGCCCGCGGATCTGGGCGGTGACCGGACGCTCGTCGATCAGGCCGGTCCACGGCGAATTGCCGGGCGACCAGCGGCTCTCGATCCGGCGCGCTCGGCCGTCCTCGCCGGCGACGACCGCACGCAGTCCGTCGGGCGAGTTCTCGAACGCATCGACCCGCAGCGGCAGGTAGTGACCGTCCACCTTCGCCTCCCAGCGTTCGGCAAGCCGCCCAGAATGCGGTCGCAGCCGGTCCTGGTGCCGGTCGAGACGCTGCTTGCGGCAAAGCTCGAGCGTCAGCGCAACGAAGGCCGTGTCGCGCAACGTCGAGGGTTGGGGCTCGTCGCGCCGGAAGCCATCCGGATACTCCTCGTCGATGAAGCCGGTGGACAGGCGCCCCTCGCGCCACCGCGGGTGGCGCATCAGGGCGGCCAGGAACGGGACGTTGTGCTCGATGCCTTCGATCTCGAAGCGGTCGAGTGCATCTCGCATCGCATCGACGGCGCCGGGACGTGTCGGCGCATGCGTGCACAGTTTGGCGATCATCGGATCGTAGTGGAGCGAGATCTCCGAACCCTCGACGACGCCGGTGTCGTTGCGCAGCGTGACGCCTTCGCGGGTGCCCTCCTGCGGCGGCCGATACCGTGTCAGCCGCCCGATCGAGGGCAGGAAGCCGCGGAACGGGTCTTCGGCATAGATACGGCTCTCGACCGCCCAGCCGGTCAGATGGACGTCCGCCTGCGAAAGGCGCAGCGGCTCGCCCGCGGCGATGCGGATCATCTCCTCCACGAGATCGGTGCCCGTAACGAGTTCGGTGACCGGATGCTCAACCTGCAGCCGCGTGTTCATCTCGAGAAAGTAGAAGTTCCTGTCGCGGTCGACGATGAACTCCACCGTCCCCGCGCTGCGATAGTTCACTGCGCGCGCCAGTGCGACGGCCTGCGCCCCCATCGCAGCCCGTGTCTCGGTGTCGAGAAACGGCGACGGCGCCTCCTCGACGACCTTCTGGTTCCGGCGCTGGATCGAGCATTCGCGCTCGCCGAGATGGATCACGTTGCCATGCGCGTCGGCGAGCACCTGGATCTCGATATGGCGCGGCTCCTCGACGAACTTCTCGATGAAGACGCGATCGTCACCGAACGCAGAACGCGCCTCCGAGCGGGCCCGTTCGAACCCCTCGCGGCACTCCTGCGCCGTACGGGCGACGCGCATCCCCTTGCCGCCGCCGCCGGCCGAGGCCTTGATCATCACCGGAAAGCCGATCGACTCGGCGATAGCGATCGCCTCCCCGGAGCTCTCGATGACGCCGAGATGTCCGGGCACGACGCTGACGCCAGCCGCCTCGGCGCAGCGCTTCGACTCGATCTTGTCGCCCATGGCGCGGATCGCCTTCGCGCCCGGGCCGATGAACGCGATGCCACCCGCTTCCAGCGCCTCGCAGAAGGCGGCCCGCTCCGAGAGGAAGCCATAGCCGGGATGCACGGCCTGCGCTCCGGTCTGCCGGCACGCAGACAGAATGGCGTCGATGTCGAGGTAGCTCTGCGCGGCCGGCGCCGGACCGATCCGCACGGCCTCGTCCGCCATCGCAACGTGCAGCGCGCGCCGGTCGGCGTCGGAATAGACTGCGACCGTCCGAATGCCCATGCGGCGCGCCGTCTTGATGACGCGGCACGCGATCTCGCCGCGGTTGGCGATCAGGATGGTCTCGAACATGCGACGCAACGCTCCCCCGCAGGCAGACCCCGCTCGCGTCCCTGCCCCTCCCGGCCAGTTGTCGCGCGTCGGGCTCGGCCCTGCAAGTCACGCCTGAACGGCGCCAGGCGCCCTCAGGATCGCACGCCGAGCTCGTCGAGATTGTCCAGAAGCTCCGCCGGGCTCTCGAAGACGCGATACGCCCCGCTGGTCTCCAGCTCGTGCGCGCCGTAGCCGCCGGTCAGAAGCCCGATGCCGAGCGCACGGGCGCGGCCTGCGGCGAGGATGTCCCAGATGCTGTCGCCGACCACGAAGCAGTCCTGGATCGCATGATGCAATTCGTCGGCGGCGGTGATGAAGAGGTCGGGATCAGGCTTGGCATAGCGCACCTGGTCGCGCGTGATCACCGGCACCTTCTGCGGATCGACGCCGAGCCGGCGGATCGATGGCTCCGCGGTCTCCATGCGGCCGCTCGTCGCGATCGCCCAGGGCACCTCATGCTCGGTCAGCGCCGCGAGGAGCTCCACGGCACCGGGCAGAGGCCGTATCTCCGCATCCAGGCGCCGGAAGGCCATGGCGTGCCCCTGGCGCAACGCGTCGAGGCGCTCCTCGGTGATCGCAAGGCCGGTCTCGCGCAGCAGCTTGTTGGCAAACAGCCCGCCGCTCATGCCGATCTTGCGATGGATCTTCCAGACCGGAAGATCGATTCCCTCGGCATTCAGCGCCTGGTGCCAGGCCATGACGTGCTGGTAGACGCTGTCGACGAGCGTCCCGTCGAGATCGAACAGAAAGGCGGTGCGGCTGGACAGCATGGCGGCAATCCTCGAATGAAGTCACACGGAGAGATGCCGCGCCCCGCCCGCTCGGCAACCGACGGATGAAAAAGGAGACGAGCCACTGCCCCGCATCTTCGTCGATGCCGACGCCTGCCCGGTGAAGGACGAGGCGCTCGAGATCGCCGACCGTTACGGCGCCGAGCTCGTTCTCGTCTCGAACGGCGGCATCCGACCCTCGCGCTATCCGGGCGCGCGCATTGTCGTCGTTGCGGAGGGAGCCGACGCGGCGGACGACCGGATCATCGAAGAAGCCGGGCCGCGGGATGTGGTCATCACCGCCGACATCCCGCTCGCCGCACGCGCGCTCGAACGAGGCGCGACCGTGCTCGGACCGACCGGCCGGCCGTTCACCCCGGAGACGATCGGCACCGCCCTCTCGATGCGCGCCTTCAAGCAGCACCTCAGAGAAACCGGTGAAAGCAAGGGATACAATGCCGCTTTCACCGCTGCAGACCGGTCGCGGTTCCGCCAGGCGCTGGATCTTCTGCTGCGCCGCCTAGCCGATGGCTGAACGCTGCATTCGCTCCCGCGGCGCCGCGTGTTCGCGCAGCCCCTGATTTTCAGCGCTTATGCGGATCGCCAGCACCGCGGCGTTGAGCACCGTGAAGATCACGCACGTGGCCCAGAGCCCGAAGACGGCTGGCAGCAGCGCGATCTCGCAAGCCACGACCACGTAGTTCGGATGCGAGAGAAAGCGGTACGGTCCGCGTGCGACCAGATGCTCGCCCGGGACGACGATGATGCGCGTCGTCCAGCGCCGCCCGATGGCGGCAAGCGTCCAGAAGCGCAGCGCCTGCACGAGCGCGAAGAGCGCCAGAGGCAGCAGATGGAGCGGCTGGCCGAAGGCCGTCAGCCAGATCGTCGCGAGCCAGAGGCCGTGCAGGAGGACGATGGCCGGATAGTGCCGGCGACCGACCTCGAAGCCGCCCTCCGCTAGAAGCCGGCGGGTGTTGCGCCTGGCGATCGCCAGCTCGACGAGGCGCTGCAGCGTGACGTAGCCGAGGATGGCGCCAGTCCCCCAAGCCGGCGCAGTGGCCATGCCGAGTTCAAGCATCGAGGCGCACGAGACTGGCGGTAAAGCCCGGCCCAAGCGCGGCCAGCAGAGCGCGGCCGCCGAGCCCGGCTTCGAGCTTGCGCTTCAGCACGAACAGTGCCGTCGGCGCCGACATGTTGCCGACCTGGCGCAGCGTGTCCCGCTCGATGTCGAGGGCCCCCGCCGGAAGCTCGAAGGCGCCCTCGAGGGCTGCCACGACCTTTGTGCCGCCGGGATGGAAGGCAAAGCCGCCGAGATCGGCGACCGCCTCGTCCCGGCTGGCGAGAAACCCGGCGACGGCCGGCCGCATGCGCTCGGTCACGAGATCGGGAATGGAGGCCGAGAAGATCGCGCCGAATCCGAGCGGATCGATCTGCCAACCCATGACGCCCAGTGTGTCCGGCCACAGATGCTCGCCGCTCGCCACCACACGCGGCCCCGGGCGCCCGTCCGCGACGAGCACCGCGGCCGCGGCGCCGTCGCCGAACAGCGCGGTCGCCACGATGTTGCTCTTGGTCATCTCATCCGACCGGAAGGCGAGCGTGCAGATCTCGACCGCGACGACCAGCACCCGGCTGCCGGGGTCGGCCGCAGCGAGCCGTGCCGCCAGCGACACCCCGCTGACGCCGCCGGCACACCCCAGGCCGAAGACCGGCACCCGGCGGACATCGGCCCGCAAGCCGAGTGCGGCGTGAGCACGTGCCTCGAGCGACGGCGTCGCGACGCCGGTGGAGGAGATCGTCACCACCGTGTCGATCGCCTCGGCAGGAAGATCGGCGGCCGCGAGCGCCTGCCGCGCCGCATCCATGAAGAGCGCGGTGGCCCCGTCCAGATAGGCCTGCGTGCGGGTCTGCCAGTCCTGGGGCTGGTGGAACCATTCGAAGGGCCGCACCGAGTAGCGCATCTCGATGCCGGTATTCTCGAAAACCGGGCGCAATCGCTCGAAGTCACGGAAGCGTCCACCGAAGGTTTCGGCTGCATGGGCGACGACCTCGGACTGAGGCAGCCGATGCGGCGGCAGGGCTGTCGCCACGGAGGCGATGCGGGGGCGGGCGGAGGGATCGGCGGTCATCGCTACACAACTGGGACATGGCGGATCCGAAGTCATTACCGTTGCCGGTCACGACCCGCTCCACACGAAAACGTCAGGGCGCGCGCGAAGGCTTGATCCGGCTGGTATTGACCCCGCCGGGCCGGCGGCCGCAGCGTGCCGGCACACGGATGAGCGACGAAGAGACACAGGGCATGACGACACTGCGAGAGGGCGAGCCGCAAGACGACGGGCAGGACCTGCGACCGACCGGCCGGCTCGTTTACCGTCAGGCGCTGACGACCCGCCTGGCGCATTGGCTCTGGGCAGCCGCGTTGTTCTTCCTGCTCCTGTCGGGCCTGCAGATCTTCATGGCGCGACCGAACCTTTACATCGGGCAGCAGTCCGGCTTCGGATTCGACAACGCCGTCCTCAGCATCGACGCCGAACGTCAGGGGCCACGCATCGTCGGCTATGTCGATCTGCTCGGACATCGCTTCGACACCACCGGTTGGCTCGGCGCCATTGCAGAGGACGGGCAGCTGCAGCCCCGCGCCTTCCCGAGCTGGATGACCATCCCGGGGTATCGCGATCTTGCGACGGGGCGTGTCGTGCACTTCTTCTTCGCGTGGATGCTGGTTGCGACTCTCCTGTTCTGGTTCGTCGCAAGCCTGATCAACGGTCACGCCCGCCGCGATCTCGTTCCGACGCGGCGCGAACTCGGCGGGATCGGCGCCGACATCGTCCGGCACCTGAAACTGCGGTTCGCCCATGACGGGCGATACAACATCCTGCAGAAGCTCAGCTACGCGGCCGTTCTCTTCCTCCTGCTGCCGCTGATGATCGCCACGGGCCTGACGATGTCGCCCGGCATCAACGCATTCGCGCCGTGGCTGCTCGAGCTGTTCGGCGGCCGGCAAAGCGCGCGAACGATCCACTTCGCCGGAATGCTGCTGCTCGTCCTCTTCTTCATCGTCCATCTCGTGATGGTGCTTCTCGCCGGCCCCCTGAACGAGCTGCGCTCGATCGTCACCGGCTGGTACCGAACCGACCCGGAGGCATCGTAATGGCCGAACTTCGAATCCCCCGCCGGCGCTTTCTCACCGGGGCCGCGCTCGCCGCATCCGGCGCCGCACTGTCCGGCTGCTTCGACGATCTGGCGGATCGGGGGAAACCGGTTCGTGGCGTTCTGACCTCGGCCGAGCGTCTCACCTACGAGGCGCAACGGCTTCTTCTCGGCGCCGATGCCCTCGCCCCTGAATATGCCGCGAGCGAGGTGCGCCAAGCGATGCGCCCGAACGGCACCACCGGCCCGCGCGATCCGGAGTACCAGCGGCTGGCCGCGGCCGGCTTCACCGACTGGCGCCTCTCCGTCACCGGCCTCGTCGAGCGGGAGTTGTCGCTGTCGCTCGACGAGATCACCAACATGCCGAGCCGCAGCCAGATCACGCGGCACGACTGCGTCGAAGGCTGGAGCTGCATCGCCTCCTGGACGGGTGTGCCCCTTGCTCGCGTGCTGGACGAAGCCGGCGTGAAGCCCGCCGCACGCTACGTCGTCTTCCACTGCTTCGACACCATGGAGAACGGGTTCACCGGCCCGGTGCGCTACTACGAGTCGATCGATCTTCGCGACGCGCGCCATCCCCAGACGATCCTCGCTTACGCGCTCAACGGCACCACCCTGCCCGTATCCAACGGAGCACCGCTGCGCCTGCGGGTCGAGCGCCAGCTCGGCTACAAGATGGCCAAATATCTCAGGGCGATCGAGCTCACCGATCGCCTCTCCGGCTTCGGCGACGGCATGGGCGGCTACTGGGAAGACCGCGGCTACGAATGGTTCGCCGGGATCTGACGAAGCCCGGCCATATCTGATTAACGTTTGTGCGACAGGCGAGGCATTTTGCCTTTCGCATGAGCGAAAGGATGATGTAGAACGCGCGGGTCGAAGCTCAAAACCGCCGCGTCCTCCGGGCTGCCGGCCTGTCCCGAGCCTCTCACTGAAATTATCCTTAATGCTCCCGCAACCAAGCGGCGTCGGCCGCGTTTTGCGCGAGCACGTCGGAAAGAGGAGACTGTCATGTCAGCATCCGAAGTCGCGTCTGCGTATCAGCAGCATCTCATCACCGCCAACGAAGCCTTGGAGCAGGCGGGCGTCGAGAGCATCGAGCAGCTGCTGCAGGCTGCCCGTCGCGAGCGTGGGCACGCATTCCGACGTTGATCGGCGGTGCTCAGCCTGCCTTAGCCATTTCGGCGTTCTCGGCTTCTATCCAGAGGCTGCCATAGGACACTCCTGTCGGCCGATACGTCGTAAGGAGCACCCCGGTCTAATCCCGCAGCCGAAGCTACCTGCGACCCGCGTCCGCTCAGTAAGCCTCTAAGCGCTTCGCAATCTAGTCACTGAATGTTCTTTTTGCATACGAAATATTAGCATGTTCCGGCTAGTTCTCTGCTGTTGATCGGAGAGCAGCTGGATGTCGGTGGCCCTCACCAGACGGCGTGCATTGGTGCTCGGAGCCGCGATGGCAACTTGCCTTGTCGCTGGACGAGCTGCGGCGGACCTCGCACGTCCGTCCGGCAAGACGATATTGACGGTCGGCGGCCGGATACGGAACACCAACGACGGCGCCGAGGCGATCTTCGACCTGGCGATGCTCGACGCGCTCGGGAACACCAGCTTCACGACCTCGACGCCGTGGACGGACAAGCCGAACCGCTGGGAGGGCGTGCCGCTCGCCACGTTGATGGCCGCCGTAGGAGCAGACGGGACCACGCTCAGGGCGACTGCGCTTAACGACTACGTCGTCGACATGCCTCTGGCCGGCCTCGACGTCGAGGGGGCAATCCTTGCCGATCGACGCAACGGCGTGCCGATGCCGATCAGCGACAAGGGTCCGCTCTTCATCGTCTATCCCTTCGACGACCGCCCCGAACTGCGCAAGCAGGCCGTGTACATGCGCTGCGCCTGGCAGGTCGCCCGGCTCGACGTGCTGTAGCGGCGCGCGCGAGCATGCCCAAGCTGAACAATCGCTGGGAGGTCCCCCTCCTCGTCGTCACGGCCGGCCTCGGCTTTGCGGCGGTGCAGATGCTGTTCGCCAGCGTGCAGTACATGAACGGCATCTCGCGCGCAGCACAGAACAACGTCGTCTACGAGGTCATGACCACGGCGCCGGAACTCGCTCGACTTCAGGCGACGGTCGCCCGCTTCTTCCTTCCCGATTCAGATGTCACGCGCGACGACATCGCGTTGCGCTTCGCCATCGTGCAGAACCGCATGAAGATCCTGCGCACGCAGGAATCGCGCGCGCTGCGCGGCGACAATGCCGAGGCCTCGGAGCTTCTCGACCGGATGAAGGTCGCCGTCGAACAGGCCAAGCCGAAGATCGAGGCGTTGCAGACCCCGCAGGACGCGGCCGCGCTCATCGATATCTTCGATCCCCTCAACCGCCAGGCCTCGCAGCTCAGCGCGCTGACGACGGCGAATGCGGCGAACCGGATCGCCACCAACGAGCGGCGCCTCACCTGCACCTTCTGGCTGCTGCTCGGAGAAATCCTCGGCCTTCTGGCGTGCGGCGTCCTCCTGATCAGCCTGTTGCGGCGCGAACGCCGCAAGGCGAACCGGGCGGCCTCCGTCGACAGTCTCACCGGCCTGCCGAACCGCCTCGCCTTCAACCGGGCGCTGGCGGACGCTTTTTCCAAAGCGAGCCTGCCAGGCGACCTCGCCGTGCTGATGTTCGATCTCGACATGTTCAAGCACGTCAACGATACGCTGGGGCATGCCGCGGGCGACCGCCTGCTGGTCTCCGTGGCCGAGCGGCTCAAGCCGCTTCTCCACGACGGTCGGATCTTCGCCCGGCTGAGCGGCGACGAGTTCGCGATCATCTTCCACAAGCCGGACGCACGGAGCGTCGCGCTTGGCATCGCGTCGACGATCCAGACGGCCTTCGCGCAGCCCTTCGACACCGGCGGCACGATGGTCGCCGTCTCGGCGAGCGTCGGCGTCGCCGTGCCCGGCCCCGAGGACCGGCAGCCGGAAGACCTGATGAAGAACGCCGATCTCGCGCTCTATGCGGTCAAGGGTGCGCAGCGCGGCGACATCCGTCTCTACGAGCCGGCGATGAAGCAGGCCTATCTCAGCCGCCAGACTCTGTCACAGGACCTGCGCAACGCGCTCGCCAACGACGAGCTGCTGCTGAACTTCCAGCCGGTGGTGAACCTCGCCGATGGCTCGACCCGCGGCTTCGAAGCGCTGCTCCGCTGGAAGCATCCGCAGCGCGGCTTCATCTCGCCGGCCGAATTCATACCCATCGCGGAGGAGAGCGGGCTGATCCTGCCGATCGGACGCTGGGCGCTGTTCAAGGCCTGCGCCGTGGCGGCGCAATGGCCCGAGACGATCTCCATCGGCGTGAACCTGTCGCCGCAGCAGTTCATGGACTCCGAGCTCGTCGGGATCGTCGAGGACGCGCTCTCGCGCCACGGCATCCGGCCGGATCGGCTGACGCTCGAGATCACCGAGACGACGCTCATCCAAAACGACCAGAGCGTCGTGACGACCCTGAACGTCCTGCGCAAGATCGGGATCAAGACCGCACTCGACGATTTCGGCACGGGCTTCGCGTCCCTCAGCTACCTGACGCGCTTCCCCTTCGATTCGATCAAGATCGACCAGTCCTTCGTGCGGGGTTCGACCGCGCAGAACAACAACGAGCTGATCATCCGCTCGATCTGCGAGCTTGCCGGCAAGCTCGGGCTCCAGGTGATCGCCGAGGGCATCGAGACGGCCGAGCAGTTGGCACTGACCCGCTCGGCGGGATGCGAGGTCGGCCAAGGCTACTTCTTCGACAAGCCGATGGACGAGGTGCAGTGCGCGACGCGCCTCTCGCTCGAGCAACTGCAAGCCAGCCGTCTGCATGGCGACGCGACGACCGTCGATACCCTCCGCGCCTGATACCCCCACAGCCAAACGGGCTGGCTGCGGCCTCGTCGCGAGGCTTCTCCCTCACAAGGGGATGTTGTCGTGCTTCTTCCAGGGGTTCTGGAGGTCCTTGCCGCGCAGCATCGCGAGCGCGCGCGACACCCGCCGCCGCGTCGAGTGCGGCATGATCACCTCGTCGACATAGCCGCGCTCGGCGGCGACGAAAGGCGACAGGAAGCGGGCCTCGTATTCGGCCGTCCGCGACGCGATGGTCTCGGCGTCGCGCCCGCGATAGATGATCTCGACCGCGCCTTTCGCACCCATCACGGCGATCTGCGCCGTCGGCCAGGCATAGTTGACGTCGCCGCGCAGGTGCTTGGAGGCCATCACGTCGTAGGCGCCGCCGAAGGCCTTGCGGGTGATCACCGTGACCTTCGGCACCGTGGCCTCGCCATAGGCGAAGAGCAGCTTGGCGCCGTGCTTGATGAGACCGCCGTACTCCTGCGCGGTGCCCGGCAGGAAGCCCGGGACGTCGACGAAGGTGACGAGCGGGATCGAGAAGCAGTCGCAGAAGCGCACGAAGCGGGCCGCCTTGCGGCTTGCATCTGAATCGAGGACGCCGGCGAGCACCAGCGGCTGGTTGGCGACGATGCCGACCGTGCGGCCCTCGATCCGCCCGAACCCGGTGACGATGTTGCGTGCGAAGGCCGCCTGGATCTCGAAGAAGTCGCCGTCGTCGACCGTCTTCAGGATCAGCTCCTTGATGTCATAAGGCTGGCTGGCGCTGTCGGGGACCAGCGTGTCGAGCGAGGCATCGGCCTCGTCCACCGGCCGACCGCACGCGAGCGTCGGCACGGGCGAGGTGTTCGACGCCGGCAAATAATCCACGAGCCGCCGGATCTGCAGAAGCGCCTCGACGTCGTTCTCGAACGCGCCGTCGGCAATCGAGGAGCGGGTCGTGTGGATGCCGGCGCCGCCGAGTTCCTCGGCCGTCACCGTCTCGTTGGTGACCGTCTTCACCACGTCGGGGCCGGTGACGAACATGTAGGACGTATCGCGCACCATGAAGATGAAGTCGGTCATCGCCGGCGCGTAGACGTCGCCGCCGGCACAGGGACCCATGATGACGGAGATCTGCGGGATCACGCCGGAGGCGAGGATGTTGCGCTGGAAGATCTCGGCATAGCCGCCGAGCGATGCGACACCCTCCTGGATCCGGGCGCCTCCGGCATCGTAGAGACCGATGATCGGGGCGCGATTGCGCAGCGCGAGGTCCTGGACCTTCTGCACCTTCTCGGCATGGGCTTCCGACAGCGAGCCGCCGAACACGGTGAAGTCCTTGGCGAATACGAAGACCGTCCGGCCGTTGATCGTGCCCCAGCCGGTGACCACGCCATCGCCCGGAATGCGCTGCTCGGCCATGCCGAAATCGGTGCCGCGGTGCTCGACGAACATGTCGAACTCCTCGAACGAGCCTTCGTCCAGGAGCACCGAAAGGCGTTCGCGCGCCGTGAGCTTGCCCTTGCGGTGCTGCGCGGCGATCCGCGCCTCGCCGCCGCCCGCCCTCGCCCGCTCGCGCCGCGCCTCCAGCTCGGCCAACAGATCCTGCACGCGCCGCCTCCCGCTCCCTTTGAGCAAAGACCCTGCCGGGAGCGGCGCTTGGCGGTCAAGAGCGGCGGGACGCAGGCCTCACGCGCCAGGGATCGCCGGCGCCTCCCGCAGCACCGCGGCCGCGGCATCGAAGTCCCGCCGACGCAGAGCACGTCGCGCCGAAGCCTCGTCGTCTTCGCCCCATTGCTCGATGTTCCAGTCCTCGTCGAGATGGGCGGCCGCCCAGGCGGCATCCGGCTCCAGTCCGCCGGCCCCGACCGCCATCGCCAGGAGCCCTGAACCCGTCAGCGTCGTGATCTGATGCAGGGCCGCGAGACTGTACGGATCGCCGACCCCCTCGAGATGAGCAGCGACCCGCTCCAGCGCCTCCGGTGGCTGCGGCCGATGCATGACGCCGACCACCGGTACGAAGAGCGCCGCCAGCCGAGCCTCGATCCACGCCAGGATGGGATCCCAGACCGCCCGCTGGCGCGCGACAAGTCCGTCCGGTCCATCCGCCCGGTAGAGCAACAGGTCGGTGTCGGCATAGCTCGCGATTTCCGCGCGGACCGGCCCCGGGTTCGGCGCCACGCCGTCGATGACGGTGTTGGCAAAGCGGGTCGCCGGCATCGTTGCGGGATCGATCCGCTCGCCCTGCCCGTCCCACTCGGCGAGGATCACCTCGGCAAGCCCGCGATGCGGGACGCTCAACCCGTTGCGGGCCGGCGTCTTCACCGTCCGCCCGTCGAGCTCGACGCTCAGTCCGCCCTCGGTTTCGACCAGTCGAACGCTCGTGTAGAAGCGCTTCGGCAGTTCGACGGCGGACAGGGGATTGGAAGACGGCATGGCAGTGGCCCTCGTTCTGACTCGTGCTGCGATCGAGGCGCAGCCGTTCGGACGGGTATCGTCCGGGGGAACCTATCCCTCGACCGGACGCGCCTGCGGCTCGCCCGGCACGCCCATCCAGATCTCCAGCAGCCGCGCGAGCTCGACTGTGTCGGCCGCCACGGCTCCGGCGCCTGCAGCCTGCAGCGCTTCGGCCGGCGTGGTACCCCAGCCGACCCCGATCGCCTCGGCACCGGCCGCACGCGCCATCTGCATATCGTAGATCGCGTCGCCGACCACCACCGCTTGGTCCGGATCGACGCCGCACTCGGCGCAGCATTCGAGCACCATGGCCGGATGCGGCTTGGACGGACAGTCGTCGGCCGTGCGGACCGTGACGAAGTGGCCGTCGAGGGCGTGCGTCTCGACGATCGAGGCGACGCCCCGCCGCGACTTGCCGGTGACGATGCCGAGGAGCACGTCCTCGCGAACGCGCAGCTCGGCGAGAAGCTCGGGAATGCCGGGGAACAGGGTCTCGGCGAAGCTCGGATCGGCGCGGGCCGCACGGAAATGCGTCCGGTACTGCTCGGCGAGGGCGAGGATGAGTTCGGGCGTCGCCGGCGGATGCAGCCGGCGCATCGCCTCGTCGAGAGACAGGCCGATGATCGCGCGGGTCGCCGCGTCGGCCGGTGCGGCCAGCCCCTTCGTGACGAAGGTGCGCCGCATCGTCTCGCAGATCAGCCCGCAGGTGTCGGCGAGCGTGCCGTCGCAATCGAACAGGATCAGCCGCATCAGTCGTTCGCCGTTGCCTCTTCGAACCCGAACAGGTTCCAGGTCTGGACCATGTGTGGCGGCAGCGGCGCCAGCTGGTCGATCGTGCCGCGCCCATCCGGATGCGGGATCACGATGCGCCGCGCGTGGAGGTGCAGGCGCTTCTGCACGCCGCCTGGAAATTCGAAGTTGGTGTCGGCCTCGAAGTATTTGGGGTCGCCGAGGATCGGATGGCCGATATGGGTGGCGTGCACCCGCAGCTGGTGGGTTCGGCCCGTGTAGGGCTCCATCTCGAGCCAGGCGAACTGCTGGCCGACCTGGTCGATCACCCGGTAGTGCGAGAGCGCGTGGTCGGCGCCCTCGTCGCCATGCTTCCCCACGCGCATGCGGTCGCCATCGGGCGTCTGCTCCTTGACGAGATAGGTCGAGATCCGCCCATCATGCGGCGACGGGACGCCTTTCACGAGCGCCCAGTAGGTCTTCTGCGTCTCGCGCTCGCGGAACGCCTTGGTCAGCGCGACGGCGGCGCCGCGCGTGCGGGCGACGACGAGGATGCCGGAGGTGTCCCGATCGAGCCGGTGGACGAGGCGCGGCTTCTCGCCCTTCTTGTTGCGCCAGGCCTCAAGCATGGCATCGACATGGCGCGAGACACCCGAGCCACCCTGGACGGCAAGGCCGGCGGGCTTGTTGAAGACGAGCACCTTGTCGTCCTCGTAGAGGAGCATCTGGGAGAGCACGTCGCCGTCGCCGCGGGCCCGCATGGTGCGCGCGGTCAGCGGCCCGGCCGGAACGTCCGCGGCATCGGTGCCGAGCGGCGGCACCCGCACCAGTTGGCCTGGCGCGATGCGCGTGTCGGACTTCGCCCGCCCGCCATCGACCCGGATCTGGCCGGAGCGCAAGAGCTTCTGGAGGTGGCCGAAGCCGAGCCCGGGATAGTGCACCTTGAACCAGCGGTCGAGGCGCATTCCGCCCTCGTCCGCCGCGACCTTCACCTGTTCGACGCCTGCCATCGCTCTCGCCTTGCCGTTGCGGCGGGAGATAGCATCAGGCGAAGTGGCGCGCGAGCCCCAGCCCGGCGAAGAGCGCCGCGATGCCGATCGCCACGGTGCCGATGACGTAGAGTGCGGCGAGCAGGCCGTCGCCGCGCTCCCACAGCACCGCCGCATCCAGCGCGAAGCTCGAGAAGGTGGTGAAGCCGCCAAGGAAGCCGGTCGCGATCAGCAGCTTCAGCTCCGTCGAGGCGCCCCAGCGGCGCGCAAGGACTTCGATGAAGACGCCCATGACGAAGGCGCCCACGAGGTTCACGACCATCGTTCCGGCAGGAAAACTGGGGCCGAAGGCGCGCAGCGTGGCGAGACCGACGAGATGACGCGACACCGCGCCGAGGGCGCCGCCGACGGCGACGAGAAGAATGTTGCTCATGAGACGCTACAGGCTCTACCCGGACCGGCCGGGTGTCGCCGATCCCCGCTCGGCGCGCAACCGCGCCCAGCGGCGCATCCGTTCGCCGATCGCGCTTTCCGCGCCGCGATCGACCGGGCGGTAGAAGCTCTGCCGGCCCATCGCATCGGGGAAATAGTCCTGTCCGGAAAAGGCGTCCGGCGCATCGTGGTCGTAGGCATAGCCCGCGCCATAGCCCTCGTCGCGCATCAGTCCGGTCGGCGCGTTGAGGATGTGCTTGGGCGGCAGCAGCGAGCCGTGCTCTCGGGCCGCCCGCATCGCCGCCTTGTAGGCGGTATAGACAGCGTTCGACTTCGGCGCGGTGGCGAGATAGACGGCCGCCTCCGCCAGCGCCAGTTCCCCTTCAGGCGAGCCGAGGAAGTCGTAGGCGTCCTTGGCCGCGTTGGCGACGACCAGCGCCTGCGGGTCGGCGAGCCCGATGTCCTCGGAGGCCATGCGAACGAGGCGGCGGCCGAGGAAGAGCGGGCTCTCGCCGGCGTCGAACATGCGACAGAGCCAGTAGAGCGCGGCATCCGGGTCCGAGCCCCGCACCGCCTTGTGCAGCGCCGAGATCAGGTTGTAGTGCCCGTCCTGACCCTTGTCGTAGACCGGTGCACGCCGCTGCACGATCTCCTGCAGGCGGGCAGCATCGAAGGTCTCGCGGGGCTTGGCCGCCCGCCAGACCTCCTCGGCGAGCGTCAGGATCGCCCGCCCGTCGCCGTCGGCCATGCGCAGAAGGACGGCGCGGGCCTCCTCGTCCAGGGGCAGCGGCCGCGCCTCGGCCGCTTCGGCACGGTCGAGAAGCCCGGCGAGGCTCACCGCGTCATGCGGCCGGAAGGTCAGGACCCGCGCGCGCGACAGAAGCGCGGCGTTCAGCTCGAAGGACGGGTTCTCGGTGGTGGCGCCGACGAGCACCACCGTGCCGTCCTCCATCACCGGCAGGAAACTGTCCTGCTGCGCGCGGTTGAAGCGGTGGATCTCGTCGACGAAGAGCAGCGTCTGGCGGCCGTTCTGTCGACGCAACCGGGCCGCCTCGAAAACCTTCTTGAGGTCGGCGACGCCGGAAAAGATGGCAGAGATCTGCTCGAAGGCGAGATCGACCTGCGATGCAAGGAGGCGCGCGACCGTCGTCTTCCCGGTGCCGGGCGGACCCCAGAAGATCATCGAGCCGAGGCTCCCGGAGGCCACCATCCGCGACAGGACGCCGTCCGGCCCGGTCAGATGCTCCTGCCCGACCACCTCGGCGAGCGTGACCGGCCGGAGCCGGTCAGCCAGTGGACGCGCCGGCTGCGGCCGCTCCGGCTCGGGGGTGCGGCGGGGCGCCTCCCGCTCCTGCGGCAGGCCGGCGAACAGATCGGACATCGATGCGACTCCACGGCGGGTGGCGCTCGCCTCCCGAAACGACGCCGATCCTACCGGTCCAGCGCCGCCGCAGAAAGGCCAGGCGTCCTCAGCGCACCACCTGGGTCAATCGGCGGCCGCCGCGGTCGATCTCGAACCGCCAGCCTCGCGCTCCTCGGTCGAGCACCTTCTCCAGAGCGGCCGTCGAATCGATCGGCTCCCGGTTCACCTGGGTGACGATGTCCTTCGGCTGGAAGCCGAGCCGCGCCGCGATCGAGCCGCGCTCGACCTTGGTGATCACGACGCCCGTCTGGTTCTGCGGCATCTCGAGCTCGTCTGCGACACGCGGCGACAGGTTGGCGACGGTGCAGCCCGAGAACGGATTCTGGCCGCTGAGGTCGCGCACGTCGCGCGGCGGATCCTCCGGCGCGGCCAGAAGCTTCAGCGCGATGTCGCGCTTGCGGCCGTCGACCAGCACGTCGAGATGGGTCGTTCGGCCGATCCCGCCGGTCGCAAGGCGATAGCCGAGGGCGTCGGGGTCGGTGATCTCGAACCCGTCCATCGCCATGATGACGTCGCCCACCGCAAGACCCGCCTTGTCGGCCGGGCCGCCGTCGGTCACCGACTGAACCAGCGCGCCTGTCGGCCGATCGAGGCCAAGCGCCTCGGCGATATCCGGTGTCACCGGCGCGAACCCGGCGCCGATATAGGCGCGCTCGAAGCGCCCCCCGTTCTTGGCGGCCTCGACGAACGCCCGCACCATGTTCGACGGAATGGCGAATCCGATGCCGAGCGAGCCGCCGGAGCGCGAGAAGATGGCGGTGTTGATGCCGACGAGTTGCCCTTGCATCCCGATCAGGGCCCCGCCGGAATTCCCGGGATTGATGGCCGCGTCCGTCTGGATGAAATAGCCGAAGTCGTCCGTCCCGATATGCGTGCGGGCGAGTGCCGAGACGATGCCGCTCGTCACTGTCTGGCCGATGCCGAACGGATTGCCGATGGCGATGACGAGATCGCCGATCTCGAGCGCATCGGAATCGGCAATGGGCAAGACGGGAAACTTCCCGCCGCCCTTGAGCTTCAGAACGGCGAGATCCGCCTTGGCGTCCTTCAGGAGCACATCACAGTCGAATTCCCGCCCGTCCGAGAGCGCGACCTTCACCTCGTCCGCATCCGCGACGACGTGGTTGTTGGTGACGACCAGGCCGCTCGGATCGACGATCACGCCCGAACCGAGGGCACGCTCGACGCGCGGGCGCTGCTGGACGCCGCCCCCGCCGAAGAACTGCTCGAAGAAGGGATCGCCCGCAAACGGCGAGCGCGTCGCAATCGTGCGGGCGGCGTAGACGTTCACCACCGCCGGCGCGGTCTGCTTCACCAGGGGCGCGAAGGACAGGTCGATCTGGGCCTTGCCCTGCGGCACCTGCCGACCGCTCGGCGCAGCCGGTGCAATGGGCACGGGCGGCGAGGCCGGTTCGGCCTGGGCGAGATGCAGCGCGGGCGCCGCGGCGTCGATGTGACTGTGTCCGCCGCGC
The DNA here is from genome assembly GCF_024519155.1 of Mangrovibrevibacter kandeliae. Lineage (GTDB taxonomy): Bacteria > Pseudomonadota > Alphaproteobacteria > Rhizobiales > Rhizobiaceae > Mangrovibrevibacter > Mangrovibrevibacter kandeliae. Next base: position 16,712 of record NZ_JANIFJ010000003.1, on the reverse strand, counting down.
GGGGCTGCGGGTGTGCCGTCCGATCCCATCGATGCGGCCAGCGCGCCGCCGGCGATCAGACAGATAGCCGCCCCGGCGGCCACGAGACGGGGTACTTGCATCGGCGATTTCCTGCGCAGCTGACGTCCAATCGAGTGGCCGCGATATCGCAGGAGACTGCAACGAAAAAGGGGCCGTCACCGACCCCTTTCCGAAGTTTCATGGGAGCGTGCCGACGTTAGCGCGCAGCGGCGCTGGCACTGATCTCGGACGCGGTCTGCGGGAGGTCGGCGGTCGCGTAGCTCGCGGTGAGGACTGCGAACGCGGCGACGGCTCCAAGGAGGGTCAAGACGGTACGGCGCATGGAGAACTGGCTCTGCGTGAGTGGGGTAGCCTGATCATTCATGATGTTCATTTAATCCACGTAAATTTCGCAGCATCTGCGTGTGCCGCTCGTCCCGTCTTCGCCATACAAATGCCATGGAGCCGGAAAGGTTGCGGGCCAAGGCGAACTGTTTTCCGCCTGGTCAAGCGGCCGCTCGCTTCGCACGTGACGGCCGATCCCGGCAATGGCATTGCTGCAACAGCCGTACTGCATCACAAGATCATTGCGCCGAGATTTAAAGGGGATAGCGGCAGGGTGATTTGTCGTTGCCACTGTTGCAGGTCTGCATCAGCGTCGGGGGTTCGATGCGGGCAGGTGTCCGGTCAGACGAGCCCGAGACGCAGAAGATCAGCGGCGGTCGCTTCTGCGGCATCTTCCGGCGAGCGCAACTCGAGATTGAGGACTTCCACGTGCCGGCTCGCCCGCGTCGTCGTTCCGCGACCGAGTTCGGGCAGCAGATGACGGGCCGAGGGAACGACGAGCGCCGCCGCCCGCACCGTCCAGTCGGGCAGCGTCCAGCGCGGCAGGCGGCTCGAAAATTTCGGGAACGCATGGCGTAGCCCGTGCGCGATCTCTGCCATCGATCGCGTGCCGGCATTGAGGATGAACCGCCGACCCGCCACATCGGGCGCGGTCAGCGCAGCGACGTGTGCCGCCGCAACGTCGCGAACATCGACGATGCCGAAGGCGACGTTCGGGACCGCCGGCACGTGTCCCGACAGCATCATTCGAATGATTCGGGCGGACGTGCCGATGCGAGGATCGAGCAGCGGCCCGAAGATCACTGCGGGATTGATGGCAGTGAGTTGCAGGTCGGACCCGGCGACGGCCTCCCACGCAGCCTTCTCCGCGAGCGTCTTGGACACTGCATAGGGGCTGATCGACGGACTGTCGACGTTTGACCAGTCGGCTTCCGTCAGCTCCGCCCGGGCGGAGCCGTGGCCGTAGCCGATCGCCGCCACCGACGAGGTCAGGACCATGCGCGCCACCCCTGCCCGCTTGGCCGCCTCTACGACGCGGAGCGTACCGCCACGCGCGATCGGCACGAGGCCGAACCTGTCGCGCGGCTGGCGCAGTGGAAACGCCGTGGCGGTGTGAATCACATATCGGCATTTCGCGGCGGCGGCATCCCACCCGGCGTCCTCGCCGAGATCGGCATGGGAGAACTCCAGCCGATCCACGGGCAAGCCGCGGTCCCGCAGCGTGGCCCTGACGGCCTCCGCCATCTCAGGCGATCGCACGCTCCCGCGCACATGCCAGCCCGCCTCCAGCAGGCGGACCGCAATGTGCCGGGCGAGAAAGCCGGAAATGCCCGTGAGGAGCACCCGATCGTCAGCGGTTTCCACGGACTCTTCCTCTCCGTCTCACCTTACGGCTCTACTGGATCCCTGGCGCCACTGACAACGTTCTGCGGCATCTCGCGGCAAGCCGCCGGCATCAACGAAAAAGGGGCCCGAAGGCCCCTCCATACGTCCGTGTCACCTGAAGTGGCTTACGCCGCTTCCTCGGCGCTCGCTTCGGCCTCGAGGCGGGCGCGATCGGCGGCGCCGCGGGCGTCGGGATCACGGTCGACGAACTCGATCACGGCCAGCGGCGCGTTGTCGCCGCGGCGGAAGCCCGCCTTCAGGACGCGCGTGTAGCCACCGTTGCGCTCCGCATAGCGGCTGGCAATCGTGTCAAACAGCTTGCGCACGACGTCCTCGTCGCGGATGCGCGAGATCGCGATGCGCCGGGCATGCAGGTCGCCGCGCTTGCCGAGCGTCACCAGCTTCTCGACGATCGGACGCAGATCCTTCGCCTTCGGCAGGGTGGTGACGATCTGCTCGTGCTCGATCAGCGAGGCCGCCATGTTGGCGAACATCGCCTTGCGGTGCTCGTGCGTGCGGTTGAACTTCCGGCCGCGTTTGCCGTGACGCATTGTGCTCTCCTGGAATGACCCGTGCGGCTCGGCCGCTGGTTTCGGCGGTTCCGGTCGCGCTGCTTCGTCGTGGCGCCGGATCCGTATTCAAAACGGCACGCGCGGGCCCCGCCCGCGCGCGCCGAAGCTGATCTCAGTACTGATCCTCGTACCGCTTGGCGAGATCGTCGATGTTCTCGGGCGGCCAGGCCGGCACTTCCATGCCGAGGTGGAGACCCATGGAGGCGAGCACCTCCTTGATCTCGTTCAGCGACTTGCGACCGAAGTTCGGGGTGCGGAGCATCTCTGCCTCCGTCTTCTGGATGAGGTCGCCGATATAGACGATGTTGTCGTTCTTCAGGCAGTTGGCCGAGCGGACCGACAGCTCGAGCTCGTCGACCTTCTTCAGCAGCGCCGGGTTGAAGGCGAGTTCGGCGATCTGCTCGTCGCCGACGACGCCCCCACCGCGGCTCTCGCGCTGCGGCTCCTCGAAGTTCACGAAGACCGAGAGCTGATCCTGCAGGATCCGTGCCGCGTAGGCCACCGCATCCTCCACCGAGATCGACCCGTCGGTCTCGACCTGCATGGTCAGCTTGTCCTTGTTCAGGTCCTGCCCCTCGCGGGTCGCCTCGACCTTGTAGGACACCTTCTTGACCGGCGAGAACAGCGAGTCGACCGGGATCAGGCCAATCGGCGCATCCTCGGCCCGGTTCTGGTCGGCCGGGACGTAGCCCTTGCCGGTGTTGACGGTAAACTCCATCCGGATCTCGGCACCTTCGTCGAGCGTGCAGATCTCGTGGTCCGGGTTCAGGATCTCGATGTCACCGACCGTCTGAATGTCGCCGGCAACGACGACACCCGGGCCCTGCTTGCGCAGGACCATCCGCTTGGGGCCCTCGCCCTGCATGCCGATGGCGATTTCCTTGACGTTCAGGATGATGTCCGTCACGTCCTCGCGCACCCCAGCGATCGAGGAGAACTCGTGCAGGACGCCGTCGATCTGGACGGCCGTCACGGCCGCGCCCTGGAGCGACGACAGCAGGATCCGGCGCAGGGCGTTGCCCAGCGTCAGCCCGAAGCCGCGCTCCAGCGGTTCGGCGACGAGCGAGGCCTTGCCACGTCCGCCGCTCTTGAACTCGAGCTGGTTGGGCTTCGACAGATTCTGCCAATTGCTTGCAATCATGGCATTCGCCTTTCAGTTTCCTCGCCACCATCCAATCGTGGCGAAAGGTCTGATCGAGGGGCCGCTCGGGCCCACCCGGCCAAGGCGGCGGGCGCTGCGATCAGCGCGCCACGCCAGCCGGCACCGACGTCATACGCGACGCTTCTTGCGCGGCCGCACGCCATTGTGCGGGATCGGCGTCACGTCGCGGATCGAGGTGATGGTGAAGCCGGCCGCCTGCAGCGCGCGCAGCGCGGACTCGCGGCCGGAGCCCGGTCCGGACACCTCGACCTCGAGCGTGCGCATGCCATGCTCCTGCGCCTTGCGCGCCGCATCCTCAGCCGCGATCTGCGCGGCGAAGGGCGTCGACTTGCGCGACCCCTTGAAGCCCTGCGCACCCGCCGACGACCAGGCAATCGCATTGCCCTGCGCGTCGGTGATGGTGATCAGCGTGTTGTTGAAGGAGGAGCTCACATGGGCGACGCCCGACGTGATGTTCTTGCGCTCGCGACGGCGAACGCGCTGTGCATCCTTGGCCATTCTCTGTTCCTTGATATCGTCACCGCCGTAATGCCAGCGGCTCCACCCGAAGCGCGCCCAGAAGGCGCACTCGAATTACTTCTTCTTGCCGGCAATCGCCTTGGCCGGACCCTTGCGGGTGCGGGCGTTGGTGTGCGTGCGCTGGCCGCGAACCGGCAGGCCGCGACGATGCCGCAGGCCACGGTAGCAGCCGAGATCCATCAGCCGCTTGATGTTCATCGAATTCTCGCGGCGCAGGTCGCCCTCGACGATGTAGTCGCGGTCGATGATCTCGCGGATCTGCAGGACTTCGGCGTCGGTCAGCTGATTGACACGACGCTCGGCCGGAAGGTTCACCTTCTCCATGATCTCCTGGGCGAAGCGCTGCCCGATGCCATGGATGTACTGCAGCGCGATGACGACGCGCTTGTTGGTCGGAATGTTGACGCCAGCGATACGGGCCACGTCGATGCTCCTCAGAAAACCGGGCTACTGCCGCCCCAGCAAAGTCGAGTGTGGAGCGCATAAGCCAAAACGATCGGCCCAGGCACCACGATGGACACCCGCCGCCGACCGCAAGGATTCGCGAATAGGCGGGAGCTATAGGTTCGGCGGCGGAAAGTCAACCGCCGCACATCGATGCAAGCCCGGGCGGCCTCAAGCCACCCCGCACTCCTCGTCGAGCACGCGCGTGATGCTTTGGGTCACCGTGTCGACCGGCTGCATGCCGTCGATCGCGTGGAGAAGGCCGCGCTCGCGATAGAACGGCGCCACAGCCGCGGTCGAGTCGCGAAACTCCTTCAGACGCTTGCGGAAGACTTCCGGATTGTCGTCCTTGCGCACCGGCAGGCCGGCGGCTTCGGTCTCGGCGGCCCGGCGCGCGATGCGTCCGACCAACGCTTCCTCGTCGACCTTGAACTCGATCACGCAGTCGATCGAAAGGCCCTTCTGGTCGAGCATGCGGTCGAGCGCCTCGGCTTGAGCCAGCGTGCGCGGAAAGCCGTCCAGCACGAAGCCCCTCTTGGCATCGGCTTCCTCGATCCGCTCCGCGACGATCCCGACGACGATCTCGTCGGACACGAGCTGACCGGCATCCATGACGGCCTGCGCCCGCTTGCCGATCTCGGTGCCCGCAGCCACCGCGGCGCGCAGCATGTCGCCGGTCGAGAGCTGCGGAATTTCGTACCGCTGGATGATCCGTTGGGCCTGGGTGCCCTTCCCTGCGCCCGGCGGTCCAAGCAAAATCAGTCTCATCGCACTCCCCGCTTCCCCCCTCGGAGCTTCGCCTTCTTGACGAGCCCTTCGTATTGATGCGCCAGAAGGTGTCCCTGCACCTGCGCCACGGTATCCATCGTCACGCTCACCACGATCAGCAGCGACGTCCCACCGAGATAGAACGGAACGCCGGCGGCCGAAATGAGAAATTCGGGTAGGAGACAGATGATGATCAGGTAGATCGCGCCGATGACCGTGATGCGGGTCAGCACGTGGTCGATGTACTCGGCCGTGCGCTCGCCCGGCCGGATGCCCGGGATGAAGCCGCCATGCCGCTTCAGATTGTCGGCCGTGTCCTTCGGGTTGAAGACGATCGCCGTGTAGAAGAAGGCGAAGAAGCCGATCAGCGCGGCGTAGAGGATCATGTAGAGCGGCTGGCCGTGGCCAAGCGAGGCGACGACCGCAGTCGCCCAGCCGGGCAGCGAGGCCGTCGAGGCGAAGTTCGCGACGGTCACCGGCAGGAGCAGCAGCGACGAGGCGAAGATCGGCGGAATGACGCCGGACGTGTTCAGCTTCAGCGGCAGGTGCGAGGTGTCGCCCTGGAACATCCGGTTGCCGACCTGGCGCTTCGGATACTGGATCAGCAGCCGCCGCTGGGCGCGCTCGAAGAACACGATGAAGGCGATGCAGGCCAGCGCCATCACGATGACGAGCAGGATGATCGTGGTCGACAGCGAGCCGGTCCGGCCAAGCTCCAGGAGGTTGGCGATCGCCGTCGGCAGCCGGGCGACGATGCCCGAGAAGATGATCAGCGAGATGCCGTTGCCGATGCCGCGCGAGGTGATCTGCTCGCCGAGCCACATCAGGAACATCGTGCCGCCGACGAGGGTGATGACCGCCGAGATGATGAAGAACCAGCCGGGGTTCGAGACGATGTTGGTGGCGGACTGCAGACCGACGGCGATGCCGTAGGCCTGGACGGTCGCCAGAAGCACCGTGCCGTAGCGAGTGTACTGGTTGATGACCTGGCGGCCCTGCTCGCCTTCCTTCTTCAGCTGCTCCAGCGACGGGATGACCGAGGTCATCAGCTGGATGATGATGGAGGCGGAGATGTAGGGCATGATCCCGAGGGCGAAGATCGCCATGCGCCCGACGGCGCCGCCCGAAAACATGTTGAAGAGGCCGAGAATACCGGTCGACTGCTGCTGGAACGCCTGCGCCAGAGCTTCCGGGTTGATCCCCGGCATCGGGATGTACGTGCCGAGCCGGTAGACCAGAAGCGCACCCAGCGTGAACCAGATGCGCTTCTTGAGATCCTCCGCCTTGCCGAAGGCGGAGAAGTTGAGGTTCGCGGCGAGTTGTTCCGCTGCCGATGCCATGTGCGTCTGTTCTCCGGGTCGCCCCTTGGGCGGGAGGTCATCCCTCCCTTGCGAGGCAGCAGGAGAGATAAGCGGCCTCGCCGACTTGTACGAGAGGCTTACGCCTCGGCGCCGGCCACCGCAACGGATCCGCCGGCCTTTTGAACCTTCTCGACCGCAGCCTTGGACGCCGCGTCGACGGTCAGCGCGACCTTGGCGGTCAGTTCGCCATCGGCCAGCAGCTTCAGGCCGTCCTTGCCGCGTCGCAGCACGCCGGCGGCCTTCAGCGCCTCGAAGTCGATCTCGGTCGAGGCATCGAGCTTGCCGGCGTCGATCGCCTGCTGGATGCGACGCAGCGAGACGATCGCGTAGGTCTTGGCGAAGATGTTGGTGAAGCCGCGCTTCGGCAGGCGACGATAGAGCGGCATCTGACCGCCCTCGAAGCCGTTGATGGCCACGCCCGAACGGGACTTCTGGCCCTTGACGCCGCGCCCGCCGGTCTTGCCGGAGCCCGAGCCGATGCCGCGCCCGACGCGCTTGCGCGCATGCGTCGCGCCCTCGCGATCGCTGAGTTCGTTGAGTTTCATGTCAGCTCTCCTGGTCAGGCTTCGTCGACGATGCGGACGAGGTGCTGGACCTTGGCGATCATGCCGCGGATCGAGGGCGTGTCCTCGAGCGTGCGCCGGCGGTTCATCTTGTTGAGGCCGAGACCGATCAGCGTCTGGCGCTGGGTGTCCGGCCGGCGGAGCGGGCTTCCGATCTGCTCGACGGTGAGCGTCTTACCCGCAATCTTCGTATCAGCCATAACGAGGCTCCTTGATCATGAGACGGACCGCCGCATCGGGCGGCCCTGCGGGTCAGGCTTCTTCGGCGCCGGCACCGACGACGTCACGGCGGCGCGCCTGCAGCGTCGAGTACTTGAGGCCACGACGAGCGGCGACGTCCTTCGGGTGCATCTGATTCTTCAGAGCGTCGAACGTGGCGCGCACCATGTTGTACGGGTTCGACGAGCCGAGCGACTTCGCGACGACATCGTGCATGCCGACCGCCTCGAAGACGGCGCGCATCGGACCGCCGGCGATGATGCCGGTGCCGGCCTCGGCGGTGCGCAGCACGACGCGACCCGCGCCGTGACGGCCCTGCGTGTCGTGATGCAGGGTGCGGGCGTCGCGCAGCGGCACGAAGATCATGTCGCGCTTGGCGGCTTCCGTCGCCTTGCGGATCGCCTCCGGCACTTCGCGCGCCTTGCCGTGGCCGAAGCCGACGCGGCCCTTGAGGTCGCCGACGACGACGAGCGCGGCAAAGCCGAAGCGCCGTCCGCCCTTCACCACCTTGGCGACGCGGTTGATGTGGACCAGCTTGTCGACGAAGCCGTCGTCGCGCTCGTCGCGGTCGTTCCGATCGTTTCTTGGCGCCATGATCCTGTCCTTGTTTTTTTCCGGAGGCGTCCGAGGGATGGCGGCCGCATCGCGCGGCACGCCGGTGGAGCCCGGCCGCAAGCGCGGCGCGGCCGTCTTAGAAGTTCAGGCCGCCTTCGCGGGCCGAATCGGCGAGGGCCTGGATGCGGCCGTGGTAAATGAACGCGCCGCGATCGAACACCACGTCGGTGACGCCGGCCTGCTTGGCCCGCTCGGCGACGAGCTTGCCAACGGCGGCCGCGGCTTCCTTGTCCGCCCCCGTCTTCAGCTGCTCGCGCAGCGCCGGCTCGAGCGACGAGGCGGCGGCGATCGTGCGCCCTTCCGCATCGTCGATGACCTGCGCGTAGATGTTCTTGGACGAGCGGTGCACCGAAAGACGCGGGCGGCCGTTGGCCACCTTCTTCAGGGACCGACGAACGCGCGACGCACGGCGGCGCAGCATTTCCTTCACAGTTGCCATTGTCGGTTGCCTTACTTCTTCTTGCCTTCCTTGCGGACGATGCGCTCGCCCGCGTACTTCACACCCTTGCCCTTGTAGGGCTCGGGACCGCGGTATTCGCGGATCTCCGCGGCGACCTGGCCGACGCGCTGCTTGTCGATGCCAGTCACGACGATCTCGGTCGGCTTGGGCACCGCCACCTGGATGCCTTCCGGCACCTGATAGACCACGTCGTGGCTGAAGCCGAGCGCCAGCTGCAGGTTCTTCCCCTGCATCGAGGCGCGGTAGCCGACGCCGCTGATCTCGAGCTTGCGCTCGAAACCGTCCTTCACACCCTTGAAGATGTTCGAGATCATGGTCCGGGACATGCCCCACTTGGAGCGGGCGTCCTTGGACTGATCGCGCGGATCGACCGCCACCGCGTTGTCCTCGAGCTTCACCAACACCTCGTCATTGACGACGAAGCTGAGCTCGCCCTTCGGCCCCTTGGCCTTGACGGTCTGCCCTTCGACCGTGGCCGTCACGCCGGCGGGCACGGCGACCGGCTTCTTACCAATACGAGACATCGCTAAAACCTGTCCGTTTCTGGGAGGGAGTGCGTCCGCCGCGTCAGACGACGCGGCAGAGCACCTCACCGCCGACATTGTGTTCACGCGCGCTGTGGTCGGCCATCACGCCCTTCGGCGTCGAGAGGACCGAGATGCCGAGCCCGTTCGACACGTGCGGGATGGTCTTCGCCGAAACGTAGACGCGTCGACCGGGCTTGGAGACGCGGGCGATCTCGCGGATGACCGGGCCACCCTCGTAGTACTTCAGCTCGATTTCGAACTCGGACTTGCCGTTGCCGAAATCGGTCGTGGTGTAGCCGCGGATGTAGCCCTCGTCCTTGAGGACGTCGAGCACGCGGGCGCGCAGCTTCGATGCAGGCGTCGACACGGTCGACTTGTTGCGCTGCAGAGCGTTGCGGATGCGGGTCAGCATGTCGCCGAGCGGATCTGACAAAGCCATGAGGGTCTCTCCTTACCAGCTCGACTTCACGATGCCCGGGATCATGCCCTCGTTGCCGAGTTCCCGGAGCGCGATACGGCTCATCTTCAGCTTGCGATAGTAGGCGCGCGGACGCCCCGTCACCTCGCAGCGGTTGCGCAGACGAACCTTCGAGCCGTTGCGCGGCAGCTCGGCGAGCTGCAGCTGCGCCCGGAAGCGATCTTCCATGGTCGCGCTCTGGTCGGCGGTCACCGCCTTCAGCGCAGCGCGCTTGGCGGCGTACTTCTTCACCATCCGCTCGCGACGCTTGTTCTTCTCGATCGCGCTCTTCTTGGCCATGTCGTTTGTCCTTTCTCGCCTGTCGTTACTGGCGGAACGGGAAGTTGAACGCCTTGAGGAGCGCCCGGGCTTCGTCGTCGTTGCTCGCCGTCGTGCAGACGATGATGTCCATTCCCCACATCTGATCGACCTTGTCGTAGTTGATCTCGGGGAACACGATGTGCTCCTTCAGGCCCATGGCATAGTTGCCGCGGCCGTCGAAGCTCTTGGGGTTCAGGCCGCGGAAATCACGAACGCGCGGCAGCGCGATCTGGATCAGGCGGTCCAGGAACTCATACATGCGGTCCTTGCGCAGCGTCACCTTGCAGCCGATCGGCATGCCCTCGCGGACCTTGAAGCCGGCGATCGAGTTCCGCGCACGGGTGATGACCGGCTTCTGGCCGGCGATCTGCGCCAGGTCCTCGGCCGCCACGGTCGGCTTCTTGGAGTCGCCCGTCGCTTCACCGACGCCCATGTTGATCACGATCTTGTCCAGACGCGGGATCTGCATGACGTTGCCGTAGGAGAACTGATCCTGCATCTGCTTGCGGATCGTCTCGTTGTAAACCTGCTTGAGGCGAGGCTCGTAAGCGGTCTCAGCCATCGATCTGTTCTCCCGAACGCTTGGCGACGCGCACCTTGGTGCCGTCTTCCAAAACCTTGAAGCCGACCCGCGTCGCCTTGCCGTCCTTGGGGTCTGCGACCGCCAGGTTCGACAGGTGGATCGAGGCCTCCTTGGAGACGATGCCCGCCTCCTGGCTTGCGGACTGCTTCTGGTGCTTCTTGACGAGGTTCACACCCTGGACGACCGCACGGTCGTCCTTCGGCATCACCTTCAGCACCTCACCGGTCCGGCCCTTGTCCTTGCCGGCCAGCACGACGACCGTGTCGCCCTTGCGAATTCTCTGCATCGTTGCGGTCCTTAAAGCACTTCGGGCGCCAGCGAGATGATCTTCATGTGGTTCTTGGCGCGCAGCTCGCGCGGAACCGGTCCGAAGATGCGGGTGCCGATCGGCTCCTTCTTGTTGTCGATCAGGACCGCAGCATTGGTGTCGAAGCGGATGACCGAGCCGTCCGGACGACGAATGTCCTTCGCGGTCCGCACCACCACGGCCTTCATCACGTCGCCCTTCTTGACGCGGCCGCGCGGGATCGCCTCCTTGATCGACACGACGATCACGTCGCCGACCGAGGCGTATTTCCGCTTCGAACCGCCCAGCACCTTGATGCACATGACACGACGGGCGCCGGAATTGTCCGCCACGTCGAGGTTTGTTTGCATCTGAATCATGTCAGGCCGCCTTCAACTTTGATCTGCCCGGGCGCGCGGATCGCGCCACGCGGCAGAAAAACAACATCAAACCGCTGCTGCCTCGTCCTTCAGGACGATCCAGCTCTTGTCCTTGGAGATCGGGCGGGTTTCCTGGATGGAGACCGTGTCGCCCACCTTGCACTCGTTCAGCTCGTCGTGCGCCTTGTACTTCTTCGACCGGCGCACGGTCTTCTTGAACAGCGGGTGGGTGAAACGGCGTTCCACCAGCACCACCACCGTCTTGTCATTCTTGTCGGAGACCACGGTCCCCTGCAAAACGCGTTTGGGCATATTCTGGAACCTCAGGCCTTTGCCTCGGCCGCCTTCTGGCGGGCGATCGTCTTGATGCGCGCGATGTCGCGGCGCACCTGGCGCACGCGGTCGGTGTTCTCGAGCTGGCCGGTCGCCCGCTGGAAGCGCAGGTTGAACTGCTCCTTCTTCAGCTTGGCGAGCTCGTCTCCGAGCTGGTCCTCGGTCATCACCCGGATGTCGTTCGCTTTCACGTCGGCTCTCCTTACTCGGCGATGCGCTGGATGAAGCGCGTCTTGATCGGGAGCTTGGCGGCGCCGAGACGCAGCGCCTCGCGGGCGACGTCCTCCGGCACGCCGTCGATCTCGAACATGATGCGGCCGGGGTGAACGCGCGCCGCCCAGTAGTCGACGCCGCCCTTGCCCTTACCCATGCGGACTTCGGTCGGCTTCGAGGTCACCGGCAGGTCCGGGAAGATCCGGATCCAGACGCGGCCCTGGCGCTTCATCTGGCGGGTGATCGCGCGGCGGGCCGCCTCGATCTGCCGGGCGGTGACCCGCTCCGGCTCCATCGCCTTGAGGCCGAACCCGCCGAAGCTCAAGGTCGTCCCACCCTTGGCGGTACCGTGGATGCGGCCCTTGAAGGCCTTCCGGTACTTCGTGCGCTTTGGCTGCAACATGTCAGTCTACTCCAGAAGCTCGGGTCAGGCGTGCTCGCGCTCGCGCTCGCGGCGGCGCGAACCACCACCCTGCGCGTCGCCCTCGATCGCCCGGCGCTCCGAGGCCATCGGATCGTGCTCGAGGATCTCGCCCTTGAAAATCCAGACCTTGACGCCGCACACGCCATAGGCGGTGTGCGCCTCGGCCGTGCCGTAGTCGACGTCGGCGCGCAGCGTGTGCAGCGGCACGCGGCCCTCGCGGTACCACTCCATGCGCGCGATCTCCGCGCCGCCCAGTCGACCCGAGCAGTTGATACGGATGCCCTCGGCGCCGAGGCGCATCGCCGACTGCACCGCGCGCTTCATGGCGCGGCGGAACGCAACGCGGCGCTCCAGCTGCTGGGCGATCGACTGCGCCACCAGCGTCGCGTCGGTCTCCGGCTTGCGGACCTCGACGATGTTGATGTGCGTCTCGGCCTTCGTCATGTCGGCGAGCTTCTTGCGAAGCTTCTCGATGTCGGCGCCCTTCTTGCCGATCACGATGCCCGGCCGCGCCGAGTGGATCGTGATGCGGCACTTCTTGTGCGGCCGCTCGATGACGATCTTGGAGACCGCCGCCTGCTTCAGCTCGTTCAGGAGGTACTCGCGGATCTTCAGATCCTCGTGCAGCAGCTCGCCGTACTCGCCGGTGTTGGCGTACCAGCGCGAGTCCCAGGTGCGGTTGATGCCGAGCCGAAGGCCGGTCGGATTGACTTTCTGGCCCATCAGGCGGCCTCCTCTACTTCCTCGACCTCACGCACGACGATCGTGAGGTGAGCGAAAGGCTTGGTGACCCGGCTGGCGCGGCCGCGGCCACGCGCATGGAAGCGCTTCATCGTGATCGACTTGCCGACATAGGCCTCGGCGACGATCAGCGCGTCCACGTCCAGATCGTGGTTGTTCTCGGCGTTCGCGATCGCGGACTCGAGCGTCTTCTTCACCGTCTCGGCGATCCGCTTGCGCGAGAAGGTCAGATCGGCGAGCGCCGTCTCCACCTTCTTGCCGCGGATCATCTGCGCGACGAGATTGAGCTTCTGCGGGCTGACGCGAAGCGTGCGGGCGACCGCCCTGGCTTCGTTGTCCTTCAGCTGGCGCTCGGCCTTGGCCTTACCCATTGTTACTTCCTCTTCGCCTTCTTGTCGGCGCCGTGGCCGTAATAGGTGCGGGTCGGGGAGAACTCACCGAACTTGTGTCCGATCATGTCCTCGTTGACCGAGACCGGAATGTGCTTGGCGCCGTTGTAGACCCCGAAGGTCAACCCGACGAACTGGGGCAGGATCGTGGAGCGACGGCTCCAGATCTTGATCACCTCGTTGCGGCCGCTCTCGCGCGCCTTCTCAGCCTTTTTGAGAAGGTAACCATCGACGAACGGACCCTTCCAGACGGAACGTGTCATGAAGAAATCCTCTTACTTCTTGCGCTGATGGCGCGAGCGCATGATGAACTTGTCGGTCTCTTTGTTCTGGCGCGTGCGCTTGCCCTTGGTCGGCTGACCCCACGGCGACACCGGGTGACGGCCGCCCGAGGTGCGGCCTTCGCCGCCACCATGCGGGTGATCGACCGGGTTCATCGCGACGCCGCGAACGTGCGGGCGCTTGCCGAGCCAGCGCGAGCGGCCGGCCTTGCCGAGGTTGATGTTGCCGTGGTCGGGGTTCGACACCGCACCGACGGTGGCAAAGCACCCCGCCGGCACGAGGCGCTGCTCGCCCGAGTTCAGGCGCAGGATCGCCATGCCCTGGTCGCGACCGACGAGCTGCGCGTAGGCGCCCGCCGAACGGGCGATCTGCCCGCCCTTCTCCGGCTTCATCTCGACGTTGTGGACGATCGTGCCGACCGGCATGACGCCGAGCGGCATCGCGTTGCCCGGCTTTACGTCGACGCCCGACAGACCCGACACCACCTGGTCGCCGACCGCCAGACGCTGCGGCGCCAGGATGTAGGCCACCTCCCCGTCCGCGTACTTGATCAGCGCGATGAACGCCGTGCGGTTCGGATCGTATTCCAGCCGCTCCACCGTGCCGACGACGTCGAGCTTGCGACGCTTGAAGTCGATCATGCGGTAGGTCCGCTTGTGACCGCCCCCCTGAAACCGCACGGTGATGCGGCCGAGGTTGTTGCGCCCGCCCTTGGAGCTGAGCCCCTCGGTCAACGACTTGACCGGCTTGCCCTTCCAGAGCTCCGAGCGATCGACGATGACCAGCTGGCGCTGGCTCGGCGACGTCGGTTTGAAGTTCTTCAATGCCATGACTTAAATCCCCGGAGCTCGCGTCACAGACCGGTCGACACGTCGATCGAGTGGCCCTCAGCCAGCGTCACGATGGCCTTCTTCTGATCGCTCTGGCGACCGATGCGGCCGCGGAAGCGCTTGACCTTGCCCTTGCGCACCAGCGTGTTGACCGCAGTGACCTTCACGTCGAACAGCGCTTCGACGGCGGCCTTGATCTCCGGCTTCGTCGCGGTCTTCGGCACGTTGAAGATCACCTGGTTCATCTCCGAAACCAGGGTCGACTTCTCGGTGATCACCGGCGAGGTGATGACGTCGTAGTGGCGCAGATCGCTCATTTGAACCGCTCCTCCAGAGCCTCGATGGCAGCCTTGGACAGAACCAGCGTCTGGCGGCGCAGGATGTCGTAAACGTTGATGCCCTGGATCGGCAGCACGTCGATATGGGCGATGTTGCGGGCCGAGCGGGCGAAGTTCTCGTCGAGCTCGGCGCCGCCGATGATCAGCGCGTTGGACAGGCCGAGTTTGGTGAAGCTCTGCACCATCGCCTTGGTCTTGGCCTCGGCGGTCTTCAGCTCGTCGAGCACGACGATCGAGTCGGTGCGCGCCTTGGCCGACAGCGCATGCTTCAGCGCCAGTGCCCGCACCTTCTTCGGCAGATCGTGCTCGTGGCTGCGCACCACGGGCCCATGGGCCTTGCCGCCGCCGCGGAACTGCGGTGCGCGGGCGCTCGAGTGACGCGCCCGGCCGGTGCCCTTCTGGCGGTACATCTTGGCGCCGGTGCGCGCGATTTCGGCGCGGCCCTTCGACTTGTGGGTGCCCTGCTGGCGCTTGGCCAGCTGCCAGCGGACCATGCGCTGCAGGATGTCCTCGCGAGGCTCGAGACCGAAGATCTCGTCGGCGAGCGTCACCGTACCGGCATCGTCGCCGGTGAGCGACTTGATCGTGATGTCAACCATTATTCCGCCCCCTCGGACGCTTCCGCCGACGCGGCGTTACCATTGGCGGCGCGGATCGCGGCCGGCTTCGGCGCAGTGTCCGGCAGCGGCATCTTCACCGCGTCGCGGATCAGGAGCCAGCCACCCTTCGAGCCCGGCACGGCGCCGCGGATCAGGATCAGGCCCTTGTCGGCATCGGTGCGCACGACCTCGAGGTTCTGCGTCGTAACGCGAACCTGGCCCATATGGCCTGCCATCTTCTTGCCCTTGAAGACCTTGCCCGGATCCTGCCGCTGACCGGTCGAGCCGTGCGAGCGGTGCGACACCGAGTTACCGTGCGAGGCACGGCCGCCGCCGAAGTTGTGGCGCTTCATGACGCCCTGGAAGCCCTTGCCGATCGACGTACCCGTCACGTCGACGCGCTGCCCGACGACGAAGTGATCGGCGGTGATCTCGGCACCGACGTCGATCATGTTGTCGTCCGATACGCGGAACTCGGCCAGCTTGCGCTTCGGCTCGACTTCGGCCTGCGCGAAGACGCCGCGCATCGCCTTGGACGTGTTCTTCACCTTGGCGAGGCCGACGCCGAGCTGGACGGCGGTGTAGCCGTTCTTCTCGTCCGTGCGCTGCGCCACGACCTGGCAGTTTTCGACCTTCAGCACGGTGACCGGAACATGCTCGCCGGCGTCGTTGTAGACGCGGGTCATGCCGACCTTCTGTGCAATCACACCTGAACGCATTGTCTCGTTCTTTCTTCAGAGGAACCTTAGGGGCCGAAGCCCGGTCGGTTCATGTCGCTCCTTAGAGCTTGATCTCGACGTCCACGCCCGCGGCGAGGTCGAGCTTCATCAGCGCGTCGACGGTCTGCGGCGTCGGGTCGACGATGTCGAGCAGGCGCTTGTGCGTGCGCATCTCGAACTGCTCGCGCGACTTCTTGTCGATGTGCGGCGAACGGTTCACCGTGAACTTCTCGATGCGCGTCGGCAGCGGGATCGGCCCGCGCACATTGGCACCCGTCCGCTTCGCCGTCGACACGATCTCGCGCGTCGAGGCATCCAGGACCCGGTGGTCGAACGCCTTCAGGCGGATGCGAATATTCTGGCCGTTCATTGCAAATCGTCCTCTCGTCGGATGCGCACCGCGTGGGGCGGCTTCCGAGCGCCTAACCAGTCTTCAGCCAAGTCAACCGAGACGCCCTGCGGCGCCCCATCCGCCCCCGCGTGGAGGGCTAGCCCGGCGCGCCCTTGACGGATGCGCCGGGCAGAGCGTCTGCCTTACTCGACGATCGAGGAGACGATGCCGGCGCCGACGGTACGGCCGCCCTCGCGGATGGCGAAGCGCAGCTTCTCTTCCATCGCGATCGGCACGATCAGCGTCACGTCCATCGTCACGTTGTCGCCCGGCATCACCATCTCCGTGCCTTCCGGCAGCGTCACCACACCCGTCACGTCCGTCGTGCGGAAGTAGAACTGCGGACGGTAGTTGGTGAAGAACGGCGTGTGCCGGCCACCCTCTTCTTTAGTCAGGATGTAGGCCTCGGCCTTGAACTTGGTGTGCGGCGTCACCGAACCCGGCTTGCACAGGATCTGGCCGCGCTCCACGCCCTCGCGGTCCAC